>CAVRMH010000049.1:0-147556 GCA_963721775.1 uncultured Actinomycetota bacterium | reverse complement strand
AGGTCTCCTCGGTCCGCGCGACCAGGTCGTCGACGACGCCCTCGACGTCGCCGCTGCGCTCGTACGCCGCCCGCTGGCGCACCGCACCGCTGGCCCGCAGGACGCTCTCGACGCCGTCGGTCACGAAGTCGAGGTCGCCGGCCTCCTCCAGCGCCGGACGGACCGTGTCGACCAGCGCCTCCACCACCTCACGGGCCGGCTTCGGCGTGCGCTCCAGCGGATGCACGAGCCGGTCGGAGACGCCGTACCGCGAGGCACGCCAGTGCGCGGCCCGCAGCATCTCCACCCGCCACGGCGGCTGGGCGTCGTCGGTGGTCACGGCGGTCTCCACGAGCCCGCGGACCAGGGCGGCGATGAGCAGGCTGATGGCCGGGTCCGTGCAGACGTCCGGCACCCGGATCTCGACGGTCGGGTGCTCGACGGCGAGCCGGGCGTCGTAGTAGAGCATCCCGGCGTCGCGGGCCGCCCCGAGCTCGACGAGCTGTGCGGACACCTCGCGGTAGCCCTCGACCGAGCCGAACGCCTGCGTGGGGCCGGCGCTCGGCCAGCGGTTCCACACCTGCGAACGCCAGGACGCGTAGCCGGTGTCGCGCCCCTCGCAGAACGGCGAGTTGCCGCTGAGCCCGAGGATGACCGGGAGCCACGGAGCCAGCCGGTCGATGGCCAGCACGCCCTGCTCGTCGGAGTCGATGCCGACGTGGACGTGCATGCCGCAGGTGCCGCCGGTGCGGGCGATGGCGCCGAACATCTCGACCATGTCCTGGTAGCGGTCGTTGCGGGTCACCACCGGCTTGAACCCGTCCATCGGTACGACGCCGCACGCGACCACCGCCAGGTCGGCGTCGCGGGCCGCCTCCCCCGCCGTACGCCGGGCGGCGACGACCTGGGCGAGCGCGTCCTGGAGGTCGTCGGTCGGGTCGGTCCGGGTCTCGATCTGGTGCAGGAACAGCTCCTGGTCGAGCTCGTCGGTCGCGACCGTGGCGCGGACCTCGTGGTCACGTCCCTGCCCGTGCTCGCGGAACCTCTTCAGGACCTCGTGCGAGCGGGAGGAGACCTGCCGGGTGGCCGGGTCGAGGAGCAGCAGCTCCTCCTCGATCCCGAGGGTGCGGACGGTCATGGGCTACCTCTTCTGCGCAGGGTGGTGCGCGGGATGTGGGGGCCGTGGGTGGGCCCGGTGGGATGCGGTGGTGCGGGGTCAGCTCAGCTGGTCGGGTTCGACCCGCGACTTGTGGCCCTCGTCCTGGCCCTGCTCGCCGCCGCTGCCGCTGCTGCCGGCGCCGCGCGACTCCTGCTCGAGCCGGACGATGATCGACTTCGACGTCGGGCAGTTGCTGCCGATGGCGGTGGAGTCCAGCGGCACCAGCGGGTTCGTCTCGGGGTAGTACGCCGCGGCGCAGCCGCGCGGCTGGTCGTAGGGCACCACCCGGAAGGCCGGAGCCCGCCGCTCGGAGCCGTCGGACCACTCGCTGACCAGGTCGACGACCTGGCCCTCCTCGAGCCCGAGCGCGGTGATGTCCTCGGGGTGCACGAAGACCACCCGCCGGCCGCCGGACACGCCGCGGTAGCGGTCGTCGAGCCCGTAGATCGTGGTGTTGAACTGGTCGTGGGAGCGCAGCGTCTGCATGAGCAGCCGGCCCTCCGGCACGTGCAGCACGTCGATCGGGCTGACCGTGAACACCGCCTTGCCGGGCTCGGTCGGGAACGTGCGACTGTCGCGCGGAGGGTGCGGCAGCACGAAGCCGCCGGGCTGGTCGACCTTCTCGTCGTACGCCGCGCAGCCGGGCACGACGTTCGCGATGCTGCGGCGGATGGCGGTGTAGTCGTCGCGGAACCGGTCCCACGGCAGGTCGTGCCGGTCGCCGAGCGTGGCCTCGGCCAGCGTGCAGACGATGTCGACCTCGGAGCGCAGCTGCGGGCTGGCCGGCTTGAGCGGACCGTGCGAGGCGTGCACCGCGGACATCGAGTCCTCGACGGTGACCCGCTGGACGCGCCCTCCGGTGTGGTCCTGCTCGCTGCGGCCGAGGGTGGGCAGGATCAGCGCCTCCTCGCCGGAGACCACGTGCGAGCGGTTCAGCTTCGTGGAGACGTGCACCGTGAGCGCGGCGTTGCGCATCGCGTCCTCGGTGAGGTGCGTGTCCGGGGCCGCGGCGACGAAGTTGCCGCCGACGGCGAAGAAGACCTTCGCCTTGCCGTCGCGCAGGGCCCGGATCGACTCGACCGTGTCGAGGCCGTGCTCGCGCGGCGGCTCGAAGCCGAACTCGTCGCGCAGCGCGTCGAGGAAGTGGCTCGGGGGCCGCTCCCAGATCCCCATCGTCCGGTCGCCCTGGACGTTGGAGTGGCCGCGCACCGGGCAGAGCCCGGCGCCGGGCTTGCCGATGTTGCCCTGCATGAGCGCGACGTTGGTGATCTCCTTGACCGTGGCCACCGCGTTGCGGTGCTGGGTGATGCCCATCGCCCAGCACAGGACGGTCGCGGAGGAGTCGCGGAACATGCGCGCCGCCTCCTCGATCAGCGGGCGCTCGAGCCCGGTGGCCCGCTCGACCGCCGCCCAGTCGAGCTCGCGGACGTGCGCCGCCCACGCGTCGTACCCGACGGTGTGCTGGGCGATGAAGTCCTTGTCGACGCAGCCCCACTCCACGAGCAGGGCCCCGATCGCCTGGAAGAGCGCGAGGTCGCCGTTGACCCGGACCGGCAGGTGCAGGTCGGCCAGCGCCGTGCCGACACCGCTGAGGCCGCGCGGGGTCTGCGGGTTGCGGAAGCGGACGAAGCCGGCCTCCTTGAGCGGGTTGATCGCGAGGATCTTGGCGCCGTTCTTCTTGGCGAGCTCGAGGGCGGTGAGCATCCGCGGGTGGTTGGTGCCGGGGTTCTGGCCGATGATCACCAGCAGCTCGGCGTTGTGGACGTCGTCGAGGCTGACGCTGCCCTTGCCGATGCCGATCACCTCGGCCAGGGCCACGGACGTCGACTCGTGGCACATGTTCGAGCAGTCCGGCAGGTTGTTGGTGCCGAAGGCCCGCACGAACAGCTGGTAGGCGAACGCCGCCTCGTTCGACGTACGCCCCGAGGTGTAGAACACCGCCTCGTCCGGCGAGGCCAGGCCGTTGAGGTGCCCGGCGACCATCCCGAACGCGTCGTCCCAGGAGATCGGCTCGTAGTGCGTGGCGCCGCGGCGCTTGACCATCGGCTCGGTGAGCCGGCCCTGCTGGCCCAGCCAGTAGTCGGTCTTGTCGGCCAGGTCGTCGAGGCTGTGCTCGGCGAAGAACGCCCGGTCCACACGACGCAGCGTGGCCTCCTCGGTGACCGCCTTCGCGCCGTTCTCGCAGAACTCCGCGGTGTGCCGGTGCTCGGGGTCCGGGTCCGGCCACGCGCAGCCCTGGCAGTCGAAGCCCTTGACCTGGTTGAGCCGGAGCAGCGTCTGCGCGGTACGGCGTACGCCCATCTGCTCGACGGCCCGCTTCATCGACACCCCGACCGCGGTGACGCCCGCCGCCGCGTCCTTCGGGTGACCGACCTCGACGTCGTTCTCGTCGATGTCGCGCTCGGGTGCGGACCGGGGCATGGGGGTCACCTCTCTCGTCTGTCGGCGTGCTTCCTTGCTAGTACCTCATCCGGGCCGGTTCAAGCATCGACCGGGTCGCGCCCGGGCTCAGGCGTCGGCCGGCCGCTCGTTGTAGATCCCGGCCGGCTCCTGGCCGCTCAGTGCCTGGATCGCGGCCATGATCTCGTCGGTCACCTCGCGCCGGGCGCGGCCCGCGGGGACGCCGTCGTACCGGCCGGCGACGTGGATGGGCTCCCCGAACGTGACGGTGACCTTGGCCAGCCGCGGCGGTTGGAGCCGACCGGCTGGATGTTCTCGGTGCCGGTGAGGCCGACCGGTACGACGGGGACGCCGGCGGTGAGCGCGAGGTGCGCCGACGCCGGTCCGGCCGCGGTAGATCCGGCCGTCGCGGGAGCGGGTGCCCTCGGGGTAGATGCCGAACGCCTCGCCCCGGCCCAGCACGGCCAGGGCCGTGTCCAGGCTGGCGATCGCGGCCTTCGAGTCGTCCCGGTCGACCGGGAGCATGCCGAGCCCCTCGAACCACGCGCGCTGCAGGGCGCCCTTGACGCCGGTGCCCTGGAAGTAGTCCGACTTCGCGAGGAAGACGACCTTGCGCGGCACCACGCAGGGGATCACCACGCTGTCCACGAAGCTGAGGTGGTTGCTGGCCAGGATGACGCCGCCGGTCTCCGGGACGTTGTCCAGCCCCCGCACCGTCGGCCGCCAGATCGCACGCCCCAGCGGCGGCACGACGGACTGACAGGACGGTGAAGAACACGTTCGACGTCACGGGGACAGTCTGTCGGATGCGGTCACGGGATCGACGGGGCGCCCGACTCGTGGGCGACGAGGTCGCGGGCCAGGCTCTCCCGGAGGAGTGCACGACCGTCGGCCCGTGGATGACGATCAGCGTTACCCGGCGGACACGTGGCGGTCATCCGGCGGGCCCATCGTGGGTGGCGGCAGTTGGACCGGGCCCGCACGCCGTGGCACAGTCTGGTGCCGAAAAGGTGAAGGGCCCTTGTGAGTATGAGTCACAAGGGCCCTTCGGCTGATCGGTACTGGTGACGCTCCCGATCGATCCGTCCTCACTCCGACCCCGGCGGCCTCATCACCCGGCCACCGCGACGACTCACCAGCAAGCTGGTGACCCGTCGTACGGATCTTCGTTCCGACCGATCCCGCTCTCCCGGAGGAGTGCGTGAGGGAAGTTCTATGCCGTCCGGGCCACCCCGCACAAGTGGTTCCGGGCAACTTTCTCCACGAGTTCCGACGGCTCGGCGTGTCCTCCACAGAACGCCCCCGCTTGTCCACAGGCACGCCGCGGGCATCCACAGATCGAGGCCCTCTCCTGTGGACGAACCTCGCCGACCTGTCGCAAGTTTGCGACAGGTCGGCGCGGGGGTGTGCTGGGATGTGCGCCATGGTGCAGTCCCTCGAGCTCACCTTCGACCGGCGTGCGGACGAGGTGCTCCGCGCGCAGTGGCAGGCGCTCCGCGACGCGGGGCTGCCGAGCATGGCCCGGCACACCGGACCGACGAACCGGCCGCACGTCACGGTGGACACCCGCGACGAGGTCGTCGCCGAGGCCGACAAGGCCCTGGCCCCGGTGGCGCTGCGGCTACCGCTGGAGCTCCGGATCGGCGGGCTGCTGCTCTTCCACGGCCGGCGCCGCTGGGTGCTCGCCCGGCACGTCGTGCTGGACCGGCCGCTGCTCGAGCTGCACGCGCATGCCCAGGCCGTGCTCGGGCCCGACTCCTCGCCGCTCACCGAGCGCGGGCGGTGGGTGCCGCACCTGACGCTGGCCCGCAACATCCAGGACGAGCAGCTCCCGGAGGCACTGAAGATCGTGTCCGCCGCGCAGCCCCTGGTGGCCACCGCACTCCGGCTGCGGCGCTGGGACAGCGAGGAGAAGCGCGCCTGGGACGTCGAGCCCGACTGATCCCGGTTCCCGGTCAGCTGGCCCGCCGGGCCCTCCTCGAAGGCGGCGGCGATCTCGAGCAGCCGCCGGTCGGCACCGTGCGGCGCGACGATCTGGATCCCGACCGGCAGCCCGTCGCGCGTGTGGCCGGCGGGCACGGAGATGGCCGGGCAGCCGGTCACGGTGATGAAGTACGCCGACCGCATCCAGTCGAGGTACGTCGCCATCGGCCGGCCGTTGATCTCGGTCGGGAACTCCTGGTCCGCGGGGAACGGCGGCACCTGCGAGACCGGCAGCACCAGCACGTCGTACGACGTGAAGAAGAGCCGCATCGTCTCCGCGAGGGCCGTGCGCTGCTGGTAGGCGCGGGCGACGTCGGCACCGGTCAGCGACTCCCCCGCCCGGATGTTGTCGGCCAGCGACTGCTTGAAGGCGTCCGGGTGCTCCGCGAGCAGCGTCCCGAAGCGGGCCTGGAAGTGCCAGGCGCGCAGCGTCCGGAACGTGTCGTCGGCGAGCGAGAGGTCGGGATGCGCGGCGGAGACCCGGGCACCGGCACCGGAGAAGACGGCGGCCGAGCCGGCCACCACCGCCCGGACCTCGTCGTCGACCTCGAAGGCGCCGCCGAGGTCCTCGGACAGCGCCACGCGCAGCCCGGCCAGGGAGCCGGTCAGCGGCGGGGCGAACGCTCGCGCCGGGGTCGCCGAGCGCGAGCGGGCGCCCGCGGGTCGGGGCCGGCCAGCACCGACAGCAGCAGCGCCAGGTCGCCGACGTCGCGGGCCATCGGGCCGCCCACCGACGTGGACTCCCAGGCGTTGAGGTGCGGCCACTCGGGCACCCGGCCGAGCGACGGTCGCAGGCCGACGACGCCGCAGAACGACGCCGGGTTGCGCAGCGAGCCGCCCATGTCCGAGCCGTCGGCCAGCGGCACCATCCCCGCGCGCAGCGCGCAGGCCGCGCCGCCGGACGAGCCGCCCGCGGACCGGGTCGGGTCGACCGGGTTGAGCGTGGTCCCGAAGAGCGTGTTGAACGTGTGCGACCCCGCCGCGAACTCCGGCACGTTCGTCTTCCCGAGGGGTACGGCGCCCGCCCCGCGGATGCGCTCCACCAGCAGCTCGTCGTGGTCGGGGACGTGGTCGGCGTACAACGGCGAGCCGTACGTCGTGCGCCAGCCGGCCACCGCGTGGGTGTCCTTGAACGCGAACGGCAGGCCGTGCAGCGGGCCGACCTCCGCACCGGAGGCGAGCCGCTCGTCGGCGGCGGCGGCACCCGCCCGGGCGCGTTCCTCGTCGAGCGAGACGATCGCGTTGAGCTCGGGGTTGCGCTCCGCGATCCGGGCCAGGTGCAGGTCCATCAGCTCGCGCGCGGAGATGCTCCGGGCGCGGACCGCGGCCGCCTGGTCGCGGGCGGTGGAGGCGACGGTGAGGTCGGTCATCACCGGGTCACCGGCGACGGCCGAAGATCCCGCCGAACACGACGCCGGCGAGCACGAGCCCGGCGCCGACCAGCAGGCCCTTCATGAAGTCCTCGCCGGGGCCGGCCGCCGGGCGGGGCGGGGCCACGAAGACGCCGGGCGCCGGCTCGGTGACGCCGGCAGCGGCCGGCGCGGCGGCCGGCGTGCGGCACCCGCGGGGGCGGCGGCGCCGGTGAGCACGCCGTCGACGTTGCCGAAGAACTCCCCCGCCATCCGGCGCGACACCGAGGTCAGCATCCGCTGGCCGACTCCCCCGACCATGCCGCCGACGACCGCGTCCGCGTCGTAGGCCACCGTCGTGGTGCCGTTGCCGTTGTCGGTGAACCCGACGTCCACGGTGGCGCCGATGGTGCCGGGCGCACCGGCGCCGTTGAGCCGCATCACCAGCGACGAGCCGTGGTCGAGGTCGGACAGCTCGCACGACCCGGAGTAGGTCCCCTTGATCGAGGCGACCCCGGCGGTCACGGTCATCGCGTAGGCGTTCTCGCCGGTCGCCTCCAGCCGCTCGCAGCCCGGGATGGTGGCGACCAGGACGGCCGGGTCGAGCAGTGCGGACCAGACCCGGTCGACGGGGGCGTTCAGGGTCGCGTCTCCGGTGAACTTCATGGGGTCTCCTTCGAATGCTGCTGGCGCAGCGCGAACAGCTCGGACGGCGAGATCGGCATCGCCGTCGCCATGCCGGAGATGCGCTCGGCGTCCTCGATCGCGGCGGCGAAGACGGCGGCCGAGGGGATCACCCCGGCCTCGCCCGCGCCCTTGATGCCGAGCGGGTTGAGCGGCGACGGCGTCTCGAGGTGGTCGATCTCGATCGACTCCGGCACCTCGGTGACGTAGGGCATGAGGAAGTCCATGAACGAGGCGTTCTGCAGCTGGCCGGACTCGTCGTACGCCATCCGCTCGTAGAGCGCGCCGCCGACGCCCTGCGCGACGCCGCCGTGGATCTGGCCCTCGACGATCATCGGGTTGATCAGGTGGCCGCAGTCGTGGACCACGGCGTACTTCAGGATCCGGATCTCCGCGGTCAGCGGGTCGGTCTCCACGATCACCGCGTGCATCCCGGAGGCGAACGTCGACCGCTCGGGGCGAGTAGAAGTCCTTGCCCTCCAGGCCGGGCTCGTCGCCCTCGGCGACCGGCGGCTTGCCGGGGTCGCCGACGCTGAACTGGGTGGCCGCCTTGGACGCCTCGTCGAAGGCGTAGCGCAGCGGGTTGGACAGCACCGCGACGGTGCCGAGGTCGATCGAGGCGTCGGTGCCGCGCACCGAGACCACGCCGTCGACGATCTCGAGGTCCTCGGGCGAGGCCTCCAGCGCGTCGGCGGCGATCCGCAGCGCCTTCTCCTTGGTCTGCTTGGCGGCGAGGTGGATCGCCGAGCCGCTCATCACCGCGGCGCGGGAGGCGAAGGTGCCCACGGCGTACGGCATCCGGCGGGTGTCGCCGGTGACCACCTCGACGTCCTCGAAACGTACGCCGAGCTCGTCGGCGACGATCTGCGCGAACGCGGTCTGGTGGCCCTGGCCCTGGGTGGTCAGGCCGGTGGCGACCTTGACCTTGCCGGAGGTCTCGATGTGCACGTGCGCGCCCTCGTAGGGGCCGACGCCGGTGCCCTCGACGTAGCAGGCCAGGCCGATGCCGACCGTGCGTCCCTCGGCGGCCATCTCGGCACGGAACTGCTCGAACTCGTCCCAGCCGACCAGCGCCTTGATCTTCTCCAGCGACGCCGGGTAGTCGCCCGAGTCGTAGGTCAGCGGCCGGCCGTCCTGGAACACCAGCCCGTGCTCGTAGGGGAACTCGTCGGGCTGGATGAAGTTGACGCTGCGGACCTCGGTGCGGTCCTTGCCGAGGTACGCCGCGATCGCGTCCATCGTGCGCTCCATGGCGTAGCAGCCCTGCGGCCGCCCGGCGCCGCGGTAGGGCGTCACCATCACGGTGTTGGTGTAGAGGCTCTCGAACACGACCCGGTAGTTCGCCGGCTTGTAGGGACCGAGCAGCTGGGTGGAGGTGATGATCGGGACGATGAGGCCGTACGGCGTGTACGCGCCGTGGTCGTGCCAGAACATCACGTCGAGCCCGAGCACCCGGCCGTCGTCGTCGAACCCGACCTCGATGTGCTGCACCTGCCCGCGCTCGTGGGCGGAGGAGATGAAGTGCTCGCGGCGGTCCTCGGTGAACTTCACCGGGCGGCCGAGGGTCTGCGCGGCCAGCGGGACCAGCAGCTCCTCCGGCCACGGGTGGTTGATCTTCACGCCGAAGCCACCGCCGACGTCGGGGGTGATCACGTCGACCTGGCCGAGGTCGAGGCCGAGCTTGGCGGCGACCGCGGCCCGGACGCCGGTCGAGGTCTGGGTGGAGGTCCACACCTGCAGGCGCGCGGAGTCGGGGTCCCAGCGGGCGACGGTGCCCCGGCCCTCCATCGGCGTGCAGGCGCTGCGCTCGATGGTGAGGTCGAGGGTCAGCGTGTGCGGGGCGGCGGCGATGGCGGCGCGGGCGTCGCCGTTCTCCTGCTCCAGGCGCGCGCCGACGTTGCCGGGCACGTCGTCGTGGACCAGGTGCGTCGCGGCCCGGGCGTTGTCGATGCCGACCACCGGCGGGAGGAAGTCGTACTCCACCCGGATCGCGGCCAGCGCGTCCTCGGCGACGTAGCGGTCCTCGGCGACCACGAAGGCGATCGCCTCGCCGACGTAGTTCACCTCGTCCCTGGCCAGGGCGTACTGCGTGCGGCCGTGGGTGAGCGCCGGGTGCGGGATCAGCAGCGGCAACGGCTCGGCCATCGCCCCGGTGAGGTCGTCGTAGGTCCAGACGGCGTGCACGCCCTCGACGTCGAGCACCGCGTCCACGTCGATGGAGAGGATCCGGGCGTGCGCGTGCGGCGAGCGGAGCACCGCGGCGTGCAGGGCGCCCGCGCCGACGTCGTCGACGTACCGGCCGAGGCCGCGCAGGAAGCGCTCGTCCTCGACGCGCTCGACCTTGGTGCCGAACAGCTTGGTGGTCATGGCCGCGCCCCTCGGTTCGAGACGGGCGCTGCGCGCCTTCCTCAACCAGCGGGGCGGCGCCCTCCTCGACCAGCACAGCAGCACGCTCGACGGCCTTGACGATGTTCTGGTAGCCGGTGCAGCGGCAGAGGTTGCCGGCGATCATCTCCCGGGCCTCCTCGCGCGTCGGCGAGGGGTTCTCGGCCAGGCCGGCGGTGATCGTGGTCAGGAAGCCGGGGGTGCAGAAGCCGCACTGCAGGCCGTGGCACTCCTTGAACGCCTGCTGCACCGGCCCGAGCGAGCCGTCGGGGTTGGTCAGCCCCTCGACCGTGGTGATCTCGGCGTCGACCGCGGAGACCGCGAACATCAGGCACGAGCGCATCGGTCGGCCGTCGACCAGCACCGTGCACGCGCCGCAGACGCCGTGCTCGCAGCCGACGTGGGTGCCGGTCAGCCCGCAGTCGTGGCGGAGCGCGTCGGACAGCAGCCGGCGGGCCGGCACCGTCACGTCGTACGTCGCCCCGTTGACGTGCAGCCGCACGTCGTGGGTCTCCTCGCTCATGGGTTCCTCCTGGCTGCCGCGTGCTCGTACGCCGCGCGCAGCACGCGCGAGGTGAGCACCCGCACCAGCTGGGCGCGGTAGGCGGCGGTGGCGTGGATGTCGTCGGCCGGGTCGAGCAGCTCCAGGGCCCGGGACGCGGCGTGGCCGAGCGTCTCCTCGGAGACGCCGTCGGCGAGCGCCTCGGTCACGTCGACGACGGTCGGCAGGTCGCTGACCGAGAGGTAGCCGGCGTGCGCGGAGACGACCCGGTCGCCGTCGCGGCGTACGAGCGCGGCGACCCCGCACATCGCGTAGTCGCCGTGTCGGCGGGCGACCTCCTCGAACCCCACGCCCGCGTCGGGCGCCAGGGCCGGGAAGAACGCCTCGACCGCGACCTCGTCGTGGGCCACCGTGGACTCCAGCGGCCCGACGAAGAGCTCGTCGGCGGGGATGGTGCGCCGGCCACGGACCGAGGCCACCTCGAGGGTGCCCCCGAGCAGCCGCAGCACCACCGGCATCTCGGCCGCCGCGTCGGCGTGGACGAGGGAGCCGACGGTGGTGCCGCGGTTGCGGATGGTCGGGTGCGCCACGTTCGCCAGGGCCATCGCCACCAGGGGCTGGACCTGCCGGGCCTCGGCGTCGGCCAGCACGTCGGCGTGCCGGGCCAGCGCGCCGACCCGGACCCCGGACTCGTCCACGGTGACGTGGTCGAGCCCGGGGAGCCCGTTGATGTCCACCAGCCGGCTCGGCGCGGCCAGCCGCATCGACAGCAGCGGGACCAGGCTCTGGCCGCCGGCCAGCACCTTGGCGCCCGGGTCACCGGCCAGGGCGGCCAGTGCCTCGTCGAGCGTCGAGGGCCGGAGGAAGGCGAACGCGGCGGGCTTCACAGCGCCTTCGTGACCTCGTCGGCACCCCGGTGGGTGCCATGGCCCCGCCCGCGGTCCACCAGGTGGTAGAACACGATCACCAGGATGGTGCCCAGGGCGATGCCGCTGAGCGAGAAGTCGTCGGTGATCTCGAGGGTGACGCCGCCGATGCCGGCGATGATGCCCGCGGCCAGGCCGACCAGGTTGACCGGGTCGCCGAAGTCGACGCGGTTCTCGACCCAGATCTTCGCGCCGATCAGCCCGATCATGCCGTAGAGGACCACGGTGATCCCGCCGAGCACGCCGCCCGGGGTGGCACTCACGATCGCGCCGAACTTCGGGCACAGCCCGAGCAGGATCGCGACCCCGGCGGCCACGTAGTAGGCGGCGGTCGAGTAGACCTTGGTCGCGCCCATGACGCCGATGTTCTCGGCGTACGTCGTGGTCGGCGACCCGCCGAACGCGCTGGCGAGCGCGGTGGCCAGGCCGTCCGCGCCGATGGCCCGCCCCATGTAGGGGTCGAGGTCCTCGCCGGTCATCTCACTGACCGCCTTGACGTGGCCGGTGTTCTCGGCGAGCAGCGCGATGACACCCGGCAGGACGAGCAGGATGAACGTCAGGGAGAAGCTCGGCCCGTGGACGACGGAGACACCGTCCGGCGAGGTCCCCGCTCGGGAAGCCGATCCAGTCCGCGGCCTTCACGCCGGCCCAGCTGACCCGGTCGTGGGACACGGCGTCGGGACTGCCGGGCAGCACCGAGGTGATCTGCCCGAAGAGGGCGTCGCAGAGCCACGAGAGCAGGTAGCCGAAGATCAGCGCGAGGAACACCGCGATCCGCGACCAGAAGCCGGGGAACAGCACCGCGGCACACACCATGAACGCCGCCGTGAGCAGTGCGACCCACTGGTCCTGGGGCCAGTAGATCTGGGCCACCACCGGTGCCAGGTTGAAGCCGATCAGCATGACGACCGCACCGGTGACCGCCGGGGGCAGGATCCGGTGGATCATCCCCGCGCCGGCGAAGTGCACGAGCACGCCGATCAGCATCAGCACGAGGCCGGCGACCATGATGGCGCCGGTGACGTCGGACGAGTCACCGCCCTGCGCGCGGATCGCGGCGACGCTGGCCACGAACGAGGCGCTGGTGCCGAGGTAGCTGGGGACCCGGTTGTTGCAGATCAGCAGGAACAGGATCGTGCAGATGCCCGAGAACATGATGGCCAGGTTGGGGTCGAGACCCATGACCAGGGGGAAGACGAACGTGGCGCCGAACATGGCGACCACGTGCTGGGCGCCGAGGCCGGCCGTGCGGCCCCAGCTGAGACGTTGACGCGGCCCGACCGCTTCTCCGGGGGCCGGGTCGACCACGTCCCACTTGAACATCGATGACATGCCAGTCCTCCTCGCTTGGTGGCCCCGAGGCTCCACAAACTAGTGACGCCCATCTCACACCTTCACCGGCGACAGGTGCCGAAGGAACGCCGGAGGCGCTGGCAAGGATTGTCAGCGCGTCCGACCTGCCGTCAGGTGCGACGTGTGACCTCCAGGACGCGCAGCGCGACCGCCACGTCGAGGCGCAGATGGGGGTCGCTGGAGAGCGGTCCGAGCAGCCGCTCGAGCTTGCTCACGCGGTAGCGCATCGTGTTGTAGTGGAAGAACTGCAGCCGGGCCGCCTCGGCCACGTTGAAGTTCGTGTCGAGCAGCACCCGCAGCGTCTCGCGCAGGTCCGCCGCCTCCGTGGTGTCCAGCGCCAGCGGCCCGAGCACGTCGTGGGTGAACGCCCCGAGCTCGGCGCCGTCCGGGATCAGCGCGATCAGCCGGTGGATGCCCAGCCGGTCGAAGAACGTCGTCGACCCGCCGCCGTTGACGCGGCGGCCCACCTCGACCGCGCGGCGGGCCTGGGCGTAGGCCTCGGGCAGCTCGCGCACCGACTCCGCGACCCGGCTCACCCCGACCGAGAACGGTCGCCGCCCGCCGCCCTTGTCGCCGGCCACCGCGGTGACCGCCCGGCGTACGACGTCGTGGCCGGCCACGCTCTCCGTGCCGGCGTCGGTGGGCGTCTCCGCCACCGGCAGCAGCGTGACCACCTCGGAGGAGAAGTCGACGCTCGGGATGCCGTCGCCGACGTCGCGGCTGACCTGGCGCCAGGCCGCGGAGAACCGCTCCTGCCACAGCCGCCGCTGGGCGCTCGAGTCCGGCTCCTCGCCGGGGACGTCGGGGTCGATCTCGGCGGCCACCACGACCACCGGCCGGTCCAGCCGCCAGCCGAACGCCGACGCGTGCTCGACGACGTACTCCTCGCCGCCGGCCCGGCGCAGGAAGACGTCGCGGAGGAAGTCGCCCTGGTACTTGTTCTCGACCGCGGCCACCGCCTGCTGGCGGGTCATCAGCAGCGCCGCGACCGCACAGGCGCGCTCCAGGGCCTGGACGTCGGTCGCCGAGACCGGGGCGTCGGCTCGCAGGCAGACCAGCCGGGCCAGGTCGGTGCCCCCGGCGGCGACCCGCAGCGCCCGGACCTGGCCGGCGCCCGACGGTGACCCCGCTCGCCGTCCATGCGCTCGACGCGCAGCCGCCCGGTCGGGTCGATCAGGTCGTGGCCGGCGAGGGCCTCGCGCAGCCCCTCGGGCAGTGCGGACGCGCGCTCGCGGCCGTCGGTCGAGGTGAACACGACGCCGACGTCGAGGGCCCGGGCCACCTCGCCGGCGATGCCGTCGAGGTCACCGCCCTCGAGGACGATCTGGGTCAGCGCCGTGTGCAGGGCGTCGATCCGGGCCAGGGCGGCGGTGCCGCCATCGGTTATCAACACTTGTACCTCGTTCTGCCGATCGTTGGCACAACCTCACATCGGCACACCGTAGCGGTGTCCACTAGCGTCAGGAAACGTGACCGCCCCCTCCCCCCGTCCGGCCACACGTCCGGCCCCGCTGCCGTGGCGGTGGCCGCGCCGGTCCGGGTCCGCGACCGGCTGCGTGCGGCGGGCGACCGGGAGGTCCCGGTGGTCCACCGCGGGGCGCAGGCGGTCTACCTCGACCTCGACGGCTGGTGCCTGGGCGTGCTGGCCTCCACGGCCACCGCGGTCCCGTGCGCGCTGCGGGTGGCCGCCCCCGCCCTCGGCGACCTGTCCGCCGGCGACGCCCGGGTGGCCGGCGGCGTGCTGCACCTGGCCGGGACCCCGCTCCGGGTCGGCCGGCTCGTCGACGTGACGGTGCCGCCGCTCGCCCTGCCGGGTCCGGTCGCCGACCTGCCCGACGACTTCGTCGCCGCACGGATCGGCCGCGGCGACGGCCTCACGCCGTACGGCGACGACGTGCTCTGCGGCTGGCTGGCCATCCACCGGGCCGCCGGGCTGGCCACCCCCGCCGCCGACGCCGCGGTCCGGGCGGCACTCGGCCGGACCACCCTGCTCTCGGCGACCCTGCTCGACTGCGCGCTGCACGGGGAGGTGGTGCCCGAGTTCGCGGCGTACGTCGCGGCCCTCGGCACCGACCGGGAGCAGCGGGCCACCGACACCCTCGCCCGGATCGGGCACTCCTCGGGCCGCGGCCTCCTCGAGGGCGCCCGCCTCGCACTCCACCAGCTCGGCCACCGCTCCGGAACCCACGAAGGGACCCCCGCCGCATGACCACACACGTCACGCTCCGCCCCGGCGCGTACGCCGACTCGGTGCGCCTGCTCCAGGTGAGCCGCACCGTCCAGGGCGTCGCCGGCGTCGCGACCGCCCAGGTCGCGATGGCCACCCCGCTCAACGTCGAGGTGCTCGAGGGGATGGGCTTCGCGCTGCCCGAGGGCGCCGGCCCCAACGACATGGTGGTCGCGATCCGGCTCGACGACGGCGCGGCGGACGGCACCCTCGACCGCGCGCTGGCCGCCGTCGACGAGGCCCTGGCCACCCGCGCCGAGAGCGGCTCGTCCGAGATCGCGCCGCCGCGCACCACGGCGACCGCGCTGCGGCGTACGCCCGACGCCCTCGTGCTCGTCTCCGTCCCCGGCGCCAGCGCGCTGGCCGAGGCGATGGACGCGCTCGACGCCGACCGCGACGTGATGATCTTCAGCGACAACGTGCCGGTGGAGCAGGAGGTCGCCCTCAAGCGGGTCGCGACCGAGCGCGGCCTGCTGGTGATGGGCCCCGACTGCGGCACCGCCGTGGTCGGCGGGCTCGGCCTCGGCTTCGCGAACGCCACCAGCCCGGGACCGGTCGGCATCGTCGCCGCCTCGGGCACCGGCTGCCAGCAGCTGCTCTGCCTGCTCGACCACGCCGGCGTCGGGGTCGGCTCCGCACTCGGCGTCGGCGGGCGCGACCTCTCCGCCGCGGTCGGCGGCGCCTCGACCCGCGAGGCGCTGCGCCGGCTCGACGCGGACCCCTCGGTCGAGCTGATCGTGGTCGTCTCCAAGCCGCCCGCCGCGGAGGTCGCCGCGTCGCTGCGGGAGTACGCCGCGACGCTGGGCACGCCGGTCGAGTTCGCCCTCCTCGGCCCCGGCCAGCCCGACCTCACCGCCGCCGCGGAGTCGGTGCTGCGCACGCTCGGGCGGGAGGTACCGGCCTGGCCGGTGACCGGCTCGGCCGCCGCACCCACCGGCGGACACCTGCTGCGCGGGCTCTTCGTCGGCGGCACCCTGTGCGACGAGTCGATGCTGGTCGCGACGGCGGCGCTCGGCCCGATCCGCAGCAACATCCCGCTCTCGCCCGACCTGGCCCTCGACGACGACCTCGACGCGGCGCTGGCGGTGGACGCCCACACGATGGTCGACTTCGGCGACGACGCCCTGACCGCCGGCCGGGCGCACCCGATGATCGACCCGACGCTGCGGCTCGAGCAGCTGGCCCGGGTCGCCGCCGACCCCCGCACCGGGGTGGTCCTCCTCGACGTGGTCCTCGGCCACGGCGCCGAGCCCGACCCCGCCGCCCTGCTCGCCCCGGCGATCGCGGCCTGCGACCGCCCGGTCGTGGCCTGCGTCGTCGGCACCGGGGCCGACCCCCAGGACCTGACGCCGCCAGGTCGAGGCACTGGCCGCCGCCGGCGCCGAGGTCCACCTGTCCAACGCCGCGGCCACCCGCCGCGCGATCGAGCTGCTCGGCCAGACCCCGGCCGGGATCGGAGACGCCCGATGACCACGACCCCGAGCCACGTCGTCAACGTCGGCGCCGCGCTGTTCGGCGAGGCGGTCGGCGCCCAGGCCGTCCCGGTCGGCTCCGTCGACTGGCGGCCGCCGATGGAGGGCACCGAGGCCGACCTGGCCACCGTGCTGGCCGACCCGCTGCGCCGCGAGGCCAACGCCCGGGCGCTGGCCGCGGTGCTCGGCGTGCAGGCCACGCTGGTCGACGTCGCCCCCGCCTCGGAGGTGCTCGGCCTCGAGCGCGGGCAGTTCCTGCACGCCGGCCCGCCGATCGCCTGGGAGCGCGCCTCCGGCCCGCTCCGCGGTGCGCTCATGGGCGGCGCCGCGCTGGAGGGTCTGGTCGACGACCCCGACGACGCGGTCGCGCTGTTCGAGGCCGGCTCGTCGGTGTCCCTGGACCCCTGCCACCACCACGCCGCCGTCGGGCCGATGGCCGGCGTGGTCACCCCGTCCATGTGGATGTTCGTGCTCGAGGACCCCGCCACGGGGCGACGTACCCACTGCTCGCTCAACGAGGGCCTGGGCAAGGTGCTGCGGTACGGCGCGTACGGGCCGGACGTGCTGACCCGGCTGCGCTGGATGCGCGACGTACTCGGGCCGCTGCTGCAGTCCGCGGTCCGCGCGACCGTGCGGGATTCCGGCCCGGTCGACGTGACCGGCATCCTCACCCAGATGCTCCAGATGGGCGACGAGGCCCACAACCGCAACCGCGCCGGCACCCTGATGCTGATGCGCGACCTGGCCCCGGCCATGGTCGAGTCCGGCGCCGACGCGGCCGACGTCGCCGCGTCGCTGCGCTTCGTCGGCGGCAACGACCACTTCTTCCTCAACCTCGCGATGCCGGCGTGCAAGCTGGCGCTCGACGCCGGTCGCGACATCCCCGGCTCGACGATGGTCGTGGCGATGGCCCGCAACGGCACCGACTTCGGCATCCAGGTCTCCGGCACCGGCGACCGGTGGTTCACCGGTCCGGCGCAGCTGGCCGACGGCCTGTTCCTGGGCGACTACGGCCCGGACGACGCCAACCCCGACATCGGCGACTCGGCGATCACCGAGACCGCGGGCATCGGCGGCTTCGCGATGGCGACCGCGCCGGCCATCGTCCGCCTGGTCGGCGGCACGGTGCCGGACGCGCTGGCCACCACCCGCCGGATGCACGAGATCACGCTCGGGGAGAACCCGCGCTGGTCGGTGCCGGTGCTGGAGTTCCAGGGCACGCCCACCGGGATCGACGTGACCCGGGTCTGCCGCACCGGCATCCTGCCCGCAGATCAACACCGGCATGGCCGGCAAGGTCGCCGGCGTCGGACAGGTCGGCGCCGGACTGGTCACCCCGCCCGCGGAGATCTTCCCCGCCGCCCTCGCCGCGCTCGCCGAGGGCACCCGCGCCCGCGCCTGACGTCGCGCGACGTCATACGAGCTGGTCGCCCGGCAGCCGGACGGATGACGTCGCGGCTCAGGCGGGCGACCAGAAGGCCCGGTTGATGTCGACGTTGCCGGAGGGACGCAGCGGCGTGCCCTCCTCGAGGTAGGCCTGCCGCGCCTCGTCGTGGTGGCTCGGCGGCAGCGACCCGTCGGCGCGCACCACCCGCCACCACGGCACCGGGCCGCCGTGCAGCGCCATCGTCCGTCCGACCAGGCGTGGCCCGCTGCCGACCACGTCACCGATCGCGCCGTACGTCGTCACCCGGCCGCGCGGGATCCGTCTCGACGCACGACAGCACCGCCTCGACGTACTCCTCGTCCACGGGCGGCAGCCTGTCACAGCTCCCCCACGCCGGACATGGCCGTTCAGGAGCCCAGCTGGACGAAGGCCTCGCGAAGCTGCTGCAGGGCGCTCCCGGAACACCAGGGTGGCCGCGACCGCACCGAGGCAGGCGACGGCGAGCCCGGCCACCCACATACCGGGCCGCGACGGCTGCCCGGACATCTCGTCCGCGACGGCCCAGACGACCGGGACGGGCAGCAGCACCAGTGCCCCGCGGCGCACCCACAACCGGACCAGGGCCGCGTCCACGGGCAGCCGGTCCGGGCCGTACGACGCCAGCAGCGCGGCGAGGTGGCAGGCGAGCAGGGCGGCGGCGGCCAGCATCACCATCGGGTGCAGCGGGTCGTCGGGCGCGGTCGCCCACCAGGCGACCGGCAGCAGGAGCACCCCGACTCCGGCCAGGGACGCGGGGAACAGCGCGAACAGCACGGCGAGCACCAGGAGGACCAGCACGATCGAGGGCCGGAGCGAGGCCCCGGCCGGGACCGAGGCGAGCAGCGCGACCAGGGGAGCCAGCACCATGACGACGCGGAGCAGCCACTCGCCCCGCGTCCAGCGCGGGATCACCGGACCCTCACCTGGGGCAGCTGGGCCCGCCGGGCCAGGCGGTGCAGGACGTCGTCGAGGGTGCCCGGCCCCCGCCACGGCACCACCGGGCACCCGACGCGGGACAGCTGGGCGAGCAGCACCTCCCGGTCGGTGAGCCGCATCCGCCAGGCCAGCCCGGCGACCACCGGGTCGGTGTCCCGCGCCACCGCCGGCGCGGTGCCCTCGGGAAGGGTGTCCACCACGATCACCGGCAGCCCGCGCCCGGCCAGGCCGACGGTGGCCGTGACGACCACGTCGTGCAGCATCGGCGAGAGCACGATGACGACGGTCCCGGCGCCGGCGCGGAACCGCAGGTGGTCGGCGCTGAGCTCACGGGGCTCGCCCGGCCGTACTCGTGCCAGCGTGCCCTGGACCCGGCGCAGGTGCCGCCGACCGGCACCCGGCGGCACGCTCTCGCCGCCCGACCCGATCACGCGCAGGCCGACCCGGTCCCCCCGCCGGGCGTAGTGCTCGGCCAGCGCGCCAGCGGCGCGCACGGTGACGTCCAGGGAGCTGGCCACTCCGTCGATCCCGCCGGAGACGCCGTGCTCGGCCAGGGCGTCGACGACCACGAGGACGGCGCTGTCCTCCTCGCTGCGGGTGGAGACCACGTGCAGCGCGTCGGTGCGCAGCGACACCCGCCAGTTGACGCGGCGCAGCCGGTCGCCGGCCTGGAACGGCCGGATCCCGGAGAACTCGCTGCCGTCGCCGGTACGCCGGGACCGGTGTGCACCGACGAGGCCCAGGGGCTGCGGCACCTCCGCCCGGGAGTCGAACGGCGCCATCCCGGGCAGCACGGTCAGGGCGTGCCCGTGCACGGTGACCGGCCCGAAGCGGAACCCGCCCCACGCACTGGTCAGGGCGACCTTCTCGTGGGCCAGGTCGCGTCGGCCCCAGCGCCGCAGGCCGACGTCGACGGGGGCCGCCTCCGTGCCGAACCGGAGCAGCTCCCCCTGGAGTCCACCCGGCGGGTGCAGCGCGACGTACGGCGCCAGCGCGGTCCGGCGGACCAGGTGCTCCGCGCCGGCGGCGTCGTCGATCATCAGACGGGACACGGTGCCCTGCCCTTCGTGCAGCGTCGTCTGGTCCAGGGCGGACCGGAGCCGTGGGGAGGAGCCGGGCCGGTTGACCACGCCGAGGACCGAGCACAGCAGCAGCGGCACGACCAGGACGACCATCACCGGCTGACCGATCACCAGGGCCACGCCCAGGGCGGCGGCGGTGACGGCGGTGGCCCGCCGGAGCGCGGCGGTCGGCTCCCAGGTGTTCACGGTCGCCGCCGGCCCACGGCGCCTGAGCCGAGGGCGCCGGGTTCGAGGGTGCCCGGGGTGGGCACCTGGGCCAGGACCGCCTCCACGATCGAGGCGCCGGACACATCGGCCATCCAGAGCTCGGGCTTCACCGAGATCCGGTGCGCCAGGACGGCCCGGGCCACCGCCTTCACGTCCTCGGGCACGACGTAGTCCCGCCCGTGCAGCAGCGCCCAGGCCCGGGCGGTCAGGACGAGGCCGATCGACCCGCGCGGGGAGGCTCCGGTCAGGACCTGCGGGTGCCCGCGGGTGGCTGCGGCCAGCCGCACGCAGTAGCGGCCGACGCTCTCGTCGACCTCCACCCGCTCGACTGCCTCCTGGATCGCGAGCAGGCCAGCGCCGTCGGTCACCGGGTCGAGCACGATCTCCTCCTGCCTGCGCGCGAGCCGACGGCCGATGACGTCGTACTCCTGGTCGGCGGACGGGTAGCCGAAGCTGACCCGCAGCAGGAACCGGTCCAGCTGGGCCTCGGGCAGGGGGTAGGTGCCTTCGTACTCGATGGGGTTGGCGGTGGCGAGCACGTGGAAAGGGGCCGGCAAGGGGAAGGTCTCGCCCTCCACGGTCACCTGCCGCTCCTGCATCGCCTCGAGCAGCGCGGCCTGTGTCTTCGGCGGGGTGCGGTTGATCTCGTCGGCGAGGAGCAGACCGGTGAAGACCGGTCCGCGGCGGAACTCGAACCGGCCCTCCCGCCGGTCGTAGACGAACGACCCGGTCAGGTCGGCCGGCAGCAGGTCGGGGGTGAACTGCGCGCGGGCGAAGTCCAGGCCGAGGGTCTGCGCGAAGGAGCGGGCGGCCAGGGTCTTGCCCAGCCCCGGGAAGTCCTCGAGGAGCACGTGCCCCTTCGCCAGCACCGCGGCCAGGACCAGGGTCAGGGCGTCGCGCTTCCCCACCACGGCGCGTTGCACCTCGTCCAGCACCCGGCGGGCCAGGGCGGACGCCTCGTCGGTGCTCATCTGCTCGCTCACAAGGCCTCGATCCTCTGCAGGTGTCGGTCGATCTCCGGGGGACTCAGCCGCCGCCCCGGCGCGTCGGTGAGGATCCGGCTGAGCTCCGGGCCGAGCAGCTCGGCCGTCCGCTCGGGCTCGTCCTGACGGCGTACGCCGTGGCGTTGCAGCAGCCGCCGGTCGGCCAGCTCGGCCAGGCACTCCACGAGCCGGCCGTCCGGGTGCCGGGCCACCTGGTGCTGGGCGATCACCTGCACCAGGTAGGACAGCCGGGCGTCCTGCCCCGCCGGGCGCAGCGGGTCCTCGACGTCGACCGCCCAGAGCCGCAGCACCGGCTCCTCCGTGCCGAGCGCCCCGCTGAGCAGCTGGACCACCGCGACGACCAGGGCGACCAGGAGGGGGAGCCGCACCGGGTCGGGCTCGAAGTCGAGGAGCGCCAGGACGCAGCCAGGTCAGGCCGGCGACCAGTGCCGCCCCCGCGACGCTCCACCACGACTGGCGGCTCCACCACGACCGGCGGGTCACGGCAGGCTGCCGATCCTGGCGGCCAGCCCCAGGTGGATGGTGACCAGCGCGTCGAGGGCGTCCTCCCGCGCGGACTCCGGGAGCTCGTGGTGGGAGAACCGCGCCTCCCGGTAGAGCAACGTCAGCCGGTACGCCGCGTCCTCGTCCGCGTCGACCGTGGTGAGCAGGCGCAGCGCGAACTCCCCCGGCGTCTCCCACACCCGGCGCCCCAGCCCCGCCTCCTCGGCGAGCTGCTCGAAGCGGTGCCAGCACTGCACGATCCCGTTGCGCGGCGAGCCCTCCGCGAGCAGGGCTCGCTGCTGCTCGGCGTCGTCGGACAGCGACCGGGCCAGGCGTTCCGGCGTACCGATCACCGCGAAGCCGGTCGCGTCCGGATCGGCCTCCCCGTGTCGCTCCCGCACCGCCTCGCGCAGCCGACGCAGGCCACGCTGGGCGGCGACGAGCAGCAGCCCGGCCAGGACGAGCGCGGCCGCGACGAACAGGACGGTGAGGACGTTGACGACGAGGTCACCGACCGGGCTGCCGTCGTTCCGCCGCGACTCCTCCGCCGACGGTACGGCGTCGGGGGTGGGGATGCCGAGGTCGTGGCCGAGGGCGTCTCCGACGGCCGGGCGAGCAGCGACGGGCCGTCGCCCTCGAGGACCCCGGAGGGCCCGATCGTGGCCGCCCAGGTGACCAGGAGCACGCCCACGAGCGCGACGAGCACGATCGCCGCGGCGAGTACCCGCCGGTGCCACATGCGGGGAATCTACTCCCGTCGCGGGTCGGCCACCTGACGCGGACGACCCCGTCCGGCTGTGCGCCGGACGGGGTCGACCGTGGTGCGGGTGTTACTGGTGGGGTTTCGAGGGGATCAGAGCAGCGGGCTGAACGGCTCCGTGCCGGGGACCAGGGCCAGACCCGAGAGCCCGGAGTGCTGCTGGGCGTAGGTCAGCTCGTGGTGCAGGTCGCCGACGCCGTTCGAGGCCGGCAGCGGCGCGATGGCCAGCGTGGACAGGACGCCCAGGGCGTTGCCGTCGGCGTCGAGGAACGCGCTGCCGGAGTCGCCGGGCATGCCGGGGGTCAGCGTGTAGACCGGGTGCGACCAGCCGCCTCCCTCGGTGCCCAGGCTCGTGCCCTGCTTCGGGGACAGCTGCTCGATGCCGCCGCGCAGGCTGGAGTTGCCGTAGGAGTAGACGGTGTCGCCGGCCGCGGTGCCCGTGGTGTTGACGCCCACCGGGCCGCCCCAGAAGGGGATCGACGGGTTGACCTTCGCGACGTCGGCCGCGTCGACCTTCACCAGCGCCAGGTCGTTGTAGGCGCAGGTGTCCGCGTCGGACTCGCCGTTCTTCTGCATGGTCAGCCAGCTGCTGTAGGCGAGGGTGCCGCCGCCGACGCGGGTGCCCTCCGAGACCAGCGAGCCGCCCTCGACGAAGTCGACCTTCGTGCCGAGCGGGAGGGAGGCCGCGTCGCAGCCGTTGGTGTCCGTGGCCGCGCCGGTGCCGGCGCAGTGCGCGGCGTAGCCGACGTACGTCGTGCCGGAGCCGTCGGTGAAGACGAAGTTCGCGGTGCACTGGGCGCCGTCGGTGTACATCTGCACGCCGGGGTGGATGGCCGCGGTGGCGGCCGGCGCCCAGGTCGCCACGGTGGCGGCACGGTGCGGCTTCGCGACCGCGCCGGGGGCGGCGCTGACGGTCGCGACGGCGACGGCGGTGGCACCCAGCAGGGCGAGGACCCGGGAACGGCTCCGTGCGTGACGCATGTGTTCTCCCTCTTCCAGGACAGGACACACGGGACAACGAGGCCCCCCGGGAACGGTTACGCCGCACGACCCCGGAGGGCCGTGCGGCGTGAGGGCCGAGCCGGGCGTCAGTACGACGGCTGGCTGGGGTCGATCTGGTTGACCCAGGCGACGACGCCGCCGCCGACGTGCACCGCGTCGGAGTAGCCGGCGCCCTTGACGATCGCCAGCGTCTCCGCGGACCGGACGCCGGACTTGCAGTGCATGACGACCTGCTTGTCGGACGGCAGCTTCTCGAGCGCGCTGCCGTTGAGGAAGTCGCCCTTGGGGATCAGCACCGAGCCGGGGATCCGGTTGATCTCGAACTCGTTGGGCTCGCGCACGTCCACCAGGACGAAGTCGCGGGTGCCCTCCTCGCGCTCCTTGAGCATGGTCTCGAGCTGGGTCACCGAGATGGTGGACCCGGCCGCGGCGTCGGCCGCCTCCTCCGAGATCGCGCCGCAGAAGGCGTCGTAGTCGATCAGGCCGGTGACCGTCGGGTTCTCGCCGCAGAGCGCGCAGCTCGGGTCCTTGCGGACCTTGAGCTTGCGGTACTCCATCTCGAGGGCGTCGTAGATCATCAGCTTGCCGACCAGCGGGTCGCCGATGCCGGTCAGCAGCTTGATCGCCTCGTTGACCTGGATCGAGCCGATCGACGCGCACAGCACGCCGAGCACGCCGCCCTCGGCGCACGACGGCACCATGCCCGGCGGCGGGGGCTCGGGGTAGAGGCAGCGGTAGCAGGGGGCGTCGTCGGCGAGGGTCGGCGCGAACACCGAGGCCTGGCCGTCGAAGCGGTAGATCGAGCCCCAGACGTAGGGGATCTTCAGGAAGTACGCCGCGTCGTTGACCATGTAGCGCGTCGCGAAGTTGTCGGTGCCGTCGACGATGAGGTCGTAGCCCTCGAAGATCCGCAGGACGTTGTCGTTGTCGAGGCGCTCCTCGTGCACGACCACGTCCACCAGCGGGTTGGTCTCGGCGATCGACTCCTTCGCGGAGACCGCCTTGGACTTCCCGACGTCCGACTGCCCGTGGATGATCTGGCGCTGCAGGTTGGACTCGTCGACCTCGTCGAACTCCGCGATGCCCAGGGTGCCGACGCCGGCGGCGGCCAGGTAGAGCAGCGCCGGCGAGCCGAGGCCACCGGCCCCGATGACCAGCACCTTGGCGTTCTTCAGCCGCTTCTGACCGGTCATGCCGACGTCGGGGATGATCAGGTGCCGGCTGTAGCGGCGTACTTCGTCGATGGTCAGCTCGGTGGCGGGCTCCACCAGGGCGGGAAACGACACGGGTTCTCCTCGGCTGCGAACGGTGATGCGGCGTGCGTCTGTCGACATCCTCAACGGCGCGACGCCCGTCCATGTTCCCTCGCCGGCAGGAGCCCTCCGGACCACGGCTCAGGATCCGGACGAAAACGGGACGCAACAGGAAATCTTCCTCTACCCCCTTGTCGCGACCGCGGTTCCTGGGGTGAAGTACCGCCTTGGTGACCCGTCTGGGCCATTCTCGGGTGGTTCGATCGGACCACCCCCTCATCTCTGGAGGGAAGATCTTGAAGAAGCTGGCATCCGGCCTCCTGGCCGGTACCGCCGCACTGGCGCTGAGCATCACCCTGCTCCAGCCCGCCGGTGCAAGCCCCGCGAGCGGGGCTCCCACGTCCGCGGACGGCACGGTGAAGAACCGCCCCGACAACCGCCCGGGACCCACAGTCGAAGCAGCAGCAGAAGCTCCGCCAGAAGGCGCTCACGATGCTGGACAACGGCACCGCCCGCCTCCAGCCGCAGCCCGGCGGTGGTGCGACCGTCGCCCTCGCGGACGGCACGTTCGTGGAGTTCCCGGTCGAGAAGTCCGACAAGGTCTTCACGATCCTCTCGGAGTTCGGTGACCAGGGCTCCGGCCGGCTCGGCCGCACCCCCGGCCCCCTGCACAACCAGATCCCCGAGCCGGACCGCACCCAGGACAACTCCACGGTCTGGGAGCCCGACTTCAGCAAGGCGCACTACGAGGAGATGTTCAACGGCGACGGGGAGTCGTTCACGAACTACTACTCCCAGCTCTCCAGCGGCCGCTACACCGCCACCAACACCGTCAGCGACTGGGTGAAGGTGCCCGGCAACGCGTCGACGTACGGCGACAACGCGGTCGAGGACGACGGCGGCTCGTGGGCGTTCATCGGCGACTCCGCCAACGCGTGGTACGACTCCCAGGTCGCCGCCGGCAAGACCCCTGCGGAGATCGACGCGTACCTCGCGCAGTTCGACGAGTGGGACCGCTACGACTTCGACGGTGACGGCGACTTCAACGAGCCCGACGGCTACATCGACCACTTCCAGGCCGTGCACGCCGGCGAGGGCGAGGAGGCCGGCGCCGACCCCGACGCCATCTGGTCGCACCGCTGGTTCGTCAACGCGACCGACTACGGCGTCACCGGACCCACCGTGGGTGACAGCCCGAACCTGTACGGCGGCGCGCGCGTCGGCCAGTCGAAGTACTTCATCGGCGACTACACCGTCGAGCCGGAGAACGGCGGCCTCGGCGTCTTCGCGCACGAGTTCGGCCACGACCTCGGCCTGCCCGACTACTACGACACCGCCGGCGGCGAGAACAGCACCGCCTTCTGGACGCTCATGTCCTCGGGCTCCTGGCTCGGCCACGGCGGCGTGGACGACGGCATCGGCAACACCCCCGGCCTGATGGGTCCGGAGGAGAAGCTCTACCTCGGCTGGCTCGACTACACCGAGGTCAACCAGGGCCAGACCAGCACGCTCACGCTCGGCCCGTCGCAGCACACCTACGACGGCGCCGACCAGGCGATCAAGGTGAACCTCCCGAACGCGGTGTCGACCAACGACTACACGACCCCGCCCGAGGGCACCCACGCGTGGTACTCCGGTCGTGGCGACCAGCTGAACAACACGCTGACCCGCTCGGTGCCGGCCTCCAGCCGGGTCGTCGTCACCGCGGACGCCTGGTGGCAGATCGAGGCGGGGTACGACTTCCTGTACGGGGAGTACTCCCTCGACAACGGCGCCACCTGGGTCCAGGTCGGCCAGCCCACCGACGGCGCCTCCAAGGGATGGACGTCGAAGCGCTACGCCTACGCGCCCAACGGCAAGGCGTCGCTGTTCCGGTTCCGCTACCAGACCGACGGCGGCGTCAACGAGGCCGGCGCGTTCCTCGACAACATCGTGGTCAAGGGCAGCAGCCCCGCCTCGACGTTCACCGACGGCGCGGAGAACGGCACCAACGGGTGGACCGCGAAGGGCTGGACGATCTCGACCGGCTCGGAGACCAAGTCCGCGACCCGCTACTACCTGCTCGAGAACCGCGCCTACGTCGGCTACGACTCGACGCTCCAGGTCGGGCCGTACCAGTTCTCCGAGGCGGTCACCCGCCCGAACTGGGTCGAGCACTTCCCGTTCCAGGACGGCATGCTCGTCTGGATGGTCGACAACACGTACGCCGACAACAACGTCAGCGCGCACCCGGGTGCGGGCTACGCGATGGTCGTCGACGCCCGGCCGGAGCCGCTGGTCTTCGGCGACGGCACCAAGCCGACCAACCGGCGGCAGCCGTTCGACGCGACCTTCGGCCTGCAGCCCACCGATCCGGTGTGCCTGCACAAGCAGGTGGCGGACTCCTCCGCGGCGGGCTACACGACGTACGACGCGTGTGCCCCGGCGAGCGCGGCGAAGCCGACGTTCGACGACACGAACCCGGAGGCGTACTGGAGCGCCGCCAACCCGCAGGGGTCGGTGAAGGTGGCCGGGCACGGCGTGAAGGCGACCGTGACGGCCCAGGACGGCAACGTCCTGACCGTGCAGGTGGTCAACCCCTGACCGCCGCCGCACGGACGTCGCGGCACCACCCGCGACAACACGCATGACCAGGAGGGGCCTCGTCCGCGGGGCCCCTCCTGTCGTGCGGGTAGGCTTCCAGCCGGGTCCCGAGGCCCGGAGATCCACCCCAGCACCACCGGAGGAGCACCACGTGACCGCAGGTCAGGAACTGGACGAGGCCCGTCCGCGCGGCGGCCGCATGCCGCGCAAGGCCCGCCGTGCCCAGCTGCTCGAGTCCGCGCTCGAGGTCTTCGTGGCGCAGGGCTACCACTCCGCCGCCATGGACGACATCGCCGAGCGCGCCGGCGTCTCCAAGCCCGTGCTCTACCAGCACTTCCCGGGCAAGCTCGACCTCTACCTCGCGCTGCTCGACGTCTCGTGCGACACGATCATCGAGAACTGCCGACGCGCCCTGGACTCCACCGACGACAACAAGCAGCGGGTCGCCGCGGCGATGACGGTCTTCTACGACTACGTGGCCGGCGAGTCCGGTGCGTTCCGCCTGGTCTTCGAGTCCGACCTGACCAACGACCCCGCGGTCCGCGAGCACGTCGACCGGGTCACCCGCGAGTGCTCCGCGATGATCGCCACGGTGATCCACGAGGACACCGACCTGCCCGACGAGGCTTCCCGGCTGCTGGCCGTCTCCCTGGTCGGCATGGCCCAGGTCAGCGCGCGCTACTGGCTGGCGGACGGCGCGCACATGACGCGCGACGACGCCGCGACCCTCATCGCCGGGCTGGCCTGGCGCGGGATCCGCGGCTATCCGCGCGCCGACTGACCAACGACGCATGACCGGCACACCCCGAACAGACAGAGAGAGGACTTCCATGGAGGTCAAGATCGGCATCCAGCACGCGGCCCGCGAGCTGGTCGTGGAGACGGACGAGGGCGCCGAGGCGGTCGAGAAGCTCGTCACCGAGGCGGTCTCCAGCGAGGGCGTCCTCGCCCTCACCGACACCAAGGGACGGCGCGTGCTGGTTCCCGGCGAGCGCATCGCCTACATCGAGATCGGCACCGGCACCGCGGGACACGTCGGCTTCCGCTCCTGACCCGGAGGTCCCACCCGTGGTCAGCACCTGGCTGTGGGCCCTCATCGGAGGGACCGTCGTCGGGGTGCTCGGCAAGATCCTCGCCCCGGGCCGCGCGAGCGTGCCGCTGTGGGTCACCGTGCTCTGCGGCATCGGCGGGATGATGGCCGGCGACTGGCTCTACGACCTGTTCTTCCGGCCGAGCACGCCCGGCGTCGACTGGTGGCGGCACGGCTGGCAGGTGGCCGCCGCCGCGGTGATCGTCACCGCGGTCGCGGCCGTGCTCGGGCGGCTGCGGCGCGCCTGAAGGTCGCGGACGAGCTCGCCCCCACGGGCCCGCTCAGGCCGACAGGCCGAGGTCCTCCATGCGCTGGGCGTGCCGCTCGGTCAGCCGGTTGAACATCCGGCCGAGCGCGGCGAGGTCCATCCCGGGGCGGTCCACTCCCCCGGCCAGCAGCGCGGACAGCGCGTCCCGCTCGGCGGCCACCCGCTGCGCCTGCGACAGCGCCTCACCCATCAGCCGCCGGCCCCACAGCGCCAGCCGCCCTCCGACCCGGTGGTCGGCGGCGATCGCCCGCCGCACCCGGTCGACCGCGAACTCGCTGTGCGCGGTGCTGTCCAGCGACTCCAGGATCAGGTCGCGGGTCTCCACGTCGAGCAGCGCCGCGATCTCGCGGTAGAAGTCGCGGGCCAGGCCGTCGCCGACGTACGCCTTGACCAGCCCCTCGAGCCAGCTCGAGGGCGCGGTGTGCTCGTGGAAGTCGTCGATCGGCTTCACGAACGGCGCCATCGCCGCGAACGGGTCCGCGCCGAGCTCGGTGAGCCGCTCCCGGAGCCGGGCGAGGTGACCGAACTCCGCCGACGCCATCGCCGCCAGCGCCACCTTGTCCTCCAGCGTCGGGGCCAGCTTGGCGTCCTCGGCCAGCCGCTCGAACGCCGAGACCTCGCCGTACGCGATGGCGCCGAGCAGGTCGACGACGGCTGCGAGGTAGGACGGGTCGGCGAACGCGACGCCCACCGGAGAGGGCGGCGGGTTCTCCGGGGATTCAGTCATGGCCGCAGCGTACCGATAGACTGGCACGAGCGTGCCGCGGCAGAGAGACCGCGGTTGCACCCTTCGACACCGCCCGAGGGCGTCCTGTCCGCGGAGCCGGAGTCGACGCATGTGCGCGGTTCGAATCCTCCGGAGTCGGCCGCACGGTCCACTTCGTCAGGAAGAGAACAGAACATCGTGACCACTTTCCGTGAGCTCGGGGTCCTCCCCGAGATCTGCGACGCGCTCGAGCGCGCCGGCATCGTGACCCCCTTCGCCATCCAGGAGATGACCCTCTCCGTCGCCCTCATGGGCACCGACCTCATCGGTCAGGCCCGCACCGGCACCGGCAAGACCCTCGCCTTCGGCATCCCGGTCCTCCAGCGCAGCGTCACCAAGGACGACCCGGCGTACGCCGACCTCCCGCAGGGCAAGCCGCAGGCGCTGATCGTCGCCCCGACGCGCGAGCTCGCGCTGCAGGTCTCGAACGACCTCCACCTCGCCAGCAAGGACCTCGGCCTCCGGGTCCTCACCGTGTACGGCGGCGTCGGCTACGACACCCAGCTCGACACGCTCAAGGAGGGCGTCGACATCGTCGTCGGCACCCCCGGCCGCCTGATCGACCTGTGCAACCGCCGCGCCCTCGACGTCTCGCACGTGCACGCGCTGGTCCTCGACGAGGCCGACGAGATGCTGGACCTCGGGTTCCTGCCCGACGTCGAGCGCATCTTGTCGATGACGCCCGAGACCCGCCAGACGATGCTCTTCTCGGCCACCATGCCCTCCGCGATCGTGGCCCTGGCCCGCACGCACATGCGGCACCCGATGAACATCCGCGCGGAGTCGTCGTACGACACCACGATGGTCCCGGCCACCGCGCAGTTCATCTACCAGGCCCACGACCTCGACAAGCCCGAGATCATCGGCCGCGTGCTGCAGGCCGAGGACGCCGGCAAGGTCATCGTCTTCACCCGCACCAAGCGCCAGGCCCAGCGCGTCGCCGACGACCTGGCCGAGCGCGGCTTCTCGGCCAGCCCGCTGCACGGCGACATGGCGCAGGTGGCCCGCGAGAAGGCGCTGACGAAGTTCCGCGAGGACAAGCTGCGCGTGCTCGTCGCCACCGACGTCGCCGCTCGCGGCATCGACGTCGCCGGCGTCTCCCACGTCATCAACTACACCTGCCCCGAGGACGACAAGGCCTACGTCCACCGGATCGGCCGCACCGGCCGCGCGGGCGCCTCGGGCATCGCGATCACGTTCGTCGACTGGGCGGACCTGCACCGCTGGAAGATGATCAACAAGACGCTCGACCTGCCCTTCGACGAGCCGCAGGAGACCTACTCCACCTCCGAGCACCTCTTCCACGACCAGGGCATCCCGGCCGGCACCAAGGGCCGCATCGTCGACCCGGCCCCGGTGGAGAAGAAGCCGCAGGAGGAGCGTCGCGGCGGCGGCCGCTCCGGCGGACGCGGTGGCGAGCGTCGCTCGTCCGGCGGCCGGTCCGAGGGCGGGCGGTCCGAGGGCGGGCGTTCCGAGGGCGGGCGTTCCGAGCAGGGCGCCGAGAAGTCCGAGGGCGCCCCGCGCCGGCGCAACCGCAACCGGAGCCGCACCCGCACCCGCAGTGGCGAGACCGTCAGCCCAGCACGCGAAGTCCGACTGACCCGGTCCGGCCGCCGTGACGCGGGCGTCAGACGACGACGACGGTCGTCCCGATCGGCGCGAAGTCCCACAACGCCTTGGCGTCCGCCTCCTTCTGGCGGATGCAGCCGTGGGACATCGGCGTGCCGAGCTGGGCGACCGTCTGCAGCGGGACGCCGTCATCGACGGGGATGTCGTGGAAGCCGATCGCGGCGTTGTCGCCGCGGGTGAACCGCACGAACCACTTCATGGTGCCGGAGTCGTCGATCCCCCACGCCCGCTCCGAGCGTGAGTAGACGGCGTACGTGCCGGGGTCGAGGTTGTCGGAGACCGATCCCGAGACGAGGTACGTCCTTGCGACCGAGCCGTCCCGGTCGACCAGCCAGACCCGCTGCAGGTCCTCGCTGAACACCACGCGGCGCCCGGACCCGGATCCGGCCGGCGCCGTCAGCAGCGCGGCCCGGGCTCGGGACTCGTCGCCGCGCGCGACCTCCTGCTCCTCGCGGGTCGGGGGCGTCGTGTCCGCGCCCTCCTCCGCCGTGGCGTCGTCCGGCACCTCGACGGTGGGCGCGTCGTCGGCCGGGGCGGTCTTCGTGGCGCGGGCGGAGGCCTGGCCGGTGACCACGTCGGAGGTGAGGACGTTCCCCGACTCGCCGGACGCCGCGCGGGCCGGCTCCGGCCCCGCCTCGCCGGGCAGCAGGCCGATGCCACCGAGCACCGCCGTGCCGGTCACCAGGACCGAGGCCGCCAGGACGACGATCCGGCCGTAGCGCGGGCGTACGTCGGCGCGGTGGCGGCTCACGCTGCGACTCACGTCCGCTTCTCGGGCTTCACACCGGAGCGGGCGACCAGGTTGGCGGCCACCTCGCGGTAGGCCAGCGCACCCTTGCTGCGGCGGTTCGTCGCCAGGATCGACCGGCCCGCGGCCGGCGCCTCGGCGAACTTGATCGTCTTGGGGATCGGCGGCTCGATGACCTCGAGCTCGTAGGTCTCGGAGATGTTCTCCAGCACGGCGCGCGCGTGGTTGGTCCGCCCGTCGTACAACGTGGGCAGCACGCCCCACACCACCAGCCCGCGGTTGGTGAAGCGGCGTACGTCGTGCACGGTGTCGAGCAGCTGGCCGACGCCGCGGTGCGAGAGCGTCTCGCACTGGAGCGGGATCAGCACGCCCTCGGCGGCGGTGAGCGCGGCCACGGTGAGCACGCCCAGGGACGGCGGGCAGTCCAGCAGCACCCAGTCGTAGTCGCGCCCGGCCTCGGCAAGGTCCTCGAGCGCGCCCTTGATCACGTGCTCGCGCCCGGTGCGCGTGAGCAGGTCGGCCTCGGCCCGGGCCAGCTCGATGGTGGCCGGCAGCAGGTCGACCCCGTCGTCGGTGGCGATGATGACCTCGGCCGGGTCCAGGCCCTTGGTGAGCACGTGGTGGATCGACAGCTCGAGGTCCTCCGGGTCGATGCCCAGGGAGAAGGTCAGGCACGCCTGCGGGTCCAGGTCGACCAGCAGGACGCTGTGGCCCAGCTCGGCCAGCGCGGCACCGAGGGAGGCCACCGTCGTCGTCTTGGCGACGCCACCCTTCTGGTTGGCGACCGCGAGCGTGGTAGTCATCGGGTCCAATCATGCCCGACCGGGTTGCCCACGGCGTGCAGGCACCTGTTTGCTGGGCAGCATGTCTCCCGCACCCACGCCGTCCCCCGCCGCCGGGACCGCCCTGGTCACCGGCGCCACCGCCGGCATCGGCCACGAGTTCTGCGTCCAGCTCGCCGCCCGCGGCCACGACCTGGTCCTGGTCGCCCGCGACGAGGCCCGGCTCCAGGCCGTCGCCGAGGAGCTGCGCGCGGCCCACGGCGTACGCGTGGAGGTGCTGCCCGCCGACCTCGGCGACCCGGCCCGGGTGGCCGCGGTGGCGGCGCGCCTGGCCGACCGGGACCGGCCGGTCGACCTGCTGGTCAACAACGCCGGCTTCGGGCTGAAGAAGCGGTTCCTCGACAACCCGATCGAGGCCGAGGTGCAGATGCTGGACGTGCTGGTCACCGCCGTCCTGCGGCTCAGCCATGCCGCCCTGGGCCCGATGACCGAGCGCGGCCACGGTGGCATCGTCAACGTCTCGAGCGTCGCGGCGTTCCTGCCCCGCGGGACCTACAGCGCCGCGAAGGCGTGGGTGAACTCCTTCAGCGCCTGGGCGCACACCGAGTACGCCGGGCAGGGGGTGACCGTGATGGCACTCTGCCCGGGCTTCACCAAGACCGAGTTCCACCAGCGGATGGAGGTCTCGCGCGGCTCGGCACCGTCCTTCCTGTGGCTCGACGCCGACCGGCTGGTGCGCGAGGCGCTGGAGGACCTCGACGCGGGCAAGGCGATGTCGATCCCCAGCAAGCGCTACAAGGTGATCGCCCGGCTGTCGCGGACCGTCCCGCGGTCGCTGCTGCAGCGCGCCCAGGGCATGGGCCGGAGGTAGCCGGGCTCAGCCCTCGCCGGAGACGAACGCGCGCACCGAGTCGGCGATCATCTGCACGGCGATCGCCGACAGCAGCAGGCCCGCGATCCGGGTGACCAGCAGGACCCCGCTCTCGCGGATGACCTTGAGGATGTTCACCGAGAAGCGCATCGCCAGCCACAGCGTCCCGTGCATGAGCACGATCCCCAGCGCCACCGCGGAGAACGTGCCGAAGGAGTCCACCCGCTGCACGAAGAGCATGACCGCGACGATCGCGCCGGGCCCGGCGAGCAGCGGCGTACCCAGCGGCACCATCGCGATGTTGACGTCCTGGCTGGCGCTCGGCTCCTTCTCGTTGCCGGTGAGCAGCTCCAGCGCGATGAGGAGCAGCAGCAGCCCGCCCGCGCCCTGGAGGGCCGGGATCGAGATGTGCATGTAGCGCAGGATCCCCTGCCCGAAGAACGCGAAGACCGTGATCACGAGGAACGACACCGCGACCGCCTGCCAGGCGGCCCGGCGGATCGTCGCCGGCGAGCGTCCCTGGGTCAGCGACAGGAAGACCGGGATCGTGCCGGGCGGGTCCATGATCACGAACAGCGTGACGAAGACCTCCGTGAGCAGCACCAGGTCGAGGCCCCGCTCACGGGACCACCACCTGCGGCGTCTCACGTCCCGAGGCGGCGGAGGCGGCCGCGGCGCGCTCCAGCAGCCGGGCGTACTCGTCGGGGTCGGTGGTGTTGCAGCCGAGGTCGTGGTCGACCTTGCCGTCGCCGTGGTGGTCGCTGGACCCGGTGACGACCAGGTCGAGGTTGCGGGCGATCGCCGCGCAGCGCACGCGCGGGCCTGCGGCCGCGTGGTCCTGGTGGTCGACCTCGATGCCGGTCGAGCCCGAGCTCCTTGAGCCGGGCCATGGTCGCCTCCCCCAGCGCCCCGCCGTCGGGACCGTGGTCGACCCGGCCCCACGGGTGCGCGATGACGGCCACTCCGCCGGCCCCGGTGATCGCGGCCAGCATGTCGTCGACGGACGCGGCGTACCGCGGCACGAACGCCTTGCCGCCCCAGCCCAGCCAGTCGGCGAAGGCCTCGTCGCGGTCGCGGACCACGCCGGCGACGACCATCGCGTCGGCGACGTGCGGGCGGCCGATCGCGGCCGGCTCGCCGGCCACGGCGTGCACGTCGTCCAGGGTCAGGTCGACCTCGTGCTCGCGCAGCGCGTCGAGGATCCGGGGCACCCGGTCGTTGCGCCCGTCCAGGACGAGCGCGCAGCCCCTCGACCAGCGGCGGGTACGTCGGGTCCGGGAGGTAGCCGAGCAGGTGCACGCCGGGGCCGGCGACGATCCGGGCGCTGATCTCCATCCCCTGCACCAGCGTGATGCCGACGTCGTACGCCGCGGCGGTGGCCTCGTCCCAGCCGGCGCTGGTGTCGTGGTCGGTGAGGGCGACGACGTCCAGCCCGGCCGCCTTCGCGGCGCGGACCAGCTCGGTCGGGGTCTGGGTGCCGTCGCTGGCGCGCGAATGCGTGTGGAGATCGATGCGCACCAGCGCAGCCTAGGGCCTGCCCGCTCCCGGGACTGATTCCTCGACCGCCGGCCCGGACGCACGCACCGGCGACCGGGTCACCAGGCCGGCGGGTGGCCGCCGAAGGACAGCTCGAGCAGCTGCGGCCCGAGCTCGGCGGCGTCGGAGAGGATCCACTCGTCGGCCAGCAGCAGCATCGCCGAGGCGGGGCGCAGCACCAGCCACAGCCAGCGCCCGCTCGCCTCCCCCGCGAAGACGCTGCGGTCCAGGTTGCTGTCGGCGTCGGAGGTGGAGATCGTCCACAGCGCGATCGTCTGCGGGCCGACCCGGATCTTGGCGCTCGGCCGGGACGACGCGATCTGGGCACCGGGGTCGGAGTGCAGGGTGCCGGCGCAGCGGGCGCCCAGGCCGGTGCCGGGCTCCTCGCTCACCACCACCAGCTCGACCGGGCCGTCCAGCGGCGTCGGGCCCGCGACGCAGGTCACCGTCGGCCCGGGGCGAGCCCCCGTCGACCACGCCGAAGTCGGTGACCTCCCAGCCGGGGTTCATCGGCCAGGGGACGTACGTCGGGAAGCCGTCGGCCCGCTCCAGGTGCTCGCCGAACGCGTCGTACGACGCCGCGCGGGCGCGCCACAGCGGGGTGATCGGGCCGTGGTCGGCGCAGGTGTACACCCCCTCGGACCCGGTGACCGGCGACGGGCAGCGCGGACACTGCGGCTCCAGCGACATGGGTCAACGGTCGCGCCTGCCCCGCACCCGGTCAAGGACCCGTCCGGCCCGGCGGATCAGGCGTTCCAGCGCAGGATCACCCGGGTGTCGCGTTCGTAGCCGAGGACGGACACCGTCGCGGTGTCGAGGCGGAACAGCCGGCCGTCGCCGACCGGGAGCCCGAGCCACCGTGCGGTCAGCACCCGCAGCGCGTGGCCGTGCCCGAAGATCAGGGTGCGGCCGGGCAGCCGGGAGGCCCGGTCGACCACCCGGTCGAGCCGCTCCCCCACCTCGTCGGCGCTCTCGCCGCCCGGGGTCGGGTGGGTCCAGACCGACCAGCCGGGGACGGTCTCGCGGATCGTCGCCGTGGTGACGCCCTCGTAGTCGCCGTAGGCCCACTCGGCGAGGTCCTCGTCGACCTGCGGCCTCCGGGAAGCCGGCCAGCCGGGCCGTCTCCCGGGCGCGCTGCCGGGGGCTGGTGAGCACGACGCCGAACATCGTCGGGTCCAGCCGGCCCCCCAGGGAGGTGGCCACCTCGACGCCGTGCTCGGTCAGCGGGAGCTCGGTGGTCGAGGTGTGCCGGTGGTCGCGACTCCACTCCGTCTCGCCGTGGCGCACCAGCCACAGCTCGCGGGTCTGCTCGGTCATGGCGCCACTCTGGCACGCGACGTGCCATGCTCGCGCCCATGAGTGCAGACGCCCGGTCGCGACGACCGCCGCGCCCGGGCGGCCACCGCCGGGGCGTTCCTGGCCCAGGGACTGGTCTTCATCAGCCTGACCACCCGGCTCCCGGTGATCCAGGAGACGTGGGACCTCGGCGAGGCCGGCCTGTCCGTGCTGCTGCTGATGATGGTGCTGCTGGCCGGCGTCGGCTCGGTGATCGCCGAGCTGCTCGCCCGCCGGCGGCACAGCGCCCTCGTGCTGCGCGCCGGCCTGGTGCTGATCACGGTGGCGGTCCCGGTGGTGACCCTGGCACCGGCGTTCCCCGTCTTCGTCGCGGCCCTGGCGGCGTACGGCGTGGGGCTGGGCGTGGTGGACGCGGCCGGCAACATGCAGGCGGTGGCGATCGAGCACCGCTACGGCCGGCCCGATCCTGCCGTCCTTCCACGGGGCGTGGACCCTCGGCGGCCTGGTCGGCGCCGGTCTGACGCTCCTCCAGCCGGACCTGTGGCTGGCCGCGCTGGCCTGCGCGGTGCCGCTGGTGGTGGCCGCCGGGCCGTTCCTGCCGCGCGTCGGCGAGCCCGACACCGCGGGCGTGGAGGTGCCGTGGCGCCCGATCGTGCTGGTCGGCCTGGCGATGGTGCTCTTCTACATGGTCGACACCGCGGCGACCACGTGGGGACCGACGTACCTCGACAACACCTTCCCCACCCCCGAGCGCTGGGTCGCGCTGGCGACCTTCCCCTACCTCGCGGCGACCCTGGTGATGCGGCTGGCCGGCGACCGGCTGGTGCTGCGCCACGGCACGGTCCGCGTGCTGCGGGCCGGGGCGGTGGTCGCGTCCGCGTCGCTGCGCCGTCGTCGTCACCGCACCGGCCTGGCCGGTGGCGGTCCTCGGCTTCACCCTGCTCGGCCTCGGCGTCGCGGTGATCGCCCCGCTCAGCTTCTCCGCCGCCGCCCGGATCGCCGGCGGCGACGACGTGCCCGCCGCGGTGCGGCAGGCGCGTGTCGACGTCGTCATCGGCCGGTTCAACCAGTTCAACTACGTCGGGGCGCTGCTCGGCGCGGTGCTCACCGGTCTGGTCGGCGCCGACTCGCTGCGGATCGGCTTCGCCGTCCCGATGGTGCTGATCCTGTTCCTGCTGCCGCTGGCGAAGGCGTTCGTGCCGGGCGACCGCGCGGTCAGTGCACCCCGGCCGTGAAGTTGCGGCTGTTGGTTTCACACGTTACCTAGTGAAACTGGCGCTTACCTCGCGATGTTTCGCACGGTAAGCGCGAGTTTCACTAGGTACCTAGTGAAACCATCAGGCGCCGGGCCAGTTCTTGTCCGGCTGCGGCACCGGCCGGCCGGGCTGCTCGCCGCCGCGTGCCTCGAGGTAGCTGTCCTTGGGCACCATCACCTTGCGGCGGAAGATGCACACGACCTTGCCGTCCTGGTTGTAGCCGATCGTCTCCACGTGGACGACGCCCCGGTCGTCCTTGCTCTTCGACTCCCACTTGTCGAGCACGGTGGTCTCGCCGTACAGCGTGTCGCCGTGGAAGGTCGGCGCGACGTGGCGCAGCGACTCGATCTCGAGGTTGGCGATCGCCTTGCCGGAGATGTCGGGGACGCTCATGCCGAGCAGGATCGAGTAGACGTAGTTGCCGACCACGACGTTCTTGCCGAACTGCGTCGTCTCCCCGGCGTAGTGCGTGTCGAGGTGCAACGGGTGGTGGTTCATCGTGAGCAGGCAGAACATGTGGTCGTCGAACTCGGTGACGGTCTTGCCGGGCCAGTGCTTGTACGTCGCCCCGACCTCGAACTCCTCGTAGCTGCGACCGAACTGCACGACTCACTCCTCGGCTCCACGGGCCTCCCGGCTCTCGGGGACCCGGGCCCATCGTGGCCGAAGCGCCCCGGGCATGGGAATGCCCGGCGCCGTGGGATGTCCCACACCGCGCCGGGCACACCCACCCCGCCACTCGTCGCTCAGGAACCGCCACCACCGGCCTTGCGGCGGTGCATCTTCGGTGCCGCCCCGCCGGAGACCTCCGGGCCGTGCGCCTTCTCGGCGCCGTGGCTGTGGCCGTCCGACTCCGACGGGTGGTTGGCCTTGTTCTTCTTGTCGAGCGCCTCGCGCATCTTCGCCTTCAGGTCGGCGTTGGCATCGCTCGCGTCCGTCATGGAGCCTCCTCGGTCGTCGGAGACCCCACCCTGTCAAAGTCGGTGACGCTTTGGCCACGGTCTTTCGGCACTCTCCGGATCCCGCGGTTGATCCGAGGGTGCTCGGGGTAACTTCTCTGCGTGACCCGAACCGCCCATGCGCTCGCCGCCGTCCTCCTCTCGCCCCTGGCGCTGGCCGGCTGTGCCGACGACTCCGGCGGCGACGCGGCGACCATGGGCGACGTGGCCGTGGCGACCGGACATCCACGGCGCACCGAGTCACCCACCGAGGCAACCACCGACGAGCCCACGACGGAGCCGGCGGAGAACCCCTCCACCGAGCCGGCCCCGACCGAGGCCCCGCCTCCGGCCTGTCGATCTCCGGCGACGGCTACACCTATGCGGTGCCCGGACGGCTGGCAGGACATCAGCACCGCGATGAAGAAGTCGCAGCCGATGCTCAACACCGCCGCCGGCGAGCCCCTCACCGGCGTGGAGGGCATCCGCGACAACATGAACGTGGTCCTCATCCCCGGCCTGACCCTCGAGGCCTACGAGACGGCCGCGCCGGGCGAGCTGAAGTTCATGGTCGACGACCTCACCATCCTGCCGCGCACCACCGTGGCCGACGAGGACTCCGCGCACGTCGGCGGCGTCGCGACCACCGGCGGCGTCACCTTCTGGTTCGAGCAGTACGCCGTGGAGCACGACGGGCAGCTGTTCTCGGTGTCGTTCGCGGTCGACCAGGACCGCCCCGAGGCCGAGCGCCGCGCGCAGATCGACTCCATCCTGACCTCCTGGCGCTGGGCCTGACCCGCCGCCGCACCTGACCCCTCCCGAGGAGACATGCAGATGACCCGCACGACCGGCCGCCTCGCCGGCCTCACCGCGACGCTCCTGATCAGCACCCTGGCGCTGGCCGCCTGCGGCGACGACTCCGACAGTGGCTCGAAGTCCGGCGACCCGGGCAGCTCGACCGCCTCGCCCGTCGGAGTCGGAGTCCGCCACCGAGTCCGAGTCCGCGGAGCCAGACCACCCTCGACGGCGACATGATCGGCGCCGGCTACGCCTACGACCTGCCGGACGGCTGGAAGGACACCACGAAGCAGGCCAAGAAGCTGCAGGCGACGATCGACACCGCCGCGGCCGAGGCCGAGCCCGACGACGGCTTCGCCGACAACCTCAACGTGGGCTACAACCAGGTCGGCACGGCCACCCTGGACCAGCTCGAGGCGACGGTCCCCGACCAGCTCGCGAACCTCGTGAAGAAGGGCGACCTCGACGTGCTGCCGCACACCGAGATCGCCGGCGTCGAGGCGATCCACCACCGCGCCCCGGCCGCCCTCGGTGCCACGAAGTACTTCCTCGAGCAGTACGCCGCGATCACCGACGACGGCAACCTCGCCATCATCACCTTCTCGTTCAGCCGCGAGGTCCCCGAGGCCAAGCGCAACGAGGTGATCAGCACCGTCATCGACTCCTGGCAGTGGAAGACGGCCTGAGCCCTGCTCAGCGCAGCTGGTAGTCCTTGAGCAGGCTGCGGCCGATGATCATCTTCTGGATGTCGGCGGTGCCCTCGCCGATGAGCAGGAACGCGGCCTCGCGGTAGAGCCGCTCGATCTCGTACTCCTTGGAGTAGCCGTAGCCGCCGTGGATGCGGAACGACGCCTCGACGACCTCGTTGCAGTACTCCGCGGCGAGGTACTTCGCCATCCCGGCCTCGACGTCGTTGCGCTGGCCGGAGTCCTTCTGGCGGGCGGCGCGGACCATCATCGCGTGGGCGGTCTCGACCTTGGTCGCCATCTCCGCGAGCCGGAACAGGATCGCCTGGTGCTCGGCGATCTTCTTGCCGAAGGTCTCGCGCTGCTGGGCGTAGGCGATGCCGAGCTCGAAGGCCCGGTTGGCCACCCCGGTGGCGCGGGCGGCGACGTTGACGCGGCCGACCTCGACGCCGTCCATCATCTGGTAGAAGCCCTTGCCGGGCTCGCCGCCGAGGATCTGGTCGGCGGAGATCCGGTGGCCCTCGAAGATCGCCTCGGTGGTGTCGACGCCCTTGTAGCCCATCTTCTCGATCTTGCCGGGGATGGTGACGCCCTGGGCGGTCTCCCCGAAGCCCGGCTCCTTCTCCACCAGGAAGGTCGTCATGTTCTTGTAGACCGAGTCGGCACCCTCGTCGGTCTTCACCAGCACCGCCACCAGGTTGGACGAGCCGCCGTTGGTCAGCCACATCTTCTGGCCGGTGATCGTGTAGCCGCCGTCCTCGCCCTTGACGGCCTTGGTCTTGATCGCCGCGACGTCGGAGCCCAGCGCCGGGCTCGGACATCGAGAACGAGCCGCGGACCTCGCCGGTGGCCATCTTGGGGAGGTACTTCTGCTTCTGCTCGTCGGTGCCGTGCTGCATCAGCATGTAGGCCACGATGAAGTGGGTGTTGATGACGCCGGAGACGCTCATCCAGCCCCGCGCGATCTCCTCGACCACCAGCGCGTAGGTCAGCAGCGACTCGCCGAGGCCGCCGTACTCCTCGGGGATCATCAGCCCGAAGATGCCGAGCTCCTTGAGGCCCTCGACGATCTCGGTGGGGTACTCGTCCTTGTGCTCGAGCTCGGTGGCGACCGGGATGATCTTCTCGTTCACGAACTGGCGGACGGTCTTGACGATCTCCTCCTGGATGTCGGTGAGTCCGTCGGTCTCGCAAAGCCGCGGCATGGGATTCCTTCCAGGTGGGTGGCTCGAGCGTCCCCGAGTCTAGGCACCCGGAGCGCACCCGTGGAGCATGACGAAGGTCACGCCCGGCCGGGCTGTCAGTCGCGCTTCAGGCGACGGCGTACGGCGGCCCGGACCCGCGCCACGGCACCGGAACCGGCGTCGGCCCCTGCGGCGCGCGCAGCCGGCGCCGCTGGCGGCGTACGTCGACCATCATCGACGCGATCGTCCCGGCCGCGGCCTCGACCAGCTCGGCGTCCGTGACCGAGTCGGGGTGGCGGCGCGGCTCGAGCTCGGCGGGCGTGCGGAGCACGTCGAGGGAGCCGACCACGTCGTAGCCCGCGGCCTCGATCTCGGCCAGGCCCTTCTCGCCGCGCTCGCGCAGCTCGGCGACCCGGGCCGGCGAGGGCCAGAAACGCTCGCCGTTGCGCGGCACCAGCTTCTCCTGGGCGAGGTAGCCGCGGATCCACACGCCCTTGTCGACCGGGGAGCTGAACTCCCCGAGGTGGGGGTTGATCCGGCGCAGCAGCTCGACCTCGACCACGCCGAGCGACTCGTTGGGCCGCGAGGCGGTGGTGTCCGCGGTGTCCGGGTCGATCTCGAGCAGGCCGGCGAAGCGGCGCCACAGGGCGTCCTTGGGCTCGTCGCGGCCGGGCAGCGTGACCAGGTGGACCTGCTGCGGGCGGCAGGGTGCTCCCCCAGCGCCGCAGCACGCCGGCCAGGTCGTTGGTGTCCCAGCCCCACTCGTCGCCGGGGTCGCCGCCCTCACCGGGCGGGTAGGAGTCGATCGGGCCGGTCGCGCCGTTCTTCACCCACTCCTGCCAGCGGGCGGTGACGAGCCCGACGATCTCGCGGGCGGTCACCACCACGTGCACCTCGGCGTTGCCGAGGTCGGCCAGCGCTCGGCGTACCTGCTCCTCGCTGGCGCCGGCGAAGAACTCGTGGCTGATCAGGACGGTGCCCGGCCACTCGGCCGCCTCCCGGGTCAGCTCGGCCCACGCCCGGTGGGCGTCGCGGTGCCGGCGGTCGATCCCCTGCTCCTCGCGGACCACGCAGCTGGCCCACAGGTGCTGGCGCGGGCCGAAGCCCGGCAGCAGCACGCCCTGGTCGCGCAGGGCCTGCTTGCTGGCCCACGCGATCGACTGGAGGTACGTCGTGCCCGTCTTGGGCAACCCGACGTGGAGGACGACCCGGCGTGCCATCGCCGGCTCAGCCCAGGTTCTTGGTGTAGCGCTCCATGACCTCGGCGACGCGCGCCTCGTCGCGCTGGGCGACGGGGAGCAGCAGCTCCTGGACGACGTCGGTCAGCTCGGCGAGACGCAGGTTGAGCTGGCGGCACTCCTGGACCTCGGCCTCGAGCTCCTTGACCCGCGCCGCGAGCTTCACCATGTCCACCCGGGCTCCCCCGGCGTCGCGGACCTTCGCCACCCCGCGGGAGAGCTTCGTACGCATGTTCATGCCTGCCATTCGACCACCAATCGACAGATCCGACGACCACCCGGCTCGCGGGTCGCGTCGTTCTCGGTGCCGGCGGTACGGCGGCGCCGTCCGCCCACGTGCGTGTCCTCGCGCTCGACGACCGTGGCGCCGCGGGCCTCGAGCTCGCTGATCACCAGCTCGGGCGAGAGCGGGTGGAGGAAGTTCCGGCGGGCGTACGTCGCGCCCTGCTCGCCGGGGACGAGGAACTCCAGGTAGAGCCGGCCGCCGTCGCGCAGCACCATCTCGGCGAAGCGCCACAGGTGCTGGCGCCCCGCCCGGTCGGTCGCGTCGGCGACGTGCCGGGCGATCACGGCGCGCGGGCCGGGCGAGGCCGCGATGCGGGCACCCCACGCCAGCACCTGGCGCAGCTCGAGCAGGTTGAACGCGTGGAACTCGGCCGGGTCGCCGTCCGCGGCGGCCAGCTCCGCCGTCGGCCTCGAACCCCTGGGCGAGTAGTCGAGGCCGATCGCCGGCACGCCCTCGCGGGCGAACCAGAGGGCGTCGGTGCCGCGGCCGCAGCCCACGTCGACGACCTCGGTGACGTCGGGCTGCTGCTCGCGGGCGCGACGGGCCAGCGTGCTCGGGCCGTACCCGGGGCTCGCGGCGGCGGTGCACCGAGGACCAGTGCCGGTCCCACTCCTCGCGGTTGACGCGGGTGCCGCGGAACCAGCCGTTGAGCCGGCGGTGCGTCGAGCGGGGCGTGCCGAAGTGGAACGCCGGGTCGGGGACCCGCCAGCTCGGGCCGTACGTCGCGGCGAGGAACTTGTCGGTGTTCGCCGGGGCCGGCAGCGTGCGGCCCTCCAGCGTGGTGGTGCCGAGCGGGAAGATCCAGTCGCGCTCGAACGGCGTGCGGATCTCGCCCATCAGGATCAGGTTGCCGTCGTGCAGGAAGCCGCCGAAGACGTCGAGGCCGCGCACGGAGCCGTCCGCCTCGATGACGTCGACCTTGAACGCAGCGCCGCTGTAGCGGCTGATCCGGTAGCCCATCTCGGCCAGCCGGCGCTGGATGCGGAACGACTCGCGCACCACCTCGACCGGGTGGGTGTGCTGGCTGACGTAGCCGAGGTCCGCGTCGCTGTCGTGGCCGATCAGCTTGCCGCCGCGGACCGCGCCGAGCAGCGTGCCGTACGCCGGGAAGGCGTCGATGCCCGCGGACCGGAGCGCCTCGAGCACCTCCTCGATGGAGTCCAGCAGCGGAGCCACGTGCTCGTCGCTGCGCGTGTCGAAGGTCTGGGCCAGACGGTTGCTCTTGTCCAGGCCGAGCGGCTTGCCCTCGCTGTTGACCACCGCGATCCGGGTCCCCTCGGGGGCCGAGCCGAGCGTCATCTCCTCCTCGAACACCACCTCGCCGGAGACGTGCTCGACCAGGGCGAGCCGCGTCGTACCCTGCAGGAAGCGGCGCAACGCCCCCGGCCACGCCACGGCGTACCCGCCGTCGCCGGGCCTCGCCGTCGCGCTCCAGCCAGAACGACCAGATGCGGCGGTCGTCGAAGAGGACGTCGAGGACGACCTCGCCCCGCGAGACGGCGAAGATCCCGTCGTCGTCCACGCGGACGCGCGACACGGAAGCCATCGACGCGAGCTCTCTTCCTGACGTTGGTGGGCCGGCCCGTGCGGGCTGCGGCCGGGGAAATCCTCAGGCCGGAGCGTACTCTCCCCGGCCGGTGCGGCTACCTGCCCCTCCAGCGCAGCCGCCGCGTCGGCTTCTGCGCGGGCTGCGCGCCGGCTCCTGCGCCGCCGCCTTCTTCTCCCGCGCCCGGTGACGCAGCTGCTTGCCCCGGTCGTAGGAACGGTGCGCCAGCACGGCCACCGCCTCGACCGCCGCCTCGAGCAGGTCCTCCGGGTCCAGGTCGTACGCCGCCGGAGTGTCGGGGTGGTCGCCCTGCAGGTCGGCGAGGTCACCCACCACGTCGAAGCCGCCGGTGCGCAGTGTCTCCACCAGCCACGCGTTCTCGCCCCGGGCGAGCTCCAGTGCCGCACCGGAGAGTGCCGGCTTGAGGCTCGCCTCCCGCCGCGAGAGCACCCCGTTGGCGAGGAACTTCTTGATCTCGCCCTTCTGCACCTCCACGGGCAGCCGCGGCTCGCGGGCGTTGACCCGGCGCAGCATCTCGGTCGCCACGAAGTCGAGGGAGGTGTTGCGCCGAGCTCGGCTCGGTCGTGTCCAGGGCGGCGGGGTCGACGCCGAGCACGCGGCAGAAGCGTTCGAGGATCAGGCCGCGCGGGCTGCCCGGCGGCGGCACCGTGACCACGTGGATCCGTTGCGGCGGGACCAGCTCCGGCCACACCGACAGCATCCGGCGGGCACGGCGCCGCCGTTGCAGCTCGGGCGGGTCGGCGACCGCCGCGGCACAGAAGTCGGGCCAGCCGAGCACCCCACCGTTCTTGACGTACTCCTGCCAGGCCGACGGCTCGGCGGCGACCATGTCGCGGAGGGTCACGACGACGTGCAGCTCGCACCCGGGCAGCGTGTCGCCGATGGTCGTGGCCATCCGGGCCGCGCCGTCCGCGGAGGCCACCTCGCTGGCGGCGTCGTAGTGCAGCCGGTGCTTGCCGACGACCGTGACGTCCTGGCGGCGCAGGGCGTCGACGTTGGCGTAGAGCAGGGCCTGGAGGTACGTCGTGCCGGTCTTGGGCAGCCCGATGTGGGCGAGGACTGTCGACGGCACCGCTGCCCCTCCTGCCGACCACCAGATGGACCCCCGTGCAAGGCATCCTATGCAGGCGGTGCCGGAGCGTCCCTCGCGCGATCGGCTGCACCCGGCCGGCGACGTGGCAGGCGGTGGCCACGCCGTCGTCGGCCTCGACCCGTCCGGCAGCAGCCGCGAGGGACGGCCCATCTCGACGCCCTGCCGGACCGCGTAGGCGCCGCCGTCGGGCAGCACCCCGCGCGCGACCAGCGCCATCCCGAGCCCGGCCGCGGCCGACCCGGTGGCCGCGTCCTCGGCCCCGATCAGGCCCGGGCACGAACACACGCGCGTGCACCTGCAGCGGGTCCACCGGCAGCGCAGGGCGACCAGGTTGAGCCCGTCGACCCCGGTCGCGCGACCTCGGGGAGCCCGTCGTACGACGCGACCGGGCGGGTGCCGAGCCGGGCCCGGACCAGCGCCTCCTCGGTCACCGGCAGGTGCACGAAGTCGAGCCCGCAGCCGGCCAGCCACGCCTCCCCCGCCAGGTCGTCGGGTCCGAGGCCGTGGTCGGCGAGCAGCGCATGGACGGCCGCCTCGGGCAGCGGTCCGGCCAGGTCGCGCGGCGTGGCGGTCAGCTCGACCTCGGTCGGCGGAGAAGGCGACGCCCACGTCGCCGGCCGCGCACTGCTGGGTCACCGGGCCGTCGTGGATCTCGCCGCGCTCGCGGAGCACCCAGGCGGTGCCGAGGGTGGGATGGCCGGCGAACGGGATCTCCATGCTCGGGGTCAGGATGCGGACGGCGTACGCCGTGGCGGTGTCCGGCGAGGGGAACGTCGTCTCGGAGTAGCCGAACTCCCGGGCCACCGCGAGCCGCTGGGCGTCGGTCAGTGCGTCGGCGCCGTGGACGACGGCCAGCTGGTTGCCGGCGAACGGACTTCTCGGCGAACACGTCGACGATGTCGAAGGCAAGCTCGGCTGGGGACATGCCGCCAGACGCTAACGTGTCTCCACGTGAGCACCGCCCCGTCCCGCGTCTTCGCAGCCCGTCTCGTCGGGCTGCCGATCTTCGACCCCCAGGGCGACCAGGTGGCCAAGGTCCGCGACTTCGTCGTGGCCCTCCGCTCGGAGGTCAGCCAGCCGCGGGTGCTCGGGATGGTGGCCGAGGTCTTCGGGCGCCGCCGCATCTTCGTGCCGATGACCCGGGTCACCAACATCGACAGCGGGCAGGTCTACACGACCGGGCTGCTCAACATGCGCCGCTTCGAGAAGCGGCCGACCGAGACGCTGCTGATCGGCCAGCTGCTCGACCGGACCGTGGGCATCCGCGGCACCGACATCACCGGCACCGTCTTCGACGTGGCCATGGAGCAGGCCCGCACCCGCGACTGGGTGCTCAGCCGGGTGGCGCTGCAGGAGCCGGGCCGCGGCTTCCGGCGCCGCGGCCAGACCCACGTCGTGGAGTGGAGCGAGGTCACCGGCCTGGCCCAGGCCGAGGAGACCGCCCAGGGCGCCACCCACCTGCTCGCCGCGATCCAGGAGATGCGGCCGGCCGACGCGGCCAGCATGATCCACGACCTCCCCGCCGAGCGGCGCCGCTCCGTGGTCGCGGCCCTCGACGACGAGCGGCTCGCCGACGTCCTCGAGGAGCTGCCCGAGGAGGACCAGGTCGAGATCCTCGAGCACCTCGACTCCGAGCGCGCCGCCGACGTGCTGGAGGAGATGTCGCCCGACGACGCCGCCGACCTCATCGCCGACCTGCCGCCGGAGACCGCGGCCACCCTGCTCGGGCTGATGGAGCCCGAGGAGGCCGAGGACGTCCGGCGGCTGATGTCGTACGTCGAGAACACCGCCGGCGCGATGATGACGCCGGAGCCGGTGATCCTCGGCCCGGACGCCACCATCGCCGACGCGCTCGCCCACGTCCGCAACCCCGAGCTGACGCCGTCGCTGGCCGCGCTGGTCTACGTGTGCCGTCCGCCGCTGGAGACCCCGACCGGCAAGTTCCTCGGCGTGGCCCACATCCAGCGGCTGCTGCGCGAGCCCCCCTCGACCCTGGTCGCCGGCGCCCTCGACGACTCCATGGAGAACCTCCGCCCGCAGGCCTCGATCGACGAGGTCGCGGCCCACCTGGCGACGTACAACCTGGTGGCGGCGCCGGTGGTCGACGACAACGGGCACCTGCTCGGCGCGGTCACCGTCGACGACCTGCTCGACCACATGCTTCCCGAGAACTGGCGCGACCGCGCACCGCGTCCGGGGGTGAGCCGTGGCTGAGTCCCGCCGTACCCGTCTCGACACCCCGCAGGACCTGCGCCGCCCGCTGGTCCGGCGGCCGACGTACGACTCGGACGTGTTCGGGATCTTCGCCGAGCAGTTCGCCCGGTTCATGGGCACCGCGCGCTTCCTGATCTACATGACGCTGTTCGTGGCCATCTGGGTCGGCTGGAACATCTTCGCGCCGAAGGACCTGCGCTGGGACGACTACCCGTTCATCTTCCTCACCCTGATGCTCAGCCTGCAGGCGTCGTACGCCGCCCCGCTGATCCTGCTCGCCCAGAACCGGCAGGAGTCGCGCGACAAGGTGATCGCCGAGCAGGACCGCCAGGCCAACGCCCGGGCCCACGCCGACATGGAGTTCCTGGCCCGCGAGGTCGCCTCGCTGCGGATGTCGGTCGGCGAGGTCACCACCCGCGACTTCCTGCGCTCGGAGCTGCGCGGTCTGCTCCAGGACCTCGACGAGCGGGCCGCGGCCCCGGAGCACGACGGGGACCGTGAGGAAGGCCACGACGCCGGGGGCCAGAGCGTCACGCGCAGCACGTAGGCTTGGGCATCATGAGCACCCCCACCCTCGAGCAGGTCGACGCCGCCCTCGCGACCGTCAACGACCCCGAGATCAAGCGCCCCATCACCGAGCTGAACATGGTCGACTCCGTCGACATCGCCGACGACGGCACGGTGTCGGTGAAGGTGCTGCTCACCGTGGCCGGCTGCCCGCTCAAGGACACCATCACCCGCGACGTGACCGCCGCCGTCTCCGCGGTCCCCGGCGTGACCGGCGTCCAGCTCGAGCTCGGCGTGATGACCGCCGAGCAGCGCGCCGGGCTGCAGGAGCACCTGCGCGGCGGCCAGGCCCAGCGGGAGATCCCGTTCGCCCAGCCGGGCTCGCTCACCAAGGTCTACGCGATCGCCAGCGGCAAGGGCGGCGTCGGCAAGTCCTCGGTCACCGTCAACCTCGCGCTCGCGATGGCCAAGCAGGGCCTCAAGGTCGGCATCGTCGACGCCGACATCTACGGCCACTCGGTGCCGGCCATGCTCGGCATCGGCGACGAGCGCCCGACCCAGGTCGAGGACCTGATCATGCCGGTGCCCACGGCCTCGGGCGTCTCGGTCATCTCGATCGGCATGCTCAAGCCGCGCCGCGACCAGGTCGTCGCCTGGCGTGGCCCGATGCTCGACCGGGCCCTGGTGCAGATGCTCTCCGACGTCTACTGGGGCGACCTCGACGTGCTCCTCCTCGACCTGCCGCCGGGCACCGGCGACGTCGCCATCTCGCTCGGCCAGCACCTGCCCAACGCCGAGGTGGTCGTGGTGACCACGCCGCAGGAGGCCGCCGCCGAGGTGGCCGAGCGCGCCGGCACGATGGCCTCGATGATGCACCAGCGCGTGGTCGGCGTCGTCGAGAACATGTCCTTCCTGCCCTGCCCCCACTGCGGCCCCGAGCACCGGCTCGAGGTCTTCGGGTCCGGGCGGCGGCGACCGGGTGGCGGCCACGCTGTCCGAGCGCTTCGGGTACGACGTCGCGGTGCTCGGCCGGGTCCCGCTCGACCTCACCCTGCGCGAGGGCGGCGACACCGGCAAGCCGATCGTCGAGTCCAACCCCACCGCGCCCGCCGCCGACGAGCTCCTCCGCATCGCGCAGGGACTCTCCGGACGCGGCCGCAACCTCGCCGGCATGCAGCTCGGGCTGACCCCCTCCTCCAGGTTCTGACCCGTGTTCGGCATCGGGCTGCCCGAGATGGCGGTGATCGCCCTGGTCGCCGTGCTCGTGTTCGGGCCCGACCGGCTGCCCGACCTGGCCCGTCAGGCCGGCCGCTTCCTGCGCCAGATGCGGAACATCGCCAACGCCGCGCGTGACGACCTGCGCGCCGAGCTCGGCCCGGAGTTCAGCGACCTCGAGCTGCGTGACCTCGACCCCCGCGCGATCGTGCGCAAGCACATCATGGAGGCGATGGAGGACGACGAGGACGAGGCCCCGCGCCGCACGGGCCTCCGCCCGCTCGCCGACGGCGAGGTGCCGCCGTACGACATCGAGGCGACCTAGCCCGGCCCCACGTCGTGGTGCACCGCGGCCAGGGCCGTGAACGCGACGACGACGGCCTCGCGGCGGTCGCCCACGCAGGCCTCGACGAAGTCCTGGCCCACCCGCCCCAGCCGGGCGTCGTACGTCGTGCCGTCGCGCAGGCGTAGCCGGCACCCGCCCTGCTCCTCGGCCACCCGGCGCAGCGCGGAGCCCAGCCCGAGGCGGGCGGTGACCGGCCAGACCTCCTCGGGGACCGCGCGCGAGGGAAGCCCGCGCGCCACCGAGACCGCCGGCAGCGGCACCACCCACTCCTGACCGGGCGCGGCCAGCAGGCACCAGCCGTCGGCGACCCGGGCCAGCCGCCCGGAGACCGTACCGACGCCGTCGAGCCCGAGCGTGACCTCGCCGCCGACCCCGGCCATCAGCCGGGCGGCCAGCCCGACCGCGGCGTACTCCGCCCGGGCCCGCTCGGCGACCTCCTCGCCCCGCTCGGCCTCGAACAGCGCGCCGGCCTGCTGCTCGAGGTCGTCGAACAGGGCGAAGAGCCGCTCCTCCCAGGCCATGCGACGACCCTGTACGCCGCCCGGCGGGGTGTCAACGACCTGTGGACGAACGATTGACACCGACCTCGAACGGTCCTTGACTGAAGCAAACACAAGCAAACGAAGGCTTCGGACATGTTGACTCGGCGACATGACACGGCGGGCAGGGCGTCGCTCCCCCGCTGCGGCGTGGTCTGGCTCGGCGTCACGGCCGCGGCCACCCTCGTGGTCCGGGCGCTCGCGCCGGACCTCCACGACGCCCCGGCCCTGGCCACCGCCCCCGGCCGGGCCGGGGTGCCCTTCGACGCGGTCCTGGCCACCGGCTGCGCCGCGGTGCTGCTGGGCTGCCTCGCCTGGGCCTGGCTGGCCACGACCGCGGTGCTGCTCGAGGCGGCCACCGGGCTGCGGGCTCCGCTCCGGGTCTGCCCCGCGGCCTGGCGACGGCTGGTCCTGGCCGCCTGCGGGGTCGCCCTGGTCGCGGGCGCAGCCCCCGCGACCGCAGCCCCCTCGGCCGGGGTCCCTCATCGCCGACGGTGGTGGCCGGGTCGCCTCTGCGCACAGCAGGCCGAGCGAGGACCGCTCCGTGCTGGCCGGCCTGCCGGTGCCCGACCGCGCCACCGGCGGGTTGCGGTCACCCGGCCCTGCCGATCCGTCGCCGGCCGGGGAGGTCCGGGTGCGGGCCGGCGACACCCTCTGGGACCTCGCCGCGCGGTCCCTGCCCGCCGACGCCGACCCGGCAGCGATCGCCGGCGCCTGCGACCGGCTCTGGCGCGCGAACCGGGCGGTCGTCGGCGACGACCCCGACCTGATCCGCCCCGGCACCCTCCTGCGGCTCCCGCCACGAAAGGACGCCTGATGTCACCGTTCCACGACAACGTCACGCCCCTCCCGGGGCCACGGGTCGGCTGGTCGGCCGCCTCGAGCATCCAGGGGACGCTCGCGCTCGACATCTCCCCCGACCTCGGTCCGCCGTGGGTGCCGGAGGCGCTACCCCTCGAGGGCGCCGACGTGGTGCCGGTGGCGGCCAGCACCCGCCGCGACCTGCAACGCTGGGCGATGACCTTCGCCCAGGCGTGCGTCGAGGTCGTCGGTGGCGACCGGCCTGCCTCCCAGCTCGTGCGCTGGACGGTCCCGGCGGTCCACCAGGAGCTGGCCTACCGGGCCGGGGTCGTCGCGCGCGCCGGCGTACACCGGGCGGGGCAGGGACGCGGCCGCCGCCCGGTGGTGCGCCCGCAGGTGGAGAACGTCCGCACCTGCTTCGTCAGCGACGACGCCGTGGAGATCTGCGCGCGGGTGCGCTACGGCGCCCGCAACCGGGCGCTGGCGGCACGGCTCGAGGTGCGGGCCGGCCGCTGGCAGTGCACCGCGCTCGAGTTCGGCTGAGCGTCGACCTGTCGCAGACTGACGCTCAACGACCGCGACCTGTCGCAAACTGACGCGCACACGGCGTCAGTCTGCGACAGGTCGGTGGTTCAGGTCAGCCGTTGACTCTCGTCGTCAGGCCGGTGGGGCCGCCGGGGGCTCCGTGGCACTTCTTGTACTTCTTGCCGGAGCCACAGGGGCAGTCGGCGTTGCGGCCGACCCCGGCGTACACGTCGTCCTCGGCCGTGGCGGTCGCGCCGACGGTTGCCGCCTCGCCCACCTCGTCCGGACCGGAGTAGGACAGGTTCGTCGGGGCCTTGGGCGCCTCGAGGCCCTTGGCCCGCACGCGCGCCGCCTTGGCCTCGGCCACCGCTTCGGCCTCTGCCGCCGCGGCCGCCTCCGCGGCCTCGGCCTCCTCGTCGCCCTCCTCCTCGACCTCGACCTGGAGGTTGAACAGGAAGCCGACCGACTCCTCCTTGATGCCGTCCATCATCACGGCGAACATGTCGAAGCCCTCGCGCTGGTACTCGACCAGCGGGTCGCGCTGCGAGTAGGCCCGCAGGTAGATGCCCTCGCGGAGGTAGTCCATCTCGTAGAGGTGGTCGCGCCACTTGCGGTCGAGCACCGACAGCACCACGCGACGCTCGAGCTCGCGCAGGTTCTCGGCGCCGATCTCGGCCTCACGGGCGTCGTACGCCGCCTGGGCGTCCTTCTGCAGGTCCTCGATGAGGCCCTCACGCGTGAGGTTGGCACGGCCGCCGGCCTCTTCCTCGACGGCCTTGAGGCTCAGGCTGACCGGGTAGAGCTGCTTGAGCGCGGTCCACAGCGCCTCGAGGTCCCACTCCTCCGCGAAGCCCTCGGACGCGCCGGTGACGTAGCCCTCGATCACGTCGTCGATGAACGTGCGCATCTGCTTCTCGAGGTCGGCGCCCTCGAGCACCTCGCGGCGCTCGCCGTAGATCACGTGGCGCTGGCGGTCCATCACGTCGTCGTACTTGAGGACGTTCTTGCGGGACTCGAAGTTCTGCGACTCGATCTGGCCCTGGGCGTTGGCGATGGCGCCGGTGACGCGCTTGTTCTCGATCGGGACGTCGTCCGGGACCTTGAGCACGGTGAGCACCCGGTCGACCCAGTCGGACTTGAAGAGCCGCATCAGCTCGTCCTGGAGCGAGAGGTAGAACCGGGACTCGCCCGGGTCGCCCTGACGGCCGGAGCGACCACGCAGCTGGTTGTCGATACGGCGCGACTCGTGGCGCTCGGTGCCGACGACGTAGAGGCCGCCTGCCTCCTTGACCTCGTCGTGCTCGGCCGCCACCTGGGCCTTGATCCGCTCGACCATGGTCGGCCATGCCTCTTCGTACTCGGCGGCGAGCTCGCCGACCGGGTCGAGGCCCTGCTTGCGGAGCTCGGCGTCGGCGAGGAACTCGACCGAGCCACCGAGCATGATGTCGGTGCCTCGACCGGCCATGTTGGTGGCGACGGTGACCGCGCCCTTGTGGCCGGCCAGCGCGACGATGTTCGCCTCGTCGGCGTGGTGCTTGGCGTTCAGGACGGTGTGCGGCACGCCCTTCTTCTTGAGCAGGCCGGAGAGGTGCTCGGACTTCTCGACGGAGACGGTGCCGACCAGGACCGGCTGGCCCTTGGTGTGCCGCTCGGTGATGTCGTCCACGACGGCGGCGTACTTCGCCTCCTCCGTGCGGTAGACCAGGTCGGGCTGGTCAAGGCGCGCGAAGGGCTTGTTGGTCGGGATCGGCACCACGCCGAGGCCGTAGATCTTGTCGAACTCCGATGCCTCCGTCATGGCGGTACCGGTCATGCCGGAGAGCTTCTTGTAGAGGCGGAAGTAGTTCTGCAGGGTGACGGTCGCGAGCGTCTGGTACTCCTCGCGGACGGTCACGCCCTCCTTGGCCTCGATCGCCTGGTGCAGGCCGTCGTTGTAGCGGCGGCCGGCCAGCATGCGGCCGGTGTGCTCGTCGACGATGAGCACCTCGCCGTCCATGACGACGTACTCCTTGTCCTTGCGGAACAGCTCCTTGGCCTTGATGGAGTTGTTGAGGAAGGAGATCAGCGGGGTGTTCACCGAGTCGTAGAGGTTCTCGATGCCCAGGTGGTCCTCGACCTTGGTGATGCCGGGCTCGAGGACGGAGATCGTGCGCTTCTTCTCGTCGGTCTCGTAGTCGACGTCCTTGGTCAGCGTGCGCGCCAGCTTGGCGAACTCGGCGTACCAGCGGACCTCGTCCTGGGTCGGGCCGGAGATGATCAGCGGGGTGCGGGCCTCGTCGATGAGGATCGAGTCGACCTCGTCGACGATGGCGTAGGCGTGCTCGCGCTGGACGCAGTCCTCGATCGCGGAGGCCATGTTGTCGCGGAGGTAGTCGAAGCCGAGCTCGTTGTTGGTGCCGTAGGTGATGTCGCAGGCGTAGGCCTCGCGGCGCTCGGCGGGCTTCATCTCCGGCAGGATCACGCCGGTGGTCAGGCCGAGGAAGTGGTGGATGCGACCCATCCACTCCGCGTGGTACTTCGCGAGGTAGTCGTTGACCGTGACGATGTGGACGCCCTGGCCGGCGAGCGCGTTGAGGTACGACGGGAGGGTCGCGACCAGCGTCTTGCCCTCACCGGTCTTCATCTCGGCGATGTTGCCGAAGTGCAGCGCGGCTCCACCCATGATCTGGACGTCGTAGTGGCGCTGGCCGATCACCCGGCGGGCGGCCTCGCGGACCGTCGCGAACGCCTCCGGCATGATGTCGTCGAGCGTCTCGCCCTTGTCCAGGCGCTCCTTGAACTCCGTCGTCATCCCGCGGAGCTCGTCGTCGCTCATCTTCGTGAAGTCGTCCTCGATGGCGTTGACGGCCTTGGCGACGGCCTCGAGCTGGCGCAGGATCTTGCCCTCGCCGATGCGGAGGATCTTGTCGAGAATGGCAGGCACGGTGATGAGCTCCTGGAATGTCGGCGGACGTCGGTCGTCGCCGGTCGTTGATGCGGCTGCCACTCTACCCAGCCCGTGGGAGCCTGCCTCAATCTCGGCCCGGGTCGCGTCGGGCACTCCGGTCAGGACAGGCGCGACATCGCTGCCCCGGTCCAGTAACTTCGACGCACCGAGGGCGGCCGGCCCCGATGTCGAGCGCGAAGCGAGGCCCAGCATGAGCGATGGTCACGAGGCACCGTGGTGGCGGCACGCCGTGGTCTACGAGGTCTACCCCCGCAGCTTCGCGGACGGGAACGGTGACGGCGAGGGTGACCTGCGCGGCCTCCGCAACCGCCTGCCCTACCTCAAGCAGCTCGGCGTCGACGGCATCTGGGTGGCCCCGTGGTACCCCTCCCCGATGGCCGACGGCGGCTACGACGTCAGCGACTACGAGGACATCCACCCGCGGTACGGCGACCTCGCCGAGGCCGACGCGTTCGTGCGGGAGGCGCACGAGCTGGGCCTCAAGGTGATCGTCGACATCGTGCCGAACCACACCTCCGACCAGCACCCGTGGTTCCGGGCGGCGCTCGCCGCCGGGCCGGGCTCGCCGGAGCGGGCGCGCTACCTGTTCCGCGACGGGAAGGGTCCGGACGGCAGCGAGCCGCCCAACAACTGGATCAGCTGCTTCGGCGGCGGTGCCTGGACTCGCATCACCGAACCCGACGGCTCTCCCGGCCAGTGGTACCTCCACACCTTCGCCGAGGAGCAGCCCGACCTCGACTGGACCGACACCGCCGTCCTCGAGTCCTTCGACGACATCCTGCGGTTCTGGTTCGACCGCGGCGTCGACGGCCTGCGCGTCGACGCCGCCCCGGCACTCGGCAAGGCCGAGGGGCTGCCGGACGCCGACTACAAGGGCGACTACCGCTTCCTCACCCTGGAGTGGGAGGGCAACCCGCACTGGGACGTCGACGAGGTCCACGACGTGTTCCGGCGCTGGCGCGGGGTCTCCGACACCTACGACGGCGACCGGGTCTTCGTCGCGGAGGCCGTGGTGAACGGCTCGGCCCGGCTGAGCAACTACCTGCGCCCGGACGAGATGCACACCGCGTTCAACTTCCCCTACATGAAGGCCGCCTGGGACGCCGCGGCCCTGCGCGAGGTCATCGACTCCACGCTGGACACGCTCGCACCGATCGGGGTGCCCGCGACGTGGGTGCTGTCCAGCCACGACGAGATCCGGCTGGTGACCCGCTACGGTCGCCCGACCACCTCGTCCGCGCACTTCTCCGACGGCGAGGGCGAGGTCTCCGACCTTGCGCTGGGCACCCGGCGCGCCCGGGCCGCCGCCCTGCTCATGCTCGCACTGCCGGGCGGCGCCTACGTCTACCAGGGCGACGAGCTCGGCCTGCCGAACGTCGACGACCTCCCCGACGAGGTGCTGCAGGACCCGGTGTTCAAGCGCACCAACGGGGAGATGCGTGGCCGCGACGGCTGCCGCGTCCCCCTCCCGTGGAGCGGCACCGCGCCGCCGTTCGGCTTCTCCCCCGACGGCGTCGCGCCCTGGCTCCCCCAGCCCGCCTCCTGGGCGTCGCTGACGGCTGAGGCCCAGCAGTCCGACCCGGCCTCGATGCTGAGTCTCTACCAGCAGGCGCTGGCGCTGCGCCACGAGCTGCCCGAGCTGCGCTCCGACGCGTTCGGCTGGCAGGAGGCGGCCGACGGCGTGCTGCACTTCGACCGCGGGCCGGGCTTCCGGTGCGTCGTCAACATCTCCGGCGAACCGCTCCCCCTCGAGGGCGCCCGGGTGCTGCTGACCAGCGAGCCGGTCGAGGACGGCGCGCTGCCCCACGACGCGGCGGCCTGGCTGGGCTGACCCGGCCACGCGTCGGATGCCCAGGAACCGTCGACCGGTCGAGCGCGCGCTAGCGTCGGGGCTCGTACCGCATCGCCAGCGCGCCCGAGTCGAGCTCCTGCCGACCCACGAGCTTCAGGTCGATGTGGTTCGACAGCCCCGCGAACAACGTCGGTCCGTGGCCCGCGAGCCTGGGATGCACCACGAACTCGTACTCATCGATCAGTCCCAGCTCGGTCAACGCCAGTGGGAGCGTCACTCCTCCCACGAGCAGGCTCCCGTTTGAGCTGCTCGACGGCCTCGGAGGAGAAGGTCTGGCTCCGACTACCGCGGAATCGGACCCGACGAGTACCGCAACCGCCTGTTCGCGTCGATGGGTGCCGGCAAGGACGTGAAGTTTCGCAGACCCTGAGGCTCACAGCTCAGGTCCGCGCCCCGGCCGTCACACCAGCACCCGGATCTCCTCCCCCAACCGAGCACTGCGCAGCAGCTCGAGGTCGTCGCCGGACCAGAACATGCCGGGGTCGTAGTAGTTGGTGGGACGCCGGTCGTCCAGGAGACCCATGGCTGCGTACGTCGCGGCGACGACCTCGGCGCAGTAGGTGGACTCGGCGGCGCCCGCGCGGCGTACCCGTCCGCGCAGCCAGCGACCGGCCAGCGCCGCGGTGCTGGGGAACGGAGTGCCGTCCAGGCGCGCGATCGTGCGCAGCAGCGCATCCTCCATCGCCGGCGTGACGGCGGCGTCGAGCTGGCGCAGCCAGCAGTGCTGCTCGTAGCGACCGGTCCACTGGTCGACGGCCGCCCGCAGGTCGTGCAGCTGTACGCCGCGGTGGTGGCTGCCCGTCCACACGTCGACCAGCGTCTTGCCGAGCTCCGCATGCCACATCAGGGGCGGCAGGTCGTCGAGGACCACCGCCATGCCGACGTGGTTGACCGGCGCGTTGGTGACGACCCGGATAGCGTGGTCGGCAGAGGAGCGGCCGCGGAACAACCACAGGTCGCCGGTACGCGTCAGCTCGACCGCGTCCCCCAACGTGAGTCGGCTGTCGGTCATGGAAGGAGTCTGGACGGTGAAGCTCTGGAAGGTGCTCGGACTCGCCGGGCTCGCCGGCGTCGCAGCGACCGGGATCGTCATCGCCCGCGATCAGCGCAAGCGCGCCGAGTTGACGCCCGAGGAGGTGCGGGACCGCCTGCACCAGCGCCTCGAGGACGGGCTGCAGGACTGAGCCGGAGTCGCGCCGGGCGGGAACCCGCGCGAAGGGCAACAGGTCTCAGAACCGCAGCAGCGGGGCCAGGTCGCCGCGGTCGCCGACCGTGATGTCGTCGAGCCCCAGCCAGCCGGCGAGCTGCCGCAGCTCCTCGACCAGCTCCTCGGCGGTCTCCGGCGGCGCGCCGGGCTCGGCGTACGCCGCCTTCACCTGCAGCACCCCGGCCTTGCGGTCGGCCTTGAGGTCGACCCGGGCCGCGATCCGGTCGCCGAGCAGGAACGGCAGCACGTAGTAGCCGTGCACCCGCTTCTCGGCCGGCACGTAGATCTCGATCCGGTAGTGGAAGTCGAAGAGCCGCTCGGCCCGCTCGCGCTCCCACACCACCGGGTCGAACGGGCTGAGCACCGCGCGGGCGTCGACCTTGCGGGGGAGCCTCGCGTCGCGGTGGAGGTACGCCGGGCGCCGCCAGCCCTCGATCGTGACCGGGAGCAGCTCGCCCTCCTCGACCAGGGCCGCGATCGCGGGCTTCACGTGGTCGTTGTGCATCCGGTAGTAGTCGCGCAGGCACCGCGCCGTCGCCACCCCGTGGGAGGCGGCCGCCCGGCGTACCAGCTCCAGCGAGGCCTCCTCGATGCTCGGCGTCGGGGCGGCCAGCACGTGCGGCGGGAGCACGCGTTCGGGGACGTCGTAGAGCACCTCGAACTGCGCGTTGCGCCCGGCGATGGCCAGGTCACCGGCCATGTAGAGGAAGTCCAGCACCTTGCGGGTGTCCGACCAGTTCCAGCCCCAGTGCTCCTTGGCCCGCGGGAGCCCGTCGTCGAGGTCGCGGGCGGTGCTCGGCCCGAGCTCGCGCACCTCGGCCAGGACGGAGGCCTCCAGCTCGGGCTTGGACTCCATCACGCTCCACTTGCCGCGCTGCCGGCGGTAGTGGTCCATCCGGTGCCGCATCACCGGCCACAGGTCGACCGGCATGAACGCCTGCACGTGCGCCCAGTACTCCACGATCTTGCGCGGGCGCTTCTCGGAGGCCCGGCGCAGCAGCTCGGTGTCGTAGGGCCCCATCCGGGAGAACAGCGGCATGTAGTGCGCCCGCTGGAGCACGTTGACCGAGTCGACCTGGAGTACGCCGGTGCGCGCCAGCGTGCGGTTGAACGTGCGCATCGTCGGCGTGGTGTGCCGGGGGTCGCGGAAACCCTGGGCAGCCAGCGCGATCCGGCGCGCCTGCCCCTGGGAGAGGGACTGCATCACTAGGGGATGTCGAGCAGCTTCTCGCGGACGGCGTACATGACCGCCTCCATGCGCGAGTGCAGCTGCAGCTTCTCCAGGATGTTGCGGACGTGGTTCTTCACGGTGTTCTCGGAGATGAACAGCTGGCGCGCGATCTCGCGGTTGTTCATGCCCTTGGCCACCAGCCGCAGCACCTCGAGCTCACGCTCGGTCAGCCGCAGGCCGGGGACCTGGCTGCGCTCGGGCCGCGACATCTGCTTGAACTCGTCGATCAGCTTGACCGCCATCGACGGGCTGATCAGCGACTGCCCGTCGGCGACGACGCGGACCGCCTGCGCGACCTCCTCGATCGAGGAGTCCTTGAGGAGGTAGCCCGAGGCGCCGCTCTTCACGGCCTCGTAGAGGTCGGCCTCCTCGTCGGAGACGGTCAGCATGATGATCTTCGCCGACGGCACGGTCTCCTTGATCGCCACGCAGGCCTCGATGCCGGACCGCTTGGGCATCCGGACGTCGAGCAGCACGACGTCGGGGGCGGCGCTGGCGGCGAGGTTGGTCCCCTCGACGCCATCGCCGGCCTCACCGACGACCTCGATGCCCGGCTCGACGCCGAGCAGCATGACCAGACCCCGGCGGAAGAGCTCCTGGTCGTCGACGACCAGGACCCGGATCGGCTCGGGCTCGGAACTGGCGGTGGTCTCGCTCACACCCGCATCATGTCAGACGCCGGTCTGTACATGCGTCAACTGACCACGTCGAGTGAAATCACGCCGTAGTCGTAGCCCCGTCGGCGGTAGACCACCGCGGGCCTGTCGTTGTCCTTGTCGACGAACAGGTAGAAGTCGTGGCCGACCAGCTCCATCTCGTAGAGAGCCTGGTCGAGCGTCATCGGGGAAGCCGGGTGGGACTTCTCGCGGACCACGAGCGGGCCGTCACCGGTCACGGTGATCGGGCCGACCTGGCGCTCGACGGTGATCGTTCCGTCGTCCTCGACGGCCTCGGAGGACGGCTCGGCGTCGGCGAGCGCCTCGCCGACGGAGACCGGCGTGTGCCGGCCGTGGTGCACCCGGCGCCGGTCGGCGGCGCGGCGCATCTGTGCGGCCATCTTGTCGACGGCCAGGTCGAGGGCGCCCATCTTGTCCTCGGCGGCCGCCTCGGCCCGGATCACGGGTCCCTTGGAGACGGCGGTCAGCTCTACCTTCACCGCACGGTCGTGTTGACGGGGGTTGCGCTCCTTCTCGACCTCGACCTGCACCCGGATGATCCGGTGGTCGTGCTTCTCGAGGCGGGCCAGCTTCTCTTCGACATGACTGCGGAACCGGTCGGACACCTCGCAGTGCCGAGCGTTGACCACAACATCCATGTAGACCTCCCGTGCTTAGGTTGGGACTTGCGGTGCGCGCCCGGGACACCGCGCGTGGGCGGGCCCGGGTCTGGAGCGGAGTCCGTCCGGCCGACCTGGTCTTCGACCCCACAATCGCCTGCTGAGGCTCTCGCAGCTTCTTGCCACTACCCACCTTCTCCCGTCCGGCCGTCGTGTCTGACGACGGGGACGGGGCAGGACTTACTTCTAAGCCGCACCGTGATCGGCTGGTCGACAGCTGGCTTGCGCCCGCATCGGCAGCCTTACGTGGACCGTTTCGCCTGCGACTGGCATCGGCTTGCCGGAATGACGCATTTGTCCCCCCGACGCAACCACGGACCCGGACGGACTCCATATAGAGACGCTAGTCGCTCGGTGGTCACAAGACCACCCGCTGATCGGGTTGACTTCCCCCACTCCGCTTGCGGGTCGCCGCGACGCACGCGATCCCGGCCACCGGCACCCCGCATGCGGCCAGCGCGCGCTGCGCCTCGCGGGCCGTGGACCCCGTCGTGAGCACGTCGTCGCACACCACGACGAGCGCCTCCGGACGCCGCCGGGCGAGTCGCCGCAGGCCGGGCGAGGGGCAGTGCATCGAGCCGGACAGGTTGCGGGCCCGCGCGGAGGCGTCCAGACCAGCCTGGTCGGCGACCCGCCCCACCCGGAGCAGCCGGGCCCCCACGGCGTCGTACCCGCGGGGACGCAGGTGGGCGACGGCCGACCGCACCAGGGAGTACGTCGCGTCGTGGCCGCGGGCCCGCACGGTCGAGGCCCGCGAGGGCACCGGCACCAGGACCAGCGGCCGACCGGGTTCGGCGAGCCCGGTCACCGCGTCGGCGAGCAGCCGGCCGAGCGGTCGCCGCAGGGCGAGCTGGCCGTGCTCCTTGTGGCCGAGCAGCAGCGCCCGCAGCAGCCCGGCGTACTCACCCGAGGCCCGGCACGGCGCCAGGCCGGGCGGGCAGGGCGTCGGACGCACCGGGCCGGCCCGGCCGAGCAGGGAGGCCGCGCAGGCCGGGCAGAGCAGGCGGCCGGGGTCGGTGCAGCCGGCGCAGGCGGAGCCGGTGAGCAGGTCGGCGAGCCAGGTGCGCACGCACCCATCCCAGGACTGCCGGGTACGACACGCAACCTCGGCCGCCGGCGCCTGTGGACGCCGGCGCGACGCGGGTCAGCCGACGTACGTCAGCGACCTGATGCCGACCGTCGGCGGCGTCACGTCGCGGTCGGGCGTCAGCTCGGCGACCGTGCCGTCGGCGGCCACGAACCAGGTCGGGCGCTCCGGCAGCGGCGAGCTGGCCATGCGTACGACGTCCTCGCGCTGCAACCCGTTCGTCGGGTCGCTGGACTGGGTGGCGGGCGAGCCGTCCACGGAGAACGTGCGGATCTCCGAGAGCTCGTCGGTGAGCGCGCTGACCATGGTGAGCTCGGTCGGCGAGTGCCAGCCGAGGTCGCGGATCTGCAGCTGCTCCCCCACCCCGCGCAGCACCGTCCGGGCCCGGGTCGCGCGGACCGCGTTGTCGCGGCGGACGATGCGCGAGAGGACCACGACGTCGCTGCCGGGGCGGTCCAGGGCCGCGGCGAACCGCGAGCCGTCGCGGGAGACGAGGAACTCCACGACGCGTTCGCCGGTGATGCCGGGCACGCGCACCGGGACCCGTCGCCCGCGAGAGATGTAGGAGATGCGTGCCCCGTCGGCGGTGCGGTCGAGCAGCCACATCCGGTCGGTGTGGTCCCACGCCGGGTGGAGCAGGTCGGTCGCACCCGACACCAGGGTGCGGACCCGTTGGCCCTGGGCGACGTCCGATCGGGGCCTGGCGCAGCGCGGTGCCGTCGCGGGTGACGCCGACGACCTGCGTGCCGGCGAGGTTCACCGACAGCTCGCGGAGGCCGTAGTCGTGCTGGCCGAACGGGCCGCTGACCCGGGTCTCGCGGCCGTTGACCGAGCTGACCATCCGTCCGTTGCGCAGCCCGAAGAGGTCCTGCCACGCATAGACGCCGCTGGGGTCGTAGGCCTGCCCGATCTCGACGTCGAAGTCCGACCCCTCGCCGGGCACGGTGATCGGGGTGTCCCCCACGGTCAGCCGCACGCGTTCGATGGTCGGGTCCTGGCGGAGCGTCCACGCGATCTGGACCGTCATCAGCTCGATGGTCTCCGGATCCAGCCCCGAGATGTCGCCCTGGAGGGTGACGTCGGCCAGCCCGTCGGCGGACACCGGCACCGACAGGTCGAGGGTCAGGCCCTTCGGGATGAACGACCGGGAGACCCCGCGCAGCGGGTTGCCCGGGCCGCGCAGCAGCCCGGTCACCAGCGAGGTCGCCAGCTGGTCGCCCTGGGGGACGAAGACCGGCTCGGGCACCAGGATCTGGCCGGTCGGGTCGAAGAAGTAGAGCGAGACCTGCTGGTACTGCGACTCGAACCAGCTGTCGGGGACGATCATCGCGTCGGGCGCCTTGTCGATGCGCCACTCGTCGTTCTCGACGGTCATCGGGAAGGTGATCGTCGAGGCGGACTTGGGCAGCGACCCGCCCCAGACCCCGCGCGAGTCGAGCGTGTTGGCGTCGATCAGGGTGACGTCGACGTCGGTGTTGCCGGTCGGGGTGGTGACGTCGGAGTAGGTCACCATGCGTCGCTCCGGCTTCCACGCCTCACGTGCCGAGGTGGACAGGAACTTCTGGGCGATCGGGATCTGGACCGGGCTGGCGGTCATCGCGTCGAGGAAGTGCCGCACGATCTGGTCGGGGTTCTCTCCCGGCGTCGGCGGCGGCGGGACGTAGGGGAAGCCGCCTTCCGCGGCGCTGTCCCCGCTGTCGGGGCGCACCCGCACCGGGCCGTCGTCGGGCAGCGAGACGCAGCCGGTGGCCAGGGCCATCAGCATCAGGGCTGCGAGGAGCTTCTTCATGCCGACCTGTCCTCCGCGTCCTCGGGCACCAGCGGCAACGGGCTCTGACGGAGTACGGCGCCGGCGTACCGCGGCAGGGTGAGCCGGAACTGCGCCCCCCTGCCCGGCATGCCCCAGGCCTGCAGCCAGCCGCCGTGCAGGTGGGTGTCCTCGAGCGAGATCGACAGGCCCAGGCCGGTGCCGCCGCTGGTCCGGGCCCGGGCGGGGTCGGCCCGCCAGAAGCGGTTGAAGACCAGCGCGGCCTCGCCCGGCGCCAGCCCGACGCCGTAGTCGCGCACCGCGATGGCGGCCGCGTGGTCGTCACCGTTGACCAGGATGACGATGCCGCCGGACTCGGCGTGGTCGATCGCGTTGCTGACCAGGTTGCGCACGATCCGCTCGACGCGCCGGCTGTCGGCCTCGGCGAGGCAGGGCTCCGACAGCGCCCGCACGGTCACCTTCGTGCCGCGCTGCTCGGCCAGGCCGCGGGTGATGTCGACGACGCGGTAGGCCACGTCGACGAGGTTGACGTCGTCGAGGTCGAGGGCCGCCGCACCGGCGTCGAAGCGGCTGATCTCGAGCAGGTCGGTGAGCAGCCCCTCGAACCGGTCGAGCTCGGTCTGCAGCAGCTCGGAGGCCCGGGCGGTGGTGGGGTCGAAGCCCGAGCGGGCGTCGTGCAGCACGTCGCCGGCCATCCGGACCGTGGTCAGCGGCGTGCGCAGCTCGTGGGAGACGTCGGAGGTGAAGCGCCGCTGGACCCGGGACAGCTCCTCGAGCTGCCGGATCTGGCGCTGGAGGCTCGAAGCCATCTGGTTGAACGACGTGGCCAGGCGGGCGATGTCGTCGTCGCCGCGCACCTGCATGCGCTCCTCGAGCTGGCCCGCGGCCAGGCGCTCGGCCACCCGGCGGGCCATCCGCACCGGGCTGACCACCTGCCGGGTCACCAGCCAGGTCACCCCGGCCACCAGGAGCAGCAGCAGGATGCCCGCGGTCAGCAGCGCCCGCGAGACCAGGGCCAGGGTGTCCTGCTCCTGCTTCATCGGGTAGAGGAAGTAGAGCGTGTAGAAGCCGCGGTCCGCCGGCAGCTGGATCCGCGAGCCGACCGCGATCCCGGGCACCTCGGTGGTGCCCCCCTTCTCGGTCTCGGTCTTGATCGTGGTGAACGTCCAGGCGCTGGTCTGCGAGCCGTCGAAGTGCCCCACCAGCTGGTCGGGCACGGAGTCGAGGTCCAGCCCCGGGGAGTAGCGGGTGCCGCCGGTGGTGAGGTCGGTCGGCTTGTCGCCCACGGGCCCGGCGAGCACCACCGAGAAGCCGCGGGACTCTCCGCGCAGGATGATCGGCCCGATCAGCTGCTCGAGCTGCCGGGAGGTGTCGTCGTCGGTGCCGACCACGGCGGCCAGCTTGTCGCGCGCCTCGGCGGTCTCCCGGGCGGCGTCCGCGGTCACGATGTCGACCCGGTTGTCGACCAGGCCGTCACGGGTCTGGCGCAGCAGGAACCAGCCGACCACGCTGATCACGATGGCGGTGAGGACGACCGTGCTGACCACGACGCGCGCCTGGATGGAACGGCGCCAGAAGGTGAGCCCCCGACGTACGGCGGCGGTGGGGTTGCGCGCGGCCATGGCGACCTACGCTGATCCGGCCTTGTATCCCACGCCCCGGACCGTGACCACGATCTCGGGGTTCTCGGGGTCGTGCTCGACCTTCGAGCGGAGCCGCTGCACGTGCACGTTGACCAGGCGGGTGTCGGCCGCGTGGCGGTAGCCCCAGACCTGCTCGAGCAGCACCTCACGGGTGAAGACCTGCCAGGGCTTGCGGGCCAGGCAGACCAGGAGGTCGAACTCCAGCGGCGTGAGGTTGATCGGCTCCCCGTCGCGGGCGACCGCGTGGCCGGCCACGTCGATGGAGAGGTCGCCGATGGTGAGCGTCTCCTGGACCTCCGGGTCCAGGCGGCGTACCCGGGCCCGGATGCGGGCGACGAGCTCCTTCGGCTTGAACGGCTTGACGACGTAGTCGTCGGCCCCGGACTCGAGGCCGACGACCACGTCGACGGTGTCGCCCTTGGCGGTGAGCATGACGATCGGTACGCCGGACTCGGCGCGGATCTCCTTGCACACGTCGATGCCGTCCTTGCCGGGCAGCATCAGGTCGAGCAGCAGGACGTCGGGCCGGTAGTCGCGGAACTCCGCGAGGGCCCGGTCGCCCCGGGGGCAGACGCGGCTGTCGAAGCCCTCCTGGCGGAGGACGATCGTGAGCATCTCGGCGAGGGACGCGTCGTCGTCCACGACGAGGACGCGTCCCTTCGTGCCGTAGTCAGATGCTCCGTTGGAGCCAGCCGTCGTCATGCCCGGGCCCCGCTCAGTAGCGGTACTGCTCCGACTTGTAGGGACCCGCGACGTCGATGCCGAGGTAGGCGGCCTGCTCGTCGGTCAGCGTCGTGAGCTTCACGCCGAGCGCGTCGAGGTGCAGGCGGGCGACCTCCTCGTCGAGGTGCTTGGGCAGCACGTAGACGCCGGTGGGGTACTCCTCGAGCTTGGTGTAGAGCTCGATCTGGGCCAGCACCTGGTTGGTGAAGGAGTTCGACATCACGAACGACGGGTGGCCGGTCGCGTTGCCGAGGTTCATCAGGCGACCCTCGGAGAGCACGATGATCGAGTTGCCGGTGGGGAAGGTCCACACGTCGACCTGCGGCTTGACGTTCTTGCGGACGATGCCCTCGTAGGTCTCGAGGCCGGCCATGTCGATCTCGTTGTCGAAGTGGCCGATGTTGCCCAGGATCGCCTGGTGCTTCATCTTGGCCATCTGCTCGACGGTCACGACGTCCTTGTTGCCGGTCGAGGTGATGATGATGTCGGCGATGTCGAGCACGTCGTCGAGGGTGGAGACCTGGTAGCCGTCCATCGCGGCCTGCAGCGCGCAGATCGGGTCGATCTCGGTGACGATGACGCGGGCGCCCTGGCCGCGCAGCGACTCCGCGCAGCCCTTGCCGACGTCGCCGTACCCGCAGACCACGGCGACCTTGCCGCCGATGAGGACGTCGGTGGCGCGGTTGATGCCGTCGATGAGCGAGTGGCGGCAGCCGTACTTGTTGTCGAACTTGGACTTGGTGACCGAGTCGTTGACGTTGATGGCCGGGAAGAGCAGCGAGCCTTCCTTCATCATGTCGTAGAGGCGGAGCACACCGGTGGTGGTCTCCTCGGTGACGCCCTTGATCTCGCCGGCGATCTTCGTGTAGCGGTCGTTGCTCTCGGCCAGCGAGGCGTTGAGCACGTCGAAGACGATCTTCTGCTCGTGGCTCTTGGCGGTCGCGGGGTCGGGCGCCTGGCCGGTCTTCTCCGCGTCGACACCGAGGTGGACGAGCATGGTGGCGTCGCCACCGTCGTCGAGGATCATGTTGGCGAACGTGCCGTTCGGCCAGTTGAGGATCTGCTGGGTGCACCACCAGTACTCCTCCAGCGTCTCGCCCTTCCACGCGAACACCGGGACGCCCTGCGGGTCGTCGACGGTCCCGTTCGGGCCGACGGCGACGGCCGCGGCGGCGTGGTCCTGGGTCGAGAAGATGTTGCACGAGGCCCAGCGGACCTCGGCACCGAGCGCGGTCAGCGTCTCGATCAGCACGGCGGTCTGGATCGTCATGTGCAGCGAGCCCGCGATCCGGGCACCGGCGAGCGGCTTGCTGGTGCCGTAGCGCTCGCGCATCGCCATGAGTCCGGGCATCTCGTGCTCGGCCAGGGAGATCTCGGTGCGACCGAAGTCGGCCAGGGAGAGGTCAGCGACCTTGTAGTCCATGTCTGTGAAGTCCTCGGATGACGGAAATGGGGCGTGCGGATTTCAAGGTTAGCCCCGGGGTCGCTGCCGCCGGGAATCCTCGACGATGCCGGTGCGCCGCCGTACGTCGTCGCCGGGCGGTCAGTGCCCCGCGGGGGCGGGGGGCTCCGGGCGCTCGGCGGGCTGGTAGTCGGCACGGTAGATGTCCGGCTCGAGGTAGATCACCTGGGCCGTGGCGTCGGCCTCGCGGATCGCCCGCTCGGCCCGGTCGATGGCCTCGGCCACCTCGGCCGCGTCGGCGCCACGGCCCACCGACACCTTGGCGGCGACCAGCAGCTCCTCCGGCCCGAGGTGCAGCGTCTTCATGTGGATGATCCCGTCGATGCCCTCGGTGCCCTCGAGCGCGTCGTGGATCCGGCGCTGCGCGTCGAGCGACGCGGACTCCCCGAGGAGCAGGCTCTTGGTCTCGATGGCCAGCGTGATCGCCACGACCACCAGCAGGAGGCCGATCAGCGCGGTGCCGGCGACGTCGAAGTACAGGTTCTCGGTGACCAGGGCCAGCGTCACCGCGACGAAGGCGAACACGAGGCCGAGCAGGGCGGCGAGGTCCTCGAGCAGGATCACCGGCAGCTCGGGCTGCTTGGCCCGGCGGATGAACTGCGGCAGCGAGGCGGACCCGCGGATCTTGTTCGTCTCGGTGATCGCGGTGCGGAACGAGAGCGCCTCCAGCACGATCGCGATGGCGAGCACCACCAGCGGCACCCACCACCACCTCGAGTCGAGGATGGAGTCCTCGGGGTGGCCGTGGGCCGCGTGGATCTCGTGGTACTTGTGGTACGCCTCGTAGAGCGCGAACAGGCCACCGACGGTGAAGAGCACGATGGCCACGATGAAGGAGTAGATGTAGCGCTCCCGGCCGAACCCGAACGGGTGCTCGGGGGTCGCCTCCTTCTTGGCCTGCTTGCCGCCGACCAGCAGCAGCAGCTGGTTGCCGGCGTCGGCGACCGAGTGGATCGCCTCGGCCAGCATCGAGCTCACGCCGGTGAGGAAGAACGCGGCGAACTTCGTGATCGCGATACCGGTGTTCGCGAGGAGTGCCGCGACGACCGCCTTGGTCCCACCATCTGCTGCCATGGCGGGAAGGTTAGCGGAGGGTCAGTCGGTGGACCGCCCGGCACCGCCGTCATGATTCGTTGCGGTTTGGTCCCCAACCGCAGCGAAAACTGCTGGCTGCGGTTTGTGACCAATCGACGACCCCGGCGCGCCTGGCCCGCGTATGTGCCGGGAACGACGTGCGACAGCCGCGATTGGTCACAAACCGCACGTCTCGACCGGAAATGCTGCGGTTGGGCACACCGCAACCATCTCGGCAGGGTCAGTCGGTGAGGCCGACCCGGAGGTACGCCGCGGCGTACCGCCCGTGCAGGTTGAGCGAGGCGTAGCGGGCGACCTCGCTGACGGCGTCGGTGGAGACCGTCTCGACGCGTACGCCGTGGCTCTCGGCCGCGGCCAGCAGCCGGCCGCGCTGCTCGCGGACCACGGCGTCCTCGGCCCCGTCGTCGAGCACCAGCAGCACCGGGCGCAGGTCGGCCGGCTCGTCGGCGAACGGGTCGTCGAACACGTCGCGCGGTCGGGCCGCCTCGATCACCGGCAGCAGGTGCTCGGCGTCGCCGGCCAGCGCGCCGCGGCCGACCGCACGGCGCAGCGACTCCGCGACCCGGCGTGCGGCACGGGCGGCGAGCACGGACCCGCCCCAGACCAGCGGGTTGGCGTCGGCCAGCGCGATCGCCAGCATCTTGGCGGGGTTCACCGCCAGGTCGCGGTGCGGCGAGCAGGCGATGGCCACCGCGTCGAGGGCGGAGGCCACCTCCTCGGCGTCGGTGCGCGGGCCCAGGCCCACCCGGTGCAGGTAGTCGAGCATCACGACGGCCGTGGCGAGCTGGTCGCCGGAGCGCATCGGGAGGATCGAGGTCCAGCGGCCGGCCGCGTGCTCGGCGACCATCGAGTCCGGCGGGCAGGCCACGACGACCTGGCAGCCGCGGCGTACCGCCTCGGCCACCGCGGAGGCGGCGGCCCGGTCGGAGCGCTCGGGGGCGAGCATCACGACCAGGTCGAGGCTTCCGGCCCAGCCGGGCAGGGCCGGGCCGGGCCAGGCCACGAACGGCACCGGGCACCAGGGCTCGAGCACGGCCCGCAGCAGCCGGGAGTCGGGGCCCGCGGCGATCACCGCGCGGGGCTTGACGTCCTTGTTGCGCTCCCAGGCCTCGTTGGTCGCCTCGACCGCCTCGGCGGCCTCCCGGCGTACCCGCGCGCCGGACTCGGCCAGGTCACGCAGCAGGGCGTCGAAGGAGCCCAGGGCGCGCTCGTCGTCGAGTCGGGACTCGTCGAAGTAGCCGGCCATCGCGGGTCAGGAGGGCTTCCGGGCCTCGTCGACCAGGAGCACGGGGATGTCGTCGCGGACCGGGTACGCGAGACCGCAGCCCTGGCAGACGAGCTCCTCCCCCGTGACGACGAGGTCGCCGTGGCAGGCCGGGCAGACGATGATCTCGAGCAGCTTCTCGTCCAGGTTCACTGGTCTCTCCTGATCACGGTGAGGACGTCGTCGCGGACGCGGGTCATGGTGGCCTCGTCGGCCCCCTCGGCGTTGAGGCGCAGCAGGGGCTCGGTGTTCGAGGCCCGCACATTGAACCACCAGTCGTCGTGGACGAAGGTCAGCCCGTCCAGCTCGTCGACCTCCACGCCCGGCATCGCGCCGTACGTCGCCCGCAGCTCGGCGAGCACGGCGGCCTGGTCGGCGACGGTGGAGTTGATCTCGCCGGAGGCGACGAAGCGTTCGTACTCCGCCAGCAGGCCGGACAGCGGCCGGTCGGCCTCGGCCAGCGCGGCCAGGGCGTGCAGCGCGGCGAGCATGCCGGAGTCGGCGCGCCAGAAGTCGCGGAAGTAGAAGTGGCCGCTGTGCTCGCCGCCGAAGATCGCGTCGGTCTCCGCCATCGTCGCCTTGATGAAGGAGTGGCCGACCCGGGTCCGCACGGGGGTGCCGCCCAGCTCGGTCACGATCTGCGGGACCGCTCGGGAGGTGATCAGGTTGTGGATGATCGTCGAGCCGGGCTCGCGGGCCAGCTCGCGGGCCGCGATCAGTGCGGTGAGCGTGGACGGCGAGACCAGCCGGCCCTGCTCGTCGACGAGGAAGCAGCGGTCGGCGTCGCCGTCGAAGGCCAGGCCGATGTCGGCGCCCTCGGCGAGCACCCGTTTCTGGAGGTCGACCAGGTTGTCGGGGTCGATCGGGTTGGCCTCGTGGTTGGGGAAGGTGCCGTCGAGCTCGAAGTACATCGGCACCACCTCGACCCGGTCGCTCCCGAGCCGGTCGAACACGGCGGGAGCGGTGTAGCCGGCCATGCCGTTGCCGGCGTCGATGACGACCTTGAGCGGGCGGCCCTCGACCGGTGCCAGCGACAGCAGGTGGGCGGCGTACGCCGCGAGCACGTCGGTGGTGGTGATCGAGCCGGGCTCCGGGGAGCGGACGACCGCGCCCGACGCGACCTGGTCGCGGATCGCGGCCAGGCCGGACTCGAGGCCGACCGGCCGGGCGCCGGAGCGGCACAGCTTGATCCCGTTGTACGCCGCCGGGTTGTGGCTGGCGGTGAACATCGCGCCGGGGTGCCCGAGGTGGCCGGAGGCGAAGTACAGCTGGTCGGTCGAGGCCAGCCCGATCATCACGACGTCGGCGCCGGCCTCGGAGGCACCCTCGGCGAAGGCGCCGGCCAGGCCCGGGGACGACGGCCGCATGTCGTGGCCGACGACCACGGTCGCGGCGCCGGTCTCGACGACGAAGGCACCGCCCACCGAGCGGGCCAGGGCCTCGTCGATCTGCTCGCCGACCAGGCCGCGGACGTCGTACGCCTTGAAGACGGCCTCCACGTTGGCCCGGTCGGTGGTCGCACCGTGGCTCGAGGGGCGGGCGGGCGGCGTCGAGGAGTCGCTCGTGGGCATGCCCCGGAGCCTAGTCCCCGGCCGCGGTCGCCGGTCGAGCGGCCGCCCCGGTCGCCGTGCTCAGTCGGTGGTGAGGACCCGCAGGTGGCCGCGGCGTACGCCCTCACGACCGGTGTCGGGCCGGCTGTCGGCGACCTCGAGCGGCGCCGGCGGCGGCAGCGGCCGGGCCGCCTCGCGCACGGCGTCGGCCAGCGCGAGCAGGTCGTCGCTGGTCGGCTCGAGCGAGGCCGGGTCGGGCGCCAGGCGCATGACCTCCCACCCGCGCGGGGCGCTGAGCCGCTCGCTGTGGACCTCGCAGAGGTCGTAGGCGTGCGGCTCGGCGTACGTCGCCAGGGGTCCGAGCACGGCGGTCTGGTCGGCGTACACGTAGGTGAGCGTGTTGACCGCCGGGCGGCCGCACGCGGTACGCGAACAACGACGTGCTGGATTCACGAGGGGAACGCTACCCCGCGCCCGGGCGACACCCGATTAGGCTCGCGGCGTGAGCACCTCCCCACGACCTTCTCTCCGCCGGCGCCTCGCCGGACGACGCCGCAGGGACCCCGCGTGAGCTCCCGGATCAGGGACCGACGCGGTCGCGGACCCCGCGGACCGGGCGTGCTGCCGGCCACCGGCCCCGGGCAGCGGACGGTCCGCCCCCTGCCCGGCCGGCGCGAGCGCTTCGACCGGGTGGTGCTCGCCATCGTCACCGACATCGACGAGCGCTGGCAGTCGCGGCTGGGTCTCGTGGAGTACGCCGTCGAGGACACCCCGCTGGTGCCCGACGACTGGGACGACGGCGCGGTGCCGCTGTCCTCGCTGATCCGCGGGACCGGCGGCGCGCCGACGCGGCTGGTGCTCTTCCGCCGGCCGATCGAGCACCGCGCCTCGTCCCCGGAGGAGCTGCAGGCGCTGGTGCTGACGGTCGTCGTCGAGCAGGTCGCCGAGCTCCTCGGCATCGACGCCGAGGACGTGGACCCGAGGTACCGCTCGGAGTAGCCTCGCGCGCGCGCGACGAACTCCGCAATTGCGCCGTGACACATTTCCGCGCCGATTCATGTCACACGGCTGCAATTGCGGAGTTCGGGCGGTGCGGGAGGTCAGCCGACCTTGGAGTCGAGCGTGACCTGGAGCTTCTTCTCCTCGCCGCCGCGCTTGACCAGCAGGGTCACCTCGTCACCGGGCAGGTGCGAACGGATCGCCACGATCAGGGTGGGGCTGTCGGTGACGGCCCGGTCGTCGAGCTTGGTGACCACGTCGCCCTTCTTCAGGCCGGCCTTCTCGGCGGGGCTGCCCTTCTCGACCGCCTGGATGTGGGCGCCGTCGCCGGAGCCGTCACTGTCCACGGAAGCACCGATCACGGGGTAGCGAGCCTCGCCGTCCTTGAGGATCTGGTCGGCGGTCACCTTGACCTGCTCGATCGGGATCGCGAACCCGACACCGATGTTGCCGGACTCGCCGGTGGTGCTGCCGCCGGTGGTGGCGATCGCGGAGTTCACGCCGATCACCTGGCCGCGCATGTCGACCAGCGGGCCGCCGGAGTTGCCCGGGTTGATCGCGGCGTCGGTCTGCACGGCGTTGATGTACGACGCGATGTTCTTCGCGTCGGAGCCGGTGGTGACCGGGCGGTCGAGGGCGCTGACGATGCCGGAGGTGACCGTGCTGCTCAGGCCCAGCGGCGAGCCGATGGCGACGACGCCCTCGCCGATCTGGAGGTTGGAGGACGTGCCGAGTGACGCGGGCGTCACGTCGGGGGCGTCCTTGATGTAGAGCACCGCGAGGTCGTAGATCGGGCTGCGGCCGACCACGGTGGCGTCGTACCGGTTGCCCTTCTGGTCGATGACCTTGATCGAGCCCTTGTTCTCGGCGGCGTCCGCGACGACGTGGTTGTTGGTCACCACGTGGCCCTGCTTGTCGAGGAAGAAGCCGGAGCCGGTCGCGCCGAGGTCCTGGTCCTCGAAGTCGGCGACGATCTGGACGGTGCTGGGCAGGGTCTTCTGGGCGACCGCGGCGATGCTGCCGTTGTCGGCCGGCAGCGGCGCCTTGGAGACGGTGTCGACGTCCGACAGGCCGCCGCTGGTGCGGCCCGGGTCCTGGTGGTTGTCGTTCCACTGCTCGACGGCGATCCCGCCGAGGGCACCACCGACCAGGCCGACCAGCAGCGCCAGTCCGGCGACGGCGGGCCACAGACCGCGCGACGTACGCCGCTCCTTGCGCGGCGGCACCGAACCGGCGGCGCCGGGGTAGGCGGCGTACGGCGGGCGCGGGCCGTAGGGGCCGGGACCCTGCGCCCCGGGCTGGCCCTGCGGACCGGGGGCGTACGACGGCGGCGGGCCGTAGCCCTGCGGGGACGCCGGGGGACGGTCCCTGGTGGCCGGGCTGCTCCGCGGTGGGCTGGTCGGCCCAGAGCCAATCCGCCTCGGGCTGCCCGTCCGGCTGCCCGGCGGGTTGCCCGGCGGGCTGTCCGGCCGCGGGCTCGCCGGACGCGTCTCCGGGGAGGCGCAGCGTGTGCTCGACGTCCGAGGGCTCCTCGCGGTGCGGGTCGGGCGTGTGCTGGTCGTTCACGGGTGGATTCTCGCTCACGTCGAGGGACTCACTTGGACTGGGGCACTGCCAGGCGTGCGGCAGTCGCCGAGCCGACCCGGAGCGGGCGGGTGGCGCGGGCCTCGGTGACACCGGGGCTGCGCGGGGTGCTGCTGCTCGACTCCGAGGGACGGGACAGCGACGTGGTGGGAAGCGGGCCGCCGGGCGCCTGGGCGGGCACGGTCACCGCGAACACGCCGAGGAAGGCGGCACCCACGGAGCCGACGCCGATCGCGGCCAGCACGAGCCGGCGCCGGTCGTGACCGGTCTCCACGGGCTCGGGCCAGCCCAGCGCGGTCACCCGGGAGAGGGTGCCGGCGAGGTGGCCGGGGGCGGCCGGCTGCTCGGGGGTGAGCGCCAGACCGGCGAGGCGGGTCTTCACCCAGCCCTCGCGCTCGACGGCGGCGCGGCAGGACGGGCAGACGTGGACGTGGGCCCACATCCGCTCGGCCTCGGCCGGCGGGAGCTGTCCGTCGACCAGGGCGCCCACCTTGGCGCCGACGTGCAGCAGGGGACCGATCACCGGACCACCTCCGAGGCCTGGGTCGCCGCCGGGCCGGAGTAGCGGACCCGGCCCTGGGCCGGGGCGCGGTGGGCCAGGGCGTCCCGCAGCATGGCGCGGCCACGGTGGATGCGGGAGCGGACGGTGCCGAGCTTGGCGTCGAGGATCTCCGCGATCTCCTCGTAGGACAGTCCCTCGATGTCGCAGAGCACGACCGCGGCCCGGAAGTCGGGCGGGAGCTGGGCCAGGGCGCGCTCCACGTCGTCGTCGAAGGTGCGGTCGGCGTAGTGGTCGTGCGGGGCGGCCGAGGCGCTCCTCAGCCGGGCGGCGCCCTCGTCGGAGAGCGCGTCGAAGCGGATCCGCTGCTTGCGGCGGGCCTGGTCGAGGAAGAGGTTGGTGGTGATCCGGTGCAGCCAGCCCTCGAACGTGCCGGGGGTGTACGTCGACAGCGAGCGGAAGACGCGGACGAAGACGTCCTGGGTGAGGTCCTCGGCGTCGGCCTGGTTGCCGGTCAGGCGGTAGGCGAGCCGGTAGACGCGCTCGGAGTGCTGGGCGACGATCTCGTCCCAGGTCGGGACCTCGGATACGTCTGCCACGGGCTCCTCCTTCTCGCGGGTGCGCCTCAAGCTCTACCTCTCTGACCGTAGGGAATCCTGCTGAGAGAACCCTGAGCGACAGCCCTGTGCTTGCTGGGAACTCACCCGGACAACGAATCCGGCGCCGGGCCTGTTCCCGTTTCGTCGTACGGCCACACGTCACGCACGCGGTAGGGTCGCGCCACAGTGCGACGTACGACCCAGGAGGCAGTCATCACCACCGCAATCAAGCCCGCGAGCTGGTCCTACGCCGAGGAGTTCGTCGCCGAGGACGACCTGCTCGCCGCCGCCCGTGCCCGGGCCGAGGAGGTCGGCGTCGTCCCGGTCGGTTCCGGCGCCGGAGCCGCGTTGCGCTTCCTCGCGTCCGTGCTCGACGCCCGCGCGGTGGTCGAGGTCGGCACCGGTACCGGCGTCTCCGGCCTGTGGCTGCTGCGCGGCATGCGTGCCGACGGCGTGCTCACCACCGTCGACGTCGAGGCCGAGCACCAGCGCCTGGCCCGCCAGACCTTCACCGAGGCCGGCATCGCCGCCCAGCGCGCCCGCACCATCTCGGGTGCCGCGCTCGACGTGCTGCCCCGGCTGACCGACGGCCACTACGACCTCGTCTTCTGCGACGGCGACAAGCGCGAGTACGCCGACTACCTCACCGAGGCGCTGCGCCTGCTCCGCCCCGGTGGCGTGGTGGCGTTCGACAACGCCCTGTGGCACGACCGCGTCGCCGACCCGGCGCAGCGCGACGAGGAGACGGTCTCGATCCGCGAGCTCGGCCGGTCGGTCGCGGAGAACGACGGACTGGTGCCGGTGCTGCTGCCGGTCGGCGACGGCCTGCTGGCCGCGAAGAAGGTCTGGGTCCCCGAGGCGGACTGACGCTCGCCCGATCCGTGCGACTGGGTCAGGCGCGAGGGGCGGCGGTGAAGCCGACCGCGCCCTCGGCCACGGCCACGATGTCGCAGGGCTCGATGAGCACCGGCGCGCTGCCGATGATCTGGGAGCCGGGCGACTCGGCGGCGGTCGCGGTGAACGTCTCCTGGAACGCCGCCCGCTCCTCGTCGGAGCCGAAGACGTAGCAGCCCTCGAACCACTCCCCCGCGCGCATCCGCCAGGTCTTGAAGGCCAGGCCGTCCTTGCCGGTGAAGCGCGCGTGCGAGGTGTCCGCGACGTACGACGCGAGCTCGTCCTCGACCCCGGGTGCGGCCTCGGCCAGCGACCAGCGGACGGTGAGTCCCTTCATCGGATGCCTCCCAGGGGGTCGTTCTCGAGCCAGTGCAGCAGCACGCGGGAGCCGAAGCCGGTCGGACCGGCGGTCCACTCGGCGTAGTCGCTCGCGGCGTCTCCGACCGAGGCCACGTCGAGGTGGGCCCAGGGCACGTCGCCGGTGAAGTGCTGCAGGAACAGGGCGGCGGTGATCGCCCCGGGGCCGCCGCCGGCGTTGTCGGCGTCGGCGACCTTGGACTCGAGGTGCTCCTCGTAGTCCTCGGTCAGCGGCATCCGCCACAGGCGCTCGCCCGACGCCGCGGACGCGGCCGCGATCGCGGCGGCCAGGCCCTCGTGGTCGGCGAAGTAGCCGCCGGTGCGCAGGCCGAGCGCGACCTTCATGGCACCGGTGAGGGTGGCCACGTCGACCAACACGTCGGGCTCGATCTCGTCGACGGCGTAGGCCAGCGCATCGGCCAGCACCAGGCGCCCCTCGGCGTCGGTGTTGGTGACCTCGGTGGTGCGGCCGCCGTAGTGACGGATCACGTCACCCGGGCGGAGCGCGGTGCCGCTGATGGCGTTCTCGGCCGCGGCGACCAGGCCGGTGACCCGGACGGGTACGTCGAGCGCCGCGAGCGCGCCCATGACCGCGATGACCACCGCACCGCCGGTCATGTCGCGCTTCATGTTCACCATCGCCTCGCCGGGCTTGATGGACAGCCCGCCGGTGTCGAAGGTGATGCCCTTGCCGACGACCACGACGTGGCCGGCCTTGCGGCCTGCCTTCGTGGGCGTGTAGTCGAGGCGGACCAGCCGCGGCGGGGTCGCCGAGGCCGCGCCGACCGCGAGGATGCCGCCGAACCCGTCGGCGGCCAGCTTCTTCTCGTCCCAGACCGTGACCTTGAGACCCGACTCCGCGGCGACCTCGGTGGCGCGCTCGGCGAGCCAGGCAGGGCTCTTCACGTTGGAGGGCATGGTCGCGAGGTAGCGCGCCGTCCAGCCCGCGCCCGCGATCGCCACGGCCCGGTCGACCACGTCCTGCCGGTCGGTGGGCTCGGCCAGCAGCACCCGGCGTACCGGATGCGCCTTGGGTCCCGACGAGCGCAGGTGGAAGCCGAACGACGCCAGGGTCAGGCCGACCACGAAGGCGCGCAGCCCGTCGTCGTCGGCGAGACCGGTGACCGTCGTGGCCAGGACCTCGCGGTCCTTGACCGCCCGGCCGAGCGCCGCGCCGGCCGCCCGGAAGGCGTCCGTGCCCGCGTCACCGACACCGACCAGCAGCACCTCGCTGACGCCGGCGTGCCCGAGCACCGGGTAGCGGTGCAGCTCGCCGGCCTTGCCGGTGGCCCTGACGTGGTCGAGCAGGGCCAGCAGGTCCAGCCCGACCTCGTCGGCGAGGTCGGCGGCACCCGGGCCCAGCTCTGGCCCAGCACTCCCCGCGCCATTCCCCGGGGTGGTGCTGTCGCCCGGCAGCACCGGGACGGCCACCACGACGGACTCCCCCACGGCATGCGCGGGCGACTGCGTCCGGGAGAACTCCGGGGGGCGGACCTGGTCGGGAAGCTCTTCGACTGAGGTGGGAGGCACGTCAGCCGACGACGTCCTTGAGCGCATCCCCCAGCGCTCCGGCCTCGTCAGCGTTCAGCTCGACAACGAGACGGCCACCGCCTTCGAGCGGAACGCGCATCACGATGCCGCGCCCCTCCTTGGTGACCTCCAGCGGACCGTCGCCCGTCCGCGGCTTCATCGCCGCCATCCGCGCACCTCTTCCTGTTGTTCAAGCCTGTCCAGACGCCCGTTGACGCCGTACGCGCCGACCATTATCCCCTATGGCGGCCCGTGCTCTTGCACGGATCGGCAAGGTCGGCTGGCAGACTCCCTCCCATGCACGCCCGGTCGGCCCTGTTCGACGTCTACGGCGACCACCTGCGCACACGCGGCAACCAGGCACCGGTCGCCGCACTGCTGCGCCTGCTCGAGCCCGTCGGGATCGCCGCACCGGCCGTGCGTACGGCGGTCTCGCGGATGGTGCTGCAGGGCTGGCTGGCCCCGGCGACGCTGCCCACCGGTCGGGGGTACGCCGCCACCGAGCAGGCGATCCGTCGCCTCGACGCGGCCGCCGAGCGGATCTACCGCACCCGGCAGCGCAGCTGGGACGGGCGCTGGCACCTGGTGCTGCTCGACCCGATCCGCGACCGCGCCGACCGCACCCGGGTACGCAACGGCCTGTCGTGGCTGGGGTACGCCGAGCTCAGCGACGGCGTCTGGATCTCGCCCTGGCCCAACCCCGAGCTGGAGGCCCTGCTCGAGCGCGAGGGCGCGACGCGCCGCCCGGGCCACCGCCACCGACTTCGACCCGCCCGGCACCCCGGCCGCCTGCTGGGACCTCGACGAGCTCGGCGACGAGTACGCCGCGTGGCTGGACGAGGTGCGCTCGGCGGACTGGCTGCCCGAGACCGACGACGCCGACGAGGCCGACTTCGCGCACCGGTTCCGGCTCGTGCACGACTGGCGGATGTTCCTCTTCCGCGACCCCGGCCTGCCCGACGAGCTGCTCCCCGCGAGCTGGCCCGGCCGGGAGGCTGCGGCACACTTCACCGCGGAGGCGGCCCGGCTCAAGCCGGGCGCCGACCGCTTCGTCGACCGCTGCCTCAACTGAAGGGACCCCTCCCATGTCCGACCAGCCCGTGCTGCTCGAGGTCGCCGACGGCGTCGCCACCATCACCCTGAACCGGCCCGAGGCGATGAACAGCCTCGACATCGCCACCAAGGAGGCCCTGCTCGCCGCGATCCGGTCGGCGGCCGAGGACGACGCCGTGCGCTGCGTCGTACTCACCGGGACCGGGCGGGCCTTCTGCGTCGGACAGGACCTCAAGGAGCACATCGGGCTGCTGGAGAGCGGCTCCAGCGAGGAGCTGTTCACCACCGTCGACCGGCACTACAACCCGATCGTGACGCTGCTGACGACGATGCCGAAGCCGGTGGTCGCCGCCGTGCAGGGCGTCGCGGCCGGAGCCGGCGCGAGCCTGGCGTTCGCGTGCGACTTCCGGATCCTCGCCGAGCCGGCCGGCTTCAACCTGGCGTTCACCGGCGTCGCCCTCTCGTGCGACACCGGTGCCTCGTGGACCCTGCAGCGGCTGGTCGGGCGGGCCAAGGCGATGGAGCTGCTCTACTTCCCGAGCACGCTCTCCTCCGCGCAGGCCCTCGAGCTCGGCCTGGTGACGAAGGTGGTGCCCGCCGACGACTTCGCCGCCGAGGTCAGCGGGCTCGCCACGCGCCTGGCCGGCGGCCCGACGGTGGCCTTCGGCGCGATCCGGCGCTCGGTGGCCTACGCCGCCGGTGCGTCGTTCGAGGACGCGGTCGCCTTCGAGAGCGAGATGATGACCCTGACCGGGTCGACCCGGGACCACCGGACCGCGGTGGACGCGTTCATCGCCAAGGAGAAGCCGGTCTTCGAGGGGCGCTGACGCCTCGGATCCGCCACGGCGAGAACTCGAAATCGGGGCTTTCGACCCGGTGCGCCCGCCGCCGCGGGCGCGAATACTGGTGACCTCGGGCGTGTCGGCCGTCGCGCCCACGGAGTGTTCGCCGTGCGAAGGATGGGACCCGGCCATGGGTGACTCGACCACCGGAACCACCGCAAGCGTGTCCCTGGCACCTGCCGAGCTGCTGGACTCGCTGGGCCAGGCCGTCATCGCCACCGATGCCGCCGGCCTCATCGTGTACTGGAACGCCGCCGCGGAGAGCCTCTACGGCTGGTCCGCGGACGAGGTGCTGGGGCGCGACATCGCCGAGGTCACCGTGCCCCACATGTCCCGGGAGGTCGGTGCCCAGATCATGGAGGCGCTGCGCAACGGGGTCCCCTGGTCCGGCGGCTTCCCCGTGCAGCGTCGGGACGGGGCGACGTTCCCTGCCCTGGTGACCGATGCCGGCATCTACCGCGACGGCGTGCTCGTCGGGGTCGTCGGCGAGTCGATGAACCTCGGCTCCGCCGTCCGTCCCCTGCTGGAGCGCTCCAGCGACGCCGCGATCATGCTCACCCCCGAGGGCGTGGTCAGCTACGCCAGCCCGGCCGTCACGCGCCTGTTCGGGTGGCAGCCCGACGACCTCGTCGGGACGCGCCTGACCGACCTGCTGCATCCGGAGGACCGGGAGACCCTCGACGAGCTCTTCCACGCGGCGGACGGCCCGGTCCCGGAGCGGATCGTCGAGGTGCGGGTGCGCTCCGAGCACGACCTGGACCTGGGTCGAGGCCGCCCTCAGCGACCTGCTGGCCGAGGTCGACGTCCGCGGCTACGTCTGCAACCTGCGCCGCAGCGAGCGGCTGGCCCAGCTCGACGAGCGCGAGCGGCTGATCCATGCGATGCACGTCGACGTCCTCCAGGACCTCTTCTCCGCGACGCTCCAGCTCGACCGCGTGCTGCTGCGCGCGACGACGGGCCAGCGCCCGCAGATCGAGTCCGCGATCGACTCGGTGGGCCGGGCCATCCAGGCGCTGCGCGAGGCCGTGAAGCCCCCGGCGACGTAGGTCAGGTGCGGCGGGCGTAGAGCGCGCGCAGCAGCTGGCGCGGCGCCGCGGTCTTCATCCGGTACGCCGACGGGTGCTCGCCGTACTCGACCGTGATCGCGGCGCCCGCGAAGTTGTGGTTGAACCACATCGTCATCGTGCCGTGGCAGACCCCGCCACAGGTGAACGACTTGCGCGGCAGGTTCAGCTCGTCGGAGAGCCGGCCGGCGAAGCGCGGCCACTTGGTGTCGATGTCGACGCCGTGCAGCGGCTGGTGGAAGCTGACCACCCAGCGCGGCCGGATGTCGCGCAGGAACGCCATCACCGCACGGGTCTCGGGCTCCGAGGCCGCCCGGCGCCCGGACTCGTAGCGGCCGTCGAGGTCGCGCCAGCGGTAGGGGAAGTTGCGGTTCAGGTCGACGCCGCGGGCGTTCTTGCGGGTGTGACGGGCGTACCCGTCGGGGTTGTAGCCGGGGATCACCCACATGTCGATCCCCGTGATCGGGCGGCCGTCGCGCAGCGACTCCAGGATCTGGCGGGTCTGCCGCTCGTCGCCGTGCATCGTCGAGATGATCACGGCCTTGCGGGTGGCGTTCGGGTTGCCGAGACGCCAGGCCCGGATCGGCCGGCCGCGGACCGAGTGCCCGATCACCCGCCGCTCGACGATCGCGTCACCGGTCCCGACGTACGCCGTGGGGGCGGCGGCAGGCGCGGACGTGGCGGGCGCGGAGGACGCCAGCGAGGGGGCGAGGAGACCCGGCAGCGCCACCAGCGCGCCGGCGAGGAGGACCCGAGAGAACATGGTCAGACCACCGAGGTGAGGTAGGCCCAGGTGAAGACGCTCACCCCGACCACCATGCCGACGTGCGCCAGGATGGAGAGGCCGGGCCCCTCGCTCCACTCGTCGAGCACGGCCGCGGAGGAGTGCTTGCCCTGGGAGGGCATCCAGCGGACGAGGATCATCAGGCCGGCGATGGCCGTGATCCAGAACAGCGCCAGGCCGGCGATCCCGATGAGCGCGTTGCCGCTGCCGTCACCGGCTCCGGTCACCAGGAAGACGGTCCAGGTCATCAGGGCGGCGAGCCCGACGATCGTGTGGGTGTTGAGGAGGGCCGGGGAGATCTGCAGCCGGCCGGCACCCGCCTTGTCGCCCCCGAGACGGACGCGGGTGAGGATCACCACGGCGCCGGCCAGTGCGGTGAGGATGTAGACGATCCACGTGAGGGGCACGGGGTGATCTTGCCCTACCCGCCAGTGTCGGGGCCATCCAGCGCGCCGTCGGGGCCCTCGGGGCCGTCGTTGCGACGCTCGGCCTCCTCGAGCTGCGCCGCGAGCCGGGCCAGCAGGGCGTCGACCTCGGACATGCGGTAGCCGCGCACCACGGTGCCGAACCGCACCCGCCGCAGGTCGTCGCCGGTGAGGTCGTCCCCGGCCGGCACCAGGACGTCGGGCCGGTCGTCGTACGCCGACGCGAGGGGTGCGCCGTACCCGCTGGCGACCAGGGCGATGCCGCCGAGCGCCAGCACGATGAGGATCGCGAAGAACCACGTCATCGCGGCTACTCCGGCTGGTGGGGCGCCGGCCCCGTCGGTCCGTGGCCGTCGCGGGACTCGACCATGAGCCGGACCGCGAGCTCGATGTCGTCGGTGAGGGTGATCATGCCGAGGTCCGCCTCGGAGATCTTGCCCTGCGCGAGGACGGTGGAGCGCATCCACTCCAGCAGTCCGGACCAGTAGTCGACGCCGATCAGCACGACCGGGAACGACGTGACCTTCTGGGTCTGCACCAGGGTGAGCGCCTCGAACAGCTCGTCGAAGGTGCCCAGGCCGCCGGGGAGCACGACGAAGCCCTGGGCGTACTTCACGAACATCGTCTTGCGGGCGAAGAAGTAGCGGAAGTTGATGCCGACGTCGACCCACTGGTTCAGGCCGGACTCGAACGGCAGCTCGATGCCGAGCCCGACGCTCTTGCCGCCGGCCTCGGAGGCGCCCTTGTTGGCCGCCTCCATCGCGCCCGGGCCGCCGCCGGTGATGACCGCGAAGCCGGCCTCGACCAGCTGCCGGCCGACCAGCTCGCCGTGGGCGTACGCCGGGTCGTCGACGGTCGTGCGCGCCGAGCCGAAGACCGCGATCGCCGGCCCGAGCTCGGAGAGCTGGCCGAAGCCCTCGACGAACTCGGCCTGGATCCGCAGCACCCGCCAGGGATCGGTGTGCACCCAGTCGTTCGGGCCGCGGGAGTCGAGCAGCCGCTGGTCCGTCGTACCGGTGTCGACCTGCGCCCGGCGCATCAGCACCGGGCCCTTGCGCTTGTCGTGCTTGTTGTTCATCGGGTCTCCCCCAGCCAGGTGCGCAGCTGCTGCTCGCAGCGCTCGATGTGCTCGAGCGGCACGTGCTCCTCCTGCTTGTGCGCGAGCAGCGGGTCGCCCGGCCCGAAGTTGACCGCCGGGACGCCGAGGCCGGAGAAGCGGGCGACGTCGGTCCAGCCGAACTTCGGGTTCGCGGTGCCGCCGACCGCCTCGAGGAACGCCGCCGCGGCGGGCACGCCCAGCCCCGGGAGCGCGCCGGGCGCGGCGTCGGTGACCGTCACGTCGTACCCCGCGAAGAAGTCCCGCAGGAACTCCTCGGCCTCGGCGGTGGAGCGGTCGGGCGCGAAGCGGTAGTTGACCTCGATGACGCACGCGTCGGGGACCACGTTGCCGGCGACGCCGCCCTTGATGAAGACCGCGTTGAGGCCCTCGTGGTACTCCAGCCCGTCGATCACCGGCTTCCGCGGCTCGTAGGCCTCGAGCAGCCGGAGCACCGCGCCGGCCTGGTGGATGGCGTTGTCGCCCATCCAGCTGCGGGCGGTGTGGGCACGCTCGCCGGTGAGGCGTACGTCGACGCGCATGGTGCCCTGGCAGCCGGCCTCGACGACGGCGTTGCTGGGCTCCATGAGGATCGCGAAGTCCGCGCGCATCAGGTCGGGGTCGCTCTGGGACAGCTTGAACAGGCCGTTGTGCACGGCCTCGATCTCCTCGGCCTCGTAGAACACGAACGTGATGTCGCGGTTGGGCTCGGGGAGGTCGGCGGCCAGCTTGAGCGCGACGGCGCAGCCGGACTTCATGTCGCACGAGCCCAGGCCGTGCAGGAACTTCTCGTCCCTGCGGGCCGGCAGGTTGTCGTTGAGCGGCACCGTGTCGAGGTGGCCGGCGATCACGACGCGCTCCGCGCGGCCGAGGTCGGTGCGGGCGACGACGGTGTTGCCGCGGCGGGTCACCCGGAGGTGCCCGACGGCGGTCAGGGCCCGCTCCACCTCGTCCGCGATCCGTCTGTTCGTCCAGGCTCACCGAGGAGATGTTGACCAGCTGTTCGGTGAGCGTGACGGCGTCGGCGGTGAGGTCGAGAGACATGCCGTCATCCTGTCAGGTCACTCCGGCCGGTCGGCGAAGACGCAGAACTCGTTGCCCTCGGGGTCGGCCAGCGATGACCCAGTCCGGCATGTCCCAGAGCCGGGTGGCGCCCGCGTCCAGCAGGACGTCGACGTCGCCGGTCACGTCCCAGTGCACCCGGTTGGGGCCGACCCGCGGCTCGGGCACCGGCGCGAAGTCGAGGGTGAGCACCGGGTCCGGGCGTGGCGTGCTCCAGCGTGTGCCAGTCGTGGCCCTCGTCGTTCGTCGGCGTCACCCCGAAGACCTGGCCCCACCAGGCGGCCTGCGCGGCGGCGTCGACGCAGTCGATCCCGATGCCGTGCAGGCGGTACGCCGGCAGCTCGGCCGGCTCGCGCAGGAACGCGCAGAACTCCCCGCCCTCGGGGTCGGCCATCACCGTCCAGCCGAAGCCGGTCTCCTCGGCCGGTGCGAGCACGGTGGCGCCGAGCGCGACGAGGTCGTCGATCGAGGCGGCGTACACGTCGAGGTGCAGCCGGTTCTTGACCGTCCTCGGCCGGTCGACGAGGTTGACCCAGACCCGCTGGGTCGGCTCGCTGCCGACCAGCGTCACCGCCTGCGGGATCGCCGGGTCCCGGTGCAGCCCGAGCACGGGCGCCCAGAACTCGCCGAGCCGGTGCGGCTCGACGGCGTCGAGGCAGAGGTCCTTCCAGCGGGCCAGGGGCTCGCTCATGCCTTCGTGACCTCCACGACGAGGGTGTCGCCGTCGGCGTACGCGACCGAGGTGGCCAGCGTCTCGCCGGTGACCAGCACCTCGTGGGTGCGGGCGGCGGCCAGTACGTCGGCCGGTCCGGTGACGTGGAGCGCGATCCGGTCGGAGACGTCGAGACCGGCGTCGCGGCGGGCCTGCTGGACCGCGCGGACGAGGTCGCGGGCCTGGCCCTCGGCGGCCAGCTCGGGGGTCACCGCGGTGTCGAGCACCACGAAGCCGCCGCGGGGCAGCATCGCGGTCGCGGTGTCGCCGGAGGAGTCCGCCGCCACGGTCTCCAGCGTGAACTCGCCGTCGACCAGGGTGAGGCCGCCGGAGGTGACGGTGCCGTCCTCGGCCACCGACCAGTCACCCGACTTCGAGCCCTTGATCGCCAGCTGGACGTCCTTGCCCAGGCGCGGGCCTGCGGCCCGGGCATTGACGGTCAGCCGCTGGGACACGCCGTACGACGCCGCCTCGGGCGCGGTGACGTCGAGCAGCCGGACCGCCTTGACGTTGAGCTCGTCGGAGACGATCCCCTCGAAGCCGGACAGGGCCGCGGCGTCCGCGACGACCACGGTCAGCGTCGACAGCGGCAGCCGGTTGCGCAGGCCGGCGGCCTTGCGCAGCGCCGAGGTGGACGAGCAGACGTCGCGGACGACGTCCATCGCCGCCACCAGCGCATCGTCCGCGGGGAGCTCGTCGGCCGAGGGCCAGTCGGCCAGGTGCACCGAGCGCCCACCGGTCAGGCCGCGCCAGATCTCCTCGGTGGTCAGCGGCAGCAGCGGCGAGGTCACCCGGCAGACCACCTCCAGCACGGTGTGCAGGGTGTCGAACGCCGCCGTGTCGAGGTCACCCCCGGTGGCCCAGAACCGCTCGCGCGAGCGGCGGATGTACCAGTTGGTCAGCACGTCGAAGAACGACCGCGTCGAGTCGCACGCGGAGGCCACCTCGTAGTTGTCGAGCTGGTCCGTCATCGCCTCGACGTACTGCCGGCACTTGGCCAGCAGGTAGCGGTCGAGCGGGTCCTTGGACCCGGTCGACCACTGGGCGTCGTACCCGGCGGCGTTGGCGTAGAGGCTGAAGAAGTACCAGCTGTTCCACAGCGGGATCATCACCTGGCGCACCGAGTCGCGGATGCCCTGCTCGGTGACGACGAGGTTGCCGCCGCGCAGGATCGGGCGACGACATCAGGAACCAGCGCATCGCGTCGGCGCCGTCGCGGTCGAAGACCTCGGTGACGTCGGGGTAGTTGCGCAGCGACTTGCTCATCTTCTGGCCGTCGGAGCCGAGCACGATGCCGTGGCTGACGCAGGCAGAGAACGCCGGCCGGTCGAAGATCGCGCCGGCCAGGACGTGCAGCGTGTAGAACCAGCCCCGGGTCTGGCCGATGTACTCGACGATGAAGTCGCCCGGGAAATGCCCCTTGGAAGATCCGGCTCCGTCGAACCAGTCGGCGTTCTCGAACGGGTAGTGCACCTGCGCGAACGACATCGAGCCGGAGTCGAACCAGACGTCGAGCACGTCGGGCACGCGGCGCATCATCGACTTCCCGGTCGGGTCGTCCGGGTTCGGGCGCACCAGGTCGTCGACGTACGGACGGTGCAGGTCGGTGACCGTCACCCCGAAGTCGCGCTCGAGCTCCGCGAAGGAGCCGTAGACGTCGAGGCGGGGGTACGCCGGGTCGTCGCTCTTCCACACCGGCACCGGGCTGCCCCAGAAGCGGTTGCGGGTGATCGACCAGTCGCGGGCGTTCTCCAGCCACTTGCCGAACTGCCCGTGCTTGATGTGGTCGGGGACCCAGCGGATCTCCTCGTTCAGCTCGAGCAGCCGCTGCTTGACCGCGGTGACCTCGACGAACCACGACGAGACGCCCTTGTAGATCAGGGGCTCGCGGCAGCGCCAGCAGTGCGGGTAGGAGTGGGCGTAGGCCTCCTTGCGCAGCAGCACGGTGCCCGGCGTGACCGCTCCCGCCTCCTCGCCGCGGGTGGCGGCCTTGAGGTGGTCGTTGATCGGCAGGTTGGCGTCGAAGACCTGCATGCCTTCGTACTCCACGACCGGGAAGGTGAAGCGGCCGTCCTTGCCGACCGGCATCACCGGCTCGATGCCCTCGCGGTCGGTGACCACCTTGTCGTCCTCACCGAACGCGCCGGCGGTGTGCACCAGCCCGGTGCCGTCGGTGGTGGTGACGAACTCGGCCTCGACGACGCGGAAGGCGTTCTCGTGACCGAGGTAGTAGGAGAACGGCGGGGTGTAGCTGCGCCCGGCCAGGTCGCTGCCCTTGAGCCGCTCCACGATCACCGGGTCCTCACCGAACTCGCGGGCGTACGCCGGCAGCCGGGCCTCGCCGAGCACGTAGCGCTCGGTGGTCCCGGTGACGTCCGACTCCACGACGACGTAGTCGATGTCGGCTCCGACCATCACCGCGAGGTTGGACGGGAGCGTCCACGGGGTCGTCGTCCAGACGAGCGCGAGCTCACCGGTCTCGAGGCGTACGCCGACGGTGACCGCCGGGTCCTGACGGGTCTGGTAGACCTCGTCGTCCATCCGCAGCTCGTGGTTGGACAGCGGGGTCTCGTCGTTCCAGCAGTAGGGCAGCACCCGGAAGCCCTCGTAGACCAGGCCCTTCTCGTGCAGCTGCTTGAAGGCCCAGATCACCGACTCCATGTAGTCGGGGTTCATGGTGCGGTAGTCGTTGTCGAAGTCGACCCAGCGGGCCTGGCGGGTGACGTAGTCGCGCCACTCGCCGGTGTACTTCATGACGGAGGCCCGGCAGGCGGCGTTGAACTTCTCGATGCCCAGCTCGTGGATCTCGTCGGTGGTCTTCAGCCCGAGCTGGCGCATCGCCTCGAGCTCGGCGGGCAGGCCGTGGGTGTCCCAGCCGAAGCGGCGCTCGACCCGCTTGCCCCGCATCGTCTGGTAGCGCGGCACGACGTCCTTGACGTAGCCGGTGAGCAGGTGGCCGTAGTGCGGCAGGCCGTTGGCGAACGGCGGGCCGTCGTAGAACACGAACTCGTTGGAGCCGTTCTCACCGGGGTCGCGCTGCTCGACGCTCGCCTCGAAGGTGCCGTCGGCCTTCCAGTAGGCGAGGACGGCTTCCTCGATCGCCGGGAAGGCGGGGTTCGAGGGCACCTGGGTGGCGTCGGTGTGGGAGACCTTCGGGTAGGTCATCGCTTCTCCTGCGGTACGTCGTTCTCGGGCTCAGCTGGGCCACGAGGACGACTCCCCCATGACGGCGGGGGCCGCGGTACCACCTCGCTTGCTCCCGCCGGGGCGGGAACCGCTTCGTTCACGGCTGTGACGGGCCTACCCGTCCGGTTCTACTGAGCCGCTGGTCGAGGAGGTCGCGCTGCGACCGTCTCGGGGCCAGGGCCGTTCTTCCGGAGGCTCGCCGCTGATGACGGCTCGAACGCCTGTGGCCCCAGCGTACGGCGCCCGGCGCGGCGGGCGCGAATCAGTTGCGACCGTGTGTCGCGCGCCAGGCCAGGATCGCCGGGTCGGTGTTCAACCGGTGCTCCTCCAGCTCCCGCACGTGCGCGTCCGACCAGTCGAGGTCCCGCTTCGAGGCCTTCGCCGCGATCCGGTCCGAGCCGCGGTTGCGCTCCAGCCGGAGGTCGAGCTCGGCGTACAGCTCCACGAAGGAGACCGGGTGCCCGCGGTCGGCGTACGGCGCGACCAAGGTGCGTACGGCGTCCGCGTCCTCGGGGCTGTCGACGAACCAGGCGAACGTGAAGACCAGGTCCGTGCCGGACGCGGCCGCCTCCTCGATGATCCGACGGCGGAACTCGGCCTTGAGCACCTCGAACGGCGGCGTCCCGTGGCCGAAGATCTCGAGCAGCGGCTCGATCGTGTGGTGGTTGTGGAACAGCCGGAAGTCCGACTGCGCGCACACGGCACGTCCGACCGTCATCTTCCCGACGGCCGGCGGACCGATGACCAGGAGCAGCTCACCGCGCGACATGCCGGGCACCGTATTGGGTTGCGGGGCCCGGGTGACGAACGGATTGGCTGGAGGCATGAGCGACAGGTGGCTGGACCCCGCGGAGGACCCCCGCACCTACGGGAACCCGGTCGGGGAGCTGGCGACGTACCGCGAGTACCTCACCAACTACCGGCTCACCGTCGAGCTGAAGTGCGCCGGCCTCGACGCCGAGCAGCTGGCCCGCCGGTCCGTGCCGCCGTCGTCGATGTCGCTGCTCGGGCTGGCCCGGCACCTCGCCAAGGTCGAGCACCACTGGTTCCAGCGGGTGCTGCAGGGCCGGGCCGAGGAGCCGCGCCTGTTCCGCCGCGAGGACGACCGCGACTGGGACTGGAACGGCGCGGTCGCCGACCCGGACGGTCTGCACGGAGGCGTTCGACGCCTGGAGGGCGGAGAGGGACGCCGCCGACGCGATCCTCGACGGCCTGTCGGACGAGGACATGGCCCGGGAGGTCGCGATGGACGACGGGGACACCGTCAGCGTGCGGGACCTGCTCGTGCACATGATCGAGGAGTACGCCCGGCACGCCGGGCACGCCGACCTGCTGCGCGAGTGCATCGACGGTCGCGCCGGCCAGTGACGCCTGGCATTTGGGAGTCCCGACCCTGCCTTCCGTAGGGTTGGCGCCGTGACCTCCTCCGCCTGGGGCTACGGCCTCGCCACCCTCGACAGCGCCGGCACGATCCTCGACGTCTGGTTCCCCGAGCCCGCCCTCGGGCCGGCCCCGGCCGACGCCGCCGTGCTCCCCGAGCTGGCCATGCTCGAGGGCGTCGACGAGGTCCGCGGCGTACGTCGTGAGGTGCGCCGTGTCGAGATCGCCGACCTGGCCACCGCGCCCGCGAGCACCGAGGACGTCTGGCTGCGACTGCACCTGCTCTCCGCGCGGCTGGTCGCGCCGCGGACGATCTCGATGGACGGCGTGTTCGGGCTGCTCACCAACGTGGTGTGGACCAGCGCCGGCCCGTGCGCGGTCGAGGGCTTCGAGCTGACCCGGGCCCGGCTCCGCGTCGCCGGCGAGCACGTGACCGTGCACGGGGTCGACAAGTTCCCCCGGATGGTCGACTACGTCCTGCCGGCCGGCGTCCGCATCGCCGACGCCGACCGGGTCCGCCTCGGCGCGCACCTCGCGTCCGGCACGACCGTCATGCACGAGGGCTTCGTCAACTACAACGCCGGCACGCTCGGCGCCTCGATGGTCGAGGGCCGGATCTCGGCCGGGGTCGTCGTGGGCGACGGCTCCGACGTCGGCGGCGGCGCCTCGATCATGGGCACCCTGTCCGGCGGCGGCACCGAGACCATCTCGATCGGCGAGCGCTGCCTGCTCGGCGCCAACTCCGGCATCGGCATCTCGCTCGGCGACGACTGCGTGGTGGAGGCCGGCTGCTACGTCACCGCAGGCACCAAGGTGACGATGAACGACCTGGACAGCAAGCCGCGCGTCGTCAAGGCCCGCGAGCTGTCCGGCGCGAGCAACGTGCTCTTCCGCCGCAACTCGGTCTCGGGCGCCATCGAGGCCGTGCCGTGGCAGCGCGAGGGCATCGCCCTCAACGCCGCGCTGCACGCGAACGACTAGGCGTGGCCCTGCGGGGGAAGGTGGTCGTCGGGGTCGCGGCGCTCGCCGTGGTCGTCGGCGTCGGGGTCGCCGTACGCCAGGGCTTCGGGCCGCTGCCCGACCCGAAGGGCTGCACCGCCACCGTCGGTGGGCGCACCGTCGAGCTCGACCCCGAGCAGTCGGAGAACGCCGCCCTCATCGCCGGGATCGGGGTCGGGCGCGGGCTTGCCGGCACGCGCGGTCAGCATCGCGCTGGCCACGGCGTACCAGGAGTCCAAGATCACCAACATCGAGACCGGCGACCGCGACTCGATCGGGCTGTTCCAGCAGCGGCCGTCGCAGGGGTGGGGCACCCGGGAGCAGATCCTCGACCCGGTGTACGCGATCAACGCGTTCTACGACGCGCTGGTGAAGATCGACGGCTACCAGGGCGATGCGGATCACCGAGGCCGCGCAGGAGGTGCAGCGGTCGGGCTATCCCGAGGCCTACGAGGACCATGCCGACGACGCCCGCGCGCTCGCCTCGGCGCTGACCGGGAACTCCCAGGACGGCAAGTTCACCTGCGTGGTCCGCCACACCGCCGGCGACGAGTCCGACGACCTCGACAAGGCCGGGCTGACCGCCCGGGCCGCCGGCGTACGCGCGGAGCTGCGAGGCGGTCTTCGGCGACCTGTCGCTGGGCGGCTTCGATCCGAACGGCGTGAGCACGGGGCACATGGCGGGCTCGGCGCACTACGACGGCCGGGCCATCGACGTGTTCGTCCGGCCGATCGGGCCGGAGAACCGCAAGCGGGGCTGGGCGATGGCCTACTACCTCGTGGCGCAGGCGGAGCGGCTCGGCATCGACCACGTCATCTTCGACGACATGATCTGGACGTCGGGGCGGCGCTCGGAGGACGGCTGGCGCGACTACGACCCGGGGAGCACGCGCGGCAAGCCGCAGTCCACCGTGAAGATCCTCGAGCACCGCGACCACGTGCACGTCGACGTCCTCGACTGACCTCCGTCCCTCCTTCCTTCCTCTCCCCTCCCCCGCCGAACCGTGCGTCGTGGCGGGCCGAACCGTGCGTTGTGGCGGGCCGAACCGTGCGTTGTGGCGGGCCGAACCGTGCGTTGTGGCGGGCCGAACCGTGCGTTGTGGCGCGCCGAACCGTGCGTCGTGGCGGGCCGAGCCGTGCGTTGTGGCGCGCCGACCGTGCCTGTGGCGGCCGAGCGGCAGCACGGTCACGGATCCCGGCCTTGTCGGCGCGGACTGGCCATCGCGGCGGCGGACAGCATCAACTGCGTCGAGCGCCGCCTCTCGGGCGCGAGGATGCGTGCGACGTACGAGCGGTTCCGGCACGGACGGCATCAGCTCGTGCGCGACGACCTGTCGGGCACGACGAAGCGTACGGTTCGAGCGCGGCCACGACGCACGGCTCGGCGCCGCCACAACGCACGGGTGGGCCAGCCACAACGCACGGCTCGGCGCGCCACAACGCACGGTTCGGCGCACCACGACGCACGGTTCGGCGGGGGTGGGTCAGGGCGGGGTGAGGCGGGTGACGGCGGCGTCGATGCGCTCGTCGGTCGCGGTGAACGCGACCCGGACGTGGCGGCCACCGGCGCGGCCGTAGAACGACCCCGGGCGCGACCAGGATCCCGCGGTCGGCCAGTGCCGAGACGGTCTCCCAGCAGTCCTCGTCGCGGGTCGCCCAGAGGTACAGCGACGCCTCGGAGTGGTCGATCCGGAAGCCCGCGGACTGCAGCGCCTCCTTCAGCTTCGCCCGGCGGGCGGCGTACCGCGCGTGCTGCTCGACCACGTGCGCGTCGTCGTCGAGCGCGGCCACCATCGCGTGCTGCTGCGGGGCCGGCATCTGCAGGCCGAGGTTCTTGCGTACGGCGAGCAGCTCGCCGACCAGCGCCGGGTCACCGGCGACGAAGGCGCAGCGGTAGCCCGGCGAGGTTGGAGCGCTTGGACAGCGAGTGCACGGTGAGGATGCCCTCCGGCGACCCACCGCTCACCGACGGGTGCAGCGCGGAGACCGGCTGCCCCTCCCAGGCGCACTCGAGGTAGCACTCGTCCGAGACGAGCAGCGCACCCCGCTCGCGGCACCAGTCGACGACCTTCTTCAGGTGCTCGGTCGGCAGCACCCGGCCGGTCGGGTTGGACGGGCTGTTCACCCAGACCAGCGCCGGCCGCTCCGGGCCGAGCGAGGTCAGCGAGTCGGTCGCCACCGCGCGGGCGCCGGCCAGCGCGGCGCCCACTTCGTACGTCGGGTAGGCCAGCTGCGGGGTAGACGATGAGGTCGCCGGGGCCGATGCCGAGGTGTCCCGGCAGCGAGGCGATCAGCTCCTTGGAGCCGATCACCGGCAGCACCGCGTCGAGGCCGAGCCCGGTGACCCCGAACCGGCGGGACAGCCAGTCCAGCGCGGCCTGCCGGGTCGCGGGGAGCCCGATCGTGGTCGGGTAGCCGGGCGCGTCGGCCGCGTCGGCGAGCGCCCGCTGCACGAGCGCCGGGGTCGGGTCGACCGGCGTGCCGACCGAGAGGTCGACGATGCCGTCCGCGTGGGCGCGGGCCCGGGCGGCGTGCTCGGTCAGGTGGTCCCAGGGGAAGTCCGGGAGCCTCCGCGAGACCAGCCGGCGCGCGGGTCACTCCTGGTTCTGCGGGGGCAGGGCGGCGATCAGCGGGTGGTCCTTGTCGATCTCACCCATCTTGGCGGCGCCGCCGGGCGAGCCGAGGTCGTCGAAGAAGCCGACGTTCGCGGTGTAGTAGTCCTTCCACTGCTCCGGGGTGTCGTCCTCGTAGAAGATCGCCTCGACCGGGCAGACCGGCTCGCAGGCACCGCAGTCGACGCACTCGTCCGGGTGGATGTACAGCATCCGCTTGCCTTCGTAGATGCAGTCGACAGGACACTCGTCGACGCAGGCACGGTCCTTGAGGTCGACGCACGGCTGGGCGATGACGTAGGTCACCAGATCCTCCTGAAGGACGAGAGCGTTGCTTGATCGTGGTCAGCCTAGTATCCCCGGCATGGATCCGGACACCGACTCCCGGCACGTGGGCAATCACCTGCTCGGGCCCCACGTCGTCGGCCGGCGCGTCGTCGTACGACGGGTGCTGCGCGGGCAGACCGGCCCCAGCGGAGGGCCGGCGATGACCGACGTCCTGGGCGTGTGCACGGCGTGGGGCGACGGGCGCTGCGTGGTCGCACCCGAGCACGGGCGAACCGGTCGAGATCGCCCTCGCCGACATCGTGTCGGGCAAGCCCGTCCCGCCCCGCCCGTCGGTGCGGCACCGGGTGTCCGCGGCCGAGGCGGAGTCCGCACGTGGCCGCCCTGTGGCCGCACCTGGAGACCGTGCCGCTCGGCGCCTGGACGCTGCGGTCCGACCCGGCGCCGGTGGGCCGACTGCGCCGGCGCGCGAACTCCTGCCTGGCGATGGGTGACCCCGGGCCTGCCGTTCGCCGAGGCCGAGCAGCGGATCCGTGCGTTCTACGCCGAGCGGGACCGCCCGGTCATGGCCCAGGTCGAGCTCGGCTCCGACGTCGAGGACGCCTTCCGGGCGGCCGGCTGGGAGCCGCTCGGCAGCGGCGACGCCCACTTCCTGCTGGCCTCGCTCGCCCGCGCCCTCCGCAGCTGCGACGCCGTCGGCCGGGCGCACGACACCGGCGCCCCGACCGCCTCGCCTCACCGAGTCGGGCCCGGGGCAGGTGGCGGTCGAGCTGGTCGAGGACGGGACGGTCGTGGCCCGCGGCGTCGGCGACGTACGGGCGGGACTGGCTCGGCCTCCACGGCCTCGAGGTCGACCCGGGCACACCGCCGCCGCGGACTGGGTACGGCGGCGCTCGCGGCGCTGCTGGACTGGGGCGGCGAGCGCGGCGCGACCACGGCCTGGCTGCACGTCGAGACCGACAACGAGGCGGGGCAGGCGCTCTACGAGCGGCTCGGGTTCAGGACGCACCACACCGGGCGCTACCTGAGGCCGGTCACCGGCGGGCTGAGGCTCAGCGCCGGACCGCCGGTTCGGGCCGACGGCCGAGCCCGAACAGCCGCTCGGTGTGCGCCATCACCCGGTGCCACAGCAGCCGCTGGAGGGCCAGCACGATCGTCCCCGCCAGCACCATGCCGAGCAGGTTGACGCCGAGCTGGGAGGCGGAGCCGACGATCTCGGAGGTCTCGCCGGTGGCGATGCCGAGCGCCATGTTGCCGGCCGCGGGCACCGTGGTCACCGAGATGAAGACGCCGACCATGGCGTTGGCCTTGTCCGTCGACAGGGCCAGCACGCCGGCCGCACCGGCGACCAGCGCCACCACGAACGACCAGATGTCGGGGTGCCAGATGAACCCGGTCTGCGGGCGCGGCCGGGTGACCATGTCGGGCGTGATCGTCCCGAGTACGACGAGGACCGCGGCCAGGGCGGCGACCACCGCGATCGCGAAGGTGAACGAGAAGACCAGCAGCCGCAGGCTGCGCCCGGCCAGCCCCCACCGGAAGAACACCAGGCCGGTGCACAGCGCGGCGACCGTGCTGAACTCCGGACCCACCACCATCGCCCCGACGATGAGCACCGAGGAGTCGGTGATCACCGCGACCGCGGCCAGGATCGTGGCGAGCACGAGGAAGACGTGGAAGGTGATCGTCGGCCGGCTGGCGGCGTAGGCATCCGCCACGACCTTCTCCCAGATCACCGCGTCGTCCGGGTCGCCCGGGGCCAGTCGCTCGATGCGGCGCGCGGCGGCGAACGGCGTACCGGACGGGGTGGACACCACGATCCCGCCGAGCTCGGTGACCCTCAGGTCGTCGAGCGCCCCGAGGAGCTGGCTGGCGGTCTCGCGCGCCACGTCGCACTCGATCAGGTCGCCGACCGGGTCGAGCGAGGCGCCCTCGAGGAAGGTGACGTTGGTGACGTGGTCGTGGTCCACCAGCAGGTCGCGCACCTGGGGAGTCAGCGCGGTCGGGACGGTGAGCCGCACGTGGATGAGCATGACTGGAGGCTAACCAGTTTCCCGGGCCGCGCCCGTCGCCGTACCCTTGGTGCGGCAACCGTGGGGCCTGACGAACCCCGTGACAGCGGCGGCCCGCGCGTCCGGCGTACCGACGAGAGGCCGAGGACACCTCGGCGAAGGTGTGGTGGCACCGCGACCTTGCCCCCGCCCACACCTCCAGGGCTTCCGTAGCTCACTGGAGGTGAATGATGACTTCACGCACGCATGGTTTCGAGACGCTCGCCGGCGCTCGCTCCTCAACCAGCGGGATCCCGCGCACGCTGTGTTCCGCACTCCCCCACGCCGCCCCGGGCGACCAGGTCCGGATCCAGGGCTGGGTGCACCGGCGCCGCGAGCTGGCCGCGCTGACCTTCCTCGTCGTCCGCGACCGCACCGGGCTGGCCCAGGTGGTGGTCAAGGACGCCGGCATCGAGGTGCCGCCCGAGGAGACCACCGTCGAGGTGGTCGGCACGCTCACCGCGAACGACGCCGCGCCCGGCGGTGTCGAGATCACCGACCCGCAGGTCCGGCCGCTCACCGAGCCGGCGGCGACCCCGCCGGTCGAGCTGTGGCGTCCGGCGCTCAGCGCGTCGCTGCCGACGCTGCTCGACCACGCACCCGTCGCCTGGCGGCACCCCGCCCAGCGCGCCCGCTGGGAGCTGGCCGCGGCCACCCTGCGCGGCTTCCGGTCCACCCTCGACGGGCTCGGCTTCACCGAGATCCAGACCCCGAAGTTCGTCGCGAGCGCGACCGAGTCCGGCGCGAACGTGTTCGAGGTGGACTACTTCGGCCGCCCGGCGTACCTCGCCCAGAGCCCGCAGTTCTACAAGCAGCAGCTCGTCGGCGTCTTCGAGCGCGTCTACGAGGTGGGGCCGGTGTTCCGGGCCGAGCCGCACGACACGGTGCGCCACCTCGCGGAGTACGTCTCACTCGACGTCGAGCTCGGCTTCATCGAGGACCACCGCGACGTGCTGGCCGTGCTCCGCGAGGTGCTCGCCGGCATGGTCGGCGCGGTGCGGGAGTACGCCGGCCCCGCGGCCGAGCGCGTCTCCGCGGTGGTGCCCGAGGTGCCCGACGAGATCCCGGTCGTGCACTTCTCCGACGCGCTGGCCCTGGTCGGTGCGCCCGCGGACGAGCCCGACCTCGCCCCCGAGCACGAGCGGGCGCTGGGCGCGTGGGCGCGGGAGGAGCACGGCAGCGACTTCCTCGCCGTCGAGGGCTACCCGATGCGCAAGCGGCCGTTCTACACGCATCCGTGGTCTCGAGACGGCGCTGGCGCGCCTCCTCGACCGACGGAGGCCCAGTGGTCCAACAGCTTCGACCTGCTCTTCCGCGGGCTCGAGCTGGTCACCGGCGGACAGCGGCTGCACCGGCCCTCGGACTACGACGCGGCGATCCGCGCCCGCGGCGAGGACCCGGCCGACTACGCGTCGTACCTCCAGTCGTTCCGGCACGGCATGCCGCCGCACGGCGGCTTCGCCATCGGGCTCGAGCGCTGGGTGGCCAGGCTGGTCGAGGCGGCCAACATCCGTGAGGTCACGCTGTTCCCGCGCGACCTGAACCGCCTGACGCCCTAGTTGCCGCCGGCCGGCTTGCAGATGACGGTGTCGGACGGGGTGTACGTCGTGTGGAACTTCTCGGAGCGCACCAGGTCGAGGACCCGGCCTTGCGGAAGTAGCGCCAGACGTTGATGTCGAAGCCGCCGTACCCCTCGTTCGGCTCGCAGTCCGGGCCGGTCAGCGTGCGCGTCTTCTCCGGGGTGAAGTTGTAGCGGTTGCCGGTCTTCGTGGTGATGTCCCAGTACTTCGTGGACCACATCGACACGGTCACCACGCCCTGGGAGGACGGCGTCGACGGGGTGACGTTCGCCTGGATCAGCACGCCGTACGGCGTGTCGTTCTTGAAGCGCAGGTCCACCGCGCCCCAGGCGACCGTCGCCTCGCGACCGACCGGGTAGCGGTCGATGTAGAACGAGTGCGGCTTGTGCTCGACGTCCTCGAGGCCGGCGAAGAACATCGCGTTGAAGGTCGTGGTGGCCATCTGCGAGACGCCGCCGCCGAAGTCCTCCTTGAAGACGCCGTCGCTGATGATGAAGCCCTTGGTGAAGCCGTTCTCCTTGGTCCGCTCGCCGACGGTGTCGTTGAGCGAGAACGTCTCACCGGGCTTCAGCACCGTGCCGTTGACCAGCTCGGCGGCCCGGCCGATGTTGATGTTGCGGTACTCCGCGTAGGGGTAGTACGTCGTGAACGAGGAGACCTTCTCCCTGATCTTCAGCGCCCGCGCGTCCTTGGTGGTGAAGTCGGCCTTCTGCACGGTCGCCTTGACCTTCATCTCGCGCTGGCCGGGCTCCTTGACGACCAGCTCGAGGAACGCCGAGCTGATGTCGGAGGGGTCGTACTCCACGCCGGGCTTCGCCGGGACGACCTTCGGCCGGCCGTCGACCAGCCTGACGGTGGCGTCGACGGGAGCGCCGTCGGTCTTGGCGAAGCGGGACCGGACGATCGCGGCCAGCTTCTTCTCGTCGAGGTCGGGCACCAGCGCGCCGTCCTCGGGCTTCATCCCGAGCGCCGGGAGCGAAGTCCGCCGGCCGGAGCTTGACCCGGGTCGTGTCGAAGACCAGCGTGACCGGTGCGGACACGGCCGGGTTGCCGAAGTCGTTGAGCGCGTCCTGGACGTCCTCCTGGTCGATGTCGGGTCTCGCCGGCACCAGCGTCAGCTCGGCGGCGTCGCCGTCGACGTACGCCGCGGTGAGCGCCTGCCGGGCTGCCTCCCGGTCGACCTCCTCGCCCTCCGTGGCCCGGACCGCGCGGGCGTTGCCGGCCCGGAACACGACGTCGCCCTCCGTGGCCGGCGTCCCCTGGGTGCGGTCGATCTCGTCGAGCGCCGCCGCCAGGGCCTGCTCGTCGACGTCGACCACGGGCTCGAGGTCGTCGCCGCCGGTGTAGTAGTTCCACAACCGGCCCGGCGCCCAGCTGCGGCCGCCACCGGCCTCGTCGACCGTCGCCTCGGCGTCGACCGAGATGCCGGCCTCCTGGGCGGTCAGCGCCACCGCCCGGCCCTCGACGGTGACGTCGAGCTTCTCGCGCTCCGCGAAGCCGTCCTCGACCGCACGGACGGCGTCGTCGTGGGACTTCCCGCCGATCTCGATCCCGGCGACGGAGGTGCCCTGCGGCACCTTCTCGCCGGCGAAGGCGTACGCCGCGGCGTACGCGCCGCCGAACAGCACCAGGAGCCCGAGCACGGTCAGGACGACGACCCGGCCGCCGCTGCTCTCACGGTCCGGGGTCGGGGCCTGGGCAGGGCGGGCTGTCGTCGGAGGCACGCGCACATCCTAGGTGGGCGGGGGTACCCGATCCGCGCGGCGCCCGACCGGGATGGTGACCACCACGGCACCCAGCAGCAGCAGTCCCACGGCCAGCAGCGCGTAGCCCCGGGAGGTGGCGGTGACCACGTAGTCGCCCTCGGGCCGGCCGAGCAGCGCCACCATCAGCACGCCGACCCAACCCGCGCCGAAGCCGACCCGCCACCAGCCTGCCGGGGCGGCCACCACGGCCGCGACCGGCGCCGCCACCGCGAGCGCGAACCAGGCCCAGGACTTGTCGTGGACGGCCAGCGACGCGATGCCGGTGATGCCGCCGACGACGAGCGCGACGAACCCGCCGACCGGCCCGCTCACAGCCCGGCGAAGAGGTCGGTCTCGAGGCCCTCGTCGTTCGTCGGCCCCTGGGTGCCCTTGGCCAGGCGGTAGAACTCGGTGGCCCAGACACTGTTGCCCTGGTTGTTGGACAGCGCGAAGAACGGGCCGTCGAGGGTGATCTGGGTGCGGTGGGCGGCGAGCGCGGCCATCTTCTGGTCGAGGTAGTCGGTGCCGTCGACCATCGCACGAGGTGCTCGTCGGGGGTGATGAAGTGCGGCAGCGGGCCGTCGGGGTCCATGCCCTCGAAGGTGGTGGTGTCGCCGGCCTCACGCAGCGCCCGCAGGCTGGCCCGCATCCGCGACTCCGACATCGCCCCCCAGTAGATCTTGGCGACCTCCCAGGGCTCGCCGAGCTCGAGCTGGTAGGACGGCACGGCGGCGAGGTGGGCGGCGTACGTCGCGACGCGGTGGGCCTGGATGTGGTCGGGGTGGCCGTAGCCGCCGAACTGGTCGTAGGTCACCAGGACCTGCGGCCGGACCTCCCGCAGGATCCGCACCAGGTGGTCGGCGGCCTCGGTCAGGTCGGCCAGCCAGAAGGCGTTCGCGCGGAGGTCGTCGGCCGGGACGGCATGGCCGTCGTCGTGCCACTGCATGCCGGAGTCGCGGTAGGTGCCGAACCCGCCGAGGAAGCGGTAGTCGGTGACGCCCAGTGCGGCCATCGCGTCGGCCAGCTCGCCCTGGCGGTGCTCGCCGAGCGTGTCGTCGCGGTCGGCGGCGAGGTGCTCCAGGCCGGGCTGCAGGATCTCGCCCATCTCGCCCGCGGTGCAGGTGACCAGCGTGACGCCACGGCCCTCGGCGACGTACTTCGCCATGGTCGCGCCCTGGCCGATCGACTCGTCGTCGGGGTGGGCGTGCACGAGCAGGAGGCGCTGGTCCGCGGTCATGGCTCCAGCGTAGTGACCACGTCCGACGGGTCCGGGCCGGGCTCAGGGACGCTTGATCCGCTTCGGCGCGGTCGGCAGGTCGAGCGGCGGCGCCGGGGTGTCCGGGGTCCCGGGCTCCTCGTCGTCGAGCCAGCCCTCGTGCTGGTCGACCAGCAGCTCGAAGACGATCGCGGGCGCGTCGGTGAGCACCGCCCAGGGGTGGTCCTCGTCGTCGTCCTCGCCGGCCAGCCGCTCCCGGCGTACGTCGGCCTCCCAGCCGTCACCGACCAGCCGGGCGGCCACGGCGCGGGCGTCGTCCTCGTCGAAGAAGATCCCTCTCACGGGGACCATCCTGCCTCGACCAGCGTCTCGGGCCTCCCACCCGGCGCGCGATGTACCGAAGTCCGCAATTGCAGCCGAATGACATGAATCTGCGCGAAAAACATGTCACACGGCTGCAATTGCGGAGTTACGACCAGCCGCGGGTGCGGCGTACGCCGTCAGGGCAGGTCGGGGCGTCGCGGTGCGCCGGACAGGGCCCGGTCGACGGCGGCCTCCACGTGCAGCCGGGTGGTGGGGAACGTCGGCACCGGGCTGTCCTCCGGCCCGACCAGCAGCTCGATCTCGGTGCAGCCGTAGATGACGCCCTCGGCCCCCTCCTCGACCAGGCTCCGGATCACCCGGCGGTACTCCTCGCGCGACGCGTCCCGGATGACGCCGAGGCAGAGCTCGTCGTAGATGATCCGGTGCACCACGTCCCGGTCCGCCTCGGACGGGACCAGTACGTCGAGCCCGCTGGCGGCCAGGCGGTCGCGGTAGAACGGCTGCGCCATGGTGAAGCCCGTGCCCAGCAGGCCGACCCGGCCGACCCCGGCGGCGGTGACCGCGGACGCAGTGGTGTCGCCGATGTGCAGCACCGGCACGTCGACCGCCGCGGTGAGCACGTCCGCGACCTTGTGCATCGTGTTGGTGCACAGCACGACGAAGTCCGCACCGGCCTCCTCGAGGGCCTGTCCGGCCAGCGCCAGTGCGGCAGCGGCCTCGTCCCAGCGCCCCTCGACCTGCATCGACTCGATGCCGGCGAAGTCGACGGAGTAGGTCACGCACCGCGCCGAGTGCAGCCCGCCGAGCCGGTCGCGGACCAGCTCGTTGGCGAGGCGGTAGTACTCCGCGGTGGACTCCCAGCTCATCCCGCCGAGGAACCCGATCAGCTGCACGGATCCTCCGATCTCCACGCCTCCGGCACGCGCCGGCGTACTCCTCGACTCTCGACCCGGGGTGTCACCCCGGTCAAGCACCGTCAGGCGCGGGCAAGCAGGCGGGCCAGCTCGGACAGGAACGGCCGGTCGGGCTCGAGCCAGTCGAGGTCGTCGAGCTCGTCCGGACCGAGCCAGCGGACCGCGTCGTGCTCGACCGGCCGGGGCTCTCCGTCTGCCGTCGCGAGGGCCACGCGCAGCTGGTGGGTGCCCCCGATCGCCGCGACGCCGTCCAGCCAGCCGGTCACCCGGGCGTCGATGCCCAGCTCCTCGGCCAGCTCGCGGACCAGCGCGCCCTCCGGGCTCTCCCCCGGCTCGACCTTGCCGCCCGGGAACTCCCAGCGCCCCGCGGCCGCCGGGGGCGACGTACGGCGGCAGGCCAGCACGCGCCCGTCCCGCAGCAGGGCTGCCCCGACCACCAGCTTCATGGGCGGCAGCCTGTCACGCCCGCTCGCTACGGTGACCCCATGGCGTACCAGTTCGTGCAGGGCGTCCACCTCCAGCGCACCGCGGAGTCCGTCGACGAGATCGACGCGCTGGCGGAGCGGCTCGGCGGGCGGGCCGGGATCGACGGGTTGCTGGCCGACCTGCCGCACCCGATGCGCCGCACGATCGCGCCGGGGCTGAAGGTGAGCCGCGGCCTGCGCTGGCGGCTGCGTGACTGCTGGGACCGGCGGTGGTGGCCGCAGGGCATCACCACCTCGGCGGACGCCTCCGACACCGAGGACATCGCCGGCCGGAAGGTGCTGGCGACCAGCTGGTACGCCAAGGACGTCGCCGGCGTCGGCAAGGGCAGCCGCATCTCGTTCATCGACCTGGGCCGGCGCCGCTACCGGCACGTGCTGCTCGTGGTGCCGCGCCGCGGCCCGGACGGCGAGCTGGTGCTCGACCGGCTCAACGTGCACGCCGGCGGCATCGTCTGGTGCGGGCCCTACCTCCACATCGCGGCCACGAAGCGCGGGCTGTTCACCGCCCGGGTCGACGACATCATGAAGGTGCCCGACGAGCTGCGTGACCCCGACCGCGACCGGATCGGTTTCCGCGACGGCAAGGTCGCGACGTACGGCTATCGCTACGTGCTGCCGGTGCGCTTCGCCTACCGCTCGGCCGCCGACGACGGGTTCGAGCAGATCCGCTACTCGTTCCTCTCGCTGAACCGGTCGGGCACCCACCCGGAGCTGGTCGCCGGGGAGTACGGCCGGGCGGGCGCGACGACGCGGCTGCTGAGCTACCCGCTCGACCCCGACACGATGCACCTCGTGCCGGGCGACGACGGGCTGGCGCGACCGGTGCTGCTGGAGCAGGGCGGGATCGGCAACATGCAGGGCGCGGCGGTGGTGCGCGGCACCTGGTACGTCACCCGTTCGCGCGGCCCCGTCGGCCTGGGCAGCCTGTACGTCGGCACGCCCGGGCGCTTCCGGCGCTACCGCTGGGCGCTGCCGATGGGGCCCGAGGACATCAGCTTCTGGCCGTCCACGAACCTGCTCTGGTCGGTGTCGGAGCACCCCGGGCGGCGGTGGGTGTTCGCGGTCAGGCGGTCGCGGGTGACGCCGGGCTGACCCGCCCGGCAGCGACCCGTCAGGCCGGGCGCGGGGCGCGGGCGAGCTGCCGGCTCTGGGCCACCAGGCGACCGGTGGAGTCCCACACCTCGCAGTCCTCCTCGAACATCCCGCCGGCCATGTTGCGCGTGGCGTGCCGGACCTTCATCCAGCCCGGCGCCGGCAGCGCCCGCACGTGGGCGGTGAGCTCGAGGGTGGGCGCCCACCCCGGCAGGCCGAGGTCGAAGGTGACCGGCGGGAGCGCGTCGAGGGTGAGCAGCAGCGAGATCGGGTCGGGCTCGCGGCCGTCGGCCAGCTTGAACCACGCCTGGATCACGCCGTCACCGCTGGGCTCGCCGACCGCCCAGCCGGCGTACGCCGGGTCGATCCGCAGGTCGAGACGGCTCATCAGCGGGGCGATCCGGCGGAACTCCTCCGGCGCCATGGACGACGGCAGGCACTCCTCGACGGGCGGCAGGTCGGGCTCGGCGGCGGTGGTGCGGACGTCGTCGGGGAGGTTGCCGAGGTGGCCGTACGTCGCCAGCGCGGTGATCCGCGGCACGCCGTCCTGCACCAGGTCGGCGGCGAGGGTGGCCACCGATCCGCCGTTGCGCAGCACGCGGGTGGTGATCGTGGCCGGCCCGGGGGTGGAGGCGCTCAGGTAGTAGGCGCTCACCGCGATCGGGTCGGGCTTGTCGCCGCCGGCCTCGCGGAGCGCGGTGCCGAGAACGGCCAGGAGATACCCGCCGTTGATGCCGCCGCCGACCACCCAGCCGGGCGCCAGGGACGCGGCGTACTCACCCTCGGCGGTGCGGGTGATCTCGATGTCGCGGTCGAACTCGTGGCCCATGCAACGAAGCGTACGGGCCGGTGAGGTCCACGCTCCGGCGAGGCGGCTGCCACACTGTGCGCCATGGGCCGGGAGGGGTACGTCGTGGTGGTCGGCGGCGCGAACGTCGACGTGAAGGCACACAGCACCGCGCGCGCGGTCCCGCGCACCAGCAATCCGGGGACCGCCTCGCTCAGCGCCGGGGGCGTCGGCCGCAACATCGCCGAGAACCTCGCCCGGCTCGGCACCCCGACCCACCTGGTCTCCGCGGTCGGCACCGACCCGCTGGGCGACCAGCTCCTCGGCAGCACCGCGGTCGCGGGCGTCGGGATCGACCACGTGGCGCGGGTGGACCGGCCGACCGGGTCCTACACCGCCGTCCTGGACGCCGACGGGGAGCTGCTGGTGGCGATCGCCGACATGGCCGCCACCGACCTGGTCGACGAGGCCGTGATCGCGGCGGCCACCGACCTCATCCGCGGCGCCGACCTGGTCGTCCTCGACGGCAACCTCACCACGGCGGCGGTGGCCGCGGCCCTGGTGGCGGCCGGCGACGTACCGGTCGTGCTCGACCCGGTCAGCGTGCCGAAGGCCGAACGCGTCCGCCCGTTCTTCGGCGGGGCCCACCGCTGGCACCTGGTCACCCCCGACCACCTCGAGCTGGCCGCGCTGACGGACCTCCCGGCGACGTACGAGCAACAGGTCGAGGAAGCCTGCGCCCACCTGCGCGCCCACGGCGTCGACTGGGTCTGGGTGCGGCAGGGCGAACGCGGCTCGCTGCTGAGCGGACCGACCGGCGACACGCACCTGCCCGCGCTACCCACCCCGGTGGTCGACGTGACCGGCGCCGGCGACGCGATGCTGGGCGCGTGGTGTCACGGCGTGCTGACGGGGCGCTCCCCTGTCGAGGCCGCCCGGCTCGGCCATGCGGCAGCCGCCCTCACGATCGCCAGCGAGCACACCGTCCGCCCCGACCTCACCCCCGACCTGCTGGAGCAGGCCCTGAACGGAGAGCGCGCATGAGCCCCGACATGAACCCGAGCACGCCCCACCCGTTGCTCGAGGTCACCGACGAGGTGGCCCACGCGCTGGCGGTCGGAGACCCCGTCGTCGCCCTGGAGAGCACGATCATCAGCCACGGCATGCCCTACCCGCGCAACGTCCAGATGGCGCTCGAGGTCGAGGAGATCATCCGCGACGCCGGCGTGGTTCCCGCCACCATCGCCGTCCTCGACGGGCGCCCCCGCATCGGCCTGGGCATCGACGACCTCGAGCTGCTGGCCAGCAGCGACGAGGTCGACAAGGTGTCCATCCGTGACCTGCCGTACGTCGTGGCGCGCGGCGGGCACGGGGCCACCACCGTCGCCTCGACGATGCGGCTGGCGGCGCTGGCCGGGATCCGGGTCTTCGTGACCGGCGGCCTCGGCGGCGTCCATCGCGGGGCGCAGCAGTCGTTCGACGTCAGCGCCGACCTGACCGAGCTCTCGACGACCGATGTCACGGTCGTCTCGGCCGGGGTGAAGAGCATCCTCGACATCGGTCTCACGCTCGAGACGCTCGAGACGCTCGGGGTGCCCGTGCTCGCGGTGGGCACCGACGAGTTCCCGTCGTTCTACTCGCGCAGCAGCGGGCACCGCGCGCCGATGCGCGTCGAGAATGCCGCCCAGGTGGCGGCGATCATGCGTGCGAAGTGGGACCTCGGCCTGTCCGGCGGCATCGTCGTCGCCAACCCGATCCCGGCCCGTGACGAGATCCCTGCCGAGCGGATCGGCAGCATCATCGACCAGGCCCTCTCCGACATGGACGCCCGCGGGATCCACGGCAAGGAGGCCACGCCGTACCTCCTCGGCCGGATCGTCGAGATCACCGGCGGCGAGAGCCTGGAGGCCAACATCGCCCTGGTCCGCAACAACGCGCGGTTCGGCGCCGAGGTGGCGCAGGAGTACGCCTGAGCAGGTGGTTCAGCTCGAGCTGTCGGGCCGGCCACTCCGCGCGGAGCACGGCGTACAGGTGCCCGTCGCGGTAGGACCCGTTGCGCCACTGCGCTCCGCGGGTGGTGCCCTCGCGGGTCATCCCGACCTTCTCCAGCGCCCGCTGCTCGGCGAGGTTCTCGACGTCGGTGTGCGCCTCGACCCGGTTGGCGGGGGTGTGCCGGAAGAAGAGATCGACCAGCGCGGCCTGCGCCCGCGTGCCGACGCCACGCCCCCGGTGCTCCGGGACCAGCCAGATGCCGATCATCGGGTTGCGGGAGCCGGCGTTGGGACCCCAGCGCTGCCAGACCCAGCTGACCATCCCGGCCAGCTCGCCGTCGGCCTCGACCACCAGCGCACCCTGATCGTCCATGCCGCACGGCGGCGGCGACCCGAACCCGGCGCGCGGGCCGAAGTCGTCGTACTCCGCCTCCTGCTCGAACGGGGCCGAGAAGTCCCCCGGCTCGAACGGGCGCAGTGTCACCGCAGGAGGGGTCACCGCAGGAGGGGTCACCGCTGGAGGGGTCACCGCCGTCGGGTTCGCGTCGGGGTCGCTCATGGCGTCACTGTGGCACTAGCGTCACCGCATGCGCGATGCCGAGTTCCACGACCTGCGCCTGGTCGAGGTGTACGACGCGGAGTGTCCCTGGTCGCGCGACGACGACTTCTTCCTGTCCGTGGTGGAGGAGACGCCCCGGGTCCGGGTGCTCGATCTCGGCTGCGGCACCGGCCGCCTCACCCTGGCCCTGGCCGCGGCCGGTCACCGGGTGACCGGGGTCGACCCGGCCGCGTCCTCGATCGCGGCCGCCCGCGCCAAGCCCGGTGCCGAGCACGTCACCTGGCTGGTGGGCACCGCGGGCGAGCTGCCTCGGGCGGCGTACGACGTCGCGGTGATGACCAGCCACGTCGCGCAGTTCCTGGTCGACGACGCCGCCTGGCTGACCATGCTCGACGACCTCGCCCGGGCGCTCGTGCCCGGCGGCCGGCTGGTCTTCGACAGCCGCGACCCGGGCGATCGCGCGTGGGAGCGCTGGAACCCCGTCGACTCGCGACGCCGGGTCACGCTGTCCGACGGCGCCGACATCGACGTGTGGACGGAGGTCACCTCGGTGGCCGGCGGTTCGGTGGCGTTCACCCACCACTACGGGTTCCCCGACGGGGCGGCGCTGAGCAGCGAGTCGACCCTGCGCTTCCGCACGGAGGGCGAGCTGCGGTCGTCGCTGGCCGCCGCCGGCTTCGTCGTGGAGCAGATGTACGGCGGGTGGGGGCGCGAGCCGGTCGGCGCGGGGGACGGTGAGCTGCTCGTGGTGGCCCACACCTGAAGGGCGAAGCTTCCGCGTTGATCGAACGTTCGACCAACGCGGAAGCTCATCGCTGTCAGGCCTCGGCCGGCTGCTCCTCCGGCTCGTCCGAACGGTCAGCGGCCAGCAGACTGGCCACCACGGTCACCACGAGGATCCCCACGACCACGCCCAGCGAGGCCAGGGTCGGGATCTCGGGCACGGACTCCCAGCGCAGGTGGCCCCAGTGCAGCATCAGCTTGGCGCCGATGAAGGCGAGGATCGCGGCCAGTCCGTGGCCGAGGTAGGTCAGCGACGACAGCGCGCCCTCGAGGACGAAGTAGAGCGCGCGGAGGCCGAGCAGGGCGAACGCGTTCGTCGACGAACACCAGGTAGGGGTCGCTCGGTGATGCCGTAGACCGCAGGCACCGAGTCGACGGCGAACACGACGTCGGTGGCGAGCACCGCGACGACCACCAGGGCGAGCGGCGTGATGGCGCGCGGCCATCGATCACGGAGAACATCCGCGGGGCCGTCGTAGTCACCGGTGACGGGGAAGAAGCGACGGGCCAGCCTTGCACGCTGCGGAGCCGGTCGACGTTGACGGAGTGGTCCTTGCCGGACAGGGTGTCCGCGAGGACCTTCACCGCCGGTCGCCACGAGGATCGCGCCGAACAGCAGGAAGAACACGTCGAACGCCGAGAGGGCGGCGGCACCGACGGCGATGAAGATGCCGCGCAGGACGAGCGCGCCGACGATGCCGTAGAGCAGCACCCGCTGCTGCAGCTCGCGGGGCACGACGAAGGCGACGAGCAGCAGCATGAACACGAACAGGTTGTCCACGCTCAGGGACTTCTCGACGAGGTAGCCGGTGAGGTACTCCACCCCGCGCTCGGAGCCGTGCTGCGCCCACACCCAGCCGCCGAAGGCGAGCGGGAGCGCGATGTAGAACGCCGACCAGCCGAGCGCCTCCTTCATGGAGACGGCGTGCGGGCGGCGGGTCAGCAGGAAGTCGAGTGCCACCAGGGCGACGACGACCGCGATCGAGACACCCCAGAGCATCGGCGTGCCGATGCTGTCGAGGGTCTGCGAGGACGGTGCAGCGACGTGCGGGACTGCGGTGGGCATGGGTCTCCTCGGACGAAATGGTCCGAGGTCTCCTTCACCCTGCCGTCGTACGGCGGGGCCCGCAGCCGGGGCGTCCATGGGGACGCCGTACTGACCGGCCTGCGACGTGGGAGACTTCCCTCGCGGGAAAGAGTAGCGGGACGGTGGTGATTCGCGTGGACCACCACCGTCCCGCTCGCCTCAGGTCGTGCCCCAGTCGTGAATCAGGCAGTCATGAATCAGGCAGTCGTGAAACAGGCAGTCGTGGGTCAGGCGGCGCGGGCCGCGCCCAGGCGACGCACGAGGCGGCGCAGGGCGTTGTCGGGCTCGCCGCGGCGCTGCAGCGGAAGCAGGTGGGTCTTGCCCTCGCGCTCGGCGATCATCTGGATCGCGTCGCGGTCGTAGTCCGCGGCGAGGCGGTCGGCGCGGACGATGTCGTCCTCGGCCACCGCCAGGTTGATGGCGGTGACATAGGACGCGTGCAGGTCGTTCAGGTCCTGGACGAGGCTGCGGGTCGCGGTCATGGGGTTGTTCTCCTTGATAGCTGACGGCGTCAGCAATGGCTGAATGGTGGAGCTGGCTGACGTCTCATCAGTCTCAACGAGGGTTGTGAACGTGTTGTTTCCCCTGCGGGTGTGTTGTGTGACTCCTTCCCGCCGCCCCGTGGTGTGCGTCACGCGACGGCGTAGGCTGCCCATCGGGGGCCGACCCGATCACCGAGGAGCTGACATGACCAGCACGTCGACCAGCAGGGGCACGGACACGTCGAACGGAGTCCCGCCCAACCTGCTCGAGGAGCTGGAACCCACGGTGGCCGCCAACCTGGACCGGCACCTCTCGATGGCCCAGGAGTGGCACCCGCACGACTACATCCCGTGGAGCGAGGGGCGCGACTTCGCGTTCCTCGGCGGCGAGGACTGGGCCCCGGAGCAGTCGCGGCTGTCGGAGACGGCGAAGGCCGCGATGGTCACCAACCTGCTCACCGAGGACAACCTGCCGTCGTACCACCGCGAGATCGCCACCCGCTTCGGCCGGGACGGCGCCTGGGGCACCTGGGTCGGCCGGTGGACGGCGGAGGAGAACCGGCACGGGATCGCGATGCGCGACTACCTCGTGGTGACCCGGGGCGTGGACCCCGTCGAGCTCGAGCGGGCACGGATGGACTACATGACCTCCGGCTACGACTCGGGCGACAAGACCGCGCTCGAGGCGGTGACCTACGTGTCGTTCCAGGAGCTGGCGACGCGGGTGTCGCACCGCAACACCGGCAAGGTCACCCACGACCCGGTCGCCGACAAGATGCTCGCCCGTATCTCCAAGGACGAGAACCTCCACATGGTCTTCTACCGCAACATCGTGGCCGCGGCGCTGGAGATCGCGCCCGACGCGACGATGCGGGCCATCGCCGACGAGGTGATCGGCTTCGAGATGCCCGGCGCCACCATGGCCGGCTTCCGCCGCAGCTCCACGATCATCGCCAAGGCCGGCATCTACGACCTGCGGCTGCACCACGACGACGTGATCATGCCGGTGCTGCGGCACTGGGACGTCTTCGACCGCACCGGCCTCGGCCCCACCGGCGAGCAGGCGCGCGAGGAGCTGGCCACCTTCCTGGCCGGGCTCGACGAGCAGGCGACGAAGTTCGTCGACCGGCGGGCGGAGCAGCGGGCCCGGCACGCCGCGAAGAACGACGGCGTCGAGGACCCTGACATCGCCTCCTGACCCCTCCTGCCCCCTTCTGACGGCGGACCCGGCGGGACCTTCTGCGGTCCTCGCGGGGACGAACGACACCTCCGGCACCCGAGATCCTCGAGCGACGATGGACGCAAGCGAGCCGGGAGGACCGGATGCGTCAGAAGCACAGCGGGCCGGGCAGCGTCGAGATCGACGGCAGCCCCGCACTGGTTGCCCGGCACCCGTTGGCGATGGTGTACGGCGGCGGTGGCGTCTTCGGCATCGGCTACACCGCAGGCGTGGCCGAGGGCTTGGCCGCGGCCGGTATCCCGGTGAGCACGGCGCCCTCCCTCGGCACCTCCGCCGGGGCGTGGACCGCCTCGGCGATCGCGCTCGGCGTGAGCTACGACGAGTTCCGGCGGGCCGAGGCCCCGCGGGTGCCCAACCTGCGCCCCGGAGTGCTGGCGAGACGGTAGTGAGCTTCTCGGCGAGGCGCGCCATCCGCTCGTCGCCGTCTCCGCGCTCTGCGTCCGCACCGCCCGCCGCCACATCCTGGACGGCGGAAGGTACCCGCTCGCGGACCTCGTGGCGGCCTCGTCCGCCGTACCCGGCCTGCTGGCGCCGCACCGCATCGACGGCCGGCTGTACATCGACGGCGGGATGTGGTCGGCGACCTCGGTCGACGCGGCCGCCGAGGCGGACCACGTGATCGTGGTGGCGCCGCTGGCCGGCTGGGTGATGGGCGGGCTGGGCCGGACGGCCGGCCTGCTCCTCGAGCGCGAGCTGCGCCGGTGGCGGTCCCTGCATCCCGAGGGCACCGTCACCCTGATCCACCCCGACGGGAAGATGGCCCGGATCGCCGGGCTACGGCCGCTGGGGCTGTTCGACAGTGCCCGGGCGCACGACGTCCACCCGCTCGCCGTGGCACAGGGCCGTGCCGTGGGCGAGGAGCTCGCGCAGTCCTGGGTCGACGGAGGGTCTGTTCCCCCGGGGCTGGCCGGATCATCCTGAGACCATGGATGTCGTCGACGAGATCATGGCCCTCTGGCGCGGCCTGCCGGAGGACGACGACGCGGCACGGACGGCGTTCGCCCGCGTCTACGCGGACCCGGTGGTCGTGAACGGGACCGCGGTGTCCCTCGACGCGCTGCTCGGACGTGCCCGCGACCTGCAGCAGGGGCTCACCGGGATCACCCACGAGCTGCTCGAGCGCGTCGAACGCGAGGACAAGCTGGTCATCGCGTTCGTGCTCCACGGGCGGCACACGGGCCCGCTCGGCACCCCGCTCGGCCAGGTCCCGCCCACCGGGCGTTCGGTGACCATCCGCGGCATGGACGTGCTGACCTTCACGGAGGGCCGCATCGCCGCCATCACGGTCGTGTCCGACGAGCTGGGACTGCTGACCCAGCTCGACGCTGTGCACCTGTCCCGGCCCGCGACTCCCTGAAAGTGGGCTGGCTGAACTCGGGGAGCCGACTCAGGCAGGATCGGCGGCCGGCCCGGCCTCGCCGCCGGGCTCCACCGCCTCGGTGTCCCACTCGGTGGCCACCCAGCCGGCACCGTTCTCGTGCAGACGGATCAGCCCTGCGTTGCCGAGCGGTCGGTCGCGGACCAGCTCGAACGGCACGTTGCGCGACCCGCATGCCGCACCAGGCCCGGAGCACGGCGCCGTGGCTGACCAGCACGACCCTGTCGTGGCCAGACGAGCGGACCTCGTCGACCACCGCGTCGAACCGTGCCAGCACCTCCTCCCGGGTCTCCCCGCCCGGGCACCAGCGGGCCGTCCCCACCGTCCATCGCGGCCACGATCGCCTCGCGGTACGCCGCGCCGTGCTCGTCGGCCGTGGACATCTCCCAGTCCCCCGCGGAGATCTCCACCAGGCCGTCACGGACTTCCGGCTCCAGACCCCGCTGCTCGGCCAGCCCCGCCGCCGTACGCCGGGTGCGCAGCGTGGGCGAGCACCAGACGGCGTCGATCTTCTCGCCGTCGAGGAGCCGGGCCAGCTCGGCGACCTGCCGCTCGCCGAGGTCGGTCAGGTCGGCGCCGGGCAGCGCGGTGTCGAGGGCCCGTGCGACGTTCGAGTGCGTCTGGGCGTGCCGGATCAGGAGCAGGTCCATGCCCCGCAGCCTAGGAGGCGCGGTCCGAGCGTCACTCCTCGGCAGGCGTGAAGTCCCGCGGCTCGCTCTCGATCATGTAGTTGGGGTCCCGGTTGATCCCGGCGATGACGCGCTTGAGCCAGGCCTCGTCCTCGGTCTCGATCTCCCGCTCGGCGAGCTGGTCCTTGAGGAACTGCAGGAGGTCGCGCTCCCCGCTGTCCTTCGCCACGGACGTCGCGTCCACCGCTCGCTGCAGGTCGGCGTCGTACTCCGCCATCGTTCTCCCTCTCCTCGGTTGCTCCCGGTCTCCGGACCAGCCTGCCACGCGCCGTGTCACCAGCCGCGTGCCACGATGCGGCGCATGGGCAGACCACGCGTCCTCGCGATCGTCCAGGCCGGCGGCGCCGGCAGCCGGCTCGACGTCCTCACCCGCGAGACCGCCAAACCCGCCCTGCCCTTCGCCGGCGTCTTCCAGCTCATCGACCTGCCGCTGTCGAACCTCGCGCACAGCGGCATCGACGACGTGTGGCTCTCGGTCAGCTACCTCGGCTCCTCGCTGGAGGAGCAGGTCTCCAACGGGCGGCCGTGGGACCTCGACCGCACCGCGGGCGGGCTGCGGCTGCTGATGCCCCAGGAGGGCAGCGGGTCGACCGACGAGGAGGGCTTCGCGAAGGGCAACGCCGACGAGCTCTACCGGCTGCGCGACCAGGTGCGCGCGGCCGACCCCGAGGTGGTGGTGGTGCTGAGCGCCGACCACGTCTACCGCTTCGACTTCGCCGAGGCCGTGGCCACGCACCGCGAACGCGGCGCCGACTGCACCGTCGTCACGACGCGGGTGCCGCTCGAGGACGCCGCCGACCACGCCGTCGTCGAGGTCGCGGACGACGGGCGGGTGACCGGCTTCTGGTACAAGCCCGAGGACCCGCCCGGCCCGACCATCGCCACCGAGATCTTCGTCTACGACCCGGCAGTGCTCGTCGCGACGCTCGAGGAGCTGCACCGCGAGCTCGCCGCCGACCCCGAGACCGCCGAGGAGCCGGGCGACTCCGGCCTCGGCGACTTCGGCGACCACCTGCTCCCGCGCCTCGTCGAGCGCGGGCACGTCGTCGCCCACCCGCTGCCCGGCTACTGGCGCGACCTCGGCCAGCCGCACAAGTACGTCGCCGCGCACCGCGACGTGCTGCTCGACGACGTCGGCGTGCTCGGGCAGCCCGGCTGGCCGATCCTCACCCGGCAGCCGCAGCGGACCCCGGCGCGGCTGCTCGACGGCTCCGCCGTGCTGACAGCCTGGTCAGCCCGGGCTGCACCGTCGGCGGGCGCGTCGAGCGCAGCGTGCTCGGGCCGGGCGTCGTCGTGGAGGCCGGCGCGGTCGTGCGCGACAGCGTGGTCTTCGCCGGACACGGTGCGCGCGGGGGCGACGTCGACTGGGCCGTGCTCGACCAGGGCTGCGTGGTGGAGGCCGGTGCCGTGGTCGGCATGCCCGCCGGCGACGTCGACGACGACGGGCTGGTGCTCGGCCGCGGGCGCGGATCGCCGGGGCGCCCGGGTGGCGGCGGGCGCGCGGCTCGAGCCGGGCACCACTGCCTAGGGGTGCGTCGGAGTGCGGGCCAGCCCGGCCGGGCCATTGCGGCAGCCGACCGGGCTTCGCACACTGGGAACTCACGGGTGGCGTGGGGGCGCACCCGGCGGACGGGGGACCGCGATGACACAGCTGACCGGTGACGAGACCACCACGACCACGTGCACGCCCTGCCGTCTCGGCATCCACTCCTGCTGCAGCAGCAGGATGCTGGCCTGCCACTGCACGGAGTGCCACGTCGGCGAGCGCACCGACGACAGGGGTGCGTCGCGGCGCTAGTCGCGCTCAGCTGAAGAAGGGCGCGAGCGCCACGCCACCCACCGTGAACACCACGTTCAGCAGGGCCACGAACGCGCCGAGGATGCCGGCCACGCGAGCCGCCCCGGACAGCGGCGTGCCGCCGCGCGTCAGCCCCGCCAGCCAGGCGGTGCAGGCGCCGAGGACACCGGGTGCCCCGGACCACCAGACCACCAGGGTGAGCACGGTCAGCGCACCGAGCACGACGGAGCCGACCTTCGCCCGCTCGGGGGTACGGCGCAGCCACAGGGTGCTCCCGACCCCGATGGCCAGGGCGATCGTGCCGAGCAGGCCGACGCCGAGCATGGACTCGACCGGGCCTTCGCTGGCGTAGGGATCGGCGTCGGTGAACACGATCTCGAGAAGGAACACGGACATGAGCCCGAGCACGCACACCGCGTAGACACCGCCGACGAACACGCGCGCCGACGGGAGAGGGATGGTCCTCGTGGCAATCGATGATGTGGACATTGCTACCTCCGATGTCTCATCGGGACCGGTCCGTCCGGAGCCGATGAGGAACCCTCCGGCGGTCCCGCGTCCCGCCCACCAGTACCCCGGTGTCCCGCTGCGTCCCGTTGTTTCCCGGGGGCGTCCCCCGAGTCGGTGCCACGGCTATCCCTGGCCCCGGGCGGTGCCCCATGCTGTCGAGTGTGGCCGAGTCCTGGTCGGAAGGCAGCCCCCCTCCACGGGGGATCACGGTCGAGGTGCTGGTCGCCGCGGTCTGCTTCTCCCTGAGCGCAGCCGCCGCGGCGGTGGCCGGCGTCGCCTCCGACCGCCCCGACGCCTTTGCCCTGGTGGCCGGCTGGCCGGTTGCGGCCCTGGTGGGCGGCGTGCTGCTCGACCAGCGACCGACCACCGCCCCGGGCCGGACCCTGCTCGGGGAGAGCCTGGTCCCGGCGCTCGTCCTCGGGTGGGCGGCGGCGCGGACGGGAGGGACCACGTCCATCGACCTCGCCGAGGCCTTCACCGAGCTCGGCGCGCTGGTGGTCGCCGGGACGGCGCTGGCCCTCCCCTGGTCCTTCCACGCTCCGCGGCATCCACGGGTGGCCCTGGTCCTCGCCCTGGCAGCCGGGCTCGGGGCGATCGCGGTGCTGGTCGCCGAAGCCGGCCGGCTGCCGATGACCCTGCGCCTCGCGGGCTCGGATCGCGGTCGGGCTGGGGGTGTGCGGGAGTGTGGGGCGCTCCGTCGCGGTGGCGTCGCGAGCGGACCGTGCACGCGACGCCGTACGGCGTGGCTCCTGGTCACGCTCTCCGTGGCCGGACTGGCGGTCGGCACCGCGTGGTGTCTCGCGTCCCTCGGCGTCGTGTCCTTCGTGACCGGCTCGGCCGTCGTGCTCGGTGCGGTCGTGGTCGGTCGGCTGTGGCTCAGCACCGGCTTCCGGCCGCTGGACGAGCCGCTGCTGGACCTCCTCCTGCTGGCCGCCGTCGTCGGCGCCACGCTCCTGATGGCCCTGCTGGTCCGGCTCGGGGCGAGCACGCTGCGGCTGCCGTCCGCCGGCACCTCGGCGGCCTTCACCGCACTGGTCACCGCGAGCATGGCGGTGCCCGGTGCCCTCTGGGTCCGGCGCACCGCGTTGTCCCGCCGTTACGGGACCGGAGTCCTCTCCCCCGCCGACGTCGCCGTGATCACCGCCGACCTGCACGCCCAGACCGAGCCCCGCGACCTCCTGGACAAGGCCGCACGCATGGTCGCGGCAGCCAGCGCCAGCCGCGAGGCGCGCATCGTCCTCGGCGACGACGCGCCCGCCGTCCCCGCCAGCTGGGTCGTGCATCCCCTCGAGGTCGGCGGCGACCGCGTCGGTGCGCTGGCCGTCGACTCCGGTGAGGCGGAGGGCCCCGAGCCCCGCCAGGAGCAGGTGGTCGCCCAGCTGCTGCCGACCGTGGCACTCGTGGCACGGGCCGTGGGGCTGGCCGTCGAGGCGGAGCACGCCCGGCGCGACGTCGCCCGCCAGCGGGACGCCGAGCGCACCCGCGTGCTCGGCGACCTCCACGACGGTCTCGGTCCGGTCCTCGCGGGCATGAGCATGCGGGTACAGGCGACCCTGCGGACCGCACCGCCACCCGAGTACGCCGCACTGCTGCGCGACCTCGCGGACGGCCTGGCCACCAGCCGCACCGATCTGCGCCGGATCGTTGCCGGCATCACCCCATCGATCCTCGACGACGGCGACCTCGGGTCGGCCCTGGAGCGGCTGGTCGCGTCCTTCCAGGGCGTGACCGGAGGACCGCAGGTCACGCTCCGGGTCAGCCTCGAGGACCTGGTGTCCCCGGCCGTGCAGGTAGCGGTCTACCGCTCGGTCGCCGAGGCCCTGACCAACGCGCTCCGGCACGCGGGGGCATCGGAGGTCGTCGTGTCCGTCGAGAGCCGCGCCGGCCTCGTCGTCGTGGACGTCGTCGACGACGGGAGCGGCGGGCCCGTCGTACCCGGCGTGGGGCTGTCCTCGCTGGCGCAGCGTGCCGAGCACCTGGGCGGCTGCCTCGAGCTCGGCGAGGCCGACCCGGCCGGCACTCGCTTGCACGTCCGACTCCCCGCGGTCCAGGAGGCGACGCCGTGATCAAGGTGCTCGTCGTCGACGACCATCCCGTCGTCCTCACCGGCCTGGAGGCCCTGATCGGGTCGGACCCCGACCTGTCCGTGGTGGCCTCGGGCCGTTCGGCCGCCGAGGTGCGGGCGCTGCCGGACGACGCCGAGCCCGCCGTGGCGGTGCTGGACCTGCAGCTCCCGGACGGGGACGGCATCACCCTGGGCATCGAGCTCAAGAACCGGTGGCCGGGGCTGCGCGTGCTGATCCTGACGATGCACGCCGACGAGGCCACCGTGATCTCGAGCCTGGCCAGCGGGCTCGACGGCTACCTGCTGAAGGATGCCGATCCCGAGGACGTCCTGGCGGCCGTGCACTCGGCTGCCGGCGGCTCCCTGGTCGTCGGCAGGAGTGTCAGCGCCGTCGTGGTGGCAGCGGCGGCGTCGGCGCCACGGACCGACGCCCTCGGGGCGCTCGACGCCAGGGACCTGGAGATCCTGGAGCTGCTGGTCGACGGCCTGCCCACCTCGCAGGTGGCGGCCCGTCTCTACCTGGCCCCGAAGACCATCCGCAACCGCATCTCCGAGATGCTGGGCAAGCTGGGCGTGGCCTCGCGGGACGAGGCCATCGCCCTCGGTCGCTCCGCCGGCCTCGGTCATCGACGGGACGCACCGGGACCGCCCGCCCGTCACGACCGAGCCTGACTGGGTGGTTTCCTGGGGCCACCAATCACGGAGGGAACATGACGCGCATGTCGCTGCCCACCCCCACGCTGCACACCGCTCGCCTTCGACTGCGTCCCTTCGACGACGCGGATGCGAACGACCTCTTCGCGCTGCACAGCAGCGCCTACGTGCTGCGCTACTGGGACGCGCCGCCGTGGAGCGAACGCGTGCGCGCCGAGCGGTTCATCACGGCTTGCCGGCAGATGGCAGAGGGGGGCACCGGGGCGCGGCTGGCCGTGGATCGTGTCTCCGACGGGGCCTTCATCGGCTGGTGCAGCCTGAACCGGTGGAATCCGGACTACCGCAGCGCGTCGCTGGGCTACTGCTTCGACGATGCAGCGTGGGGCCACGGCTACGCGACGGAGGCCGCGCGCGCCTTGCTGCGGTGGGCATTCGACACGCTGGACCTGAATCGCGTCCAGGCTGAGACCGATACGCGCAACGTGGCATCTGCCCGCGTGCTGGAGAAGCTCGGGTTCGTGCGTGAAGGGACGTTGCGGGAAGACTGCGTCGTGAACGGCGAGGTCTCCGACTCGTGGGTCTACGGGCTGATCAGGCGGGAGTGGCAGCCGTCGTCCGAGGTTGCTGTCGCCCCCTGAGTCATCGGTCAGTCGCCCTTCGCGGCCTCGTCGAGCTCCTTGGCGTCGACGTCGACCTCCTTGGTCATCGTCTTCTGGGCGTGCAGCTCGGCCTTCTCCAGGGCCTTGCTGACGGTGATGTCACCAATCACGAGAAGTGCCGCCTCGCCCTCGTCGATGAACTCCCCGAGCTCCTTCACGTCCTTGCGGGACAGCCCGCCCCACAGGTGCCCGGCGAACCCGCCGGCGGCACCGAGGACCGCAGCGGAGCCCAGGATCGACGGCGGGAAGAGAAGCCCGAGGACCGCACCGGCGGCGATACCGCCCCAGGCGCCCTTGCGCGTGGTGCTCTCGTCCTTGTTGACGTGGATCTTGCCCTTCTCGTCCTTCGTGACCACCGCCGCGTCGTACCGGCCGATCGCGTCGAGGTCGCGCAGTGCCTTCACCACGTCGTAGTCCGCCTGCGCCGAGGGCTCGTCGGGGTACGTCGCGATGAACAGGAAGACGCCGTCCGGTTGTGCCATGGTCCTGGTTCCTCTCCTGGGGTGGATCCCGTCTGTGGGTCTGGCTCCACCCAACGCCCACAGGCGTCGGGCCGCCTCACCCGGAACGGACGGTCCTGCCCGGCGTACGGTGGCGCCATGGGCAAGGTCCTGTACTCGGCGGCGATGTCGCTGGACGGCTACGTCAGCATCCTCGGCGCCGACATCGCCCGGCAGTGCCTGCTGGCCGGCGAGCTCGACGAGGTCTTCGTGAGCATCGTCCCGGTGCTGCTGGGTGACGGCACGCCGCTCCTGCACGAGCCCGGCGGCGTGCACCGGTTGCTCGAGACCGTCCGGGTGACCCCGCTGCCGCACACGACCAACGTCTGGATGCGGGTCACTCCCGTGGCGCAGGACGGGTGAACAGGATCACGACGCTGAGCAGGAGCACCCAGGCCGGGAACGCCATCTGGGTCCACTTGTGCTCCCCGGCCGCGACGAGCAGCACGAGCGCGACGACGTACCCGAGGTAGGACACCCATCGCGGGAACGCCGCCGTGCGCAGGCCGACGGTGCTCACCGAGAGCGTGAACACCGCCGCCATCCGCATCGCGTACACCGAGACGATCACCTGGGTGTTGTTGCGGCCGTACTCCCACAGGCGCTCGTCGGGGTGGGGTCCGGCCAGCATCGCCAGCAGGCTCGCCGAGATCACGGCCCCGACGAAGACCATGCCGAGGAAGAGCAGGCCACTGCCCAGGAAGACCGTCGAGAAGAGCCGGTCCTCGCGGTCGCCGAGCTGGTCGCGCACCACGCCGATGAACCACAGGAAGGCGATGCCGGCGAACGGGATCAGGTGGAGACCCACCCGGATCAGCGTGCGGCGGTGCTCGTCGCCCTGGAGGTCCTCGAAGCTGCCGCCGTCGAGGGCGAGGCGCATCATCGTCATCGCGGTGATCAGCAGGACGGCGAAGACGATGCCGGCGACCGCTGCCGACCGCCGGCTCCGCCACCGCCGTCGGGTCAGCTCGGGTGGATCCTCGGGCGTCGTCACGGCCCGGGTCCGGTGCGCCGCACGTCGCTCAGCATGTGGACTTCACGTCGCTGGCGAGATCCTTGATGCCCCCGACGACGGAGCTCATCCCCTCGCGGACAGCAGCCAGGTTGCTCGCCGTGGGGGCGTCCGCGGCCGTGGTCACGCTCGTCTTCAGGGACGCGAAGCTCGGTGTCGATCGCGGCCACCTGGTCGTCGTACTCGTCCGACGCGTCCTTCTTCACCTTGGTGTAGTCCTCCTCCACCTTGGCGGAGCTGGTCCTGAACCGCGGCCACGGCGTAGGGACCGCTCGGGTCGAGTTCCCCGAAGCCCTCGACCGACGACTTCAGCTCGTCGATCGACGTGCACACGGCAGGTTGGTCATCGCCGCAACCGGCCGTGGCGAGCGCCGACCAGCATCACCGCCACGGGAAGCAGGAGTCGTCGTCTCATGGGGTCACCTTCGTCGGTGCCCACGCAACCACCCGGCCGAGGACCCGGCATCACTCGTTGCGGATGACTCGTTCTGATGACTCAGCCGCGCGAGCGCAGCATCCGGCGTACCTCGTCACCGCGCTCGGCGACCGTCGTGCGCACCACCGGTGCGACCGTCTCCGCTGCCCGGACGGCGCGGTCCACGACCCTCGTCGATGCCGAACAGCGGGAACAGCCGGTGGGCGAAGGCCATCCCGTGGATCATCCGCCGCGGTGCAGCTCGGGGAGCAGCGCGAGGAACCGGTCGGCGTACGGCGCCAGCAGCTCGGCCTGGCCGGGCCGCCGAACGGGATCGCGACGAGGACGCCGACCCCACCGGCACCGGCGCGCTCGACGGCGAGCTGCCGCCAACGCCGGCCTTCTCGGCGGCGTCCGGTTCGCGGTGTGCCCGGCGAAGGCCCGCAGCCAGGCCTCCGGGTCGTGGTCGCGCTCGAGGAGCACCTCGGCCTCGCCGTCGGTCTCGCCGCCGAAGCCCGCTCGTCGAAGTCAGGACCCCACACCGCAGGTCGATGTCGCGCGGCTGGCTTTCTCCTGCAGGGCCGCCACCGCGACGAGGTCGCCCGCGGGCGGCGATCGGCGACGCAGGGCGACGAGCCGGCGGTCGTCGTCGGCGGTCAGGGCCCGGCAGGTGGCGCGTCACCCGCGCCTGGAGGTCGGCCCGCTCGGGATCCGCGCCCACAGCGTGGCCATGTCGGCGGCCTTGGCCAGGTAGGGCTCGACGACCGACCCCAGTGTTGGTCCCAACACCCCGGTGAGGTAGCGCACGGGCTCGGCCGCGGTGGCGTCACCGCTCACCAGCATGTCCCGGACGGTGGCGACGGCCACGGCGCGCGACAGCGGCGTCGGGTATAGCGGCTCGGCCGCGTCGATGAAGGTCGCGGCGGGCTTCGTCGCCTGGCGGTGGCGAAGGTGAGGTCGTCGTCGTTGTACGCAGGTAGAGGGCTGGGCTCCTGGCCCGGCGAGGTCGACGGGGTACGCTGGCCTGGGCACCTCGATGGTCGCCAGGGCGACGCCGTGGAAGGCGCCGCCGTCCCGCTGAAGGCGCCCACGCTCCAGCACCTGGCGGCCGCGGCTCCTGCTGCGGGCAACTGGCGGTCACCAGGAAGAGCGCCCCGTTGTCGTGGTCCAGGGTCAGCGGGTCGGTGCGGCGAACTCGAAGCCACCGCCACGCTCCCGCAGGCTCAACGCCGCTGGACGCGGCAAGCGCGTCGATCAGGTCCGTCAGCGTGGTGCGTTGCCCAGGCGTGCTCGGCGAAGACGCCGGCAGCCCGGTCCGGAACGCCTCTCGCCCATGAAGAGCTCCTTCAGCTGGAACCGCACCGAGCACCCTTGGGGTAGGTGATGCCGTCGAAGATCGCCGCGGCCGCGGCGACGTCGCTGACCGGCTGCCGGATCGGGTGTCGTGTCGGCGCCATGTCGGCGGCATAGGCCTTGCGACTCGCTGCCGCAGGAAGCTCGACCACGTCGACGGAAACGGCGTCGCTGCCTCGGCGGCCCAGAGGCTGGCCCAGCTGGCGAAGGCCTCGTTGAGCCAGAGGTCGTCCCACCACTCGCATGGTCACGATGTCGCCGAACCACATGTGGGCCATCTCGTGCAGCAGGACGACGGCCCGTCGCTCGCGGTCGCTGTAGGTCGGGGCGCTCCGATAGAGGAACACATCGGACCACGTGACGCAGCCGTAGTTCTCCATGGCGCCGCCCATGTCGGGCACGAACACCTGGTCGTACTTGTGCTGCGGGAACGGGAGGCCGAAGCGATCGCCGTAGAACGTCAGTCCCTGGGCCGTGACCTCGAAGAGCTCCGCGGCGTCCCGCTCGAGGAACGGTCGCGAGTGACTGCCGGCAGAGCAGCCCAGGTCGTAGCCGCCGCGCTCGGAGCGGATCTCGTGGAACGGGCCCGCGTTGATGACGGGGACGTACGTCGACAGGGGAGGCGTGTCCGGGAACCGCCATTGCCGGCCACCGCTGTCGTGGTCGTCACGGTGGGGCTCGCCGCTGTTGCTCACGACGATCCAGTGCGCGGGTGCGACCACCGTGAAGCCGTGTGGGGCCTTGAGGTCGGGCTGGTCGAAGCAGGCCCAGGCGAACCTCGCTTCGTCGGGCTCGAACGACGTCCAGACGTAGACCTCGTCGTCCGACGGGTCCACCGACCGGTGCGCCCGGGTGCCGGCCGAGGTCTGCGGCTGCACCGACTCGACGACGAGGATGTTGTCGTCGGCCAGGTTGCTCAGCCGGATACGACCGGCCGAGATCTGGTCCTCGGCGATGGGAACGCCATTGAGCGTCGCCGACACGACCTCGGCGAACGCCGCGTCCACGAACGTGGCGGCCCCGGGGCCCGGCACGAGAAACTGACCGTGGACCTCGCTCGGAAGTCCGTCCCGTCCAGCAGGTCCATGAGGTCGACCTGAATGTCGTAGCGCTTGACGTCGAGAAGGCCTCGAGCGCTCCGCCGCCTCGACCCGGGTCAGGCTGAGCAGGGTTGATCGGCACTCCTCCGGGTGTGGTGACCACCAGGGATCCGAGAGGCCGCGCGGGTGCTGAGCAACTGGTGGGTGATGGGTCGCACAGGTCTGCAGCTCGACGAAGCCGCTGGCGACAGCCAAGCGCGCAGGCTGACGCCGGGGGACAGGGGACGCAGCGGCACATGGACGGCATCCACGCAGGAAGCGCCTGGAGCCGGCTGCGTCCAGTGCTCACCGGGCGCGGACCCTCGTGCGGGAGCGCCTCGAGCGGGCCGGTGCCACAGCCCGGCGGATGACGCCAAGGTGCGGCGAGCCAGGCCGCCGCACCAACGCCTGTCCAGCGCCGCCACGCTACGTCGCCCTCCGTGTCACGTTCACCGTGGCGTCCTCGGTCGAGGTCACCGACGGGAGCTCTCATTTCCCCGGTCATGGCGGGCAGGACACCACCATCGGCCTGGCACGGGACGCGGCCGGATGCGCTGGCTCCATCCGCCGACAAGAAGAGGCCGCTCCCACCTCCAGCCCGGCAAGGTGGCGCGGTTCGCGATCCGGACGCCCGGGCAGGTCCGGCCGGCGCCGGCTCCGACCCACCCCATCCGCACCCGGGCGGACCGGCGAGATCACCGTCCGCGTCGAGCTGCGCAGCGCTGTCGCTGCTCATGCACGCGGCCTGGGAGCACGCCTCCGCCCTGCTGCGCGACTTCCTCCCGTGCAGCTCGACGTCGACCTGTGGTGATGGAGCACCACGCGCAGGCCAGCGACGGGATCAACCTGCTCTTCGAGCAAGCTGCCGTACCGCGACCTCGGCGACGAGCCCGAGTCCGTGATGGCGAAGGCAGATCAAGCCGCGAGCGTCCCTGGACCACCAGCTCCCGTGCCGCGCAGCTCGGTGGCGCACTTCGCGACCCTCGACGAGCTGCTCAGCGGCCGGGCGCGCCGCCGCGCGCATGCTCGGTCAGCTGCTGGTGCTGGAGGATCAGCTGGAGGTCCGGCAACAGCGCGGACCCTGGCTGCTGGACCGAGGTCCGCGGCCAGTCGCTCGCAGAGGGCGCTGCCCTGGTCCCCTGGCTGGCCTACGACATCTGGCAGCCGGTGGACGTCGTCGAGTACGCCGACCGCGGGACGCGCCAGGTCTCCACCGCGGAGCGAGCCCTGCTGGCCAGCGACGAGTCCAGCGTCGTGGTGGCCGTGAGCCCGGCGACCGTGATGCTGCTCCTGAAGTTCCATGACGAGAGCGAGCTCCTCGGCCGCCGGGTCATCACGATCATCCCCGTCCGCCTGGCCGCCATGCTCACCTCCGCCGGCACGACCCTGCACGTGGTCAACGGCCGCAGCCCGCTGCTGGGTGTCTCGTGACTGGCCGCGTGCTCCTCGCGGACGGCAGCGAGCGGGAGGTGGGGCTCCGGATCGACCCGCGCCGCCGGTCCGAAGGAAACGGAAGGCGGCACGCTGCCGCTGAGGCCTCCCTGGGCGTACCGCGAGCAGCTCTCCGGCGCGGGCAACTTTTCGCGGGCGTCCTCGATGCTCTCCAGGCGAGGGGTAACGCGCCGCCGCCCACCCTGGCCCGCAGGGCTGCATCAGCCACTGGGGATGCACACGGAGTCGTCCCGGCCACGCTTGCGGCCCTCGCCCTCCTGCTCGCCGCGTGCCGCACCGGCCCCGAGGTGGACGACCGGGCCGCGGCCGCCAACTTCGTCGCCGGTCACGGCCTGGGCACCCGGACGATGACGGGGATGCGCGAACAGGCCCTCCGCGGGTCACGCAACCTCCGCGTTCCTCGGCGGGTCAGCTCCTGACCTCCTCGAGCTGCACCTGGCCGTGTTGCTCGACGACCCCCGCGGCAGCCCTGGCCGCGGATTTCCCCGACCCTCGCCGGCCGACGATCCGCCATGGTCAATCTCGAGTCCGCGATCACCGAGCGGGGCATCGAGGAGGCCAAGGAGCTCGAGGTCCCGCGGTCGCGTCACCACTTCCGCGTCGCCCCGTCGGCCCTGGACCTTCTTGACGACGCCGGCGTCGACGTACTCACGATGGCGAACAACCACGGCGCGGACTACGGGCTGGTCGGCCTGCAGGACACGCTCACGGCGATCGGGCGAAGTCCGATCCCCGTGGTCGGCATCGGCCAGGACCGCACCGCGGCCTTCGCTCCGTTCCGCGTCTCGATCCGGGGCACTGACATCGCGTTCGTCGGCGCGGACGCTTCCACGAGAGAGGGCGCGAGCAGCGTCTGGTCGGCCGGCCCGACGAGTCCGGGCATCGCCGCCGCTCGGGCGGCGAGGCCGCGCGCGCTCCTCGCCGCGGTCCGAGCGGCCAACCAGCAGGACGACGTCGTCGTCGTCTACCTGCACTGGGGCCGCGAAGGGCGGTCCTGCCCGACCCCGGCGCGGTGGCTCACGCCCGTGCCCTGACCGAAGCCGGGGCCGACGTCGTCGTCGGCACCCACTCCCATGTGCTGCTCGGATCGGGCTGGATGGGCGACACCTACGTGAACTACGGGCTGGGCAACTACCTCTGGTACCACCACCGCGAGCCCGACAGCGGTATCCTCCGGCTGACGATCCGCGACGGCGAGGTCGTCGGCGACGGCGTGGGTCCCGGCCCGGATCGGCACCTACGGCATCCCGAGCCGCTGGCCGGTCCGGCCGTGAGGAGGCCGTGGCGGACTGGCGCCGGCTCCGCCGGTGCACCGACCTCGCTCCCCGGCCGCCTGACCGCCCACCCGGCTGACCGCGCCCGCTCACGCCGCCCGTGGAGAAGTGCTGGTAGTCCTTCGAGGAGGTCCAGTCGCCTCCCCACGCCCCAGCCGATCCGCGTGAAGCCCGCACCACCACGTCGTCGGAGCGGATCACGCCGGCCGGGACCTCGGCTCCGGCGCTCGGTCGAGGGTCGCGAAGCGGCCGCCCCCGGGGCTCCACCCCGTCGACCGCACGTACGGGTTCTGCACCGGGTTGATGTCGATCGCCGCACCGTAGGCGTGGTCGGACCAGTCGTCGCTCGCCGACGACCCGGCGGCAGTTGTAAGCCGAGGTGTTGTCGGCCGCCATGGACAGGTCGTCGTCGCCCGCCGTACACGTCCACCAGCACCATCCGCCGCATCGGCCAGCGGGCGTCGTACAGCCGCCCGAACACCTCGGTCACGACCTCGGCCTGGTCCGCGTGCGACCACCATCTCCCCGGTGTGCGCCCGGCCGTCGAAGCCGACGTACGTCATCCGGAGGTAGCGCAGGTCCGCCAGCGGGACCGGGCAGCCGGCACCGGTGGCTGAAGCGCATCCGGTGGCGCAGCGCCGGGCCGATCCGCTGCACCGTCGCGACGTACGGCGCCGGCTCGTCGGCGCTCCGGGAGTGTGACGGGCCGCGCCGCCGGAGATGACGGGGACGACGGGGATGACGGAGACGGCGAGCCGGCATCGTCCGGCGGTTGCTCCGGGGACGACGAGCAGGCCGCGAGCAGCAGCAGGAACGCGAGGATGCCGGTGCGAGTGCCGGGGCGCGACCCCATGCCGTCGAGGATATCCACCGGTTTCCGGCCCGCGTCTCGCTCGGATCACTGCTCACGCTCGTATCAGCCGGACGGTCCTCGGCTCCTCGTCGGGTATCCGCACTCGGCGAGGAGACAGCCATGGCCACGACGTACCGCATCCACCCCGCAATCGGAGTCGCCCGGGTGGGCAACAGCCCCGACGACTTCTTCATCGGGCCCGAGCACGTCGGCGAGGTGCCCGAGCCGGCCGGCGGGTTCAAGGACGCGCAGTGCCGGGTCAAGCGCCAGGCGGCGCGGTTCCGGATCTTCGCCCACCACGACGACGGCAGCACCCACGAGATCACCGACGCCGAGGCCGACATCCACTGGACCGTGCACCTGGTCAACGCCAAGGCGGCCCACCCCGGCCGCGGCAACTCCGAGCCGGCCGGCGACCTGACCATCGACCCCGGCCCGCGGACGCTGACCGGGCCCGACCAGCGGCAGCTGTTCGACGACGGCACCATCACCTTCGCCGGGCACCCGACGGTCACCGTGCCGCTCGGCGAGATCCGCAGCGACGACGACAACCACCTCCTCGTGCTCGGCGGCCACGGCCACTCGGCCTCGCCGGCCGGCAACGTGGTCGGCGGCTTCTGGCGGAACGAGGGCTGGTACGACGACGTCTCGGACGGCCCCGTCACGGCGACGATCACGCTGCACGCGGACGGGTCGACGCCCGCCGTCGAGGGCGCCTGGGTGCTGGTCACGCCGCCGAAGTTCGCGCCGCACCAGGACAGCGTGACGACGCTCCACGACCGGGTCCTGCAGCGGATGATCGACCTCGGGCTGGCCACCGCGCCGACCACGACGTCGTACACGAAGGACGTCTACCCGATCCTCCAGCGGGCGCGCGACATGCGCTGGGTGGAGGGCATCTTCGGCGCCCACACCTGGGCGGACCCGGTCACCAGCCAGCCGGTGGTCGACGCGATCGTCGGGCGGCTGCGGCCCGCCGGCAACATGCCGGCGCTCAACGGCTCCGACTCGGCGCTCACGCCCACGCAGCTCGCGCACATGCAGCGCTGGCAGGCCGGCAGCTACACCAACGACTGGACCGGCGTGCCGGCACCGGAGACCGCGATCACGCCGGACGGGCTGGACCGGGCCGCGCTCGAGGCGTGCGTCGGCGGGGCGTTCTTCCCGGGGATCGAGGCCGGCGGCCTCTCCGCGGGAGACCGGCCCATCCTCGAGGCGCCGTACGCCGCGGCGTTCCGGCTCGCCTCCTCCGTGGCGCCGGGCACCATCAGCAAGGCCATGGCGCTGCCGTGGCAGGCCGACTTCATGGCCTGCGGCGACAACTGGTGGCCGGTCCCCCGGCCCAACGACGTCATCGCCCAGGACACCGGCAGCCCGGCCCGCTGGGACCGCGACGTCGCGAGCATGGACGACATGGTCGACCTCTGGCACACGCTCGGGTTCGTGGTCCGCTCGGGCAACGAGCACGTCGAGGTCGAGCACTGCGACGAGGCGTCGATCAACCTGCTCACCCCGCACCTGCGGTTCACCGACGTGCCGCAGGGACCGATGGGCATGGTGCGCGAGGCGGTGCTGGCGATCTCCTTCGAGGTCATCTCGCCGGGATCGGCGGTCACCCTGGAGTACGCCCCCGGCGGCGCGCCGTCGCACCCGCAGCTGGTCGCGGTCGCGCCGTCGGTCACCGTCGGCCCGACCGCCGCCAACGAGGTGGCCACCGCCCGGCTCTGGGTGATCTACCGCACCGGCACCGCGCCGTCGTCGATCCCGCCGCAGGTGCTCACCGTCCGCGAGGCGGGCGGCACCCAGACCTGGACGGTCACCGTCGACGCGAACACCGTCGCCCGCAAGACCGCGGCCACCTCCCTCGTGCTCGACCGCTCCGGCAGCATGAGCGAGGACCGGGGCGACGGGCAGAGCAAGCACGACTCCCTCCAGCAGGCCGCGAACGCCTTCGTCGACCTGATGCTCGAGGGCGACGGCGTCGGCATCGTCCGCTTCAACGAGAACGCCCAGCAGCTCCAGCCGGTGCTGGCGCTCGGGGCCGGCGGGCTCTCCGACCTCAACCGCGGCGCCACCCACGACGTGATCAACGGGACCGGTCTCGACCCGGCCGGGGCGACGTCGATCGGCGACGGCATCTTCGAGGGCCGCGCCGAGCTGACCGCCGCGGCGCCGTACGACACCAAGGCGCTGGTGGTGCTGACCGACGGCATCGAGAACAGCCCGCGCTGGATCTCCGACGTGTCCGCCGAGATCAACGAGACGACGTACGCCGTGGGGCTGGGCCAGCCGCAGAACATCAGCGTGCCTGCGCTGCAGACGGTGTCGGGCAACAACGGCGGCTACCTGCTGGTGACCGGGGCGATCAGCGGGGACAACCGCTTCCGCCTGCAGAAGTACTTCCTGCAGATCCTGGCCGGCATCAACAACGCCGAGGTCGTCCTCGACCCCGACGGCGAGCTGTCCCGCGGCGAGGTGCACCGGATCCCGTTCCAGCTCTCCGACGCGGACACCGGCGTCGAGGTGGTGCTGCTGACCCCGCGCCCCGACGCGGTCGACTTCCGGCTCCAGACGCCGAACGGGCTGCTGATCGAGCCGTGGCGCGCCACCACGGAGCCCGCGATGGTCTACGAGACCGGGTCCGGGCTCGCCTACTACCGCCTCGCCCTGCCGACCCAGCTGCGGCCGAACCGCTTCGACCAGGCCGGCACCTGGCACGCGATCATCACGATCGGGCGGCCGCGGACCGAGCCGACGCCCGACGACGGCGACAACACGGACCTGTCGATCCTGCGCGGACGGGTCGGTCCCCGGCGCCAGGTGCCGGAGCGTCGGCCGTTCGAGTTCGAGCGGGCGTACGCCGTGGCCGCCGCGGCCGCGTCCGACCGCCTCGAGCGCGGTCCGGTCGAGGCGGCCGCCCAGCGCCGGGGGCTGCCGTACAGCCTCGTGGTGCACACCTACTCGAGCGTCTCGCTGCGGGCCGACGTCGACCAGGACTCGCGCGAGCCGGGGGCGTCCGTGCGGCTGCGGGCGGAGCTCACCCAGTCCGGGCTGCCGGTCGAGGGCGACCCCTTCGTGTGGGCCGAGCTGACCCGGCCCGACGGGGCGTCGTCCACGCTGACCCTGGCTGCGGGCGAGCCCGGCGAGTTCGCGGCGACGTTCACCGCGGACCGGCCCGGGGTGTACACCGCCCGCGTGCGGGCACGCGGCCGGACCCGCATCGGGCGGCCGTTCACCCGGGAGCAGACCCTCGACCGCGGCGGTGTGGCGCGGCGGCGACGTCGTGGTGGACCCGGCCGGCTCGGGAGGCGGTCACGGTCCGGCCACGGTCGGGTGCGTGTGCGCAGCTGCTCGCCTGCCTGCTGAAGAACGGGTTCGTCGACGAGCGCCTCGAGAAGCACCTGCGCGGGATCGGGATCGACCTCGGCGTCGCGCGGAAGTGCCTGGAGAAGTGCCTGCGCCAGCACGCGACGCCCGACCGCTGAGGGCGCCTCACTGACGTGGGCTGCCGCAAGGGGAGGTCGCTGGTGGGACGTGGCCGTGGTCGGCGGCGGCCCCGCCGGGACGGCCACCGCCCGGCGCCTGGCGGCCGCGGGCCGGTCGGTGGTGGTGCTGGAGCGCAGCCACTACGACCGGCCGCGGGTGGGCGAGACGCTGGCGCCGTGGGTGCAGCCGCCGCTGCGCGACCTCGGCGTGTGGGACCGGTTCACGGCCCTCGGGTCGCTGCCGTCCTGGGGCACCCGCAGCGTCTGGGCGTCGGCGACGGCCGACGAGCACTCCCACCTGGTCAGCGGCCACGGCAGCGGCTGGCACGTCGACCGGCGGGCCTTCGACCGGATGCTCGCGGACGCCGCCGTCGAGGCCGGCGCCGCGGTGCTGACCGGCTGGTCGGTCGCCGGGTGCGTCCCCGAGGGGAGCGGGTGGCGACCTGCGGTCCGGCGACGGCCGCGTCGTCCGTGCCCGCGTCCTGGTCGACGCGACCGGACGGCGGGCGGGGGCCGGGCGCGCGCTGGGGGCGCGACGGGAGGCGTTCGACCGGCTGGTCGCGGTGACCGGCGGCTGGACGGACGTCGACGTGGCCGCGGAGCAGTACCTCCTCATCGAGTCCGCGCCCGACGGCTGGTGGTACACCGCGCCGGTCCCCGGCCACGCCCGGGTCGGGATGCTGCTCACCGACGCCGACCTCTGTCGCCGCCACGGTCTGGCCGACGCCGCGGCCTGGCACCGCCGGCTGCTGACTGCGACAGCGACGGCGGACCGGGTGGGCGGCCGGTCACCGGACCGGCGGCCGCGGGTGCACCCCGCGGGCAGCAGCCGGCTGGTGCGCCACGGCGACGACCGGCCGTGGGTGGCCGTGGGCGACGCCGCGCTCGCCGTCGACCCGCTGACCGGCAGCGGCGTGGTCCGCGCGCTGCGGATGGCCGAGTCCGCCGCGTCCACGGTGTCGGCCCTCCTGGACGGCAGCGGCGCCGGTGCGCTCACGGACTACGAGTCGGCCCGCGACGAGGAGTGCACGGCGTACCTCACCGAGCGGGCCCGGCAGTACGCCGGCGTACGCCGCTTCGCCACGCCGTTCTGGACCCGACGACGGCTCCCGGTGCCCGCCTGAGGCGGCCTACTTCACGGCGATGATGTCCGTGGTCCGGATGTCCGGGTCGGAGGCGAGCAGGTCGGCGGCGACCTGGCCGAGCGCGGCCGGGATCTGGCCGTTGAGGTGGGCCTGGCGCCCCTCCTCGCCCTCGAAGGTGTCGAAGATGCCGTACGTCGTGTCGCTCAGCCTGAAGGCGTACCACGTCACCGTGCCGTCCTCCTCCGCCGCCAGCGCACGGCCCTGCTCGAGGAACGCCGCGAGCTCGTCGCCCTTGCCGGGCTTGGCCTCGAGGAAGGCGAGCAGTCCACGGTCGATGGCCATGGTGGGGTCCTTTCGTCGTCGGGCTTCCGACGCTACGCGCGCCCGGTGCGATCTGTCTGGACCGGGCCCAGGTCCGTCACACCCCGCGTCACACGCCGCCGCGATCCGATGGCACCTCGGGCCCGGCGAACCGCGCCGGGCCGAGGACCGAGAAGGACATGTCATGCCGATGTTCATGGACGCACACACCATCGAGGGCGGCGTCTCCGTCAGCGACGTCGCCGCGGCGCACGAGGCCGACCTGGCCACGCAGGGCCAGTACGGCGTCAGGTACGAGCGCTACTGGGTGGACGAGGCGGCGGGGAAGATCTTCTGCCTCGTCGAGGCGCCCGACGCCGAGACCGCCCACGCCGTGCACCGCGCGGCCCACGGCCTCGTCGCCGACGAGATCTACGCCGTCACCGAGGGCCGCTGACCGCTGGCCCCACCTCCCCGGCGGCGGCGCGACCCCGTGTCGCGCCGCCGCCGTTCCCCGAACAGGAGCACCCCGATGAACCCTCTCCACGCAGACCTCGCCCGCGCCACGATCGACGTACGACGTGCCGAGGCGACCGAACGACACCTGGCCACGCGGGTGCGACCACCGCGCCGGCGCGTCCGGGCCGGGTCGGCGCCCCGAGGGCGGCCGGTCCGTCGTCGCGCGGCCGTCGTCGACCACGCCCTCGTGGTGCCGACTCCCCTGCCCCGGCGCGCCTCGACCGCGTGGCGCACCCCGCCGACACGCCGACGTGGTGCTCGACAGCATGCTCGGCCTGGTCGCCGCGCGGATCGTCGAGCACGGGACGCCGAGCGAGGCGCGCGTCCTCACGGCGATGTCCGCCGCCGTCCGTCGGGAGCACCCCGGTGCGGCCGCCGCCCTCGTGGACTGGGACCGGGTCGGAGGTGGCGCGGCTGCGCGCCTTCGGCGTCCTGCAGGGTGTCGTCCTCGGCGCCCTCGGCCCGCGCGCCCAGTCGTCGCTGCTCGACGAGATCCTGGGCACCGACCTCTCCGCTCGCCGGGTGAGCCGGGTGAGCGGCCGTCGGCCCGCGCCGTCCTGTGCCACGCTGGAGCGACCATGCACCGCGAGCGTCTCGTGACCCGCACGTCCTCCCCCGAGGTCGGCGTCACGGGCGCTGCGGCCTGTTCGTCCAGCTCCTGGGGCGGCCGGAGCTCCGGGTCGACGGCGCCGAGCGGGTACCGCTACCGCAGTCGCAAGAGCTGGGCGGTCCTGGCGTTCCTGCTGCTCGGCGAGCGGCCGCCGACCCGGACCCAGCTCGCCGCGCTGCTCTTCGCGGAGCGCCGACGACCCGCTGCGGGCGCTGCGCTGGAGCCTGGCCGAGATCCGCCGCGGGCTCGGCCCCGACGCCGTCCTCGACGGCGACCCGGTGCAGCTGACCCTGCCCGAGGACACCACGGTCGACGTCGACGTGCTGGTGCACGGCCACTGGCGCGAGGCCGTCGACCTGCCCGGCCTCGGCGCGGACCTCCTCGACGGGCTGGCCCTGCAGAACGCCGCGCCGTTCGAGTCGTGGCTGCTCGCCCAGCGCCGCCGGCTGGCCGCCGCGGCCGAGTCGATCCTGCACGAGGCCGCCCTCGGACGAGCTCTCGCGGGGACGGCTCGAGGAGGCACGCGACCTGGCGCTGCGCGCGACCGTGATGAGCCCGCTGGACGAGAACCACCAGGCCCTGCTCATCCGGCTCTACCGCCTGGCCGGCGAGGACGACGCCGCCGAGCGCCAGTTCGCGGCGTGGTCGGCCACCGCGGAACGCGAGCTGGGTACGTCGCCGGGTGCCGCGGTCCGCCTGGCGATGCGCGAACGCCGCCGCTCCGCCCAGGCCGTGGACGTCGCCGCGATCCGCGCGATCACCGAGGCCGGTGCCGCCGCCGTCTCCGCGGGCGCGGTGAGCGCCGGCGTCACGTCCTTCGAGACCGCGGTCCGCCTCGCCGACCAGGCGAACGCGGAGAGCCTGCGGGTCGAGACCCGGCTGGTGCTCGCCGAGGCACTCATCCACACGATGGGCGGGCTCGACGAGGAGGGCGTGGCGACCCTGACCGAGGCGGAGCGGATCGCCCTCGCCGAGGGCGACCTCGAGGCCGCGGCGCGGGCCCGTGCCGAGCTGGGGTACGTCGACTTCCTCCGGGCCCGCTACGACCGGTCCGAGCGATGGCTGACCCAGGCCCTGCACCAGGGCGCGGGGTCGCCGTCCACCGTCGCGAAGGCGAAGACCTACCTGGGCTCGGTGGCCAGCGACCGCGCCGACTACCCCCGCGCCACCTCACTCCTGGAGGAGTCGGCGCGCCTCGTCCCGGTCCGTGTCCGAGCCCCGCCGCGAGGCCTACTGCCTGTCGATGCTGGGGCGGGTCAGCCTCCTCCGGGGCGACCTCGACGACGCGGCGGAGCACCTGACGGCGTCCGGGGACCTGGCCCAGCGCGACCACTGGCTGTCGTTCCTCCCCTGGCCGCAGGCGCTGCACGGCCAGGTGATGCTGTCCCGCGGTGACCTCGCCGGCGCCACCGGGTGCCTCGAGCAGTCGTTCGCCCGCGCCTGCCAGATCGGCGACCCCTGCTGGGAGGGCATCTCCGCGCGCGGGCTGGCGCTCCTTGCCGAGGCCACCGGGCAGGTCGACCAGGCGTTCTCCGTGCTCCTCGACGCCCGCGCCCGGGCCAGCCGGCTGGCCGATCCCTACGTCTGGCTCGACGTACACATCCTCGACGCGCTGTGCGAGCTCGGCCGTCGCCACGGCCACCCGGCGACGCCGGCCTGGGTCACGGAGATGCGCGACCGCGCGGCGCGCACCGGCATGCGCGAGCTGACCGTGCGCGCCCTGCTGCACGGTGCCGCGCTCGGCGACGCCGGCGACGGGGAGCTGGCGACGATCCTCGCCGCCGACATCGACAACCCCGAGCTGGCCGCCGCGGTCGCGGCCCGGCGGCCCTGACGATTCCCGAGGCATTTAGCCCACCCGCGCGAATGCCGGCATAACCCGATCACGACCCGAATTGGCCGTCGCCCGGTCAATTCCGGAATGCACCGGGTCGTTATCGGAGTTCGGTGGGAGACGCGGGTCCGCGCGTCGATTCGAAGGCGGCGGAATACGGCGGCGTCAGTAGGGTCGCGACGCCGTCGGGCCGGTCCGCGGTCGTGGCCGGGGCACCCGCGCACCCACCACGTCCGGCCGGTCGGGGGCGCCGCGGTAGCGGTCGGCCTCGGCGACCGGGCTGAGCGACTCGACGAGGTCCAGGAGCTCTGCCGAGGGCGCCATCCGGAGCTCCTGCGCGAGGCTCCGGCGGTACCGCTGGAAGGTCTGGACCGCAGCGGAGCGGTTGCCGCTGAGCAGGTGCGCCCGGATCGCCACCGAGACGGCGCTCTCGAGCAACGGTTCGCCGGCCAGGGCCTCACGGGACGCGTCCAGGGCGACGGCGAGGTCGCCGCGCTCCAGGGCCTGCCGGGAGATCTGCTCGAGTGCCCGGATCCGCAGCTGGTGCAGCCGCTCGCGCTCGTAGATCAGCCAGTCGTCGTTCCAGCCCGGCAGCACGTCGCCGCCGTCGATGATGAGCGAGACGGCGTCCGGGTCGTCCAGGGCGTCGGCGCGGGTGACGCTGGCCAGGAGCCGGTGGGCGTCGACCCGCACCCCGCGCCCGAGACCGACCGTCCACCTGCTCGCCTCGGCCAGCCCGGGGGCCAGGCGCTTGAGGCGCAGCACCGACGCCCGGAGGCTGGACAGGGCGCGTTCCTCGGTGGTGTCCGGCCACAGCGTGCCGGCCAGGTGCGTGCGCGGTCGGGTCCCGCGGAGGGCGACCAGCGCGGCAAGGCGCTGCTCGCGGCCGGCGAGCTCGACACTGACTCCGCCGACGGTCAGGGAAAACCAGCCCAGGAGGCGTAATTCCATTATGCCTTGGGTCGGTTTGCGTTCCTCGAGAAGCATTCAAGCCCCAATTCGGATGGCTTTGGGGAGTTGACCGTGCAAACTCGCAACCTACGATGTCTAGGGCCGTAGGCGCCTGTCAATCGAACTTCCGACCCACCAGAAAAACCCATCACATGGGGTTTGCAGTCAATAGTCCCAGCGGGTGGTGGGGCAGTCGCCCGGTCGAAGGGGGACACCCCCAGCATCGACCCGACTAGCGTCCGAGAGTGCCCAGCCACTCGTCGAGCGCGGCGTGCAGGTCCTCGGCCCCGACGGCCGCCGACGTGATCGGTACGTCGTCCTCGCCGGTGCCCATGGTGATCCGGAACAGCGCCCGGTCGCCGTTGGCCCGTGCCACCGCGCGGATCACCAGCACGCCGTCCCGCGAGGGTGCCGCTGCGTCCTCCGCATCCCGTGTCACGCGCCCCATCCTTCTGTCGAGCCGTCCGAGTCGGCAAGCACCAGTTTCCATGAGGGACGGCCTTCCTGTCACGGAACCGTCACGATGCGCGGTGTCCAATGGTCGACGTCCGCACACCTGCGCAGCACGGGAGGGGGTGACACCATGCGCAAGGAACTGACCTTCACTGACCTCGACTCGGAGACCGTCGAGCTTCTCCCCGCCCGGGAGACACTCTTCTACGGGAACAACAACTGGGCCGCGATCTACGCATCCAACTCCTCGATGGCGTTCAACGCCGCGAGCCGGAACTTCCACCGCGAACAGCTTCGCGGGCCAGTCCGTCTACGTCAGCCAGCACTGATCACCGTAGGGCGTGGCCCCGGAGACACGTGGCCACGCCCCACCCTGGTCGGGTCCAGCTTCTGCTGAGGGGGTGAAGAGAAATGGCCCGAGCTCCCGTGATCGGCCCAGCCGAGCTCGCATCGGAGCATGCGCAGCTGCTTCCCGCGCGCGAGACGCTGAGCTGCCAGATCGGCTGCGTCAACGTCACCAACGTCGTGGGCGTCAACATCGCGATCGCCGTCAACGCCGCGAGCGCGAATTCCACCGCGAACGCGGTGGCCCTGCAGTACCTCACCGCGTCGCTTTACCACTAGGCGTCCCGGTCAAGGCGGCAAGTGCGTTGCTCTGGCGCACTTGCCGTCTCCCTCCAGAGCAGACAGAGCACCGATGTGATGAACAGTCTGTCGTCACCCGCGGTCGCGGCCACCTCCGCGACCCCGCAGTGGCGCGTCACCGCCGGCCTCGAGCTCCTCGGGCCGGTCCAGAGCTCCGGGCTGCGCGACCCGGTGTTCCTGGTACGTCGCGGGGACGGCCAGATGCTCCAGCTCTCGGAGCTGCTGCACCTCGTCCTCTCCAGCTTCGACCCGGACCGCACCCCCGACGAGGTCGCGGCCGCCGTCAGTGCGGCGTACGGCCGGACGCTGACGCGCGAAGGCCTCGACCACCTCGCCACGAAGGTGCTCGAGCCGCTCGGTCTGCTGACCGGCGCCGAGGACGGCGACGACCTGGGCCCGCCGCCCCCGAAGGCGAACCCGCTGCTCGCCCTCACCGTCAAGGGCACCCTCCTGCCGGCTTCGGTCACCCGGCCGCTGGCCCGCGTGCTGATGCCGGTCTACCGGACCCCGGTGGTGGTCGTCGGGCTCGCCGCGATGATCGCGCTCGACCTGGTCGTGTGGCAGCGCGCCGACCTCTGGCTGGCCGTCACCCAGCTGTTCATGAGGCCGACCCTGGCCCTGGTCATGTACGCCGTGCTGACCCTGTGCGCGGTCGATCCACGAGACCGGCCACGCCACCGCCTGCAGGTACGGCGGGGCGCAGCCCGGCGCGATCGGGGTCGGGCTCTACATCATCTTCCCGGCGTTCTACACCGACGTGACCGACTCCTACCGCCTCGGCCGGGCCGGACGCGTCCGCACGGACCTCGGCGGCCTCTACTTCAACGCCTGGTGCGTGATCGCGCTGGCGGCGGCGTACATCGGCACCGGGCACGGCATCTTCCTGCTCAGCCTGCTGATCCTGCAGGTGCAGATGCTGCAGCAGCTGATCCCGGCCGTGCGCTTCGACGGCTACTACGTCCTCGCCGACCTTGCCGGCGTACCAGACCTCTTCGCGCGGGTCGGCCCGGTGTTCCGCAGCCTCAGACCCGGGCTCCCCACCGACCCGCGCGTCGCCGAGCTCCGGCCGGCGACGCGGCGGCTGGTGGTGGGGTGGGTCGTCGTGGTCGTGCCGACGCTGACCCTGCTGTTCCTGTGGGCGCTCTGGAAGCTGCCGGAGTTCGTGGCGCACGCCGCCGAGGGCATCCGCCTCCAGCAGGACGTGTTCGCCCTCGCCCAGCTGCAGAACGACGTACCCATGATGGCGCTGGCCGTGCTGTCGATCGGCCTGATCCTGCTGCCGCTCCTCGGTGTGGCGGTGCTGCTCTGGAGGTTCGTCATGACGACGTCCCGGTGGCTGTGGCGCGCAGCCCGGTCGCGGGGCACGCACGAGGAGGACGAAATGAGTCTGGACATGGAATCCGAGGCCGGCTCCGACCTCACGCCCCCGGAGCCGCAGCCGCTGTCCGCAGCCGACTTCACCGACGACCTGATGCTGCCGACCCGCGCCCCGGTGCCCCAGCAGGGGTGGCGCAAGGTGGTCCACCGCGGCACGGGAGGGATCGTCAACCCCGGCCGGAGCGCGGCCGAGCTCTACCGCGAGGCGCTGGAGCACCGGCTCCGCACGCCGATCGAGGGATCGCGCCGCGTCGTCGTGATGAGCCGCAAGGGCGGGGTCGGCAAGACCACGATGACGCTGGCCCTGGGCAGCACCTTCGCCGTGCTGCGCGGCGACCGGGTGATCGCGGTCGACGCCAACCCGGACGCGGGGAACCTCGCGCACCGGGCCGCACGGCCGCGCGGGCACACCATCACCGACGTGCTGCGGGACCTCGACGACATCAGCAGCTACGCGGCGCTGCGGTCCTACACGTCGCAGGCGGAGGAGTCCCGGCTCGAGGTGCTGGCCTCGGACGACGACCCGCGCATCGGCATGGCCCTCGACCGCGCCGACTACCACCGGCTGATCGACCTCCTCGACCACTACTACAACCTGATCCTGCTGGACACCGGCACCGGCATCCTCGACAGCGCCAACCAGGGGCTGATGTCCGAGGCCGACCAGGTGGTCCTCGTGCTGCGTCAGGGCATCGACGGCGGTCGGGCGGCGGCCCTCACGCTCGACTGGATGGACGAGCACGGCTTCGAGCACCTGGTCGCGCACGCCGTCGTCGTCATCAACGGGATGCGCAACGGCGTGGGCGCACCTGCCGACCCGATGCGGAGGCACTTCGAGAAACGGTGCGACCGGGTGGTCACCGTCCCGTGGGACCCGGCGCTGGAGACCGGTGGGCGCACGGACATGTCGAGCCTGAACCGCCAGACGCGGGACAGCATGGTCCAGGTGGCCGCAGCGGTCGCCGACAACTTTCGTGAGATCGGAACGACACGATGAACGCTCCTCGCTCGCACCGTCACCCCGGCCGGCTCGCCCTGCTCGCGCTGCTCACCGCCGTACTGCTGGTCTCCGTCGGGTCCTCGACCTCGCAGGCGGACCGCGTCAGGATGCGCGCGAACAAGGACCTGACCGCCGCGGCCCATCCGTCCGTGGCGAGGCCGGACGTGGTCGACGAGGCCTTCGCCACCTCCTGGCCCCTGTGGTCAGCGGTGAAGGCCGACACGTCCGCGACCGCGTCAGCGACCTGCGACGGGTGCCACGGCGACGCGGTCGCCCTGCAGATCCTCTACGTGGACAAGGCGCACAACGCCGAGGTCGACAACGCCGCCGTGGCCTGGTCGCAGTGCCAGGACTGCCGCGCCACCGCGACGTCCGTGCAGCTCGTCGTGATCCGGTACGGGCGTGACATCACGGCCAACAACCGGGCCCTCTCCGCCAACGCGGCGTGCGTGCGGTGCGTGAGCAACGCCCTGGCCCTCCAGCTCGTCGTCGTCGACCCCGACGGGGAGCGGTTGACGCGGGAGGAGGAGCAGGAGCTGCGTGCCTGGGTGGACGGACAGGCCGAGTCGCTGAAGGCCCCGCCCCCGTCTGCCGCGGCACGGCGCACGGCCGACAGCCAGACCGTCGCCTCGCTCGCGGACCTCGTCAACCGCGACCTGGGCAGCAGGACGGTCATCGCCCGGGTCTCCCGGCGCTGACGCCAGACCTCTCCCCCGAGGTCCGGTCACCGCGTCACTCGGTGACCGGACCGTCCCACGACCAGTGCGGCAGCGGCAGCCCGGACGGGACGTCGTCCGGCGTCTCGGGGTGCGAGGCCATCAGGGCGGTGCCCCACCGGAAGTAGGCACGCAGCGTGGCGTGCAGCCGTTCGTCGTCGGGCAGGTCCGCGTCGGCCAGGGCGGCGTCGAAGCAGGCGACCGCCCGCTCGTCGAGCTCGTCGTGTTCCCCGTTGCCTGAGTGCAGCCGCAGCACGTGGCTCTGGTCGCCCATCCCGTCGGTGAAGAGGCTCGGCCCTCCGAGGGCCTCCGCCCAGTACGTCGCCAGCCGGGCCAGGTGGTCGGGGTGCTGGCCGGGATGGCCGAACGGGTGGCTCGCGACGGGGTCGGCCAGGCACCGCTCGTGCCACGGCGTGGGCCAGCCGCAGCAGGGCGTCGTACCCTCCGGCGGTCTCGTAGATCGTGGGCTCCATGCATCGATGCTGCGACACGGCACCGACACCCACAAGGTCCTGCCAGGGCGCGCCGCGCGGCCCTAGGCTGGTCAGCCCGTCGACCCCAGGAGGACCCATGCCGCGCACACTCCTCTCCGGAGGGTCCGTGTTCGACGCGGCCTCCGCCACGGTCGGCCCCGCCGACGTGGTGCTCGAGGACGGCCACGTCGTCGAGGTCGGCCCCGGTCTCGATGGCGACACGGAGGTCGACGTCGCCGGAAGGGTGCTGCTGCCTGGCCTCATCGACGCCCACGTGCACCTGACGTTCGCGCACCTCGACAGCGGGAAAGCGCTCTTCGAGCCGTTCTCGCTGCGCTGGTTCCACGCCGCGGCGAACCTCCGGGCCACGCTGGACGCCGGCATCACGACCGTGCGCGACGCGGGCTACACCGACGACGGCGTCAAGCAGGCCGTGGAGCGCGGGCTGGTTCCCGGGCCGCGCGTGCGCATCGCCGTCGGGATGGTCGCGCAGACCGGCGGCCACGCCGACGAGTGGCTGCCGTCGGGGATGACGGAGCCGGCCGTGCCGGGCATCCCGCACACCCTTGTCGATGGCCGCGACAGCGCGCGCCGCGTCGTACGCGCCCTGGTCCGCGCGGGCGCCGACCAGATCAAGGTGGCGACCACGGGCGGCGGGCTGTCCGCGCACACGGACCCGCACCGCTCGCAGCTGCGCGACGACGAGCTGGCGGAGATCGTCGCCGAGGCCGCCGCCGCGGGACTCGACGTCATGGCGCACGCCCACGCCGCCTCGGGCGTGGTCGCCGCGGTCCGTGCCGGCGTGCGCTCGATCGAGCACGGCACCCTCCTCACCGAGGAGGCGGTGTCCCTCATGGCGGAGCGCGGCACCTACCTGGTGCCGACCCTCAGCGCGCCGTACGGCGTCCTGGAGGCCGCGGCCGAGGGCGCCACGCTCCCCACCGGCTCCGAGGCGCAAGGCGCGCGAGCTCATCGGGCACCACGCGGAGTCGTTCCGGCTGGCGATGGAGGCCGGCGTACCGATCGCGATGGGCACCGACGCACCGGTGTGGCCGCACGGACGCAACCTCGAGGAGCTCGAGCGCATGGCGCAGGCAGGCATGCCGCCGCTGGAGACGTGGCGATCGGCCACCCTGGTCGCCGCCCGCCTGATGCGGCTCGACGACGAGCTGGGCAGCCTCGAACCGGGCAAGCGCGCGGACCTCGTCGTCCTCGCCGGCGACCCGGAGGACCTGACCGGTCTCGCCGATCGGGTCGAGCAGGTGTGGAAGGACGGCGTCCGCGTTCGCTGACGCCGGTCGACTGCACCGGGTCCACGAAGGCAGGCGACCGTTCTAGGAGTCGCAGCCGATCCCGTCACCGTCGGCATCGAGGCGGTACGGGTCGCTGCCCGTCACCCGGACCGGGCCGTCGATGTCGCCGCAGTCCAGGTCTCCGACGATCGGCAGGCACGGCGAGTAGCCCGTCATGCAGTTGTCGCCGGCTCCGCCGACCAGTGGTTGCGGCTTGGGCTTGGGCTTCGCACAGTGGAACGGCTTCGACGCTCTGTCGGCCTTGACGTAGAGCGGTTCGCGCGGGTGGAAGCCGTAGCCGTCGCGAGAGTCGTAGCGGGCGATCGCGTAGCCCTGCTTGATCTGCGCGAGTCCGGCGTCCACCGAACCGACATCGACGTAGCGAAGCAGACGCCCGTACCGATCGGTGTCCTCGTCCGAGACGGCGAGCCGGACCTGCTTGCCCAGGACCAGTCGCGCCAGGTTGTCGCTGGCTCGTTCGTAGCCGCACTCACCGCGTTCCGGCGTGTCGATGCCGACCAGGCGCACCGTCTGGCCGTTGCCGAGGTCGACCGTGTCACCGTCCACGACGGTGGTCACGACGTACGTCCTCGGCTTGGGCTCGGGCTTCGGTGCCGGCTTGGGCTTGGGCTTCGGCTTGCTCGCGGGGGTCGCGGCCTCGCTGCCCGCCGGCGTGGGTTTGCTGGATCCCTTCGTGCCCGGCGCGGAGACCGACGTGGTCGCGTCCGACGACGTCCCGCCGTCGGGATCACCGCCGTCGCCCAACGCACTACCGACCACGAACAGGCTTCCCACCACGATGGCGGTGACGCCCAACCTGCGGCTGCTTCTCATCGGGGTACTCCGGGCTGCTCAGAGCTTGGACGCGGTACGAGGTACCAACGGGACATGTGAGCCCCCGATGAGTCGTCCGGGAGACACCGGAAATGTACGTGCGCCAGGAGTTGATGCGCAGCGAAACGGCAACCCTCGCCAGGAGCTCCGGGTCAGATCTCGGGATCGACCAATGCGTCGGGGTCCAGTCGGGCCGGGACGTGCGCGAGGGCCGTCTGCACCAGCGCCGTGCGCGCCTTGACCAGCACCGCGCGCCGCAGCCTGCCGACGTCGTCGGTCACGAGCCCGGCCACGACCTCGCTCACCTCCCGGTCGGAGTACGCCGGCCGGGTCCCGGGTGCGACCTCGACATCGGGCAGGGCCACCAGCACGGGCAGGATCTGGTCACCCAGGGAGTCCATCAGCTGGTACCTCGCGAAGCGGTCCATGCCGTTCCAGACGGTGTCGATGTCCACGGAGCCCTTGCGGATGTCCTTGCGCTGGGCCGTCACCACCGACTTCGCCGCCCCGGTCAGCGCCGCGGTGAGCTCGTACTCGCTGAATCTCATCGACCCAGCATCGACCATGGGCTGCCGCCCGCAGTCGAGCGGACTCGCCGGGACCAGTCCAGCAGCGCGGAGGCGACGATCTCGGGCTGCTCCAGGTGCACGTTGTGCCCTGCCCCGTCGAGCACGACGTACGTCGCACGCGGGTAGCCGGCCAGCAGCCTGAACTGGTCCTCGTAGCCGACGATGTGGTCCTGCCGACCGGTGACGATCAGCGTCGGTCCCTCGAACACCGGTGCCGTTGCCGTCGCCCCTTCCCCCAGGAAGTACCGCCGCGCGAGGCGTTCCATGGCGTGGGGGTCCGCGGCACGGATCCCGGGCAGTGCCGAGGTGCTGAACGCGGCCCATGAGTCGGCTACCTGGCGCGCCGCGACGCCGGTGAACTCCTCGCGGTCGGCGGTCGGGAGCGACCTGAGCAGGTCGTCGTCGCGTTCTGTGGCCGACTGCTCCGGCAGGACCCGCTTCGAGGAGTCCGGGTCGACCACCGGAGCCACGAGGGCGAGGCCGAGCACCTGCCCGGGGAATCGCGCGACGACGTACCGGGCAAGGAGGCCGCCGAGCGAGTTGGCCAGCAACGCGAACGGCCGTTCTCCGACAAGGCCTCGCACGGTTGCGACCAGCCAGTCCGCGAGCTCCGGGAGACCGCCTTCCCCGTCCAGCGGCGGCGTCCCACCGAATCCGGGCAGGTCGAGGTAGATCCGCTCCCAGGAGCCGGACACCGCCAGGCAGTCGTCGAGCGGGAGCAGCAGCCTGTGGTCGACCCCGTTGCCGTGGATCGCGATGAGGGGAAGTCCCTCACCCCTCCGGACGACCTTCGGAACGACACTCACTTCGTGCCGCCGGAGGAACATCGGCAACTACACATTGAACCTGAACTCGACCACGTCGCCGTCGGCCATGACGTAGTCCTTGCCCTCCATGCGGACCTTGCCGGCCTCCTTGGCCTTCTGCATGGAGCCGAGCTCCATCAGGTCCTCGAAGGAGACGACCTCGGCCTTGATGAAGCCGCGCTGGAAGTCGGTGTGGATCACGCCGGCCGCCTCGGGAGCGGTTGCGCCCTTGGGGATGGTCCAGGCGCGCGTCTCCTTGGGCCCGGCGGTGAGGTAGGTCTGCAGGCCGAGGGTGTCGAAGCCGACCCGGGCGAGTACGTCGAGCCCCGGCTCGTCGACGCCCATCTCGGCCAGCATCGCGCGGGCCTCGTCGTCGTCGCCGAGCTCGACCAGCTCGGCCTCGAACTTCGCGTCGAGGAAGATCGCCTCCGCGGGCGCGACCAGCTCCTGCATCTTCGCCTTGAGCGCCTCGTCGGCGAGCTCGTCGGCGTCGCAGTTGAAGACGTAGATGAACGGCTTGGCCGTCAGCAGCGACAGCTCCCGGATCAGCGTGCGGTCGATCTTCGTGGCGATGATCGGCGTACCCGCCTCGAGTGCGGCCAGCGCCTCCCGGGCGGCGTCGAGGTTGGCGTTCATCGCCTTGTTGCCGCGCGCCTCCTTCTCCAGCCGCGGGATCGCCTTCTCGACGGTCTGCAGGTCCGCGAGGATCAGCTCGGTCTGGATGGTGGAGATGTCGGAGGCGGGGTTGACCTCGCCGTCGACGTGGGTGACGTCCTCGTCGCGGAAGACCCGCGTCACCTGGCAGATCGCCGCGGACTCGCGGATGTGGGAGAGGAACTTGTTGCCCAGGCCCTCGCCCTGCGAGGCACCGGCGACGATGCCGGCGATGTCGACGAACTCGACCGTCGCGGGCAGCACCTTGGCGCTGTCGAAGACCTTCGCGAGCTGTGGCAGCCGGTCGTCCGGTACGCCGACGACGCCGACGTTGGGCTCGATCGTCGCGAACGGGTAGTTCGCCGCGAGTACGTCGTTCTTGGTCAGGGCGTTGAAGAGGGTCGACTTGCCCGCGTTGGGGAGACCGACGATGCCGATGGTGAGTGCCACGGGCCGCGAGTCTACGGCGCGGGAGACCGCCCGACGAATCCGTCGGCGCCGGTGCCCACGCACGCGGGTCCTCCTCGGCGCTTCGGTGGTTGAGGAGGCGCGCCAGCACCGCCGCTCCGGTGGTTGAGGAGGCGCGCCAGCACCGCCGCTCCGGTGGTTGAGGAGGCGCGCCAGCGCCGTCTCGAAACCACCACCCCCCTTGTGGACAAGGGCACCCACGGCCCCGCGAGTGTCGGTGCTGCCTGCTGGAATGGACCCATGGACGAAGCAGCCGGCGCAGAGCTCGGGGTCGACGACCTCGACGCCGCCGGCCTGCTCGCGGCAGCCGCCGACGCCGAGCGGCTCGACCGGGTCGTCCAGCGCCGCAAGCTCCGCCTGGCCCACCAGTGGTGCGTGCTCCACCCGGCGACCCCCGAGACCGGACCGGCGACGTGGGGCGACGCCGGCCTCCCCGGGCTGTCCGACTGCGACGCCTCCCTGGGCGGCGACGGCGCTCCCGCCGTGGCCGCGTTCGCCGCCGAGCCCCTGGGTGCCGCGATGGGTGTGTCCACCCAGGCCGCCATGGCGCTGATGGCCGACGCGCTCGACCTGCACCACCGCCTCCCGCGGCTCTGGTCCCTGGTCGAGTCCCTCTCGATCGCTCCGTGGAAGGCACGCCGGGTCGCCGCGGACACTCGTTCCCTGCCGCGAGAGGGCGCCAGTTGGGTCGACGAGCAGCTGGCCGCCCGGGCCGACGGCTTCGGCCTCCCGACGATCGAGCGGGCCGTCGCCCTCGCCGCCGCCCGCTACGCGCCCGAGGAGCAGGTCGCGAAGGAGGCGAGCGGCCGGGCGGGCTGGCACGTGACGCTCACCCACCCCCGCGCCGTCGACTTCGCCGGGACCTCGTGGCTCGACGTCGCCGGCGACTCCCGTGACCTGGCTGCGTTCCACGACCTGGTGTGCGCCGAGGCGAGGGCACTCGGCCGGCTCGGCGACACGGACGACTACGAGGCGCGCAAGGCCAAGGCGCTCGGCGTGATCGCCGCGCGACAGGCCACCCTCGAGCTCACCGCCGAGGCACCCGACGGTCGTCCCGTGACCCGCCGGCCGGTGGAGACCGCGCTCCACCTGCACCTCTCGCTGAGTGACCTCGCCACCCACCTCGCCGATGGCACTCCTGTCGTCGGTGAGGCCGAGCGGCTCGGTCCGGTGACCGTGGACCTGATCCGGACGTGGCTGACCGACTCCCGGGCCACCATCCGCCCGGTCCTCGACCTCGACCGCACCGACGCGGTCGACCGCCACGACCCACCACCGTGGATGCGCGAGCTCGTCGTCCTCCGCGACCGGCACTGCGTCTTCCCGTGGTGCGGACGCGATGCCCGCTCGTGCGACCTCGACCACATCGAGGCCTACGACGACACCGGGCCACCCGGGCAGACCCGTCCGGACAATCTCGCCGCCCTCTGCAGGCGACACCACCGGGCCAAGACCTTCGCCGGCTGGCGCTACCGCCGGCGACCCGACGGCTCGCTACGCGTGGACGGACCCCCACGGCCGGGGCTACACCGTCGGCCCGGACGGGACGACCGCGACGACGCCCGCGCCTGCCCGCGTCAGCAGCACGGCGTACACGCTCGCCACCTGACGCCGTCCCGCCGGCGCAGCCGGAGCTCGCGGCACAGGCGGCGCGCCCATCGCAACCGGTCGTCCGGGCACCCGCCTAGGTGTACCCGGACAGGACGTTGGTAGCGGTGGAGATGTCTTGACGTAGGGAGAACCCCCGGTTGGGGTGTGGCTTGTCTAGGTCCGCACTCCGCCGGAGGTTCTCGTGTCCCACCGTAATGCCCGGCTGACCTTCCACGGTCGGCTGCTGATCGTCCAACGTCGCCAGCAAGGCTGGAAGCAGGCCCACATCGCCGCTGCCATGGGGGTCTCGCGCAAGTGCGTCCGAACTTGGATCGAGCGCTACCGGGCTGAGGGCGAAGCAGGGCTGAACGACCGGTCCTCGCGGCCCCACTCGACCCCGACCCGGACCAGCCCCCAGATCGAGGCCCAGGTCGTCGCGATGCGTCGCCGGGAACGGTGTGGTCCGGACCTGATCGGGACCGAGTTGGGGGTGCCGGCCCGGACGGTCACGCGGATCCTGCGCCGCCACGAGGTCCCCCGGCTCAGCGAGTGTGACCCGATGACCGGGGCGTTGATCCGCGCCAGCCGGTCCACCCCGGTGCGCTACGAACGCGCCCGGCCCGGCGAGCTGGTCCACATCGACGTCAAGAAGCTCGGGCGGATCCCCGACGGCGGCGGCTGGCGCGCCCAGGGCGGCGCTCCGCAGAACCACCAGACCCGTCTCGCCAAGTCCCCGGTCGGCTACGACTACGTCCACTCGCTCGTCGATGACCACTCCCGGCTGGCCTACTCCGAGATCCTGCCCGACGAGCACGGGCCGACCTGCGCCGGCTTCCTGACCCGGGCCGCCGGCTTCTTCGCCGCCCACGGCATCACCCGCATCGAGGAGCTGATGACCGACAACGCCTGGGCCTACCAGTACTCGCTGCGCGCTGTCTGCGCCGACCTCGGCATCCGTCAGATCCTCATCCGCCCCCACTGCCCCTGGCCGAACGGCAAGGTCGAGCGGCTCAACCGCACCCTCCTGCCCGAGTGGGCCTACCGCCAGGTCTTCACCACCAACGCCCACCGAGCAGCCGCCCTTGCACCCTGGCTCGAGCACTACAACACTCGACGCCGCCACAGCGCACTCGGAGGACTCCCACCCATCAGCCGCCTGCTACCAACCTGATGGCTCGGTACACCTAGGCTCGTGCCATGACCCTGCCGTCGGTGATCCGCGAGCCCGCGCACCGGGTCTCGCCGCGTGCCGTGGCGTACTGGCGGACCGCCGCACTGCTCGGTTCGGTGGCGCTCTGGGCCTTGCTTGCCGTCGGGTACGCCCTGCTGCCGGAGCGACCCTGGTGGGTGACGGCGCTGCTCGTGGTGGTGGTCGCGGCCGACGTGGCGTACGTCGCAGTCGTGCCCGGCCTCCGCTACCGCGTGCACCGCTGGGAGGTGACGCCCACGGCCGTGCACACGCGCTCCGGCTGGCTGACCCGCGAGGAGCGGATCGCCCCGCTGTCCCGGGTGCAGACCGTCGACACCGCCCAGGGCGCGTTGATGCGGTACTTCGGGCTGATGTCGATCACGGTCACCACCGCGTCGGCGGCCGGCCCGCTCACCCTGGAGTGCCTCGACGCGGAGACCGCCCGGGCGGTGGTCGCCGAGCTGACCGAGATCACCGGCCGCAGCGCCGGCGACGCGACATGAGCGGGTACGACGCGGCTCCGGCCGGGCGTCCGGTGACGAGCGAGGAGTGGGAGCGCCTCGACCCACGGATGCTGCTGATCGGCCCGGTCCGGGCGGCGCGGCAGTTCGCGGTGCCGTTCCTCATCGCCCTGATCGGCATCCGCACCTCGGACGGCGAGTGGGGCACCCGCGCCCTCCCCGTCCTCGTGCTCGGCGCCCTCGTCGCCGGCGCGCTGCCCTGGCTGACGACGTACTTCCGGTCCACCGACACCCAGCTGCAGGTACGCCGCGGGGTGCTGCGGCGCACCGTGGTCACCGCGCCGCTGGACCGGGTGCGCAGCGTGGACCTCGAGTCGTCGCTGCTGCACCGGCTGCTCGGGCTGACCACCGTCACCATCGGCACCGGCGTCGACGAGACCCGGATCGAGCTCGACTCCCTGTCGACGGCGAGCGCCGACCGGCTCCGGGTCGCCCTGCTCCGGCGGGCCGAGGCCGCAACGCTGCCGACGCCGGGGCCCGTCGCGACGGAGCCCGGCGCAGTGCCCGCATCCGGCGCAGTGCCCACGTCCGCCGCAGCGCCCACCCCGGCTGCTCCCGTCGTGCCGGCCCCACCGCCGGCCTCCGTCACCGAGCTGGCCCGCATCGACTGGTCCTGGCTCCGGTTCGCGCCGTTCAGCCTGTCCCGGCTGGTCGTCCTGGCCGCCATGCTCGGCGCGCTCTCCCAGTTCACCGACAACCTCCCGGTCGACCGGCTCGACGACGCCTGGCAGTGGCTCAGCTCGCAGGCCGTGCCGGTGGTGCTGGCCGGCACCGCGCTGCTGTGCCTCGTCGGCTGGGTGGTGGTGTCCGTCGGCGGGTACGTCCTGCGCTGGTGGGACCTCCGGCTGGTCCGCCACGACGGCAACCTGCGGCTCACCGCCGGGCTGTTCACCACCCGCTCCACCAGCATCGAGGAGGCCCGGATCCGCGGCGTGGTCCTCGCCGAGCCCCTGCTGCTGCGCGCGGTCGGCGGCGCCGACCTGTCCACGCTGGCCACCGGGGTCGGCTCGGGCGGCGTGACCACGGTGCTGCCGCCGTGCCCGATGGACGTCGCGGCGCGGGTGGGTACGGCGGTGCTGGAGGACGATCGGCCGCTGTCGGTCCACCTGCGACCCCACGGACCCGCCGCCCGCCGGCGCTGCCACGTCCGGGCCCAGCGGCCGACCATGGTCGCGCTCGGCGCCGTCCCCGCGCTGTGGCTCCTCGACGCACCCGGGTGGGCGGTCGGTACGACGGCGGTGGTGGCCGCGGTCCTGGCCCTCGCCGGAGCGGTCGTCGGCCAGATGGCCTACCGGCACCTCGGGCCACGCCCTCGCCCCCGACCACCTGGTGTCCGGCGCCGGCGCCCTCCAGCGCACCCGGACCGTGCTCGAGCGCGACGGCATCATCGGCTGGGTGGTGCGGCAGTCGTGGTTCCAGCGACGGTCCGGCCTGGCCACGCTGGTCGCCACCACCGCCGCCGGGCCGGAGCAGGTCGTCGTGGTCGACCTCCCGCTGGCGGACGCGGTGCGCCTCGCCGACGCCGCCACGCCGGGGCTGCTCACGACCCTGCTGGTCGAGGCACCTGTCCTAGGGTCGAGGGCGTGACCGACACCCCGACCGTCGACCCTGCCTTCACCGGCGGGTGCGCGCCCGGTTCCCCGCGCTCGGCCTCGGCGCCGCCCACTTCGACGGGCCGGGTGGCTCGCAGACGCCGA
>CAVRMH010000048.1:0-32069 GCA_963721775.1 uncultured Actinomycetota bacterium | reverse complement strand
TCCTCGCGCCGGTGATCGCGGTGATCCCCGCCTTCGTGACCTTCTCGGTGATCCCGTTCGGGCCCGTGGTCACGATCCCCTTCACCGACACCGAGACCCCGCTGCAGCTGACCGACATGCCGGTCGCGGTGCTGTTCGTGATGGCGATCGCCTCGATCGGCATCTACGGCATCGTGCTCGGCGGCTGGTCGAGCGGCTCGACGTACTCGCTGCTCGGCGGCCTGCGCTCGAGCGCGCAGATGATCTCCTACGAGGTCGCGATGGGCCTCGCGCTGGTCGCGGTCTTCCTCTACGCCGGCTCGATGTCGACGTCCGAGATCGTCGCCGCCCAGGACAACCTGTGGTTCGGCCTGATCCTCGCGCCGTCGTTCGTGATCTACGTGATCGCGATGGTCGGCGAGACCAACCGCGCGCCCTTCGACCTCCCCGAGGCCGAGGGCGAGCTGGTCGGCGGCTTCCACACCGAGTACTCCAGCCTGAAGTTCGCGCTGTTCTTCCTCGCCGAGTACGTCAACATGGCCACCGTCGCCGCGCTGGCGACCACGCTCTTCCTCGGCGGCTGGCACGCGCCGTTCGGGATCGCCCACTTCTGGGAGGGCGCGGACCAGGGCTACTGGCCGCTGCTGTGGTTCTTCGGCAAGGTCCTGTTCTTCATCTTCATCTTCATCTGGCTGCGCGGCTCGCTGCCGCGGCTGCGCTACGACCAGTTCATGCACTTCGGCTGGAAGCGCCTGATCCCGATCGCCCTGCTGTGGATCGTCGCCGTCGCCACCATCCGGGCGATCTCGCTCGACGGTGGCATCGACCGGCAGTACCTGCTGATCGGCATCGGGATCGCGGCCGCGCTGCTCGTCGTCCTCTTCTTCATCGGGGAGGCCGAGGAGGAGCCGGAGCACGTGGCCGAGGTCGACGCGGCGCCCGGGTCGTTCCCGGTGCCGCCGATGCCGGCCGGTGGCGCGGTGCGCGGGCCTGCCGCGACCCTGACCTTCGAGACCAGTCGCCCGGTGACCGCCGAGGCGCAGGGAGGCGAAGCCTGATGGCGACCCTGAGGGAACAGTTCTGGGACCCGGTCGCCGGGTTCGGGGTCACGTTCCGCACCATGTTCAAGAAGGTGGTCACCGAGCAGTACCCCTTCGAGAAGCTGCCGACGGCACCGCGCTTCCACGGCCGGCACCAGCTCAACCGCTGGCCCGACGGTCTCGAGAAGTGCATCGGCTGCGAGCTGTGCGCCTGGGCCTGCCCGGCCGACGCGATCTACGTCGAGGGCGCGTCCAACACCGAGGACGAGCGGTTCTCGCCCGGTGAGCGCTACGGCCGCGTCTACCAGATCAACTACCTGCGCTGCATCCTGTGCGGGCTCTGCATCGAGGCCTGCCCGACCCGTGCGCTGACGATGACCAACGAGTACGAGCTGGCCGACGACAACCGCGCGGACCTCATCTACGAGAAGTCCGACCTGCTGGCCCCGCTGCTGCCCGGCATGGAGCAGCCGCCGCACCCGATGCTGCTCGGTGACGACGAGGGCGACTACTACCGCGGGGCGTACACCGCGCCGAAGGAGGCGCAGTCGTGACCGCCTTCTGGATCCTGGCCCCGGTCATGGTGGCCGCGGCGCTCGGCATCCTCTTCGTCCGCAAGGCCGTGCACGCGGCGATGCTGCTGGCCGTGGTGATGCTGAGCCTCTCGGTGCTCTACCTCGCGCTCGACGCGCCGTTCCTCTTCGCGGTGCAGATCATCGTCTACACCGGCGCGATCCTGATGCTGTTCCTGTTCGTGCTGATGCTCGTCGGCGTCGACGCCTCCGACTCGGTGGTGGAGACGATCCGGGGCCAGCGGGTCGCCGCGTGGATCGCCGGCATCCTGCTCGGCACGATCCTCGTGCTCGGCCTCGGCCAGGTCTCGCTCGGCGACGAGGTCGGCCTCGACGCCGCCAACGCCGGCGGGAACATCCAGGCGCTGGCGAACATCATCTTCTCCCAGTACGTCTACGCCTTCGAGGTCACCAGCGCCCTGCTGATCACCGCCGCGCTCGGCGCGATGGTGCTCGCCCACCGCGAGCGCCTCGACGCCCGAAGGAGACGCAGGCGAGCCTGGCCGCGCAGCGGATGAAGGACTACGCCGAGTCGGGCAAGCACCCCGGCCCGCTGCCGCCTCCGGGCGTCTTCGCCCGCCACAACGCGGTCGACACCCCGGCGCTGCTGCCCGACGGCACGGCGTCCGAGGCGTCGGTCTCGCGGGTGCTCGCGGCCCGGGGCACGGTCCGCTCCGCGCCGAAGCTGGCCGACGACATCGAGGGCGTGCAGCAGCAGCTGGGCGGCGTCTCGACCGACGAGGGCCGTCGTTCCGGCAAGGCCGGGACGTCGAGCACCACCGAGGAGGACGCGAAGTGACCGAGTACCTCGTCCTCTCGGCGATCCTCTTCACGATCGGCTGCGTCGGCGTGCTCACCCGCCGCAACGCCATCGTGGTGTTCATGTGCGTGGAGCTGATGCTGAACGCGTCGAACCTCGCCCTGGTGACCTTCGCGTTCCAGCACGGCAACCTCGAGGGGCAGGTCGCGGCGTTCTTCGTCATGGTCGTCGCCGCCGCCGAGGTGGTCGTCGGTCTCGCGATCATCATGACCATCTTCCGGACCCGTCGCTCGGCCTCGGTCGACGACGCGAGCCTGCTGAAGTACTGAGAGGCGCCGACCCTTGACTGCTCAGATCCTCTCGCTCGAGACGGGACACGGCATCCCGGTGATCGACCCCTCTGCCGCGGACGGCGTCTTCTCGCTGCTCTGGCTGGTGATCGCGCTGCCGCTGCTCGGCGCCGTGATCCTCCTGCTCGGCGGCGCGATCGCGCCGAAGGCCGTGGAGAAGTGGGGCCACTGGCTCGGCGTGCTGCTGCCCGTCGCTGTCGTTCGTGCTCAGCGTCGTGCTGTTCGTGGCGCTGCTCGGCCGCGCCCGACGACGACCGCTCGGTGTCGCAGCACCTGTACACCTGGTTCGAGACCGGCGGCCTCACCGTCCACATGAACCTGCTCTACGACCCGCTCAGCGCGCTCTTCCTGCTGCTGATCACCGGCGTCGGCTCGCTGATCCACCTCTACTCGGTGGGCTACATGGAGCACGACGAGCGCCGCCGCCGCTTCTTCGGCTACCTCAACCTGTTCGTCGCCGCGATGCTGATGCTGGTGCTCGCCGCCAACTACGTGGGCCTCTTCCTCGGCTGGGAGGGCGTCGGCCTCGCGTCGTACCTGCTGATCGGCTTCTGGCAGCACAAGCACTCCGCCGCCGCCGCGGCCAAGAAGGCCTTCGTGATCAACCGCGTCGGTGACATCGGCCTGTCGCTGGGCATCGCGCTGATGTTCGTGACCTTCGGTACGACCGACTTCGCGGCGATCAGCCACGTCGCGGGCGAGGCCTCGACGTCCACGCTGACCGCGCTCGGCCTGCTCCTGCTGCTCGCCGCCTGCGGCAAGTCGGCCCAGGTGCCGCTGCAGGCCTGGCTGCTCGACGCGATGGAGGGCCCGACCCCGGTGTCGGCGCTGATCCACGCGGCGACCATGGTGACCGCGGGCGTCTACCTGATCGTCCGCTCCAACTTCATCTTCGACCACGCGCCCGACGCGCAGACGGTCGTCGTCGTCGTCGCCGTGGTCACGCTCCTGTGGGGCGCGATCATCGGTTGCGCCAAGGACGACATCAAGAAGGTGCTCGCCGGCTCGACCATGAGCCAGATCGGCTACATGATGCTCGGCGCCGGCCTCGGCGTCGCCGGCTACGCGTTCGCGATCTTCCACCTGCTGACCCACGGCTTCTTCAAGGCCAACATGTTCCTCGGGGCCGGCTCGGTGATGCACGCGATGGACGACGACGTCGACATGCGCCACTACGGCGCGCTGCGCAAGATGCTGCCGATCACCTTCCTGACCTTCAGCATGGGCTACCTCGCGATCATCGGCTTCCCGGGCTTCTCCGGCTTCTGGTCCAAGGACACGATCATCGAGACCGCCCTCGCCCAGAACTGGGTGGTCGGCGTCTTCGCGATCCTCGGCGCCGGCGTCACCGGCTTCTACATGACCCGGCTGATGCTGATGACCTTCTTCACCGAGCAAGCGCTGGGAGAAGGACGTCCACCCGCACGAGTCGCCCAAGGTGATGACGATCCCGCTGATCGTCCTCGCCGCGCTCTCGGTGTTCGGCGGCGTCCTGCTCATCAACGACTGGATCGTCGACTTCCTCGCCCCGGTCGTGGGCGGCCCGGTGCACGAGGAGCCACCCATCCCGGCGCTCGGGGTCTCGGCGATCGTCGTGGCCGTCGTCGCTGTCGGCGTCGCGATCGGCCTGGTACCTCATCGGCCGCAAGCCGGTGCCGCGGGTCGCCCCGCAGGAGGTCTCCTTCGTCACCCGCGCCGCCCGCCAGGACCTCTACGGCGACGCGATCAACGACACGCTGGTCGTCGCACCCGGGCGCCCACCTCGTCCACGGCCTGGCCACCATGGACCGGCGCGGCGTCGACGGCGTGGTCGAGGGCGGTGCCCTCGGCGTCGGCGGCGTCTCCACGATCATCCGGCGGGTGCAGAACGGCTTCGTCCGCTCCTACGCCCTGTCCCTGCTCGGCGGCGTGCTACTCGTCGTCCTGGCCCTCCTGGCGGTGAACCTCGCATGAACGACTTCCCCTGGCTCACCGCCCTGATCGTGCTGCCGCTCGCCGGCGCGCTGGTCACGGCGTTCCTGCCCACCGGCCTGGACAAGAAGGTCGGCCTCGGCGTCGCCCTGCTGACCCTGGTCGGCGTCGTGGTGATGGCGACCGGCTACGACACGTCCGGCGGCATGCAGTTCACCGAGCAGCACGAGTGGATCAGCGTCTTCGGGGCCTACTACGCCCTCGGCGTCGACGGCCTCGGCCTGGTGATGGTCGCGCTGACCGCGCTGCTGGTGCCGATCGTGCTGATCGCGTCGTGGCACGAGGCCGGCGAGGAGCCCGGGCGCGACCCCGGCTCGTTCTTCGCCTGGACCCTCGCGCTCGAGGCCTTCTCGATCGCGGTCTTCGCCGCCACCGACGTGTTCCTCTTCTACGTCGCTCTTCGAGGCCACCCTGATCCCGGCCTACTTCCTGATCGGCGGGTGGGGCCGCTCCGGCCGCGGCCGCGCCGCGGTGAAGTTCCTGATCTACCAGCTCGGCGGCGGCCTGGTGATGCTCGGGTCGGTGATCGGCCTGTACGTCGTCTCCGCCGACGCCGGCCACCCGACGTACCTCATGGGCGACCTGGCCGACCTCGACATCAACCCGACCACGCAGCAGTGGCTGTTCGTCGGCTTCTTCATCGCCTTCGCGGCGAAGGCGCCGCTCTTCCCGCTGCACACCTGGCTGGCCGACACCACCGAGAAGGCGACGCCGCCGACGAGCGTGCTGCTGGTCTGCATCCTCGACAAGATCGGCGCCTACGGGATGCTCCGGATCTGCCTGGGCATCCTGCCCGGCGCCTCGGAGTGGGCCACGCCGGTCGTCGTCGTGCTCGCGCTGATCTCGATCGTGTACGGCGCGCTGGTCGCGCTCGGCCAGGACGACATCCTGCGCCTGGTCGGTCTGACCTCGCTGTCGCACTTCGGCCTGATCGTGCTGGGCATCTTCGTCTTCACCCCCGAGGGCGGCAGCGGCGCGATCCTCTACATGGTCAACCACGGCATCGCGACCGCCCTGCTGTTCCTGGTCGTCGGCTACCTCGTCAAGCGCAGCGGCACCACGCTGATCAGCGAGATGGGCGGCTACGAGAAGTCGGCGCCGGTGCTGGCGGGCGTCCTGCTGATCGCCGGCCTCGCGGCCTGCGGCCTGCCCGGCCTCTCGCCGTTCGTCTCCGAGCTGCTGGTGCTGATCGCGGCCTTCGACCACGCGCCGTGGGTCGGCGCGGTCGCGGTCACCGTGATCGTGCTGGCGGCGTTCTACGCGCTGTGGATGTACCAGCGGACCGTCACCGGCCCGCCGCGCGCCGAGCGGGGCGTGCTGCCCGACCTCGACCGTCGCGAGGTCGGCACCGTGGCGCCGCTGCTGCTGGCGCTCGTCGTCTTCGGCTTCTTCCCGATGCCGCTGCTCGACGCGATCAACCCCGCGGTGGACTCCATCCTCCAGCAGGTCGACTACCAGGACGACGGGCCCGACGTCCCGGCGGCCGAGCCCGAGACGGTTGAGGAAGGCCAGCAGTGAACGAGTTCGTCAAGCCGCACATCGAGTACGCCCAGCTGTGGCCGATGCTCGTGATCTTCGGCGTCGCCTGCGCGGGCGTGCTGGTCGAGGCGTTCCTGCCGCGTGAGCGCCGGTACGTCGTCCAGACCCTGCTGACGCTGGTCGGCCTCGTGGTGGCGCTCGTCGGCACCTGCCTGGTCGCCTCCGACCTGCCGTCGGTCGCCGACGGGCTCGCGCACGGCACGATCGCCGCCGAGGGCACCATCGCCGTCGACGGCCCGGCCGTCTTCCTCTGGGGCCTGATCCTGATCTTCGGCATCGCCGGCGTGCTGCTCTTCGCCGAGCGCCGGCTCGAGGGCGGCGTCACGGCGTTCGCCGGCCAGGCGGCCGCGCTGCCCGGCACCGAGGCCGAGCGCCAGGCGTCGACGTCGGGGCTCGAGCACACCGAGGTCTACCCGCTGATGATGTTCGCGGTGGGCGGCATGATGCTGTTCCCCGCGGCCAACGACCTGCTGACCATGTTCGTCGCGCTCGAGGTCTTCTCGCTGCCGCTCTACCTGCTCTGCGGCCTGGCGCGTCGGCGCCGCCTGCTGAGCCAGGAGGCCGCGCTGAAGTACTTCCTGCTCGGCGCGTTCTCCTCCGGCTTCTTCCTCTACGGCATCGCGCTGGTCTACGGCTTCGCCGGCTCCATGGAGTTCGCGGCCATCAACGAGGCGGTCCGCAACGAGATCGGCAACCAGACCCTGCTGCTGATCGGCATGGGCATGATGGCCGTCGGCCTGTTCTTCAAGGTCGGCGCCGCGCCGTTCCAGAGCTGGACCCCCGACGCCTACCAGGGCGCGCCCACCCCGGTCACCGCGTGGATGGCGGCGGCGACCAAGGTCGCGGCGTTCGGCGCCGTGCTCCGGCTCTTCCACGTCGCCTTCGGCGCGGACCGCTGGAGCTGGCAGCCGATGATGTGGATCGTCGCGATCCTCACCATGGTCGTCGGCGCGGTCGTCGCGATCAGCCAGTCCGACGTCAAGCGGATGCTCGCCTACTCCTCGATCGCGCACACCGGCTTCCTGCTGACCGGCGTGCTCGGCGTGCAGAGCGCCACCAACCTCGCCGACGGCGAGCTCACCTCGCTCCAGGCGGTGCTCTTCTACCTCGTCACCTACGGCTTCGCCACGCTCGGCGCCTTCGCCGTGGTGACGCTGGTGCGCGACTCCGGTGGCGAGCAGACCCACCTCGAGCGGTGGGTCGGGCCTCGGCAAGGAGTCGCCGCTCGTGGCGGGCGTCTTCGCGTTCTTCCTGCTCGCGATGGCCGGCATCCCGCTGACCTCGGGCTTCGTCGGCAAGTGGGCGGTCTTCGAGGTCGCCCTCTCCGCAGGCGCCTGGCCGGTCGTGCTCACCGCGATCCTGACCAGCGTCATCGCGGCGTTCTTCTACGTGCGCGTCATCGTGATCATGTACTTCAACGAGCCCGGCGACGACGCGCCGAGCGTGACCACGCCGTCCGTGCTCACCGCCGCCACCATCGCGGTCGGCGCCGCGGCCACCCTGGCGATCGGCATCCTGCCGGGGCCGGTGCTCGACCTCGCCGGACGTGCGGGAGACTTCATCAGGTGAGCAGCGCACGGGGTCGACGGCGGGGCTCGCCCTGCCCGTCACCGACCCCGCCCTCGCCGAGCGGCTCGGGCGGCGCATGGTCGTCGTCGAGCACGCGCTGGCCGGGCACGTCCGCAGCCGCGCCGGGTTCGTGACCGAGGCCGCCTCGCCACCTGATGGAGGCCGGCGGCAAGCGCTTCCGGCCGCTGCTGGTGCTGCTGGCCGCCGAGGCCGGCGTCGCACCCGGAGTCCGACGAGGTGGTCACCGCCGCCTGCGTCGTGGAGCTGACCCACCTCGCCTCGCTCTACCACGACGACGTGATGGACGAGGCCGAGCTGCGGCGGGGTGCGGTCGTCGGCCAACGCCCGCTGGGACAACCACGTCGCGATCCTCACCGGTGACTTCCTGTTCTCGAAGTCCTCCGAGCTGACCGCCGAGCTCGGCGCCGACGCCGTGCGCATCCAGGCGCAGACCTTCACCCGGCTCGTCGAGGGCCAGATCCTCGAGACCGTCGAGCCCGGGCCCGGCGAGGACCCGCTCGCGCACTACCTCGACGTCGTGGCCGGCAAGACCGGCTCGCTGATCGCCACCTCCGCCCGCTACGGCGCCCGCTTCGGCGGCGCGTCCGCCGAGGTCGAGGAGGCGCTCACGGCGTACGGCGAGATCGTCGGCTCGGCCTTCCAGCTCTCCGACGACATCCTCGACATCGCCTCCGACCACGACGTCTCGGGCAAGACCCCCGGCACCGACCTCCGCGAGGGCGTGCCGACCCTGCCGGTGCTGATGGCCCGCGCCTCGACCGACCCGGCCGACGCCCGCCTGCTCGAGCTGCTCGACGGCGACCTCACCGACGACGCCCGCCACGCCGAGGCCCTCGCCCTGCTGCGCCGGCACCCGCGCTCTCGAGCAGGCCCGCGCCTACGTCGTCGCCCGGGCCCAGGAGGCCAAGGCCCGCCTCACCGCCCTCCCCGACGGCCCCGTCCGCCAGGCCCTCGAGGCCTTCGCCGACGTCGTCGCCACCCGCTCCTCCTGACCCCCTCCCGCCGAGGTGGGAGAAATTGGCGGACGCGAGGTGGGAGATATGGCGACGCGAGGTGGCAGATATGGCGATCGGGCTCTCAGGCGACCGATCGCCATTTCTCCCACCTGGGATCGCAATTTCTCCCACCTCGCGTGACCATTTCTCCCACCTCGGCGGTCAGACGGCGGCGGCCTGGACGGCGAGGCGGAGCTGGCGGCGGCGGTGGCGGGCGGCCTCGAAGGTGAAGAGGGCGAGGGCCAGCCAGACGAGGGAGAAGCCGAGCCAGCGGCCGGGGGGCATGGCCTCGTGGAACCAGAAGACGCCGAGGGCGAACTGGAGCGTGGGGGCGAGGTACTGGAGCAGGCCGAGGGCCACCATCGAGATGCGGATCGCGGCGCCGCCGAAGGCGATGAGGGGGACGGCGGTGACGATGCCGGTGCTGGCCAGCAGGAGCGTGTGGCCCACGCCGTCGGAGGTGAACGTCGACTCGCCCGCGGCGCTCAGCCAGCCGAGGTAGACGCAGCGCGAACGGCGCGATCACGGCGGTCTCGAAGGACAGGCTCTCGACGGCGCCGACGCCCGCGGTCTTCTTGGCCAGGCCGTAGGTAGCCGAACGAGAAGGCCAGCACCAGCGCGACCCACGGCAGGTGGCCGTAGTCGACGCTCAGCACCAGCACGGCCACGGTCGCCACGCCCATCGCGACCCACTGCAGGCTGCGCAGCCGCTCGCCGAGGATCAGCACGCCCATCAGCACCGTGACGAGCGGGTTGATGAAGTAGCCGAGCGAGGTCTCCACGACCCGGCCGTTGTTGACGCCCCAGATGTAGGTCAGCCAGTTGACCGAGACCACGGCGGCCGCGACCGAGAGCACCAGGAGGGTACGGCGGTCGGCCAGCACCGCGCGCAGCGCGGCCCGGCGCCGCAGCAGCACGACGAGGACGCCCATGGTGATGCACGACCAGAAGACCCGGTGGGCCAGGATCTCGCCGGCCCCCGCGGGTTCGAGCAGCGGCCAGTAGAGCGGGAAGATCCCCCACAGCCCGTACGCGACGACCCCGAGCAGCAGGCCACGGCGCGCTTCGGACACCGCGCCAGTCTAGGAAGCGCCATACTGGGCGGCGTGCCGACCCGTCCGCTCCGCGCGCCGCTCGTGCTGGCGGTCTGCCGCGCTCGCCACCCTGGCGCTGCCGGTCCGGCGAGCGCCAGTCCCGCACCGGCCGGCGAGCTGCCCACCCGCACGGTGGAGAGCACGGTCGTGCTCAACGGCCACAACCAGCTGGTCATGCGGGGTGACGTCACCCCCGGCCTCGCCGGCCTGACCGGTGGTCGTGCAGCGCAAGGACTGCCGCACGTCCACCTGCGCGTGGACGGCCTGGGAGCGCCTCGAGACCAAGGCCCAGGGCAGGTTCCGTTCACGCATCGAGGCGCCGCGGCACGGGTCCGACTACTACCGGGCCCGGGTGCCGCAGCACCACGGCTACGCCACGTCGTACTCGCGCGTCTGGCGCACCTGGACCGACTGACGCCGGCCCGACCGACGCCGATCCGTCAGACGACGGTCCAGGTGTCGCCGCCGCGAGATCAGCGAGGCGAGCCGCGTCGGAGGCGTCGACGTCCTCGCCGCCGCGGGCGGTCACGAGCTGCTCGCGCGCGAGGTCGTCGTACGTCGGGCGGTCGACCTGGCGGAAGATCCCGATCGGCGCCTGGTGGAGGTAGCCGGCGTCGGTGAGCCGCGAGATCGCGAAGGCGGTGGTCGGGTCGGGGCTGTGCGCGTCGTGCACGAGGATCGCGGCCTCGCCGACCTCGGAGACCTCGGCGACCTTCGACGCCGCCGGTCGCGGAGTCGCGGATCAGGCCCTTGCTGCCGAGCCCGGCGGCGTCGGGCGCGCCGAACCGGATCGGCTCGCCGTGCACCAGCGGGATGATCGCGTCGGCCTTGGTGTCGGGGCTCTTGATGGCGTCGAACGCGCCGTCGTTGAAGATCGGGCAGTTCTGGTAGATCTCGACGAACGACGTGCCGCGGTGCGCGGCGGCCGCGGACAGCACCGCGGTCAGGTGCTTGCGGTCGGAGTCGACCGTGCGGGCCACGAACGAGCCCTCGGCGCCCAGCGCCAGCGAGACCGGGTTGAACGGGTGGTCGACCGAGCCCATCGGCGTGGACTTGGTGACCTTGCCCGGCTCGGAGGTGGGGGAGTACTGCCCCTTGGTCAGGCCGTAGATCCGGTTGTTGAACAGCAGGATCGTCATGTTCACGTTGCGGCGCAGCGCGTGGATCAGGTGGTTGCCGCCGATCGACAGCGCGTCGCCGTCGCCGGTGACGACCCAGACCGAGAGGTCTTCCCGGGCGGTGGCGATGCCGGTCGCGATCGACGGGGCACGCCCGTGGATCGAGTGCATGCCGTAGGTGTCGAGGTAGTAGGGGAAGCGCGAGGAGCAGCCGATGCCGGAGACGAAGACGATGTTCTCGCGGCGCAGGCCGAGGTCGGGCAGGAACGACTGCACCGCCTTGAGCACGGCGTAGTCGCCGCACCCGGGGCACCAGCGCACCTCCTGGTCGGAGGTGTACTCCTTGCCGGTCTGCGGCTCGTCGTTGGTCGGGACCAGCTCGATGCCGGAGCGGTGGGTCGGGAAGGGGAGCCCGGTGGTGGTCACGTCAGACCTCCCGTGGTGTCGGCGGTGTCGGTGTGGGCAGCGGTGAGCGCGGCGAGGTCGACCTCGACGCCCTCCGCCTGGGCGACGAGCTCGCCGATCGCCTCGGCGAGCTCGGCGGCCTTGAGCGGCAGGCCGCGCACCTGGTTGTAGCCGATGGCGTCGACGAGGTACTTCGCGCGCAGCAGCAGGCTCAGCTGGCCGAGGTTCATCTCGGGCACCAGCACCTTGTCGTAGCGCGCCAGCACGTCGCCGAGGTCGTTCGGGAACGGGTTGAGGTGGCGCAGGTGGGCCTGCGCGACCCGGTAGCCGGCCTTGCGGACGCGCCGTACGCCCGCACCGATCGGGCCGTACGTCGAGCCCCAGCCGAGCACCAGCACCCGGGCGCCCTCGCCGTCCTCGGCCGGGGTCGTCGACCTCGAGCGGCGGCAGCGAGTCGGCGATGCGGTCGACCTTGGCCTGGCGGGTGCGGACCATGAAGTCGTGGTTGGCGGGGTCGTAGGAGATGTTGCCGTGGCCGTCGCCCTTCTCGAGGCCGCCGATGCGGTGCTCGAGGCCGGGGGTGCCGGGCACCGCCCACGGCCGCGCCAGCGTGGCCTCGTCGCGCAGGTAGGGCCAGTACGCCGCGTCGTCGCCCTCGCCGTGGTTCGTCTCCGTCGCGAACGCCGGGTCGATCGTCGGCAGGTCGTCGATCTCGGGGATCCGCCACGGCTCGGAGCCGTTGGCGAGCATGCCGTCGGAGAGCAGCATCACCGGCGTGCGGTAGGTGATCGCGATCCGCGCCGCCTCGAGGGCGGCGTCGAAGCAGTCGCCGGGGGAGCGCGGCGCGACGATCGGCACCGGCGACTCGCCGTTGCGGCCGAACATCGCCTGCAGCAGGTCGGCCTGCTCGGTCTTGGTGGGCAGGCCGGTCGACGGCCCGCCGCGCTGCACGTCGATCACGAGCAGCGGCAGCTCGGTCATCACCGCGAGGCCGATGGTCTCCGACTTCAGCGCGATGCCCGGGCCCGACGTCGTGGTCACGCCGAGGCTGCCGGCGAACGACGCGCCGAGCGCCGCGCCGATGCCGGCGATCTCGTCCTCGGCCTGGAAGGTCGTGACGCCGAAGGCCTTGTGCTTGCTCAGCTCGTGGAGGATGTCGGAGGCCGGCGTGATCGGGTAGGAGCCGAGGAAGAGCGGCAGCCCCGACTGCACGCCCGCGGCGACGAGCCCGTAGGACAGCGCGAGGTTGCCGGTGATGTTGCGGTAGGTGCCCGGTGACATGCGGCGCCGGCTTGACCTCGTAGGAGACCGCGAACGACTCGGTCGTCTCGCCGAAGTTCCAGCCCGTCTTGAACGCCGTCACGTTGGCGTCGCGGATGTCGGGCAGCCGGGCGAAACGCCGCTCGAGGAAGGCGATGGTGCTGTCCGTCGGGCGGCCGTACAGCCACGAGAGCAGGCCGAGCGCGAACATGTTCTTGGCGCGCGCGGCGTCCTTGCGCGAGAGCCCGAACTCCTTGACCGCCTCGACGGTCATGCCGGTCAGGTCGACCGGGTGCACGGCGTACTCGTCGAGCGAGCCGTCCTCGAGCGGGTTCGCGGCGTAGCCGGCCTTGGTCAGGTTGCGGGCGCGTGAAGTCGTGGGTGTCGACGATGACCGTGGCGCCGCGGGCGAGGTCGCCGAGGTTGGCGCGCAGCGCGGCCGGGTTCATCGCGACCAGCACGTCGGGGGCGTCGCCCGGGGTGAGGATGTCGTGGTCGGCGAAGTGGACCTGGAACGACGAGACGCCCGGGCAGCGTGCCCTGCGGCGCCCGGATCTCGGCCGGGAAGTTCGGCAGCGTCGACAGGTCGTTGCCGAAGGCCGCCGACTCCTGCGTGAACCGGTCACCGGTGAGCTGCATGCCGTCGCCGGAGTCGCCGGCGAACCGGATGATGACGCGGTCGAGCTGCTTGACCTGCTTGCCCACTCGGTCCTTCTCCCTGCTGGTGCGCCATGCCCGGCATGGCGGTCGTGCGTCGCGCCTGTCGCGCGATCGTACCGACGCTGCGCACCGTTTCTAGAACACGTTTCCGTTTCTGGCCACGCGCTCCCTCCCGGACCGGGTCCGCGCGACCTCCCCACGATAGTCGGGCGCTGGTCTCGACCGGAGCGGAGTCCACCTGACTGAGCGTGAGACACGCCACGACTACCTCATTTGGCATATAGGCAGTTAAGTCGCGTAGGCTGCACGAGTTACGTGAGAAGATCGCCTTCTCGGGTCGAGACAGCGCCGGCCACCGCGGGCGCCACAGCAAAAGGGAACACACATGACTGCCAAGACCAGGGCCGCCATCGCGGCGTCCATCACCGCCCTGCTGGCGCTCGGCGCCAGCGCCTGCTCGAGCGCCTCGGGCGGCGACAGCGCCGACTCCGAGCAGCTGCAGCTTCGTGGGCTTCTCGGTCCTCGAGACCGCCAACGAGCCCGTCTTCCAGGGCTTCGAGGGGACCGACGAGGGCAAGGACGTCACCTTCAAGACCTCGTACGGCGCCTCCGGCGACCAGAGCCGCGCCGTCGAGGGCGGCCTCGACGCCGACGTCGTCCACTTCTCCCTCGAGCCCGACATGCAGCGCCTCGTGGACGCCGGCCTCGTCGCCGACGACTGGAAGGACACCCCGACCAACGGCATCGCCACCTCCTCGGTGGTCACGCTCGTGGTCCGCGAGGGCAACCCGGAGAACATCCAGGGCTGGGACGACCTGGTGAAGCCGGGCGTCGAGATCATCACGCCCAACCCCGCGTCGTCGGGCTCCGCGAAGTGGAACATCCTCGCCGCCTGGGCCCACATCACGGGCAACGGCGGCTCGGAGCAGGAGGCCGAGGCGTTCGTGAAGCAGATGCTCGAGAACACGATCGCGCTGCCGTCGTCGGGCCGTGAGGCCACCACCGCCTTCTCCGAGGGCAACGGCGACGTGCTGCTCTCCTACGAGAACGAGGCGATCCTCGCGCGGGCGAACGGCGAGCCGTTCGACTACATCGTCCCGGACGACACCCTGCTGATCGAGAACCCGGCCGCGGTGACCGTCGACGCTCCGGAGTCGGCGACCGCCTTCCGCGACTACCAGATCACCCCCGAGGCCCAGGCGGCGTACGCCCTGTCCGGCTTCCGCCCGGTGATCGACGGCGTCGACCTCCCCGAGGTCGAGGGCGCCAACGACCCGGCCGACCCGTTCCCGACCCCGACGAAGCTGTTCACCATCGACGACGACTTCAACGGCTGGGGCGAGGCCAACACCAAGTTCTTCGACGAGAACGACGGCATCATCACCCAGCTCCAGGCTGAGACCGGGACGTCCGAGTGACGGTCGGCGCCACGCTCGACACGGCTCGCCCGGCGCCTCGGCGCCGGGCGAGCCGGCCCGTGTCGACCCTGACCCCCAGCGCCACGCTGGGTCTCGGGGTCGCGCTCACGTGGTTCAGCCTGCTCGTGCTCATCCCGCTCGCGGCGATCGTGGTGACCGCCTCCGAGCTGGGCTGGCAGGGCTACGTCGACGTGCTCACCAACCCGCAGACGTGGGCCGCCATCAAGCTGACCGTCGTGGCGTCAGCAACGGTGACCTTGGTGAACGTCGTCATCGGAACCGTCATCGCCTGGGTGCTGGTCCGTGACCACTTCTGGGGCAAGCGGCTGCTCGACGTCATCATCGACGTCCCGTTCGCGCTGCCCACGATCGTGGCCGGCCTGGTGCTGCTCTCCCTCTACGGGCCGAACAGCCCGATCGGCCTCAACTGGGCCAACACCAACAAGGCGGTCTTCCTCGCCCTGGCGTTCGTGACCCTGCCCTTCATCGTCCGGACCGTGCAGCCGGTGCTCGAGGAGCTCGAGCACGACGTCGAGGAGGCTGCCTCGTCGCTGGGCGCGAGCCGGCTGACGGTGTTCCGCCGGATCATCCTGCCCAGCCTGGTGCCGGCCATCGCGGCCGGCGCGGCGCTGTCCTTCGCCCGTGCGATCGCGGAGTACGGCTCGCTGGTGCTGCTCAGCGGCAACCTGCCGTTCAACACCGAGGTCGTCTCGGTGCGCGTCGTCTCCTTCATCGAGGGTGGCAGCGCCGCCTCCGCGGCTGCGGTCGCCTCGCTGATGCTGGTGATCGCGCTGCTCGTGATCGTGGTGCTCGACATCGTGCAGAGGCGGGTGGCGCGTCGTGGTTGAGGTCTCCACCCCCCTGAAGTGGCTGCTGCGGCTGGTCGCGGTCGGCTACGTGTTCTTCCTGGTCGCGTGGCCGGTGTCGCTGATCGTGCGCGAGACCTTCGCGGACGGCCTCACCACGCTGATCGACACCCTGAGCGACCCGTACGTGCAGAACGCGCTCAAGCTCGACGGCGTACGTCGCGTTCTGGGCCGTCGTGATCAACACGATCTTCGGTGTCGGGATCTCGCTGCTGCTGGTCCGCTACGAGTTCCCGGGGAAGCGTGCTCTCTCGGCCATGATCGACGTCCCGTTGTCGGTCTCGCCGGTCGTCGTGGGTCTGTCGCTGCTGCTCGTCTACAACGGGCGCACCGGCTGGTTCGGACCCACCCTCGAGTCCTGGGGCTACCAGATCATCTTCGCCGCCCCCGGCATGATCATGGCGACGTGCTTCGTGGCGCTGCCGCTCGTGATCCGCGAGGTGGTGCCGGTCCTCACCGAGATCGGTGACGACCAGGAGCAGGCGGCCCGCAGCCTCGGCTCCAACGCGCGCCAGACGTTCCGGCGGATCACCCTCCCCAGCATCAAGTGGGCGGTCACCTACGGCGTCGTCCTCTCCCTGGCCCGGTCGCTCGGCGAGTTCGGCGCCGTCAAGATCGTGTCCGGCAACTTCACCGGCGAGACCCAGACCGCGACCCTGGTGGTCGAGCAGAAGTACCAGAACTTCGAGCAGGGGGCGGCGTACGCCACCTCCTTCGTGCTCGCGTTCATCTCGGTGCTCTGCATCGTCGTCGTCTCGCTCCTGCGTCCCAAGGAAGGTGCGTCCTCGTGAGCATCGACATCTCCCACGTCACCAAGAAATTCGGGGACTTCGTGGCCCTCGACGACGTGACCCTGACCATCCCCACCGGCCAGCTGACCGCTCTCCTCGGCCCCTCCGGCGGCGGCAAGTCCACGCTGCTGCGGATCATCGCCGGCCTCGACAAGGCCGACTCCGGCACGATCTCGATCGAGGGGGTCGACGCGACGAAGCTGCCCCCGCAGAAGCGCAACGTCGGCTTCGTGTTCCAGCACTACGCGGTCTTCAAGCACATGACCGTGGCCAAGAACGTCGCCTTCGGCCTCGAGATCCGCAAGAAGCCCAAGGCCGAGGTGGTCCAGAGGGTCGACGAGCTGCTCCAGCTCGTGCACCTCTCGCAGTTCAAGGACCGGCTGCCGGCACAGCTCTCCGGGGGCCAGCGCCAGCGCATGGCGCTGGCCCGCGCGCTCGCGGTCGAGCCGACGGTGCTGCTGCTCGACGAGCCGTTCGGCGCGCTCGACGCGAAGGTCCGCAAGGAGCTGCGCGACTGGCTGCGGCGGCTGCACGACGAGGTCCACGTGACCACGGTCTTCGTGACCCACGACCAGGAGGAGGCCCTCGAGGTCGCCGACGAGATCGTGGTCATCAACGAGGGCCGCGTCGAGCAGATCGGCTCACCCGAGGAGCTGTACGACGAGCCCGCGAGCGACTTCGTGATGGGCTTCCTCGGTGAGGTGACCCGCCTCAACGGCGTCAACATCCGCCCGCACGACATCGAGATCGCGACCGTGCCCACCGGCGCGGCCGGCGCCTCGGCGGGCTACGTCACCCGCCTGCTCCGGGTGGGCTTCGAGGTGCGGGTCACCGTGCTGACCGAGGACGGCGACGAGGTCACCGTCGTGATGACCCGCACGCACGCGCGCGCGATCGGGCTCGACACCGACGTCAAGGTCTGGCTCACGCCAGCCAGTGGCGCCACCGTCGTACCCGCGATGCGGGCGCTCTGAGACCGGGTCCGCGGCCGGCGCACCGGCCGCGGACCCACCACCGGCGCGCGGCGACCGGCGGGGTGCTGGGGATGCTTCGTCGGGCGCCGCGCTGCGGGTGCGACATCGATGCCGTGCTTCTTCGCGGCCGTCGTGGCCGCAGGTGCGACTGAGCCGGGATGCAACTTCTGCGTTCGGCCCGACCAGCGACATGACCGGACGGCCGCAGCGTTGCACCCTGCGGATTGCGCGGGCCAGGGTGCCGGTGTGTCCATGTGCATGGGCGGCAGGGCCGCCGCCGAAGGGCCGGCGAACCCGGTCCGCAGCCCTGGGTGCCTCGGACCGGGTTGATCGCCAGTCAGCCGCACACGCGACGGGCCACCGAGTGGCCGATCAGGTAGCCGTCCTCCATCGCGTCCCGGAAGTGGATGCCGCCCCAGATGCGGGACATGAACGCGTCGTGCTCCAGGGTTGCCAGGCTGGTGTAGGTGCGCGGGGGGCCCGCACCGTTCAGGGTCAGTGGGATGTCGCCCAGGTGGCAGCGAACCGTCTCGGCGAAGGCACTGGTCAGCGTCCCGTGGCCGCTCGGCCACTCGGGGTAGGGCGGCACGGGGAGCACCGATGTCCAGTCCGGTACCGGGGAGGTGAGCGGGTCTCCGTCGTCGGCGGTGATCGCCGCGGTCGGGCGCCAGAATCCCTCGGTGAATTTGTGGCGCCAGGTCTGGCGCATGGCCTCGGCCGACGCACGATCCAGGTCCGCGAACAGGTCGGTGGTGTCCTGGAGGCTCAGCGGGTGTGCCCGGAGGTAGGCGATCAGCGCGTTGCGGTAGAGGGCGAAGCCCGGGACGTTGAAGAACGTCGCTGTCGCAGCCTTCTCGGGATCCGCACCGGCGCGGCCGTCGGCCTCGACCTCGGCCAGGTCGGTCCGGTAGGCGGGGCTGCCCACGGAATCCGGGCCGTCGACGACGACCGGGCGGCCGCCGGCGATCCGGTCGACGAAGCCGTACCACGGCACCGCCATCGGCCGTGGGTCCGACCCACACACCGATGCCTGGCTGCTTGCTGTAGACGATCGTGGAGTCTCCCCGCCCGTCGTCGACGCGGGAGGCGATCACTGCGGCCGCGGCGTCCGCGCCGATAGCGACTCCAGCGTCTTGTGCGGGACCGTCGGGTACGCCGGCCAGGCTCACGGCGAGCAAGGTGTCGAGGGTGCCGGCCGACGCCGGGAAGTACTCCGCGAGTACGTCATGGGCGGCGCGGGCCACCGCCGCACCCTCGCGAGGAGCTCGCGGTGCTTGAGCGACTTCCTGACCGCTCGGTCGACCGCGCTGCTGGTGAACGACAGGTACAGGCTTGGGCTGGCGAGAACGGCACCGTGGTCAGGGCGGTGCCCTGCCAGGCGAGCGCGATCTCGGCGGGTTCAGGCGGCTCGGCAGCGGCTCCCGACGTCCCGGGCGCGGCGACGGCGGTAGCCCCGCGGCGACGACGGTCGCCGTGAGGACAGCCACGTGGTGATGGATGGGCATCATGCGGTTCTCCTTCTTCGATGTCGTGCGCACCCCAGGGGTCGAGGAGTGTGCAGGCGCGGACGAGCGCACCGCCGGGCCACGTGCGTTCTGACCCGTCGCGCCGGCGTTGCGAGGCGTGACCGGGCGGCTACCTCTGGATCTGGATGGAGTCGAGGACCTGGTGGAGCTCGGCCTCGTCCTCGGTGGAGGTGTGCGCCGGTCGGTACTGGCTGGTGAAGACCGCGCGTTCGCCGTCCACGTCGACGACGTAGATGCTGAGCAGGCCGTGGGGGTCGAGGACCAGGTAGTTGTTCGGTCCGTTGTGCCAGATCTGCACGCCGGTGCCGGGTCCCATGAAGCAGTCCTTGGTCTGCAGGCGGTCGGGGACCTGAAGGTCGACCCGGGTGGCGGGGTAGCCGCCCACGGTGGTCTTGCGGCTGGTCTGATCAGGGCCGGGCTGGGCGAGCAGGGCGTCGACCAGGTCGTCGACGGTCGGGGCCGACCGTGGTCTGGGCGCCTCGTTGGCCCTGGCAGGCGTCGGCGTAGATCTTGGTCACCACGAAGGGTTCGATGCTGAGCTCGTCGATCTGTTCGATGTTGGTGTCGAAGAGCTTGTCGTCTCGGACGAACCAGTCCTCCGGGAACGTGATGCTGAAGTCCACTGACGACCATCTGCTGCTCGGGACCAGGTAGGTGCCCGGCTCGACCATCCCGTCGTCGGTCGGCAGCGACCGCGGCGGTTGGGCGACCACGCGGGGAGCGGTGGGCCCGTCGGGTTGGACGATCCGCATGCCGCCCACGCCGCCGAGCAGCACGACTGCGACGGCCGCGGCGGCCGCGGTGGTCACGGTGGTACGGATCCGACGGCGTCGCACGCCCCGGCGCTCGATGGTCTCGAATTCCGCAGGCTCTGCGGCGTCGGCTGCGGCGTGGGAGACGTCGGGGCGGAGCAGTCGGTCGAGGTCAGCCACGGGGAGCCTCCTCCGGGGAGTCGGGAAGGTCGGAGAGCAGGACAGCGAGCGCGGCTCGTCCTCGGGACAGCCGGGACTTGACCGTCCCGGTGCTGGCACCGGTGGCTTCGGCGACCTCGTGGATCGGGAGGTCGGCCAGGTAGAAGCAGGGCGATCGCCTCGCGCTGGGCCGTCGGGAGCCTGCGCAGGGCGGCCATCAACGCCAGCCGTTCGTCGTCGAGGGCTGGCGGCACCGCCCTCTCGGGCTCGCGGTGCACGAGCCGCACGCCCCTGCGGTATCGGGTGCGGCTCACGTTCACCGCCACCGTGCGCAGCCACGCCTCGGGGTTGTCCAGCCGCACGAAGGTGCGCTCGTGCTGCACCGCGCGGGCGAACGCCTCCGCCACGACCTCTTCCGCCTCGGCAAGGTCGCCGCACACGCCGTAGAGCTGTCCGACCAGGCGACGGTACGACGCCTCGAAGACCGCGCGTACGGTCTGCACGTCAGCCACGCGCGCGAGTCCGACGACCGGCTGCATCGGGTGTGTGACCATCTCGGCCTACTTCTGGATCTGGATGGAGTCGAGGACCTGGTGCAGCTCGGCCTCGTCCTCGGGGGAAGTATGCGCCGGTCGGTACTGGCTGGTGAAGACCGCGCGTTCGCCGTCCACGTCGACGACGTAGATGCTGAGCAGGCCGTGGGGGTCGAGGACCAGGTAGTTGTCCGGTCCGTTGTGCCAGATCTGCACGCCGGTGCCGGGTCCCATGAAGCAGTCCTTGGTCTGCAGGCGGTCGGGGACCTGAAGGTCGACCCGGGTGGCGGGGTAGCCGCCCACGGTGGTCTTGCGGCTGGACTGATCAGGGCCGGGCTGGGCGAGCAGGGCGTCGACCAGGTCGTCGACGGTGGGGCCGATCGTGGTCTCGACGCCTCGTTGGCCCTGGCAGGCGTCGGCGTAGATCTTGGTCACCACGAAGGGTTCGATGCTGAGCTCGTCGATCTGTTCGATGTTGGTGTCGAAGAGCTTGTCGTCTCGGACGAACCAGTCCTCCGGGAACGTGATGCTGAAGTCCACTGACGACCATCTGCTGCTCGGGACCAGGTAGGTGCCCGGCGTGACCCGCCCGTCATCGGTCGGCAACGAGGCATTCGCTGCCGGCGGTGTCGCCGATTCCTCCGCTGACGGTGAATCCTGTGCCGGAGAACCAGCATCTGCGTCACCTTCGCATGCCGTCAGGGTCGCGCCCAACAGCAGTGCACCCAGCAGGGCGCTGTGGGAGGAACGGGTCACCGCCCTGGAACGTGTTCGCGTCATACCCCCACGACCAGCGGCTGGAGCAAAAGGTTCCACGGAACTTCGGTGTCGTCGGGGTGCAACCTTTCGGGCGGGTCGACAGTCGTGCGGGCATGGTGACCTCACGTTCAGGGAGCGACCGTGTGATGAGCCGCTTGGCCATGGCGACCTGGATGCTGGCGGCCGTCTGCCTGGGTGGGTGCAGCGCCGAGTCCGACGCGTCGCCGCAATCGGAGCGCTCCGAGTCGGTGACGCCGTCCGCGTCCCTGCTGTCGGTCCCGGAGTGGAATCCCGAGGACGAAGGAGAGCACGTTCCGCTCGAGCCTGGCACGTACTTCATCCCGAGCTCTCCGTGGTCGGTCGCTGGCTTCACGGTCACCTTCCCCGAGGGCTGGACGGTGCAGTACGGGCACGTCTTCGCGCAGCACGGCGACACCGACGACGAGTTCGGGTTCTACGCAGTCCTGGTCGACGAGGTCTTCGCGGACGCGTGTCGCGGCGAGGGCGGACCGACCCGGGCCATCGCGTCAGGTGTGGATTCCCTCATCACGGCTTTGCGCGATCAGGAGAGCGGCCTCAGGGCCAGTGCCAGTGAGACGACCTTCGGCGGATACCCAGCGGCCCGCATCGACCTTCGGATCTCGAGGCGCACTGACCTCGGCAGGTGCCAGATGGCCGAGTACGGATTCACGGGGCTTCAGGTCTGGTACAGCGAGCCCGCGGACAAGTACTTCGTCCTCCTCCCCGGTGCCGTCGCGACGGCCTACGTCGTCGATCTCGACGGGGTGCGCCAGGTGTTCCTGACGCAGGTGGACAACCCCGACTCGAGGGCGGACCTGGCCGAGCTGGAGACAGTGCTCGCCTCGATCGACATCGAGGGCTAGACGCGCCATCGCTCAGCCCTTGACCGGACCCACCACCGGCGCGCGGCGACCGGCGAGGTGCTGGGGATGCTTCGTCGGGCCGCGCTGCGAGTGCGACATTGATGCCGTGCTCTTCGCGGCCGTCGTGGCCGCAGGTGCGGCTGAGCCGGTAAGCAACTTCTGAATCCGACCCGACCATTGGCCCAGTGAGCGGAACGTTATGCCGCCATGAGCCCGCAGGCATGACCGGATGGCCTCGACCCAGACCTGTCAATCCCGAGGCGGGTTACGGTGGCGACCATGATCGTCACGGTGGTCGGTTCCGGCAATGGTGGTCTTGCGACTGCCTTCGACTTCGCCCTCCACGGACACACGGTGCGACTCTTCGACACTCCTCACTTTCCAGACCACGTGTCGGAGGTCGAGGCGACTGGCGGAATCCACGCCACGGGCGAGATCGAGGGCTACGCGGAGATCGCCTACTCCGGCCACGACATCGAGACCGCTCTCGACGCCGCCCAACTGATGGTGCTGGTCGGTCCGGCCTACAGCACGGAACACCAGGCCCAGGTCGTCGCTCCGCACCTGGTGCCTGGCCAGGCAGTGCTCGTCTGCCCTGCTTCGTGCGCGGGTGCCATCACCTTCAAGCGCGCCGCCGGCCTGGCGCTGGATGACGAGACGATCACCGTGGGGGAGACCAGCACGCTCCCCTACGCCGTGCGCATCACCGGCCCGGGACGGATCAACGTCTTCCACAAGCTGGCAGGGGGCGTGTACGTCGCCGGCCTGCCTCGTTCGGGCACCGAACGGCTGCTGTCGATGATCCAGGACGTGTACCCCGGAACCGAGGCCGCCAGCAGTGTCCTCCAGACAACCCTCCAGAACGGCAACCCGGTCATCCATCCGGCCGTGACCCTGCTCAACGCCGCGCTGATCGAACGGACCGGCGGTGCGTTCCTGTTCTACGAGGAGGGGGTCACCGAGGCTTCGGGGAGGATGATCGAAGCAGTCGACCGCGAACGGCTGGCGATCGCGGACGCGCTCGGGGTGCAGGTCCTGTCGGAACCCGACCTCGGGGTGCTGCAGGGATACATGCGCGAGGCCAACTACTCGACCGGCTATTCCACCGCCCCGGGCTTCCTTGGCATCGGCGCTCAGAGCCAGCTCGACCACCGGTACCTGACCGAGGACGTTGGCTACTCCCTGGTGTTCCTGACCGACCTCGCCGGCCGGGTGGGCGTGACGACGCCGACGATGGAGGCGCTCATCACCACGGCCTCGATCGTGCTGGGCCGGGACTTCCGCGCGGAAGGGAAGCGCACCCTCGCGACCCTGGGTCTCGACGACCTCAGCGCCAACGACCTCGCCGCCCTCTGACCAGCGGATGGCGCAGGAATGGCTTGCCGCTCACTAGGTGAGCTGCATGCCGCAGCACCACGTAGTCGCAGGCCGCAGACGGCACGCCACTGCGAGGCGGCTGCGAGTTGTCGGGCCAGGATGCCCGAGGAGCTCCAGGGTCTGCCTTGCGAGGCTCGAGCAGGAGGTTCACGATGAGAAGAGTCCCGGGGCTTGTCAGCGCGTTGTCGAGGCGGGATGGGGGCGGTGCAGGTGCCGTCAGCGGACCTTTGGGCCGTCAGCCTGAGTCGTCGGCCGTTCATCAAGGCTGCCGGGTTGGGCGCCGGATTCGTGCTCTATGGCCGCCTCCCCGGTGGACTGACGCGGGCGATGGCGTCGGTGCCCGGCGGCACGCTCGACCCGGCGCAGATACCGCGGTTCACCACACCGGTCCTGGTGCCGCCGGTGATGCCGCGCGCCGGTGTGCTGCGACACAAGGGGTCGGCGGTGGACTGTTACGAGATCTCGATGCGGCAGTTCCAGCAGCAGGTGCTCCCACAGGGCCATCCCGCCACCACGGTCTGGGGTTACGGGCCGACCGCGGCACGGTCACCGCATGCGCCGATGCTCCATCACGCGCCGTCGCTGACGATCGAGGCACGTGCGGAACGCCCGGTGCGGGTGAAGTGGGTCAACGAGCTCGTCGACCGTAAGGGCCGGTTCCTGCCCCACCTGCTGACCGTCGATCCCACCCTGCACTGGGCCAACCCGCCGCAGCAGCCCACCGACCCCGAGGGCCGTCCACTCTTCGACCAGACACCGCTCCCGTACCGCGGTCCAGTGCCGATCGTGACCCACCTGCACGGCGCCGTGGACGTGGGGGACGAGAGTGACGGGTACACGGAGGCGTGGTACCTGCCCGCCGCGAACAACATCCCGTCCGGCTACCTCACCGAGGGTCCCTGGTTCGACAGGTTCGCCCGACAGGCCGAGGACCGGTTCGGCGTGCGCTGGGGTTCCGGTTTCGCTGTGTTCCAGTACCCGAACACCGACCGCTCGCGGACCAACTGGTACCACGACCATGCGCTGGGACTGACCCGGCTCAACGTCTACGCCGGACCAGCTGGCTTCTACCTGGTGCGCGGCCCCGAGGACCGACAGGTGCGTGATGTTCGCACTGGGGCACCTGCCCGACTGCCGGCGCCGGCGCCACGCGAGGAAGACCCGCTCCCGTCGAGTCGGCACTACCGCGAGGTCCCGTTGGCCATCCAGGACCGCGCCTTCAACGCCGACGGCTCACTCTTCTACCCCCACTCGCGCACGTTCTTCGACGGCGCGGTATCGCCGTTCGTGCCGCGAGGGGACTTCTACCCGTACTGGAACCCGGAGTTCTTCGGCAACACGATCATCGTCAACGGCAGCACCTGGCCGACACTCGACGTGGATCAGGTCCGCTACCGGCTGCGGTTCCTCAACGGGTGCCAGTCGCGCTTCCTCATCCTCGACTTCTCGGCGATCCCGGGCGTCGAGGTCTGGCAGATCGGGAACGATGGCGGCTACCTCGCCGCGCCCGTGGACCTCGCCGAGGAGCGACACCGACTGCTGCTCGGGCCGGCGGAGCGGGCCGACGTCGTCATCGACTTCGGTGCGACGCTGGTTGGCTCCCACCCGCTGCTCAACCTGGGGCCCGACGAGCCGTTCGGCGGTGGCCTGCCCGGTGTCGACTTCGAGGCGGCAGACCCCGACACCACCGGCCAAGTCATGCAGTTCCGGGTGCATCGCGGAGGAGCCGACCCCTCGCACGCCGCCGCGGTTCCTTGGTTGCCGGCCCCACCGACATCCTCCGCCGCGGCCCGGACCCGCCGGCTCGCGCTGGTCGAGCAGTCCGGCACCGGTGTCGACGCTCAGGGCAACGCGGTCGAGGGTCCCGTCGAAGCCCTGCTGGGCACGCTCGAGAACGGGATGGCCGGTGCCGCGCGAGTGGAGCCAGCAAGTCACCGAGAGTCCCCGGCAGGGCGACACCGAGGTCTGGGAGTTCTACAACACCACCGCGGACGCCCACCCGATCCATGTCCACGAGGTCGCCTCGAGGTCCCTCGGCCGACAGGCCCTGGAGGTCGACGCCAGCGGTGAGATCCACCAACCCGTGCAGCAGGACCGGACCCGTCCTGCCACCGGAAGCCGGGCGAGAGCGGGGTCAAGGACACGGTCATCTGCCTATCCCGCCCAGGTCACCCGCATCCGCGCCACCTTCGACACGGCCGGGCGCTACGTGTGGCACTGCCACATCCTCGAGCACGAGGACAACGAGATGATGCGCCCACTGCAGGTCCGCACCCGCTGAACGCGGCAACCACCTCTCGGCGCGCTGGGAACACCCGACCAGGACACTCACCCCCGCCGAGCCAAGAGGCGTCATCGGATAGGTAGTAGCCGGTGCTCTCCCTTGGTGCCGCGCCCGAGTGGCACCGAGACCGGTGCGCAACGTCTCGCGAGACAACCATCTGCGCGTGCCACCGCGTCAGCAAAGAAGGCCGCCCCGGCACCCAATGGCCGGGGCGGCTTCGTCTTCGTGTCGCGTTCGACCTCGGTGTGCACCTCCACCCACGGGGTCCCCAGTGGCTGGAGGAGATTCAGTGCGGGGCCCAGCGTGAAGGCATGGTCAGTGGGGGATCGACGACACGCACGGCGCGGGTGAAGGCGTGGCGCTACCCTTCTGGCGACAGCCGCGTCGGCCGTCTTGGCCGAGTCTCGCGGCCGGGGACAGCCTAGGCTGAGACCATCACCGCGATCGGCGGCGACGGCGCCGCGCCATACGGCGACGAGGTCACGGCGCATCGCGGACAAGTTGCACGGCCACCACCGAGGCGGCTGGCTGGCGACCGTGCTGGACTCAGGCGCTATCACGGACGCCGCCACGCTGAAGAGGTCACGACGAGCGCCGGTCACGGAAGACCCTGGATCGGCATCATCCACGTCCCCTCGGGCCGAGCAGCCAGGGCTCGGCACGCCCTGGCGGTCAGTGGTTCGCGCAGTCGCACACAAGGTTGGGTGCTCCCGCGCATCCCGCCCCGACCACGTGGGTCGGGCGATCGCTACCGCCCTGCCGCCAGGCGGGCGGCATGGCAGCTCGGGAGGACCTGACACGTCGTCGCACCGTAAGCGGGCGTCACAAGTCGGACTGGTGGTGCGACACGGAGTGCACACAACGCGGCAGATCAGCGCGCACTCCGCGGCATGACCGGATGGCCTTACGGCCACCGAAGTTCGCCACCAGGACCAAAGAAGCGCTCCAAGCCGGACCACCTCGTGACGGCTTGGGCTTGCCACCGTCGGGCTGGCGTGCGCCAGTCGGCTGTCTGGGCCAAGACCTCGATCGCCTCCGGGTCTGAGGGCTCACCAATGAGGATGAAGCCCATCGCCTCGTCCTTCCGCCTTCGCACAGGGTTGAGCGCTGCTGGCAACCGATGAGCCTTTCGCAGCTTGCGCTGGTCGTTGTCCCAATCAACCACGACAACGACGGGGTAGCGGCCACCCTTGTCCTGCTGTATCCGCATCACTCGCAGCACGACCTGCCGGCCGGACACGGACACGACGACGTGCTGACCTGGTTCGAGACGGGTGTCTACCTTCTTCCTCGGCCGAAGGCGCTTCGGCTGCGGAGGCGGCTGAATCAACTTGGCCCGCAGCCTTTGGAGCGCCGCCTTGCGCGGATTGCGGTCGGGAGGCTCCCACCGCTCCAGTTCGCTCGGGCTGTCGATGATGCGGATGGCGCGCTCAATGACTTCTGGCGAAACGTGCCCCGTGCTGTGTTGCGCGGCTGCAAGCCCCAGCCAGAAATCGTTGTCGTCGGCGCCCCGGTCGCCCACGCCGTACTCGTCTCGAAGCCGTCTGGTCGCATCCGCGGCGGATAACCCATCGGCGATGAGGTCACAGAAGTCTGCACGCAATGTCGGCCGCATCGTCGTTGCTGAAGATGCCGACGCCCCAAGAACCCATGAACCAGATTCTTGCCGAAGGGCCGCGCACGCACATCGGCAATTGAGTGTGTTCCGGGAGGTCATGCACTTTGCCGGTCCTGACCGCCGAAACGTATGACGTTGGCGGCCGATCGGCGCCCGCACTTCGGCATGGTCGTGCTGTGCTGCCGCGGCGACACACCTGCAGAAGCCGGGCGTCGAAAGGGCTGTCCTGTGCAGGGCGCCGACCATGGTGCACAAGGGGCCGAGGGCGTGACGAGCGTTCTTCGCGACGTCGTGCGTCACGCGGTGCTTGCGCGCGGCCGATCCGCTGCCACCGTTGACAGGGGGGCGTGGGTGAGCATCCGCGCCGCTAGAACTCTCGACGCCTGCCGACCGATTCCGCGGTCAGTTCGGTCTCGTCATCTGTAGTTGGTGAACTGCACCGCGAAGTCGTAGTCCTGACCCTTCACCAGCGCGATCACGGCCTGCAGGTCGTCGCGCTTCTTCGACGACACCCGCAGCTCGTCCCCCTGGACCTGGGCCTTGACGCCCTTGGGGCCCTCGTCGCGGATCAGCTTGGAGATCTTCTTGGCGTCCTCGGAAGTGATGCCCTCCTTGAGCGCGATCGAGATCTTGCTCTGCTGGCCCGACTGGCGCGGCTCGGAGGCGTCGAGGATCTTCAGGCTCTGGTTGCGCTTGACCAGCTTGCCCTTGAACACGTCGAGCACGGCGCTGGCACGGTCGTCTGCAGACGCGGAGATCTCGATGGCCTGCTCGCCCTGCCACTCGATGCTCGCCCCGGTGCCCTTGAAGTCGAACCGCGTGGCGATCTCGCGGGCCGTCTGGCCCAGCGCGTTGTCGACCTCCTGACGATCGATCTTGCTGACGATGTCGAAGCTCGAGTCGGCCATGCTGATCCTCCTACGGCGGTTTCGGGTCGTGCGTGTGCCTGCGCTATTGTTCCGACTTGCCGCCGACCGGCCAACACCGGGCCGGTGGCTCTTCCGGCAGGTTGCCCGAGCGGCCAATGGGAGCGGACTGTAAATCCGTCGGCTTATGCCTACGCAGGTTCGAATCCTGCACCTGCCACTGTCGCACGCGAAGGCCCCGCCCGGACCCCGGGCGGGGCCTTCGTCGTACGACCGGGGGTCGGTCGCTGGCCGGAGGTCGGTAGCGTCCGACCATGACCGGTGCCGACGTGTTCCCCCCGCGGGACGCGGACGACGGGCCGGCACATCACGTGGATGCCGCCAGTGCGCTCGCGCCCGGCGCCTGGGACGCCACGGCGATCCTCCTGCTGCAGTGCCTGCGCACCGCCTCGATCCTGCTCGTGGTGGCGGGGGTGGCCGTGGCCGTGGCCACCGGGAGCGAGGACCGGATGGACGAGGTGACCTCCCCGGAGACGATGCTGCACGCGCTCGTCACGCCGCTGGCGGTGCTGGCCGTGGGTGTCCTGCTGCGACTGCTCCTGGCCCCGGTCGCGTACGCGCTCGCTGCGGCGTTCGTGGTCCACGACGGCCGCCACCTGACCCGGGAGGTGGACGCCCGGTCCACCTGGAACCGTCTGGTCGACCGGGTGCGGCTCGCCGGCGCGTACCGCGCGTTGCGCTGGACGCTCGCCGTCCGCGACGAGGCGGTCGACCGCCTCGGCCGCCGGGGCCAGGCGCTCGACCGGGCGGCGACCGTCCTGCGCGTGCTGACCGGCGTCGCCCTCGTCGGGGTGGTCGTGGCCCCCGTCCTGCGCTGAGCTGCCGCGCGCAGGACCTGCCGCGGGTCGCGCTGGGACCTTCGGCCCTGTCGGGGCCTGCGGCGGTGTCGTGGGCTGGACCCACCGTCCGCCCATCCGGAGGAGTCTCGTGACGTCGTCGACCGCGGCCCGGCTGCACTCCCTGCTCGCCGTCGTCGTCACCGCGGTCGGCGTGCTGCTCGCGCTCGCGGCGCCCGCCCACGCCAGCGCATCCGACGAGCAGCGGCTCGCGGAGACGTACGCGCCTCTCATCCGCCTGGTCGCGCAACCGCAGGAGTGCGGTAACGGGGAGCCCTACCACCCCAGCGACATCGACCTGCTGCTCGGCGACTCCTCGGTCGCCCTCCGCGGGCCGTGGACGCAGGAGGACCTGGTCACGATCGGCCCCGACGCGGAGACCCTGTCGGCCGGACTGCCCGGCTATGCGCTCGACTTCCCCGGGGATCCCCTGCGTCCGGGGTGCGACTACGAGCAGTGGGCCGACCGCGTGTGGGCCGACTCCCCGACGACGGTGTACGCCCACGTCGCCACCGAGGAGGGCTACCCGGGCAAGCTGGCGCTGCAGTACTGGTTCTACTACCCGTTCAACGACTTCAACAACAAGCACGAGAGCGACTGGGAGGGGATCCAGCTCGAGTTCGACGCGGACTCGGCGGCCGGGGCGCTGGGGACCACGCCCAGCCGGGTCGTCTACGGCCAGCACGAGAGTGCCGAGAGCTCGGCCTGGGACGACCCGAAGCTCGACGTGCAGGACAGCACGCACCCGGTCGTGTTCGTGTCGGCCGGGTCGCACTCGAGCCACTACGACGCCGGACTCTTCCTGCTCCGCTCGCGGACCCAGGGCCTCGGCTGCGACACCACGCTCGGCACCGACCCCGGCGTGGAGCCCGTGGTGCGGACCATCCCCGTCGACGCCGAGGCGGCGGAGACGTCGTACCCGTGGCTCGGCTACCAGGGCCTCTGGGGCCAGCACGAGCCGCGCTCCATCTACGACGGGCCGACCGGGCCGAGCACCAAGGAGCGCTGGACCGCCCCGTTCACCTGGTCGGCCGACACCATGGACCGCAGCTACGCCGTGCCGGGAGGTTCCCTCTACGGAGGCCAGACCACGGCGTTCTTCTGCGGGGCCGTGGGCAAGGTCTCGGTGACGCTGCTGCAGCTCACCGCCAACCCCGTGCCGGTGCTCCTCGGCCTGGCGCTCGTCCTGGCCGTCGTGGTGTGGCTGGTCCGGCGTACGTCGTGGCGTCGCTCGGAGCCCTTCCCGCTGCGGCAGCAGCGGACCTTCGGGCAGACCGTCTCGGTCTCGTGGCTGGTGTACCGGACACGATGGCGGCTCTTCCTCGGCATCGGCCTGGTCGTGGCGCTCGCCTCGCTGGTCAACGGTGTCGTCCAGCAGCTGGTGGTCAAGCCGCTCAGCCAGTCGGTGGACCAGCAGCTCTCCGGCGCCAGCGCGGTCACCGCCCTGTGTCTCGGCCTCGCCACGGCGTTCGTGGCGCTGATCGCCCAGGCGGCCACGATCTGGGCCGCGGCGGAGGTCGGGGCCGGGCGTCCGGCCGGGGTGCTGGGCGCCTACCGCGCCGCGCTGAGGCGGACCGGTCGGGTGCTCGGCACCCAGCTGACGATGCTGGTCCTGGCGGGCCTGCTCCTGGTCAGCGTGTTCCTCTCGCCGCTCGCCCTGGTGCTGCTGATCGCCGGATCCCTGCTGCTACCGGTCACGGTGCTCGAACCTACCTGGGGCTTCCGCGCGCTTCGGCGCAGCGGCCACCTGGTGCGGGGACAGGTGTCCAAGATGCTGGGCCTGGTGGTCTTCATGCTGCTCGTCAGCGGAGTGCTGGGTGGGTTGCTGGGCTCGCTGGTGCTCCTCGTCGTGCAGGCGCCCTTCCTGCTGGTGAACCTGCTGCCCGGCGTGGTCACCGCGCTCGTCGGTCCCTTCCTCACGCTGCTGCTGACCTACGCCTACTTCCACGGCCTCGCGTCGGAGGAGGACGGTGCCGCCCCCGCCGACCCGGCGGCGGACGAGGCGGAGCCGGTGCCGGTCGGCGGTTGACGCCGGGCACCTTGCCCGTGGTCGGCCGCGCCCCGTCAGGTCGCCGCCGCGGGCGCGGGCCTCCGGATGGCGAACCCGAGCAGCGCGAGCACCAGCCCGACGGCGATGGCCATCAGGCAGACGCCGAAGGCCACGACGGACGTGAACAGCGACGACTGCAGGAACGCCGAGTCCATCGCGGTCTGGCGGACCGGGTCGTCCTGGGCGAGCTCGGCGTACGTCTTGCCCCGGTGATCTCCTGGGTGTGCTTGTCGATCACCTTGGCCTGGCAGTACGCCGAGAAGGGGCCGTTGACGTCGTCCCCGGCCAGGCAGTCGGCGTCGTCGGAGACGACGATCTTCTGGTCGGCGAGCGTGTTGACGACGACGACCCAGGTGGCGACCCCGGCGACGACCATGACGACCCCGACGATGATGGCGGCGAGTGATGCGGTGGCACGCACGTGCGGCTCCTCCCCTAGTGCCTTGATGGTGCCCTGGGCGCCGACGCTAGACCCGCGACGCGGCCACTGGCCACCATCCGCCGCGGACGATGAACGGCGCCGCGTCTCGTGCTTGCGTGACCGGTGACCCAGCCAGACTTCGGAAAGGAACAGCCATGGCAGACCCGGACGGCGTCTTCCTGTACATCGCCACCTACCCCGACGAGGCCGCCGCGCAGGCCGACTACGACGTCGTCAAGGCGCTCCACGCCGTCGATGCCGTGGGGCACTTCGACGCGGCCGTCGTGACCAAGGACGAGAAGGGCAAGATCCACGTCAACAAGGACGAGACCTCGACCCGGAAGGGCGCGTGGTGGGGCGTCGCCGCGGGTGCCGCGCTCGGCGTGCTGTTCCCGCCGTCGATCATCGGCTCGGCTGCGGTGCTCGGCGCTGCCGGCGGCATCGCCGGCCACCTGTGGGGCGGCCTGTCCCGCTCCGACGTCAAGGAGCTCGGTGAGCTGATCGACGAGGGCCAGGCGGCCCTGCTCGTCATCGGCGACCTCACCATCAGCGAGGCCGTGGA
>CAVRMH010000047.1:0-49869 GCA_963721775.1 uncultured Actinomycetota bacterium | reverse complement strand
AGCCGGTCCCGAAGCCCGCGCTGTGCCACGCCCTCGACTTCGAGATGGAGGTCGGCGTCGTCCTCGGCCGCGGCGGCACGTCGCTCAGCGAGGCCGAGGCGAAGGACGCGATCTTCGGCTACACGGTCGTCAACGACTGGTCCGCCCGCGACCTCCAGTCCCGCGAGATGCAGGTCGGCCTCGGCCCCGCCAAGGGCAAGGACTTCGCCACCTCCCTCGGCCCCTGGATCGTCACCGCCGACGAGCTCGAGCCCTTCCACGACGCCGACGGCTTCCTCGACCTCGACTGCACGGCGTACGTCAACGGCGCGCTGATCGGCCACGACCGGCTCGCGCACATGCACTGGACGTTCCCGCAGATGATCGCCTACGCCTCGCGCGACTCCGTCGTCCTGGCCGGCGACCTGCTGGCCAGCGGTACGACGGGTGGTGGCGGCTGCCTGGCCAGCTTCTGGGGGCCGCAAAGGCACCCAGACCCCACCCCCGCTCCAGAAGGGTGACCTGGTGTCGATCGAGGTCGAGGGGCTGGGACCCCTGGCGGCACAGGTCACCTGACGGGGCCGGCTACTGGAGCCCGGTCCGGACGGAGGTGATGCGCTGGGTGTTGAACCCCAGCCAGTGCATCCTTCCCACGTAGCGCGCGTGCTCGATCTTGAGGCAGCGGTCCATGACCACCGTGACCCCGCCGTCCTCCGCACCGCGCGCCCTCGGTGTTGATGACGCCGAACTGGCACCACAGGGCACCGGCCCCGATCGCCACGGCCTCCCGCGCGATCCCCGGCAGCGCGTCGGGTGCGCGGAAGACGTTCTCGAGCACCTCGCGGGCCACCTGGCCGCGCGCCGGTGAGCGCTGCGTGTCAGCGGTTCAGTGCCTCGAACGTCTGGAAGACCATGTACGCCGGCCAGAACAGCCCCTGGAAGATCGCGTACGCGTACTCCCAGAACTGGTCGGCCTGCTGCCAGAAGTACACCCAGGCTCCGAAGATCCCCAGCCCGTAGAGCGCGCCCCCACCCGCAGCCGCCCCCGCATTGTTGTTGGGCCATCACGTCCTCCTCCGTCTGCCTCAAGCCTCGTCGGGACGGCTCGGCCGCACACGAGGAGAAGGTCCCAGATCGCCGCATCCACGGTCCCTCGCTGGGGTCCCCGAGCACATCCGTCGGCCAACCTGATAGCGGCTCGGCCGTGTCACTCCGCCGCGATCGGGTCGCATCGTGGAGACCTCGGCCAGCCATTTCGATGTGCGGTAGAGATGGGATCCGCGCTCGGGCGTACCAGCTCCTCCGGAACGGGCCGGGTCCTTTGGCATCATCAGGCCGGTGAGCCAGTGTGGTGGTGATGGCGAAGATTCGCCGAGGAGCAGGAACTGGTCCGCGCGAGCGACGGCGACGGTCGAGGCATTCGTTCTGCGCGCTCGCCGCGTGCTGGGCCACTCCCTCGTTCTGGATCCAGAGGCACTGGTGAAGTGGACGAATCCTCAGTTCGAAGTGTCCATCGAAACGGCGACCGGGACGACCACGGTCACCCGGCGCCTTCCGGAGGAGGAAAAGATCGAGTCGCTGGCCGCGAGGGTTCGGCCGCTCATTCTCAAGAAGGACCCCCGTCCATCACGGGAAAGTGCTCAAAGCACTCGGCCTGCTCTTGAAGGACACAGAGAAGGCGGACGAGCCGCGGAAATGCGTGACCTGGTTGCGCGATCGCTGGAAGGGAATCGACTCGTCGAGCGAGGAGATGCGGGCGTATAGGCTGGAAAATGGGAGGTCGTCTCGACTGAGCCCGGCCGAAGTGATTACCGACAACTCGCTTGCCTTCGCCTGGTTCTATGGCGACGTCGTCCATGCCGACCTCAACCGGCGGGACGCAGCCGCCGGCTCGACATCCTCGACCGAGTACGAGCGGCAGTCTCGGTTGTGGCCAGGATTGCGTGGCTGACGCACGCCACCCTGGACTTCATCGAACAGATGCGTGCACAGGGCATGGTCCAGTTGGCGGACGGCGTCTTTGCGGAGCCAGTCACGGTGGACGTCACTGAGGTCACGCAGCAGGCAATGGTCTACGTCTAACTCCTGAGGGCACCGAGCCCCCAGCCTCGCTCCGCGAGGATTTCGGTCCTGACTGGATTCCGCTCGGCGGCCAGTCGTAGAGCGGCGCCGATGGGCGCGCTTCGGCTGCGTGGAGAGTCGCGTCTTTCCGCCATTGACCTGGTTCCACGAGGCGGGTGCTATCTAGGGATCAGACCCGTGGAAGTACCGCAGGAGCCAAAGGCCGCCGTGGCTCATCAGCGACCCGGGTTCGAGGTGAGCACGTCTCGCCCTGCATCGGGCTGTCCGTGCGTGTCGTCCCACCCCACGGTTCCAACTGTCGGCGCCGGCGTCTGCCCTATTCTGACAATCAGTAGCTGAAGGAGTCAGGGAGGCCATGGCTGGACGCATCGCTCACCGTGGGCTGAGGAACAAGATCATGTCTGCCTCCGAGGCCGCGACCCACATAGGCCGGGAGACAACGTGGGTATGAGCGGCTTCACCGGCGCCGGCTATCCCAAGGCCGTGCCCCAGGCGTTGGCGGCCATGATGTCCGAGCACCGCGCCCGGGGGGAAGACTTTCGCATCGGGGTGTGGACCGGGGCCTCGACCACCCCCGGAGCTTGACGGGGCGCTCGCCGAGGCCGACGGCATCGAGTTACGTCTGCCATACCAGTCCGACCCGATCAGCCGGGCGAAGATCAACGCGGGTTCGATGGAGTACATCGACGTCCACCTCTCGCACGTCGCCCCGATGGCCTGGGAGGGGTTCCCCGGCAGGCTCAATGTCGCCCTCGTGGAGGTCACGGGCGTCACCGAGGACGGCGAGCTGGTCCCGTCCTCGTCGGTGGGCAACAACAAGACCTGGATCGACCTGGCCGACCGGGTCATCCTCGAGGTCAACGCCCGACAGCCACGGGAGCTCGACGGCATGCACGACATCTACTACGGCACCGCGCTGCCGCCGCACCGCAGGCCGGTGATGATCAACCGTCCCGACGACCGCATCGGCATCCCGCACTTCACCTGCCCCCCCGGAGAAGATCGTCGCCATCGTCGAGACCGACGCTCCGGACCGCAACACCGCCTTCAAGCCGATCGACGACGACTCCCGGGCGATCGCCAACCACCTCATCGACTTCCTCGACCTCGAGGTGCGGGTCGGGCGGATGCCGCCTGAGCTGCTGCCGCTGCAGTCCGGTGTCGGCAACATCGCCAACGCCGTGCTCGCCGGGCTCGGGCAGACACATCACCGCGGGCTCACGGCCTACACCGAAGTGCTCCAGGACGGCATGCTCGACCTGCTCGAATCAGGCGCGATCCGGTCCGCCTCGGCGACGGCGTTCTCGCTCAGTCCAGCGGGGCTAGATCGGTTCACCGAGAACATCGCCCGGTTCAAAGAACCCATCCTGCTGCGTCCCCAAGAGATCTCGAACCACCCCGAGGTGATCCGCCGCCTCGGCGTGATCGCGACCAACGGCATGATCGAGGCCGACCTCTACGGCAACGTCAACTCCACCCACGTGATGGGATCGGCCATCCAGAACGGGATCGGAGGCTCGGGCGACTTCGCACGCAACGCTTATGTCTCCACCTTCGTCACACCCTCCACCGCCAAGGGCGGCACACTGTCATGCATCGTCCCGATGGTCTCCCACGTCGATCACACCGAGCACGACGTCGATGTCATCATCACCGAGCGCGGGGTGGCAGACCTACGCGGGCTCGCGCCGCGTAGGCGGGCGCAGCGAATCATCGACCAGTGCGCCCACCCCGACTACCAGCCGATGCTGCAGGACTACTTCGACCGCGCGCTCGCCGGAGCCTGGGGGCGCCAGACGCCCCATCTGCTCAGCGAGGCCCTCAGCTGGCACCAGCGGTTCCTGGTGACCGGGACGATGCTCCCGTCCTGAGGGACCAACCGATCGTGGTCCGACCCACGATCAGTCGGCTGGTCTCGGTGGTTGTCGGGTCCACAGCACCTGCCTCATCCACGTTGGCCACGGTCGAGCGGGTCGTAGGCGAGCATCTGCTCCAGAAACGGCGGTGAGCGTTCGACATTACTGCGCCTCAAGCGACTCAGACCCGCAAGCGAATCTCGATGCGTCATAGCGTCAGACCGCGAATGACTCACCCGTCAACGTCGGATCTGCCTGCGGGCGCTCCAGCACCTGCGTCTAGCCGCGAGCGACCGTCGACGAGCACCCCGCCCATCGCCTGGTGCCGGCACCGCCTCCCACTGGTCCTGGTGTCCGGCACGCCCGCCGGGCCGGGCGCAACGACGGCACGCGACCTGCCCCCTAGACGACCCACACAACACCAGGAGTCTCACTCCTACACCGTTTCCGGGCTGCGTCGGTCCTAGTGTTGTCTGCGTGAACGACGCCCAGAAGTCCGTGGTTCCGGTGGCCGACGCCGCCGTGCGCGGGTCGCGTCGGAGGGAGCGCACCCGCGCGCTGCTGCTCGACGCGGGCGAGCTCTTGTTGTCGCAGCGCGCGCCGGAGGAGATCAGGGTCGAGGACGTCGCCGCGCAGGCGGGGGTCTCGCCGGCCTCGGTGTACGTGCACTTCGGGACCAAGGACGGGCTCCTGGCTGCCGTCACCGAGCGGGTACTGGCCGTGGCCACGGAGGCACTCCGGTCGGCGTACGCGGCGGAGGTGTCCCCGCTCGAGCGCTTCGCCGGTGTCGGCTCCGCCTATCTGCGGCTCCTCCTCGACCACCCGGCGGTGGTGAAGTACCTGACCGTCACCGGTGAACGTGGTCCCCGCACGCCCCTCGAGGGCGAGGTGGTCGCGCGGTTCAGCCAGCTGCGATGGGAGTTCGAGCAGAGCATCCGCGACGCAGTGGAGACCGGCGCGATCCGGCAGGTCGATCCGGAGCTCATGTCGTACTTCCTGTTCGGCGCCTGGAACGGAGTCGCCGCGCTGGCGCTGCGCCGCGACGCCCTGGTGATGTCGCCCGAGCGGGTCGAGCTGGCTGTGATCGAGGCCGGGCTGGTGCTTCTCGACGGCCTCATCCTGGATTCGCGTTCCGCCTGACGGGCGTCGCCCTTGGCGGAGCGGTCTGGAGCCAGTTAACTGGAGTCTGACTCTAGAAACGCCTTCCCCTGAAAGCGACCCGCCATGACACAGACCGCGACGCCCCTGACGCCGAGGCTCGAGGCCGAGAACGAGACCTGGGACGCGGTTGTGGTGGGGGCCGGCCCGGGCGGCCTCACCTGCGGGGCGTACCTCGCGGCCAACGGCAAGAGGGTGCTGGTGCTCGAGGCCAACCAGGTGGTCGGCGGCAGCACCCAGGTCTTCCGCCGCGCCGGCAACAAGTTCGAGTTCGACGTCGGCACCCACTACGTCGGCGAGTGCGGCCCCGGCGGCCGGATGCAGACCGCGCTCTCCGGGCTGGCCCTGACCGAGCGCATCAAGTGGCTGCGCCAGCGCCCGGAGGGCCACTGCCAGATCATGATCCCGGGTACGACGTTCCAGACGCCGACCGGCTGGGACACCTACCTCGACCGCTTGGTCGCGGCGTTCCCCGAGGAGGAGTCGGGGCTTCGTCGTTGCGTCAGGATCATGCGCACCATCGCTGCCGGCGACCGGCCGCTCCTGCGCCCGTTCGCACTGCTGCGCTGGGGCGTGCGGCCGATCACGACGCTGATGGCCGCGTGCGGCCTCAGCGCTGACGCCCAGGCGGTGATCCTCGCGGAGAACGGGGACTACACGTGGCCCCCGCACAGGACGCCTACCGCCATGCACGCGGGCTTCCTCCACCACTACCTCCAGGCCGGTGCCTACTACCCGCGGGGCGGCGGCCAGGTCATCGGCGCTCATCTCACCGACGTCATCCAGACGCACGGCGGCCAGGTCCGCACCAAGGCCAGGGTCGAGCAGATCCTGATCGAGGACGGGCGCGCCGTCGGCGTCCGCCTCCGCGGCGGCGAAGAGATCCGGTCCGAGGTCGTCGTCTCCGCAGCGGACTTCAAGAAGACCTGGGCGGAGCTGGTCGGCGACGAGCACCTGACCCGGAGGCTGCGGCGGAAGCTGAAGGATCTGGAGATGACGCTGCCGATGTTCGCGGTGTACGTCGCGCTCGACGTCGACCTGCGCGAACGAGACACTCCGCCGCTCGCCTGGGTGTGGCCGACCAACGACGTCGACGGCTACTACCGCGAGGTCGCCGCTGGTCGCTGCCCCGAGCGCATGCCGGTGGGCGTCAGCTGCCCCACGGCCAAGGACCCCGAGGGGACGCACTCGGCGCCCGCGGGCTACTCGACGCTCGAGCTCGTGAGCTGGGCGCCCAAGGAGCATGCGTTCTGGAACGTCGAGACCGGCCCCGCGGACGGTGGCAGCTACGGCCGCGACGAGCGCTACCTCCAGCTCAAGGAGGAGCTCACCCAGCGCGTGCTCGACACCGCCGAGCTGCTGATCCCGGACATCCGTGAGCGGATGGTCTTCTGCGAGGCGTCCACCCCGATCACCCAGGAGCGCTTCACCCTCAGCACCGACGGCTCCTGCTACGGCATCGCCCCGCTGCTGAAGAACCTCGGCCCGTTCCGGCCGCGGGTCACCACTCACATCCCGGGCCTGTTCCTCGCCGGCGGCAGCACGGAGTACATGTTCGGCATCAACGCCACGATCTACGGCGGCATGGGCACGGCAGGCGCCGTACTCGGCCGCGATCTCTTCCAAGAGGTGCGCGACGGCGCCGTCTTCGTGGACGAGGCACACCTGACGCCGATCACCGACGACTTCGACCCGCTCCTCGCATCGAAGCCCGGCTCCGTCATCCGCCGACCGGTGCGCCGCCGCCCCGGCCGACTGCCTGACGAAGCGAGCCCCGCCCGGCTAACGAGGTAGCGTCATGCCGCCGCGCATGACGGACGGTGACCCGCGCGCCTCTCGCGGATCCTCGTGCCTCGGAAGCGTAAGTATCGGCAGGTCTTCGGCGGTCTCTCGGTGTTGTGCGTTCTGACGTTGACGTGTGCCGTGCCGGCTCGCGGTTGGCTCAGGAAGCGCGTGAGGGGAGTACGAGCAACGTACCGTCGTCGTGCTTCTCGATCTCGATGACGACGTCGGTGGCTTGGGTTGCGCCGTTGTAGTTGGGGCCCAGAGCCCGGAGGCGGTACGACGTTTCGAGCAAGTTCTCGACCTGCTTGCGCGTCATGACCTTGTCAATCAGCCGCCTCGGCGAGTGCAGTTCCAGTGAAGACAGGCGCAGGAGGACGGTGCGGACGCGCGCCTCAAGCTCGTCGATCCTTTGCTGGTCTTCCTTAAGGCTTCGTACGAAGTTGTCGAACGGATTGGCTTGGTCGCTCTGACCAGCCTCGACGCCTTGCAGCACCACGACGCGTCGCTTGAGCGCGATGGCGAGCGCGGCGAGTTCGAGGTGGACGCGAAACTCGCCGCCATCGTTGGTGACTCCTGGGAATGCTGCCTCGAGATCGGCCGCTTCTACGCCGTTGTCGACGACGGCGTCCAGGGCTGCCTCCCACTTCAGCACGCGGCGCTCAGCGTTGCGGGTCGCGGTGCTGATTGCGTGGACCGCCGAGTCGAGGCCGAGAGATGCGCCCACACGGCCGCGGTCGAGCAGGAGGGCGGTCGCCTTCTCGATGGCGTCGCGGCAGCCGTCGAGTTCGCTGCGCTCTTTGTCCAGCGCTTCGTCGTGGAGCTTCTCGAGCAGCTCGGTGATGTTCTCGATCGCCCTTTGACGCCCCTGATCTGCGTACGCGCTCGCTCCGACGGCGATCGCCATGAGCACAAGCGGAGCGGCCACAGTCACCGCCGTGCCTGCCGCGGCTGTGCCGGCCGCGGCGCCGACGGCGGTGCCGGTCGCGCCGGCGGATGCCGCCTGAACCGGGACGAACGTGGCTTTAGCGGCAACCGTCTTGGCTGTGCCACCGGCAAGGTCGCCGACGAGGTCGCCGTAGATGCCTTTGTCGGCTGCCTTGGAAACCATGGGTTGCACCATGCCCTTGCCGAACTCGGCGGCGACCTTCGCGGGGACGACCATGCGGTAGAGCACTTCGCTCGACTTCGCGACCTGTTCCACAGCAGGCACCTTTTGCGCGTTGGCGGCGACGAGTCGGGAGAGTTCCTGAGCGAGCGGGCTCGTCGCGTGGAGAGTCAGCCCCGCCGATCGCTTCCGGCGCACGGGGAGGGGGTGTGCCTCTAGTGTCACCAGGGGCGCGGACGAGAACGCGGCGAGGGCGGTGCGGAGCTCGGTGAGGCGTTCGGGGGCTAGCCCGCCATCGGTGGTGAAGGCGGGGATGGAGGCACCCTCAGTCGTAGACAGGGTCCAGATGGGCACGATCGTACCGTCGGTGTCGTTCATGAATCTCCTCGGTCAGGGTCGCCACGGTAGCGGCCAGCGCCGACAGATCCGTTGCTCGGGTGTCTGATGGCGTGCGCGCTCTGTAACTGTCGTCGTGGACACTGGACAACCACAGGGCTGCGGGCCTACCGAACAGGTGATATCAGCCGAGCGCGGACGAGGGCGGCAGCCTCGACCTCGTCGAACGAACTGGCGCCGTGCACGGAGACTGACCTTGGATCAACTGCGGCGCCGATGGGGCGACTGCGCGTCTGGGGTGCGTGGCATTCCGCCGCGAGACGGACGCACAAATCTGCTGGGATGCGGGCCCCTCGACCGAGACCCTTAGCTTAGATAGACCTGAGGACTCGTGGACCTTTGTCGGTGGTTGAGGGGAGGATCCGTACATGGCGGACGATCCTCCCCAGCTGATCGTGAGCGACGCTGCGGCGTGGCGGACCTGGCTTGCCGAGAACGTCGACGAGCAGGCCGGCGTGTGGCTGGTTCTGGCCAAGAAGGGGACGACGGATCCGACGAGTCTGAGCTATGCCGCTGCGCTCGAGGAGGCGCTGTGTCACGGCTGGATCGACGGTCAGGCCCGTCGCCGCGATGAGGACACGTACGTGCAGCGGTTCACGCCGCGTCGCCGTCGGAGCATGTGGTCGCAACGCAACGTCGGCATCGTCGAGCGGCTCACGGCTGAAGGCCGCATGCATCCGCAGGGGCTGTCCGAGGTGGCGCGGGCCAAGGCCGACGGGCGCTGGGAGGTGGCGTACGCCGGACCGGCCACCGCAGAGATCCCGGCGGACCTAACCGAGGCGCTAGCGGCGCGGCCGGAGGCGCAGGCGATGTTCGAGAATCTCACCAGCCAGAACCGCTTTGCCGTACTGCACCGTCTCGGTGCCGCCAAACGGCAGGAGACGCGAGCCCGGCGGATCGAGCAGTACGTCGACATGTTGGCTCGTGGCGAGACGTTCTACCCGCAGCGCAAACGCTCGGATCGGGGCTAGGGGATCGAGTCGACGATGCGGTGGTGCCGTGGTCTCGACGAGCTCGACCGACGGGGGTGTGGCTCGACCGACGCCTCTTGGCTCGACCGACGGGCGGCGGGTCCTAACGGCCTTTGGCGGCGTAGGCCGCTTCGGCGGCGGCTTTCTGGAGGCGCCACCGACAGGTACCGCTCACCAGCATCGGGAGCCGTGAGCCTCGCACCAGCCGAGACGTCGACGCCCGCGAAGCTGTACAGCGTGTCACGGTTCATCCTGATCACGGTCTGCTTATCGACCGCAACGGGCCCGGTTGTGTGAGAGGCGAGTCACCCGACCAGTCTTGTTGTTGCCCACCGACGAGGACGGGATCAGCTCGCCGTCCTCGGTGATGCCCGTGACCTCCACGAGGGCGGCATCGAGACTGCCGAGGAACCCCTCCCAGGCCATCTGGGCGACGTGCGAGAGGTGGACGTCGATCTACTCCATCGAACCCGAGTTGATCTTCGCCCGGCTGATCGGGTCGGACTGGTATGGCAGACGTAACTCGATTCCGTCGGCCTCGGCGAGCGCCCCGTCGAGCTCCGGTGCGGTCGAGGCCCCGGTCCACACCCCGATGCGAAAGTCTTCCCCCCGGGCGCGGTGCTCGGACATCATGGCCGCCAACGCCTGGGGCACGGCCTTGGGATAGCCGGCGCCGGTGAAGCCGCTCATACCGACGTTGTCTCCCGGCCTGATGTGGGTCGCGGCCTCGGAGGCAGACATGATCTTGCTCCTCAGCCCGCGGTGAGCGATGCGTCCAGCCATGGCCTCCCTGACTCCTTCAGCTACTAATTGTCAGGATAAGGCAGACGCCGGCGCCGACAGTTGGAACCGTGGGTGGGACGACACGCACGGGCAGCCCGATGCAGGGCCAGACGTGTTCACGTCAAACCCGGGTCGCTGATGAGCCACGGCGGCCTTTGCCTCCTGCCGTACATCCACGGGTCTGATCCCTAGATAGCACCCGCCTCGTGGAACCAGGTCAATCGCGGCGGTGAGACGCACCTCATAACGCCATGCCTCGCGGCATGTCCCCCCGCGTTCGTGGGCAGCTGCGACCAGCGCGGCGTTGCAGGGTCCCGCCAGGGTCTAGGGCAAGCAGTCGGACACTCGTTCGGCATTGATGCACGGGTCGCTGCCCCGGCCGCCGTTGACGCTGTCCGTCCATCGCCGCCGTCAATCGCGTCGTCGCCTGGCTCCCATCGAGTGAGTCGTCGCCGTGGCCGCCCTCAATCAAGTCATCGCCCTGCGACCCGTCGAGCGAGTCGTCGCCGCCACCCCACTTCGCCTGCGGGCACGCCGTGCAGACCTTCCCTCGTGCCGCCCCGACTGCGCGTGCGAGCCCGTCGTCATGCGCGGCTCGGTCGGCCGCGGGTCACCGATTCAGGTGATTGACCTCCCGCGGGCTGCGGGCAGACGATGTGAGACAGGTGTCCGGCCGTCGTGGGCAACCTTGCTCGCCCGGGCACGTACGGAGTGGCCATGGCGCGCAGATCGGTCATCATCGGAGTCGCAGCAGTAGCGATGTCAACCGCCCTCGTGGCGGCAGGCGCGGAAGCGCGAGACCGGCCTTTCTCGACCAGCCGGATGGTGGTCCGCCCGGTGGTCGATCCCTTCGACACCGGCAGCACCACCGGTGGTGGTGGGCAGTACAGCAAGGTGCAGATCGAGCGGTACCGGTGCGCGGTCGCGGCCGGCGCGGCGTACGGCTCGCCCACCGGCGCGATGGACATCTCGTGCAACGACGAGGAGCCCTACCGCCAGGACTTCAACCCCGACAACGAACTCGCGATCGCGGTCAACCCCAAGGTGCCGACGCACCTGCTGGCCGGGTCCAACGACTACTTCTACCGGTTCAACAACTCCACCGGCGTCCGCCAGGCGATCGTTCCGACGGGCTTCTTCACCTCATTCGACGGCGGCGCGGGCTGGGTCGACGGCCAGGTCCCGATGCGCAGCGGCAACGGCGCGGGTGACCCCTCTCCCGCATTCAACGGCAGGCTGTCAGGCAACACGCCACAGACCGGCTGGGCGATGATGGCCCAGCTGGAGAACGTCGGCGGCCTCGGCGGTCCGTTCGTCTCCCAGGGTGACGTGTCGGTGAGCTACTCCCCGGACGGCGGCATCACCTGGAGCGAGGCGGTGACCGTGATGAAGGGCAACGGCGCGTCCATCGGACCGGCGAACCAGGCGACCTTCTTCGACAAGGAATGGCTGACGGTCGACAACTTCCCCGCCTCGCCCTTCTACGGCCGCTCCTACGTGGTTGCGGCGCGTTACCTCAACGCCCTCCAAGGCGCCTACGCCGAGTCGTCGGTGTACTTCGCGTACTCCGACGACGGTGGGCGCACCTGGTCGCAGCCGAAGAAGATCTCGGGATCGAACGCGCTGTGCACCGCGCAGAGCACCGGCCCCACGGGCGAGTGCGACGAGGACAGCTTCCCGATCCCCGAGGTGGCCCCCAACGGCGACCTCGTCGTGCACTTCGCGAACGCCAACATCGAGACGGCCTGGGAGACCCCCGGCGAGTACGAGCAGACCCTGCTCGCTGTGAAGTCCACCGACGGCGGTGCGAGCTTCAGCGCACCGGTGGTGATCACCAACCTCGAGGACGGCGCGGCCGACACGCCGTGGAGCGTGATTGGACGGCAGACCGTGACCGGGCACCAGATCCGGTGGCAGTCGCCCGGCACCATCACCGCGGACCCGAGCAACCCCGCGCACTGGGCGGTGGTCTACAACGACAACTTCGCCGGCACGCATGACGCGGCCCCGGCGAGCTGCCTCGACGAGATCCCGGGTGAGGCACCGGACTACAACCCGTGCGGCGCCGTCACCGACACCAACATCTACATGGCCGAGAGCTGGGACGGCGGAGCATCGTGGAACCCGCGGATCACGCTGGATGCGGCGCCCGGTGACCAGTGGTTCCCGTGGGCGGACTTCCGCTCCGACGGCTCGTTGGCGGTGGCGTACGACTCGAACGAGAACATCGCCGACCCGGGCGGGGACCGCGACGACACGTTCAACCACGTCTACCTGACGATCGCATCGCGCACGCCGGCGAGCGGGGCGGCGGTGGCCACGGGCCGCGAGGTGCTGATGCCGAACGGCACGGGCCGGCAGCCGACCGAGCAGGTCGACATCTCGGTCACGCACTGGGCCGGCCAGTACGTTCCCGAGAGTGCGTGGCCGGCGATCTGCGGACCGGACGGCTACACCGATCCGCCGATCACCGATGCCGAAGGCAAGGACTGCAACGTCTTCGACGGTGACTACACCGGCCTGGCGGTGGGTCCGGACGACGTGGTGAACATCGTCTGGACCGGCCTCAACCGGTTCGTGGTCTCGCCCCAGATCGACGCCTACACCGGCCTGCCCCACGACGGCTACGCACAGGACGCGATGTTCGCCCGGCGGTAGCCAGCCGACACGAGAGCCCGGGTCTCCGCGGATGGTCCGCGGAGACCCGAGCCGCGTGCACTCAGGCGTCCGTGCTGGCCGGTCGCTGACGCCGTCGGGCACCGTGACGAGGCGTGGCTCAAGAAGGCTCGTTAGTAGCAATGCCCACCTCGCCGTCCACATCGGATCGAGCACAGGCGGGAGCAGCACATGGAGCAGGTGATCATCGGGGTCGATCCCCACAAGTTGTCGGCCACGATCGAGGTCGTGGACCAGAGCGAGACCCTGCTCGGCTCGGGCAGGTTCACCACCGACCAGGTCGGCTACTCGGCGATGCGGAAGTACGCGAAGGCCTGGTCGGACCGGGTCTGGGCGGTCGAGGGCCAACGGGGTCGGGCGGCCACTGGCCCAACGACTCCTCGAGGCCGGCGAGCACGTCGTCGACGTCCCGGCCAAGCTGGCAGCCCGAGTCCGGCTCTTCGACACCGGTCACAACCGCAAGACCGATGCCCGCGACGCCCACTCCATCGCGATTGTCGCGGTCCGCACCCAGAGCCTGCGGGTGCTGCAGGTCGATGGCGAGCTTGAGGCGCTCCGCATCCTCACCGACCGCCGCGAAGCCTTGACCCGGCGTCGCGTCCAGACGGTCGACCGGCTGCAGGCTCTGTTGGCTGAACTCCTGCCTGGGCAGGCCAAACGCGACATCACCACCGGCCAGGCCAAGGCGATGCTGGCCACCGTCCGGCCACGCGACATCGCCGGGAAGACCCGTTGCCGCATCGCAGCCGAGGAACTGGCGGAGCTGATCGCGGTCGAGGCCAAGATCAAGAAGGCCACCGCCGAGCTGAAGACCATCGTGCTCGACCACGGCTCGCGACTAATCGATCCACGGCGTCGGACCCGTCGTGGCTGCCCGCATCCTGGCCGATGTCGGCGAGGTGACCAGGTTCGCCGACCGCAACCGGTTCGCCTCCTGGACCGGCACCGCGCCGCTCGACGCGTCGTCGGGTGAGCAGAACCGCCAGCGGCTCTCGCGGGCTGGGAACCGACGGATGAACCACATGATCCACATCGCGGCCGTCACCCAGCTGCGCCTGGACACCGACGGCCGCGCCTATTACCGGCGCAAACGAGCCGCGGGCAAGAAGCCACTCGAGGCCATGCGCTGCCGCAAGCGCAGGATCCCCGACACCATCTACCGGCAGCTCCTCGCGGACACCCAGACAGTCACCCGCGAGCTCGATGGCACGGGTCCGGGAGGGCACTGCCGGGCGTCTCACGAATCCAGCGCGGTCGACTCTCACCCGCTCATCGACACTTCGGATCAGCCACTTCCCGGACCCGCGAGCCCGACGCTACGCCGACCATCAGCCAGCCGGAAGAGGACGCTCACACCGACCCGTTGACAACAGAAGGGAGCCGGAATGGGCTACGTGGATTGGCGCTTCGAGGTCCTACGAGTTGTCGCCGTTGAGGTGCCCGCCTGGGCGGATGTCGGAGTGCTCGCTGCCGTCGGCGCCCCGTGTTGGCCGCGAGTCCTGTTCAGGGCGTCGAGGTTCTTGGCGTCGGCGTCGGGGAGGGTGTGGAGGTATTTCTGGGTGGTGGTGATCTGGGCGTGGCCCATCCGGTCCATCACGGACTTGAGGTCGGAGCCGCCGGCCAGGAGCCAGGAGGCGTGGGCGTGGCGGAGGTCGTGGACGCGGACGTCGAAGTCGACGCCGGAGGCCTTGACGGCGGGCAGCCAGACGCGGGTGCGGAAGGTGTTCCGCGAGATCGGGGTGCCGTCGCGGGTGGCGAACAGCAGATCGTCCGGATCCGAGGCGGCGGGTGGTGATCGAGTCGGCGAGCTGGTCGACCAGTTCGGGCGGGAGGCCCAGGGTGCGGGGCTCGTTGTCCTTGGGGTAGGGCTTGGTCAGCATCCGTGCGCCGGTGGGGGAGTTCTTGATCGAGACCTCCACGACTGTCTCCTCGACGGTCAGCGTGCGCTTGATGAGGTCGAGGTGGCGGGGTTTGAGGGCGATGAGCTCACCCCACCGGAGGCCGGTGTTGATGGCGGTCTCGACCATCAGCCGATGCTGCTCGGGGAGGGCGGTCAGGATGGCGACGTACTCCTCGGGCGTGAGCGTGCGGGCCTTCTTCTTGATCACCTTGGGGAGCTCGGTGTGGGCGCAGGGGTTGAAGGTGACGACGCGGTCGCGACTGGGCGCGTTCGAAGATCGAGTGCAGCATGGTGTGGTACTTCCGCACCGACGCGGCCGAGAGCCCGTTCCCGGCTGGTGGCGGGGTGACCCAGCGTTGGATCTCCGAGGGAAGGATCTTGCCCATCGGCCGGCGACCGAAGGTGGGGATGAAGTGCTTGTCGAGGTAGGACCGGTAGGCGGCCAGGGTGGAGGTCTCGACCTGCTTGGAGGGCAGCCAGACGGTCTCGACGTACTCGGCGAAGGTGACCTGGCCGCGGGAGTGGTCGTGCCAGGCGCCGTCGCGGACTTTGGCTTCCTCCCGGTTCGCGGCGCGTTCGGCGGCACGCCGGGAGGAGTAGGTGCCGGCGGAGCGTTGGCGTCCTTCGGGGTCGCGGTAGCAGGCGACGAACCGCTTGTCGCCGTCGTCGGTGATGCGTTCCTTCACCCACGCCATCGGCGCCTCCCGGAAGGGCTTCAAGTCGTGATGTCCGCACAGTGTCCGCAAACGTTGCCCCGAAAGCCAGCGAACCTCGGCGAAGGTCGGCGGAAACTCAATGTGTGCCTCTGACCTGCGACTTTACGCTCACAGGAGGTGTCACGTCGAGTGGAATGTGAGGCAGTGTGTGAGGCGGATACGGCACTCATAACCCAGAGGTCGCAGGTTCAAATCCTGCCCCCGCTACAAGGATGGAGCGGCCCTCACAGTGACTGTGAGGGCCGCTTCGTTGTGCGCAACCATCCCGGCGTCACTCAGCGCTGGAGGCCTCCCGCGCGAGGTCGAGGGCGATGTCGACGATCATGTCCTCCTGCCCGCCGACCAGGCCCCGCCGTCCGACCTCGAGCAGGATCGCGCGGACGTCGATGCCGTAGCGCTCGGACGCCGTCTCGGCATGCCGGAGGAACGAGGAGTAGACGCCGGCGTAGCCGAGGGTGAGGGTCTCGCGGTCCACCCGCACCGGTCGGTCCTGCAGCGGGCGGACGAGGTCGTCGGCGGCGTCCTGGAGGGCGAAGAGGTCGCAGCCGTGCTGCCACCCCTGCAGGTCGGCCACCGCGATGAAGGGCTCGATGGGACAGTTGCCGGCCCCGGCGCCGTGCCCGGCCAGGGACGCGTCGACACGGCGTACGCCGGCCTCCACCGCCACCACGGAGTTGGCGACGGACAGGGAGAGGTTCTCGTGGGCATGGATGCCGATCTCCGTGGCCGGGTCGAGGACGTCGCGGTAGGCGCGTACCCGCTCCCTGACCCCGTCCATGGTGAGCCGGCCGCCTGAGTCGGTCACGTAGACGCAGTGAGCCCCGTAGGACTCCATCAGGCTGGCCTGGTCGGCCAGCACGTCCGGCGGGGCGAGGTGGCTCATCATCAGGAAGCCCGACACGTCCATGCCGAGGTCGCGGGCGGTGGCGATGTGCTGGGCCGAGACATCGGCCTCGGTGCAGTGTGTCGCCACCCGCACGGAGCGGACGCCCAGGCTGTAGGCGTGCTTGAGCTCCTCGATGGTGCCGATCCCCGGCAGCAGCAGTGTGGTGAGCCGGGCCCGGGAGATGTTCTCGGCAGCCGCCTCGATCCAGGCCCAGTCCGTGTGGCTGCCCGGACCGTAGTTCAGCGACCCACCCGCGAGACCGTCGCCGTGGGCGACCTCGATGGCGTCGACCCCGGCGGCGTCGAGGGCTGCCACGATCCGGCCGACGTCGGTGGGGTCGATGCGGTGGCGTACGGCGTGCATGCCGTCGCGCAGGGTGACGTCCTGCACGAACAGGTCGGGGATGGTGGTGGCGGTCATCGTGCGGTCTCCAATGCGGCGATCTGCTCGGCGACGCGGAGGGCGGCCGAGGTCATGATGTCCAGGTTCCCGGCGTACGCCGGGAGGTAGTGGGCGGCGCCCTCGACCTCGAGGAAGACGGACACCTGGTGCGTCGGCACGGTCTCGTCGCCGTCCGCGAGAAGGGTCCGGACCGGCTGGTCCGCGGGCACCCGCGTGATCTGCACCTGCTGCTTCAGCCGGTAGCCGGGCACGTACCCGGCCACGTCGGCGACCATCGCCTCGACGGACGCCCGGATCTCGTCATGGACGGCCGGGGAGCTGGCCGCCACGAGCGCGAAGACGGTGTCGCGCATGATCAGCGGCGGCTCGGCCGGGTTCAGGATGATGACCGCCTTGCCGCGCCGGGCGCCGCCCACTGCCTCGATGGCCTGCGAGGTCGTCTCGGTGAACTCGTCGATGTTCGCGCGGGTGCCCGGCCCCGCCGACTTCGAGGCGATCGAGGCGACGATCTCGGCGTAGGAGACCGGGGTGACACGGGCGATCGCCGCCACGATCGGGATCGTCGCCTGCCCGCCGCAGGTCACCATGTTGACGTCATCGGCGCCCAGGTGCTCGACCAGGTTGACCGCGGGCACCACGAACGGTCCGATGGCGGCCGGCGTGAGGTCGATCAACCGCTTGCCGTGGGGTGCGAGCTTGGCCGCGTTGGCCCGGTGGGCGTTGGCGGAGGTGGCGTCGAAGACGATCTCGATGTCGTCGAAGCCGGGCATTGCGATCAGCCCGTCCACGCCCTCGTGGGTCGTCGGCACGCCGAGCCGGGCGGCCCGGGCCAGGCCGTCGGACGCCGGGTCGATGCCGACCATCGCGCCCATCTCGAGCGTGGGGGAGAGGCGCAGCACCTTGATCATCAGGTCCGTGCCGATGTTGCCGGAGCCGATCACGGCCACCTTGGTCCTCGTCATCGTGCTTCCTTCCTGGAGAACGTTGCGGAGACGCTGCCGAGGGAGGAGATCTCCGCCCGCAGTCGAGCACCCGGCGGGGCTGGGACCATGGGGCCCAGCGCACCGGAGAGGACGAGCTGGCCGGCCAGCAGGGGGGAGCCGAGGTCACGGGCGGTGCCGGCCAGCCAGGACAGTGCGTGCAGCGGGTCGCCGAGGCAGGCGGCGCCGGTGCCTTCGGAGACCAGCTCGCGGTCGCGGTAGAGACGCATGGTGACCTCGGCCGGCTCGAAGTCAGCGAGGGGGACGAAGTGGTCGCCGAGGACGTAGAGGCCGCTGGAGGCATTGTCGGCGACGGTGTCGGTGATCGTGATGTCCCAGCCGGCGATGCGGCTGTCGACGATCTCGAACGCCGCGACCGCATGGGAGACCGCGTCGCGGCACTGGGCGAGGTCGAGGGTGCCGTCCACCAGGTCCTCGCCGAGGACGAAGGCGATCTCGGCCTCGGCCTTGGGCTGCAGCAGACGATCGCTCGGCACCTCGTCGAGGCGGGAGACGTCCATGTCGTCGAACAGGACGCCGAAGTCGGGGCGGTCGACGCCGAGCTGCCGCTGCACGGCGGGCGAGGTGAGGCCGATCTTCCTGCCGACGACCCGGGCACCGGCGGCGGTGCGGTGCTCGGTCAGTCGTTGCTGGACGGCGTACGCCGTGGTGACGTCCTCGGTGCCGAGCAGGTCGCGGACCGGGGCGCAGGGCATCCGGTCGCGTTGGGCGCTTTCGAGGCGGTCGACGGCCCGGTCGACCGCCTCCTCGATGGTCGGGGTGGTGGCGCTCATGCGTTCGTCCTTCCCTGAGGGTGTTCGGTGCGGCCGGCCAGGTCGTTGCCGACGATCCAGCCCATCCCGAAGGCGGACAGCAGGCCGTTGCCGGAGCTGTAGCCGCCGGAGTCGGGGCCGGCCAGTCCGACGGCGGTGCCCCCGCCTGCGCGCAGACCGGGCACCGGAGTGCCGTCACGTCGCAGTACCCGGCCGCGGGTGTCGACGACGGCGCCGCCCTGGCTGGCGAGGACCCCGTGCGTCACCCACGCGTGGTGGTACGGCGCCCTCAGCTGGCGTCGGCCCGGTCGTGCGGCTGAGCGCGTCGGCGGTCGTCGCTTCGGCAATGCCGAGGGCCGCGGCGAGTGAGGACACGTCGTCGTGGGTGCGGAAGGCACCGGCGCGGATGGTGTCCCGCATCAGCTCCGAGTCGCGGGTGGCGGCATGCGCGGTGTCGTCCCAGACCATCGAGCCCCGCTCGCCCGGGAGCTGCTGGAGGAGCCCGGCGAGCGAGGAGTAGCCGTGCGCCTCCTCGTCCACGAAGCGTCGGCCGTCGGAGTCGAGGAGGACGGCGCCGACGAACGGGAGCGACGGGCTGACGCGGGTGCCGTGGCCCACCACCACCAGGCCCGACCGCAGGCAGGACCCCATGTTGCGGACCTCGGCGTCGAGCTCCTCGAGCCAGGGCAACGCGTCGCCGGTGCTGGTGGCGACGCCGCCGTAGAAGGGCTCGCCGAGGGCGGAGCAGTGTTCCTTCATCAGCGCCTGGTTGCCGGCGAACCCGTCGAGGGCGAGCACGACGGTTGCGGCCCGCACCAGGAGGGGCCGGCCGTTCTGCTCGACCACGACGCCGTCCACGGCACCATCCGTGGTGTGGAGGGCGACGGCGGGGGACTCGTCGACGAGGGCGACGTTGGGTCGCTCGGCCAGAGCGGAGCGGAGCGTCTTCATGAGTTGGTGGCCACCCAGGCGGCCGGTGTCCGTGTGCAGCCGGGGAACCGACATACCCGCGCGGGGCAGGTCGTCGCCGATCTCGACCGGGTGACCGAGCGCGTCGGCCAGCCACTCGACGTACGCCGGTGCGGCCGCGCAGAGCGCGTGCACGACGTCGGCCATGGCGTGGTCACCGCTTGCAGCAAGGATCTCGCGGGCGTGCTGCTCGGGGGAGTCCTCGATCCCGGCCTCGCGCTGGAAGCGGGTGCCCCCGGCGGCGAGGCTGCCGCTGGACATCTCGGCGTTGCAGCCCTCACGGGTGCTCTTCTCGAACACCCCGACGACGAGGTCGGGGTTCTCGGCGGCGCGCAGGGCGGTCATCACCCCGCAGGCGCCGGCGCCGACGACCGCGACGTCGACCTCGATGGTCTCCACCTCAGCGCACCCCCGCCCCGAGGGCGGCGGGGACGCCGTAGAAGTCGCGGGCCGCGTCGACCAGTGCCCGCGGCGGCTGGGCGTGGTGGAAGCCGGCTCGGGCGGGACGGAGGCCGGTCGTCCGGTGCTGGCGGGCCCGCAGCTCGGCCACGCGGACGCAGGTGCCGAGCGAGTCGAGCACCGGGACGTCGTCGACGCGGCTGACGCCCTGGTCGGCGAGGAAGACGTTGAGTGGCCCCTCGCCGGGGACGATGACGTTGGCCCCGGCGGCGATGGCCCGCCGTGCTGCGACGGTGAACGCGTCGAGCAGAGGCCGGGGGTCGGCGTACGCCGCCATCACGTCGGTGAACTCCGCGTCGACCTGCGTGATCGGGCCGACCAGCTGGTCGAGCCGGTAGTTGCGCAGGTTGCGCCGCAGCTGCGGCTCGAGCGCGGCGATGAAGTTCACGATGCCGACGCAGTCACCCAGGGCGCCGGCCATCAGCACCGACGTCTGGCCGAAGGTGACGACCGGGATGTCGACCAGCGTGCGGCATCTCCTCGTAGCCGGTGTCCGGGATCGTGGCGATGAGGAACGCGTCGTAGCCCTCGTCCTGCGCCCGCAGGCGGCCTGCGACGAACTGCTCCTTGTGCAGCCCGGCGAGGTAGGCGTAGCCGATGTGGGTGCCGGGGTAGTCGCGACGGGTAGGTCCCCGGCGCCATGCCGTGCAGGTCGATCGTGGTGTCCGGGGCCGCCTGCGCCGGAGAGGTGCCGTCGCAGCGCGTCCCGGTAGTGCGGCACGTCGTCGAGGACGGTGAAGCTCTGGTGCCAGATCCGCATGGTCAGCCCCCGCTCCCGGCGGCCTCGGCGCCCGCGATCCGGCCGAAGACCGCCCCGCGCAGCACCGAGGTGGAGCCGGTGTAGTTGGAGTAGTAGAGCCCGGTCATCTCGCCTGCGGCGTAGAGACCGCCGATGATGTCGCCGTCGCGGTCGAGGACCTCGGCGGCCGGCGTGATCTTCAGGCCGCCGAAGGTGAAGACGTTCGCGGCCATGATCGGGTACGCCTCGAACGGACCCTGCGCTGAGCGGTCGTGCCCAGTTCGACTTGGGTGGGGTCAGCCCGCGGGTCGAGAGGCCGTCGGGCGCCGCGTGGTCGAAGTCGCCCTCGGTGCAGGCGTCGTTGTACGCCGCGAGGGTGGCCGCCAGCACGTCACGGGGTACGCCGATGCGCAGGGCGAGCTCGTCGATCGGAGTCCGCGCGGACCGGGGCCTGGTCGGTGCGGATGCCCGAGCGCACGTTGGGCACCGCGAGCGACTGCTGGTCGAGCAGTACCCAGGCGATGCCCTCGGTCTGGGCCTGGATCTCGCGGGTGGTGCGTTCGTACCAGGCGTCGATCGGCCCGCGGGCCTCGTCGGTGAAGCGTCGGCCTTCCTGGTTCACCAGGACGCCGTAGGGGAAGCAGAAGATCGCAGCCTCGGGCTCGCCCGAGCGCGGGTCGACGGGCTCGGCGTGGAAGAGCGCGAAGTTTCCGGCGGTGGCGGCGCCGAGGGCCAGCGCCATCTCGATTCCCTCGCCCTTGTTGTAGTTGCCCGCCGCGGGCCACCGGACGCGTGGTGAGCGCCCGGTCGCCGTGGTAGCGGGCCATCAGCTCGGCGTTGCCCTGGTAGCCGCCGCTGGCGAGCACGACCCGGCCGCGGAACTCCACGGGCCCGCGGGGGGCGCGTGCGCTGACGCCGTCCACCACTCCGTCGTCGTCGACGTGCAGTGCGCGGGCGGTGGTCTCGAAGTGGAACTCGACACCGAGCCCCCGCGCGGCCTTGCCCATCGTCTCGACGATCGCGAGCCCGCCGCCGACCGGCGCCATCCGAGTCGTCGAGGTGGTGAGGAACGGGGTCGGCAGGAACTCGAAGCGCATGCCGTGCCGACCCATCCACGCGAGGGTCGCGGGCGCCTCCGACGCAAGGGTCTCGACGTAGTCGGGGTCCAGGACCTGGTGCGCCCGGAACAACGGCGTACGCCGGTCGGGGGAGCGCGCCGCGTCCCGAGTGATCGACGGGTCGGGGTGACCCATGAAGTCGTCGACGAGAGTGTCCTCGAGACCGTCGGCGGTCGCGTCGAGGGAGGCCATGCGGAGGAAGGCCTCGGTGTAACGGGTGTTGCCGCCGGTCTCGGCCTCCGTGGCGCGCTCGAGCAGCGCCACGCGGGCGCCGTTCTCGGCCGCGGAGCACGCGGCGCTGAGGCCGGCCACCCCGCCGCCGACGACGACGACGTCGTACTCGAGCGTGGTCATGACAGGCTCCCGACCAGCTCGTCGGCGGTGGTGACGGTGCCGAACAGCGGCATCAGGTTCTGCATGGAGAAGTCGTGGAAGTCCGCGCGGAACGACGCGCACAGGTCGTCGACGACGGTGACCGACAGGCCGGCGTCACAGGCGTGCCGGGCGGCGGACTCGACGACCAGGTTGGTGGCCACCCCACCGAGCACCACGTCGCGGATGCCCTCGGCGGCGAGCACGGTGAGCAGCGGGGTGCCGACGAACGGGTCGACGCAGCACTTGTCGATCACCGGCTCTCCCTCGATCGGGGAGACCCCGGCGACGATCTGGGCCTCGGGGGAGTCGGCGAGCATCGCGCGCTGGTCGGGGTAGACGTCGAAACGCGGGTGCCGGTTGGTCCGCAGGAGGTAGGTCGGGTCGAACGCCAGCCGGACGTGGACGACCAGCCAGCCGGCCCGCCGGGCGGCAGCGAGCACCCGGACGGCGTTCGCGAGGACGTCGCGCTCCTTGACCTGCGCGACCAGCGGAGGCATCCGCATGTGGGGTCCGTCCTCGCAGAGCGCGACCTGGTAGTCGAGCAGCAGCAGGGCCTTGCGGTTCTCGGTCATCGGGGTTCCTTCACGGTTCGGGTGCGGGTGCGGTTCAGGGCCTGCCGTGTCACCAGGCCGACCAGCCACCGTCGACGTACAGCACCTGGCCGGTGACGTACGACGAGCCGGGCGAGGCCAGCAGGAGCAGGGGACCGGCGAAGTCGAGGTCGGGGTCGCCGAGGCGGCCCAGCATGGTGCGCGCGGCGAACCACTCGAGCCGTTCGGGATCGGCGGCGAGCGCGGCGGTCATCGGGGTCGGGTAGAAGACGCCGGGGGCCAGGCAGTTCACGGTGATGCCGTGCGGACCGAGCTCGGCGGCGAGGGCGCGGGTCACGTTGGCGACGCCGGCCTTGGACGCGTAGTAGGCGGACTCCGGGCACCGGGCCGACGCGCTCGGCGTACACCGTGGTGAGGTTGACGATGCGGCCGGCTCCCCGGGGTGTCATGGCCCTGCCCGCCTCGCGGTCGACCAGCCAGGTGCCGGTGAGGTTGACGCGGACCACGCGGTCGAACTCCTCGAGCGTGGTCTCGTCGTAGGCCTTGCGGAGCATGACCCCGGCAGCGTTGACCACGATCGTCGACCCGGCCGTGCCGCGCGATCACGGAGGCGAACAGGGCCGCCACCGACGCCTTCGTCGGTGACGTCGACCCGGTGCGTGGCACCGGCCAGGTCGGCGACCTCGACGGTCGCGCCGTGCGCGGTGAGCGCGTCGACGGCGACTCGACCGAGGCCGCCGGCGCCGCCGACGACGAGGGCGACCTGGCCGGTGAGGTCGAAGGGGCTCACCATGCGAGCTCACTCTCCTCGGTGGCCGCGTGCCGGCCGGCAAGCCGGCCGAAGATGCCCGCCTTGCCGATGGACGTGCCGGTCATGTAGCCGCCGCCGTGGAAGCCGCCGATGACCTCGCCGGCCGCGTAGAGCCGTTCGATCGGCTCACCGAAGACGTCGAGGACCCGGAGCCGGGTGTCGACGGTCAGGCCGCAGTACGTCGCGAGCACCGACGGTCCCCGTGGGGTGCGCGTAGAACGGCGGCTCCTCGAGCGCGAACGGAGTCCCGACGGCGCCGGACAGGTGGCTGCGGCCGAGGGCGTCGGGTCGACCCGCGGCGATCCGGCCGTTGTAGTCCTCGACGGTGGCGACCAGTGCGCCTTCGGGCAGCGGCAGCTGCGCCTCCAGCTCGGCCACGGTGTCGGCGACGACCAGCATGCCGGCGCGCTCGCGCCCGGCGAACTCGTAGATCGGGACCTCGTCGTTGCTCTGTGCCATCACCCGGGCGTCGAACACCTGGTACGTCGTGGCGCCGGGCTGGGCCAGCGATGCGTCGCCGATCACCTTGTAGGGCAGGGATTCGTCGACGAAACGCTCGCCGCGTCGGTTGACCGCGATCGCACCCTTGTAGACCGCGAGGATGCCGGTGCCGTCCTCGTCGGGATGTGGCTCCGGGTAGATCCCGTAGGTCCCCTTGATGTACGGCGTGTCCACGACGCCGGCGCCGAGCTGCCAGGCCATGAGCAGTCCGTCACCGTGGCAGCCCTCGCCGCCGGCGGTGAGGGCGTTCTCCATCTGCGGGGCGAACCGGGCCAGCAGCTCGGGGTTCCGGGAGAAGCCGCCGGTGGCCACGACCACCGCGTCGGCCAGCACCCGCTGCGTGCCGCCAGTCGTCGTGACGTCGACACCGATGACGCGTCCACCCTCGCGGACCAGCCGCTGGGCGGCCACGTCCAGCATGAGGCGGGCGCCGAGCCGGCCGGCGGCGCGCAGCAGGGAGACCAGCATCGCCGTGGTGTCGGTGGGGTGCGAGCGCGGCGCGGACTGGCCCGAGGCCGCGTGCACCTCGCCGTACCGCACGCCGTGCCCGGTCAGCCAGCGGTAGGTCTCGAGCTGGTGCTGGCAGTAGAGGTCCACCAGGGCCTCGTCACACACGTGCTGCCCGGTCTCGAGCAGGTCCTTGCGCAGCAGGTCGACGGAGTCGGCGATGCCCTGGGCGACCTGCTCGTCGGTGCCCGCGAAGGCCGAGAGTCCCGCCGAGTGGACGGTGCTGCCGCCGATGTCGCCGGTCTTCTCCAGCATGAGGGCGTACTGCCCGGCCTCGGCAGCGGCCAGCAGGGCGGCGCACCCGGCCAGCCCACTGCCGAGGACCAGGACTCCCACGCGCTCGGGGAGCTCCGTCTCCAGGGGCAGGCCCGGGATCACCGGTCCACCCCCCACGGACGGTCCAGCAGTGCCTCGGCCTCGGTGAAGGCCGGCAGGTTGAAGAGTCCCTGGCGCTGCTCCCAGGTCGCCATCCGGTCGGCCCGGCTCGCGGTCTCGCCGTGCTCGGCAAGGTGAGTGAGAGCGTCATGGCCGGCCAGCATCATCGAGCGCATCAGGTAGTTGGCGAACAGGACGACCCGGAAGCCGAGGTCGGCGTACTCCTTCAGCTCGAGCTGGGGCGTCTTGCCGCCCTCCACCACGTTGACGACCAGGGGAGCGACGTCACCGAGCTCACCCCCGACCCGGGCGAGCTCGTCGACGGTCCGGGGTGCCTCGACGAACAGCACGTCGGCGCCCGCGGCGGCGTACGCCCGGCCCCGTGCGATCGCCTCGTCGATGTCGTGCACGCTCCGCGCGTCGGTGCGGGCGACGATCACCAGCGCCTCGTCGGTGCGGGCGTCCACGGCGGCGGCGATCTTGGTCTGCATGTGGCCGGTGGGGATGAGCGCATGGCTGTCGAAGTGGCCGCAGCGCTTGGGCATCTCCTGGTCCTCGAGCTGCACGCCGGCGGCGCCGGCTCGCTCGAGAAGCCGCACCGCACGCATCGCCGACAGGGGACCGCCGTACCCGGTGTCGGCGTCCACCACGACCGGCAGGACGGTCGCCTCGGTCAGCCGCTCGGCGTGGTCGACGACCTCGCCGAGGGAGACGAGACCGATGTCGGGAATGCCGTACTGCGCGTTGGCCAGGCCCGCTCCGGTGGCGTAGACGGCCCGGAAGCCGGTGGACTCGACGAGTCGGGCCCCCAGCGCGTCGGTGACACCGGGCAGCACCAGCGGCTCGTCGGCCACCAGCACCGCTCGCAGTGACAGGCGGCGCTCGTGGGCGCTGGGCATCGGTCCGACACCGGTCAGCGACGCGGCCTGCAGGGACATGGAGATCTCCGGTTCGTGGGGGGACGACCGAAGAGTGACACCGAATGCGGAGCGGACCTTCAGACCTCGTCCCGCTCTCCGGCACGCAGACCGGGAACACCCGTCGGAGAGCGGGTTCAATCGCTGGAGACACCCCGAGACGACGCACCCAGGAGAACCCGATGACCGTGGACCTGACCGAAGAGGGCACCAGCCGCTACGCCCAGACGCCGAGCTGGAAGCTGCACTACAACGAGGCCGGTGAGGGCCACCCGGTCATCCTGCTGCACGGAAGTGGCGCCGGCGCCACGGGCTGGAGCAACTTCCGGCCCAACATCGGGCCCCTGGCCGAGTCCTTCCGGGTCATCGCGGTCGATGTGCCCGGTTGGGGCAAGTCGGACTCGGCGACGTCGGACAACTACGACCACCCGGCCGCCGTGGTCGAGCTGATGGACGAGCTCGGCATCGAGAAGGCCGCACTCGTCGGCAACTCGATGGGGGGCATGGTGAGCCTCGCACTCGCCGCCCGCTACCCCGAGCGGGTTTCCCACCTGGTCACCATGGGCCCCGGCAGCTTCATCAACATCCCGACCATGTTCGGCGCCGGCGACGGCCCGACCGAGGGACTCAAGATCCTGTTCGAGGGCTACCAGAACCCGACGCCCGAGGTGATGAAGCGCCTGGTCGAGATCATGACGTTCTCGCCGGAGTTCGCCACCGACGAGCTCGCCCAGCTTCGTGCCGACGCCGCCGCGGCTCGCCCCGACCACCTCGAGAACTTCTTGGCAGGTATCCGGGCCGGCCGTGGCCCGGTGTCGGCACCGGCGACCCCGGAGGAGGCCATGAGCATCCAGGCCCCGACCCTGCTCATCCACGGCCGTGACGACCGGGTCGTCCACTTCGAGCACTCGATGCGGCTCGTGGCGATGATCGCGAACTCGCGGCTCGTGCTGCTCAACCGCTGCGGCCACTGGGCGCAGATCGAGCACGCGGCCGAGTTCAACCGCCTCGTGCGCGACTTCATCCTCAACAACTGAGCCAGACCAGGGCGTCCGCCCCCGCCCGCCAGGTCGACGTCCCGGCCGGGACGTGGAGCGTGCTGGCCGTCGTGTTCCTGGCGACAGTGGTCATCGCGTTGAGCTCGACGATGCTCACCATCGCGCTGCCGAGCATCGCGGCCGACCTGCACGCCTCGGCCGCGCAGACGAGCTGGGCGCTGGTGGCCTACATGCTCACCAGCACCTCGCTGACGATCCTGATGGGTCAGCTCGCCGACTCCCTGGACCGGCGCCGCATGTTCGCGGCCGGCCTCCTCGTCTTCACCGTGACCAGCCTCGCCCTCGGTGCGGCGGGGGACATCTGGGTCCTGGTCGTGCTGCGCGGTGTCCAGGGGGTCGGCGCGGCAATGCTGCTCTGCAACGCCGCCGCGGTCCTCGTCGCCGTCTTCCCACCCCGCTTGCTGCCGCGCGCGATGGGTGTCTACCTCGCGGGGTTCTCGATCGCCCAGGTGGCCGGGCCTGCCGTCGGCGGACTGGTCACCACCTGGCTGGGGTGGCGCTGGACCTTTCTCTCCTCCGTTCCGTTGTGCCTGCTTGCCCTGGCGTGGGGCTGGCGTGCGCTGGGCAGGGTGCCGCTGCCACGCAGTTCCACCGTGCGGGTCGACGTGCTCGGCAACCTCGTCATCATGATCGTCATGGGCGGAGTGCTGACGGCGGTCACCGTGGCCCCGTCCCGCGGGTGGGGCGCACCCGCGGTCCTGGCCCCTCTCGTGGTCGGCGCGCTGCTGCTTCCGGTCTTCGTCGTCATCGAGCTCCGCAGCCCCCATCCCGCGATGGACCCGGGGCTGTTCCGCGACCGAGTGTTCACCTTGGGCATGCTCGCGGCCTTCCTCATCTCCACCCCGCGCCTGAGCCTGATGGTGGTGGCCGCGCTGTACTTCCAGGGGCTGCACGGCGCCTCTCCGTTGGAAGCGGCGACGGGAGTCACCGTGGTCGCCGTGGGGCTGACCGCCGGTTCTCTGCTCGCGGACCCGCTGTCGCGGTGGACCGGTGAGCGTGCCTTGACGATCGGCGCCGTGCTCGGCTCGTTGGTCGGCCTGGTGGAGCTGGTGTGGGCGGTGGAGCGCGGCGGGGCGGCGTTCCAGGTGGGACTGTTCCTGGTCGGGCTCGGGACCGGCACCTTCAACCCGCTCAACGTCAGCCTGCTGATGCGCAACGCGCCGGTGCAGCGAGCCGGGAGCGTCAACGCAGTCCGCGTGATGCTGCAGAGCAGTAGCCTTGCCCTGGCCTCGGCCGTTGCTCTGTCACTGGTCGTCGGCTGGGTTCCCCAGCGGGCAGCGCGGGACTTCGTCTCCGGCAACACCAGGGCGCTGAGCACGTCGGACGTCGCCGGCGTCGTGCACGGCTACCAGATGGTCTTCCTCCTGTTCGGAGGGCTGCTGGTGCTCGGCATTGCGGCCGTGGTCGCGACCCCGAGGCCCGGGGTCAGCGCCGGTAGTCGCGCGAGATCGCCTCGGCGGCACGACGTACGTCGTTCGCCACCGCGGCGGGGTTGAACCGCGTCGCCTGGCCGGCCACCGAGACGGCGGCGACCGCCCGCCCGTCGACGAGGATCGGGGAGGCAGTGCACACCAGTCCGAGCTGCACCTCCTCGCGGTCGAAGGCCACCGCGTCGCGGTGCACGCGCCTGAGCTCCTGGAGGAACCGGGCCGGCTCGGCGATGGAGTAGCGCGTGCGAGGAGCCAGCCCGTCCTCCAGCACGTGGCGGATGGTGTCGCGGTCGCTGAAGGCGAGCATGGCCTTCCCCAGGGAGGAGCAGGCAGCCGGCATCCGGCTGCCCACGGCCGTCGGCACCTGCACCGTGTCGTGGCCGTAGATCTTCTCGACGTAGACGATGTCGGTGCCTTCCAGGACGGCCAGGTGGACCACCTTGTTGGTCTTCACGAAGAGCTGGCTGAGGTGCGGGGCGGCGACGTCGCGCAGGCCGCGCGGACGACACAGGGGGACGCTGTTGCCGAGCTCGAACAGGTGACGACCGAGCACGTAGTCACGGCCTTCCCGCTCGACGAATCCGCTCTGCTCGAGATAGGCGAGCAACCGGAAGGCGGTCGACTTCGGTACGCCGGCGAGCCGGGCGATCTCGCTGACGCCCAGGGTGGGACCGGCGTGCCGGAAGGCGTCGAGGAGCTGCAGCGCCTTGGTGACCGACGGCGTCGCCTGCCGGTCCACTGCGTCCAGGTCCTCTGCGATGGCAACACTCACGAGCGTCCTCCTCCAGTCGGGCCATCACTGCACGTGACGACCGTCACTCTCAGGTCCCTGACTGTAACGATCGATACAGGGAAAGGCCAGACATCGTGCCGAAATTCTTGGTTGAGAGGTCGCATGCGCGCGTGTTTACGGCTCGAAACGTGTATCGATCGCTCTAGTCCAGTGCCCGTCCGCCCGAGGGAACGTCGCTCAGGGAGCGGACAGGGCGCTGCGGTCGGCGGCGGCCGTGTCGATGATCCGGACCAACAGGTCCGCGAACAGCTCGGGGTCCCAAGCGGGGGTGTCGAGCTGGTTGGAGAAGAACAGGCCGTCCGACATCATCATCATCAGCATTGAGAGCTGCTCCGGCAGGTCGGAGTCCCGGTCGGGCTCGGTCGCGAGCGCCTGCTGGAACCACTCGGTGGTGACGAGAAGCGCGCGGCGCCGCACGGCGATGAACACGGCGCGTCCTGCCGGAGGATCCTCTCGGCGAAGCAGGAGCAGCAGGTGTCCGATCCGCAGGAAGATGGGACGTTCGTCGAGGCTCCGGAGGCTGACGCCGAGGTGGCCACGTAGCTCGTGCTGCCAGGACGTGCCCGCCTCCGGCGGCAGCCAGGCGGGCTGCGCGACGAACCACTCCTGGTAGGAGTGCTCGACGACGGCCGCGAGCAGCTCGTCCTTGTCCTTGAAGTGCCAGTAGAGCGAGCTGGCCGGCAGCCCGGCCCGGGCACAGATCCGGGAGATGGTGGCGCCGTCGTAGCCACTCTCGGCCGATACCTCGGCGGCCGCGCGGAGGAACCGGGTGCGGCTCGACTCCGGGTCGGCATCCACCAACTTCGATGTCGGTGCTCGCCGGCGCGCCCGGGACCCTGCGGCCTTGTCCGGCACGCCGTCTCGGCCGGTCAGCCGCACGGCGGCTTCGTCGAGGCCCGCGGCCAGCAGCCGAAGAACCGGATCGAGGTCGCGCTCCTCGTCGGACTGGTGGGCCACGAAGAGGCCGTCCATCGCGCTCAGGGTGAGCCGGGCCAGCAAGGTCGACGCCGCGGCTGAGGCTGCGTCGGCGGGGAGAACCGATCTCCACCAGTCCCGGAGTCGCTCGGTCGCCTCGTGACGTACCTCCAAGAACCTCGTGCGTGGCGCCGAGCCGACCGCAGGTCCGGTCTCGAGTGCCAGGAGCAGTCCCATCCGCCAGAATCCGGCGTACTCGTCGACGCCGGCCGCGACCTTGCGCAGCTCTCGCAGGAGTGCATCACGGCGGGGGAGCGCTGGCGCCAGCTCCGACCACGGGGGCGCGCCGCCTGCCTGCCACATCCGGTAGCCGTGCTCGAGGGCGTCGGCGAGCAGGTCGTCCTTGTTGCCGAAGTGCCAGTAGATCGAGCTCGCCGGCAACCCGCTCGCCTGAGTCACCTGGGCAACGGTGGTGCCCACATAGCCGCGTTCGCCGGCGATCCGCAACGTGACGTCGAGGATCGCGCGACGCGAGGCATCGCCCTGCGCGTGCGTTCGCGTGCTCTTCCTGGCCATCGGCTCCACTCCGGTCGCGGTCGCGGTGGCGACCAACGGTCGCCGAGTCTAGTTCGCTACAGCCCTGCTCCGGCGTCGCTCCCCACGGTCAGGTCGAAGGACCGTGGTCACCATGACCAGGGAGCCGAGCCCCGCGACCGCCATCGTCACCCCCATGGCGACGGCAGTCGCACCGCCGAGGGACACCAGGGGTGGCACGGCGGCGCCGAGGAGGAACTGGCTGGCGCCGAGCAGGGCCGACGCCGTGCCCGCGACCCGTCCGTGGGGAGCCAGCGCGAGCGCGGTGGCGTTGCCGAACGACCCGCCGAGGCCCGCCAGCACGAACCAGAGCGGCACGAGAACGAGGGTCGGCGGGGCGTGGGTGCCCAGTGCCAGCGCCGTCAGCGTCGTGGCGACGCCGGTCACCGTCAGCGCCCGCCGCAGCATGACCGCCGGGCCCCGCGCCCCGACGAGCCGGGCGTTGACCTGGCTGCCCACGATCATGCCGACGGCGTTGCCGCCGAACACGCAGGAGTAGGCCACCGGGCCGAGCCCGTACTGGTCGCGGAGCACGAACGAGCTCATCGAGATGTAGGTGAACAGGACGGTGCCGAGCAGGGCGCTGACGGCCATGTAGCCGAGGAACCGCCGGTGGGTCAGCAGGGACCGGAATGCGCTCGCCGGCAGGTGGCCGGCCGAGCCGGAGTGGGTCGGCCGGGTCTCGGTGAGCACCAGCCGACATGCCGCGAGCAGCATGAGGGACAGGATCCCGAGGGTCACGAAGATCCCTCGCCAGTCGGTGAACCTCAGCATCTGGCCGCCGAGGACCGGCCCCACCACCGGGGCCAGGCCCATGACCAGCATGAGCTCGGAGAAGACCTTCGCCGCCCGTGCGCCGGAGCAGAGGTCCCGCACGATGGCCCGCGCGATCACCAGGGCTGCCGCTCCGGACAGTCCCTGCGCCAGGCGCAGGATCAAGAGGACGGCGACGTTGCCGGACAGGGCGCACAGGAACGAGGTCACGGCGAGCACCAGCACACCCCAGCGCAACGGGGCCAGCCGGCCCACCCGGTCGCTCAGGGGCCCGACCACCAGCTGGCCCAGGGCCAGGCCCACGAGCGTGACCGACATGCTCAGCTGGGCGAGCGCGTCCGAGGTGCCCAGGGACCGGGCCAGGTCGGGCAGGGCGGGCAGGTACATGTCCGTGACCAACGGGGCGACCGCCGTCAGCGATCCGAGGGTCAGCAGCACCTTGCGGGACAGCGCATCCCCGGCCGGTGCCGAGGCGGGCTGCTGGACGGGTCGGGCGCTCGCGGTCATCGTGCTCCTGGACAAGGTCGGCCGGGCCGGTCAGCGCCGGAGGTGTGCCACGAACCTTCCCGGGACCGTCCCTGAGACTCCACCGGAGCGTGCCTGTCGGTGGCACGCGCACGCCCTCACGACCCTCGTCCGGGCGGATTCCGAAGGGCATTCCACTCCGCGGCACGAGGGGCGCGGAGACCGCAGACCTTCCTTGTAGCGTCCGCTCCAGTCACTCACGTGATGTGCATCACGAACCACGAGTCTCGGGCCGCCCCTCCTCCGCCCGGCCGCCCACCGCGGCCGTCCGCAACAGACAAGGGATCAAGCAATGTCACTCACCCGTCACACCGCCCGTCGCAGGGGCGCCGCCCTCGTCGCGACGTTGGCCTGCATGGGGCTGCTCGGAGCCTGTGTCCAGGAGAGCGCCAGCGACACGCCCTCCGGCAGCTCCGAGGACAGCCAGGCCGGCATCGCCCAGGCCGAGAAGGCACTGGCCGGCTGGAGCGCGCCGCTCACGACGTACCCGGAGGAGCCGGCGCTCTCCGCCACACCCGACATGGCGGGCAAGAACGTCATGGTCATCCCGCTCGGGGACCAGATCCCGGTCATCCACGGCGTCGCCGTCGGCATCGAGGACGCCATGAAGTCCGTGGGCGCCACCACCCAGATCTGCGACGGCAAGTTCAACCCCACCGCCGTCGCCGACTGCCTCAAGCAGGCCGGTGACCAGGGCGTCGACGCGGTCGTCACCCTGTTCGTCGACTATGCGATGGCCGGCAACGCGTTCGACGCGCTCGCCGACAGCGGCGTACCCGTGCTGATCGGCGGCGTCGCCCCCACCGGTGGGCGCACGGCCGACAAGACGCTGGCGTTCTACGACAACACCGCCCGGGTCAACAAGCTCTACGACGCGATGTCGATGTCCGCCGTCGCCAGCAAGGGCGAGGACACCAACGTCCTCTGGGTCCGGCTCATGGACTCCACCACCACGCGCGGCGCCAGCGACCAGGGCGTGGCGACGTTCAAGAAGCTGTGCCCCACGTGCGGCATCGCCACGGCCGACTTCACCACGGCCAACCTCGACAAGCTGCCCTCGGCGGTGAGCGCGGCGCTCGTCTCCCACCCGGACACCAACACGATGATCGTGCCGGTCGACAGCTTCGTCCCCCCAGCACTCCAGGGGGCCCAGAGCGCCGGGTTCGGCAAGAAGATCAAGATCGTCTCGTCGAGCTCCGACCTCGCCGGGCTGCAGCGGATCCAGGACGGCCAGCAGGTCTCCGACCTGGGCACCCCGGTCATCTACGAGGGGTGGAAGTACTCCAACGCCTTGATGCAGCTGCTCGCCGGTGACGAGGTCCAGAAGGCCGAGCAGATGGTCACCCGCAACTTCAGCCCGGAGAACGTGGGTGAACTGGAGCTGACCCAGGACGCCTACTTCACCCCGGACTGGTTCGGCAACGACTCGTTCAAGCGGGACTTCCTCACCGCGTGGGGCGTCAAGCAGTCATGACGAACGCCCGGCTGGAAGCACGAGACGTCAGCAAGACCTTCGGTCCCACGAGGGTCCTCACCGACGCCCATCTGGTGGTCCAGCCGGGCGAGGTCCATGCACTCGTCGGTCAGAACGGCTCCGGGAAGTCGACGCTGGTCAAGATCCTGACCGGGTACCACTCCCCGGACCCCGGCATGCGGCTCGACGTGGACGGGCAGCCACTGTCGCTGCCCGTCCAGTGGGCAGCCGCCCGCGCCGCGGGCGTGTCCGTGGTCCACCAGGACATGGGTCTCCTCGACCACCTCACGGTGAGCGAGAACATCGGGATCGGGGGGTTCAGCCGGTCCCGGCTGACCCGCCGCATCGACTGGAAGGAACAGGACCGGGTGGCCGAGGCGACGCTCCGTCGCCTCGACCTGCCGGTCTCACCCCGGGACCTGGTGGGCAGCCTTCCTGCCTCGCAGCGAGCCGGGGTCGCCATCGCTCGCGCCCTGCGCGGCGCGGTGTCGGGGGAGGGGCTGATGATCCTCGACGAGGCGACGCGCGCCCTTCCCCGCGACGAGCTCGCCCACGTGCACGAGCTGCTCCGTCGTGTGGTCGCCTCGGGCACCTCCGTCCTCATGGTCAGCCACAACCTCGAGGAGGTGATGTCGCTCAGTGACCGGGTCACCGTGCTGCGCGACGGCGTGGTGGCCGGTCCGGGGCTGCCGACTGCCACCCTCACCGAGACCGACCTCGCCCGGCTCATGCTGGGCAGGTCCGTCGACGCGGTCACCCGCGCCGACGTCACCGCCACCGACGAGGTGGCCGCCAGCGTCCAGGCGCTCGCCCTCGACGGGCACGACCCGCTCAGCATCACGATCCGCCGCGGCGAGGTGGTCGGCCTGACCGGTCTGCCCGGCACCGGTTTCGAGGAGGTGCCCTACCTCGTCTCGGGTGCGCGGCGCGCGCGACACGGAACCCTGACGACCGACGGTGGCACCGTCGACCTGGCCCGCTCGAGCGTGCGCTCGTGCCTGCGGGCCGGCGTCGCCCTGGTGCCGGAACGGCGTGATCGCGACGGTCTCGCCGTGGAGCTCAGCCTGCGCGACAACATGTCGCTGCCCAGCCTCGCTGGGCGTGGGAAGCCATGGTTCGTCGCTCGCGGCTGGCAGAACGGCATGACGTCGGACGCCATCGAGCGGCTGGACATCAAGGCGCGCTCGGGTTCGGACCTCGTCAAGGAGCTCAGCGGCGGCAACCAGCAGAAGGTGTTGTTCGCCAAGTGGCTCTCCATGGAGCCCCGCCTGCTCGTCCTGCACGAGCCGACCCAGGCGGTCGACGTCGGGGCCCGGGCTGACCTGCTCACGGTGGTGCGGCAGGCCGCCGCCGCGGGCGCCGGAGTGCTGCTGGTGAGCACCGAGCCTCCCGACCTCGTCGAGACCTGCGACCGCATCGTCGTCCTCCGCCCGGGACAGCCCCTGCGCGAGATGTGGACCGACGACCCCGAAGACGTGCTCGACGCGATCTACAGCCAACCGATCTCCACCGGAGCCAGCCATGCCTGAGACCACCCGTTCGCCCATCATCCACGTCGTCAGCGACGAGGACACCAGTCGCCGGATCATCACCGACAGCGGTGACACCGAGACCAACATCGGGTCCGACGCCTTCCCCCATGCGGCGGAGCCGGCACGCCCAGGCGGCGTCCCCGCCCTGGTGCAGACCCTGGCCGCCAAGTACGCCCTGATCGTCGTGTGGGCAGGGATGGCCCTCTACTTCTACCTGCTGGTCCCGCAGACCTTCGGCACGGCGGGCACCTTCTCGTCGATCTTCGGATCCCAGCAGGTGCTCGTCTTCCTGGCGATGTCCGCCCTGGTCACGCTCGTCGTCGGCGAGTTCGACCTGTCCTTCGCGGCGATGATGGGCATCACCGCCACCACGATCCCGGTCCTCGCGGGCGTGCACGGCATGAACATCGTCCTGGCCTGTGTCATCGGAGTGGGCGCGGCGGTCCTGGCCGGTGCCGTCAACGCCTTCTTCGTGGTCGTGATGGACGTCTCGTCCTTCGTGGTCACGCTCGGCATGGCCACGCTGCTCACCGGCATGGCCCAGATGATCTCCGGTTCCACCATCGTGTCGGTGAGCAGTCCGGGGCTCGCCGAGCTGTCCCTCCACGAGTTCCTCGGGATGCCGGTCTCGTTCTACTACGGCCTGGCGCTGGCCCTGCTGCTGGCCTACCTGCTGGCCTGGACCCCGCTGGGGCGGAGCATGGTGTTCGTGGGCTCAAACCGCGAGGTCGCCCGTCTGTCGGGTATCCGGGTCCAGCGCGTTCGCGCAGGCGCCTACGTGGCTGCCGGCCTGCTCGCAGGTCTCGCCGGGCTCATCCTGGTGGCGACCGTCGGCGGCTTCGACTCGGCATCGTCAAGCAGCTACCTGCTCCCCGCCCTGGCCGCCGTCTTCCTCGGCACGGCAGTCGTGCAGCCGGGCTCGTTCAACCCCCTGGGCACCATGGTGGCGATCTACTTCCTCACCACCGGGATCTTCGGGCTCCAGCTCATGGGCTACTCCGGCTGGATCCAGAACGTCTTCTACGGCGCCGGCCTGGTCGCCGCCGTCACCCTGGCCAAGGTCGTGCGCGACCGCTCGAAGAAGGCGTGACGTCATGCACGAATCCGTGACCAGCATCCTCAGCGACGCGTCCGCGTTGCGGGCCGAGGTGGCCGCAAGCGACGAGCTCGCCCGGCTGTCCGACCCGACCGTCGACATCCTGCGGGCCTCGGGAGGCATGCGGCTCCTCCAGGCCAAGGACCTCGGGGGCTTCGAGGCACACCCGAACGACTTCCTCGACTGGGTGATGGCAGTGGGACGCGAGCACCCGTCGGCCGGCTGGGTCGCCGGCGTCGTCGGCGTGCACCCCTGGGAGATCTCGATCATGGACGAGCGCGTCCAGCAGGAGATCTACGGAACCGACGCCGACACGTGGACCGCGTCGCCGTACGCCCCGTTCGGCCGCGCGGTGCCGGTCGACGGCGGCTACCTGTTCAGTGGCCGCTGGCCCTACTCCACCGGGACGGACCATGCCGACTGGGTGATCCTCGGCGGCATGGTGGCGAACAGTGACGGCTCTCCCGTCACGCCGCCCGAGATCCGCCACGTCGTGCTGCCGCGCACCGACTACCGAATCGTCCCGGACTCCTGGGACGTGATGGGCCTGCGCGGCACCGGCAGCAAGGACGTCGTCGTGGAAGAGGCCTTCGTTCCCTCTCACCGCGTCGCCGACTCGGCGCGCATGTACGACGGCAGCTACGCCCGCGAGCGCCGCCCCGACTCGCCCCTGTTCGCGATGATGTTCGGGCTGATGTTCCCGGCGGCCATCGCCGCCGGCACCTTCGGCGTCGCCCGCGCGGCGGTCCGCAACTTCTCCGAGGCCATGGAAGGCCGCGTCTCGGTGGTCGGCACCGTCGCCCGGACCAGCCCGGTCCAGCTCGAGCTGCTCGCGGCCGCGGAGTCCGACGTCGAGGCCAGCATCAACCACGTCCGCTCGATCGTCGCCGAGCTCTACGACCACGTGGAGAGCGGCGGCGAGATCAGCGTCCAGCAACGCCTGCTGTTCCGGCGCGACCAGGTCCGGGCCACCAGCCGCTGCATCACCGCGATCGACCAGCTCTTCCGCTCCGCCGGATCCGGCTCGATGGTCAGCGGCCACCCGGTCGAGCGCGTCTGGCGTGACCTCCACGTCGCCGCCACCCACGTCTGCAACACGACCGAGCTGACCTACGCCGCATGGGGAGCGGGCCGCTTCGGCGGCGAGATCCCCCGCGGAGCGACGTACTGAGTGAGGCGGCGCGCCTGCCGTTCCTGTGGGCGGCACAGGTTCGTTGTGGCCCGCGCCACACCTCCTTACCGTTCCCTGTAGTGATCGTTTCACCAACCAACTCCCCGTGAGGCCCAGGAAAGCAGGAAGCGCCATGCACGAAGTAGTCGAGAAGGTCCACAAGGCCGCCGACGTCCTGACCGAGGAGGCGGTGCCCAGCGACGAGATCGGTCGGCTCACCGACCGCACCGCCGCCACCCTGCGGGAGACCGGGCTGGTGCGACTCCTGCAGCCGACCGAGTACTCCGGCTACGAGGCCCACCCCAACGACTTCCTCGAGGCCGTGATGGCGGTCGGCGCGGCCTCCCCGTCCGCCGGCTGGGTGGCAGGAGTCGTCGGCGTGCACCCGTGGGAGATCGCCATGATGGACCCGCGGCTGCAGGAGGAGATCTGGGGTACCGACCCGGACACCTGGACCGCCTCGCCCTACGCCCCCATGGGCCGCGCGACGCCCGTGGACGGTGGCTTCCTGTTCACCGGACGGTGGCCCTACTCGACCGGCACGGACCACGCCGACTGGGTGATCCTCGGCGGCTTCGTGGGAGACCCGGCCTCGAGCGCGGGCCCGCCCGACATCCGGCACTTCGTGATCCCGCGTGCGGACTACGAGATCGTCGAGGACTCCTGGAACGTGATGGGCCTCGTGGGCACAGGTTCCAAGGACGTGCGGATGACCGACGTCTTCATCCCCGACTACCGCGTGGTCGAGGCGGGTGCCATGCTCGCCGGCGGCTATGAGCACCGCCAGGAGGGCAAGGGCCTCTACCGGATGAAGTTCCCCCTCGTGTTCTCCGCCGCGATCTCGGCCGGCACGCAGGGCATCGCCCAGGGTGCGCTGGCGGCGTACCGGGACTACGTCAGCCAACGGGTCTCCGCCGACGGGATCGTCGCCAAGACCGACCCGACGCAGCTCGTCCTGTACGGCGAGGCCGCCGCGGACGTGGCCGCCAGCCGCTGCCACCTGCTGGCCTCGACCGCCGAGCTGTACGACCACGTCTCGAAGGGCGGCGAGGTCACCCGGTCCCAGCGACTCACCTTCCGCCGTGACCAGGTGCGCGCCTCGCGCCGTGCCGTGGACGCGATCGACCGCCTGTTCAAGGTCACGGGTGCCAGCGGCATCCGCACCGACTTCCCGAACCAGCGCTACTGGCGCGACATGCAGGTCGGGCTCAGCCACATCTGCAACGTCGCCGAGAACATCTACGCCGGCTGGGCCACCGACGACCTCGGCGGCGAGTCCGCCCCGACCCTCTTCGTCTGACCGACGAAACCCAAGGAGAAGACATGATCAAGTCACTCGCCTACCTGGGGGTCGGCTCCCCCCGTCACCACGACTGGCGCAAGTTCGGGACCGAGTTCCTCGGTGCCGAGCTGGCAGCGGACGGCCCCGACGGTGCGGTGCGGCTGCGCGTCGACGACGCCGCCTGGCGACTCCAGATCCACCCGGCCGAGACCGACTCCGTCGCGTACTTCGGCTGGGCCGTCGACCACGAGGAGGACCTCGACCAGGTCGTCGAGCGGCTGGCCGCCGCCGGCGTCAGCCGCCGAACGTGGGTCCCGCGAGCTCGCCGACGCCCGCAACGTCGACCAGCTGGTCACCTTCGAGGACCCCTGGGGTTTCCCGCACGAGGTCACCTGGGGCCAGCACTCCTACCCCGCCACCTTCCGACCGGGTCGCGCCATCTCCGGCTTCGTCACCGGAACCCAGGGCCTGGGTCACGTGCTGCTGCTCATCCCCGACATCGAGAAGGGCCACGCGTTCTTCAACGGCGTGCTGGGCTTCGAGCTGTCCGACAAGATCATCGTCCCGGGTCAGCTGAACGCGCGCTTCTACCACGTCAACGCCCGGCACCACACGCTCGCGCTGGGGGAGTGCCCTCCGGGCGTGGCCGGGTTCAACCACCTCATGTTGCAGACGAAGTCGATCGACGACGTCGGCTCGGCGTACGACATGCTCGAGGAGCAGCAGGTGCCGCTGACGCTGAGCCTGGGCCGCCACACCAACGACCGGACCTTCAGCTTCTACTGCGCGACTCCGTCGCTGTTCAACATCGAGCTCGGCTTCGACGGCGTCGAGGTCACCCCCGACTGGGTGCCGCAGGTCTACAACAAGACCGCGATCTGGGGCCACAAGCTCGACCCGGAGGCGAAGAACCGCCCGCCGGGGATCATGCACCCCCTGGCCGACTGACCCTTGGTCGCTGGCCCCAACCGACACTGTCCCGGGCGCGATGCGCCCGGGACAGTCGCCATTTCGGCGACTACGCGGCCGGGCCCGGTGCTACTGGTAGAGGGCGCGCCCGCTGCCCTCTCGGTGTCCTCGCCGTCGTCGGCGCCGGCCGATGGGCCGGGAACCGCTAGGCCTGGCTGTCGGTGCCCTCTGTGGCCACGTTTGCGACCCCTACTGACGCCATCTCGTGCAACTGCGAGCGTGACATCCTCTGTTCGATCAGCCACAAGAAGCCTGTCGGGTCGACGGCAGAGCCGAGGGCTCGCATCTCGTCGTCGCGTCCGGCGGGCCGCGGGCCGACGGCGCGTTCCGGCGGCGCATAGTGGCCCGCGCGACGCTTCACGGCCACGCCGGTCAGCCAGTCTCCCGCCTCGTTGCGGAGCGGGCCGAGGCAGGCGTTGTTGCGTCGCGCCCTGGTTTCATCCGGCCAGTACGGTCGCTTCGTCGACACGACGAGATCGAGGTCGACGGCGTCGCCGGGGTCCATCGGAACGCGCGCGACGCAGGGTGGCGTCCTGGGCGATCTGCCTGCCGGGAAACCAGACCGGCCAGTCGCCGTGCCGCCACCCAACGGCCTTGTTCCCGGCGATTGCGCGGGCGAAGGCATCTTCAGTGTCCATGGCGATCTTGAAACCGCCGCCCGGCGGGTGGCGAGGGTCATCGCTGTGCAGGCTGAGCTTCAAGTGCTTCACCCCTGGAGCGCGGCACTTCAGGTAGAAGGAAGTGCGCGACGCCCAGATGCGCCAGGCCCATCCCATCGCTGGTTGACCCGCGCGGCCCAGCCGCGACGTACATCGGGCCGAGCAGCGGCTCGTGATCGGTCATGGCGGCATGCTGGCATGGCGAACGGATGAGCGTCGCGCCGAACGATGGGCCGTCAGCAAGTGCCTTGGAGCAATGCACTTCTCGAGGACTCGCCCATCCGAGGCGTCCGGCACCTCGTCAGAGCGGGAAGTCGCTGGCGTACCACTCGCGGTAGTCGCGCAGCCGGCCGGTACCCGAGCCGCGGGCGAGGTCACGCTCGACGGCGCGTGCCGCTTCCTGGACGGCGGTCACCCACGACTCGACGACCCGGCCGAGGGTGCTCGGCGGGAGCTGGGTGATCCGCAGCACCATCGAGATGTCGCCCTCGGGGTTGCGCACCGGGACCACGACGCCGCCGACGTCGTACGTCGCGTCCGGCTCGAGCTCGACGTCCTCGAAGAAGTTGCGGGTCTGCGCGAGCACGGACCGCACGGCCCGCTCGCGAGCGGGGGTGAGCTCACCCGACGCGTACTCCGCGAGGGCCTCACCCAACCGCTCGTAGTCCGCGCGCGCGTTCGGTCCCACCATGGAGATGGCGGCGCCGCGGGCCTCCACGGCGGAGAGCCGCGCCCGGTAGCGCTCGACCAGGTCAGGGTCGTGGGGGGAGACCTTGGACAGCCACCGGTCGACGATGTCAGGTTTGGCGCCGGCGATGTAGGCCTCGCCGATGGGCGGGATCAGCGGGATCCGCTGACCGAGGGCTTCGATCATGGAAGACGTACCGCCGTAGGCGCTGACGGTGGTGGTGAGCTCGTCGGGGTTGATGGCGACGAGGGCCGCGGCCTCGCACCCGAGGTCCTCGGCGAGTCGCTCCACCTGTCCGCGAGCCGTGTCGCCCAGGCGTACTGCGGCGATGAGCTCGGCGTCGGCACGGGCCGACATCCCGCCGGGGGAGAAGCCTCCGTACCCGCCCTGGAAGAAGAGCAGCGGAGTGACGGGGCGGGAGACCTCCATGGCCTCGACCTCGCAGAGGACGATCCAGTGGTCACCTGCCTCCACCGTGCGGTGCGGTCGGCAGTGGATGTGGGCGACCGCGTCGGAGAGCGCCGGCGCGCCGAGCGGCGACACGCTCCAGTCGACGTTGTCGAACTTGTCGTCTCGCGGCACGGCCATGGTCCGGCAGAGGGTGAGCTGGTCGTGCGCGAGCACGTTGATGCAGTACGCCTCGGACGTCTGCAAGCGGGCGTAGGTCCCTGACCCCACCTGCGGCATGAAGGCCACCAGTGGGGGGTCCATCGAGACCGACGTGAACGTGCCGACCACCATGCCCACGGGCTGATCACCCTCGAAGCCGGTCACCACGGCCACCCCGGTCGGGTAGTGGCCCAACACCTCCCGGAACGCAGCCGGATCGAGCGCTGCGCTCACGGTGGGTCCCTTGTCGATCCTGGTCGAATTCATGCCCGCGACGCTACGGACGGCTCAGGACCGGCGACAAGGAAATCGGTCCCGTAGGCAGCACGCTCAGCGGCGGCGTGCCGCCTGCTGGAACAACGACAGCCTGTGGTTGGTCACACACCTGAGCTGGAGTCGCGCTCGGCCGCCGTCGTTCGTTGGACGCAGGCAGCCTCGCGAGGCAATGAACCACCGGCACACGCCGGCACCGTGTGGTTCGATTCGGTCCACCAGAACGCGTAGCAGATGCCACAGCAACCCACTGCGCCGAGCGTGCCCTCGCCGTGCGCCAACTCCGGGATCGCAGATCTGTGCGGCCCCCCGCTACAGAACAGGGCCTGACCTGCGGAAACGCAGGTCAGGCCCTGTTGCTGTTCGAGGGATGCCCCCGAGCCGATCGGGTCAGAGGCCAGGGGCCTTGATCATCACCAGCTGCCCACCTTCACGCTTGTAGGTGAAATCGGGTTGACCGTCGCCGTTGTTGTCGTCGCCTGGGGCCTTCTCGATCCACAGCGTGTGGGCCTGGACGTTGATCAGATACGTGCCAGGACCGAATGCCGCCGAGGCGTCGACGATGCCGGTCGACTCCCATGCGCCCCAGTTGCCGGCGGAGCGACCGTCGACATCTGTGGCACCACCGTCGGCCGACTGGTCGACCTTGGCCACGACCTGCGCAGCTCCCGCCGTACGCCACGTGCCAGAGGCGGGCAGTCGTGGCGGCCGGGTCAGTGGAGCCCGCCGGGAACTGCTGGCTGGATCCTGGGTCCTCGGTGAGGAAGAACCCGTTCTGGGTGGTCTCGATGTTGTCCGGCTGATGGACCTCGGAGAGCGTCTTCACCGGGTTGTCATCGCCCTCGACGACGACCGTCAACGAGGTCACGACCGTCGGATCGTCCGGGTCGAGGACCATCTTCCAGACCCGGCCGTTGGTCGAGCGGAAGTTGGGCGTGTCCAGACTCTGGGCTGCGGTCCGACCGCGTCCCGAATCGACGAGGTAGACGACGTTCTCCATGCCAGGACGCTTGTCGTAGGCGATGTCCTCGACGCGCACGAACTGGAAGACGTTGTTGATGTCGCTCCAGTACTCCATGACCCACTGTGGGCCATCGATGCCGACGTTCGGGTTGGTGACCCGAAGGTCGGTCTGCCAGCTGCCGTTGGACGGCGGCGCGGGATAGCCGAAGTCGGCCGCGCGGACCTCGGACCCGTCGGCGTTCTTGCCGGTCGCGATGGCCTTGGGTACCGGGATGAAGTGACCGGTCACGGCCGTGCCCGATCCGGGGAGCACGTCGTAGTAGTTGCGGACCCCGGGCGTATCGGACACGAACGCATAGAGTGTGCCGTCATCGGCCAGCAGCGAGTCCGTGTCGGGGGCGATGTAGCTGTAGACCTGCGACTGGCTCGGGACGGTCACCCCGGCTGGCAGTGGGACGCCGGTCAGCGGTCCGCTGGTGAACGTGTCGTCACCGGACATCACGACGAGATCGTCGAAGCCCGGGATGGCCACGCTGTTCTCGTGGTTGTGGCGACCCATTCCGTAGATCGGATGATGCTGGCCGGTCCGGACGTCGAGCGCGACGACGACGCCGCCCTCCTCTGCCCCGGCGTTGCTCACCGGCGGCGGCCACGAGGCCTCCTGGCGCATGACCCAGTCGGGGGTCTCCTCGTTCGTGAACAGGATGTCGCGGTCGAAGCCTTCGGCGGAGGTCGCAAGGTAGTTCGAGCAGAAGCGCTGGTAGCCGCTGCTGCTGTCGATGGCGAAGGAGCCGTTCAGGACCCCAGCCGAGTGCCTGTTGAGGATGAGCTGGCTGACCTGTGCGTTGTCGAAGTCGTTCTCGCCGTTGGCCGCGGTCGGGTTCGCGGTGTTGTACGGGAACGGGACCTTGCCGGTCTCGTGGTTGACCAGGAGATCCACCCGGCCCTGCCCCCGGGCTCGGACCGAGATCCCGTCAGGGATGGCTTCGAATCGGTAGCCGCTCGACAGCGTGTCACCGACCGTGAGCATCGGCGTGACCGTCGCGCCCGGCATCACGGGCGTGAGCATGGCGGCCTGGCTCGTTCTGAACCCGCTCTTTCCCCCATCAGCGGCTGGGGCTCCAGGAGCGGCCAGCAGGACGCAGGTGACCAGGCCGAAACTGATGCCGACCCGGTGGCCGTGACGCAGAATGGCCATCGATACCCTCCTCCGTTCGGGCGACGATCGAGCGCACGGACGACGCTCGCGTCGACCTCTCCACGCTGCCCGGGTTGCGGGACGGTGTCAATGGGCAGCCCGGGGGGTGAGTCCGGCTCACATGCGGCGCCCGCCGAGTCTGGCCCACGGTCATGAAGTACGAGCTGACGTTCGAGGACGCCAAGGCCAATCCACTGGACGAGCACACCGTGCAAGTGAGCGCTCCAGAGCGCCTTCCTCGGTCGGGAGCAGGCAGTTTCCATGGCAATGAACCACCGGCACGCGCCGGCACCGTGTGGTTCGATTCGGTCCACCAGAAGGGGTAGCAGATGCCACAGCAAACCGCTACGCGAGCGTGCCCTCGCCGTGCGACAACTCCGGGATCGCAGATCTGTGCGGTCCCCCCGCTACAAATGAAGGTTGCGGTCGCAACTTTGGCCGAAAGCCTCCCAGGCTCTCCTGGGAGGCTTTCGGCGTCCTTGGGCCGCTGGCACGGCCCACACCGACGGTGCCGCGCTGCCGGAGGATGCCGTAGCACGAACCGAGGGGTCCTCGCCTTCTGCAGGAGTCCGAGGAGCGGGGAGCTCAGCCCCCGACGGGGCTCGGCGTGCCGGTGGCCACGTCCGGTGTGGTGAGCGGCGGCCGAAGGTCGGCGAGCCATGGCTCCCGGGGGCCGAGGAGGTGCACCGCCGCGCGCGCGGTGTGGGGCACCACGATGAGCAGCAGGGCGCCTCCCTCCTCGGAGCGCCCTGCTGCCAGCCGTCCCCCACGCTCGCGGACGACCTCCTGGACGATGCTCAGGCCCAGCCCGTTCTCCGAGTGCTGGCGCTCGTCGGCGTCGGCGTCGGTGAGCCGGAGGCTCTGCCGGTTCACCGCGCGCAGCTGGTCGTGGGTCAGCCCGGGTCCCGAGTCGGCGACCCCCAGGCACAGGTGGCCGTCCACCTGGACCCCGATCAGGCGGATGGTCCCGTCGGGAGGGGTGTGGCGCAGGGAGTTCTCGATGAGGGTGTCGAAGCAGGCCCGGAGCCGGTGGGGTGCGCACTCGAGCCATCCGGCGCCGGCATCGAGCTGCCAGTCGCGCTCGGCGACGGTCGACCACCGCTCCAGCGTCTGCGCCATCAGGGCGTCGACGTCCACCGGCTTGACGACGAGGTCCTCCTGCATCCGCATCATCCGGAGCAGCCGCTCGCTGGCGCGGCTGAGCCGGTGCAGCTCGTCGCGCGCCACCTCGAGGTCGGCGCGGATGGCGGGGGTCTTCGCACGCGCCAGCACCAGGTCGAGGTAGCCGCCGGCGATGGTCAGCGTGGTCTTGATCTCGTGCGAGATGAGCCGGGCCATGTGCTCGCGCCGCTCCGCACGCCGGCGCTCGTGGCGGCGGAGCTGGGCCAGGGCCGCCAGCGCGGACTGCCGACGGCTGACGTGCCAGATCATCAGGAGTACGAGCATGCACATCAACGGGATCTCGGCCGTCTCCTCGAGCGCGATGGTCTCGTTCGCCGCCCGGACCAGGAGCACGGCTCCGGAGACCACGGCGTACCCGACGACGGCGCCGATCGCCCAGCGCAGGGGCCACGGGTTGAGGCCGTAGACCACGCCCAGGGCGACCCAGCCGAGGTGGAAGGGGATCGTCTCCCGCCCCGGGAACCAGATCATCAGGCCGACGCAGGCAACGGCGAAGGCCAGCCACGGGACGAAGAGGCTGCGGTGGACGGGGGTGTCAGTTCGCATAGAAGCAGTACCCCACGCCGCGGACCGTCTCGATGGGGAGGTTGGCCAGCTTGTTCCGGATCCGGCGCATGCAGACCTCCACCACGTTGCTGCCGGGGTCGAAGTCGAGCCCCCAGACGTCGTGGAGCAGCTCCTCCCGTCCGCACACGTCGCCGCGCCGCCGCATCAGGTGCGCCAGCAGGGCGAACTCCCGTGCGCTCAGGACCACGTCCTGTCCGTCTACGCGCGCCCGTCGCCGGTCGAGGTCGAGAACGATCCCTCCTGCGTCGAGGTAGCGAGGGTCGGAACGTGGCCGCGGGAGGTCCTGGATGTGGCGCCGGATCCGCGCGATCAGCTCGGCTACGTGGAACGGCTTGCACACGAAGTCGACGGCGCCGCGGTCCAGCGCCTGCACCCGGGCTCCCACGTCGGAGACGGCGGAGAGCACGATGACCGGGGGAGCGTTGTCCCGTTCCCGCAGCGAGCCGAGCATCTGCAGGCCGCTGAGCTGGGGCATGACGAGGTCCAGGAGGATCAGGTCGATCTCCTCCCGGGCCAGCACGTCGAGCGCCTTGCGCCCGTTGCCCGCGGTGACGACCTGGTGCCCCTCGCCGGTGAGGTACCGGGACAGGAACGTCAGGACGCGCTCTTCGTCGTCGACAGCCAGAATTCTCGACACGGTGACACCCCCGGCGTGCTTCCCCTGTAGGCCTGCGGGACGGAGCCCGAGGCATCTTTCGATGATGCTGCTCCAGACAGGTCCTGAACAGGCTTTTCGGGGCAAATGACCCGCCGAACCTGGAGCGATGACCCCCTTGGGTAGCGGCGGATTCTGGGGGAACCGACGCCGGATGACCGTCAGATGACCGGTTTGTGACGTCCCGGATCAGGGGACGTCGAGCGCGTCGACGTCCAGGTCGGCGCTGCCCCCGAGCCCGTACGCCGTGCCGTCGAAGTACACCGACCAGGCACCGGCGTCGAAGCGGACCACGTCCTCGTCCTGGACGGCGTCGGTGCCCAGCCCCGGCACGGTGGCGTCGGCGGTGCTGAAGGAGAGGTAGAGGTGGGTGGGGTCGGTGAGGTCCAGCGCGTCGACGGTGACGGACGCGGGCAGGCCGGCATCGGTGGCGTCGAAGACGCGCGTGAAGGTGTTGGCGGCACCGGACCTGTTCCACCGGTAGACGTCGGCGTCGTCGCCGGACTTGGGGAGTCCTCCGCCCGGGGGAACGACGCTGTTGGTCATGGCGAAGTAGAGCGTGCCGGCGACGACGGCGGTGCCGACGATGTCCGTCGTGGTCCGGAGGCCGTGGGCGCTGCCGTCGAACCACAGCCGCCAGGTGCCGGCGTCGTCGTACACGACGTCCTCGTCCTCGACCACGAGGTCGGGACCCGGTCGCACCAGGGTGACCCGGTCGGCGAACGAGAGGTAGAAGTGCGTGGCGTCGACCCGGGAGTACCCGTCGACGTCCGCGCCGGCGGGCAGGCCTGCCGCGCTCGCGTCCCAGGCCCGCCGGTGGGTGGTCCCGTCCCACCGGTAGGCGTCCGCGTCGTCGGGGGTCCCCGTCACGCCAGCCGGGTTCAGGTTGCCCACCGTGGAGTAGAACAGCGGGCCGGCCGGGGGAGGCGGCGGTGGGGGTGGCGGCGTCACCGTCAGCTCCGCGCCTGCGCTGCGGGTCAGGCCGGTCGCGGTCGCGGTCACCGTCAGCGGGTGGGATCCGGCCGCGGCCGTGGCGGTGGTGTCCACGACGAGCAGCGACGTACCGCTGCCTGCCGTGACCACCGACGGCGTGAACGTCCAGCTCGCCTCCGAGGCCTCGAGACCGGTCAGGGACAGGGCCACGTCGCCGGTGAAGCCGTCGGTCGGGGTGACCTGCACCGTGTACGTCGCGACGTCGCCGGCCGGCACGCTCACGGACGAGGGGGTCACGGACAGCGTGAAGCCCGGCGTGGGGGGCGGGGCCTGCAGTGACTCGTACGCCGCCGGGGCGTCGACGAGCCCGGCGCCGTACGTCTCGTCGGGCCCGGCCGTGCCCAGGTCCGCGGCGGTGGTGAGCAGCGCCGCCTGCTGCTGGTCCGGCGTCAGTGCCGGCGCCGAGCCCAGGAGGAGGGCGAGCACCCCGGCGACGTGGGGTGCCGCGAGCGAGGTTCCGGAGAGGTACTGGTAGAGCCCGTAGCGGTCCGCGGTGTAGACGGCGGAGCCGGGGGCGACCAGGTCCGGGAACACGCGGGACCGGCCGCCGCAGGTGGACGGCCCGCGACCGCTGTCCGAGGTGATCGTGCCGGTGCCCGAGACCGCACCCACCGAGAGCGACTCCGGGTAGTTGGCGGGGCTCACGCTGGTCGAGGTGCCCGGGCCGAAGTTCCCCGCCGCGAAGACGGGCAGGATGCCGGCGGCCCGCAGCGCCTGGACGTCGGGCTGGAAGGACAGGTCGCAGCCGGGTCCGCTGCCCAGGGACCAGGACCCGTTGACCACCCGGGGAGCGTCGGCCGTGGCCGGGTCGTGGTCGGGGTCCAGCACCCACTGGAAGGCCTGGTGGACCGCAGTGGCCGTGGCGCCGCCGGAGTCGTTGAAGATCTTCGCCGCGATCCAGGTGGCGCCCGGTGCGGTGCCGATCGACGTGCCGCCGGCGTCGCCACCGACCATGACGCCCATCGTGCCGGTGCCGTGACCGGTGAGGTCGGCCGGCGTGGCGTGCTGGCCGTAGGGGTCGAACCAGCTGTTCGTGCCACCGCGCCACCGGGTCTCCAGGTCGGGGTGGGACACGTCCACGCCGCTGTCGAGGTTCGCCACCACGACGCCCTGACCGGTCTGTCCCAGGTCCCACAGGGCGGGTGCTCCGACGGCTGCCTGGTTCGGCGTCGGCGGCCCGGCCGCCGGCGTGATCGCGATCGCGTCCGGCACCACACTGCCTACGTCGGGGCGCGCGGCCAGCTCAGCGATGACGTCGGCGGTGGCGGTGACCGAGAGGGCGTTGGACACCCACAGCGGGGTGATCCGGGAGACCCGCCCTTGGTCTGCCCGGACGCGCAGGCGGCTGCGGATCGCCACTTGCGAGGTGTCCGCGGTCGCCTGGAGCTCGTCGATCGTGGCGCGCAGGCGGGCCTTGCGGGTCCCACCGCGGACCGACGCCAGGTCGGGCCGGTCCACCAGGGTGACCACGACCGTCGCCATCTCGCCCGGCGGGAGCGAGGCGACGAGGGCGGCTGCTCCGGGGGAGAGGCGGCCGCCGACGTCGGCCGGGACCGCCGGCTTCGCCGCGACACCGCCGGCCAGCAGCGCGGTCCACAGCGCGACGAGCACCGCGACGGTCAGGGGCTTCCTCATCGCGGGCTCCGCTCGGGCTCGGGGACCCGGTGGACGGGTCCCTCCTCGCCGGACGTCGTGCGTGGCGTCGGCCGTCGGCGCCGGCTCCGGAGGAGGACCGCCGCCAGCAGCACGAGCAGCAGCAGGGCCAGGCCGGTGGTGGCGATCCGGAGCGGGCGGGTGGGTCCGGACGTCGGGTCCGCGACCCGCCACTGCGCACGGGAGACGGTGTCCGGCAGGCCCGGGCGGACGACCGTGACCGTCGCCGTCCAGGTGCCGGGCCCGAGCCGCCCGGTCTGGGTCTCGTAGCGTCCCGCCTCGACGGGAGCGAGGGGAAGCGCGCGGCGGGCACCTGCCGGCCCCTCGAGGGCGACCCGTACCTCGCCGACCGGCGCCGGTTCCGGCAGCACGGTCGGCCGGATCCGGGCCACGAGGGTGGTGCGCTCGGGTCCGCTCGGCAGGTCCTCGAAGGTGATGAACAGGCCGTTCACGTCCTCGTGGTGGGGTGCGCTCGTGCGCGTCGCCGCCTCGACGACGCGGGCGGTCGGGGCCGAGGTCATGACGGCGGCCACCACGACCGCGACGAGGAGCACGGCGGCCTCCGCCGTCACGATCGACGGGAACCGGCGGAGCGGGAGGGGCGACCACCCGGGCCGGCCCGCGAGCCGTCCGGCCAGGCCCGGGTGGACCAGCAGCGTGTTCAGGGCCGCGAGGGACAGCGCGACGGCCACGAGCACGGACTTGGCCGCGACCGCCTCGCCGTACACGGTCGACCCGATGAAGCCCAGGGTGGGGACGTGCACGCCGGCCAGGTAGAGCCCGGTGGCGACCAGCACGACGGAGGCGACGGCGGCCTGCGGGCTGTAGCGGCGCCAGACCGTCGACATCGCCGGGCCGCGCAGGTCGGGATCGCGCCGCATGGAGGGGACCAGGCACAGGACGAGGGTGACCAGTCCACCGGCCCACACGCCCGCCGCGGCCAGGTGGGCCGCGGACGCGAGCACCGCCGCTCCGGACCAGCCCGGGAGGTCCGCTGCGTGGCCGGCAGCGGCGTCCAGCACGGCGACGAGGGCCAGCGCGGCGGC
>CAVRMH010000046.1:0-14348 GCA_963721775.1 uncultured Actinomycetota bacterium | reverse complement strand
CAGCCGATCCTGGCCTGCACAGCGACCTCGAGGACTTCGCCCAGCAGATCGCCGACCAGGTCGAGAGCTTCTTGCTCGCCCTGCGCGCGATCGCCCGCGGCGACGCTGCCGACGGCCAGGCGATCTCGCTGCTGCTGCTCGAGGTCAGCCAGGTGCTGCTCGCGGGTGGGCGGCTCGGCGTGCACGCGGACTTCGCCCCCGCCGACGAGTACGAACCCGACGCAGACCGACCCCGATCTCGACGCGATGCGGCTGCGCCTGGCCGTGCTGCTCGAGAGCGTCGACGCCTACACCGAGGTGTTCGACCCCTACGTCGACCCGCCGGAGCTGGCGCCGTCGCTGCTGTCCGACGACCTGACCAGCATCGCGGCTTCGCTCGCCCACGGGCTGCGGCACTACCGCGACGGTCGGGTCAGCGAGGCGCTGTGGTGGTGGCAGTTCTCCTACGTCTCGTCGTGGGGCAACGACGCCAGCGCGGTGCTGCGGGCGCTGCGAGTCCGTCGTCTCCCACGACCGTCTCGACGCCGAGTTCGAGTCCGAGCAGGACCAGGTCGAGGCCGCCGACGAGATGCTCGAGTCCGTAAATCCTTGAGCCAGGGCCTCGTGAGGCGGGGCTGGGCGGGAAATCTTCCGGTCCGCGCTGGTGTCCGGGATCTGTCGCCGGGTCGGGGGCGGGTGCTCGTGCTCGGTAGACTTCGCGGGTCGAGGCGTCCAGCAACGAGTGAGGGAGATCCGTGGGCATTGTCGTGCAGAAGTACGGCGGCTCCTCCGTGGCCGATGCCGAGGGCATCAAGCGGGTGGCCCAGCGGATCCTGGACGCCAAGCGGGCCGGCAACGACGTGGTCGTGGTCGTCTCCGCGATGGGCGACACCACCGACGAGCTGATCGACCTCGCCCAGCAGGTCTCCCCGCTGCCCGCCGGCCGCGAGCTCGACATGCTGCTGACCGCGGGTGAGCGGATCTCGATGGCGCTGCTCGCGATGGCGATCGGCAACCTCGGGCAGGAGGCGCGGTCCTTCACCGGCAGCCAGGCCGGCGTGATCACCGACAGCGCGCACGGCAAGGCCAAGATCATCGACGTCACGCCGGGCCGGATCGAGAAGGCGCTGAGCCAGGGCGCCGTCGCGATCGTCGCCGGGTTCCAGGGTGTCAGCCAGGACACCAAGGACATCACCACGCTCGGTCGCGGTGGCTCGGACACCACCGCCGTCGCGCTCGCCGCGGCGCTGAACGCCGATGTCTGCGAGATCTACAGCGACGTCGACGGCGTCTTCACCGCCGACCCGCGCATCGTCCCCACCGCCCGCAAGCGCGACCGCATCTCCTACGAGGAGATGCTCGAGATGGCCGCCTGCGGCGCCAAGATCCTTCACCTGCGGTGCGTGGAGTACGCCCGCAGGTACGACATGCCGATCCACGTCCGGTCGTCGTTCAGCCAGCGAACCGGCACCTGGATCACCGACGAGGAGAAGGTCGACATGGAACAGGCGATCATCGCGGGCGTCGCGCACGACCGCAGCGAGGCCAAGATCACCGTGGTCGGGGTCCCTGACAAGGTCGGCGAGGCGGCGCGGATCTTCGAGGCGCTCTCCGAGGCACAGGTCAACCTCGACATGATCGTGCAGAACGTCTCGGCGGCGGCCACCAACCTCACCGACATCTCCTTCACGCTGCCGCGCGACGACGGGCAGAGCGCCATGACGGCGCTGGCCCGCATCCAGGCCGAGGTCGGCTACGACTCGCTGCTGTACGACGACCAGATCGGCAAGGTGTCGCTGATCGGCGCCGGCATGCGCTCCCACCCCGGTGTCACCGCGAAGTTCTTCGCCGCGCTGGCCTCCGCCGGGGTGAACATCGAGATGATCTCCACCTCGGAGATCCGCATCTCGGTGATCGTCGACGAGGCGCAGGTCGACGACGCGGTCGCGGCCACCCACACCGCCTTCGAGCTGGACTCGCACGAGGTCGAGGCGGTCGTCTACGGCGGGTCCGGCCGATGACCCGCATCGGCATCGTCGGCGCGACCGGCCAGGTCGGCGCGGTCATGCGCCAGATCCTCCTCGAGCGCGGCTTCCCCGCCGACGAGGTCCGGTTCTTCGCCTCCGCGCGCTCCGCCGGCACCACGCTGCCCTTCGGCGAGCGTGAGGTCGTCGTGGAGGACGCCGCGACGGCCGACCCGTCGGGCCTCGACATCGCGCTGTTCTCCGCGGGTGCGACGACCTCACGCGCGCTGGCACCGAAGTTCGCCGCGGCCGGCGTGCTCGTCGTCGACAACTCGTCCGCCTGGCGGATGGACCCCGACGTCCCGCTCGTGGTGAGCGAGGTGAACCCCGAGGCCGTCGCCGACGCGCGCAAGGGCATCATCGCCAACCCGAACTGCACCACGATGGCCGCGATGCCGGTGCTCAAGCCGCTGCACGACGAGGCCGGGCTCGTCCGGATCATCGCCAGCACCTACCAGGCCGTGTCCGGCAGCGGCGTCGCCGGAGTCGAGGAGCTCGCGTCCCAGGTCGGTGCCGTCGGCGACCGCGCCCGCGAGCTGGCGTTCGACGGTTCGGCCGTGGAGCTGCCCGCTCCGGTGAAGTACGCCCGCCCCATCGCCTTCAACGTGCTCCCGATGGCCGGCTCGCTCGTCGACGACGGCAGCGACGAGACCGACGAGGAGCAGAAGCTCCGCAACGAGAGCCGCAAGATCCTCGGCATCCCCGACCTACGGGTCTCCGGGACCTGCGTGCGGGTGCCGGTCTTCACCGGTCACTCGTTGTCACTCAACGTCGAGTTCGCCTCGCCGATGCCGGCCAAGCGCGCCCTCGAGCTGCTGTCCACCGCCCCCGGGGTGGCGCTGAGCGACATCCCGACGCCGCTCCAGGCAGCCGGCCAGGACCCGAGCTACGTCGGCCGGATCCGGCAGGACCCGGGCGTGGACGACGAGCGTGGTCTCGCGCTGTTCCTCAGCAACGACAACCTGCGCAAGGGTGCCGCGCTGAACACCGTGCAGATCGCCGAGCTGCTGGTGCGCCGCTAGCGCACGTCGACGTGCGGCCGGTCGTCGGCCGTCTCGACGAACTGGGTGGTCACCCAGCGGGCGAGGGCGTACGTCGCCGCGCAGATCAGCGGCACGGCGACGAACATCCACACGCTGAACAGGTCCTCCATCAGCGTCACCAGCACGATCACGCACATCAGCCCGATCGCCAGGAAGCTGGTGCCGCGCGGCTCGGAGACGCCGAGCAGGCTCAGCAGCAGCGCCCCGCCGAGCATCATCAGCACGATGATCACGAACAGCAGGCCGAGGCCCGGGGCGCCGCACGACTCGGTGCCCTTGAGCATCTCGCAGCCACGCAGCGACACGTAGGTGAGCGCGGTGCCCGCAAGGCCGACCACGAGGCCGGTCACGATCGCCGCGACCCCGGGCGGCAGCACCGGCCCGGAACGGGCCGCCCGCTGCGGCTTGGGGGACTTGGGGGACTTGGTGGGCTTCGGCGGCTTCGGCGTCCCGTTCGCCCTGGTTGCCCTGCGCTTCGGCTCGGGGGCTGGGGGCGGGAGCGGTTCCGCTGACGCCGGTGCCATCGGCCGGGTCTCCTCGACCGGCTCCCAGGCGGCCGGCTGCTCGACCGGCTCCTCGTGACGGCGCTTCTTCCCCCGTCCGAACAGCGAGGGGAGCTCGAGGGTCGGCTCCTGCTGGTCGCCGTCAGCGCGCTTCTTCGCCATACGGGGCAGTCTGCCAGGTGTCAGGGCATTTCGAGCGTGGCCACCACGAGGTTGTGGTCCGAGGGAAGGGTGCCGATGACATCGAGGGTGCGTGGGTCGTAGTTCACGACCACCTCCCACTTGCGCACGGTCATGGCGTTGTCGGCGAAGACGTAGTCGATGATGTTGCCGACCCGGTCCCGCTTGGTGGCGTAGCCGAAGTCCGCCACGTTGCGCCGGCCGCCGTTGAAGGAGCGGACCCAGCCGTTGACGGTCTCCAGGGCACGCGGCTGCCGGACGGGGTTGACGGCGTACTCCTGGTTGAGCACGTCGCCGTAGCCCGCGGTCCGCATCGCCGGGTACGTCGTCGCGGCGATCGTCTCGGTCTTCCGGACGTTGAAGTCCCCGGTGGAGACGACCGGGCGGACACCCTTGACGGCTTCGATGGTCTCGATCATCTCGAGCCACTGCGTGAGCCGGTCGTCCCCGGTCTTGGACAGGTGGGTCGTGGTGAACAGGAACTCCTGGCCGGTGGCCCTGACCCGCATGGCCGCCCACACCAGGGACCGCTCGCTCCCGGACGCAGCCCGGGGGGAGTAGGCCTTCGCGCCGCGCGCGAGCAGCTCGAGGCGGTCCGCGTCGTAGAGGATCCGTTCCCCGCCCGAGGCGCCGCGGTCGCGCGGGTCGCACTTGTAGGGCGTCTTCGGGTTCTCGCAGTTGTAGGCCGCGTTGCTGGTCACCCGGTAGTTGCCGCCGGCCGCGTTCAGGCCGCGCTTCAGGTCGAGGTACTGGGTGGAGGCACCGGAGGCGTACTTCACCCCGGAGTGCGGCCGGAAGCTGGCCTCCTGGACCCCGACGATGTCGAGCTGCTGGTCGAGGATCTGGCGGATCACGACGGCGCGCCGCTGGGACCACGGGCCGATGCCCGGGGTCAACGGCAGCGTGGCGTTGTGCAGGTTGAAGCTGCCGGCACGAAGCGTGGTCGGGGTGCCCTCCGCGGCCAGCGAGGCGGACGCCGGGGCCGTCGACACGGCCGGTGTCAGGGCGGCGGCCAGGCACAGGGAAACGGCGGCCAGGGTCTTGGAGTACATCGGTGACGCCCTCCCCGGCGCCAACGCACACGACCGCAGGGAACAGCTCCCCACGGCCCGTGGCTCACCCGGAGTATCGGCGGGCCGTCGGGCCGAGTTGAGAGTAAAGACCGGGCAAAGGGCGAGGCCCCCACACGACAGGCGAGTGGGGGCCTCTTATCTCGGTCGGGCTGACAGGATTTGAACCTGCGGCCTCTTCGTCCCGAACGAAGCGCGCTACCAAGCTGCGCCACAGCCCGAGAGCCCTTGACGGCGTGGGGAGTCTATCCGACGGACCCCGGGCCCACGAAACCGGGACGTGGGGTGAGCGTCAGCAGCGTCGCCTCGGGCCGGCAGCAGAAGCGGACGGGCGCGTAGGGCGAGGTCCCGAGGCCCGCTGACACGTGCAGCCAGGAGTCCCCGTGCCGGTGCAGGCCCCTGGCGCGGGCGGTGTCCAGGTCGCAGTTGGTGACCAGGGCACCCACGCCCGGGAGGCGCAGCTGGCCGCCGTGGGTGTGCCCGGCGAGGATCGTCTCGTAGCCGTCCGCCGGCGAACTGGTCGAGCACCCGGAGGTAGGGCGCGTGCGTCACGCCGATGCGGAGGTCCGCCGTCGGGTCGGCCGGTCCGGCGACCTCGGCGAGGTCGTCGTAGCCCAGGTGCGGGTCGTCGACGCCCGCGAACGCGATCGTCGTCCCCGCCACTTCGAGGGTCGCGCGGCGGTTGCTGAGGTCGACCCAGCCGCGTTGCTCGAAGCCGGCCCGCAGGTCCCGCCAGGGCAGCGCCGGGGTGTTCGTGTTGCGCTTGCCGTCGTCGGGGAGGAGGTACTTCACCGGGTTGCGGGTGGTGGGGGCGAAGTAGTCGTTGGACCCGAACACGAAGACACCGGGCACGTCGAGGAGGCCGTCGAAGGCGTCGAGGACGGCCGGCACGGCCTGCTGGTGGGCGAGGTTGTCGCCGGTGTCGACGACCAGGTCCGGCTCGAGCGCGGCGAGGCTGCGGACCCAGGCGCGCTTGCGGCCCTGGCTGGGGACCAGGTGCAGGTCGCTGAGGTGCAGCACCCGCAGCGAGCGGTGCCCGGGCGGGAGCACCGGGGCCACGGCGGTGCGGAGCGCGAACCAGCGCACCTCGACGCCCGCGGCGTACCCCAGTCCGGCGGCACCGCCGAGAGCGGCCAGGCCCAGTGCACGTCGCATGCGCCCCAGGTTACGGGGGAGGCTGACGGCTCCTGACAGAATGGTCGGCGTGAGTGACCTCAAGGACCGCCTCCGCACCGACCTGACCACCGCGATCAAGGCCCGGGACGAGGTGCGCTCGTCGACGCTGCGGATGGTCCTGACCGCGATCACCAACGCGGAGGTGGCCGGCAAGGAGTCCCGCGAGCTCACCGACGACGACGTCATCACGGTGCTCAGCAGCGAGTCCAAGAAGCGCCGCGAAGCCGCCGAGGCGTTCGACAACGCCGGCCGCACCGAGAGCGCCGCCAAGGAGCGCGCCGAGGCCGCGGTGCTCGCGGACTACCTGCCCACGCCGCTGAGCGAGGAGGAGATCCGCGACCTGGTGACCTCCGCGATCGTCTCGCTGGGCGTGGCCGGCGAGGGCATGAAGGCGATGGGCCGGGTGATGGGCGCGCTGCAGTCCCAGATCAAGGGCCGAGCGGACGGCGGCGTCGTCTCCGCAGAGGTACGCCGCCAGCTGTCCTAACGGTTCCCGCGGCCCCGGCCGTTGCCCGGCTTGTCGTTGCCGCCTCCACCGCCGCCGTTGCCTCCGCCACCGCCTCCGCCGGAGGGGGCCGGCTCCGGGGTGCCGTTGGAGACGTACATCGTCACGGTGCTGCCCGTGGCGATCTGCGTGCCCGAGCCGGGCGAGAGGAACGCCACCGTGCCGTAGGCGCTGCTGCTGTTCACCTGCGGCCCGACCACCGGGTTGAGCCCGGCCCGGCGCAGGAGGTCCGCCGCCTGCGAGGGGCTGTAGCCGTAGACGCTCGGCACGGTGACGAGGCGGCCCTGGATCGCGGTCGGGTCGGGGACGCTGAAGTCGGTGTCGGGCAGCCACTGCTGGATGACCTTCATCGCGTCGCCCCACATCGGACCCGCGACGGTGCTGCCGAAGGCACTGGTGATGTAGGTCCCGCCGACGGTCTGGCCGTTCAGGGTGATCCACTCGCCCTTGGAGTTGGCGCCGGCGATCATCGCGGCGGTGACCAGGTTCGGCGTGTAGCCCATGAACCAGACCGCCCGGTTGCTGTTGATCGTGCCGGTCTTGCCGGCTGACGGCTGCTGGAGCCCGAGCCCTGCCTCGTAGCCGAAGCCGCCCGGCTCCTGGACACCCCGGAGGATGTCGTTGACCGCGTCCGCGGTCGCCGTCGGCAGCAGCTGCTCGCACTCCTTCGGGTAGCTCTCGATGACCTTGCCGTTGCTGTTGAGCACCTCGGTGACCGGGCGCGGGGCGCAGTGCACGCCCCGGCCCGCGAAGGTCGCGTAGGCGGCGGCCATGGTGAGCGGGTCGACGTCGGTCACTCCGAGGGTGAACGGCGGGACGACGTCGGTGTCGGGGACCTCGATGCCCATCTCGCGGGCCAGCCGGACGGGCTCGCACAGCCCGGTCTGCTGCTCGAGCTGGGCGAAGAAGGTGTTCACCGAGTGCTGGGTGCCGGTGTAGAGGTTGAACGTGCCGGCGCCGGTGGAGTTGGAGGGCGACCAGACGTCGGTGCTCAGCAGGTGGCCTTCGCAGGTCTTGAAGGTGTTGTTCGCGAGCGAGATCGTCTGCGGCGAGCGGATCATCGTCGACAGCGGGATGCCCTGCTTGATGGCGGCCGCGAGCACGAACACCTTGAAGGTCGAACCGGCCTGGAAGCCGTTGGCGTCGCCGTACTTCGCCGGCACCACGTAGTTGAGGTAGGTCTGGCCCTTGCGCTTGTTGGACCCCATCGGCCTGGACTGCGAGAGGGCGCGCACCTCACCGGTGCCGGGCTGGACGCTGGCCAGGCCGCCGATGGCGCGGTCCCGGGGGAACACGTGGGCGCTCACCGAGGCGTCCGTCGCGCGCTGCATCCGCAGGTCGACGGTGGTCTTGATGGTCAGGCCGCCGTTGTAGAGGAGCCGCTTGCGGTCCTCCTCGGTCTTGCCGAGCGACTTGTCGGCGAGGAGGTACTGCACGGCGTAGTCGCAGAAGAACGGGGCGGCCGAGGAGACGCAGCCGTTGCGGGTCGGCGAGACGTGCAGCCCGATGCCGCGGTTCATGGCGCGGTCGGCCTCGCTCTTGGAGATCACGTTGAGCTCGAGCATCCGCGCGAGGACGGTGTTGCGGCGCTTGGTCGCCTCGTCCTTGGAGTTGGTCGGGTCGTAGCCGGTGGGGTTCTTCACCAGGCCGGCCAGCATTGCGGCCTCGTGCAGCTTGAGCTGCGAGGCCGGCTTGGAGAAGTAGTGCCGCGAGGCGGCCTCGATGCCGTGCGCGCCGTCGCCGAAGTAGGCGATGTTGAGGTAGCGCTCGAGGATCCAGTCCTTGGAGTACTTCTGCTCGAAGGCGATCGCGTAGCGCAGCTCGCGGATCTTGCGCTCGTAGGTGTCCGCCGTGGCCGCGGCCTTCTCCTCCTCGGTGTCGGCCTGGTTGAGCAGGGTCATCTTGACCATCTGCTGGGTGATCGACGAGCCACCCTGGACGGTCCCGTTGGCCACCTCGTTCGTCACCAGCGCCCGGAGCGTGCCCTTCAGGTCCAGCGCGCCGTGCTGGTAGAAGCGGTAGTCCTCGATGGAGATGATCGCCTTGCGCATGATCGGGGCGACCTTGGCGAGCGGGATGTTCACCCGGTTCTGGTCGTAGAGCGTGGCCAGGGTCGACCCGTCCATGGACACCAGCCGGGTGCGCTGGGGCAGCGGCTCCGCCTCGAGGTCGGCGGGGATCTTGTCCATGCTGCGGGCCACGTCGCGGGCGCTGATGCCCGCCACCCCGGCGAAGGGGATGGCGAGGCCGGCCACCAGGACGCCCATCACGGCGGCGACGGCGACCATGACGCCGAGATGGGACAGGATGCTGGCAGGCTGGAGCCTGTCGGTGCGGCGCGCGGACATGGATACCAGCGTACGTGACCCGTGCGGGGCCTGGCCCGTTGTGACTACGGCTGCAGTCACGCTCCGCCACACCTGTCTCGGTGACCCCACGACACCCCTCGGGCCCCACCCATGTGTCCACTTGAGCGCCGAACGGCCTGAGTCGCCTAGTCACTTCGGACTAGTGGAAGTTGCTCCCTCTGTGTCTGTTTCGCGCCCTTATCACTCTTTACCTTCAGGTGAGGGGTTTACTCGCCGGCCTGTAGGGAGTGCAGGCCATTCTCGGATGGGAGCCGAGCAATGACGTGGAACGAGGACTGGGCCACCAAGGCCCTGTGCAACGAGGCGCGACCTGACGAGCTGTTCGTCCGGGGCGCCGCACAGAACCGGGCCAAGCAGATGTGTGCCGGCTGCCCGGTGCGCACGGAGTGCCTCGCCGAGGCTCTCGACAACCAGATCGAGTGGGGAGTCTGGGGCGGGATGACCGAGCGCGAGCGCCGGGCGCTGCTCCGTCGCCGCCCGAACGTCAGCTCGTGGCGCCGCCTGCTCGAGACCGCGATGGCCGACCACCAGGCCACCGTCTCGGTCGTCGACCAGTCCGTCTCCGTCTCCGCCTGAGGCATCCGTTCAGCCGGCGACCAGCTCGCCGACCAGCCGCAGACCGTCGAGGTCGTGCACGTCGGTCGAGAGCGCCGGCACGACTGCCGTCGGCACCCGCGGGTGCGCGGCGGCGAACCGCTGGCGCAAGCGTGCCTCGCGGGCGACGATCCGGCTGCGGTCCGCGTGCAGCCGGAGCAGGCCGGCGGTGACGCCGGTCGCCTTCTCGGCGGCCGCCATCGCCTGGTCGCCGGAGATCCCGCCGAGGTTGAGCCGGGTCGCCCGGTTGACGACCAGCCCGGCCAGCGGCATCCGCTCCTGCTCGAGCCGCTCGACGAAGTAGGCGGCCTCCCGCAGTGCGTCCGGCTCCGGCGCGGCGACGACCAGGAACGCCGTACCGTCGGCCTGGAGCAGCTCGAACGTCTTCTGGGCGCGTGCCCGGAACCCCCCGAACAGCGTGTCGAACGCCGACACGAACGTCGACATGTCCTTGAGCACCTGGGCGCCGAGGATCTTGGTGAGCGCGTTGGTGACGACGCTGAGTCCGGCGGTCATCAGCTTCGCCGGCCCGCGCGCCGGGGCCAGCAGGATCCGGATGAACCGGCCGTCGAGGAAGCTCGAGAGCCGTTCCGGTGCGTCGAGGAAGTCCAGCGCCGAGCGTGACGGCGGGGTGTCGACCACGACGAGGTCCCACCGCCCGGTGCGCTTCGCGTCCTTGTGCAGCTGGCCGAGCTTCTCCATCGCCATGTACTCCTGCGTGCCCGCGAACGAGCTCGACAGCGCGATGTAGAAGGGGTTGTTCAGGATCTGCGCGGCCTTCTCCGGGCTGGCCTGGCTCTCGACCACCTCGTCGAAGGTGCGCTTCATGTCGAGCATCATCGCGTCGAGCGACCCGTCGGTGTCGGTGTTGACGCCGGGCACCGGGCGCGGGGTGTTGTCGAGCGCCTCGATGCCCATCGACTGGGCGAGGCGGCGGGCCGGGTCGATGGTGAGGACGACGACCTTGCGGCCGCGCTCGGCCGCGCGCAGGGCCAGGGCCGCGGACGTGGTCGTCTTGCCGACCCCGCCGGACCCGCAGCAGACGATGATGTTGGTGCCGGGGTCGTCGATCAGCGCGTCGACGTCGAGGTCGGGCACGCTGTCGAGGTCGGCGTGGGCGGCCAGCGGCCCGACCCGGCTCGTGTTTCGTGGGGTGCTCATGCCATTCCTTGGTCGATGAGGTCGGCGGCGAGCTCGTAGAGCCCGCCGAGGTCGATCCCGTCCGGCAGGCGCGGGAGCTCGTACGTCGGCACGTCGAGCTCGGCGATCCGCTTGCGCTGCTCGTCCTCCAGGGCCCGGCGCTCCGCGTGCTCGCGGCCCTCGCGGATCAGCCCCTCCACGACGGTGCGGGCCGGCGTCGATGCCGGCGGCGGCCAGACCGGCCTCCACCTCCTTGCGGGGGAGGCTGCCGCTCAGCACCTGGTCGCGGGTCTCGTCGTCGAGCTCGCGGCCGCGGACCAGGTTGACCACGACGCCGCCGACGGGCAGGTCGTCCTTGCGCAGCTCCGTGATGCCGTCGGCGGTCTCCTGGACGGGCATGTCCTCCAGCACGGTCACCAGGTGCACGCGGGTGCGCTTCGAGCGCAGCAGCGTCATCACGGTGTCGGCCTGGCTGCGGATCGGCCCGACCTTCGCCAGGCCGGCGAGCTCGCTGTTCACGTTGAGGAACTGGGCGATCCGGCCCGTCGGGGGCGCGTCCAGCACCACTGCGTCGTACTCCCGCTGGTTCTTCCCGCGCCGGTTGCGGTGCACGGCCTCGTAGACCTTGCCGGTGAGGAGGACGTCGCGCACGCCCGGAGCGATGGTGGTGGCGAAGTCGATGACGCCGAAGCGGTCGAGTGCCTTGCCCGCGCGGCCGAGGCGGTAGTACATCGCGAGGTACTCCAGCAGCGCCGCCTCGGGCTCGATGGCGAGCGCGTAGACGTGGCCGCCGCTGCCCCCGTCGCTGTCGGCGCCCTGCGCGATCCGGCGCTCCTCGTAGGGCAGCGGTGGGACGTCGAACAGCTGGGAGATGCCCTGGCGGCCCTCGACCTCGCAGAGCAGCACCTGCTTGCCGCGGCTGGCCAGGGCGAGCGCGAGGGCGGCGGCCACCGTCGTCTTGCCGGTGCCGCCCTTCCCGGTGACCACGTGCAGGCGGACCCCGGGCCAGTCGCTCTCGGTCGCGTCGTCGCTCATCTCTCGGAGCGTAGTCGGGTGCCGGAAGCCGGGCACTAGGGTGGCCTCGTCGTGGAACTCTGAGGGAGGTCTTTCGTGGACAAGGTCGTCGCAACGGCCGCGGAGGCGGTGGCCGACATCGCGAGCGGTTCGACCGTCGCGGTGGGTGGTTTCGGGCTCTGTGGGATCCCGTCGGTGCTGATCGACGCGCTGCTGGAGCAGGGCGCCGACGAGCTGGAGGCGGTGTCGAACAACTGCGGGGTGGACGAGTGGGGGCTCGGGCGGCTGCTGTTCGCGAAGCGGATCCGGCGGATGGTCTCCTCGTACGTCGGCGAGAACAAGGAGTTCGCGCGGCAGTACCTGCACGGTGAGCTCGAGGTCGAGCTGACGCCGCAGGGCACGCTGGCGGAGCGGATGCGGGCCGGCGGCTCGGGGATCCCGGCGTTCTTCACCGCGACCGGGGTCGGCACGCAGGTGGCCGAGGGCGGTCTGCCGTGGCGCTACGACTCCGACGGCAACGTGGTGGTCGCGTCGCCTGCCAAGGAGGTGCGGACCTTCGCTACCGCCGAGGGCGACAAGGAGTTCGTGCTCGAGGAGGCGATCGTCGCCGACTACGGGCTGGTGCGGGCCTGGAAGGGCGACCGGCACGGCAACCTGGTGTACCGGCAGTCGGCGCGGAACTTCAACCCGCTGGCGGCGATGTGCGGCCGGGTGACGATCGCCGAGGTGGAGCAGCTGGTGGAGCCCGGCGAGATCGGGCCGGACGACGTACACACCCCCGGCGTCTTCGTGCAGCGGGTGGTGCCGCTGACCCCGGAGCAGGCGGCGGACAAGCGGATCGAGAAGCGGACGGTGACTTCCTGATGGCATGGACACGTGAGGAGATGGCGGCGCGGGCGGCCTCGGAGCTGACCGACGGGTCCTACGTGAACCTCGGGATCGGGCTGCCGACGCTGGTGCCGAACTACGTCGACGAGGGCGTGGAGCTGGTGCTGCAGTCGGAGAACGGCATCCTCGGGGTCGGGGCGTACCCGACCGAGGACGCCGTGGACCCGGACCTGATCAACGCGGGCAAGGAGACGGTGACGTTGCGCAAGGGCGCGTCGTTCTTCGACTCCGCGACGTCGTTCGGGATGATCCGCGGCGGCAAGATCGACGCCGCGATCCTCGGGGCGATGCAGGTCTCCGCGACGGGCGACATCGCGAACTGGATGATCCCCGGGAAGATGGTCAAGGGGATGGGCGGCGCGATGGACCTGGTCCACGGCGCCAAGCGGGTGATCGTGCTGATGGAGCACGTCGCCAAGGACGGCTCCTACAAGATCGTGAACGAGTGCTCGCTGCCGTTCACCGGCAAGGGCGTCGTGCAGCGGATCATCACCGACCTGTGCGTGATCGACGTGGTCGACCCCGCCACCGGGGAGCCCGCCGCTCCCGGCACCCACGGCGAGCGGGCCCTCAAGCTGGTCGAGCTCGCCCCCGGCGTCACCGAGGACGAGGTCCGCAAGGCCACCGAGCCCCCCCTCCTCACCACCTGATTACCAAGGTATGCACGAAAACTGCCGCTCCCCTGGGTGAACTTCCCTAGGGGAGCGGCAGTTTTCTACGGGCCGCGACTCTCACGCGGCGGACCGGAGGAGTCTCCGGATCCGCGCCGCGGTGGCCGCGGGACGGTGCAGGTCGGCCCACACGAGTCGAACCATGCCCCACTGCAATGCCTCGCGCAGCCTGTCCTCGCGGACCTTCTCCCTGAAGACCGCATCGGCTGGTGACTCGCCAGGCCGCAGGAGCCGTCCGTACTTGACCTTGCCGTCGAACTCCCCCAGGAGACCGTCACCGGGCCACGCGAAGTCGGTGGTGCCGACCAGCATCCCGTCGGGCGTCCCGCACTTCGAACTGCAGCTCAGGTGCGGGAAGGCCTTGCGCCCAGCACAGGTGACGGCTGAGCGACTCACCGACCGACTCGGCGCGGCCGTCCGCCAGTCGCACGGGGACCTGGAGTCTTCGCATGTTGGGCCAGTGACCGAGCACGTCGTACGTAGCCTCCAGCTCCGCGCGACTCGATCCGTTGTGGAGTGCCGAGTCGAGGACGACGACAGCGGATTCGGTGGAGCCCAGCGAGGCGGTCTCCAGAGCGGCACGGACGGGCTTCACCACCAGTAGCCCGTCGACCTCCATGATGTCGTCGTCGGTGCAGAACCCCTCGTGATGAACGACGCCCGCGTCGGTGCGTCCTGCCGCACCGTCCAGCCGGGTCACGTGGAGCAGGCTCAGATCGAGTCCGTGGGCGAGCAGTCCGTGCTCGATCGCAGCGCTGGTATGGCTCAGGGCCACCCGGTCGCCGAGCTTCCTGGCGAGTGCTCGGGCGGCGCTCCTGTGCCAGGACAGCTCGTCAGAGACCGCGTGCAGGTCACTGAACGTATAGACGCCGTTGCGGATCCGCACCCAGAGCTTGGCTTTGAGAGCGCGACGGATCGACTTGTCGTCGTGCCCGGCCGCCAAGGCATCCGGGCGGGTGAAGTAGCCCTGACACTCGGCGAGAACCCGCAATCTGTCCATGCACGGAGAGCATGCAGGCGTCGCACTCTTCAGGCTCGGACGGCGGCGCGGCTGTGGACCGACTGAGGCCGGTGGGGGCCTGTGGGCGTGAACTGGTCAGCTGCTGTCGTACCGCCCTGGGCAGTCTGCCGCTTCCCGTGGGGAGTTCACCGAGGGGAGCGGCAGATTTCGTGCATACCCTGGTAAACCGGC
>CAVRMH010000045.1:0-11453 GCA_963721775.1 uncultured Actinomycetota bacterium | reverse complement strand
TCGCGCTCCTGCTCGACCTCGGCGAGGCCGCCAACGTCCTCGCGGCTGCACCCCGACGCGGCCGGGCGGGCCTGTACACGGTCGTGGTCGCGGGGGTGGCCCCCAACGCGGCGCTCCTCGGTGGCGCCTACCTGCTCGGTCCCGGCTTCGCGGTCGGCGCCGGCACGGTGGTCTCGCCGGCGATGGTGGTGCTCGGGCCGGTGCCGGCCTTCCCGCTGCTGGCCGCGCTGCCCCGCACCGGCGCCGGCCCCGCGTGGGCGACCGCCCTCGTGGGCGTCCCGGTGGTCCTCGCCGCGCTGGCCGCGGCGCTCGTCGTACGCCGTCACCCGGACCCCGGCTACGAGACCGGCGCGCGGCTGCGCGGCCTCGGCTCGGGCGTGGCCGGTGGGTGCTGGTGTCCCTGGCGGTGCAGGTGTCCGGGGGCTCGGTCGGCCCGGCTGGATGAGCCACGTCGGGGCGCCGTTCATCGAGGTGCTCGTCGCCGCCACCGTCGCGCTCGGGGTCGGCGGCCTCGTCGGCGGCGTGCTGGCGACCTGGTGGCTGCGCCGGGGGCTGCACTCGGCGTCCGACGACCGGGACCCGTCCACCGAGGACACCATCCGGCTCTGACGCCACGGGTCTCGCTACCCTGTGCGCGTGTCCGCCCCCTCCACGCCCCGCGCCGTCCGGCCCGCCTCGTCGTCCTCGTCTCCGGCTCCGGCAGCAACCTCCAGGCGCTGCTCGACGCCTGCCGCCGACCCGGCGTACGGCGCGGGGGTGGTCGCCGTGGGCGCCGACCGGACGGGCATCGAGGGACTGGCCCGGGCCGAGCGCGCCGGGGTGCCGACCTTCGTCGCACCGGGTCAAGGACTACCCGACCCGGGAGGACTGGGACGCCGCGCTGACCGCCTCGTGCCGCGAGCACCGCCCGACCTGGTCGTCTCCGCCGGCTTCCTGAAGCTCGTCGGCCCGCTTCCTCGCCGCGTTCGGCGGCCGCTACGTCAACACCCACCCCGCGCTGCTGCCGTCGTTCCCGGGCATGCACGGCCCCGCGGACGCGCTGGCCTACGGCGTGAAGGTCACCGGCGCCACGCTGTTCGTGGTCGACGCCGGCGTCGACACCGGGCCGATCGTCGACCAGGTCGCCGTCCGGGTCGAGGACGACGACGACGTGGAGACGCTGCACGAGCGGATCAAGGTCGCCGAGCGCGCGATGCTGGTCGACAAGGTCGGCCGGATGGCCCGCGAGGGGTTCACCATCACCGGCAGGTCGGTCCGGTTCGGCGCCCCGGCATAGTGGTCCCCGGCGTTGAACTAGAGTGAGGGCACACGACTGGCGCAGGTGGGCAACCACCAGGGAGTGAAGTCGAGCGCATCGAACGCCTGGGTGCCCTCATCGATCCGATGAGGAGTGTCATGACAGAGCAGTCAGCGCAGGCCGGACCGTCAGAGCAGCCGGACCGCATCACGATCAAGCGGGCCCTGGTCTCGGTCTACGACAAGACCGGTCTGGAGGAGCTCGCCCGCGGCCTCCACGAGGCGGGCGTCTCGATCGTCTCCACCGGGTCCACCGCGTCCCGGATCGCCGACGCGGGCGTGCCCGTCACGAAGGTCGAGGAGCTGACCGGCTTCCCCGAGTGCCTCGACGGTCGGGTCAAGACGCTGCACCCCAAGGTGCACGCCGGCATCCTCGCCGACCGGCGGCTGGAGTCGCACCGCGAGCAGCTCGTGCGAGCTCGGCGTCGAGCCGTTCGACCTGGTGATCTCGAACCTCTACCCGTTCACCGACACGGTGATGTCGGGCGCCTCGCAGGACGAGTGCGTCGAGCAGATCGACATCGGGGGTCCGTCGATGGTCCGTGCCGCCGCGAAGAACCACGCCTCGGTCGCGATCGTCACGTCCCCGGCCGCAGTACGACGCGGTGCAGGCCGCGCTGCGCGACGGCGGGTTCACGCTGTCGCAGCGTCGCCGGCTCGCCGCCGAGGCGTTCGTGCACACCGCGACGTACGACGTGAACGTCGCCTCCTGGATGGGCAACGTGGTCACCGACACCAGCGAGGGCAGCGGCTTCCCGGCCTGGATCGGGGCGACCTGGGACAAGGCCGCCGTGCTGCGCTACGGCGAGAACCCGCACCAGCAGGCGGCGCTCTACACCAGCGGCTTCGCCCCCGAGGGCGGCCTGGCGCAGGCCGAGCAGCTGCACGGCAAGGAGATGTCCTACAACAACTACGTCGACGCAGACGCCGCCCGTCGTGCGGCCTACGACTTCGACCAGCCGGCGGTCGCCATCATCAAGCACGCGAACCCCTGCGGCATCGCGGTCGGCTCCGACGTCGCCGAGGCGCACCGGCTCGCGCACGCCTGCGACCCGGTGTCGGCGTTCGGCGGCGTGATCGCCACCAACGTGCCGGTGAGCAAGGAGATGGCCGAGCAGGTCGCCGAGGTGTTCACCGAGGTCGTCGTCGCGCCCGGCTACGAGGACGGTGCCGTCGAGCTGCTGTCCGCGAAGAAGAACATCCGGCTGCTCCGGTGCGGGCCGATGGCGCGCGGCGGCGTCGAGATCCGCACGGTCTCGGGCGGCATGCTCGTCCAGCAGCGCGACGCGATCGACGCGCGGATCGACAACGGCGGCGACGACGCGGCCGCCTGGCGCCTGGCCTGCGGGGAACCCGCCTCGGAGGCCGACCTGGCTGACCTCGCCTTCGCGTGGCGGGCCTGCCGTGCGGTGAAGTCCAACGCCATCCTGCTGGCCTCGGGTGGCGCGTCGGTCGGCGTGGGGATGGGCCAGGTCAACCGGGTCGACTCCGCGCGCCTCGCCGTCGAGCGGGCCGGGGAGCGGGCAGCCGGCTCGGTCGCGGCCTCGGACGCGTTCTTCCCGTTCGCCGACGGGCTTCAGATCCTCATCGACGCCGGCGTCAAGGCCGTCGTGCAGCCCGGCGGCTCGGTCCGCGACGAGGAGGTCGTCGAGGCCGCACGTGCCGCCGGGATCACGATGTACCTCACCGGCACCCGGCACTTCTTCCACTGAGCGGCCTCCGGCCGCGAAGTGGAAGAACGCCGTGCCGGCGACCCCCACAGCGAGACCGCAGGGTCCCGCCGTACCGGACAACGGCCGAACCGGCACCGAACCGCGCGACCGAACCGCTGACCGAGACCCACGGATGCGAGGATGACCCCGTGACTGCACAGATCCTGGACGGCACCAAGACGGCGGCCGCCATCAAGGCCGAGCTGATCGACCGGGTGGCGAAGCTGCGCGAGCAGGGCGTGGTGCCCGGACTCGGCACCGTGCTCGTCGGCGACGACCCCGGCAGCCGGTGGTACGTCAACGGCAAGCACAAGGACTGCGCCGAGGTCGGCATCAACTCGATCCGCGTGGACCTGCCGGCGACCGCGGCGCAGGCCGAGGTCGAGGCCGCGGTCGACGCCCTCAACGCCAACCCCGAGTGCACCGGCTACATCGTGCAGCTGCCGTTGCCCAAGCACATGGACGAGAACGCCGTGCTCGGCAGGATCGACCCGCACAAGGACGCCGACGGGCTGCACCCGACGAACCTCGGCTGGCTGGTGCTGGGCAAGGAGGCGCCGCTGCCGTGCACGCCCTACGGGATCGTCGAGCTGCTGCGCCGCCACGACGTGGAGATCGCCGGCGCCGAGGTCTGCGTGGTCGGCCGTGGGGTCACGGTCGGACGGCCGCTCGGGCTGCTGCTGACCCGCCGCAGCGAGAACGCCACCGTGACCCTGTGCCACACCGGCACACGCGACCTCGCGATGCACGTGCGGCAGGCCGACATCGTGGTCGCGGCGGCCGGCGTCCCCGGCATCATCCGCGGCGACATGGTGAAGCCGGGAGCGGCGGTCCTCGACGTGGGCGTCTCGCGGGTCGACGGCAAGCTCGCCGGCGACGTGGCGCCCGACGTGTACGACGTGGCCGGCTGGGTGTCGCCGAACCCCGGCGGCGTCGGCCCGATGACCCGGGCGATGCTGCTGTCCAACATCGTGCGCGCCGCCGAGCAGGCGCTCGTCACCGCCTCGTGACGACCCCGCTCGGCGACGACGGGCCGCGTCGGCTCCCGCGGACCCTCGGCGGGATGGTCTACATCCTCGTGGTGGGGATGATGCTCGTCGGCATCGGCATCGTCGTCGCCGGCCCGTGGCGGACCGGGGTCGGCTGGATGGGCGCCGGGCTGCTCCTCGCCGCGCTCGCGCGTGCGGTCCTCAGCGAGCGCGGCGCCGGGATGCTCCGGGTGCGCCGCCGCTGGTCCGACGTACTCACCCTCGCCGTCGTCGGCGTCGCCCTGATCGTCCTCGCCGTCATCGTCCCCGAGCAGCGCCTCTGACCCCCTGCCTGTTTACCAAGGTATGTAGCCGAACTGCCGCTCACCTGGGCAAACTTCCCTAGGTAAGCGGCAGTTCTCGTGCATACCGTGGTAAACCGGCGCTCGTCAGATCAGGCCGAGGTCCTTCACCGCGTCGCGCTCCTCGACCAGCTCGGCCGCGGTGGCGTCCATCTTGGCGCGCGAGAAGTCGTCGATCTCGAGGCCCTGGACGATCTCCCAGTTCCCGTTCGCCGTGGTGACCGGGTAGGAGTAGATGAGCCCCTCGGGGATGCCGTACGACCCGTCGGAGGCGACGGCCATCGACACCCAGTCGTTCTCCGGGGAGCCCTTCAGCCAGTCGCGGGCCGCGTCGATCGTGGCCGACGCCGCGGAGGCCGCCGAGGACGAGCCGCGGGCCTCGATGATCGCGGCGCCTCGCTTGGCGACGGTCGGGATGAAGTCGCTCTCGATCCACGCCTGGTCGTTGACGACCTCGGCGGCGTTCTTGCCGGCCACCTCGGCGTGGAAGATGTCGGGGTACTGGGTGGCGGAGTGGTTGCCCCAGATCGTCATCTTCTTGATGTCGGTGACCGAGGCGCCCGTCTTCGCGGCCAGCTGGGAGATCGCCCGGTTGTGGTCGAGGCGGGTGAGCGCCGTGAACCGCTCCTTGGGGATGTCGGGCGCGTTGGTCATCGCGATGAGCGCGTTGGTGTTGGCCGGGTTGCCGGTCACACCGATGCGGATGTCGTCGGCGGCCACCGCGTTGAGGGCCTTGCCCTGGGCGGTGAAGATCGCGCCGTTGGCCTCGAGCAGGTCGCCGCGCTCCATGCCCGCCGTGCGGGGGCGGGCGCCGACGAGCAGGGCCAGGTTGGCGCCGTCGAAGATCTTGTTCGCGTCGTCGCCGATCTCGACGCCGGCGAGCGTCGGGAAGGCGCAGTCGTCGAGCTCCATCACGACGCCCTCGAGCGCCTTCAGGGCGGGCGTGATCTCGAGCAGCTGCAGCTGCACGGGGGTGTCCGGGCCCAGCAGCGCGCCGCTGGCGATGCGGAAGAGCAGGCTGTAGCCGATCTGGCCGGCGGCACCGGTGACGGCGACCTTGACGGGGGTGTTGCTCACGACGACTCCTCGATCCTGTATGCGAGTTTGAGGTGACGCTAGCAGCGTGACGGGGCCCACGCCGCCGCGGGTTCGGGGCGTGAACGCCCCCGGATCAGCCCTGGGTGGCGACCTCGAGGGGTGCCGTCGGCTCGCCCTCGCCGAACAGCGCCCGGTAGGAGAATCCGGCGGCCAGGGCGCCCGCAATGGGCGCGACGATGAACAGCCAGAGCTGCACGGTGGCGTCCCCCCCGACGAACAGCGCCGGCCCGATCGAGCGGGCCGGGTTCACCGACGTGTTGGTCACCGGGATGCTCACCAGGTGGATCAGGGTCAGCGCCAGCCCGATCGCGATCGGGGCGAAGCCCTTCGGCGCGCGCGTGTCGGTGACGCCGAGGATCACGTAGAGGAAGACCGCGGTGAGGACGAGCTCGATCACCAGCGCGCTCAGCACGTTGTAGCCGCCGGGCGACCGGTCGCCGTACCCGTTGGTGGCGAAGCCCGACTCCGAGGCCGAGAACCCGTCGACGCCCGAGGCCACGATGAACAGCACCGTCGCCGCGACGACGGCGGCCGCCACCTGGGTCCCGATGTAGCTCAGGGTGTCGCGCCAGGCGAACCGGCCCGAGGCGGCCAGGCCGAGCGTGACCGCGGGGTTGAAGTGGCCGCCCGAGATGTGGCCGACGGCGTAGGCCATCGTCAGCACGGTGAGGCCGAAGGCCAGGGCGACGCCGGCGAAGCCGATGCCGAGGTGCACGCCGCCGTCGTCCACGAACCCCGCGGCGAGCACCGCGGACCCGCAGCCGCCGAAGACGAGCACGAAGGTGCCGAGGAACTCGGCGGCCAGGCGTTGCACGGTGGTCGGTGTCGTGTCGCTCATGGCGGCCTCCCTCGTCGGTCCTGGCTTTCGACGCTACCCCGCCGTACGCCGTGCCGGACTGGCCCGAAAGAACCGTTTTCAGCCGCAGGGCAGCCGGACCTCGAAGCGTGATCCCGCCTCCAGCCGGACCGACCCGCCGTGCCCCTCGGCGACCGACCGGACGATCGCGAGGCCGAGCCCGGTCCCGGGGCGGCCCCGGTCGCGGGCGGCGTCGACCCGGTAGAACCGGTCGAAGATGCGGTCGCGGTGCTCGGCAGCCACCCCGGGCCCGTCGTCCTGCACCGCGAGCACGACCCGGTCGCCGTCCGGCACCAGGGAGAGGTCGACCCTCGTCGCGGCGTGGCCGGTGGCGTTGGCGAGCAGGTTGCGCACCATCCGGGCCAGGTCCTCGCGGCGCCCGCGCACCGGGGCGGCCGTCACGTCAGCGTGCACGGCGACGCCGGAGGAGGGGCGGAGCCGCTCCACCTCCTCCCGGACCACGTCGTCGAGGTCGAGCAGCCGAGGCTCGGGGAGCGTGGCGTCCTCGGCTCGGGCCAGGAACAGCAGGTCGGCGACCAGCGACTCCATCCGTGCGCTCTCGGCGGAGAGGCTGCGCGCCGTGGCCGTCCAGTCGGTGCTCTCGGGATGGGCCAGCGCCACCTCGAGCTCGGCCCGGAACGCGGTCAGCGGGCTCTGCAGGTCGTGCGAGGCGTTGGCGACGAACTCGCGCTGCTGCGTGTCGGACGCCTCGAGCCGCGCCAGCATCGCGTTCATCGTGGTGGCCAGGCGGGCGACCTCGTCGCCGGTGGCCGGCACCGGGACGCGCCTGCCCAGGTCGTGCGCGGACACCGCGGCCACCTCGGCGCGGATCGCCTCGACCGGCCTGAGCGCGCGGCCGACGACGTACCAGATGGCCAGCCCCAGCAGCAGGATCAGCGGCGGCAGCCCGACCAGCAGGCTCCGGGTCAGCCGGGACACCGTCTCCTGCGACGCCTCGAGGCTGGGCCCGACGTAGACGGTCGCGGGGCCGTCCGGCGTGGTGGTCCGCAGCGCCCAGATGCGGTAGTCCTCGCGCTCCTGGTCATCGGGCAGGTCGCGCATCGTGCGTACGGCGGGCCCGACGCCGGCGGGGACGAAGTCGCTGACGGCCGGGCGGCCCGTGATGTTGGCCGACGCCGCGAGCACGGTGCCGTCCGCGGCGACCACCTGCGCCAGCGAGTCGTCGCCGACCCCCGCGACCTCGGCGGGCAGGTCGCCCGACCCGGCGAGCGCCGCGAGCTCGGCCGCCCGGGCCCTGGCCTGGTCGTCCTCGGCGCGGGTCAGGGAGCGGCTGAGCGTGCCGACGAGGAGCAGGGAGGCGAGCACCAGGGCGACCGTCACGGCCAGCACCGCGAGCAGCGTGCTGCGGGCCCGGACCGAACGGGGGCGCCACCGTGCGGGGCCGGCCATCAGCCACCGTCCGCGTCGAGGACGTAGCCGGTGCCGCGGACGGTGCGCAGCGACTGACGGCCGAACGGGAGGTCGATGCGCATGCGCAGCTGCCGCACGTAGACCTCGACGATGTTGGGGTCGCCGTCGAACGCGAAGTCCCACACGTGCTCGAGGATCACCCGCTTCGGCTGCACCTCCCCGGCCCGCCGCATCAGGAACTCCAGCAGCGCGAACTGCCTCGGGGTGAGCTCGACCGGCTGGTCGCCGCGGAGCACCCGGTGCGCGGCGGGGTCGAGGCTCAGGTCGCCCGCGCTGAGCACGGCGGGGCGCTCGTCGCCGTGCCGGCGCAGCAGCGCCCGGATCCGGGCGACGAGCACGCCGAACGAGAACGGCTTGGCCAGGAAGTCGTCGGCGCCGGTGTCGAGCGCGAGCACCTCGTCGTCCGCACCGTTCTTCGCGGTCAGCATCAGGATCGGCGTCCAGTTGCCGGCCTTGCGCAGCCGGCGGCACAGCTCGTAGCCGTCGACCCCGGGCAGCATCACGTCGAGCACCAGGGCGTCGTACGCGAACTCCGTGGCCAGCCACTCACCCTCGGAGCCGTCCGCGGCGACGTCGACGGCGAAGCCCTCCGCCTCGAGCCCGCGGGTCACGGCCCGGGCCACCCGGGCGTCGTCGTCCACGACGAGGATCCGCATGACCCCACGGTGGCACGGGATCGCTGAACGTGCGCTGAACGGCTGCTGAAGCCGCCGTTCAGCGCCGCTTCAGGTGGGCGGGTGCAGGCTGGTCCCTGAGAGCAGGAGCACCCGCAGGAGGAGCGATGAACAGGAAGCAGCGCGTCGCGGCAGCGGCGGGAGTCGCCCTGGCGGCGGTGGCGACCGCCGGGGGCGTGGCGGTGGCCGGAGGAGACAGCGGCGACGACGGGGACGTCACGGTCACCGGTGCCGAGGCGGACCAGGCGAGACAGGCCGCCCTGGCGCTCACGCACGGCGGCACCGCCAACTCGGTGGAGCGCGACTCCGAGAACGGCGCCACCTGGGAGGTGGAGGTCACCCGCGAGGACGGGACCACGGTCGACGTACGCCTCGACGAGCACTTCGACCTCGTCGTGATCGAGGGTGACGGGGAGCAGCGGGACGGCTGACCGTCGCTCCCGGACAGCCCCTCGCGCCCCCGTCCCTGCCGAGGCAGGATGGGGGCGCCGGCCGTCTCGGCGCCGGCGTAAGGTATCTTGACGTCAAGACACTATCTGCGACTCGAACGGAGCCCCGGTGACGGACAGCCCGAATTCCTCGAAGATCATCTACACGCACACGGACGAGGCGCCCGCGCTCGCCACCTACTCGCTGCTGCCGATCGTCGAGGCGTACGCCGCTGCGGCGGGCGTGTCCGTCGAGACCCGCGACATCTCGCTGTCCGGCCGGATCCTCGCGCAGTTCGCCGACCGCCTGCCCGAGGACCAGCGCATCGACGACGCGCTCGCCGAGCTGGGGGAGCTGGCCACGAAGCCCGAGGCCAACATCATCAAGCTGCCCAACATCAGCGCCTCGATCCCGCAGCTCAAGGCCGCCATCGCCGAGCTCCAGGAACACGGCTACGACCTCCCGGCCTACCCCGACGAGCCGAAGACCGACGAGGAGAAGGACGTCCGCGCCCGCTACGACAAGGTCAAGGGCAGCGCGGTCAACCCGGTCCTCCGCGAGGGCAACTCCGACCGCCGCGCCCCGGCCTCGGTCAAGCAGTACGCCCGCAAGCACCCGCACTCGATGGGCGCCTGGTCCGCCGACTCCAGGACCAACGTCGCGCACATGACCGCCGACGACTTCCGGTCCAACGAGAAGTCCGCGGTCATCGCCAAGGAGGGCTCGCTCCGGATCGAGCTCGCCGGCGACGACGGCAGCACCACCGTGCTGCGCGAGTCCGTCCCGGTCCTCGCCGGCGAGATCGTCGACGGCACCGTCATGCGGGTCGCCGCGCTGCGCGAGTTCCTCACCGAGCAGATCGCCCGCGCCAAGGCCGACGACGTGCTGTTCTCGGTGCACCTGAAGGCCACCATGATGAAGGTCTCCGACCCGATCATCTTCGGGCACGTCGTGCGCGTCTTCTTCCCGGACCTGTTCGCCAAGTACGGCGACACGCTCGCGGCGGCCGGCGTCAGCCCCAACGACGGCCTCGGCGCCATCCTCAAGGGCGTCGAGTCGCTGCCCGAGGCCGACGAGATCAAGGCCGCCGTCCAGGCCGGCCTCGACGCCGGTCCGGCGCTGGCCATGGTCGACTCCGACAAGGGCATCACCAACCTGCACGTGCCGAGCGACGTCATCGTCGACGCCTCCATGCCGGCGATGATCCGCACCTCCGGCCACATGTGGGGCCCGGACGGCAACGAGGCGGACACCCTCGCCGTGATCCCGGACAGCAGCTACGCCGGCATCTACCAGGTCGTGATCGACGACTGCCGCAAGCACGGCGCCTACGACCCGGCCACCATGGGCTCGGTGTCCAACGTCGGCCTGATGGCCCAGGCCGCCGAGGAGTACGGCAGCCACGACAAGACCTTCGAGATCCCCGCCACCGGCACCGTCCGCGTCGTGGACCAGGACGGCAACGTCGTCCTCGAGCACGCCGTGAGCGCCGGCGACATCTGGCGGATGTGCCAGACCAAGGACGTCCCGGTCCAGGACTGGGTGAAGCTCGCCGTCACCCGCGCCCGCGCCACCGGTGTCCCGGCGGTCTTCTGGCTCGACGAGGGACGCGCCCACGACGCCAACCTCATCGCCAAGGTCAACGACTACCTCCCGCAGAGCGACACCCGGGGACACCGACGGCCTCGACATCCGGATCATGGCGCCGGTCGACGCGATCGCGTTCTCCCTCGAGCGGATCCGCAAGGGCCAGGACACCATCTCCGTCACCGGCAACGTGCTGCGCGACTACCTCACCGACCTGTTCCCGATCCTCGAACTCGGCACCAGCGCCAAGATGCTCTCCATCGTTCCGCTGATGAACGGCGGCGGCCTGTTCGAGACCGGCGCCGGCGGCTCCGCCCCGAAGCACGTGCAGCAGCTCCTCGAGGAGAACTACCTGCGCTGGGACAGCCTCGGCGAGTTCCTCGCGCTCGCCGTGAGCTTCGAGCACCTCGCGCAGACACCGGCAACGCGAAGGCCCAGGTCCTCGCCGACACGCTCGACCCCGCCACCGGCAACTTTCCTCGACGAGAACAAGTCCCCGGGCCGCAAACTGGGCACCATCGACAACCGCGGCAGCCACTTCTACCTCGCGCTCTACTGGGCTCAGGAGCTGGCCGCGCAGACCGAAGACGCCGAGCTGGCGGCGCGTTCGCGCCGGTCGCGAAGGCGCTCGCCGAGAACGAGTCGACGATCGTCGCCGAACTGCTCGCGGTTCAGGGCACGCCGGTCGACATCGGTGGCTACTACCGCCCCGACGAGAAGGCCGCCGCCGTGATGCGTCCGTCGAAGACCCTCAACGAGACTCTCGCGACCCTGGCGTAACGCCGTCGCGGGTCATGTCGTTGACGCGACATGACCCGCGCCGTCGTCGCCCTGCTGCTCGCCCTCGGACTCCCCGGCCTCCTCGGCGCCGCCGCGCCGGCTGCGGCGAAACCAGAGGCGGCGCCGCGTCCGGCCCAGGTCGGCCGCTGGCTGGTCGACGGCCAGGGCCGGGTGCGCATCGACCACGGCGTCAACATGGTCTACAAGCTCACCCCCTACGCAGCCGACGCGGCCGGGTTCGGCGAGGACGACGCCCGCTT
>CAVRMH010000044.1:0-240572 GCA_963721775.1 uncultured Actinomycetota bacterium | reverse complement strand
CGAGGGTGTGCAGCCACCGAGGGTACTCACCACCGGTCTCCACGACCACACGATCCTTGGTGAGATGGCAGGCCTGCAGCCGCGGCCCGCTGTCGGCCGGGAGGACGCCGGCCGTCGCAACGTCGGTGAAGGTGCGGCCCTCATCGAGGGAGATGTGCAGCACCCCGTCCGTCGGGCTGCCGGAGCCCATCGCACAGATCATGCCGCGGTCGACGTACCAGCTGAACCCGGGGCCCTCCCACGGTTGCCGGGGCTTGCGGAACACGGTGTCCGACGAGGGACGGTAGGCGAAGCGGTGGTATCCGTCCCCTTCCAGATGCAGGTCGCCGGGCCGCGGGCGCGCAGGAGAGTTGCCTCGTGGCTGGTGCGCGACCTCGTGCACGCGTCCGGCCGAGTCGACGGTGACCCAGTTGTGGAGCTCGGTGCCGTCCTTGAGGGAGAGCGAGGTGCTGCCGATGAAGTCGGTTGCGGTGGTGCGCTGGATCCCGAGGGACATGGGGAGCCGGAGCAGCGGGGTTCGGGGCCGCCACCGTCGGTCGTAGAGGCGGTAGGTCGTGCGTTGACCCGGCCAGGTCGGTTCGTAGATGACCATGGTGGTTCCGTTACCGGTGCGGAAGATCGAGGGGGCGCCGAACCTCCCGTACGGCGGGGTCGCCTCGGTGGCGGTGAGCAGCTCCGGACCGCGGGTGGGTCGCGGCGTCGGCGCCGACGTTGGTGTGGGCCGAACCGTCGGGTCGGCGGACTGGCGGGGGCTCTTGTCCGGGGTGGAGGCCTCGGGATCGGAGGTGCAGCCGCTCGCGCCAATCGCCAACAGGGCTAGCAGGACCGGGCCGGTAATGGTGCGGGGTGCGGCGCGCATGGGTGGCTCCCGAGGGGTCTGGTGTCCGGCGGTGTCCCGGCCATTCCTGGTGGTTTTCCCATCTGGGCCGTGCTCTACTGCCAGCCAGGGAACAGATGTGTGGTCCCGATGACCAGCGACTTCGTGGCGGGTTGCACACGGGCGACGCGCTCGCAGGAACCGCGGAGGGAGCAGCGGACCAGCACGTTGGGCCAGTCCAGCGCCCAGGGCGCGGCGAAGAAGTCGGCGGGGTCCAGGAGAGGGTTGGGCTGACCGTCGTAGGCCGGGTAGACGAAGTGGTCGGCGTCCTCGGGTTCGATCTCGAGGCTGGGCAGCCGTAGGCGTCGGAGGACCTGGCCCGTCCGGGCGTCGAGGACCAGTGCCCGCCGGTCCGAGGCGGACGTCAGCAACAGCTTGCGGGCGCCGAGACGGCGCATGTCAGGCCCGAGATCGGCTTCCCGCGTGCATCGACGTAGGTGCGGCTCCACAGGGGCTGGTAGGTGCGACTGTCGTAGGCGGACCAGATCCGTCCGGCGTGGTTGGTGCGCACCTGCGAAGGTTGATCCGGGGAGAGCCACCACGAAGGCGGGAGCGGTACGGCGCCGCGAGCCCGCGAGTACAGCTGCGAGATCTTCTTGCCGTCTACAACGCGGGTGACCCGGATGACGGGGTCGTCGTCGTCCAGCAGGCCAGCCAAGGATGTTCGGATGATCCGGGGGCTCGACCCGCCAGGTCTGCCGCCCGGAACTCGAGCACCGGCGCTGGTTGCCCGCGGGACCACGACCACATCGCGTGCCGACGGACGAAGTAGACGGAGTCGGGTCCGAAGGCCAGACGGTCGTACCAGGCCGGAACGCCCTTGACCTTGTCGACGTTGCCGGCCCAGTCGACGAAGCGCAGGCCGTAGTCCTGGTCCGGGTCACCCCGGTGCTCCAGACCGCGACCTCCCTCAGGTAGCCGTCGGACCTGATCGCGATGGCGCGCTTCCCGACATGAAGCGCCAGTTCGCGGCCGGTCTCTGGGTTGCCGGCGAACTCGGTCCACGGCACGGCGTGGGCGACAGCTGGGTGAGGCTGTCGAGGTCAGCCCTGGAAGGTAGTGAGGGGGACCCGGCGGACGTCGGTGCGGATCGTTCGGGGCGGAGGTCGGACGGTGGGAAGTGCGAGGCCGTCGTCGTCGGCGGTGAAGTGGGATCGGCTGCCTCAGGGCTCGAGCTTCGAGGTGGCGGGCGGTCAGGACGGCGCACATGCCGGCAGTTGCACCGGCTGCGGCGGCGCGCCAGCGTATCCCGGGGGATCAGCCCGGGGACGTGTGCCGGCAACGCCATGGCCTACCCCCTGAGATGGGCGGTGCATGCCCATCAACCGTCGCAGCAGCGCCGGGACGGCGCCATGCTCCGTTCGGGCCATCGAGGCCCAGATTCCGTCCATGACGATGACCGCTTTCGGATCAGCCGTCGAAGCGCCGGGGCGAGATGTTGCGGTGCTCGCCGGAACAAGGTGCCTGAAACGGTCGCGGGCCGACACTCCAGTGCAGAAGTTCCGCGGCCGCCTCAACGTTTCGGGCCGCGTCCTGGTCAAGGAATAGTGGGTGAAGACAACGCCTCGGAGGCCGACGATGGACCAACGGCTCGACCGCGGGACGGACGCGGACTTCGCGGAGTTCGTGGAGGTGCAGGCCCGCCCGCTGTTGGGCCTCGCCCACGCGCTGACGGCCAACCCGCACGATGCGTGGGACCTAGCAGGAGACGCTGGCACGTCTCGGTGAACGGTGGGGACGATCCCGGCTCGAGGAGCCGGCGGCGTACGCCCGGACGGTGATGGTGCGCCTCAACATCGATCGGTTGCGTCGCCTGCGGCGAGAACTCCCGCTGTTCGCCAGCCCACCTGCCGACGCGCCGGTGAACGTGGTGGGTGAGACGGACGCATGGTTGATCGACGCGCTCGCCACCCTCTCGCCCCGCCAGCGCACCGCTCTGGCGTTGCGGTACGTAGAGGACCTCGACGTGCGTCGTATCGCCGAGCGGATGGGCTGCTCGGAAGGAACGGTGAAGAGCCAGTTGTCCCGTGGCACTGAGCGGCTCCGGGAGCATGCGCGCGAGCACGGCCCGCTGCGCGGGTCGACGCGACCGGCAGGAGAGGACTGAGAAGATGACCAGCGACGACCAGATCAGGGCCGCCTACGAGCGGCTGGACTCCGCGCTGGTGCCGCCACCGGACGCGAACCGGCGGGTGGCCCGCCGGTCCGCGGTGCGCCGTCGCCGTCGCCGTGTCGTCGTGGTCGGCACGGCCGCCGTCGTCGTGTTGACGGTGGCGGGCACTGCGGCGCGACTCGCGGATGAGGACGACCGCACCGACACCGTCACGGTCGACCCCTCGGGGCCTGTCAGCACGTTCGTGGTGACCCGCCCCGACGGATCGACGGTGGCGTTCCCCGAGGTGACCATCTCCTGTGGGCAAGGCGGGGCCGACGGAGCCTTGAACGGCGGGAGACGATCACGGCGATCAGCCCTCGCCGGGTGGAGGGAGATCGCCTCCTGGAACCGTTCATGTACTTCGAGGGCGCTGGCCGAGACCCAGGGCGATCGAACCTTCACCCCTCAGGACCAGACCTCGCAGGACTCCGACCAACGCCCGATGGTCCTGTTCGTGGCGGACACCCAAGGCGCCAAGGGCGGCAACGAGGTCTCCAGCGAACAGAACGGCGCAGCCGGGACAGTTCCCGGGTGCGCCGTGCGTCCTGCGGACCGGAGCCAGTACTCGAGCTGGAGGTGGACGCGACGCTGGGCAGCGAGGTCGAGCAGAACACCCTCGACATCGCGGGCAGTCTGCGCTGACGATGACTTGGCTCGTCACCAGGGTTCTGTCGCCGGGTCCCAGACCATCGCCGTGCACTTCGGGACAACCCCCTTAGTCGATGACCCCGCACGCCACACGCGCGCCGGCGTCACCGGTGGCGAGGGTGGTTGCGTCGGGACCGGGGGTGGGGGGTGTGCCGGTGACGTAGCGCAACGGGATGTTCGCGAAGTTGTCGCGCCCACCGTGGACCATCACCGCCGAGCCGTCCGCGTCGCGGAGGTCGGCGAGGGTGAACCGGTCGGTGACGAACTGCGTGTACGCCTTCCCGTCATCGGTCACCAGCAGGGACGGCATGTCACCCGCGTGGTCGCCGTGGTTGTACCGCCCGTGTAGTGACCGCCGGCGGTCGTGAACGGCCCGCTGGCCGCGTTCGCCTCGCACAGCCCGATCGCGTGGATGTGGAAGCCGTGGAAGCCCGGCGTGAGCGACCGGGCCAGTCCGGTGACCACGATCCGGTCGCTCTGCTGACGCAGGGTCACCCAGCCGAGCCTGCTGCCGTCGACGCCATGCAGGACGACCCTTTCGCTGCTCCCCGCATGCCCTCTATGTCCGTCGTGGTCGCCGCCGCCGCCGCCACCGCCCGCCCCGGCTGCGGTGTTGGCGGCCACCGTGCCTGCCGCGGCAAGCAGTACGGCGGCCCCTCCCACCGCGATCCTCCGTGTCCTCGTTCGTGTCAACATGATCGTCACCTTCGTCCCGTGCGGATGGTTGTCAGTTCTCGGCCGGAAGCGCTCGGCAGCGGACCTGACCATCACGGGGTCGGTCCGTGTGCGCCGTCACCGGCATGTGCGCCCGAGCGCGGTTGGTGGTCCTTCAATCGAGGCTTCTCCCAGGTGCTGTCAAGGTCGGACCGATGGGTGAGAGGCGGCCGTGGCGTGACGCAGACTGTCAATCCGCACAATTACCGACCTGGGACCGGAACCGCCCGCGACCGCGGCAAGGCCGGTGGCCGACGGACCCGTTGGCGGGACAACGAGGATGTTGGTGAAGCAGACACGCCCAGCAGTGATCAACAGGCCCTCCCAACGCCTCGGGCCGATCGGTGACGACGCGGGCCGCGCCCATCCGCACCGCCTGCCTCAGCGGGCGACCGCATCAACGCTTGGCGCTCCGCATGCTCTACCCCCTTGGCGCCGGCCGAGAAGGCCCACCTGTCGCGGTTGTTCGACAGGCACCAACCGGATGCAGATCGCGATCCGCGTGGACGCTGCCGATCTGGTCTGACGGCTTGGGCGGCCTGGCCCCGAACTCCTCCCGTCGATGATCGGGCGGCGCTGACCAGGCGCCTGCAGCTCAGGGCTTGCGAAAAACCAGCAGCTCGGTTCGCACGAGGTCGCGACCGAGCGGGACGAGCTCGCTGCCTGACAGCTCCAGCCCGCGCCCGGTCAGCAGCTCCACGACGAACGATCGCGGAATGACCGACAAGTTCGCCGCTTCGCGTGGCCGGGACAGCCACGCGTGCGTCGCATCGTCATCGATGCAGCCCTCACTGATGATGTCGAAGACGACACACCACCCGACGTAGACCCGAGCCATCTCGGTGAGGTAGCTCAAGGTCGTCGCGAAGGGTACGAACCGAAGAGCTTGTGCGCATGGACCAGCCCGACCGATGCGACCCGGTGGCGCCGAGCGTGAGTCCGTCCGTCAGTTGGACGACGAGCCCAGGACAGAGCTCCTTGAGGTAGCGGCGCCAGTCAGGGGCGGTCTCGTACACCTCGTAGACGTCCGGTCTCAAGGCGTCCATCACACGGATCGTGTACCGGCCCGCGCCCGGCCCGATCTCGCAGATCCGGTCGACGGGATCGCCGACTCCCCAGCCGGAACATCGCATCGAGCGTGCGCCCAGTGGTCCCGGGTCTACTCCGTGCTCGAGGTAGTCCTCGACGGACAGGCCCGCATCCCTTGCCTGGGTGCGGGTTCGGCGCGCGGACACCATCGGTGAGACCGCCGGATCGGTGCTGTAACCGCGCACGACTTGCACTCCGATCGGACGCAGCACCCGGTTGACACCATCCTGGACCGACCGCTGGACCGACATTCGCACTCCCCTGACCGGCTGGACCTTCAGCATCGTCCACCGCCGGTTCGCCCTCAACCCCAGTTCACGGGGGAAGCGAGCCCGGCATGCGGGTCAACGACCTGGCCGACGCCCGCGCGCCCTCCACGCTTGCCTCGCACTGGACGAGGGGATGCGCCGTCGGGCCGCAGAACAGGGCGCGGCTCGAGCGGTCCTTCAGCGGTTCCTCAGTGATTGGCGCGATGGTAGGCGCACCAGCCAGATCAACCGCCGCACCGCCACCCGGCAGACCATGAAAGGAGCAGGGCCATGTGGGATTCCCTCGGCACCGCCAACCCGAAGCACCTGTCGCACGACATGCCCTGCCCGTACTGCGGGCACGCCGCGCGCGTGTTCCTCCCCTGTTCGGACACCTGCGCGTGCGCCCCGACCTCGATGCCAGGGGCGGTCGCGGCCTGAACGTTCGGCGGCGTCCTCATGGAGGCCGCTCCCCTCGCAGGCATGCATGGTGCGTCGTCTCGGTCTGCCACCGTCACGCGGCACGCCACTGGTTCGGCTCGGCGATTGCTGCGACGTCGCTCCGATCCCACACTTCAACGTCTCCGTGGGTTTGCAGCCAGTCAGAAGGTCCGGGCGCAGAGTGACGGTTCCTGCCCGTCCGGGGACGTGCCGCTCCAGACCGATCATCGGCGCTGCTGCCACTTCGATCCATCGCCGGCACACCGGTCTGACTGTTGCTGCTGCTCTCCCTCACTCAACAACCGGGTTGGTCCGGGAGATGCGCACTTCGTCGATGTCGAGCTGCGCCTGGACCCGGCGCAGCACGATGTCGTCGATCTGCTGCTCGTCCCGCAGCTGGAGCAGCGGCTTCGCGTCGGCGGGCCACGAGGGCGAGCAAGAGGCTCGTGTACTGGTCGTGGTGCTGGACGACCGGGTCGCCGTCTGACCCGGAGGCTGCGAGCAGCTTGCGCTGCTTGTCCAGCTCGTGCCGGACCCGCTCGACGACCGCCTCACCGGTGCCGAGCTCGGCGGCTGTGGCGTCGATGGCCTCGATGGCCGCGTCGAGGGTGAACTCCTCGGCGAGCCGGAGCTCCTCGGCGACCGAATTGTCGACAGGCAGCCGCGCGAACCGCACCACCGCCGGCAACAACAGCGCCTGGAGCAGGGTCAGCACGATCACGCCGCAGGTGATCAGCGCGATCAGGTCCCGGTCCGGGAACGGGGCACCCGAGTCCACGGTGTGCGGCACGGCGAGAACCGCGGCGAGCGAGACCGCGCCGCGGAAGCCGGCCACCGCACTCACCGTGCGCTGGCGAGCACCGATCCGCCGCAGCCGCTGCTCCGGACGGCGGTCGAGGACCCGGATCAGGTACGGCGTTGTGTAGGTCCACGCCCACCGCACCCCGATCACGACGGCAGTCACCACGAGCGTGTCGGCAAGCGCGTCGAGAAGCGAGGTGCTGGTGAGGCCACGGAACGCGGATTCGCCGAGAGGCCGATCAGCACGAAGAGCACACTGCTCAGCACGGTGGTGGAGAGCGCCAGAACGGGATGACGATCTGCCGGGTCGCCGCCCCCGGTGATGCGCGGCGTCACCTGGCTCATGAACAGCCCGCAGGAAACAACCGCCAGTACGCCGGACGCGTGGATGACGTCGGCCAGCAGGAACGCCGCGAACGGAGTCACCAGCATCGCGATGGCCTCGAGCATCGGGTCGTCCATGCGGCGACGCACCTGCCAGCTGACCATGCCGACCAGTACGCCGGCCAGCACGCCTCCGCCGTACGCCAGCGCCAGCACCAGGTCACGTGCCAGCCGGTCAGCTGCTGCTCGCCGACGGTCACGCCGACGGCCAGTCCGTAGAGCACCAGCGCGGTCCCGTCGTTGACCAGGCTCTCGGCGCGAAGCACGGTCACCGTGCGCCGCGGCAGGTCGCGTGCCAGGACGCCGACCGCGGTTGCGTCGGTCGGAGCGAGCGCGGCGCCGACCAGGCCGACCCCCACTCGAGGCCGAGCGCGTGCGCCGCCACCGCGACCGCGGCCGCGGTGGCGACGACCAGGACGGTGCTGGTGAGGACGACGACACGCAGGTTGTTGCGGATCTCGCGCAGCGAGGTGGTCAGGCTCTCCCAGTAGAGCAGCGCCGGCAGGAAGAGCAGGAGCACCACCTCCGGCGGCAGCTGCACGGGCCGCAGCTGCGGCACGAACCCGACCAGCACGCCGACCAGCACCAGCAGGATCGCGGGCGCGATCGGATATCGGCGCGCGAGCGCGCCGCACATGACCAGGGCGACCCCCAGCAGCACCACCATCTCCAGTCCGAGCACGGGACCATTTTCACCGAACCAACCGACCAGGCGGTATGGAGCGACCCGATCAGCTGCAGGGCCGGGACCCATCGGGAGTGCCACGTCGTCGAGCGCCGCCACCCGAGGATGGGGCCGCCGAGGGGATACCGGCCGCCGTGTCTGGGTAAGGGCACTGCAATGGCGCGGAAATCATCGCGGGACGGTACGTCGTGCTCCGCGCCGTCGGCCGCGGCGGCATGGGCACGGTGTGGCTGTGCCGCGACGAGCTGCTCGGCCGCGAGGTGGCCGTCAAGCAGGTGGGCGCCCTGCCCGGTGAGTCCGTGCCCACCTGGCGCGTGCGCTGCGTGAGGCGCGCTCCTCCGCGGCACTGCAGCATCCCCATGTGGTGTCGGTGTTCGACGCGGTCGAGGCCGACGACCACATCTGGCTGGTCATGGAGTACGTCCCCGGCGAGTTCCTCTACCAGTTGATCGCTGGCCCGGGACGGTGGGCTAAACCCGGAGCGGGTCGCCGCCATCGGCGCACAGGTGGCCGACGGACTCGCCGCCGCCCACAGGCAAGGCACCGTCCACCGTGACGTCAAGCCCGGGAACGTGCTGATCGCGGGTGACACGGCCAAGATCAGCGACTTCGGGATCGCCCGCACCCATGGTGACGAACAGCTGACCCGCACGGGCCTGGTGATGGGCACGCCGCTCTACTTCTCCCCGGAGCTCGCGCGCGGCGCGGATCCGACACCGGCGGCCGACGTCTGGGCGCTGGGTGCCACGCTCTACGCCGCTGTCGAGGGGGTGCCGCCGATCGCCGACCGCGGCAACGCGATCGCGACTCTCGCCGCGATCGCCGAGACGCGCCCACCGCATCCCGAGCACGCCGGCTTCCTGACCGACGCCATCGGACGGATGCTGGACCCGGACCGGAGTCCCGCTGGACGATGCCCGACGCGGCCCACGCCCTACGTCGACTGCACGAGCGACACCATTCGCCCGGGACGCTGGCCACGACCGGTCCGGTCGAACCCGCGCCGCCTGCGCCGTCCGCCACACCGGTGGCGCCCGCCACGGCCGCCGTGGAGACGCCGCCGGCCGGGCGTGACCGCCGCGCCCGCTGGCCACTTCTCGTGGGCGTGCTGCTCCTGCTCCTGCTGACCGGGATCACCGGCGCCGTGCTGCTCGACCGCGCCGGTCCCGACCCGTCGGCTGGCACTGGCTCGAGCACGGACACACCATCCCCGGAGCAGGCGGGCGAGCCGGGCACCTCCGCGACCACCTCGGGCACCCCGTCTCCGACGCGGTCGTCCGCACCGCCGTCCTCCAGCGGGACCCCGCCGAAGTCCGACCCGGGCGCGGCGCGGACCGTGGCCGACTACTACACCCTGCTGCCCGGGAACACCCGGAGCGCCTGGAAGTACTGGCGAGCAGCCCCGGGCCGAGGCCGGGGCTGCGCGGCCCCGGCTACGTCGGCTTCTGGAGCACCATCGACGACGTCAGCGTGCGCGCCGTCTCGACGGACGGTGACGTCGTCACCGCCCGCCTGACCTACACGACCGGCAGGGCCAGGAGGAGGAGACCCGGAGGCTACAGGTCGAGCGGACGGGCAACGACTGGCTGATCACCGAGGACCTCGGGCCAGTCAGCTCCTGACGGCAGGGATCCGCTGACCAGACGATGGCGCACCCGGGCCGCGGGACTCTAGTCCTCCAGCAGGGCAGCCCGATCGACCGCCACAGTGGCCGACAGGTCCTCGGGTGACAGTCCCGCGTCGGGTGCCGGGTCCTCGTTCAGCGTCGACTCGCCGTACACCGCCTGTGCCAGGCCGAGGGCCAGCCCCATGATCTCGTGATCGGCGAGCCCGAGCCGGACAGCGACGGCGCGCGCGTTCTCGGGCCGGTCGGCGGGGTCCTTGGCGAGCAGATCCTCGATCACCCCGGTCAGCGACTCCGGCGCGTCGTCGGGCAGCGGCGGCGGAGCCTCGTGGATGTGGCTGATCGCGGTGGCGACGGGCGTCGGCTTGTCGAAGGGCTTGGCCCCGCAGAGCATCTCGTGACCGACGACCCCGAGGGCGTACAGGTCCGAGGCGCCGGTCGCTGGCCGGCCGAGCGCCTGCTCGGGGCTGATGTACGACGGCGTTCCGACCAGGTCCCCGGCACGGGTGTGCCCGGAGGCATCTGCGGCCCTGGCGACGCCGAAGTCGGTCAGCTTCACGAGACCGTCCTCGCGGACCAGGATGTTGGCCGGCTTGACGTCGCGGTGCACCAGCCTGGCCGCGTGCGCGACGCCGAGCGCCAAGGCGCACTGGCCCATCACCGAACGCACCTGGTCAGCGGGTAGCGGGCCGCGTTCGTGGATCATCTGCGACAGCGGCTTGCCGTCGACGAGCTCCATGACGAGGTACGCCAAGCCGTCGTCCTCGCCATAGTCGAAGACAGTGGCGATGTTGGTGTGGATCGGCCTGGCCGAGTGCAGCGCCTCGTCACGGAAGCGGAGGGCGAACAAATCCTCGTGCTCGGCGTTGGGGCGCATCACCTTGAGCGCGATCATCCGCTGCAGGACGTCGTCCGTCGCCGCCCAGACGTCTCCCATTCCTCCCGACGCGATGCGATGAAGACGGTACCGACCGCCGAGAAGCACTCCTGGCTGCAGCCGATTCACGTCGTAGGCCTCACAGTCTGTCCCTTCGCGGTGACCGTGGCTCGGCCTAGGAAATCGTCGACGTCTGGAGTTTCGAGCCTTGCGGGCGATCTGAGCGCGGCACTCAGCGGTGTCCCGGCTCAGTATCGGGGTCGCTGCCGGGGGTGGGACCGTCGGGGTCGATCGGACTCGGACCGCCGGGGGCACCGCTGGGGACGACCTCAGGCTCAGCGCCGGGTGCAGGGGGAGTAGACGTCATGTCGCCGCCGTACCCAAGGAACGTACTGAGGATGTACCCGCGCGACCGCGGAGGCCGCGATACCGACGGACAAGCTGCGACCTCGAGAGGGCCGGAGCCTGAAACTGCCCGGACGTGTCCCGTCAGCGCGGCACTGCGAGTCCCGACGTGGCTAGACCACCTCGACCGCAGCCCCGGCACGCCGACGCCTCTGCCCGGCGTGACCTCCTCGAGATCCCGGCGGGTCCGTCGCCAACTTCCAGTCATCTAGGCCTCTGTATCCCGGCCCGGTGTCCGGGGCTCCGGCTGGAGAGATCTCGGGATGAGACTCCGATCCACCCGAAGGGAACACCAGAGATGAACACCAACACCGATCGAGACACGACCCGTGGCCCGCGCAGGGTTCGGGCCCGCCGCGTCGCGACCCTGTCCGTCGCCGGCCTCCTCGCCGGCCTGGCGCTGGCTCCGACCAGCGCGCACGCCGACCACCCCACCTCCCCGGGCAACGGGTCTGCCGTGACGCCCACGGGCGACCGGTGGAGCTACATGTACGACGTCGCTCAGCGCAAGGAGGCCATGGCCCGGGAGCGGGTTGCCCATGCCGCCCAGACGAGCACCGAGGCGAGCGAGCGCGAAACCGGCTACGTCAAGCCCTGGAGCTACATGTACGAGGCCCACCAGGGCGCGAAGCAGGTGGTCCACAACCGGATCCCGCTGGCGAAGGCGCGTCGTGACTCCGTCCCGCAGCGCAAGGCGCACCCTGCCCTCGCGCGCATCGTGGTCTCGGTGAGCAAGTCCGCCCCGGTCACGTGCTACCTGCCCGACTCGGTGGACCCGGGGACCCGCCGCCTCATCGCCGTCCAGCTCTGCGGCAAGGCGCACATCGTGCCGGCCGTGTTCCTGGACCGGGCGGCGTACTACGAGAAGGCGTACTCCTCGGCCACCTGTGAGCCGCCGTCCTCGCCCGGGCCTCTCTCGGGAGGGGCCCGGGCCGGACCCGGCCCTGGACTCGAACGGTTTCCGGGAGCAGATGTGGGCCCCGTTCACGGCCTGGGCCGGAGGTAGGCTCGGTCCAGAACTTTGGACGACACAGGAACCTCCGGCCAGGGAGACCGCATGTCCGGACAGAGCCCGCAGACGCAGTACCCCGACCACATCGACGGTGCGGTCCTGAAGATCGCCGGCGTGGTCGTGCTCGGCGCCATCATGTCGATCCTCGACATCACCGTGGTCAACGTCGCGTTGCCGACGTTCCAGCAGGAGTTCGGGACCCCCGACGACCCGATCCCCTACTCCCAGGTCGCGTGGACGGTCACCGGCTACACCCTGGCCCTGGCCACCGTGATCCCGCTGACCGGCTGGGCCGCCGACCGGTTCGGCACCAAGAGGCTCTACCTGACCGCCATCTTCCTGTTCACCGCCGGCTCCGTGCTGTGCGCGACGGCCTGGGACATCAACGTGCTGATCGCCTTCCGCGTGCTGCAGGGGCTCGGCGGCGGCATGCTGATGCCGCTGGGGATGACGATCATGACCCGCGCCGCCGGACCGCACCGGATGGGTCGTCTGATGGCGATCCTCGGCGTACCCATGCTGCTCGGCCCGATCCTGGGACCCATCCTCGGCGGCTGGTTGATCGAGGTCGCCAGCTGGCACTGGATCTTCCTGATCAACCTGCCCCTGGGCGTGGCAGCCCTCATATACGCCTGGGTCGTGCTCGAGAAGGACAGCCCCGAGCCGTCGGAGTCCTTCGACTTCCTCGGCATGGCGCTGATGTCGCCCGGCCTGGCGCTGTTCCTCTTCGGCGTCTCGTCGCTGCCCGCCGAGGAGGGCGACTTCACCGCGCCGCGGGTGTGGCTGTCGATGCTCGTCGGCGTCCTGCTGATGCTCGCCTTCGTGTGGCACAGCTTCCGTCCCGAGCACCCGCTGCTCGACCTGCGGCTGTTCAAGAACCGCAACCTCACCGTCTCGATCATCACGATGTTCATGTTCGCCGCGGCGTTCTTCGGCAGCCTCCTGCTGGTGCCGACGTACTTCCAGCAGATCCGTGGGGAGTCCACCCTGCAGGCGGGCCTGCTCGTGGCCCCCCAGGGCATCGGCGCCATGGTGACGATGCCGATCGCCGGCCGGCTGGTCGACAAGATGCCCGTCGGCCGGATCGTGCCGTTCGGGGTGCTGGGCATCATCATCGGCATGTTCGGCTTCACCCAGGTCACCGCCACCACGCCGTACCCCCAGCTGATCGCGATGCTGTTCGTGATGGGTCTCGGCATGGGCGCCTCGATGATGCCGCTGTTCACCTCGGCCCTGAAGACGCTGGCGAACCACGAGGTCGCCCGCGGCTCGACGTTGCTCAACATCACCCAGCAGGTCTCGTCGTCGTGCGGTGTGGCGCTGATGTCGGTCCTGCTGACGAACCACCTGAACGACTCCCCGGTCATCCCCGGCACCGACAGCATCCCGGGCCTGCCCGACGGCCTCACCGAGACCCAGGCGGCGATCCTCTCCAACACGAACCCGACCGAGTTCGCCAAGCTGGGCCTCGACCCGGCTGCCGTTGCGCAGGGCCTCGTCGACGCGGCCGATGCGTTCGCCCAGACCTACTGGGTGGGCTGGGTGCTCGTCGTGCTGACCCTCATTCCCGCGCTGATGCTTCCGCGGAAGCACGAGGAGGCCCACCTGCTCGACGACGAAGGCGTCCCGCCGGTCGTCGTCGACTGAGCCGCAGGCCCTGGTTCACGTGCCGGCCACGTGCCACGGGTGGGTGCACCCGCACACGGGCCCGAGCCGCTCGGAGGATGCCACGCGGACGGGGCAGTACGGTCTCAGCCCCCAGAGCCGGTCGACCCACGTACGTCGGGGGACCTTCGCGGAGTGACCGCAGGCAGGACACGCGTCCACGGCACCAGCCTAGGCGAGCGGTCGCCACCAGGCGGCGGCGTCTGCAGGTGCGGGTGCGGGTCCGTCGACCGGACGCGGGTCCGCGAGCACGTCGCGCCGCAGGCCGGGCAGGACGCGGTAGTCGATCGAGCCCGGTTCACTCACCAGGTCGAGCACCCGCCACAGGGAGCGGACGTAGTGCTCGGCACTCCCGACTCCGTCCCACTGGTAGATCCCGCGGTAGCGACCACGCTCGTCGTGGGCGAGCCACAGCTTCGACACGAAGCCCGGGAACCCCACGAACAGCGGGGTGTTGAGCAGGCTCTCCCGGCGGAACCACGCGTGTCCCCGCCCGCGGACGGCGCGCAGGCGGAACGTGACGACGAGGACGCAGGGGTGGGCGGGAGTCCGGTCCACGGCGGTCTCCCGGTAGACCCGTCCGGTCGTCCCGTCGCCGAACCGGATGCGTCGGCCGACGTACGTGCGTGGCCACGAGATCTCACCTCGCCGGAGCATCCCCACGGTGGCGACCATGCAGCGGGCCACGCTCCGCCACGCGGTACGTCGTGGCAACGGGCCGCGCTCGGAGGACGCGGCTGTGTCGGGCCGCTGGGGAGGGCTCTCGTCCGTCGCCACTGTCCACCTCCCAGCGTCACCTCAAGGATGTCCGCGGCCGCGACGGCTGGCAACGGCGACGACGTTGCAGGCGACGATCACGGCGATGCCCGCGGCCTCGTGCAGGCGGGGAACCTGGTGGAGCAGGAGCACCCCGGCCAGGACGGCGAGCACCGGGTGGACGCTCATGAAGAGGGAGAAGAAGCGGGCCGGAACGGTGCGTAGCGCGGTGAGGTCGAGCGCGAAGGGCACGATCGAGCTGAGCACGCCGGCCGTCATCGCGTAGAGCAGCGGCAGGCCCACGAGTCGCCCGGTCGACACGAGCACGGCCGCCACCGGGAGGTACACCAGCGCCGAGACGCCGCTGGCCGCGGCGGTGGCCTGGAGGCCGGGCAGCCGGACCCCGGCGAGACGGTTGAGCAGGATGTACGCCGCCCAGGAGGCCGCGCCGACCAGGGCCATCCCGACGCCGACGACATCGGTCGAGGCGCCGGGGAGCACGAGGACGTAGACCCCGAGGCCGGCGCCGACGGCAGCAGGCCAGGTCGACCCGCCGACGGGCGGCGGCCAGGGCGACGGCGAGTGGTCCGAGGAACTCCAGCGTCACGGCCAGGCCGAGCCCGATGCGGTCGATCGCCGTGTAGAGGCCCAGGTTCATCGTCCCGAACGACAGGCCGAGCAGGAGCACCGGCCACCACTGTGCCCGGGTGAACCGCCGGACCGGCGGGCGCACCGTGGGGAGCAGCACCGCCGCCGCGATGAGCTGCCGGACCGCCACCACGCCGGGCGGCCCGATCGTCGCGAACGCGTGCGCCCCGACGGCCGCGCCCACCTGGTTGCTCGCACCGCTGGCCAGCATCGTCACGAGGCCACGTGCCGGACCCCGGGCCGGTTCCCCGGCGGCGTCGACCACCGCGGCGTCGACCACGGCGGCGTCGACCACGGCCTGCAGGTCGGCGGAGGTCGTCGCGGTCATGTGGCGAGTGTGGGAGCCTCCGCGGTCGAAGAGAAATGCACCATCCGGGACATCGATACGCTTTCCGTATGGATGTGGACACCCGTCACCTGCGGGCGCTGGTCGCGGTCGTCGAGGAGGGCACCTTCACCGACGCCGCGATCGCCCTGCGGACCTCGCAGGCGTCCATCACCCGATCGGTGCAGCGGCTGGAGGCCGTGGTCGGCCTGCGTCTCCTGTCCCGCTCCACCCGGCACGTCGAGACCACTCCGGCCGGGGAGCGCGTCCTGGTCCACGCGCGGCGGATCCTCGCCGGCGTCGCGCAGCTCGAGACCGCGGTCGCCGCAGGCCCCGCGATGCTCACCCTGGGCTACGCCTGGGCGGCCTTCGGCGAGCACACCGTCGCCGTACAACGGGCCTGGGACGACCGGCAGTCGGGCGACCTCGTCCTCGTGCAGCACAACACCCCCACCGCGGGGCTGCTGGAAGGGCGGTGCGACGTCTCGCTCGTCCGCCTGCCGGTGACCGACCCCCGGCTCGACCGTGCCCAGGTCGGCACCGAGCGGCGGTACGCCGTGCTCGCCGCGGACCACCCGCGCGCCGGGCAGGCGACGATGCGCCTGGCCGACCTGGCCGGCGAGAGCGTGGCCGTCGACGTCGACTCCGGCACCACCACCGAGGGCCTGTGGGGACCGGAGGCCAGGCCGGCCGGGTTCCGGATGACCCACGGCGTGGACGAGTGGCTGAACCTGATCGCGTCCGGGCGCGTCGTCGGGGTCTCCTCCGAGGCCACCGCCGCCCTGCATCCCCGTCACGGCGTCGCCTTCCGCCCGCTCGAGGACGCGCCGCTGATCGAGGTCTGGCTGGTGTGGTGGAAGGACGACGTACCGCCGCTGCTCGACGAGCTGGTCGAGATCAGCCGCGCGGCGTACGCCCGGGCCGCGGCGCCACCTCAGAGCTTGTAGCCGATGTCACGCAGCAGCTTCCTGCGGTCCCGCTCGTCGTCCTCGTCCTCCACGCCCAGCGGCGAGCCGCCGTCGACGACGCCCAGGATCGCCGCGGCCCTGACCGGTCTCGGCGACGAGCACCTGCACCGGGTTCGCCGTCGCGCAGAAGACGTGACAGACCTCCGGGACCGCCTTGACCTGGTTCAGCACGTTGACCGGGAACCCCTCGCGCAGGAACACCACGAACGAGTGCCCGGCGCCGATCGCCAGCGCCTGCTCGACCGCGAGCGCGACCAGCGCGTCGTCGTTCCCGGCGCGACGTACCAGCCGGGGGCCGGAGGCCTCGCAGAACGCGAGCCCGAAGCGCAGGTGGGGCGAGGTGCCCACCAGCGCCTCGTAGAGGTCCTCGACGGTCTTGATGAAGTGCGACTGGCCGAGGATCACGTTGAGACCCTCCGGTACGTCGACGGGGACCACGCTGATCGCCGGCTGGCTCATTTCCTGCCTCCTGGGGGCCGCGTTGCCCGTCCAGCGTCCCGCCGTACCGGGAGCGGCGCAACGGCCCGCCCGCTCAGAAACCTCTCAGGCTCATCACCGACAATGGAGGTCACCCCACGCACCTGGAGACCGATGACCCACGTCACCACCACGCCCCGCGCCCAGCAGCTGCTCGACCGGATCGACGCCTGGTCGCACCGGGGCAGGGTCCGGTCGCTGCTCGTGAAGGTCGCGGTGACCGTGGTCGGACCTCTCGTCATCCTGGCCGGCGTCGCGATGACCGTCCTCCCGGGGCCGGGGCTCGTCGTCATCGGCATCGGCTTCGCCCTGCTGGCCCTCGAGTACGCCTGGGCGCGGGCCCTGGTGCTCCGGGCGGGAGGCCTGCTCCACCGGGTCCGCCAGGCCGTGCTGCCGCGCGAGGGAAGCCCGGGCCGGAAGGCCCTCGGCGTCGCGAGCGCGGGCGTGTTCGTCGTGGCGACGACCGTCCTGACCGCGGCGGTCACGGCGTACGTCGGGAGCCAGGCCTTCATCTAGGCCCGAGCCCGGTCCGTGAAGCGGGCGCCTCTGGCATGGACATCCCGTGGCCCCCGCGTGCGAGCGGGGGTGCAGGATGACCCCGAGGAGGTGTCATGAGCGTCATCACCAGGGGCTTCCACGGACGTCGGGACGATGACGACGGCCGGCTGCCACCGGGCCAGTACCTCACCGACGACTTCCCGGTCCTCTCGGCCGGACCGACACCGCACGTCCCGCTCGACGACTGGGAGTTCACGGTGCGCACGGAGACCGACGACGTGCACCGGTGGACGTGGACCGAGCTGCTGGCACTCCCCAGCGAGACCGTCACCGTCGACATCCACTGCGTGACCCGCTGGTCCAAGCTCGACACCGAGTGGCGCGGCGTCTCCCTCGACACCCTGCTCGCCGACGTCGAGACCGCCGCCGACTTCGCCCTGGTGCACAGCTACGGCGGCTACACCACCAACCTGCCGCTCGAGGACCTGCTCGACGGTCAGGCCTGGGTCGCCTACGAGTACGACGGCGACGACCTCGCCGCCGAGCACGGCGGACCGGCCCGGCTGCTGGTGCCGCACCTGTACTTCTGGAAGTCCGCCAAGTGGGTGCGCGGCATCGACCTGATGCTCCAGGACGACCCCGGCTTCTGGGAGCAACTCGGCTACCACGACTACGGAGACCCATGGCGCGAGCAGCGGTACCAGGGGGACTGAAGGCCCGCCGCACCTGGCGGCCGGCCGTCCTCGTCGAGCGACGGGCCGAGATCGCCGAGCGCCTGCACGCTCGTGCTCGAGGTGCCCGGTTGGCCGGGTCACCTGCCCGGCCAGCACGTCGACGTACGCCTCACCGCCGACGACGGCTACCAGACCGCCCGCAGCTACTCCCTGGCCGCGCCGGCCGACGGCGACCGGATCGAGATCACCGTGCAGCGCACGACCGGCGGCGAGGTGTCGCCGTTCCTGGCCGACGACCTGGCGACCGGCGACGAGGTCGAGGTGCGGGGTCCGGTCGGCGGCTGGTTCGTCTGGCGGCCCGAGCAGACCGAGCCGGTGCTGCTCGTCGCGGGCGGCTCGGGCGTCGTACCCCTGATGGCGATGATGCGGGCCCGGGCCGGTGTCACCCGGGCGCCGTTCCGGCTGATCTACTCGGTGCGTGCCCGCGACGACCGGATCTACGCGGCCGAGCTCCGGCGCCGCGCGGCCGAGGACGGTGGTCTGGACGTGACCTACGTCTACACGCGGTCCGCCCCGGCGGAGGACCCGCGCCCGCCCGGGCGGATCCGCCCGGAGGACCTGGTCGCGCACGGGTGGCCGGCCGACTTCGAGCCGACCTGCTACGTCTGCGGCCCGACCGGCTTCGTGGAGTCCGTGTCCGGCCTGCTCGTGGAGCAGGGCCACCACCCCGACCGGATCCGGACCGAGCGCTTCGGGTCCGGCTCGTGACAGGACGCCGTGACAGGAGAGGAGCCCACCATGGACGCCCAGCCGAGTGCCTCGGGGGAGTACGACGGCAACGCCCTCGCCGGTCCGCTGTCGGAGGTGTTCGCCGTCGACGTGACCACCGCCGTGGCCCGGTGCCGGGGGTGCGGCCGGTCCGCGCCCGTCGCCACCCTCACCGTCTACGGACCGGAGCCGGGGCTGGTCGGACGGTGCCCCGGCTGCCTGGACGTGCTCGTGCGCCTGGTCCGTACGCCGGACGCGCTGTGGGTCGACCTCAGCGGGATGACCGCGCTGCGCGTCCCCCTGGAGGGTGTCGACGAGCCGTGAGCACCGGTCAGCCCCCGTCGTCACGCTCCACCGGCGCGCCCTGCCGGGCCAGGCCCGCGATCTCCTCCTCCGTCCACGCACCCTCCGCACCCGGCGCGGCGGCGAGGTAGCTCGCGATCCGGTCGCCGTCCCAGCCGTGGGACTCCCGCAGCCCGGCAGCGATCCAGCGGAGGTACGTCGCACTCGGGGCAGCATGGTCCAGGCCGGCCACGTCGCCGTGCGTGACCGTGAACATCGGTGCTCCCTCCCGCTCGCCGAGGCGCGTGATCGTCTCGTACCTGCCCGGCCCCATGACGTGGAAGGACTCGACGTCGATGAGCAGCCCCGCCAGGTCGCGCGCGAACTCCCCTCCGGGCGGGCGGCGCATCTCCTGGGCGGTGACGTCCGCGAACTGGTCGGCCGTCACCAGGTAGGCCCGGCACGCGACCCGACCCGGGGCGCCGCCGTCGTAGAACGCCATCCCGCCGCCCCACACGCCGGAGCGTCCCGGCGAACACCAGCCGGCCGTCCGCCTCGACGCCCACCGCCCGGGCCGGTGGCCGGGGATCGCGGCAGCCCGGGTACGAGCGCATGCCACCGGCCGGTTGCCCGCCGGCCAGGTAGCAGAGGAACCGCGCCATCCCCAGGTTGGACCCGTAGGCGACGTACCAGACACTCTGCACGGCGCGGCCCTAGACCGGCAGCGGCGGTTCCTCGAGGGACAGCCGCGCCTCCTCCAGCAGGATCCGCTGCGCGTGGCGGTAGCGCTGGTCCGCCTCCGCAGGGGTGTCGCCGACGGCGGTGAGCCCGACCCGTCCGTGCTCGGTGAGGCTGCTGATCATGTGGAAGACGATGCCGACCTGGCGGGACTGGTCGAAGTGCAGTCCGTGCCGGGCCACGATGTCGAACAGGTCCGCCGGCATCAGCCCGCGGAGGCTGTCCGACTCGAGGTGGTCGGTGGCCACCAGGTGCTTCTCGTGACCGCGGGGCGTGAGGAACAGGGCCGTCCCGGGGTCGTAGCGACCGTCCGTCAGGAACTGCAGGGTGAGGAACGGGTGCGTGGTCCCGCCCTTGCGCAGGTTCAGCTCGATGGCGTACGGCGTCCACTCGCCGGTCGCGTCCCTGACCACCACGAAGTCCACCGCGAACCGGCCCAGCGCCCCCTCGCGGGCGAGGCGATGACCGATGGTCGCGGCGTGCTCGGTGATCTTCCGGGCGTACTCGGGCGCCGCGGGGAAGGTGCAGCCCAGGTAGCTCTGACCGCTCGCGCCGCCGAGCAGCTGGTCGTGGGTCGAGAGCAGCTCGACATCGCCCCCGGGCAGGACCCGGAGCTGGACGCTGGGGCTGAGGAGCTCCTCGCCGGTGATGCGCTCCTCCACGATCCCGGCGCCCTCGGCGAACTTGGCGATGTAGACGTCGAAGGGGGTGTCCGGGGACTCCAGCTCCATCTCCCGGAGCCGCTGCATCACCTCGGCGCGCTCGCCGGACGACCCCGGCGGGGGGAGACCGGACAGCCGGACCACCGCGTTGCCGGCACCGGAGACGCCCTCGTTGAGCTTGACGATGAGGCTGTCCATCGACGGGCGCTCGGCCCGCATGCCGACGGCGGCGTCGGCCAGGTCGTCGAGGCTGCGCAGGTTCTCCACCCCCAGCGGGTGCGGCACCCCGACCTCGGCGAACATCCGGCGGCACCCGCTCTTGGAGCCCAGCGGCGCGAGCCGGGGGTCGGCGCCGTACATCGGGATGCCGAGGCTGAGCGCGACGTCACGCTCGAGCTCGGTGGTGTTGTACGGCACCAGGTGGGAGCGTTCCGGGTTGGGGATCATCGCCGCGATGCGCCCGAGGAGCCGGGGCCGCTCGAGCAGCTTCTCGCTGAGCGACCGCGGGGAGGCGTCGTGCACGGCGACCAGGGACAGCCGGGCCCGGGCATGGCTGGGGATCACCCCGGGCAGCAGGGCCAGGTAGTACTCGATGATCTCGGGCGCGATCGGCATCGACGTCACGTAGACCATCCGGAGCCGCGGCTGCCGCAGCAGCACGAGCAGGAACAGGAAGCGCTCCTCGTAGGCCTGGGTCATGCTGCCGCTCGACGCCACCGCCCGGTCGAGGGTGATGGAGGGTACGACGACGACCGACTCGTCGTCGTGGTTGAGCCGCATCGCCTCCCAGACACCCGCCATGCGCGCCTGCAGCCGGTCGAAGCGTTCGTACCGCTCGGCCTCGGACAGGCCGGAGAGGACCTCGGGGGCCGAGACCGGTGCGGTCCAGAGATCCCCGGTCATGAGACGGTCCGCGAGTTGTCGACGCCCTTGATGCTGAACGCGTGGACGCTCCGGCTGAAGCCGCGCAGCTCCAGGGAGCCGGCGTCCTCGCCGACGACCAGGCTGCCCGCGGCCGAGTACACCCGCTCGGTGACGAGGATCTGCCACGGCTCGGCGTCCGCGCACAGCCGGGCCGCGAGGTTCGTGACGCTCCCGATCGCGGCGTAGTCGTGCCGGCCGTCGAAGCCGATCTTGCCCAGCGTCGCGTAGCCCTGGGCGATCCCGATGCCCAGCGCGAGGTCGTGGCCCTGGCGTGCCCAGGCCTCGGCCAGGCCGCGGACGCGGGTGCGCATCGCGAGGCTCATCCGGATCGCGCGGAGCGGGCCGTCGTCGCACCGCACCGGGTCGTTGAAGAACACCATGAGCCCGTCGCCGGCGAACCTCTCGAGGGTTCCCTCGAAGCGGAAGATCAGGTCGCCGAGCGCCTGGTGGTACTCGTTGAGGACCCCCATCACCTCTTCCGGCTCGCTCGACTCGGCGAACATGGTGAACCCCCGCAGGTCGCAGAAGGCGACCACCACCTCACGCCGGTGGCTCTCGAGGAACGACTCGTCCCCCGAGTCGACGATCAGCTCGGCCAGCTGCGGCGAGAGGAAGCGACGCAGCCGCCCCATCCGCTGCAGCTGCTCCACCTGCGTCTCGACCCGGGACTCCAGCTCCCGGTTCCAGGCGGCGAGCTCGCCGGCCTGGCGCTTGATGGTGTCCTGGTACCTCTTGATCCGGGCCAGGGACGCCACCCGCGCCAGCAGCTCGTTCTGGTTGATCGGCTTGCTCAGGAAGTCGTCGGCACCCGCTTCCAGGGCCTGGACCTTCTGCTCGTCACCGCTCGCCGTCACCATGACGACCGGCAGGTACGCCGTGTCGGTGTGCTCGCGGATCGTGCGGCACACCTCGTAGCCGTCCATGCCCGGCATCACGATGTCGAGCAGGACCAGGTCGATGTCGGTCCCGGCGATCACCTCCAGCGCCTCCTCGCCGGACGACGCCGTGCGTACGTCGTACCCGCGGGGCGTGAGGATCGCCTCCAGGAGCCTGATGTTGGGTGGCTGGTCGTCCACCACGAGCACCCTCGGGCGCTGCGGGCCGGGCTCGGTCATGTCGTGCCCCCCAACCTGAGGAAGTCGCTGATCTGCTGGGTGAACCCGCGGACGCTGATCGGCTTCTCGACGTACCCGGTGAAGCCGGACTCGAAGGCCCGGTCGCGGTCCTCGTGCATGGCGAAGGCAGTCACCGCCACGATCGGGACCCCGGGGTCCCTGTCGTCGGCCCGGATCCGGCGCAGGGCCTCGGCGCCGTCGATGCCCGGGAGCTGCAGGTCCATCAGGATCAGGTCGGGGGCGGACTCGCAGGCCAGGCGCACCCCGTCCTCGCCCGAGGTCGCCTCGATCACCTCGTAGCCCGAGTGGGTGAGCACGTCGCGCACGAGCTTGAGGTTCTTCGGGTTGTCCTCGACCACCAGGATCCGACGTGCGGTCATGGCGCGCTCACCTCGTTCTCCTCACGGTTGCCGTCCGTCGGGACCGGCGCGCCGGCCGCCGCCAGCGCGGTCAACAGGTCGTCGCGGCTGACCGGCTTGACGAGGTACGCCACCGCTCCGAGGGCGACGCCGCGTGCCCTCTCGTCCACGATCGACACCACGATCACCGGGATGTCCCGCGTCTCCGGCTCCTCCTTCAGGGCCTCGAGCACCGACCACCCGTCGATGCCGGGCAGGCGGATGTCGAGGAGCACGGCGTCCGGGCGGACCCGGCGTACGGCATCGAGCCCGCTGGGCCCGTCCCGTGCCGTGGTCACCTTCAACGAGGCGCCGGACAGGTAGGCGGTCATCAGGTCCAGCGAGGGCCGGTCGTCCTCGATGACGACGACCTCACCCAGCACTCGCGTCGGCTCGCCGGTGCTCCCGGCCTGTCCCGTGCCGCGGTCCTGGGCGGGGATCGAGAAGCCGAACGTGCTCCCGACCCCGACCCGGCTCTCCAGCCACATGCGACCGCCGAGCAGCTCCACGATCCGGCGCGACAGGGTGAGTCCCAGCCCGGTGCCCTCCTCGCGCGAGCTGCCCCGGCCGCCTTGCTGGAAGGACTCGAAGATGCGCTCGCGGTCCCCGTCCGGGACACCGATCCCGGTGTCGGTGACGGTGATGTCGACCGACGTGGCGCGGCGCGCCGCCCGGACCACGACGGAGCCGCCGTCCCCGGTGAACTTCACGGCGTTCGTGACCAGGTTGAGCAGGACCTGCTTGAGCCGCAGCTCGTCGGAGTAGATCGGGGCGACGTCGTCGGCCATCTCGACCCGCAGGTCGATGCCGTGGGCGCCGGCTCGTTCGCGCAGCATCGAGGCGGTCTCCTCGAGCACGGGCCGCAGGTCGAAGGAGGTGTACTCCAGCTCCATCCGGCCGGCCTCGACCTTGGACAGGTCGAGGATCTCGTTGAGCAGCTCCAGCAGGTGCTTGCCCGACCCGTGGATGTCGCGGAGGTACTCCTCCTGGCGCTCGTTGATGTCGCCGAACATCCGCTCGAGGAGGACCTCGGAGAAGCCCAGGACCGCGTTGAGGGGCGTCCGCAGCTCGTGGGACATGCTGGCCAGGAACTCGGACTTGTGGCGGCTGGCCAGCTCGAGCTCGAAGCTCTGCTCCTTCAGCTCGCGGTAGAGCTGGGCGTTGAGCAGGGCGATAGCGGACTGGCTGGCGAAGGTCTCCAGCAGGTCGAGGGTCTCCTCGGAGAAGTCGCCCGTCCGCTTGCGGCGTACGACGAGTGCGCCGACGATCCGGTCGTCGCGCAGCATCGGGACGGCCACCACCGACCGCCAGCCTGCCTCGTGCAGGACGGCCAGGTGGGGGTCGAGGTCGGTCGCGTCGAGGTCCGTCACCGCGAGGGGACGCCGTTGCCGGGCGGCCAGGCCCACCAGGGTCTCGTCGAGGTCGATGCGGATCGTGTGCAGCTTCTCGACCACGCTCGACTCGGTGCGGTAGACGCTGCGGACGGTGAAGGACCGGTCCTGCTCGGCGTACTCCATGATCGAGCCGCCGTCGGTGCCGGACAGCTCGACCGCGTGCTTGGCGATCGTCGCCAGCACGTTGTCGACGTCGAGGCTGGAGCTGACCGCCTCCCCGACCTCGCGCAGCGCCTCCAGCTCCTCGACCTTGCGCGCGAGCTCGGCGCTGCGGGCCTCCAGCTGCTGGACCAGCTTCACCCCGTTCATGGCCATGGCCGCCTGGACCGCGAACGCCGAGACGATCGCCGTCTCCCGCTCGTCGAAGGGGTTCACCTCGTTGCGCCAGACCAGCAGCCCGCCGACGACCTCGTCGTCGAGGAGCATCGGGGCGCCCAGGGTGGTCCGGAACCCGGCCACCCTCTGGAGGTCGTGGGCGCCGTAGTCGGGGTCGGCCAGCACGTCGGCGATCTGCTGGGTGGTGCGGTCCAGGCCCACCCGGCCGATGAGCGTCCGGCGGTCGAGCGGCATCGGGTGCTCGGTGATGAACCGGGCCGACGAGTCCGACAGGCCGACCGCCTTGATCATCCGGAAGGCGCCGTCCTCCAGCAGGTACATGTGGGCGGCCTGCGACCGGCACAACCGGCGGGCGTTCTCGACGATGGTCGTCAGGACGGTGTCGGGATCGCCCGCCGATCGCCCGACTGCCGAGAGCACCTCGTGGGCGGCCTCGTACTGGTCCCGCAGCGCCGTGTGGTCCCGTCGGAGTCGCTCGTGCTCCGCGGCACTGACCGTGCCGCTGTTCTCGTCAGGCGTGCGATCGACCATCGCCTTCCTCCCATCGCCGAAGGGTTGCGGCGTCCGGCGATGCTCCTTCCGAGTCTCCCGAAGATGAGGCGGCGCGACAATCGTCCGATGTGTCTATCCATGGCCCCGCCACCCCCAGTGCGGCAGGATGCCGGGCATGACGGACGCGACCGGGAGCGCCGCCCGCCCGCACCGTGCGGCCCGGCTGGAGGCGGGCATCCACCGGCGGGTCGAGCGACGGCTCACGGCGCGCGGATGGTCGCCGAGCGTGGTGCCCTACGTGGGGTACGGCGGCCCCGGCTGGGTCCGCGTCCTGGCCCGGGTGCTGCTGACGCCGCCGGGCACGCCACGCGAGGCGCTCGAGGACGGCCGCGGATGGCGCCGGTTCGTCTCGTCCACCACGTCCGGGGTGCCGGTGACCGTCCGGATCGGTGACGCGACCCACGAGGTGACCAGCATGCGGGACGGCTACGTCGACGTACGGCTGCCCTGCGACGCCGGACCGGGCTGGACCACGGCGACCCTCGAGGTCGACGGGGAGGACCCGGTCGAGGCGGCGCTGCGGATCGTGGGCGCCGACTCCCGGCTGGCGCTGCTGAGCGACATCGACGACACCGTGATCGTGACCATGCTGCCGCGACCACTGGTCGCCTTCCGCAACGCCTTCCTGGTCCGGGAGAGCGCGCGCCGCGCGGTCCCCGGCATGGCCGACCTCTATCGCGAGATCGTCGCCACCGACCCCGACGTGTTCGTCGTCTACCTCTCGACCGGCGCCTGGAACACCGCCGCCGCCCTCGACGGCTTCCTCGCCCGGCACGGCTTCCCGCCCGGTCCGCTGCTGCTCACCGACTGGGGACCCACGCTGGAAGGCTGGTTCCGCTCGGGCCGCGCGCACAAGAAGCAACAGCTCGAGCGGCTCTTCGCCGAGCTGCCCCAGCTGCGCTGGCTGCTGGTCGGGGACGACGGGCAGCACGACCCGTCGGTGTACGCCGAGGCCGCCGCGGCCGATCCCGACCGGGTGCTGGGCATCGCGATCCGCCGGCTGACGGTGACCCAGCAGGTCGCCGGGCACGGCACGCCGTCGCCTCCGGACAAGCCGTGGTCGACCGGGGGAGGACTGCCGGGCGACCCCGCCTGCGGCGCCGACGGGTTCGCCCTGGGCGCCGAGCTGAGACGGCGTGGCATCGTGCTCGGCCGCCCCCGCTGAGGGGCGTCCGGGGGCCTCGATTCACGCCCGCGTCGCGCAGAGTTCACACCTTCCGTGAGAAACCGAGATCGCCGACCCTGACCTTCGGCCACATTGTTGGTAGGGTCGAGCCTGCAGATGGTGCAAGTTCCAGCAAGGCTGACGCCCGCGGAGTTTGTGATCCAACGGCGTTTCTTCTTCGTGAGGTACCCCTCCCGAGTCGGAGCGACGTGTCACCGCACCCTCTGTGGGGTCGTCGAAGTGACGACCTCTCGCCCCGACTAAGGAGTAACGAGCAATGGCTCAGGGCACCGTCAAGTGGTTCAACGCTGAGAAGGGCTTCGGCTTCATCGCCCAGGAGGACGGCGGCGACGACGTCTTCGTGCACTACTCGGCCATCCAGACCAACGGCTACAAGTCGCTGGACGAGAACCAGAAGGTCGAGTTCGACGTCACCCAGGGCCCCAAGGGCCCCCAGGCGGAGAACGTTCGCCCTCTGTGAATTCGGCCGGCCTCGGCTGACCGAAGACCACGAAGAACGACCGCTGGTCTGACTTCGACGAAGGTCCCCGCCCCTCAGGGCTGGGACCTTCGTGTCATTTCGTGACTATTTGTGGTCATGCATCGTTTGACTACTCGTCAGAGCGGGCACGATGTGTCTGACACCTGCCCGTTCTCGGGCTCGACCGGCACGTGAGGAGGACGGCGACATGCACGACCAGTTCGACGTCAGCCTCGAGGACAGCGACCTCCTCAACGAGGTGGAGCTGACCACCAACCTGATCATCGCCGCGTCCTCGTCCGAGGACGCCCTCAGCCAGGACGAGATCGACGCCATCCTCGGCGTCGTGCCCCACCCGCGCGAGGGCTGACCCACCGTTCCCTGCTCCGTACGTCGCTCCCGGGAGTTGCATGAATACCCTAGGGGGGTAAAGTAGCGGTCATGAGCGACCACCAGCACGGCTACATCCACCGCAAGGACGACTACCTCAAGCGACTGCGCCGGATCGAGGGGCAGGCCCGCGGCCTCCAGCGCATGGTCGAGGAGGAGAAGTACTGCATCGACATCCTCACCCAGGTCTCCGCGATGACCAAGGCGCTGCACGCCGTCTCCCTCGGGCTGCTCGAGGAGCACATGAACCACTGCGTCGTCGACGCCGCCCGGGTGGGCGACCGCGAGGCGCAGGAGAAGGTCCGCGAGGCCACCGAGGCGATCGCTCGCCTCGTGCGCTCGTGAGGAGGGGAACGATGAACCAGACCAGCACCTGGACCGTCTCCGGCATGACCTGCGGCCACTGCGTCGCCTCCGTCACCGAGGAGCTCCTCGAGGTCGACGGGGTCGAGGCGGTGGACGTCGAGCTGGACACCGGCCTGGTCACCGTCACCAGCGCCGGGCCGCTCGAGCGTGACGTCGTGGCCGAGGCCGTCGACGAGGCCGGCTACGCACTGGCATGACCGTCCCCACCCGCATCCTCACCTTCGTCGTCGGCCTGGCCCTGGTGTTCGGGGTCGGGCTGGCGGTCGGCCGCGCCGTCGGACCGGAGGTGACGCCGGTCGCCGAGCACGACGGGGACGGCGACCACGGTGAGGCCGTCGGGCACGACGAGAGCGGGCACGGCGACGGGCACGCGCGACGGGGACAGCGAAGGTGGCCATGGCGGCGTCAGCCTGGAGCTCGACCGGCCGCGCGTCGACGCGGGCGCGGCGCGCATCGTGACCTTCCGCCTGCTGGGCGACGACGGCGCGGCCGTCACGTCGTACGACGAGAAGCACGAGCGCGACCTGCACCTGATCGTGGTGGGCGTGCCCGCGCTGCGGGACTACCAGCACCTGCACCCGCGGCTCGGGGACGACGGCCGCTGGGCCACCCGGATGGACCTGGCGCCGGGCCGCTACCGCGTGTACGCCGACGGCAGCACCGGTGGCGAGGAGTTCGTCGCGGAGGCCACCCTCACGGTCCGTGGCGAACGCACCGGTCCCGGGCGGGTGCCGCCGGTCCGCACCGTGGACCGGGTCGGGGCGTACGCCGTCGCCCTGGACGCGGGCCACGACGGCACCGTCACGCTGAGGGTCAGCAAGGACGGCCGGCCGGTCACCGACCTGCAGCCCTACCTCGGTGCCTCCGGCCACCTCGTCGTGATCCGCCGGGGCAGCCTGGACTACCTGCACGCCCACCCCGAGGACGGGCCGCCCGGCCCGGCGGTGTCGTTCGGTGTCGAGTTCGACAAGCCCGGCGTGCACCGGCTGTTCTTCGACTTCAAGCACGGCGACGTCGTCCGCACTGCGGCGTTCACGCTGCGCGTGCGCGGCAGCGCCGGAGGTGGCGGGCATGAGCACTGAGTCCCACACCGCCAGCACCGAGACCGAGCTGCTGATCTCCGGCATGACCTGCGCGTCGTGCGCCAACCGGATCGAGCGCAAGCTGAACAAGCTCGACGGCGTCACCGCGACCGTCAACTACGCCACCGAGAAGGCCGTCGTGCACCACGTGCCCGCCGTCACCGAGGACGCGCTGGTCGAGGTCGTCGAGGCGGCGGGGTACGGCGTCGTCCCGCCCGTCGACGAGACCGTCCCCGACGGCCCGGAGGCGGCCGCGTCCGACGAGGCCCGGCAGCGGCTGGTCGTCAGCGCGTTGCTGAGCGCGCCGGTCATCGCGATGGCGATGATCCCGGCGCTGCAGTTCGAGTCGTGGCAGTGGGCCTCGCTGACCCTGGCCGCCCCCGTCGTCGTGTGGGGCGGGCTGCCGTTCCACCGCGCGGCCTGGACGAACCTGCGGCACGGCACCACGACGATGGACACGCTGGTCTCCGCCGGCACGCTCGCTGCCTTCGGGTGGTCGCTCTACGCGTTGTTCCTCGGCAGTGCCGGCATGCCCGGGATGACGCACCCGTTCGACCTCACGCCACGGCGTACGGACGGCACCGGCAACATCTACCTCGAGACCGCCGCCGGGGTGACCACGTTCCTGCTGGCGGGGCGCTACTTCGAGACGCGCGCCAAGCGGCGGGCCGGCGACGCCCTCCGGTCGCTGATGGCGCTGGGTGCCAAGGACGTCGCCGTGCTCCGCGACGGGACCGAGGTGCGTGTCGCGGTCGGGAGCCTGGTCGTCGGCGACACGTTCGTCGTACGCCCCGGAGAGCGGGTCGCCACCGACGGCGTGGTCGAGACGGGCACGTCCGCGATCGACGCCTCCCTGCTGACCGGGGAGCCGGTGCCGGTCGAGGTCGGCCCCGGGTCGGCCGTCACCGGCGCCACCGTCAACGCCGGCGGCCGCCTCGTCGTGCGGGCCACCCGGGTCGGCGCGGACACCCAGCTGGCCCAGATGGCCCGGCTGGTCGAGGACGCGCAGAACGGCAAGGCGCCGGTGCAGCGGCTGGCCGACCGGGTGTCCGGGGTGTTCGTGCCGATCGTGATCGCGCTGGCCGTCGGCACCCTGGGGTTCTGGCTGGGCTCGGGCGCGGAGCCGTCGTTCGCCTTCACCGCCGCCGTGTCCGTGCTGATCATCGCCTGCCCGTGTGCCCTGGGGCTGGCCACACCGACCGCGCTGATGGTCGGCACCGGTCGCGGCGCCCAGCTCGGCATCCTCATCCGCGGTCCCGAGGTGCTGGAGTCCACCCGGCAGGTCGACACGATCGTGCTCGACAAGACCGGCACCGTCACCCGGGGCGAGATGTCCCTGGTCGACGTCGTGCCGGCCGACGGCGAGTCGCGCGACGACGTACTCCTGACGGCCGCCGCCCTCGAGCACGCCTCCGAGCACCCGGTGGCCCGGGCCGTGGTCGCCGGTGCGCCCGGCGACCTGCCGTCGGTGGAGCACTTCGCCAGCCTGGCCGGTCTCGGCGTCGAGGGCCGGGTCGGCGATCGGGACGTCGTGGTCGGGCGGCCGGCGCTGCTCGCCGACCGCTCGCTGGTGCTGCCACGGTCGCTGCGCGCCGACCGCGAGGCGGCCGAGGCCCAGGGGCGTACGGCGGTCGCGGTGGGCTGGGACGGGCAGGTGCGGGGGCTGCTGGTGGTCGCCGACACCGTCAAGGACACCTCCGCGGCGGCGGTGGCCGAGCTGCGCGCCCTCGGGCTGCGGCCGGTGCTGCTCACCGGCGACAACGCAGCCGCCGCCCAGGCGGTGGCCGCGCAGGTCGGCATCGACGACGTGGTCGCCGAGGTGCTGCCGGCCGACAAGGTCGCGGTGGTCCGTGACCTCCAGGAGCAGGGCCGCGTGGTGGCCATGGTCGGCGACGGCGTGAACGACGCGGCCGCCCTCGCGCAGGCCGACCTCGGCATCGCGATGGGCACCGGCTCCGACGTCGCCATCGAGGCCGGCGACCTCACCCTGGTGCGCGGCGACCTGCTCCTCGCGGCGGACGCGATCCGCCTGTCCCGGCGTACTCTCCGGACGATCCAGGGGAACCTGTTCTGGGCCTTCGCCTACAACGTCGCGGGCCTGCCGCTGGCCGCCGCCGGGCTGCTCAACCCGATGCTCGCGGGGGCCGCCATGGCGCTCTCGTCGGTGTTCGTGGTCACCAACAGCCTGCGGCTGCGCCGGTTCGTCACCGGGTCGCTGACGCCGCGCGTCGTGGCGTCGTACGAGCGTCCGGCCAGCGGTCGGACGTGTCCGTCGTCACGCGTGCACACCGGTTGCGCGGGGCCGCTCCGGGACGGTAATGCCCCGACTTGCGCACTTGAGCGCCCTTGCCCCTAGCATGGCAGCCGTTCAGGTCCTCCTCCCCAGGAGTTTTCCGTGGCTTTTCGCTTTCGTCCCGTAGACGCAACGTTCTACGACCTCTTCGCAGAATCCGCCCAGCACCTCGTCGTCGGCGCCAGCCTGCTCGCCGAGATGATGGCGGACGGCACCGAGCGTGCGGCCATCGCGCAGCGCATGCGCGAGGCCGAGCACGCCTGCGACGAGACCACCCACGCCATCGTGCGGCGGGTGAACAGCACCTTCGTCACCCCGTTCGACCGGGAGGACATCTACAACCTCGCCTCGGGCCTCGACGACGTCATGGACATGATGGACGAGGCGGTGGACCTGATCCTGCTCTACGAGGTCGAGCACCTCCCCGGCGAGCTGTCCAACCAGGTCGAGGTGCTGCAGCGGTGTGCCGAGCTCACCGTCGTCGGCGATGCCGCGGCTGCAGGCGATGAAGGACCTCGACGAGTACTGGATCGAGATCAACCGCCTCGAGAACATGGGCGACAAGAGCTACCGCCAGATCCTGGCCAGCCTGTTCTCCGGCAGCTACGAGGCGCTCGAGGTCCTGAAGCTCAAGGACATCGTGGAGTCGCTCGAGGGCGCCATCGACGCCTTCGAGAAGGTCGCCAACATCGTGGAACAGATCGCGGTCAAGGAGTCCTGACCGGTGGAAATCGCGATCATCGTCGCGGTGGTCGTCGTTGCCCTGGTCTTCGACTACACCAACGGCTTCCACGACGCTGCCAACGCCATCGCCACCTCGGTGTCGACGCGGGCCCTGACCCCGCGGGTCGCCCTCGCGATGGCGGCGATCATGAACTTCGTCGGCGCCTTCCTCGGGCAGAAGGTCGCGCACACGGTCTCCGACGTCATCAGTCCTCCGGACGGGACGCACGGCCTGGTGATCGTGATGGCCGGGCTGCTCGGCGCCATCGCGTGGAACCTGATCACCTGGTACTACGGCCTGCCGTCGTCCTCCTCGCAGGCCCTGATCGGCGGCCTGGTCGGCGCCGCGCTGGCGGCCGGGGTGACCGTCGACTGGGCGACCGTGATCGACAAGGTCGCTCATCCCGATGCTGGTCTCACCGGTGGTCGCGTTCGCCCTCGGCTTCGCCGTGATGCTCGCCATCATGTGGATCTTCCGGAGCAAGAGCCCGTCGAAGACGGGCCGCGGCTTCCGGCTGGCGCAGACCGGCTCGGCGGGGGCGATGGCGCTCGGCCACGGCCTGCAGGACGCCCAGAAGACGATGGGCGTGATCTTCCTGGCGCTGCTCACCGGCGGGTACGTCAGCGCCGGCGACCCCTCCCGCTCTGGGTGATCTTCTCCGCCGCGGGCGCGATCTCCCTCGGCACCTGGTCCGGCGGGTGGCGCATCATGCGCACCCTCGGCCGCCGGATCATCCACCTCGACCCGGCGCGCGGCTTCGCCGCCGAGTCGGTGGCGGCGTCGGTGCTGTACACCACGGCGTACGTCTACGAGGCGCCGATCTCGACCACGCACACGATCACCTCCGCGGTCATGGGCGTCGGTGCCACCAAGCGCCTCTCCGCCGTCCGCTGGGGCGTCGCGCGCTCGATCCTCATCGCCTGGGTGCTGACCTTCCCGATGGCCGCCGGCATGGCCGCGATCTGCTACGGCATCTCCCACGTCATCGTCGAGGTCATCCTCTGATCTGCTCCTCCGCGCGATAGTCCCAAAGTTCTGGGTCGAATTTCGCCGGTCGAGTGAGCACGATTCCTCGCGGACTATCCCGAGAGCGTGCGATAAGCGGCCCAGCGTCGGTGCGGGGCCGCACGCCGGTGCAGCTCAGCTCTGCACCCCTCCGGTACCGGCCGCAATCGCGTCGGTCTGGCCGTGACGTCGTGTCCCGAGGTGTGCACGGGCCGACGCGCGTGAGGTCCATGGACGGCATGGCGGCGTTCCAGCCGCTTGGCTCGACGTGCCGTGGGATCATGCGGTCGACCAGTCGTCCCCGGTCTGCGGAATCGCCGGCGAGCATCGTGAGGTACTCCAGGCCGTGCGGCCGGAAGCGCTCTTCGCGGCGTACGTCGCGTGCGCGCTGCGCTGCTCGAGGTGCAGCGCGCCGTCGTACTCGCCCACCACGCCGGCTTCGACGTCGAGCAGATCCGGCGTACCGATGTGCGTGCCCGATCGATCGAACACCGGCGTGTTGCACGAGCGGCCGCGGGAGTCCGGCGTCGAGCATCCAGATCAGCCGCATGCGGGTCTCCCACGGACGACCAGCTGTTCTCGTCGGCGAGGGGATGGCGTCGCGGCACCTCGGAATGCCCGTCCAGCCCGGGGTGGGCCAGTGCGTACGCCGTCGAGCTCGTCGATGCTGACCAGGTCGTCGTACGCCGCCATGTCGATCGCTACGACCGCCTCGCGCACGCTGTCGGCGTACCGGCACTCGAAGCACAGCGAGCGAACGGGAGTCGTGCTGCTGTGCGCGTCGTGCTCAGTCGGTCACCGATGGGATCGAGATGCGGCTGACCTGGATGATCGACGCCGGGCTGCCGCGCCGACCGTCGTATCGTGCCCGTCTTCGACCGGGATGGCAGACACATCGGTACTCCCGAGCCTTCCGTCGACCCAGTCGCCGGACTTGTCGGGGAGCGCGGCCGAGCGCTGTGCATCCCCGAAGCGGGGAGTAGCGGACGCCTCGAGAGTACGCCGCTGAGGAGGCGTTCCGCGCCGTTGAGCTGGAGTGCACTCAGGATGACTGGCCAGCGATCGACGGAGTCGTCACCGCGCCGCGGAGCGTCGATGATCGCCGCCCGAGCCGTGCCCGCTGGATCCCCAGTCCCGCACGCGCGTGGACACTCAGCCCCTGCCGGGTGGGTGGCCACCACGACAGTCGCCCGAGCACGTCCGCTGGGCGCGATGGCTCGCGAGCGCTGGCTGCTCGTGCGCCGCCAGGCTGAACGGCCGATTGTCGGGATAGTCCGCGAGGCTCGTGCGCCTCGAATCCTGCGAAATCGCAACCAAACCTCGCGGACTATCGGGGGTCGTGGATGAGGGGTCAGCCGAAGCGGCCGGAGATGTAGGCCTCGGTGGAGGGCTCGTCGGGGTTGGAGAAGATCTTCTTGGTGGGGTTGAACTCGATCAGGCGACCGGGCTTGCCGGCGGCGGAGAGGTTGAAGAAGCCGGTGTCCTCCGAGACGCGGGCGGCCTGCTGCATGTTGTGGGTGACGATCACGATCGTGTAGTCGGTCTTCAGCTCGTGGATCAGGTCCTCGATCGCCGAGGTGGAGATCGGGTCGAGGGCCGAGCACGGCTCGTCCATCAGCAGCACCTGCGGCTCCACCGCGATCGCACGGGCGATGCACAGTCGCTGCTGCTGGCCGCCGGAGAGGCCCATGCCGGGCTTGCCGAGCCGGTCCTTGACCTCGGTCCAGAGGTTCGCGTGGCGCAGGGACTTCTCGACGATGTCGTCGGCCTCGGCCTTCTTCATCTTCTTGGCGTTCAGCCGCGACCCGGCGAGCACGTTCTCGTAGATCGACATGGTCGGGAACGGGTTCGGCCGCTGGAAGACCATCCCGATCTGGCGGCGGACCTCCACCGGGTCGATGGTGGGGTCGTAGAGCGCCTGGCCGTCGATGACGACCTTGCCCTCGACACGCGCGCCCGGGGTGACCTCGTGCATGCGGTTGAGGGAGCGGAGGAGCGTGGACTTGCCGCAGCCGGAGGGACCGATGAAGGCGGTCACCGAGCGGGCGCGGATCGTCATGCTGACGCCCTCGACGGCGAGGAAGTCGCCGTAGTAGATGTCCAGGTCGGAGATGTCGATGCTCTTGGCCATGGTGGTTTCCTCTCAGCGCCCGGTCTTGGGGGCGAAGAACTTGCCGATCGCGCGGGCCAGGAGGTTGAGGGCCATCACGATGACGATCAGGACCAGGGCCGCGCCCCATGCGCGGGCCTGGCCGGCCTCGGGCGGGAGCCCGGGCTGGGTGTAGGAGAAGTAGATGAACACCGGCAGCGTGGTCATCGGGTCGCTGAACATGTTCATGTTCAGGCCGTCGGTCTTGCCGGCGATGATCAGCAGGGGAGCGGTCTCGCCGATGATGCGGGCGATCGCGATCGTGACACCGGTGACGATGCCGCTCATCGCGGTGGGCAGCACGACCTTCGACACCGTGCGCCACTTGGGCACGCCGAGGGCGTACGCCGCCTCGCGCAGCTCGTCCGGGACGAGCTTCAGCATCTCCTCCGTGGAGCGGACGACCACCGGGATCATCAGCAGGGACAGCGCGACCGAGCCGCCGAAGCCCATCCGCACGCCCTCACCGAAGAAGAGCACGAACAGCGCGTAGGCGAACAGGCCGGCCACGATCGAGGGGATCCCGGTCATCACGTCCACGAGGAACGTGATCCAGCGGGCCAGCCGCGAGGTGGTGCCGTACTCCACCAGGTAGATCGCGCAGAAGATGCCGATCGGGATCGAGATCACCGCGGCGTACGCCGTGATCAGCAGCGTGCCGATGATGGCGTGGTAGATGCCGCCCTGTTCGTCCCCGAGTACGTTGCGCATCGAGTAGGTGAGGAACTGCGCGTTGATCTGCGGCAGGCCCTTGACGACGACCGTCCACACCAGCGAGACCAGCGGCACGAGGGCGAGCACGAACGCAGCTCCACACCAGGCTGGTCATCAGCCGGTCCTTGGCGCGCCGGCCGTCCTCGACCAGGCGCGACCACAGCGGCAGGCCGACGATATAGAGGAGTGCAGCGAGGATCGCGCCACCCACCGGTCCCCAGCCGAGGGCCAGGGACAGCAGCATGCTCGCCGCGACCGACACGGCGAGCACCAGCAGCGGTGCCCAGCGCGGTAGCGCCGGTGTGGCCAGCTGCATGCTCGACCGGGTGGTGGGGGCCGGAGCCGGAGTCAGCGTGGTCATCACTTCATCCCCTTCTGGCTGCGGGCCACGATCGCGCGGGCCGCGAAGTTGACGGCGAAGGTGATCACGAACAGCACCAGGCCGCTGGCGATCAGCGCGTTGACCTTGAGGCCGGTGGCCTCGGGGAAGTTCAGGGCGATGTTCGAGGCGATCGTGGCCGGGTTGGTCGACGAGATCAGGTTGAACGTCACGACGCCGCTGGCCGACAGGACCATGGCCACCGCCATCGTCTCGCCGAGCGCGCGGCCGAGGCCCAGCATGACCGCCGAGACCATGCCGGAGCGGGCGTAGGGGAACACCGCGAGACGCATGGTCTCCCAGCGGGTGGCGCCGAGCGCCATCGCGGCCTCACGGTGCAGCTGCGGAGTCTGCAAGAAGATCTCGCGGGTGATCGCGGTGATGATCGGCAGCACCATGATCGCCAGCACGATGGCGGCGGTCAGGATGGTGCGGCCGGTGCTGCTGGCCGGGCCCTTGAAGAAGGGCAGGAAGCCGAGGTTCTCCTCGAGCCAGACGTAGAACGGCTGCAGCCGCGGGCCGAGGAAGCCGATTCCCCACAGGCCGTAGACCACGGAGGGTACGGCGGCGAGCAGGTCGATCAGGTAGCCGACCGTGCCGGCGATGCGGCGGGGCGCGTAGAACGCGATCACCATCGCCACCCCGATGGCCAGCGGGGTGGCGATGAGCAGGGCGAGGGCGGCGGCCAGCAGGGTGCCGAAGACCAGCGGCCAGACGTAGGCCACGAAGTTGTCGGCGCCCGAGAGGGCGGTGCCGCTCGCGGTGAAGGCGGGAAAGCCCTGCGACGGTGAGGAAGATCGCCACGCCGGCGAGGGCCAGCAGGATGACGACTGCCTGCTCCGCGGGCGATGCCGGCGAACAGCACGTCACCCAGGCGGGTCTTGGCCTTCGGCGTGGTGGCGGTCGATGTGGACACGGGACTCCTTGGAACTGCGCTCAGGTGCGGTGACCCGAACCGGGCCACCGCACCTGAGGAGCGGTCACTTCTGGCTGATCTTCTCGACGATCGCCGGCGGCCTCGGACTGGATGGCCGGGTCGAGCGGCGCCGACCCGGCGTTGTCGGCGGCCGTCTGCTGCCCCTCGTCGCTGAGGATGTAGCCCAGGTAGCCCTTCACCAGGTCCGCGGTCGTCGGCGTCGTCGTAGTGCTGGCAGGCGATGAGGTACGACGCCAGGACCAGCGGGTAGGCACCCGACTCGGTCGTGGTGCGGTCGACGTCGATCGCCATGTCGACGTCGGGACGTCCCTCGACCCGCGGGGACACCGCGATGACCTTGGCGGCCGCCTCGGCCGACGGGGCGACGTACTCCTCGCCGACCTTGATCGATGCGACCTTGAGGTCGCCGACCTGGCTCTCGTCGGCGTACCCGATGGAGCCCTCACCCTCGGTCACCGCCTGGATGACACCCGAGGTGCCCTGCGCGGCCTCGCCGGACTTCAGCGGCCACACCTTGTCCTTCGGGTGCGGCCACGCACCGTCCGACGCCTTCTCGAGGTAGTCGGTGAAGTTCTCCGTGGTGCCCGACTCGTCGGAGCGGTGCACCGGCGAGATCTTCGTGGAGGGGAGCTTGGCGTCGGGGTTCTCCTTGGCGATGGCCGGGTCGTTCCACGTGGTGATCTTCTCGTTGAAGATCTTGCCGATCGTGGAGGCGGAGAGCTGGAGGCTGTCCACGCCCTCGACGTTGAACACGACGGCGATGGGGCTGACGTAGGCCGGGACCTCGATCGGGTCCTCGCCGCCGCAGCGCTTCTTGGCGTCGCTGAGCTCGGTCGCCTCCTCGTCGTCCTTGAGGTAGGAGTCGGAGCCGGCGAAGTCGACGGCGTCGGCGATGAACTTCTCGCGCCCCGCGCCGGAGCCGGAGGGGTTGTAGTTCACCGTGACGCCGCTGTTGTCGCCCTGGAAGCCGGCGCGCCAGGCGGTCTGTGCCGCCTCCTGGGCGCTGGAACCCTCACCGCTGAGGGTGCCGGAGAGCCCGCTGCTGTCGTCGCTCGACGACTCGTTGCCGGCGCCGCAGGCCGTGAGGCCCGCCGCGAGGGCGACGACCGCAACGCCCGGGACGATCGCCCGGCGGAAAGAAGTGCGCTTCACTTCATGTCTCCTGAAGTCATGGATGTGGTGCTGACACCAGCGAAGTTAGGGAGCCGAAGTGACACGTCCTGTTGGCCTCGGTGAACGGCGGGTGAACGGTGCCGGGCCACCTGGTCACGCAGGGGCGGAGATGAGACGGCGATCACGTGAACGCGGCCGTCGGGCCTTGACTCAGCGCACGCGGTGCGTCTCGAAGGCGACGACCTTCCCCTTGCGGTGATGGACCACCACCATCTCCGACGGCTCGAGCTTCCGATCGGCCAGGCCGAGGGCCGCGAACAGCTCCGGGAGGACCGGCCGGTGCGTGCAGACCACGGTCCGCTTGCCCCGGGCGAGGAGGTCGGCGGCCACGTCCGCGATGCCACCCGCGGTCGCGTCCTCCTCCGACAGGCGGTCGTCGGACTCCACCGTGGCGCCCGTCGCCTCGGCGTACGGCATGAGGGAGGTGACGCAGCGGGTGCTGCTGGAGGTGACCAGCCGGTCGACGTCGTACGCCGCCAGCAGCGGGACCAGGCGCTGGGCCTCGACCGTGCCCACCTTGAGCAGGGGGCGGAACCGGTCGTCGGCGCGCCAGCGCGACCGCGAGCGGGCGCTCGCGTGACGCAGCACCACCAGGGTGCGGGTGCGCCGGCTGTCGTCGAGGGCCTCGGCCAGGGTCGTGCGGTCGTGGTCGTAGGTGAGCAGCTTCGCCGCCTTGGCCGTGGTCACCCAGGCCACCTCGTCGATCTCGGAGTTGGGCGTGAACGCGCTGACGTCGTCGTCGCCGCCCCGGACCCGCCCCACCCAGTAGTGCACGGTCTTCCAGCGTCCGCCGTTCACCGCGTAGCGCTGGTCGGCCAACGGGCGGCCCAGCCGGATCGGCAGCCCCGTCTCCTCGGCCACCTCGCGCACCGCGGCCGCGAGCATGTGCTCGCCGCGGTCGAGCTTGCCCTTGGGGAACGACCAGTCGTCGTACTTCGGGCGGTGCACGAGCAGGACCTCGGCGCCCTTCTTGCCGGTCGCACGGAGGACGACGGCACCCGCGGCGGCGATGTCAGGCCTGGTCGGCATGCGGCTAGTCTCACACCACCCGTCCCCGGAGGAACACCGATGCCCGCTGTACGTGCCCGTCGGCGCGTCGCCGTGCTCACCGTGCTCGCGGTGCTCGTGGTCGCCGTGGCGGCCGTCGTGGGGTACGTCGTGTGGCCGCGGGGGAGCGAGTTCGAGCGGGCGGCGGCGCTGCTGCCGGACGACACGCTCCGGGTGACGTGGACCGACTGGGCCGGGCTCCGCGACGAGCTCGACGTCGACGACCCGGCCGGCGCGGGGGCCGCCGACTTCCAGGCCGCCATCGACGACCGCGACCTCGCGGTGTCGCCCACCGCGTCGGCGGCCGCCGCCCTCGACAAGACGCTGGGGTTCTCCCCGCTCGCCGCCGAGTGGGAGATCCTCGGCCAGGGACGCGGCGGGATGGTGGACATCATCAGGCTGCCCGACGACGTCGACCTCGGTGACGTCGCCGACAAGTACGCCGACGCGGGGTTCACGAAGCCGGACGACGACGCGCTCTCGGGCGGCGTCTGGCGCGGCGGCCCGGACGTGGTGGCCCGGCTGCCCGGGCTGGAGGGCCCGGAGCTGCAGCACGTCGCGTTCCTCGAGGACGACCACCTGCTGCTGACCTCCGACAGCGCCGACTACCTCGGCTCGGCGGTGCCCTTCGCCGCCGGGGACAAGGACGGCCTCGACCTCTCCGACCTGGCCGGCCACGCCGGAGACCCGCTCGCCGCGGTCGCCATGGCGAAGGACCTCGCCTGCCAGGAGCTGACCATGAGCCACGCCGACGAGGACGCCCAGGCGGTGGCCGACCAGCTCATCGAGGAGGCCGGTGGGGTGGCTCCGCTGACCGGCTACCTGGTCGCGCTCGGGACCGACCGGTCGCTGACGATCGTCTTCGACTTCGAGAACGACGACCAGGCCGAGGAGAACGCCCGGTCCCGCAGGGCCCTGGCTGCGGCGGAGGACCCGGGCCAGTTCCTGGAGTACGCCGAGCTCTTCTCCGTCGACGAGGTCGAGGCGACGGGGCACACCGTCGTCCTCACCGGCGACGCGAAGCCGGAGAACGCGCCGCTGTCCAACCTCACCTCGGGGCCGGTGCTGCTGGCGGCGTGCTAACGGCGGCGGCCCTGGCGCTCGATCAGGAACTCCTGCAGGTGCACGGCCTCGACGCCCTCGCCCGGCGTACGCCGCCACTCGCCGTCTGCGGTCAGCGTCCACGCCGAGACGTCCTCGTCGAACGCCGTGTCGAGCAGCTCGCCCACCTCGGCGACCAGCTCGTCGCCGGGCAGCCGGACCAGCACCTCGACCCGGCGGTCGAGGTTGCGGTGCATGAGGTCGGCCGAGCCGATCCACGCCACGGGTGCGCCACCGTTCTCGAACCAGAACACCCGGCTGTGCTCGAGGAAGCGGCCCAGCACCGAGCGCACCTCGATCGTCTCCGAGAGCCCGGGCACACCCGGCCGGATGGCGCAGATGCCGCGCACCAGGAGCTGGATCGGCACCCCGGCCTGGGAGGCGAGGTAGAGCGCGTCGATGAGCGCCTCGTCGACCACCGAGTTGGCCTTGATCCGGATGCGTGCCGGGCGGCCCTCGAGGTGCGCGGCCACCTCCCGGTGGATCTGGGCGAGCAGGCCGGTGCGCACCGAGTCGGGCGCCACCAGCAGCTGCTCGTACGACGCGTTGCGCGAGAAGCCGCTGAGGTTGTTGAAGAGGTGGGCGACGTCCTCGCCGATCGCGAGGTCGCCGGTCAGCAGCCCGAGGTCCTCGTACATCCGGGCGGTCTTCGGGTTGTAGTTGCCGGTGCCGATGTGGGTGTAGCGGCGGATCCCCTCGGGCTCGTCGCGGACCACCATCGAGAGCTTGCAGTGGGTCTTCAGGCCGACCAGGCCGTAGACCACGTGGCAGCCGGCCTGCTCCAGCTTGCGCGCCCAGCGGATGTTGTTGGACTCGTCGAAGCGGGCCTTGATCTCGACGATCACCAGCACCTGCTTGCCGGCCTCCGCGGCGTCGACGAGGGCGTCGATGATCGGCGAGTCACCCGAGGTGCGGTAGAGCGTCTGCTTGATCGCCAGCACGTGCGGGTCGGCCGCGGCCTGCTCGAGGAAGCGCTGCACCGACGTCGCGAAGGAGTCGTAGGGGTGGTGCAGCAGCACGTCGGTGCGGCGTACCGCCTTGAAGACGTCGACCGGGCTGGCCGACTCGACCTCGGCCAGGTGTCGGTGCGTGGTCGGCACGAACGCGTCGTACTTCAGGTCCTCGCGGCTGAGGTCGGCGATGTCGTGCAGCCCGCGCAGGTCGAGCGGACCGGGCAGCCGGACCACCTCCTCCTCGGCGACGCCGAGCTCGGAGACCAGCAGCTCGAGCACCCGGTCGTCGATCGACTCCTCGACCTCGAGCCGGACCGGCGGCCCGAACTTGCGGCGCAGCAGCTCCTTCTCGAGCGCGGCGAGGAGGTTCTCCGCGTCGTCCTCCTCGACCTCGAGGTCCTCGTTGCGGGTGACCCGGAACGTGTGGACCTGCAGCACGTCCATGCCCGGGAACAGCCGCTTGAGGTGCTCGCCGATGACGTCCTCGAGCGGCACGAAGCGCTGGTTGCCCAGGGGCACGAACCGGTTGAAGATCGGCGGCACCTTGACCCGGGCGAAGTGCTCCTTGTCCGTCTTCGGGTTGCGCACCAGCACCGCGATGTTGAGCGAGAGCCCGGAGATGTAGGGGAACGGGTGCGCCGGGTCCACCGCCAGCGGCGTGAGCACCGGGAAGACCCGGTCCTTGAAGAGCCGCTTGCAGTGCTTCTGCTCCTCGCGGTCGAGGTCGTCCCAGCGGACCAGCTCGATGCCCTCCTCGATCAGCGCGGGCACGATCTCCTTGGCGAACAGCTCGGCGTGGCGCGACATCAGCTCCGCGGCCGCCACCCGGATGGTGTCCAGCACCTCGCGGGGCAGGTGGCCGGAGGCGGAGCGTACGGCGACGCCCGCGGCGATCCGGCGCTTGAGGCCGGCCACGCGGACCATGAAGAACTCGTCGAGGTTGCTGGCGAAGATGGCCAGGAAGCGGACCCGCTCGAGCAGCGGCAGGGTCGGGTCCTCGGCGAGCTCGAGCACCCGCTGGTTGAACCGCAGCCAGGACTCCTCGCGGTCGAGGAAGCGCCCGGCGAACTCGTCGAGCGCGGCCACCTGCGCAGGGTCCGGGACGTACGGCGGCTCGACGTCGAACGAGCCGGCGACGTGCAGGCCGCCCTCGACCGGTCCTTCGTCGAGCGATCCGGACAGGTGGGAGGGCAGGCTGTCGTGCGTCATTCCCGCAGTGTCCCACCGTCCGGTGAACGGTGGGTGACGACGATCGTCCCGCGTTCCGGGCCCAACGTCCCGCTCGTGCGCCTCCGGTCATGGCCGCACCCGGCGCGACGTACGTCACACGGCCCGGTTCGCCTACCGCCGGTATGTTCTCGGGCATGAGCCTCGCCCAGCACGCCCAGCGACTCCAGAACCGCCTCAAGACCGTGGGCCTGGCCGGCGTCCTCGCGCTCCCGCCCCGGGTCAAGCGGGTGCTTGCGGGCCGGCCGGTACGCCGCGACGGGCAGACGCTCGACACCGACACCCAGCTCCTGCTCCTGGGGATACGGCTGCTCCGCGAGAAGGGGCCCGAGCGCTTCCCGGTCCCGGTCGGGCGGCAGGTCCTCGACACCCAGACCGCGCTGGTCGGCGGCCGGCACCCGATCGGTGCGGTCGTCCAGCGCCGCCTCGGCGGCCGGCCGGTCCGGATCTACGTGCCGCAGGCGCTGGCCGGCTCCAGCGAGGACCGTCCCACGCTTGTCTTCTTCCACGGCGGCGGCTTCGTCTACGGCGGCCTGGCCAGTCACGACGCGCCCTGCCGCTTCCTCGCCGAGCAGGCCGGGGTGCAGGTGATCGCGGTCGACTACCGGCTGGCGCCCGAGCACCCGTTCCCGGCGGCGTACGACGACTGCGTGGCCGCCTTCGAGCACGTCGTGGCCCACGCCGAGGAGCTCTCGCGTCGACACCGCCCGGCTCGCCGTCGGGCGGCGACTCGGCCGGCGGCAACCTGGCGGCCGGGCGTCGCGCTGCACGCCGCGCACCAGCGGCTGCCGCTCGCCTTCCAGCTGCTGGTCTACCCGACCACCGACCCGGCCGCGACCGGCGGCAGCCGCGAGACGTTCGCGCACGGCTTCTACCTGACCGACGAGTTCATGACGCTGGCCACCGACAGCTACCAGCCCGACGTGAGCCAGCGCTCCGACCCCCGGTTCGCGCCGCTGAAGGCCGACCTCCCGGCCGGGCTGGCTCCGGCGTACGTCGTGACCGCCGGCTTCGACCCGCTGCGCGACGAGGGCGAGGCGTACGCCGAGCGGCTGCGCGAGGCGGGTGTGGCCGTCGAGCTGCGCCGGCAGGAGGGCCTGATCCACGGCTTCCTCAACTGCGTCGGCGTGGGCACCTCGGGCCCGGCCGCGGTGGCCGAGATCGCCGACCGGCTGGCGGCCGGGGTGAAGGCCTAGCCGCCGACCCGCGTGTACTGCACGTGCGTGTCGCGGGCGGCGTGGGTGAACCCGAGCCGCTCGTAGACCTTCCGGGCCGGCAGGTTGTCGGACTCGACGTACAGCAGCACCTCCGAGACACCCCGGCCGGCGAGGTGGTGCAGCCCGGCGAGGGTCAGCGTGCGGCCGAGGCCGCGGCCCTGTGCCTCCGGGGCGATGGCGACCACGTAGACCTCGCCGAGGTCGGCGGAGTGCTGCTTGGTCCAGTGGAACCCGAGCATCCGGTCCCCGTCCCCGTCGTCGGAGGTGGCCACGATGAGCCCGGCCGGGTCGAACCACGGCTCGGCCATCCGCTCGGCCAGCCCGGCGGCGTCCAGCGACCCCTGCTCGGGGTGGTGGGCGAAGGCGGCCGCGTTGACCCGCAGCACCTCCGCCTCGTCCTCGGGGCGGTAGCCGCGCACGCCGGCGTCGGGCGGCAGGTCCGGCAGCGGCTCGGCGGCCGGCCCGGCCACGGCGCGACGCATCACCCACAGCTCCCGGGTGGCGGCGAAGCCGTGCCGGGCGGCCAGCGCGCGGGCCGCCGGGTGGTCGCCGTGCGACCAGGCGGTGCGTACGCCGCTGCCGGCGGCGGCCGCCGCGAGCGCCGTGCCCTCCCCGTGGCCGCGGGCCCCGGGAGCGACGGCCAGGTCCAGTGCGTCGCCGTGCAGCAGCGCGAAGCCGTGGTCGGTGGTCCACAGGCGGGAGCCGGCCAGGCCGTGGTGCTTGAGCAGCAGCGCGGCCTGCTCGTCGAGCGGGTCGTGCCCGTCGGCCGCGGTCGCGTCGGCCCGGACGGAGGCGACGTGGTCCGCCCCGGTCGCGGGCCAGTCGTCGGGGGAGAGCTCGGTGGCGGTCACCGGGCCATCGTGCCGTACCCGGGAGGGGTCAGGCGTCCTCGACCGCGCGCTCGTGGGTGCCGTGCACCTTCTCGCGCGCCTCGTCGCGGGCCTGCTGCGCCTTGTCGACGGTCGGCAGCACGAAGCGGTAGCCCACGTTGCGGACGGTGCCGATGAGGGTCTCGTTCTCGGGGCCGAGCTTGGCGCGCAGCCGGCGCACGTGGACGTCGACGGTGCGGGTGCCGCCGAAGTAGTCGTAGCCCCAGACCTCCTGCAGCAGCTGCTGGCGCGAGAAGACCCGGCCGGGGTGCTGGGCGAGGAACTTGAGGAGCTCGAACTCCTTGAACGTCAGGTCGAGGGCGCGGCCACCGAGCTTCGCGGTGTACGTCGCGTCGTCGACGACGACCTCGCCGGTGCGGATGACGTGGGACTCGGGGTCGTCGGCCTCGCGCTGGGCGAGCAGCCGCCCGATGGCCAGCTTGATCCGGGCCTCGAGCTCGGCGGGGCCGCAGGTGTGCAGGACGACGTCGTCCATGCCCCAGTCCGCGGTCACGACGGACAGGCCACCCTCGGTGACCACCAGCAGCACCGGTACGTCGGACCCGGTGGTGCGGATCAGGCGGCAGAGGTCACGGGCCTGGGCCAGCTCCTGCCGGCCGTCGACCAGCACGAGGTCGGACTCGGGCGCCTCCAGGAGCGCGCTGCCCTCGGCGGGCAGGATCCTCACCTGGTGGTTGAGGAGCGCCAGCCCCGGGAGCACCTCGGCGGAAGGTTGGAGTGCACTCGTCAGCAACAGCAGCGTGCCCATGGCGCCTCCTCCGTGCTTGCGCGGATACGCAAGGATATCGGGCATGGGAGACGAGACGGTGGAGTCCGCCAGGACTGAGACGCACGTCGTCGTCCGCTACTGGGCGGCCGCGCGTGCCGCCGCCGGCGTACCGGAGGACCGGATCGCCACCGACCGGCCGCTCAGCCTGGCCGAGGTGCGCGACCGGGCACTGGCCCTGCACCCCGACTCCCCGCGCCTGGCCGCCGTGGTGGCCTCGTGCTCGGTGTTGATCGGTGACGCACCGGTCGGGCGCCGCGACCCGGCCGAGGTGACCGTGGAGCCGGGCACGTCCGTGGAGTTCCTGCCGCCCTTCGCCGGCGGCTGACCGCACCCGGCCCAGACCTCTGGCGGGAACGAGCAAGCGGGGCCGGGGTAGCAGACCCCCGACCCCGCGGTCCGTGGCTCGCTCAGGCCTCGATGGCGGTACGCCGCTCGTCGGAGGCCTGGTTCACCTCGATGCGGCGCGGCTTGGCGCGCTCGGCGACGGGGACGACCAGGCGCAGCACCCCGGCGTCGTACGTCGCCTCGATGCGGTCGAGGTCCAGGTTGTCGCCGAGCACGAGCTGACGGCTGAACACCCCGCGCGGCCGCTCGGACGCCAGCATCTCCCAGTCGCCGTTGCGGGGAACCCGCTCGGCGCGGACGGTCAGCACGTTGCGCTCGACATCGAGGTCGATGCTCTCGCGCGCGACGCCGGGGAGGTCGAACTCGATGGTGAACGCGTCGCCCTCGCGCCACGCGTCCATCGGCATGACGGCGGGCCGGTTGGTGGTGCCCAGGATCTGCTGGGTCAGGCGGTCGAAGTCGCGGAACGGGTCGGTGGAACGCAGCAACACGGGAACCTCCTCGAGAATCGGTCCGATGATCTGTATTCATCGGTACAGGTTTTATGTAATCTGTGGAGCAGGAAAAATCAAGTCCCCGGAGGTGCGACATGGCGAGGGCCTCGTCCGAGGGAGTGTTCGCGATCTCCGTCGCCGCCGACATGGTGGCGATGGAGATCCAGAACCTCCGGGTCTACGAGCGGCGCGGCCTCGTCGACCCCGACCGGACCGCCGGCGGGACGCGGCGCTACAGCCAGGACGACATCGAGCGACTGCTCCGGATCCGCGGCCTGCTGGCATCGGGCCTCAACCTCGCCGGGGTCGCCCGGGTGCTCGAGCTCGAGGACGAGGTCGCCCGAATGCGCGCGGAGCTCGCCCGGCTGCGCGGGTAGCGGGGATCACGGAATGTCCACCCGACGTGGGCTGTTGACGCGAGCATGACGACCGGAGCCTGGGTGCTGATCATCGCCGTCGTGCTGGCCCTCGGGTTCGGTGCCTGGCGTGCGGTCGGCGACGGCCGCTTCCGCGGCACCCACCGTGTCCGCGGCACCGATTCTTCCGGGGAGTCCCCCGAGCCGGCCGAGCCCGGCGTGCTCGACGGCACCGACATCGCGCACACGCTGGGGGAGCGGGCCACGCTCCTGCAGTTCTCCAGCGCCTTCTGCGCCCCGTGCCGGGCCACCCGTCGCGTCCTCGGCGAGGTCGCCGAGGTCGTCCCGGGCGTCGCGCACGTCGAGATCGACGCCGAGCACCACCTCGAGCTGGTCCGCCGCCTCGGCATCCTGCGCACCCCGACCACGCTGGTCCTCGACGCGGGCGGCCGGGAGGTCACCCGGGCCGGCGGTACGCCGCGGCGCGACGAGGTGATGGCCACGCTGGCGCGGGTCACCTCGTCCCGGCGAAGTGTCCGAATGACGGAACGCATGACCACATCGTGGGATTTCGACATGGCTGCCGGCGGCGCTGCCCGTAGATTGGCCGGCATGTCGACGACCATGCTCACCCGCCGCCGCGCAGTGGACCACTGCCGCGTGCGGTCGGCGCTGTGTCGCATGCCCTGACGGGACTGCCGAACTCTCTTTTGTCGATCAATCTGGTCGACTAACGTGGCAGGCCCCGTGCCTCTTCCCGCAGGCCTTCCCGACGCGCGTCCGTGCGTCCCGACGCAGGAGACATCATGTCCACGCTCGACCAGCGACTCCCACCAGCCCTCCGCCCCCGGCGAGGGCGCGGCCGCGACCCCAGATCGATCCCCGCGGCGCCCGCTTCGCCGCGGCCGTGACCGCAGTGGTGCTCGCGGCCGTGCTGCTGCTCGCACCCTCCCCGGTCGCCGTCGCCCTGCTGGCCGTCCAGGCCGTGGTGTTCGGCATCGGCGCCGGGCTCGGCGTCCAGCACACGCCGTACTCCCGACTCTTCCGGGCCGCGGTGCTGCCGCGGGTCGGCCCGCCCGCGGAGAAGGAGGACGCGGCGCCGCCGCGCTTCGCCCAGGCCGTCGGGCTCGCCTTCGCCGTGGTGGGACTGGTCGGCTTCCTGCTCGGCGCCGACCTCGTCGGCCTCGTCGCGACCGGCTTCGCGCTGGCCGCCGCCCTGCTCAACGCGGTCTTCGGCTTCTGCCTCGGCTGCGAGATGTACCTGCTCCTCAAGCGCCTGACCGGACCACGGGTGGTCCCGGTGGGGTCGACCGACTGACACGCACCACCTGACGCGCACCACCCGACACGCACCACCGGCCACCTGGCCCCAGACCGGACAACGGAAAGAGAGAACACCACCATGAGCCGCGAGAACTCGCTCGTCACCGCCCAGTGGGTCGAGGACAACCTCGACAATCCGCAGGTCGTCCTCGTCGAGGTCGACGAGGACACCACCGCCTACGACAAGGGCCACATCCGGGGAGCGATCAAGCTCGACTGGTCCACCGAGCTGCAGGACCAGGTCCGCCGCGACTTCGTCAACAAGCAGCAGTTCGAGGCCCTGCTCTCCGCCAAGGGCGTCTCGAACGACGACACCGTGGTGCTGTACGGCGGCAACAACAACTGGTTCGCCGCCTACGCCTACTGGTACTTCACCCTCTACGGCCACGCCGACGTGAAGCTCCTCGACGGCGGGCGCAAGAAGTGGGAGCTCGACTCCCGCGAGCTCACCGAGGAGGTGCCCACCCGCGAGACCACGTCGTACACCGCGCAGGAGCAGGACCTCTCGATCCGCGCCTTCCGCGACGAGACCGTCGACGCGATCGGCGTGAAGAACCTCGTCGACGTGCGCAGCCCCGACGAGTACGCCGGCCGGCTGCTCGCCCCGGCCCACCTCCCGCAGGAGCAGGCCCAGCGCGCCGGGCACATCCCGACCGCCGCCAACGTGCCGTGGAGCAAGGCGGCCAACGACGACGGCACCTTCCGCTCCGACGAGGAGCTGAAGCAGATCTACAGCGAGGCCGGCGTCGACTGGAGCAAGGACACCATCGCCTACTGCCGCATCGGCGAGCGCTCCTCGCACACCTGGTTCGTGCTGAAGGAGATCCTCGGCCAGGAGAACGTCAAGAACTACGACGGCTCGTGGACCGAGTACGGCTCCCTGGTCGGCGTCCCCGTGGCCCTGGGCGACGAGCCCGGCCAGGCCTGACCCCCTCCCCGAGACGAGAGAGACGAGAGGAACACGAACATGTGCGGAGCGACCGAGGGCGGCCTGTCCCTGGACGGCGTCAACGTGGCCAAGGAGGCCGTCGTGCAGGGGCAGGTGACCCGGGCCGGCTCGCCGGTGGGCAACGCCTACGTGCGGCTGCTCGACCGGACCGGTGAGTTCACCGCCGAGGTGCCGACCAACGACCACGGCCAGTTCCGGTTCTTCGCCGGCGAGGGCGAGTGGACGCTGCGGACCCTGGCCCCGAAGGCCGAGACCGTGGACACCAAGGTGACCGCGGCCGTCGGCTCGGTGGCCGAGGTGGCCATCTCCATCTGATCGACCTGTCGCAGACTGACAGCACCGACACCCCGACCTGTCGCAGACTGACGCCCGCGCGTGTCAGTCTGCGACAGGTCGGCGGGGGTAGGTTGCCGGTGTGGAGACCGACGAGGTGCTGGCCCTGCTCCAGGACGTGGCTGCGGAGGTCATCGACCCGCGGTTCCGCGACCTGGCCGACGAGGAGATCGCGGAGAAGAACCCCGGCGACCTCGTGACCATCGCCGACCGCGAGGCGGAGGTGCGGATCACCGAGGTGCTGACCCGGGCGTACCCCGACGCCGTGGTCCTCGGCGAGGAGGCCACCGCGACGGACGCGACGGCGCTGAAGCGCTACCAGGCCGCCGACCACGCGTTCACCGTCGACCCGGTCGACGGCACCAAGAACTTCGTGCACGGGTCCAAGGACCACGCGGTGATGGTCGCGGAGGTACGCCGCGGCGAGGTCGTGCGCGGCTGGATCTGGCAGCCCCAGCACCGGGTGGCGTACGTCGCCGAGCGCGGCGCCGGTGCCTGGCGCGACGGGGAGCGGCTGACCCGGCCGCCCCTCGGCGACGAGCTGCGCGGGGTCACCTCGCGCCGCAGCTGGATCGGGCGGGCGCTCGGGACGATGCGCGCGCTCGACCTCACCTGGGTCTGCTGCGGGGTGGACTACCCGAAGCTGGTCGAGGGCGAGGCCGACTACGCGCTCTACCGCAAGGCCAAGGCCTGGGACCACGCCCCCGGCTCCCTGCTGCTGACCGAGGCCGGCGGCTTCGTCGGCACGTTCGACGGGGTGCCCTACCACCCGCAGGCGGACCCGCCCGCGGGACTGGTCGCCGCGGCCGACCGGGCGACGTACGACCTCGTGCAGGGGCTGCTCGGGAGCCTGCCCGGCCTCTGAGGCTGCCTCAGCGGGCGCCCGCGGGCTCGAACAGCTCGACGAGGTTGCCGGACGGGTCGCTGACCAGGACCTGCCGACCGCCGGGGCCGGAGACGACCTCGCTGCAGAAGGTGAGGCCGTCGGCCCGCATGCGTCCGACCTCGGCGTCGAACTCCTCGAGGACGAGGTGGATGCGGTTGCGGCCGGCGGTGGCGTGGTCGGCCGGGGTGGCCCGGGCGCCGGAGCTGGCCGCACCGGACAGCAGCAGCCGCAGGGGGCCGCGGACGACGTCGGCGAAGGCGGACCCGGCGCTGCTGCCGGAGGGTGAACCCCAGGTGGGCGGTGTAGAAGTCGACGGCGGCCTCGACGTCGTCGACCACGTAGCGGACGCTGGCCAGTGGGGTATCGGTGGCCATGGTGCTGTCCTTCCTCTCAGTGGGCGCTTCCGGACTGTGGGATGCCGCCGCGAGTGGGCGCGGCCAGGACGTGCAGCAGGTGCCCGATCCGGGTGTCGATGTCACGGGCGGTACGCCGCACCGCGGCGTCGGCGACCCGCGACGGGGTGCCGGCGGGTGCGGGGTCGGGGATGCTCCAGTGCAGGTGGCGGGGGTGGCCGGCGAAGTCGGGGCAGACCTCGCGGACCCGGTCGCACAGGGTGACCACGTAGTCGAACCGTCGTCCGGTGAGGTCGTCGAGGTGCCGGGGGTGGCGCCCGGCGAGGTCGATGCCGTAGTCCGTGGCCAGCACCCGGACCGCGCTCGGATGGATCCGTTCGCCCGGGTCGCTGCCGGCAGAGGTGACGTCCACCGCATCGCCGGCCCGGAGTCGCAGCAGGGCCTCGGCGACCGGCGAGCGGGCGGTGTTGCCGGTGCACGCGAACAGCACGCGCGTGCGGGCCGCCCCGTGGGAGGGTGTCGCCGGCGGCCGCGGGGCCACGGGACGAAGGGCCGGGTGCAGGGCAGTGCCGGCCTCGGCCAGCAGCTCGCCGCAGCGGTCGAGATCGAGGTGGTAGTAGGTGTCGCGGGCGTCGTGGCTGCTGCGCCGGCTGGTGACGATCCCGGTGCCGCGGAGCAGCCGCAGGTGGTAGGACACGAGGTTCTGGGGCTCGCCGACCATCGTGGCCAGCTCGCGCACCCGGTGGTCGCCGTCGGCGAGCGCGCCGAGGACCTGCCAGCGGACGGGGTGTCCGGCCAGTCGGACGAACGGCGGCGGGGTGCTGCCGGGAGACGGCATCTCGCCACGATACTCCATCAAACTGGTTTGATGGAATGGCGCTGGGTCAGCGCTCGAGCAGGAGGGTGATCGGTCCGTCGTTGACCGACTCCACCCGCATGTCCGCGCCGAACACCCCGCGCTGCGACGTGCGCCCCGAGCCGCTCGAGCTCGGCGCAGAACGCGTCGTACACCGGCTCGCTGACCTCGCCGGGGGCCGCCGCCTGCCAGGTCGGCCGCCGGCCCTTGCGCGCGTCGCCGTACAACGTGAACTGGCTGACCACCAGCACCGGAGCCGCCTCCTCCGAGGCCGAGCGCTCCTCGCGCAGCAGCCGCAGGTCCCACACCTTGCGGGCCGTCCACGCGGTCTCGTCGGGCCCGTCGTCATGGGTGACGCCGAGGTAGACCAGCAGGCCCGGGCCGGCGATCTCGCCGACGACCTTCCCGTCAACTGTCACGGATGCGCGAAGAACTCGCTGGACGACGGCTCGCATCGGGAAATCTTCCTATCTCGGATCGACTCGGGCACGGCGATTCTGGCACGATGGCCGCCATGCCCGACCCGCTGCTCATCACCGTCGCGCCCACCGGCGCGGAGACCGCCAAGGCCGACTGCCCGCAGCTGCCGACCACGCTCGACGAGCTGGTCGCGACCGCGAAGGACTGCCAGGCCGCCGGCGCCGCGATGATCCACGTCCACATCCGCGACGACGAGCACCGCCCCACGCTCGACGGCGGCCGCCTCCGCGACACGGTCGTGGCGCTGAAGGAGAGCACCGACCTCGTCGTCCAGCTCTCCACCGGCGGCTCGGTGCACGACCCGCTCGAGACCCGGCTCAAGGTGCTCGACGCCGAGCCGGACTCCTGCAGCCTGACCATGGGCACCACCAACTTCGGCGACGACGTCTTCATGAACCCCTGGCCGTTCGTCTGCGAGCTCTACCAGCTCAGCCAGGAGCGGGGCGTCGTGCCCGAGTTCGAGCTCTTCGACCTCGGCCAGGTGCACGCCCTGCACCGACTGCTCGACCGCTACGGCCTGCCGGCCGGCGGCAAGGTCCACGTCGACCTGGTGATGGGCGTCCCGGGCGGGATGAACGGTACGGCGGACGCGCTGGTCGCCGCGGTCTCCGACCTCCCGGCCGCCACCACCTCCTGGTCGGCCACCGGCATCGGCCGCTCCACGCTGCCGGTCATGCTGGCCTCGCTGTCCAAGGGCGGGCACCTGCGGGTCGGCATGGAGGACGTGCTGACGATCAGCCGCGGCGTACCCGTGGAGTCCAACGCGCAGCTCGTGGAGCGGGCGGTCGAGGTGGGCCGGATGGCGCAGCGCACCCCGATGACGCCCGCCGAGGCGCGGACCCTGCTCGGCATGGACGCCCTGCGTCAGTAGACCAGCGCCTGCACGTCGTCGGCCAGGACCTCCTCGGCGAACACCGCGGCGCCGGCGATCCGGATGCCGTCGAGGACGTCGTCCGGACCGATCGCGCGGCGGTCGGCGCACTGCGTGCAGAGCGTCACCCGCCCGGCCTCCAGCACGGTCGCCAGCAGGTCGGCCAGCGGCATCGCCAGCGGCAGCGAGAACTGCTCGGCCCGACCCGGTACGGCGAACCACGCGGCCTCACCGGTCAGCCACAGGCCGACGTCGGCACCGGAGGCGGCCGCGGTGGCGGCGACCGTGAACGCCTGGTTGCAGCGCTCGGGGTCCTCGGCGCCACAGGTGACCTTGACCAGCAGCCTGCGCATGCCCGGAGGGTACCGCCCTAGACTCTGCGCCATGCCGTTCGAGATCCCCGACAACATCCACCCGAACTGCGCACCGCTGGCCTGGATGCTCGGCACCTGGCGCGGGAACGGCCAGGGCGACTACCCCACGATCGACGGCTTCCACTTCGGCCAGGAGATGCTCTTCCAGCAGGACGGCCGGCCGTTCATCCACTACATGAGCCGGGCCTGGATCGAGGACGAGGACGGCGTCGTCGTCCGCGAGGCCGCCCAGGAGACCGGCTTCCTCCGCCCGCAGGAGGACCGCACGCTCGAGGTGGTGCTCGCCCACAACACCGGCTTCGTCGAGGTCTGGCACGGCGAGATCCACGCCGACCAGCCGCGCTTCGAGATCGTCACGGACGCCATCGCCCGCACCGGCACCGCCAAGGACTACTCCGCCGGCAAGCGCCTCTACGGGTACGTCGAGGGCGACCTGCTCTACGCCTACGACATGGCCGCGATGGGGGAGCCGCTGCAGCCGCACCTCTGGGCCCGGCTGCAGCGCCAGTGAGCCGATGAGCGACTTCGCGGAGCGGCTGCGCAACAGCGGCAAGCGACTCACCCCGCAGCGGGAGATGATCCTGCGCGCCGTCGATGCCCTCGGGCACGCCACCCCCGACGAGGTGCTGGCCGAGGTCCGCAAGCAGTCCAGCGCGATCAACATCTCGACGGTCTACCGGACCCTCGAGGTGCTGGAGGAGCTCGGCCTGGTCAAGCACGCCCACCTCAGCGACCGCGCCCCGACGTACCACTCGGTGGGCGGCCACGAGCACTTCCACCTGGTCTGCCGGAATTGTCACCGGGTGATCTCGGTTGACCCGGTAGTACTCGGACCCGTGCTGGAGCGGTTGCGTGCCGACCACGGCTTCACCGCCGACATCGGACACCTCACCGTCTTCGGCCGGTGCGACCAGTGTGAGGAGACCAGCTGATGACCAGCCCTTGGATCCGTGCCGCCCTTGCTGGGACTGCCCGGCGCCGTCGGCGGTGACGGCATCGACGCCCCCGTCGCCGCGCACTACGGCTCGTTCCACGGCGAGCAGCGCGCGCTGGAGAACGGCGACGGCTTCGTCGACCTGTCGCACCGCGACGTGCTCCGCATCTCCGGGCCCGACCGGCTGACCTGGCTGCACGACCTGACCACCCAGCACCTCACGGACCTCCCCGCCGGCCGGCCGACCGCGGCGCTCGTGCTCAGCCCGCAGGGCCACGTCGAGCACGCGATGTACGGCGTGGACAGCGGCGGCGAGGACGGCACCCTCACCGTGCACACCGAGCCCGGCCGGGGCGCCGCGCTCGCCGACTTCCTGCTGAAGATGCGGTTCATGACCCGGGTCGAGGTCAGCGACGCCACCGACGAGATCGCCGTGACCTGGCGACCGTCCGCCCGCACCGGCGTGCCGTACGACGGCTACGAGTTCGTCCCCCGCGACCGGCTCGAGGCGTACGCCGAGGCCGCGGGCCCGGCCGCCGGGCTGTGGGCCTTCGAGGCGCTGCGCATCGCCCGGGGCGAGCCGCGGCTGGGCCTGGACACCGACCACCGCACGATCCCCAACGAGGCCGGCTGGATCGGCAACGCCGTCCACCTCGACAAGGGCTGCTACCGCGGGCAGGAGACGGTCGCCCGCGTCCACACGCTCGGCCGGCCGCCCCGCCGGCTCACGCTGCTGCACCTCGACGGGTCCGAGAACCGGCTCCCTGCGGTGGGCAGCGAGCTGCGGCTCGGCGACAAGGTCGTCGGCTTCGTCGGCACCTCCGCGCGCCACCACGAGCTCGGCCCGATCGCCCTGGCGCTGGTCAAGCGGAACGTCGCGATCGAGGCGCAGCTCGACGCCGACGGGCTGCCGGCGACGCAGGAGATCGTGGTGGACCCCGAGGTCGGGCTGCACGTTAGACCTATGCTGCGGGGGTGAGCTGGGAGGGGCATCTTGCCTGGCTGCTGCGGACCTGGCGGTTGCGGCGGCCGGCTGACCCCTCGGCAGACGCTGCCCGGTTCGCCTGTTCCCTGACCGCGCTCGGCACCCCGGCCACGGCCGACCGGGTGCTCGCCTGGGAGTCCGGCCTGGCCGACCCGACGTACGGCGCGTGGATCGGCTACGAGAACGCACTGGGCCGGCCGCACTGCGAGCTCGCGTCGTGCCGGGAGTACCTCCGGGTGTCCCTGCCGGCCGGTTCCCTTCCGCGGTTGGCGCCTCCGTCCGACCCCGAGTCCGAGCGCTTCGAGCACGACCGCGGGCGCCTCGTCGCCCGGGCCGCCGCCGGCACCGCGACCCCGGTGGAGTGGACGGCGCTCTCGGCCCACCTGCTGGCGCAGGAGGGGTGGTCGCCGGACGAGGACGACGTACGCGCGGTGTGCGACGAGATCGTGCGCCACCTCGCCCGCAGCGTCCACGCGGCGTACCGCCTGATCTCGATCGCGGCGGCCAACATGGCCGCGGTCCCGGCCCTGCAGCCGGCGTTGATCGCGAGCATCCGGTCCTACCTGCGCGACCCCGACGTCCAGGTCGTCCACGACCCGCTCGGGCTGCTCGACCAGATCAGCTCGCCGGAGGCCGCCGAGCTGGTGCTCGACCTGCTCGAGCGGGTGCCCAACCGGGCGCTCTACCTGCACGCGGTCTGGCTGGCCACGCAGATGGTCGTCCGGCACGGGTTCGACGAGCACCAGCGCTCCCGGCTCGCGGTGCTGGTGCTGGCGCGTTGGCGTGCCGACCCGGAGCGCGCGCCCAGCGACCTCGCGCAGCTGATCGCCGTGCTGCCGGCCGGCTACCGCGACGCGTTCTCCCGCGCCGCCGAGCAGGGGGGCAACACCGCGTTCGGCTACGTCCTCGAGCACGGGGAGGACGTCTCGGCCCCGGACGCCGCCCGGCTCGTTCGCAGACTGACCGACGCCGTCGCCGCCGCGGACCCGCGGGCCATGGAGGCCGACCGCGGCGAGCTCGCGACGCTCGTCCGGGAGTCGCTCTTCCACCGGGAGTCCGAGCGGCGGCACCTGGCCGCCGTACTCCTCTCGGCGTCGCCGTTCGCCTCCGACCTGGGCATCGCGACCCTCGACCTGCTCAGTGACCGGAACGTGGGGGCGCTGGCGCGCGGACGGGTGGCGACGCTGTGCAGCTACCTCGCCCGCGAGGAGCACCGGCTCCGGCTGAGCCCGTTCGTCGGGGACCCGGACGAGACCGTGGCGGCCGCGATCACGATCTCGCTCGGGCACATCGACTTCGCCGCCACCACCGACCAGGTTCTCCGGCACATGATCCCGGCGAACCCGGGGGCCCTGGGGCGCGGCCACATGTACGCGCTGGGGATGACCGACTCGCCCGGCCTGACCGCGATCGCGGGCTCCTCGGTCGCCCCCGACTGGCAGCGCCGGGCGGCGCGATGGTGGCTTCGTACCGGTCCGGCAGTGCGGTAGGCCCACCGTTGGTTAGGCTGCTCCCCTCATCGTTCGGGGTCGTCCCGCGCGGATGGCTGGGATCGGAGTGGGGGAACACCGCATGGCAATGGAATCGGCGGAGCGACCGTGGGGGTCGTGGCACGTCCTCGACGAGGGCGAGGGCTACAAGGTCAAGCGCATCAACGTCTCGCCGGGGCAGCGGCTGTCCTACCAGACCCACGAGCACCGGTCCGAGCACTGGGTGGTCATCTTCGGTACGGCGACCTGCGTGCTGGACGGCGAGACCGTCGTACGCCGGCCCGGTGAGTCGATCGACGTGGCCACGGGAGCGGCGCACCGGATCACCAACGCCCACGACGTGGAGCTGGTGATCATCGAGGTGCAGCGCGGCGCCTACACCGGCGAGGACGACATCACCCGGCTCGAGGACGACTACGGGCGCGAGAACGCCTGAGGGTCGCCCGGAAGATGCACGACGCCCGGGGCTGCGATTGGTCACACACCGCAGCCCCGGGCGTCATTTCGTTGCGGTTGGGGACCAAACCGCAACGAATCAGTCAGGACCCGCTGTTGATCATGCCGGCGCCGACGGTCACGCCGGTCGCCTCGTCGATCAGGATGAACGACCCGGTGGTGCGGTTCTTCGAGTAGGGGTCGCACAGCAGCGGCACGGTGGTGCGCAGCTGGACGCGGCCGATCTCGTTGAGACCGAGCTCCTTGGTCTCCTGGTCGCGGTGCAGGGAGTTCACGTCGAGGCGGTACTGCACGTCCTTGACCAGCGCGCGACCGGTGCGGGTGGTGTGCTTGATGGCGAGCTTCTGGCGCGGACGCAGCGGCTCGTTGGTCATCCAGCAGATCATCGCGTCGATGTCCTGGCTCGGCTTCGGCGCGTTGTTGACCCGGGCGATCATGTCGCCGCGCGAGACGTCGACGTCGTCCTCGAGGCGGACCGTCACCGACATCGGCGGGAAGGCCTCGCTGATCTCCTTGTCGAACAGGTCGATGCCCTCGATGCGCGAGGTCATGCCGCTGGGCAGCACGACGACCTCGTCACCCGGCTTGAGGACGCCGCCGGCGACCATGCCGCCGTACCCGCGGTAGTCGTGGTGCTCGTCGGACTTGGGGCGTACGACGTACTGGACCGGGAAGCGTACGTCGACCAGGTCGCGGTCGGACGCGACGTGCACGTGCTCGAGGTGGTGCATGAGCGTCGGGCCGCTGTACCACGGCATCTTCTCGGAGCGGGTCACCACGTTGTCGCCCTGGAGCGCGGAGATCGGGATGATCTCGAGGTCCGGGATCGAGAGCTTGGTCGCGAAGGACGTGAACTCCTTGTGGATCCTCTCGTAGACCTCCTCGGAGAAGTCGACGAGGTCCATCTTGTTCACCGCGAGCACGAGGTGCGGGACCCGGAGCAGCGACAGGATCACCGCGTGGCGGCGGGACTGCTCGGTGAGGCCCTGGCGGGCGTCGACCAGCACCAGGCCGAGGTCGGCGGTGGAGGCGCCGGTGACCATGTTGCGGGTGTACTGCACGTGGCCCGGGGTGTCGGCGATGATGAACTTGCGGTTCGGCGTCGCGAAGTAGCGGTACGCCACGTCGATGGTGATGCCCTGCTCCCGCTCGGAGCGGAGGCCGTCGGTGAGCAGCGCGAGGTCGGTGTAGTCGTAGCCGCGCGACTGCGAGGTCGCCTCGACCGACTCGAGCTGGTCCTCGAAGATCGCCTTGGAGTCGAGCAGCAGGCGGCCGATCAGCGTGGACTTGCCGTCGTCGACCGAGCCGGCCGTGGCGAAGCGGAGCAGGTCCATCTGCGTGCGGTTCGGTCGGTGGCCATCAGAAGTAGCCCTCCTTCTTCCGGTCTTCCATGGCCGCCTCGGAGAACCGGTCGTCGCCGCGCGTGGCACCGCGCTCGGTGACGCGGGCGATGGCGATCTCGTCGATGATCTCGGCCGTCGTGGCCGCGGTGCTCTCCACGCAGCCGGTGAGGGTCAGGTCGCCGACCGTGCGGAACCGGACGGTGCGCTCCTCGGCCGCCTCGCCCTTGCGGAGCGGGTTGAAGTCGCTCTCGGTGAGCAGCATGCCGTCGCGCTCGAAGACCCGGCGCTGGTGGGAGAAGTAGATCGACGGGATCTCGATCTGCTCGTGGTGGATGTAGTACCAGATGTCCAGCTCGGTCCAGTTCGAGAGCGGGAAGATCCGCATGTGCTCGCCCTGGTGGATGCGGCCGTTGTAGAGGCTCCACAGCTCGGGGCGCTGCATCTTGGGGTCCCACTGGCCGAACTCGTCGCGGTGGGAGTAGACGCGCTCCTTGGCGCGGGCCTTCTCCTCGTCGCGGCGGCCGCCACCGAAGGCGGCGGTGAAGCCCTCCTCCTCGATGGCGTTGAGCAGGGTGCCGATCTGGAGCCGGTTGCGGCTGGTCTTGCCGTCGTCGACGACGACGCCGTTGGCGATCGCCTCCTCGACGCTCGCGACGACCAGGCGCACGCCGAGGCGGTCGACCCAGGAGTCACGGCAGGCCAGGACCTCGGGGAAGTCGTAGCCCGTGTCGACCTGCAGGACGGGGAAGGGGATCTTCGCGGGGTAGAACGCCTTCTCCGCCAGGCGGAGCATGACGATGGAGTCCTTGCCGCCGGAGAACATCAGCACCGGCTTCTCGAACTCGGACGCGACCTCGCGGAAGATGTGGATCGACTCCGCCTCGAGCTGGTCGAGCTGACTCAGCTGGTAGTCGGCATGGGTGTCAGTCATGGATGACGGGAACCTCTCGTCGGGACAGCAGCGGACATCGTATCGGGATCGGGCAGAGCGGGAGAATCCGTGCGAGCGCGCGGACTACGGGGCGTGGCCGCCGTCACGACCGGGTCCGTCAGCGGGCCCCGACCCGGGTGCTGGCCCCTCCTCGTCGGTACGTCGGGCCGCGCGCGCCGCTCCGACGTACCGGGGGTCGTCGAGCTCGGCCACCGTCGGGGCGCCGAACATCGGCAGGCCCTGCTGCTTGCGCAGCAGGCCCCACAGGAGCGGGACGAGCACGAGCATCGCGAGGCCGATCCCGGCGATGAGCACCGGGTGCGTCTCGTCCTCGCCGGACCCGAGCGGCGCCCAGCCGGCCTTGTCGAGCAGGGCGACGCCGGACATGGTGAGGACCACCACGATGCCGCGCCGGATGACCGACTGCGGCACCCGCGGGGCGATCTTGCTGCCGAGGATGGTGCCCGGCACCGAGCCGAGGATCAGCGGGATCGTCAGCTCGAGGTCGAGACCGTGCAGCGCGATGTTGGAGATCGCCGCGGCCAGCACCAGCGGCACCGCCTGCACCAGGTCGGTGCCGACCAGCGGCACCGCCGACAGCCCGGGGTAGAGCATGAGCAGCGCGATCATGATGACCGAGCCGGAGCCGACGCTGGTGACGCCGACGAGGAGGCCGCCGAGGGCGCCGACGAGCAGCGTCGCGAGCGGCCGGATGTGCGGGTCGGGGTCGCCCTCGGGGCCACCGCCGCGCACGCGGACGAGGTTGAGGTAGAGGCGCAGGGCGTACGTCGCCGCCGCGAGCAGCAGCGCGAAGCCGATGCACATCTTGAGGACCTGGTCGATCTGGTCCGGCTCGGTGAACCACGCGACGAGGTGCGGCCCGAGCAGGGCCATCGGCACCGAGCCGAGGATCAGCCACTTGGCCAGCGCCATGTTGGGGGAGCCCTCGCGGGCGTGCACCACCGCACCACCGGTCTTGTAGACCGCCGCCGCGGTCAGGTCCGCGGTGACCACGGTCGCGGCGTCGCCCACGCCGAGGAAGATCAGCGCCGGCGTCATCAGCGCACCGCCGCCCATGCCGGTCAGCCCGACCACGATGCCGACGAGGAAGCCGGCGGCGAGGATCGAGAAGAACGTGACGGTGATCAGGTCGGCCATGGGGACCTTTCGGACGAATGGGGCAGGACAAGCCGCGTTAGTCTACTGAACAAGTTGATCTGCTCGAAGTCGTGCGAAGACCTCGTCCACGCACTCCTCGATCGACCGACCCGTCGTGTCGACCCGGACCGCCGCGTCCTCGGGCTCCTCGTAGGGCGAGGAGATGCCGGTGAACTCCGGGATCTCGCCGGCCCGGGCCCGCGCGTAGAGCCCCTTGCGGTCGCGCCGCTCGCACTCCTCCAGGGGCGTGGCGACGTGGACCAGGAAGAACTCCCCGCCGGCCTCCTCGACCATGTGCCGCACCTGCTTGCGGGTGGCGTCGAACGGCGCGATGGGGGAGCAGATGGCGACGCCGCCGTGCCGGCTGATCTCGGCAGCGACCCAGCCGATCCGCCGGATGTTGGTCTCGCGGTCGTCCCGGGAGAACGTCAGTCCCGCCGAGAGGTTCCGGCGTACGACGTCGCCGTCGAGGCTGGTGACGGTGCGCAGCCCGGACTCGAGCACCCGGTCCTGGACGGCGCGGGCGAGCGTGGACTTGCCGCTGCCGGAGAGACCGGTGAAGAAGAGGACCAGGCCGCGGCGGTCGGGCGCGGGGCGGTCGGCCTCGACGATGTCGGCGACGTCGGCGGGCAGCTCGCCGGTGCCGGTGGCCAGAGCCCGGACCTCGCCCCGCCCGGCGTAGTTGCGCACCACGCGGACACCGAGCTCGTGGTCGATCTCGGGGTCGCCGTGCGAGGCCAGGGGTACGGCGACGACGGCGGCGTCCTTCAGGTGGCCCGCGGCGGCCAGCGTGGCGCGGATCAGCCCGACCGGGCTCATCCCCTCGGGGGTGCCGGCGCCGGTCAGGGCGAGCAGGACGACGCGGTCCGCGTCCGCCAGTGCGTCGAGGTCGGTGGTGGTCAGCGGACCCGTGACCGGCACGAACACGGCACCGTCGTGCAGCTCCTGGACCTGGACCGGGGTCAGGTGCAGCCGCCGGAAGGGGCCGAACTGCGCGTGGCTGAGCGGCAGCACCCCGCCGTCGGAGGTGACCCGCGCCAGCGGCAGGCCCTCGGGGTCGACCAGCTCGACGGTCGCGGCCGGGTCGAAGCTCCTCGGGCAGCGTCAGCGTGACCGCCGATCCCGGCTCGTTGAACCCGGTCAGCGGCGCGAGGCCGCCGCCGATCAGGAGCTCGAGGTCGTCGAGCTCCCGGGGTGTCGGGCAGTGCTGGGGTACGGCGGGAGTGGGCACCGGGCCATCCTGCCACTGGCCCTCACGACGGTCGCGTCGGTGCGGACCGGGCGGTCGTGCGGCCCGGGCCGGGTGCCGCCACCCCGGGTCGGGGCGGCCAGTACCCTCGCCGTCATGCCCGCTCCCGCCGTCGCCGAGATCGTCCGCTCCGGATTCGTGGAGGGCCACCACTACGGCTCCCTCGTCGCCCTGGAGCGCGACGGGTCGGTCGCCTGGTCCGTGGGCGACGTCGACGTCGCCGTACTTCCCCGGTCGTGCAACAAGCCCGTCCAGGCGCTCGCCATGGTGCGGGCCGGGCTGGACCTGCCGCCGCACCTGCTCGCGCTGGCCTGCGCCTCCCACTCCGGCGAGCCCTTCCACATCGACGGCGTACGCCGGATCCTCGAGTCGGCCGGGCTGGACGAGTCCGCCCTGCAGACACCGCCGGACTACCCGCTCGACGACGCGGCCCGGGACGAGGTGATCCGCGGCGGCGGCGTGAAGGAGCCGGTGCTCATGAACTGCTCCGGCAAGCACGCGGCGATGCTGGCCACCTGCGTGGTCAACGGCTGGGACACCGCGATCGTACCTCGACCCCGACCACCCGCTCCAGCAGACGATCGCCGACACCTTCAGCGAGCTGACCGGCGAGCCGGTCGAGCACCGGGCGGTCGACGGCTGCGGCGCCCCGCTGCTGTCGACGTCGCTGACCGGCCTGGCCCGGGCGTTCCGCACGCTGGCCGTCGCGACGGACGGTCCCGAGGAGCGCGTCGCTGCGGCGATCCGTCAGCACCCCGAGTTCGTGTCGGGTACGACGCGCGACGAGCTCGCCCTCCTGCGGGCGGTGCCGGGTGCGATCGGCAAGGCCGGCGCGGAGTCCTGCTACGCGGTGGCGCTGCCGGACGGGCGGAGCGTCGCGCTGAAGTGCGACGACGGGGCGCCGCGGGTGCGGCCGGTGCTGATGGCCGAGGCGCTGCGCCGCTCGGGTGTCACCGAGGACGAGGGCGTCGACGCGGCCGCGGTCGCGCGGACCGGCGAGCTCGCGCTGCTCGGCGGCGGGCGTCCGGTGGGCGAGATCCGCGCCTCCTTCTGACGGGGTGCTAGCCGCAGTTTGCACATTTCTTCCTTGTCTGTGAAGCGATTCACACGCATCTGCCCTTGTTTCTGCTAACTGGAGTTAGCACAATGGAGGTATGGCCAAGGGAAGAGTCGGCAAGACCGTCGAGTCGCTGGGTGACTACCTGAAGGAGCAGCGGGTCCAGGCCCGCCTCTCCCTCCGGCAGCTCGCCGAGCAGGCCGGGGTCTCCAACCCCTACCTCAGCCAGATCGAGCGCGGCCTGCGCAAGCCCTCCGCCGAGGTGCTGCAGCAGATCGCGAAGGCGCTCCGGATCTCCGCGGAGCAGCTCTACATCCGTGCCGGGATCGTCAGCCCCGAGGACGGGGTCGGCGGCTCGGTCGAGCTCGCGATCCTCGCGGACTCGGGACTGACGGAGCGCCAGAAGCAGTCGCTGCTCGACGTCTACGCCTCGTTCCTCGCGCAGAACGCGCCGGGGCCCGAGGTCGACGACGCCGACAGCGACCCGGGTGAGCCCGACCAGGGGACCCGCCAGAGCTGAACACCCGTGCGGCCACCTCGCGCCGTACGACATCGACAACGCAAGGAGCTGGACATGGCAGACGCCAAGTTCGACATCAAGACCGAGGCGACCCGTCCGTTCTACGCCACCGTCGGCGCGACCGACCTGGCTGTCTCGGCTGCCCGGGCGTACCTCACCGAGGTGCAGTCCAAGGTCGCGGACGTGCAGAAGAAGATCGAGTCCTTCGAGTTCGAGCCGAAGAACCTCAACGCGAAGGCGCAGACCGTCGTCACCGCCCGGGTCGACAGCGTGACCTCGACCGTCACCAAGGAGGCCAAGGAGCGTCAGGCCAAGCTGGAGGCGCGTCTGGCCGAGCTGCAGGCCGAGGCGAAGAAGGCCCAGGCCCGCTTCGAGGCCCAGGTCGCCGAGCTCCAGGGCGACGCGAAGGCCCTGCCCGCCAAGGCGCAGGCGTTCGTGGCCGACACCCTCGCCGAGGTCGCCGAGACCTACGCCGAGCTGGTCAAGCGTGGCGAGACCCTGGTCGGCCGGATCCGCAACCAGGAGTCCACCAAGGCGACCGTGAGCAAGGCCAAGACCACCAAGGCCAAGGCCAAGACCACGAAGACGCAGGCCGGCAAGGCTGCCTCCTCGGCCGGTACCACCGCCACCACGACCGCGAAGTCCGCCAAGACCGCGGCCAAGAAGACCACCACCACCGCCAAGAAGTCGGCCCCCACGGCCAAGAAGCGCGCCTCGACCGCTGCCAGCAGCGCGAAGGGCACCGCCACCGCGGCCACGAAGACCGCCGAGGCGGCCACCGAGGCCGTCGTGGACGCCGCCGAGAAGGTCGGCGACTGAAGGACCGCACCCGCCGATGACGGACAGCTCGCGCTGTTCTGAACGGTGACCGATGGCCCCGGACCGGCAGGTCCGGGGCCATCGTGCTGTCCGGGCGCCTATCCTGTCTCCCGTGGTGAACATCTTCGTGATCGAGGGATACATCGTGCTCGCGGTGATCCTCATCGCGCTCGCGGTCAAGGCGTTCGCGTTCGTCAACGCGCTGCTGTGGCCCGCGGACTCCTACACGGCGGCCGGCAAGCTCACCAAGCCCGGCTGGCTCGCGATCCTCGGCGTCGGGCTCGTCGCCCAGGTCCTGCTGATCAACGCCTCCCCGCTGAACCCGATCCACCTGATCGGCTCGATCGCCGCGATCGTGTTCCTCGTGGACGTCCGGCCGGCGGTCTCCGAGCTCACCCGCCGCTGAGGTCGACACTACGTCAGTCTGCGGGCGGCAGTGCGGCCACGTACGCCGCCAGGGCCGTGCCGGCCGGCGTCGGGACGAACCCTGTCGCCTCCAGCTTCCCGAGGTCCAGCGTGCTGTGCCGGGGGCGAGGGGCGAGCGTCCGGCCGGCGGCGTACTCCTCCGTGCTGACCCCGACGACGTCGGTGGGGTCGCGGCCTCGCAGCCGGAACACCTCTCGGGCCACGTCCGCCCAGGACGTCGGAGGACCGCCGTTGGTGACGTTCCAGGTGCCGTGGGGCGCGCCGGTCTCGAGCAGGTGCCGGTCGCCCGCCCGAGGTCGGCGTCGACCATCCGGCCGACCAGCTCGGCGAACGAGACGGTCGGCTTCCAGCCCAGCCGCGCCCGGGCCCGGCTCGCGTCGCCGGTCAGCTCGGCCGCGTCGGAGGGCCGGGTCAGCGACGCGTCCACCCGCAGGCGATCCGCTCCGTCGGCGATCCCGGCGTGCGCGAACGCCGCCATCGCGAACTCGCGGACCGAGTGGCTCTCGCCGGTGGCCACGACGTAGTCGTCCGGCTCCTCGGCCCGGGCGGCCAGCACCATCGCCTCGACGTAGTCCGGCGCCCAGCCCCAGTCCCGGCGCGCCTCCACGTTGCCCAGGCTCAGCGTCTCGGCCTCGCCGCGGGCGATCGCGGCCACCGTCGCGGTGATCTTGCGGGTCACGAAGCGGGCCGGCCGGCGCGGTGACTCGTGGTTGTAGAGGATCGCGCTGACCGCGTGCAGCCCGCGCTCCCGGTGCTCACCCACGGCACGGTGCGCTCGCGCCTTCGCCTCGCCGTACGGGTTGACCGGCCGCACCGGCGTGCTCTCGTCCTGCGGCGAGCGGTCCGGCAGGCCGAAGATCTCCGCACTCGATGCCTGCACGAAGCGCACCGGCCGCCGCCGCTGGCGCCGTACGTCGAGCGCGGCCGCGAGCAGCGCGACCGCGGCCGCACCGTTGACCCGGGCTGTCTCCTCGGGCCGCTCCCAGGACTGCGCGACCGAGCTGAGCGCGGCCAGGTTGTAGACCTCGTCCGGGGCGAGGTCGACCAGCAGGCGACGGGTGTCCGCGGTCCGCGTGACGTCGCCGCGGTGCAGCACCACGGCGTCCGGGCAGTGGGCCAGGTCGTCGGCCGGGTGGGTGAGCGCGTGCACCTCCACGCCGTCGACGAGCAGCCGCTCCGCGAGGTAGCTGCCGTCCTGACCCCCGATGCCCGTGACGAACGCCCGCACGCTCAGCCGCCCAGCAGTCGGGTCTGCTCGACGAGGTCGGCCTCGACCATCATCGCCACCAGCTCCTCGAACCCGACGCGCGGCTTCCAGCCCAGCTCCCGGTGCGCCTTGCTCGCGTCGCCGACCAGCGCGTCCACCTCCGCGGGCCGCATGTACGCCGGGTCCTGGCGCACCAGCGGCGCCCAGTCCTCGATGCCGACCTGGCGGAAGGCCACGTCGAGCAGGTCGCGCACCGAGTGGGTCTCGCCGGTGGCCACGACGTAGTCGTCGGCCTGCTCCTGCTGGAGCATCAGCCACATCGCCTCGACGTAGTCGCCGGCGAAGCCCCAGTCGCGGCGGGCGTCGAGGTTGCCCATCACCAGCTCCTGCTGGAGCCCGAGCCGGATCCGGGCCACGGCGCGGCTGACCTTGCGGGTGACGAACTCCGGCCCGCGCAGCGGCGACTCGTGGTTGAAGAGGATCCCGGAGGAGGCGTGCATGCCGTAGGACTCGCGGTAGTTGATCGTCATGTAGTGGCCGAAGACCTTGGAGACGCCGTACGGCGAACGCGGCCACAGCAGCGTCGTCTCGCGCTGGGGCGCCTCCTGCACCTTGCCGAACATCTCCGAGCTCGACGCCTGGTAGAACCGCACCGCCCGCGGGTCGTCGCCGGCGTGCAGTCGCACCGCCTCGAGCATGTTCAGCACGCCCTTGGCGGTGACGTCGGTGGTCACGTGGGCGTTCTCCCACGAGTAGGCCACGAACGACACCGCGCCGAGGTTGTAGACCTCGTCCGGCTCGGAGTCGCGCAGCGCCCGCATCAGGCTGGACAGGTCGGTCAGGTCGCCGTTGTGCAGGCGTACGTCGGGCAGCCGCTGGTGGACCAGGTCGCGCTTGGGGTTGTTCTGGCCACGGATCACGCCGTGCACGTCGTACCCCTTCGCGAGCAGCAGCTCGGAGAGGTACAGGCCGTCCTGGCCGGTGATGCCGGTGATGAGCGCGGTGGGCAAGCGGTGTCCTCGGGGGCGTGGCGGTGCTGGGGAGATCATGCCAGTGACGTTCTCAACCAGACGGTTGACAAGAGGGGTCGATCGTCCTAGCCTCGTCTGCAACCCGATGGTTGAGAACAAGAGGTGACGAGATGGCGGACGACGACCTGTCCCGGGTCTTCGCGGCCCTGGCCGACCCGACCCGGCGCGACATCGTCGGCCGGCTGGCCGTCGGGGACGCCACCGTGGGCGAGCTGGCGGCGCCGTACGACGTGACCGTGCAGGCGGTCTCCAAGCACCTCAAGGTGCTGGAGGACGCCGGGCTGGTCAGCCGGAGCCGGGACGCGCAGCGCCGGCCGTGCCACCTCGAGGCGGAGGTGTTCGACCTGATGACCAAGTGGATCGAGCGGTACCGCCAGCAGGCCGAGGAGCGCTTCCAGCGCCTCGACGACGTGCTGGGCGCGCATGGACGACAACGAGAGCAGTACCGAGGAGAGAGGGAGAAGCATCATGAGTGCCACCGTGAGGAACGAGACCGAGATCATCGTCCCCGAGGGACTACCGATCATCGAGATCATCCGCGAGTTCGAGGCGCCGGTCGACCGGCTGTTCCGGGCCTACGCCGACCCGGACCTGTTCGTGCAGTGGGTCGGTCCGCGCTCCATCGACTCGCGGGTCGACGTCTGGGACTGCAGCACCGGCGGCCGCTACCGCTACGTGTCGTCCCGGGAGGGCGAGGAGATCGCCGCCTTCTACGGCTCGTTCCACGAGGTGCGGCCGGACGAGCGGATCGTGCAGACCTTCACCTACGAGGGGTTCCCCGACGGCGTCGCCCTCGAGATCGCGACGTTCGAGTCACTGCCCGGTGGGCGGTCCCGGGTCCGGTCGGTCTCCGTCGGCGAGTCGGTCGAGGGCCGGGACGCGATGGTCGCCTCCGGCATGTCCACGGGCATCATCGAGGGCTACGAGAAGCTCGACGAGCTGTTCGCCCGCGAGCTCGACGCATGACCGCCGCCGCTGAGGAGCACCGCCGGGTGGCCGGGGTCTTCACCGACCGGGTGCGCGGCACGGTCGACTGGGACGCCCCCGCGCCGGTCGAGGGCTGGACCGCGCGCGACGTCGTCGGCCACCTGGTGACGTGGTTCCCGGCGTTCCTGCAGGGCGGGGCCGGGGTGACCCTCCCGTCGGGTCCGCCGGTCGAGGACGACCCCGTGGCCGCCTGGGTGACGCACGCCGACGGTGTGCAGGCGTTGCTCGACGACCCCGCGACCGCCGGGCGGGTGCTGACGAACCCGCACATCGGCGAGGTCCCGCTCGACGAGGCCGTCGATCGCTTCTACACCTCCGACGTCTTCCTGCACACGTGGGACCTGGCGCGCGCGACCGGGCAGGACGAGACGCTGGACCCCGAGAAGTGCGCGGTCATGCTGGCCGGCATGGAGCCGCTGGACGACATGCTGCGCGCCTCGGGACAGTACGGCCCGCGGGTCGAGGTGCCGACCGACGCCCCGGTCCAGGACCGGCTGATCGGCTTCATCGGAAGGGACCCGCGGCGGATCTCCGCCTAGACTCCACTCCCATGTCCCTCCGCACGCTCGGTGCCGCCACGCTCGTGGTGGTGTGCTCGACCGCCGGCGCCCTGCTGCCGGCCGGGCCGGCGCAGGTGCCCACCCGGGCGCCGACCGTGGTGACCACCGCCGCCGCGGCGCTGCCGCTCGCGGGCCGCACGATCGTGATCGACCCCGGGCACCAGCTGGGCAACCACAACTACCCGCGGCAGATCAACCGGCTGGTCCCGGCCGGTGGCTTCACGAAGCCGTGCAACACCACCGGCACCGCCACCCGGGCCGGCTTCCCCGAGCCGACGCTCACCATCCGGGTCTCGCGGCTGCTGCGCCAGCGGCTGGTCGACCTCGGTGCTCGCGTGGTGATGACCCGCTACCGGAACCGGCAGGACCTGTGGGGTCCCTGCGTCGACGAGCGTGGCCGGGCCGGCAACACGATCGACGCCGACCTCAAGATCAGCATCCACGGCGACGGCTCCACGGTCACCGGTGCCCGCGGCTTCCACGTGATCCGCCCGACCTCGCGGGCCGGGTGGACCGACGACATCGCCGCCCCGTCCCGTCGGCTGGCGTACGCCGTGCGTGCGGCCCTGCGCGACCAGGGCCTGCCGGTGGCCAACTACATCGCCGGCGGGGACGGGATGGACGCGCGCGGCGACCTCGGCACGCTCAACCTCTCCGACGTCCCGGTCGTGATGGTCGAGCTGGGCAACATGCGCAACCGCACCGACGCCCGGCGGATGACGACCACCGCGGGGAGGGCGACGTACGCCCGGGGACTGGCGCGCGGGATCCGCACCTTCCTCGGCTGAGCCACGCAGACGCAGCAGGGCCGCGGCGGGTGATCCCGCCGCGGCCCTGTCGTCGTGCCGGGTGTCAGTTGGAGCTGACGCCGAACGGCTCGAAGTCGTACGTCTTGTCGTTGATGACGAGCTTGTCGACCGCGCCGCTGAAGGCGTAGTCCTTGCCCTTGGTGATCTGCACGGTGAGGATCGTGGCGTCGGGCAGCTTGGCCTGCACCTCGGCGAGCGTGCAGTAGGTGACCTGGTTGCACGAGATGTCGTTGCCGGCGTCGCCGGTCAGCCACCAGCGCTGCGCGGTGCTGGCGTCCTGCTCGCTCCAGGTGTTGGCCGGAGCCGCCACCGGGGTGTAGACGAGCGTGGAGTAGCGTCCGCGTGGTGTGCGGGTTGATCTCGAAGGCCAGGCTGGGCAGGTTCTCGGCGTACTTGCCGTTGTTCTCACCGGTGGTGAACACGGAGTACTTGAGCGTGCTCAGGCCGGAGACCGGGTCGCCGACGAAGTCGACCTGGTTGCCGAAGGCGACCTTGTCGGTGGACGAACCGGTGCGCAGGCCGAGGCTGCCGATGCCGCTGGGGCGTCTCGATGGCGCCGACGGTCGGGCCGGAGCGCAGGAAGGCGTCGCCGTTGCCCTCGACGTTGCGGTCGATGATGCTCCAGTTCGCACCGACGTACTTGGCGGTGCCGGCCGGGCCGGCCGGGCCGGTCTCGCCCTGCGGGCCGCGCGGGCCGCGCGCGCGTTGATCTTGTCCTGCACGCCCTCGCTGAAGTCCCACATGCGGAGCGTCTGGTTCGTGACGCGGCTGGAGTTGACGGACTGGGGAGCCAGGTCGACGGTGTCGACGGTGCCGTTCTTGATCTGGGCGCCGGTGATCATGGTGCCGGCGACGGCGCCGCCGCCGGTCGCGACGGCGATGATGGCGGCAGCGCCGAGAACGGCACCGGTGCGGCGGTTGGGCAGGCGAAGCTTCATTGAGGTCCCCTCGAGGGCAGTGAAATGGTTGAGTGCGCCGACGTCGGGAGAAGGCCTCCCCGGGCCCCCGTCCCCCACATGTCACGCAGGGGCGACAGTATGTTCTAGACCAGGATTCGCCTACTCGAACTAGTCCGTTTCGGGGCCCTGGCGGACGAAATGGCCAATCGGTCACCCGAAGTGACTATGTCGGGATGGTTCCCCTGGTCATTGTGGGTCCACCCCTGGAGGTGGGCGAGCGAGCTCAGGCCTCGCCGGCGGCGATGTCGCCGTGCTCGTCGCGCAGCTGCGCGCTTGAGGATCTTGCCGCTCGGGTTCTTCGGCAGGGCGTCCACGACGACGACGTACTTCGGGCGCTTGTAGGACGCGAGCACCTCGCGGCTGTGCGCCAGCACCACCTCGGAGGTCAGCTCGGCGCCCTCCTTGGGTACGACGACCGCGGTCACCGCCTCCACCCAGCGTGGGTGGCTGACCCCGAAGACCGCGACCTCGGCGACGCCCTCGAGGCGGTAGATCGCCTCCTCGACCTCGCGGCTGGCGACGTTCTCGCCGCCGGTCTTGATCATGTCCTTCTTGCGGTCGACGACGTAGAGCCGGCCGTCCTCGTCGACGTACCCCAGGTCGCCGGAGTGGAACCAGCCGTTGCGGAACGCCTCGGCGGTCTTCTCCTCGTTCTTGTAGTAGCCGAGCGTCGCGTGCGGGGAGCGGTGCACGATCTCGCCGACGGTGCCGGCGGGCACGGTGACGTCCTCGTCGTCGACGATCCGGGTCTCGACGTTGAGCGCGGCCCGGCCGGCCGAGCCCGCGTGGCTGAGCTGCTCGGCGGGCCCGAGCTGGGTGGCCAGCGGCGCCATCTCGGTCTGGCCGTAGAAGTTCCACAGCTGGACGTCGGGCAGCCGCTGCTGCATCTCCTTGAGCACCTCGACCGGCATCGGCGAGGCGCCGTAGTAGCCCTTGCGCAGGCTCGAGAGGTCCGCGTCGTCGAACGCCGGCGAGCGGAGCAGCCCGATCCAGACGGTCGGCGGCGCGAAGAACTTGGTGACCCGCTCGGCCTCGATGGTGCGCAGGATCGCGGCCGGGTCCGGGGTCGGCAGCAGGATGCTGGTGGTGCCGAGGTAGACGTCCGGTCCGAGGAACACGTCGAGCTGGGCGCAGTGGTAGAGCGGCAGCGTGTGCAGCTCGACGTCGTCCGGGCTGAACGCACCGTCGAGCGGCGCAGGTGACGTACTGCCACATCAGGCTGCGGCTGCTGAGCAGCGCGCCCTTGGGTCGCGACTCGGTGCCCGAGGTGTACATCAGCCGGACCGGGTCGTCGTCGGCGACCGGGACGTACGGCGCCCCGGGCGCGTGCGCGAACCAGGTGGCGATGTCGGTCCAGCCGTCGGGGGCGCCGCCGATCGCGACCCGGTCGGCCACCGTGCCCGCCGACGCGGCCACCGCCCGGTCCGCGACCGGCGCCAACGCCTGCTCGGCCACGAAGCAGCGGGCCTCGCTGTGGTCGAGGATGAACGCGATCTCCTCCGCGCCGAGCATGAAGTTCACCGGGACCAGCACCACGCCGACCCGGGCGGTGGCGAAGTCCAGCACCGCGAACTGCCAGCAGTTGTGGCTCAGCAGCGCCAGCCGGTCGCCCTTCTCCAGCCCGGAGTCGAGCGAGCGCGGCCGCCGTACGGTCGACGAGGTCCTCGAACGCCGCGAACGTCAGCCGGGTCTCGCCGTCGACGATGCCGACCTTGTCCGGGTGGCGCAGCGCCGTACGGCGGGGCAGGTCGCCGAGGGACTGCTGGCGGGCGTGCTGGACCAGGTCATCGAGATGCGCCATGCCTCACCGTAGCGCCGTGCCCGGGCCCGGTGCCGGTCAGCTGCAGGAGCGTCCCGAGGGCGTGGTCGTGCACGCGGTCCAGGCGGTCGTGCGAGCCGCGGCGGGTGCCTTGAGCACGAACACCGAGATGTCGAACCGCGAGTCCACGGCTGCGCCGGCAATGGTCTGGGTGCTCACGAAGTAGTTCACGTCCCCGGTGGCGCAGCGTGGTCGAGTAGCCCGCGCTGTTGGCCAGCGCCGCTCCGAACGGCTGCAGGGACGTGACGAAGGCGGTGCCCGCGCAGCCGGGGTCGAGCCCCGGGAGGGTCACCGTGTAGTTGCCGGTGCTGGTCCGGCTCGCGGCGCTGATCCCGATGGAGGACGCGTGGAGCACCCCGTCGGAGCGCACCTGCCCCAGGAAGGCCAGGGTGCCCGCGGGGCTGGTCTTGCGCAGCAGGGCGCTGGAGTCCAGGCCGTCGAGCCGGTCCGCGTTGGGTGCCTTCGTGATGATGTTGTTCGGCAGGCGGCCGGCGCTGTTGGTCGCGACGAGCTTGCCCGCGCGATTCGCGACGCTGGCCCTGGCGCCGACGGCGTGCTTGCCGTCGACCTTGTGGGAGTCCGAGGCGAAGACCCCGGCGATGGCGGGTCCTCCGGTGCCGGCAGCAGCGATCACCAGGGCGACGGTCGACAGGGCGAGGGCGAGCGAGTTCCGGGTCATGAGCCGAGGGTGGACCGCACGGCCGGGCCGCGCCGCTCGGTTCGGGCGAAGCCGACGGATCTGTCTGGACCTGCCCGACGGGGAATCAGGGCCGGCCGATGCGTGTTGGGCCACCCGATGACCTTCCCGCGCGACACCCACGACTCTCCGACCGCCGTCGCGGTCGCCTCGGTGAGCCTCGACGACGTCCGTCCGGACGACTCGCGGCGGGTCTCGATGCTGCTGGGGCTGCTGTTCGGCCTGGCCGGCATGGGCTCCTCGTCGGCCGCGATGGTGCTGCCGATCATGGGTCCCGACCTGGGCGTCTCGACGAGTGTGGCCGCGTGGGCGATCAGCCTCTACGTGCTGATGCTCGCGGTCACCACGGCCGTCTACGGCCGGATCTCCGACCTGGTCGGGATCAAGCTGCCGCTGCTGGTCGGCCTGACCCTGATGACGCTCGGCGCGCTGCTCGCGGCCGCCGCTCCCACGTTCGCCGTGCTGCTGGTCGCCCGGGTCCTCCAGGGTGCCGGCGCGGCCGCCGTACCCACGCTCGGCGTGACCGTGCTCTCCGGCCGGTACGACGGCGCGGTGCGCGGGCTCGCGTTCGGCCGGCTGGCCGGGACCGCCGCGGCGGTGAGCTGCCTCGGCCCGCTGGTCGGTGGCCTGGTCGAGGGCGCATTCGGCTGGCGCGCGGTGATGGCGCTGCCGGTGCTCGGCGTGCTCGTCATCCCGTTCCTGTGGCGGGCGCTGACCGACGAGGGAAGCGGCGCGAGCCTCGACATCCTCGGTGCGGTCCTCGTCGCCGGCACCGCGGCCGGGATGGTGCTGCTGGTGCAGTCGCCGTCGACCGGCCTGCTGGTGGCCCTGGCCGGCATCGCGCTGATGGTGCTCGGTGCCCCTGCGGTCGCCCTGCAGGTACGCCGCCGCCCGCACGGCTTCCTGCCGGTCAGCGTGATCCGCAACTCCGTGGTGGTGCGCAGCGCCGTCGCCGCGGCCGCCGTACCCGCCTCCTGGTTCGCGCTGCTCATCGCGATGCCCGCGGTGCTGCTGGGCCACGGCTGGGAGGCCTGGCAGGTCGGCCTGGCGATGGTCCCGAGCGCCGCGGTGGCGCTCGCCGTGCCGCGCGTCGCCGGACCGCTGCTGACCCGGATCGGCTCCGCCCGCTCCCTCGTCGTGGCCGCGCTCGTGGCCTCGGTGGCCCTGGCCATCGCCTCGGTGGGCGCGCACCTGGTGTCCGCGCCGGTGCTGGTGGTCGCGATCATGCTGGTGACGTTCGCCTTCGGCCTCGGCCAGCCCGCGCTCAGCGCCGCGGTCGGCGACGCCGTGGAGCCCGACGTACGCGGTGTGGCGCTCGGCGTCTCCACCCTGCTCTTCCTGGTCGGCGGCAGCGTCGGCTCGGCCGTGGTGGCCGGGCTCAGCGGGCTGCTCGGCCTGGGCGGCGCGCTGGCCCTCCTCGCCGTGATGCCGCTGCTCGGCCTGCTGGTGCTGCGGCCCACGCTGCGCGCTGCCGCCCTCGCCTGACCGAAGGACGTACAGGTCGCTCGGATCTCGTCGGTCCGGAGCGTGCGGCGTACCGCAGACGACCCGAGGTGTACGTCGTTCGGTCGCCTGTGGATGAGCGACGACGCCCGTTCACGCATCGTCCGAGGATGGCCGGGTGGATGTCGCCGAGGTGATCCGGAGGCTCGGCTCCGTCGCCACCTGGGCTGCCCTGCGACCGGTGGTGAGCCGAGCCGAGCTGCGCGCTGCGGTCGAGGCGGGCCGAGTCGTCCGACTGGGACAGGGCCGGTACGCCCTGCCTGCCGCGGGTGTGGCGCGACGTGCGGCGCACCAGGTCAACGGTGTGGTGTCCCATCTGAGTGCGGCCCTCTATTGGGGCCTCGAGGTCAAGCTGCCTCCCGCGGTTCCCGTCGTCACCGTGCCCCGCGGGCGCAAGCTCGGCGCGGCGCGGCGGGCCGGCATCGACGTGCGGTGGCGGACCCTCGCCCCCGACCAGGTCCACCGCGAGGCGGCGACCCAGCCGGCGTGGACGGTGGTGGACTGCGCCCGGACCCTCCCGTTCGACGAGGCCCTCGCCGTGGCGGACTCGGCGCTCAGGTCGGGGCTGGTGTCGCGCCGTGGCTGCTGGCCATCGCGTCGGCGGCACCGCGAGTGGGACGCTCCGCCGCGCTGCGCGTCGTACGGGCTGCCGACGCGCGGGCCGACAACCCGTTCGAGTCGGTGGTCCGCGCGGTCGCTCTCGACGTACCGGGTCTGAACTTGGTCCCGCAGGTGCGCGTCGTCGGCGTCGGGCATCCGGACCTCTACGACGAGCGACTCGGCATCGTCGTCGAGTGCGACTCGTTCGGCTTCCACGCCGAACGCGCCGACCTCCAGCGGGACTGCAACCGCTACAACGCCTGCGCCGTGCGCGACCTGGCCGTCGTCCGCTTCACCTGGGAGGACGGCATGTTCCGGCCCGAGCACGTGCGCCAGGTGCTGGTGGACGTGGTCGAGCTGCGCACCGAACTACGTGCAGGTCGAGCCTCGACGGCGAACCGTCCCGCCTGACCGGCGGCGTACGACGCCGAACTGCACGCAGCTCGGTCGTGTCAGTTGCTCTTGCGGGCGCGCGAGGCGATCTTGGCGCGCTCGTTGGCGTCCAGGATCACCTTGCGGATGCGGACCATCTCCGGGGTGACCTCGACGCACTCGTCCTCGCGGCAGAACTCCAGGCACTGCTCGAGCGAGAGCTTGCGCGGCGGGATCAGCTTCTCGATGTTGTCGGAGGTGGAGGACCGCATGTTGGTCAGCTTCTTCTCCTTGGTGATGTTGACGTCCATGTCGTCGGCGCGGGAGTTCTCGCCGACGATCATGCCCTCGTAGACCTCGGTGGTCGGCTCGACGAACATGACGCCGCGCTCCTGCAGGTTGGTCATCGCGAACGCGGTCGCCGCGCCCGTGCGGTCGGCCACCAGCGAGCCGTTGTTGCGGGTGCGCAGCTCGCCGACCCACGGCTCGTAGCCCTCGAAGACGTGGTGCACGATGCCGGTGCCGCGGGTGTCGGTGAGGAACTCGGTGCGGAAGCCGATCAGGCCACGCGCCGGGACCAGCAACTCCATCCGGACCCAGCCGGTGCCGTGGTTGGTCATCTGCTCCATCCGGCCCTTGCGGGTGGCGAGCAGCTGGGTGATCGCGCCGAGGTACTCCTCCGGCGCGTCGATGGTCAGGCGCTCGACCGGCTCGTGCAGCTTGCCGTCGATCTCCTTGGTGACCACCTGCGGCTTGCCGACGGTCAGCTCGTAGCCCTCGCGGCGCATCTGCTCGACCAGGATGGCCAGCGCCAGCTCGCCGCGGCCCTGCACCTCCCAGGCGTCGGGGCGCTCGGTCGGCAGGATCCGCAGCGACACGTTGCCGACCAGCTCCCTGTCGAGGCGGTCCTTGACCATGCGGGCGGTGACCTTGGAGCCCTTGACCCGGCCGACCAGCGGCGAGGTGTTGGTGCCGATGGTCATCGAGATGGCCGGCTCGTCGACGGTGATCAGCGGCAGCGGGATCGGGTTCTCCGCGTCGGCCAGCGTCTCGCCGATCATGATGTCGGGGATGCCGGCGACCGCGATGATGTCGCCGGGGCCGGCCGACTCGCCGGGCTTGCGCTCGAGGCCCTCGGTCATCAGCAGCTCGGTGATCGCGGACGTTCTTGACCGTGCCGTCGCGCTTGATCCAGGCGACGGTCTGGCCCTTGCGGATCGTGCCCTGGTGGACGCGGCACAGCGCCAGCCGGCCGAGGAACGGCGAGGCGTCGAGGTTGGTGACGTGGGCCTGCAGCGGCGCGCCCTCGTCGTACGTCGGGGCGGGGATGGTCTCGAGGATGGTGCGGAACAGCGGCTCGAGGTCGGGGGAGTCCGGCAGGCCGCCGTCCTCCGGCTGCTCCAGCGAGGCCATGCCGGCGCTGGCGCAGGCGTAGACGATCGGGAAGTCGATCGCGTCCTGGCTGTGCGACTCGTCGAGCAGGTCGAGGAACAGCTCGTAGGTCTCGTCGACGACCTCGTTGATCCGGGCGTCGCCGCGGTCGACCTTGTTGACCACCAGCACGACCGGCATGTCGGCGTTGAGCGCCTTGCGCAGCACGAACCGGGTCTGCGGCAGCGGGCCCTCGCAGGCGTCGACCAGCAGCACGACGCCGTCGACCATGGACAGGCCGCGCTCGACCTCGCCACCGAAGTCGGCGTGGCCCGGGGTGTCGATGATGTTGATCGTCATCGGCTTGCCGTCGGCCGCGGGCCGGCGTAGTGCACCGCGGTGTTCTTGGCGAGGATGGTGATGCCCTTCTCGCGCTCGAGGTCGCCGGAGTCCATGACCCGGTCGGCCACGCTCTCGGCCTGGTGCGCGGTGAAGGCGCCCGCCTGGCGCAGCATGGCGTCGACCAGCGTCGTCTTGCCGTGGTCGACGTGCGCGACGATCGCGACGTTGCGGAGGTCGGTACGGGAGGTGCGTTCGCGGGGACATGCGGAGGCCGTCTGCTTTCGATCGGGAGGGCTCGCGAGTGCGAGCGGCCCATCCTATCGTCGGGGCCGTCCCCGGGCCGAAACGGCGGCGGTCGCTTGCCGGCGTACACGGTAAGCGGTAACTTACCGTAAGTGAAGACTTACCAAGATGGGCTGGCCGCGCTGGGGGACCCGACGCGCCGCGCCATCTTCGAGCTGCTGGCCGAGGGGCCGACCCCGGTGGGGGAGCTCGCCGCGCTGCTCCCGGTGAGCCGGCCGGCGGTGTCCCAGCACCTGCGGGTGCTCACCGAGGCCGGCCTGGTGCGCCACCGGGTCGCCGGCACCCGACGGCTCTACCAGCTCGACCCGGCGGGGGTGGAGGCGATCCGCCGCTACCTCGACCGGTTCTGGGAGCAGGCTCTCGCCGACTTCAAGGCCGCCGTGGAGAAGGAGTGACCTCATGACCATCGTTCCCGTACGCCGCGAGATCGTCGTCGCCGCCTCCCAGGAGCGGGCGTTCGACGTGTTCGTCCGACAAGATGGGCTCCTGGTGGAATCCCGCGCACCACATCGGCACCGAGGACCTCGCCGACGTCGTCGTCGAGCCCCGGGAGGGCGGCCGCTGGGTCGAGGTGGGCACCGGCGGCACCGAGTGCCCGTGGGGCCGGGTGCTGCTCTGGGAGCCGCCGACCCGCGTCGTGCTGGTCTGGCAGCTCGACACGCAGTGGGAGTACGCCGCCGACCTCGAGACCGAGGTCGAGGTGCGGTTCGTGGCCGTGGACGACGAGCACACCCGGGTCGAGCTCGAGCACCGCCACCTCGAGCGGTTCGGCGCGGACGCCGAGGAGATGCGCGGGACGTTCGACGGTCCCGGCGGCTGGAACGGGCTGCTCGCGCGGTACGCCGACGTGGTCGGGTGAGGTAGGACTGGTGGCATGGTCACCATCGCCACCACCGACCGTGTCGATCGCGACGGGCTGCTCGACTTCGTCCGCGACCGGCACAACTACACCCTGATCACGACCCGCAGGGACGGGCGCCCGCAGGCCTCGCCGGTCACCGGCGGGGTCAGTGCCGAGGGCCAGCTCGTGATCTCGACGTACCCCGACCGCGCCAAGGCCGTGAACCTGCGCCGCAACCCGGCGGTCTCGGTGCTCGTGCACTCCGACGAGTGGAACGGCCCCTACGTGCAGGTGCACGGCACCGCCGAGGTCCTCGACATGCCGAGCCAGGAGGCCGAGGACGGCCTGGTGGAGTACTTCCGCTGCATCGCCGGCGAGCACTCCGACTGGGACGAGTACCGCCGGGCGATGCGCGCACAGGGCAAGTCGCTGATCCGGATCACGGTCGAGGACTGGGGGCCGATCGCGACCGGCGGCTTCCCGCCGGACCGGGTCCCCTCCTGACCCTTGTGGCTGTCGGTGCCGTGGGCAACCCTTGACGCCATGGCCTCTCGGACTCCCCACTGCACCTTCGTCCCTCCCTACCTGCTGCGGCAGATCGCCTCGGCCCCGGACCTCGGCGTCACCGTCCACCCGGGCGCGGCCGCGGGCTGCAGCCGCACGCTGCGCATCGACGAGTCCTTCCGTGCCGCGCGTGCCTCCTCGGCCGACTTCCGGGTCGCGGAGTCCGTCGAGGCCGCGGCCGGCCCGGCGTACACCGTGCACACGGCGGACAACGCGGCCACCCTGCCCGGCACCCCGGTGCGCAGCGCCGACCAGCCCGAGCCGTCCGGCGACGTCGCGGTCGACGAGGCCTGGGACGGCGTGGCCGCCTCGCTGGCGATGTTCCGTGAGGTCTACGGCCGCGACTCCTACGACGGTGCCGGGGCGTTCGTCTCGGCGACCGTGCACTACGAGCGGAACTACGACAACGCGTTCTGGGACGGCACCCAGCTGGTGTTCGGCGACGGGGACGGCCAGGTCTTCGACCGCTTCACCAAGCCGGTCGACGTGCTCGGCCACGAGTTCACCCACGCCGTCACCGAGTACGCCGCGGGGCTGGTCTACGAGGGCCAGTCCGGCGCGCTCAACGAGTCCGTCTCCGACGTCTTCGCGACCTGCCTGAAGCAGCGCCTGCTCGGGCAGACCGCCGACCAGGGCGACTGGCTGATCGGTGCCGGCCTGTTCCTCCCGTCGGTCAACGGCCGCGCGCTGCGCTCGATGAGCGAGCCCGGCACGGCGTACGACGACCCGGTCCTGGGCAAGGACCCGCAGGCCGGCGACATGTCCGGCTACATCGAGACCACCGACGACAACGGCGGCGTACACCTCAACTCCGGCATCCCCAACCGCGCCTTCCACCTGGCCGCGACCGCGATCGGCGGCTCGTCCGCCGAGGGCGCCGGCCGGATCTGGTACGCCGCACTGGGCGCGGTGGCCGAGGACGTCGACTTCGCGGGCTTCGCGGCGGCGTGCGTGCAGGCCGCCGGTGTGCACGCCGACGTCGTCCGCGACGCCTGGACCACCGTCGGGGTGCTGGGCGGGGCGGCCCCGTCCGCACCGGCCCCCGTCCCGGCCGGTGACGGCGTGGTCGAGGTGCGGCGCTCCGGCGGGATCATGGGCCGGACCGTCTCCGGCGCCGTCGACCTGGCCGGCGACGACCCGCGCGTGGGCGAGGTGCGCGCCCTCGTGGACCGGGTCGACCTGGCCTCGGTGGCGCCGGGCCGGATGCACCCCGACGCGTTCGTCTACGACTTCGTCGTCGGCGGCCACTCCGCGCGGGTGGTCGGCACCGACCTCCCCGACGATCTGCGACGGTTGGCCGAGCTGCTGCTCGCCGACGACCGCTGAGCCCGCAGCGATTGGTCACAAACCGCAGGTCCTGGGCGCATTTCGTTGCGGTTGGGGACCAAACCGCAGGGATTTCCGCCTCAGGCCAGGGCGCGGTCCAGCGCCGCCTCGACGTGCAGCTCCGTGCACGGGAAGAGCGGCAGCTCCGAGTCGGGCTGGTGGACCAGCTGCTCCAGCTCGGTACAGCCGAGGATCACGCCCTCGGCTCCCGCGTCCCAGAGGTCGTCGAAGAGGCCGACGACGGCGCGGCGCGAGGTGTCGAGGACCTTGCCGTGCACGAGCTCGTCGTAGATCACGCGGTCGAGCATGGCGTGGTGCTCCGGCGCCGGGCACGTGCACCTCGAGGCCGTGCGAGGCGAGCCGCCCGGTGAAGAACGGCTCGGTCATCGCGAGCGCGGTGCCGACGAAGGCCACGGACTCCAGGCGCTGGGCCTTGCAGGCCTCGGCGACCACGTCGGCGAGGTGCAGCAGCGGGATGTCCAGCGCCGCCTCGACCTGGTCGGCGACCCGGTGGAACGTCGTGGTGCAGAGCATCAGGAAGTCGGCCCCGGCGCGCTGCATGCCCTGCGACGCCTCGACCAGGATCGCGGCGACCTCGTCCCAGCGGCCCTGCCGCCCGAGGTCGTTCACCTCGGCGAACTCCACCGAGGCCATCACCACCCGGATGGAGTGCAGACCGCCGAGCCGCCGCTCGACGCCGAGGTTGAGGTTCTTGTAGTAGGCGGCGCTGCTCTCCCAGCTCATCCCGCCGACGAGTCCGATTGTCTGCACCCGGGAAGTCTGACCCGTACGGCCGGGGCCCGCCACCCCGGGTCCATCAGGTGACGATCAGGTGACCCGGATCAGTGACCCGGACAGACCCGGTGCACCTTGTGCTGGGAGGCCTGCGCCCGCGGCCGGATCACCAGCTCGTCGATGTTCACGTGGCTGGGCCGGGTCGCGATCCAGGCGATCGCGTCCGCGACGTCCTCGGCCACGAGCGGGTCCGGTACGCCGGCGTACACGGCCTCGGCGCGGGCCTGGTCGCCACCGAACCGGACCAGCGAGAACTCGTCGGTGCGCACCATGCCGGGCGCGATCTCCGAGATCCGGATCGGCTCGCCGTTGAGCTCGAGCCGCAGCGTCTCGGTGAGCACCTTCGTGCCGTGCTTGGCGGCGGTGTAGCCGCCGCCGGTCTCGTACGCCGTCCGCCCGGCCGTCGAGCCGACGTTCACGATGACCGCGTCCCCGCTGGCCCGCAGTGCCGGCAGCAGGGCCTGGGTCACCCGCACCGCGCCGAGCACGTTGACGTCGAACATCGCGCTCCAGTCGGCGGGGTCCGCGGACTCGACCGGGTCGGCGCCGAACGCGCCGCCGGCGTTGTTCACCAGCACGTGCACCTCCTCGCCCGCGGCGGAGGCGAGTCCGGCGACCGAGTCGGCGTCGGTGACGTCGCAGGCCACGGCGAGGCCGTCGATCTCCGCGGCCAGGGCCTCGACCCGGTCCAGACGGCGGGCGGCGCAGACCACCCGGAACCCCTCACCGGCCAGGGCGCGGGCGGTGGCGGCCCCGATCCCGCTGGAGGCTCCGGTGACGACGGCGATGCGTGGAGATCCCATGGTCAGCGATTGTGCCGCGAGACGTGTGAGACGGCACACTCGGGGCGACGTCGACTGTCGGTGAGGGGTTGCTGATGCGTGCGCTTGCCTGCGCCACCGCGGTACTCGGTGGTGCCTGCTGGGTGGCCAACTTCTTCGTGGGGGAGGACGTCCTCTCCCTGGCCGGGCTGGTGCTGCTGGGGGTCGCCGTACTGCTGCTCGGCCTGACCTCCGTGCCCAAGGCGCCGGTCTGGCTGCAGGCGATCGTGGCGCTCGGCTCGCTCGGCCTCTTCGCCGCGGTGACCAGCACGCTGCAGTCGTCCCTGCCCGACGACGCGGTGCAGCTCGGGCTCGGGATCGCGGCGATCGTGGTCTTCGGCTACCTCTGGCTCAAGCGGCCCCGGACCAAGCGCTCGCCGAAGCACGCCGGGTCGCACGCGCGCTAGGCACGAGCCTTCAGCGCGGGTCCGGCTCCGCAGTGCGGTCGGGCGTCGACGGTGCGGTCGGGCTGGGCCGGCAGCGGCGGCAGGCCACAGGCGTCGCTGGCTCCCGGCAGCCGGTGCCGGTTGCGCGCCACCCAGGCGTAGGCCGGCGCCGCCACCGGCCGCAGCACCCGGGCGCCGACCAGCCGCCCGAGCAACCGGACCGGCAGGTGGCGCGAGGTCCGCAGGGCCCCGGCGATCGCGAGGTGCCCCCGCAGCGGCGGGCCCCCGTCGACGTACCACGCGGCGCTCTCGACGTCGGACGCCGTGAGGCCGTACGCCGCGAGGTCGACCAGGTGTCCGGGCCGCGTGTCGCAGGTGATGCCCAGGCGCAGGCCCCAGCGGATGCTCCACTGGCAGAAGCCGCAGTCGCCGTCGTAGATGAGCAGGCCCACGCCCTCAGCGTAGGCGTGGCACCGGCCTGCGCGGCGCGAAATGGCGGAGCGTGGACGGAGGCACTTTGCTGAAGGTAAGCCTTACCTAATAAAGTACCCCGGGTGCCTCGCCCGACCGCTCTCTCGACGCCCTCCGTGGCGACGGCGGCCGCGCCCGCACGAGACCTCACCGCCCCGCTGGTCGGTGGCTCCCTGGTCGCGCACCTCGCGGCGTACGGCGACCGGACCGCGCTGCTCGGCGCCGGGGCCGGGGACGGGCTGACCTACGCCGACCTGGCCGGACGGGTGGCGGCGTTCGCGCGCCGGCTGGGGACCACCCGTCGCCTGGTCCTCGTCGAGGGCGACAACCACGCCGACGCGCTGGTCGCCCACCTCGGCTCCCTCGCCGCCGGGTGCCCGGTGCTGCTGACCGCGCCGGCGGCCGCCGCCGGCCTGGTGGACGCCTACGACCCCGACGTCCTCTGGAGCCGGGACGCGGGCCTGGTCGAGCGGCGTCCCGAGCCGCGGGTCGACCTGCACCCCGACCTCGCGCTGCTGCTCTCGACCTCGGGCACCACCGGCTCGCCCAAGCTGGTGCGGCTCTCCCGCGACAACCTGCTCGCCAACGCCCGCTCGATCGCCGCCTACCTCGACCTCACCGACCGCGACGTCGCCCCGACGGTGCTGCCGATGCACTACTGCTACGGCCTCTCCGTCGTGCACAGCCACCTGCTGGCCGGGGCGAGCCTCCTGCTCACCGACGACTCCGTGGTCGACCCGTCGTTCTGGGACGACGTGCGCACCCACCGGGCCACCTCCCTGGCCGGCGTGCCCTACACCTTCGAGCTCCTCGACCGGGTCGGCTTCGCCGACATGGACCTGCCGCACCTGCGCTACCTCACCCAGGCCGGCGGCCGCCTCGCCCCGGACGACGTACGCCGCTGGGCCGCGCTGGGCCGCGAGCGCGGGTGGGACCTGTTCGTGATGTACGGCCAGACCGAGGCGACCGCCCGGATGGCCTGGCTGCCGCCGCTGCTGGCCCTCGACGCCCCCGGCACCATCGGCATCCCGGTCCCGGGCGGGTCGTTCACCGTCGAGCCGCTCCCCGAGCGGCCGTTCGCGGGGGCGAACCACCCCGAGGTCGGCGAGCTCGTCTACCACGGGCCCAACGTGATGCTGGGGTACGCCGAGTCCCCGGCCGACCTGGCCCTCGGCCGCACCGTGACCTCCCTGCGGACCGGTGACATCGGCCGCCAGCGGGACGACGGACTGTTCGAGGTGGTCGGGCGCCGCAGCCGGGTCGCCAAGGTCTTCGGCCTCCGGATCGACCTCGACCACGTGGAGCAGCTGCTCGCCGCCCGCGGTGTCGTGGCCGCGGCCGCCGACGGCGGCGACCGGCTGGTGCTCGCGGTGTGTGCCGGCGCCGCCGCGGTCGACGTCGGGCGGGTGGCCGGGCTGGTGCGCGACGAGCTCGGGCTCGCTCCCAGCGGGGTCGTGGTCGTCACGCCGGCCGAGATGCCCCGGCTGCCCAGCGGCAAGACCGACTACCGCTCGGTGCTCGCCCTGGCCGCCAGCGCCCCCGCGGAGGCTCGGACCGGCGTCGACGTGGTCGCGCTGGTCGGCGGGCTGCTGCGCCGCCCGGACGCGACCGCGGAGCACACGTTCGTCGGCCTGGGCGGCGACTCCCTGTCGTACGTCGAGGTCTCGCTGCGGCTCGAGCAGGCCCTGGGCACCCTGCCCGCGGACTGGCCGAACCGGCCCGCTCGGCTCGCTCGGCGGCGGACCTCGCCGGCGGGGGACCCGGGTGGAGACGGGCGTCCTGCTGCGGGCGCTCGGCATCGTGGCCATCGTCGGGACGCACGCCAACCTCTTCGCGCTGGCCGGGGGCGCGCACGTGCTGCTCGGGGTGCTCGGCTTCAACTTCGCCCGCTTCCACCTCGGCAGCCCCCGCGCCGAGCGCACCCGGCACGTCGCGCGGGCGGCCGCGCGCATCGCCGTACCCTCCGCGGCCGTGATCGGGCTCGCGTCGCTGTGGACCCCCGGCCTGGGCTGGAAGCAGGCCCTGCTCCTCAACGGCGTGCTCGGGCCGGCGTCCTGGACGGAGCCGGCCTGGCACTACTGGTTCATCGAGGTCGCGGTGGTGCTGATGCTCGGCACCGCGGCGCTGCTCGCCGTGCCCGCCGTCGACCGCTGGTCCCGCGCGGCGCCGTTCTGGACGCCCTTCGTGCTGGCCGTGGCCGGACTGGTCTTCCGCTTCGAGATCCTCGAGCCCCGCGGCGGCGACGACATCCACCGCGCGCACATGGTGTTCTGGCTGTTCGCGCTCGGCTGGGCGGCGGCCACCGCGACCACCGTCCGGCACCGGGTGCTGCTCAGCCTGGTGGCCGTCGTGGCGGTGCCGGGATTCTTCGACGACCCGCACCGCGAGCTGCTGGTGCTGGCCGGTCTGCTGGCGCTGTTCTGGGTCCCCGCCGTCCGGCTGCCGCACGTCGTTGCCCGCGGGGTGGCGGTGCTCGCGGCCGCCTCCATGTGGATCTACCTCCTGCACTGGCAGGTCTACCCGTGGTTCGAGGACTCCCTGCCCTGGCTGGCCACGGCGCTCGGCCTCGGCGTCGGGGTGGCCGGCTGGCGGGCCTGCGAGGTCGCCCGCTCGCGCTGGGCCGTCCGCAACGGCTGACCCCTCGGCGTGCTCCGGTCCGCGGCTCGGCGAAAAAGGGTGAGCCACGACGCACTGGACCGGTGGAATGAGATCGCTCCGGCCGTGGTTGAGCACTGTCGGACGAATAACGGACGCGCCAGGAGGTACGACGCACGCATGGGTCGCATCGCGATGATCAGCCTGCACACCTCGCCGCTGGACCAGCCCGGGACGGGTGACGCGGGCGGCATGAACGTCTACGTCATCGAGCTCGCCAAGCGCCTGGCCCAGCGCGGCACCGACGTCGACATCTTCACCCGGGCGACGTCCTCGGCGCTGCCGCCGATCGTCGAGGCCTCCGACCGCGTGCTGGTCCGGCACGTCCACGCCGGTCCCTTCGAGGGGCTGACCAAGGGCGAGCTGCCCGGCCAGCTGTGCACGTTCGCCCGTGAGGTGATGCGGGCCGAGGCCGGCCACCTGCCCGGGCACTACGACGCGATCCACTCGCACTACTGGCTCTCCGGCCAGGTCGGCGCGCTGGCCCGCGACCGCTGGGGCGTGCCGCTGGTGCACTCGATGCACACCATGGCCAAGGTCAAGAACGCCGCGCTGGCCGAGGGCGACACCCCCGAGCCCGTCGCCCGCCTCATCGGCGAGGAGCAGGTGGTCGAGGCCGCCGACATGCTCATCGCGAACACCGACATCGAGGCCCGCCAGCTCATCGACCTGTACGACGCCGAGCCGGCGCGCGTGGACGTCGTACACCCCGGCGTCGACCTCGGGCTGTTCACGCCCGGCCCCCGATCGGCCGCCCGGCGCCGCCTCGGCCTGCCCGAGGACGCCCACGTGCTGCTCTTCGCCGGGCGGCTGCAGCCGCTGAAGGCCCCCGACGTGCTGCTCAAGGCGGTCGCGGTGCTGCTCGACCAGGACCCGACGCTGCGCTCCCACCTCGTCGTACCCATCGTCGGCGGGCCGTCCGGCAGCGGCCTCGAGCACCCGGAGGCGCTGGCCGACCTCGCCGACGACCTCGGGCTGCTGGACGTCGTGCGGTTCATCCCGCCGGTCGAGCAGGCCGAGCTGGCCGAGTGGTGCCGGGCTGCGACGCTGGTCGCCGTCCCGTCGTACAACGAGTCCTTCGGCCTGGTCGCCGTCGAGGCCCAGGCCGCCGGTACCCCGGTCGTGGCGGCGGCCGTCGGCGGCCTCACCACCGTGGTCCGCGACGGGCACTCCGGGCTGCTGGTCGAGTCCCACGACCCCCGCGACTGGGCCGCCGCGCTGCGCCGGGTGATCGCCGACCCCGACTACCGCGAGACGCTCGCCACCGGGGCCCTCGAACAGGCGCGGCACTTCTCCTGGGAGCGCACCGCGGACCGGACGCTGGAGGTCTACCGTCAGGCCGTGGAGATGATGCGCGACGAGGTGACCGTCGGTGGCTGACGCCGCCGCAATGGTCCGGGACTGGCTCACCGCCAACGAGCTGGAGTTCGAGGAGGCCGACGGGGCCTTCTCGTTCTCGCTGCCCGGAGAGCGCAAGCTGCAGACGCCGGTGCGGGTCGACATCGGCGTGCACGCCCTCGGCGTGCACGCGTTCGTGTGCCGCAACCCCGACGAGAACCACGAGGGCGTCTACCGCTGGCTGCTGGAGAAGAACCTGCGCCTGTACGCCGTGGCCTTCGCGGTCGACGCGACCGGCGACATCTACCTCGACGCCCGGCTGCCCCTCGCCGCGGCTCTCGACGACCTCGACCGGATCCTCGGCACCGTGCTGTCCACCGCCGACGAGTCGTTCAACACGATCCTCGAGCTGGGCTTCGCCTCCTCCATCCGCAAGGAGTGGGAGTGGCGGCAGTCGCGGGGTGAGTCGACGGCCAACCTCGAGGCGTTCCGGGGCTGGCTCGAGCGCGACTGAGACCCTCCGGCGACGGCTGGCCGGATGTCGCGCAACCGCGTCCGAAAACCGCGTGTCAGGGGTGCTCCCCCTTTCCTAGGCTGGGTCGGTGACCGTGACCGCCACCCCCGTACCCTCCCGCGTCCGCACCTGGCTTCCGCTCGCCGCCGCCGGCACGACGCTGGTGCTCTGGGCCTCCGCGTTCGTGGCGATCCGCCACCTCGGTGAGACCGTCCCGCCGGGTGCGCTCTCGCTCGGCCGGCTGCTGATCGCGGCCGTCGCCCTCGGCGTGCTCGTCTTCCGCCGTCCGCCGACCTGGCCGAAGAAGTCCGACTGGCCGCTGCTGCTGACCTGCGGGATCTTCTGGTTCGGCATCTACAACCTGGCGCTCAACGAGGCCGAGCGGCGCATCGACGCCGGCACTGCCGCGCTGATCGTGCAGATCGGGCCGATCCTGGTTGCCCTGCTGGCCACCGTGTTCCTCGGCGAGAAGATGACCTCCTGGCTGCTGCTGGGCCTGGGGGTCGGCTTCGTCGGGGTCGTCATCATCGCCCGCGCGTCCTCGCAGAGCGCGACCGGCGACCTGGTCGGCGTACTCCTCGCCGCGGTGGCCGCGGTGACCTACGCGGTCGGCGTACTCGCCCAGAAGCCTGTGCTCGGCCGGCTGCCCGGCCTCGAGGTCACCTGGATCGCGGTGCTGCTCGGGGCGGCGGTCTGCCTCCCGTGGACCGGCGACCTGGTCGAGGTCACGCGTACGGCGCCCGCGTCCACGCTGCTGTGGATCGTCTACCTCGGGCTGTTCCCGACCGCGATCGCCTTCTCCACCTGGGCGTACGCCCTGTCCCGCACCGATGCGGGCAAGCTCAGCGTCACGACGTTCCTGGTGCCGTTGATCGCCACCCTGATCGCCTGGCTGCTGCTGGACGAGGTGCCGCCGCCGCTGGCATTCGTCGGTGGCGCGCTGTGCGTCGTCGGGGTGCTGTTGACCCGCAAGAAGCCCCGCGCGGTGCCATCCTGAGCGGGTGAACCTCCTCGCGCAGATCCTGGTCCTGCTCGTCGCCCTGCTGCACGCGTACTTCCTGGTGCTCGAGATGTTCCTCTGGACCACCCCGACCGGGCGGCGGGTCTTCGGGCTGGACGCCGAGTTCGCCGAGCAGAGCAAGGCCCTGGCCGCCAACCAGGGGCTCTACAACGGGTTCCTCGTCGCCGGCCTGGTCTGGGGCCTGGTCGCTGACCGCACCGACGTACAGGTGTTCTTCCTGCTCTGCGTCGTCGTGGCCGGGGTGTACGGCGCCGCCACGGTGAACCGGCGGATCCTGTTCGTGCAGGCGGTGCCCGCGGTGCTCGCCCTGCTGGCCGTCTGGGCCGCGGCGTAGGGAACGCACAAGGGGTCACGACTAGAGGACCGCGCCGCGGGGCGCGACCTCCACAGCGGCAACACCTCGTGCGTACAGCACCAGGAGCCGACCGCCGTGCCTACAGCGAAGCACGCCGGAGTCCTCCGAGAGCGTGGAGACGACGTGGTCGATGACCTCGCCTTCGGTCCCCGCCTCGCGCTCCTCGTACGTGACATCCAGGCTGTCGCCGCTGACGAGCCGGACCCGAAGCACAAGGCCTTCCATGTCTCCCCACACTAGCCGCGGAGCGCCCACCCGTACTGTGGCTAGAGTCCGGTCGCCACGGCGAGGGCGGTCGCGTACTCACCGTCGGTGATCCGGACGACTCCCGTCGCGAAGTCGTCCCTGGCCTTCTCTCTGGGGTCCATCTGCGAGAGCACGGCCGCCATCGGCACGGGCGGGTCCCACTCCTCGACCTGAGTCAGCAGCACTCCGTCGGGGGAGTCGCCTGGGTACCTCCGTGCCTCGAGCGGTGTCCAGTCGTGGATCGCCGAGGCGAGCTCGGCGCGGCCGATGAACACCCGCTCCGGGATGCCGAGGTAGATGAGCGCGACGTCGCCGGGCACCAGCGCGTCCCGGTGCGGCTCGCCGGCGCCGACTCCCCACATCCCGACCCTCAGGGAGGCCGTGGCCAGCTCGCGCAGCGACCCGCTCCCTAGGTCCCCCACGAGGTTGAACAGGTAGTGGGCCACGATCCGAGGTCGGCCGTCAGAGGTCGAGCTTGTAGCCGAGCCCGCGCACCGTCACGAGGTACTTCGGCTCGCCCGGGTCGGGCTCGAGCTTGGCCCGCAGCCGCTTCACGTGCACGTCGAGCGTCTTGGTGTCGCCGACGTAGTCCGACCCCCACACCCGGTCGATCAGCTGTCCGCGGGTCAGCACCCGGCCGGGGTTGCGCAGGAACATCTCGAGCAGCTCGAACTCCTTGAGCGGCAGCCGCTGCTCCGCGCCGTCGACGGTCACCACGTGCCGCTCGACGTCCATCCGGACCGGCCCGGCCTCCAGCGTGGCCGGCGCGGCCTCGGGCTCCTGCCCGCGGCGGAGCACCGCGCGGATCCGGGCCACCAGCTCGCGGGGCGAGTAGGGCTTGGTGACGTAGTCGTCGGCGCCGAGCTCCAGCCCGACCACCTTGTCCACCTCGTCGTCCTTGGCGCTGACCATGATGATCGGCACCGACGAGGTCTGCCGGATCTGGCGGCACACCTCGGTGCCGGGCAGGCCCGGCAGCATCAGGTCGAGGAGTACGACGTCCGCGCCGGCCCGGTCGAACTCGGTCAGGGCGTCCGGGCCGGTGTTGGCCACGGCCACCTCGAAGCCCTCCTTGCGCAGCATGTAGGCCAGCGCATCGGAGTAGCTCTCTTCATCCTCGACGACGAGTACCCGCGTCACGGGCGTGCCTCCTGGTTCTTGCGGGGGAGGGTCAGGGTGAACGTCGACCCCTGCCCCTCGACGGACCACACCCGGATGTCTCCGCCGTGGGTTGCTGCGACGTGCTTGACGATGGACAGGCCGAGGCCGGTGCCGCCGGTGGAGCGGTGCCGGGCCGGGTCGACCCGGTAGAACCGCTCGAAGATGCGGTCGATCTCGCCGGTCGGGATGCCGATGCCCTGGTCGGTCACGGAGATCTCGACGACGTCGTCGACGGCGCGCGTGGCGACCAGCACCGACGAACGGTCGGGGGAGTAGTTCACGGCGTTGGCGACCAGGTTGCTGACCGCGACCGTGACCTGCTCGCGGTTGCCGAGCACCTTGAGGCCCTTCTCGCCGGAGGCGACCACCGAGATCCCGCGCGCCTGCGCGTCGATGGCGGTGGCGTCGATCGCGGTGGCGACCACGTCGTCGAGGGACACCGGCACCGGCTGGTCGAGCGGGTCGTCGGACTGCAGCCGGGACAGCTCGATGATCTGCTGCACCAGCCGCGTCAGCCGCTCGCTCTCGGTGATCATCCGGCCGGCGAACCGCTCGACGGCCTCGGGGTCGTCGGAGGCGTCGTGCACGGCCTCGGCGAGCAGCCGGATCGCCCCGACCGGGGTCTTCAGCTCGTGGCTCACGTTGGCGACGAAGTCGCGCCGGATGGCCTCCACCCGGCGCTCGCGGGTGCGGTCCTCGACCAGGGCCAGCACCAGCCGGGTGCCGAGGGGCGCCACCCGGGCGGTCACGTGCCGCGGCGGGGACGTCGGCGTACGCGCGATCACCAGCTCGGTCTCGCGGATCTGCCCGTCCCGGCGTACCTGCCGGACCAGGTCGGCGAGCTCGGCGTCGACCATCTCGTTGTTGCGCACCAGACCGAGGGCGTACGCCGGGGCCGACGCCTTGACGACCACGTCGTCCTCGTCGACCACGACCGCGCTCGACCGGAGCACCGAGAGCACCGTGGTGACCTCCGGGGGTACGACGGGTGCGTCACCGGTCGGGATGCGGCGCTGCTGCCTCTCGCTGACGTGCCAGGCCAGGAACACGCCACCGGCCAGCACCGCTCCGAGCAGCGCAAACAGGAACGCCTGCGTCGTCGTCACGCCTCGATCGTACGCAGGGTTTCACCACGAGTTCGCCAGCCGACCGCCTCGCTGCCGACTGTTCACGCCTCGTTCACCGGACTTCGCCTCCCGGTCACCTGGGCCGCCTACAGTCCTCGACATGCGTGAGGCCTTCCATGACCAGCTCGACTCCATCTTCGCCGACCTCGCGGGCATCGCCCGCCAGGTGCAGGAGCAAGTGGCCCTGGCCACCGAGGCGCTCCTCGAGGCGAACGCCGAGATCGCGGAGCAGGTGATCAGCGGTGACCTGCAGATCGACCTCGCCCGCGAACGGGTCGAGGACCAGTCCTTCAGCCTGCTCTCGCTGCAGCAGCCGGTGGCCGGCGACCTGCGCACGCTGGTCGCCGCGCTCCGGATGGTCGGCGACCTCGAGCGGATGGGCGACCTCGCCGTGCACGTGGCGAAGATCGCCCGGCTGCGGGTGCCGGCGACCGCGGTGCCCGACGACGTCGAGCCCACGATCCGCCGGATGGCGATGGTCGCGGAGCTGATGACCGGCAAGGTGGCCGACATCATCGCGAACCGCGACGTCGAGGCGGCCAAGGAGCTGCACGAGGTCGACGAGGAGATGGACCACCTGCGCCGCAAGTCGTTCCGCGAGCTGCTGGGCGCCAACTGGACCCACGGCATCGAGCCGGCCGTCGACCTGGCCCTGCTCGGTCGCTACTACGAGCGGATCGCCGACCACGCGGTCTCCGTCGCCAACCGCGTCGTCTACGTGGTCACCGGCGAACAGCTCGCCACCAGCGACTTCTGACCCCTACCCCGCCGAACCGTGCGTTGTGCCCCGCCGAACCGTGCGTTGTGCCCCGCGAGCCGTGCGTTGTGCCCCGCCGAACCGTGCGTTGTGCGCGACAACGCACGGTTGGGCCCGCCACAGCGCACGGTTGGCCCGCCACAAGGCACGGTTGGGCCCGCCACAAGGCACGGTTGGGCCCGCCACGACGGCGACGGTTCGGCGGTCAGCGGCCCTGGTTGGCGACGGCTGCGGCCGCAGCGGCGGCGGCCTCGGGGTCGAGGTACTCCCCACCCGGGACGGTCGGGCGGAACTCCTCGTCGAGGCGGTAGACCAGCGGCATCCCGGTGGGGATGTTCAGGCCGGCGATGTCCGCGTCGCTGATCCCGTCGAGGTGCTTGACCAGCGCCCGCAGGCTGTTGCCGTGGGCCGCGACCAGCACGGTGTGGCCGTCCTGCAGGTCCGGCACGATGTCGGACTGCCAGTACGGCAGGAACCGCTCGATGACGTCCTTGAGGCACTCCGCGCGCGGCATCTCGTCGCCGAGGTCGGCGTACCGGGGGTCGCCCACCTGGGAGAACTCGTCGTCGTCGGCCAGCGGCGGCGGGGGTACGTCGAACGAGCGGCGCCAGAGCATGAACTGCTCCTCGCCGTACTCCTCGAGCGTCTGCTTCTTGTCCTTGCCCTGCAGCGCGCCGTAGTGGCGCTCGTTGAGCCGCCACGAGCGGCGTACCGGGATCCAGTGCCGGTCGGCGGCGTCGAGCGAGAGGTGCGCGGTGGTGATCGCCCGGCGCTGCAGCGAGGTGTGCACGACGTCGGGCAGGATGCCGGCCTCGGCCAGCTGCTCCCCGCCGCTGATCGCCTCGGCGCGGCCCTTCTCCGTCAGGTCGACGTCGACCCAGCCCGTGAAGAGGTTCTTCGCGTTCCACTCGCTCTCGCCGTGGCGGAGCAGGACCAGGGTGTACGTCACGGGAGTCACTCCTCGGGGATGGCGGTGCTGTAGCCCTCGGGGACCTCGGTGGGGGTCAGCGTGGTGACCGTCCTGGCCGGCGTAGTGGCCGTTGTTGGGGACGACCGGGACCTTCATGGTCGCGGGTGCGGCGTTCTCGAAGGTCAGCGTGACCTCGACGAAGGAGCCGAGCTTGATGCTGTCGCCCTCGACGGGGATGCCGTTGCCGTCGGCGAGCTTCACCAGGCCGCCGCCGGGAATGGTGATCGGTTCCTTGAGGGTCGCGGTGAGCGTGCTCCCGCCGGAGCCCTCGAGGCCGGTCAGCTGGTCGTCGACGTCGGTGAGCTGGCCGCCCTCGACCTTCGACGTCTCGTTGTTCACCAGGCTGGCCACGAAGGTGCCCTTGCCGTCGGCGGTGGCCACGACCATGGCGTTGAGTACGTCGACCCGGCCGTCGCGGTCGTTGACGCCGGGCGCCGGCGTGTAGACCTTGTCCGTGGCGTAGTTGAAGCCGCACGAGGACAGCAGGGGCGCGGTGAGCACGAGGACGCCGGCGGCGGTCACGCGGGCGATCCGGTTGCGAAGCAGCATCTGTGGGCCTTCAGGTGTCGTCGGCGACCGGGAGCTCCCGGGCGCAGCGGCAGGTGCGGGTCACAGCCTAGCGTTCACCGGACCAGTCCGACCCTGAGGGCCGCGATCAGGATCCCGGCGGCCACGGCGGCCGTGTAGAGGCCGGTCAGCAGCAGCAGCCGGGGCGCCCCGGTGCGCAGCGCGAGCGTCAGCGGGAGGCTCCGGAAGCCGTCCTTGTTGTCGTCCACCAGGCCGGGCAGCGCCCGCAGCACGTGCACGCCGACGCCCAGCAGGGCAGCCAGGACCGTGAGCTCGATGGTGGGCGGACCGCCGTCGCCCTCGCCGCCCCAGCCGCCGTACGACAAGAAGGCGGGCAGCAGGCCGAACGTCGCCATCCACGGCAGGAACGAGAGGCGGGTACGCCGCAGCAGGCCGGCGTTCGTCGCCATCGCCACCGCGAGCACGCCGAGGTGGGTGCAGCCGGCCACGATCCCGTTGGCGATCGAGAGCGGGACCACCAGCAGCACCGCCACCGCGATCGCGAAGGTGACCGTGCCCCGCTCGACGTACCCCTGCACCAGCGGCTTGTCCGAGCGGGCGTGGTCGCGGTCGCGCTGCTCGTCGACGACGTCGTTGTGCCAGCCCAGGAGCACCTGCCCGACCAGCGCCGTCGCCGCGACGAGACCGACCTCGCGCAGGCTGCGGCCGGCCATCGCGGCAGCCCCGGCGAGCACCACGGCGAACAGCAGCGCCTGGCGCAGGTGCCCGGCCCGCAGCAGCGCCACGAGCCAGCTGCGGCGCAGGTCGACGGGGGAACGGGCCTGTGCGGTGGACATGGCGGCAGTATCGGTCACCCGGGTGGGGGCGTAGCCCGTTCGGGCCATGTGGTCTGCTCCCATTTCGAGGGCGTCGCGGCGGTCCGGCACCCGGCTCCACCACAGGAACATCAGATCTGTCAAGCCCTGATATGCCACCTGACCTGCGCAAACGCGTCAGGAGCACCTTCGTGGCCGTGTTAGACTAGTCACCTAGGAAGGGGTACTTGGCACATGACTTTTACCGTCGGCGAAACGGTTGTTTACCCAAATCACGGAGCAGCGGTCATCGAGGACATCGAGACGCGCACCATCAAGGGAGAGAACAGGGAATACCTGGTCCTCCGCATCGTCGCCCAGCAGGACCTGGTGGTTCGGGTCCCGGCCTGCAACCTCGATCTGGTCGGAGTCCGTGACGTCGTCGACAAGGATGGGCTCGACCGCGTGTTCGACGTCCTCCGTGCCGCGCACGTCGAGGAGCCGACCAACTGGTCGCGTCGCTACAAGGCGAACCTCGAGAAGCTGCACTCGGGCGACGTGATGAAGGTGGCCGAGGTCGTCCGCGACCTCTGGCGCCGCGAGCGGGACCGCGGCCTGTCCGCCGGTGAGAAGCGGATGCTGGCCAAGGCGCGCCAGATCCTCGTCTCCGAGCTGGCCCTGGCCGAGCACACCAACGAGGACAAGGCCGAGGCCATCCTCGACGAGGTCCTCGCCTCCTGAGGCACTGGCACACCCGCACCGGCACAACAAGCACTCACACGACCACGAAGACCCCCGGGCCCCTGGCCCGGGGGTCTTCGCCATTTCACGGGGGCCGCCGTGAGGTCGTGAGGACAAGTTGACACCTGCGTGAAACAAACGGGCCTGCCGCGAAACCTGCGGTTCCTACGTTCTGGAGCACCCGAGAACGAGGAGCCCGCGCATGACCACCACCGACGACGTCACGACGGCCACGCCGACGCGTGCCGCCGAGCCCCTGCCGAAGGGCGGCACCTGGATCGACGACTGGCGCCCCGAGGACCCGGAGTTCTGGGCCTCCGGCGGCCGCCGGGTCGCCCGGCGCAACCTGGCCTGGTCGATCTTCGCCGAGCACCTCGGCTTCTCCGTCTGGCTGCTCTGGAGCGTCAGCGCGGCGATGCTGCTCAAGGTCGGCTTCGACTTCACCGCCCAGCAGCTGTTCCTGCTGGTGGCGGTGCCGAACCTGGTCGGCTCGCTGATCCGCCTCCCCTACACGTTCGCGGTCCCGAAGTTCGGCGGCCGCAACTGGACCGTCGTCAGCGCCCTGCTGCTGCTGGTCCCCACGCTGCTGTTCGCCTGGGCGGTGCAGCGACCGGAGACGCCGTACTGGGTCTTCGTGCTGATCGCGGCGACCGCCGGCGTCGGCGGCGGCAACTTCGCCTCGTCGATGGCGAACATCAACTTCTTCTACCCGGCCGCGCGCAAGGGCACCGCCCTCGGCCTCAACGCCGCCGGCGGCAACCTCGGCGTCGCCGTCATCCAGTTCCTGCTCCCGGTCGTGGTCGGCGCCGCCGGCATCTTCGGGCTCGTCCAGGCCAGCGACGGCGGCCTGGTCCTGCAGCGGGCCGGCTACCTGTACGCCGCGCTCGCGCTGGTCGCCGCGGCCGGTGCCTTCCGGTTCATGAACAACCTGACCTCCGCCCGGTCGAAGCCGCGCGAGCAGCTGGCCGTGCTGAGGTACAAGCACACCTGGGTGATGTCGTTCCTCTACATCGGCACGTTCGGGTCGTTCATCGGCTACTCCGCCGCGATGCCGCTGCTGATCAAGCTGAACTTCTCGGTCACCGACCCCGCCACCGGCGCCGTCACCGGCATCAACTTCGCCTACTACGCCTTCCTCGGTGCGCTGGTCGGCTCGGTGGCCCGGCCGCTCGGCGGCTACCTCGCCGACCGGTACGGCGGCGCCCGGGTGACGTTCTGGACGTTCGTGGCGATGATCGCCGGCACCCTGGCCGTGCTGTGGACGCTCTCGCGGCTGGTGCCGAACCCGACGGCGACCCGGCGGTGGCCACCGCGAACCAGTCGTGGTTCCCGTGGTTCCTCGTGGCCTTCCTCTTCGTCTTCGCGGCGACCGGCATCGGCAACGGCTCGACGTACCGGATGATCCCGCTGATCTGGCAGAAGCAGGCCCGCGACGTCACCGCGGCCGGCACCGAGGAGCGGGCGGCCGCGCTGGGGCGGGCGACCAAGGAGTCCTCCGCGGTGATCGGCATCGCCGGTGCGATCGGCGCCCTCGGCGGCTTCCTGATCCCGATGACCTTCGGGGCGCCGTGGATCGACAGCCCGGTCGACGCCGTGCAGACGGCCTTCGCGGTGTTCACCGGCTTCTACGTGGTCTGCCTCGCGGTCACCTGGTTCTTCTACACCCGCACCGCGTTCCTGGCCGCCCGGCTGCCCAGCCTGGCCGGCGCCGGCATCTGATCCTGCCCCACGCGCGCCGGGGCCGACCCCCACGGCCCCGGCGCTGCGTGGCCCCTCCCGAGGAGCTCCCATGACGACCACCGAGACGCACTGTCCGTACTGCTCGCTGCAGTGCGGCATGCGCCTGGCGGGCGCCCGTACCCCCGAGGTGGGCGCCTGGGAGGAGTTCCCGGTCAACCGCGGCGGGCTGTGCCGCAAGGGCTGGACGGCGACCGGGCTGCTCCGCCACCGGGAGCGGCTGACCACGCCGCTGGTGCGCGACCCCGCCACCGGCGAGCTGGCCCCGGCCACCTGGGACGAGGCGCTGGACCTCGTCGCCGCGCGGCTGTCCGCGCTGCGCGCGGCGCACGGGAACGACGCCGTCGCGGTCTTCGGCGGCGGCGGCCTGACCAACGAGAAGGCCTACCAGCTCGGGAAGTTCGCCCGGGTCGCGCTGGGCACCAGCCAGATCGACTACAACGGCCGCTGGTGCATGTCGTCGGCCGCCTCGGCCGGCACCCGCGCCTTCGGGCTCGACCGCGGCCTGCCGTTCCCGCTGGCCGACCTCGAGCAGACCGACGTCCTGGTCCTGGTCGGCTCCAACCTCGTCGAGACCATGCCGCCCGCGGCCCGGCACCTCGACGCGCTGCGGGCCCGCGGCGGTCGCGTGGTCGTCGTCGACCCGCGGCGTACGCCGACCGCGGACCGCGCCGACGTCTTCGTCCAGCCGGTGCCGGGCACCGACCTGGCGCTGGCCCTGGGGCTGCTGCACCAGGTGGTCGCGGACGGCGCCGTCGACACGGCGTACGTCGACTCCCGCACGACCGGCTTCGGCGCCGTGAAGGACTCCACCGCCGCCTGGTGGCCGGAGCGGGTCGAGCGGGTCACCGGTGTCCCGGCCGACGAGGTGCGGGCCCTGGCCCGGCTGCTCGGCGAGGCGGACCGGGTGATGGTGCTGACCGCCCGCGGGGCCGAGCAGCACGCCACCGGCTCCGACACCGTGCTGGCCTGGATCAACCTGGCGCTCGCGCTGGGCCAGCCCGGGACGCCGTACGCCGGCTACGGCTGCCTCACCGGGCAGGGCAACGGCCAGGGCGGCCGCGAGCACGGCCAGAAGGCCGACCAGCTGCCCGGCTACCGGATGATCGACGACCCCGCCGCCCGCGCCCACGTGGCCGGCGTCTGGGGCGTCGACCCGGACGCGCTGCCCGGCAAGGGACGCTCGGCGTACGAGCTGCTCGAGGCGCTCGGCACCGACGGCGGACCGAAGGCCCTGCTGGTGTTCGGCAGCAACATCGTGGTCTCCGCGCCGAACGCGAGCCACGTCTCCGACCGGCTCGACGCCCTCGACCTGCTGGTCGTCGCCGACGTGGTGCTCTCGGAGACCGCGGCCCGCGCCGACGTGGTGCTTCCGGTCACGCAGTGGGCCGAGGAGACCGGCACGATGACCAACCTCGAGGGCCGGGTGGTGCTGCGGCAGCGGGCGATCACGCCGCCCCGCGGCGTCCGCAGCGACCTCGACGTGCTCAGCGGACTGGCCGAGCGGCTGGGCTCGCCGGTGGCGTTCGCCACCGACCCCGAGGAGATCTTCACCGAGCTGGGCCGGGCCTCGGCCGGCGGCCGCGCCGACTACGCCGGCATCAGCTACGCGCGGATCCGGGACGAGCACGGCGTGTTCTGGCCCTGCCCCGACGCCGGGCACCCCGGCACCCCGCGGATGTTCCTCGACGGCTTCGCCACCCCCGACGGGCGGGCCCGCTTCCACGCGGTCGAGCACCGCGGGGCGGCGGAGCAGCCGTGTGCGGCGTACCCCGTGCACCTGACCACCGGCCGGGTCCTCGCGCAGTACCAGTCCGGGGCGCAGACCCGGCGGGTCCGCGACCTCGCCGACACCGGCGCGTTCGTCGAGATGCACCCGATGCTGGCCCGCCGGCTCGGCACCGCCGACGGCGAGCCGGTCACCGTGGCCACCCGGCGCGGCTCGATGGTGGCGCCGGCCCGCGTGGTCGCCACGATCCGCCCGGACACCGTCTTCGTGCCGTTCCACTGGGTCGGCGCGAACCGGCTCACCAACGACGCCCTCGACCCGGCGTCGAAGATGCCGGAGTTCAAGGTCTGCGCCGCGGCGGTGAGCGCCGGATGAGCGCGGAGCGCCTGGTCATCGTCGGCAACGGCATGGCCTCGGCCCGGCTCTGCGAGGAGCTGGTGGCGCGCGGGTACGACGGGCAGGTCACCGTGCTCGGCGACGAGCCCGGCCCGGCGTACAACCGGATCCTGCTGTCCGCCGTCCTCGAGGGCACCCACCCGCTCGACGCGCTGACCCTGCGGGACCGCGGGTGGTACGCCGAGCGCGGCATCGACCTGCGCACCGGGGCCCGGGTGCTCGACGTGGACCGGGACGCGCGGGACGTGATGCTCGTCGACGGCACCCGGATCGGCTACGACCGCCTGGTCCTGGCCACCGGCTCCATCCCGACCCTGCCGCCGATCCGCGGCCTGGTCCGGATGGACGGCCGGCTGCACCCGAAGGTGCACGCGTTCCGCTCGCTCGCCGACTGCCTGCGCCTGCTCGGCGCGCTCCCGGAGGCCCGCCGGGCCGTGGTCGTCGGCGGTGGCCTGCTCGGCCTCCAGGTGGCACGCGCCCTGTCGGTGCGGGACATCGCGACCGAGGTCGTCGAGGGCACCGAGCACCTGCTGTCCCGGCAGGTCGACGAGCGCGGCGGCGCGGTGCTGCAGCGCAGCCTGAGCCGGCTCGGCACCGAGGTCTACACGGGCTCCCGCGCGGTGCGGCTCACCGACGCGGGGCTGCGCCTCGACAACGGCTACACCCTCGAGACCGACCTCGTGGTGCTCGCCGCCGGTGGCCGCCCCGCCACGGCCCTGGCCCGACGGGCCGGGCTGTTCTGCCGACGCGGCATCGTGGTCGGCAGCCACCTCGAGTCCGTGCACCGACGACCGGGTGCACGCCCTCGGCGACTGCGCCGAGCACGCCGGCCGGACCACCGGCTTCGTCGCCCCCGCCTGGGAGCAGGCGAGCGTCCTCGCGGACCACCTCACCCACGGGAGCGCGACGTACGACGGGTCCCGCAGCGTGGCCCGGCTGCGCGCCACCGGCCTCGACGTGGCGGTGCTCGGCGACCCGGAGCGGACCGACGGCGAGGTGGTCGAGGTGACCAACCCGATCGCCGGGACCCACCGCAAGCTGGTCGTCCGCGGCGGCGTGATCGTGGCGGCGGCGCTCGTCGGCGACCTGTCGCGGATCGGGCTGATCACCCAGCTCTACGACCGGCGCACCGTGCTCGGGCCGCACGAGCCGGGCGAGCTGCTGATGGCCGAGCGGCCGCCGGGCGACGGCTCGACCCTGCTGCCCGACGACGCCGAGGTCTGCGCCTGCGCCGGCGTCAGCGCCGGCCGGATCCGCGCCTGCACCGACCTCGACGACGCCCGCTCCACCACCCGGGCCACCACCGGCTGCGGCGGCTGCACCGGTGCCGTCCGCGACCTGCTCGCCGCCCGCGCGGCAACGGCAGACGCAGCACTGAGTTTTCACGCCTGAAACACACCCAAAACCGGGTCTTGACACTTCGACCCTACGTTCGGCTCATCGAAAGGAACTCCCATGACGCACACCCGCAGGACTCTCGTGGTCGCCGGGCACGGCATGGTCGGACACCGCTTCGTCCAGGCAGCGATCGAGCGCGGTCTCACCGAGCGCTTCGACGTGGTCGTCGTGGGGGAGGAGCCGCGCCCGGCGTACGACCGGGTCGCGCTCACCTCCTTCTTCTCCGCCGGCGGGGCCGAGGAGCTGTCGCTGCTGCCCGAGGGCCGGTACGACGACCCGCGGGTGCGGCTTCGTGCTGGACACCCCGGTGGCCTCGATCGACCGGTCCGGCCGCACCGTGGCGCTGGGCAGCGGCGAGGAGATCGCCTTCGACGTCCTCGTCCTGGCCACCGGCGCCGGGCCGTTCGTGCCGCCGGTGCCCGGCCGCGACCTGGACGGGTGCTTCGTCTACCGCACGATCGAGGACCTGGAGGCGATCCGCGACGCGCGCCGCCACGCTCGCGGGTCGGCGCGGTGATCGGCGGCGGGCTGCTCGGGCTGGAGGCGGCCAACGCGCTGGTCCAGCTCGGCCTCGAGACCCACGTCGTCGAGATGGCGCCGCGGCTGATGCCGGTGCAGCTCGACCAGGCCGCCGGCGGCACGCTGCGTGCGCCACATCGAGCAGCTCGGCGTCGCCGTGCACACCGGCGCGGCGACGTCGGCCGTGCGCGACTCCGGCTCGGGCGCCGTCGGCGGGCTCGAGCTCGCCGACGGTGAGGTCATCCCGGCCGAGGTCGTCGTGTTCTCCGCCGGCATCCGCCCGCGCGACCAGCTGGCCCGCGACTGCGGGCTCGAGGTCGCCGAGCGCGGCGGCGTGCTCGTCGACGAGCAGTGCCGCACCAGCGACGCGGGCATCTTCGCGATCGGCGAGTGCGCCGCGCCCGGCGGCCGGATGTACGGCCTGGTCGCCCCCGGCTACCAGATGGCCGAGGTCGTGGTCGACGCCCTGCTGCGAGGGCCCGGGCGCGTTCACCGGTGCCGACATGTCCACGCAAGCTCAAGCTGCTCGGCGTCGACGTCGCCTCCTTCGGCGACGCCTTCGCCGCCACCGACGGCGCCCTGGAGCTGGTCTTCGCCGACGCGGTCGCCGGGATCTACAAGAAGCTCGTGGTCTCCGACGACGGTCGCCGCCTGCTCGGCGGCATCCTCGTCGGCGACGCGTCGGCGTACGGCGTGCTCCGGCCGATGGTCTCCAGCGGCATGGAGCTGCCCGCGAACCCCGAGGAGCTGATCCTGCCCGCGGCCCGCGGCACCGCGCAGGTGGGCGATGCCCGACGAGGCCGTGGTCTGCTCCTGCAACAACGTCACCAAGGGCGCGATCTGCTCCACCATCGACGAGCAGGGCTGCGCCGACCTGCCCTGCGCCAAGGCGTGCACCCGGGCCGGCACCACCTGCGGCGTCCTGCCTGCCGGTGGTGAAGAACCTGCTCGCCGAGCGGCTCGAGGCGGCCGGACGTGCGGTCGCCACGGGCATCTGCGAGCACTTCGACCTACTCCCGGCAGGAGCTGTTCGACCTGGTCGCGGTGCACGGCTACCGCCGCTTCGACGACATCGTCGAGGCACACGGCCGCGGCCGCGGCTGCGACGTCTGCAAGCCGGCCATCGCCTCGATCCTGGCCAGCCAGTTCAACGGCCACGTCCTCGAGGCCGAGACCGCCGCGCTGCAGGACACCAACGACGCCTACCTCGCCAACATCCAGCGCAACGGCACCTACTCCGTCGTGCCGCGCGTCCCGGGCGGCGAGATCACGCCGGACAAGCTGATCGTGATCGGCGAGGTGGCCCGCGACTTCGGGCTCTACACCAAGCTCACCGGCGGGCAGCGGATCGACCTGTTCGGCGCCCGGCTCGAGGAGCTGCCCGCGATCTGGCGGCGGCTGGTCGACGCCGGCTTCGAGTCCGGGCACGCCTACGGCAAGTCGCTGCGCACGGTGAAGTCGTGCGTCGGCTCGACCTGGTGCCGGTACGGCGTGCAGGACTCGGTGCAGCTGGCGATCGACCTCGAGCTGCGCTACCGCGGGCTGCGCTCGCCGCACAAGCTCAAGGGCGGGGTCAGCGGCTGCGCCCGCGAGTGCGCCGAGGCGCGCAGCAAGGACTTCGGGGTGATCGCCACCGAGAAGGGCTGGAACCTCTACGTGTGCGGCAACGGCGGCGCCACCCCGGCGCACGCGCAGCTGCTGGCCGGCGACCTCTCCACCGAGACGCTGGTGCGCTACCTCGACCGGTTCCTCATGTACTACATCCGCACCGCGGACCGCCTGCAGCGGACCTCCACCTGGCTCGGCACCATCGACGGCGGCCTCGACCGGGTCCGGGAGATCGTCGTCGACGACGCGCTCGGCCTCGGGGCGTCGCTGGAGGCCGAGATGTCCCGGCACGTCGACACCTACTTCGACGAGTGGAAGGCCACCCTCGACGACCCGACGAAGCTGGCCCGCTTCGTGTCCTTCGTCAACGCCCCGGGGACGCCGGACCCCAACATCTCCTTCACCACCGAGCGCGGTCAGATCCGGCCGGTCAACGCCGACGAGCCGGTCGCGCTCGGCGACACGATCCCCGTGGGAGCGCCATGAGCACACTGGAGTGGCAGCCGGTCTGCCCGGTCGAGGACCTCGAGGTCGAGCGTGGGGCGACCGCGCTCGTGCACGGGCAGGCGCTGGCCATCTTCCGCACCCACGACGACCACGTGTACGCGCTGGGCAACTACGACCCGTTCGCGAAGGCCTCGGTCCTCGCCCGCGGCATCGTCGGCAGCAGGGGCGACGTACCGTTCGTCGCCTCGCCGATGCACAAGCACGCCTTCGACCTGCGCACCGGCCAGTGCCTCGACGACGCCCACGTCAGCGTCCCGTCGTACGACGTGAAGGTGGTCGACGGCGTCGTGCACGTGGGACCCCGGCAGGTCGCGTGAGCACGACGGCCCCGCTGCGGGGCTACCGGATCGGGGTGACCGCGGCGCGCAAGGCCGACGAGCAGACCGACGCTGCTCCAGCGCCGGGGCGCGGAGGTCGAGTGGGCCCCGGCCCTGTCCGTGGAGCCCAACCGGATCAACGAACCGGCACTGCGGGCCGCCACCGAGCAGGTGCTGGCGGCGCCGGTGGACATGTTCATCGCCACCACCGGCATCGGCCTGAAGTCGTGGTTCGCGGCCGCCGAGACGTGGGGGCTGCTGCCGGACCTGCTGGCCGCCCTGGCGCGGTCGGAGATCCTCGCCCGCGGTCCCAAGTCCGTCGGTGCGCTGCGCCGGGCGGGGCTTCGCGAGCTGTGGTTCCCCGAGTCGGAGTGCTTCGAGGACGTGCTCGCGCACCTGCGCGGCCGCGACCTGACCGGGCTGCGGATCGTCGTCCAGGAGCACGGCCAGTCGCTGTCCACCGTGGCCCACGCGCTGCGCCGGCAGGGGGCGAGCGTGGACGTGGTCACGGTCTACCGGGTCGAGGGCGCGGCCGACCCGACGCCGATGTTCCGCCTCGTCGACCTCATCGCCGAGCGCAAGGTCGACGCGGTGACGTTCACCTCCGCGCCGGCGGTCGCCGCGCTGATGGAGATGGCCGGCGCGGTCGGCCGGCGCGACGAGGTGGTCGTCGCCTTCCAGGCCGACGTCGTGGCCGCGTGCGTCGGGCCGGTGACCGCGGCCGCGTTCGAGCTCTGGGGCGTGCCCACCATCCAGCCCGACCGGTCCCGGCTGGCGGCGATGGTCAAGCTGATGGAGACCGAGCTGCCGCTGCGCCGCTCCGGCCAGACCCTGGAGGTCGCCGGGCACCAGCTGCTGCTGCACGGCGACGCGGTCTTCCTCGACGGGGTCGAGGTCCGGCTGTCGCCGGCGCCGTTCGCGGTGCTGCACGCGCTGGCGGTGAACCCCGGCCACGTCGTCTCGCGGCGCGACCTGCTGGCGTCCCTGCCGACCGGGAGCGCCTCCAGCGAGCACGCGGTGGAGATGGCCGTCGCCCGGCTGCGCGCCGCGATCGGCACCCGCGTCGTCCAGACCGTGGTCAAACGTGGATACCGGCTCGCCCCCGCAGGAGGAAACCGATGAGTGCACCCGCCCTCGTGACCGTCGCCCACGGCACCCGCGTCGCCGTCGGCAACCGGGTCGCGGCCGCCATCACGGCCAAGGCGTCCCGCCGGCTCGCCGTCCCCGCGCAGGGGTCGTACGTCGAGCTCTGCGACCCCGGCCTCACCTCCGTGATGCGGACCCTCGAGCAGCCCGCCGTCGTCGTACCCCTCCTGCTCTCGACCGGCTTCCACATGCGCGCCGACATCCCGGCCGCGGCCTCCCTGGCCGGCACCCACGTGCAGGTGGCGCGCCCCCTCGGCCCGCACCCCCTGCTGGCCGAGGTGATGTGCCTGCGGCTGCGCGGTGCCGGTGCCCGGGTCGGCGACCCGGTGGTGCTGATCGCCGCGGGCTCGCGCGACCCCGACGCGGCCATCGACCTGGCCTCGGCCGCCCGGATGCTGCAGTCGCGGTGGGGCGCTCCGGTGCGCGTCGCGACGATCTCGGGCGACGGGCCGTGCGTGACGGACGCGGTCGCGGAGTCCCGCGGTGGCGGGCGGGTCGCCGCGGTGCCGTACCTGCTGGCGCCCGGGCACTTCTCCCGCCGGGCCCGGCAGCTGGCGGCGAGCGCCGGCGCGACGACCGTCGCGGACGTGCTCGGGCCGCACCCGCTGGTGGTGGAGCTGGTGGTACGCCGCTACCGGGCGCTGGCCGCCCGACCCCTGTCCGGCCTGGTCACGCCTGCTGCATGAGCAGGGCGGTCGCGATCGCGGCCACGCCCTCGTCCCGGCCGGTCAGGCCCAGGCCGTCGGTCGTGGTGGCCGAGATGCTCACCGGGGCGCCGACCGCGCCGCCGAGTGCCGCCTCCGCCTCGGCCCGCCGGGGACCGATCTTCGGCCGGTTGCCGATGACCTGGATCGCCACGTTGGCCACCTCGAAGCCGGCCGCGCGCACCCGGCGTACGGTCTCGCCGAGCAGGGCGGTCCCCGAGGCCCCCGCCCACTCCGGCTCGGACGTACCGAAGTTGCTGCCGAGGTCGCCCAGGCCGGCCGCGGAGAGCAGCGCGTCGCACGCGGCGTGCGCGGCCACGTCGGCGTCGGAGTGCCCCGCGAGGCCGGCCGGCTCCTCCGGCCAGGACAGCCCGCCCAGCATCATCGGCGCCCCCGCGGCGAACCGGTGGACGTCGGTGCCGATGCCGATGCGGAGAGTCGGGTTCACGGGATGATCATGCCTGAGCGACGATGAATGGGTGAGCACCCCTCGCGGCGTCTGGAGCGCCGCCGGCATCATCGCGGGCCTGGCCGGCTTGGCGGTCAGCCATGCCGCGACGATGGCGCTCACCCTGCGGGCCTCGCCGATCGTCGCGGTGGCCGAGCTGATCGTGCAGTACGTCCCCGGCGTCCTCGCCGAGCGGGCCATCAAGGTCCTGGGCCACTGGGACAAGCCGGTCCTGGTCGTCATCGTCTTCCTCGTCGTCGCGTCGGTGTGGGCGTACGCCGGGCGGCTGGCCGCGCGGTCGTGGTGGCAGCCGATCGTGGTGTTCACGGTGCTGGGCGGGGTCGGGATGCTCGCGGCGATGACGCGGTACGACGCCACGCCGCTCACCGTGCTGCCGGTCGTGGCCGGGACGGTCACCTGGATCGTGGTGCTGTCGTTCCTGACCGACCCGCTGCGCGAGGCCACGTCGGCCGAGGCACCCCCGGCGGGTCCGGCGGTCGCGCCGGGCGAGCCGGAGCCGCTGACCTCCGACGCACCGGTCCGGGGCAGCACCCACTCGCGACGTACCTTCCTGATCCGCGCCGGGGCCACCGCGGCGATCGCCAGCGTGGTCGGCGTCTTCGGCGAGCGGCTGGGCCGCAAGCGACGCCACGTGGAGCAGTCGCGGCGGCTGCTCAAGCTGCCGGTGACGAACCCGCGTCCGCCGGCGGCGACCCAGGTCGGCGTCGACGGCATCGAGCGGTGGAAGACGCCGAGCTCGAGGTTCTACCTGATCCACACCGCCTTCGCCGCCCCCGCCATCGAGCCGCACGACTGGAAGCTGCGCATCCACGGGCGGGTCGACCGCGAGCTCACGCTGACCTACCAGGGGCTCATCGACCGGCGGATCACCGAGGACTGGATCACCCTCAACTGCGTGTCCAACCCGGTGGGCGGCAACCTGATCGGCAACGCCTGGTGGAGCGGGGTGCGGGTCGACCGGCTGCTCGCCGAGGCCGGCGTCCAGGACGGCGCCGACGCGGTGCTCCAGACGTCGTGGGACGGGTGGACGTGTGGCACGCCGCTGTCCGCACTCACCGACCCGGGTCGCAACGCGATGCTGGCGATCGCGATGAACGGCGAGCCGCTGCCGATCAATCACGGCTTCCCGGTGCGGATGATCGTGCCCGGGCTCTACGGCTACGTCTCGGCCTGCAAGTGGGTCACCGACCTCGAGGTCAGCCGGTTCCAGGACTTCGAGGCGTACTGGACCGGCAAGGGCTGGTCGGAGAAGGGGCCGGTCAAGATCGCCTCGCGGATCGACGTACCCGGCTCGGGCGACGACGTCTCCGCCGGCGAGGTGCGGATCGGCGGCAGCGCGTGGGCACAGACGATCGGCATCGCCGCGGTGGAGTACTCCCTCGACGGCGGGCCGTGGGAGCGCGCCCGGCTCGGCGGCGTACCCAACGACGACACGTGGCGGCAGTGGGCCGCGACCGTCGACCTCGACAAGGGCGACCACTCCGTGCGGGTGCGGGCGCTCGGCAGGAACGGCGAGACGCAGACCGGTGTGGAGCGCGACGTACGCCCGGATGGTGCGACCGGGTGGCACGAGGTGGACTTCCGGGCGACGTGAGGACCTGCTGGTTTCACTAGGTACCTAGTGAAACCACCGCTTACCACGCGAAGTTTCGCGAGGTAAGCGCGAGTTTCGTGTGGTCAGCGAGGATTCCAGCGCCGGTACACGCCGCCACTACGATTGCCGGGTGGCCCTCCAGTTCTATGACACAGCGACCCGCGGAGTCCGTGACTTCGTTCCCCTCGAGGAGGGGAAGGCGGGCATCTACCTGTGTGGGCTCACGGTGCAGTCGGAGCCGCACGTCGGCCACATCCGGTCGGGCGTGAACTTCGACGTGCTGCAACGGTGGCTGCGGGCCTCGGGCTACGACGTCACGTTCATCCGCAACACCACCGACATCGACGACAAGATCCTCGCGAAGTCCGCCGAGCAGGGCCGGCCCTGGTACAACCTCGCCTACGAGATGAGCCACGAGCTGGACAAGGCGTACGCCGCCCTCAACGTGGCACGCCCGACGTACGAGCCGGCCGCGACCGGGCACATCCCCGAGATGATCGAGCTGATCTCCGCGCTGATCGAGCGCGGGCACGCCTACCCGGCGGCCGACGGCTCCGGCGACGTCTACTTCGACGTGCTGTCCTGGCCGACGTACGGCGAGCTGTCCGGCCAGAAGGTCGACGACATGGAGGCGGCCGCCGACGCCGACCCGCGCGGCAAGCGCGACCCGCGGGACTTCGCCCTGTGGAAGGGCTGGAAGAAGGAGTCGGAGCCGGAGACCGCGGCCTGGCCCTCGCCGTGGGGGCCCGGGCGGCCGGGCTGGCACATCGAGTGCTCCGCGATGGCCGACAAGTACCTCGGCCACGCCTTCGACATCCACGGCGGCGGCATCGACCTGCGCTTCCCGCACCACGAGAACGAGCAGGCCCAGTCCCGCGCGGCCGGGCACCCGTTCGCGTCGTACTGGCTGCACAACGCCTGGATCACCACCTCCGGCGAGAAGATGAGCAAGTCGCTCGGCAACTCGCTGCTGGTGCCCAACGTGCTCGAGCGGGTGCGGGCGATCGAGCTGCGGTTCTACATGGTCTCCGCGCACTACCGCTCGCACGTCGAGTTCTCGTTCGAGGCGCTCGACGAGGCCGCCGCCGGGTTCCGGCGGATCGAGGGCTACCTCGCCCGTGCCGCCTCGGTGCTGGGCTCGGTGCCCACCGGCGGCATGCTGTGCGCGGAGTTCATCGCCGCGATGGACGACGACCTGGGCACCCCGGCTGCGGTCGCGGCGATCCACGACGTGGTGCGCGAGGGCAACAAGCTGCTGGCGGCCGGCCCGTCCGACGCCCTGCGCGGGAACGCCGCCTCGGTGCGCGCGATGCTCGACGTACTCGGCCTGGACCCGGAGGACCCGGCGTTCGCCTCGTCGACGGGTGCCGCGGAGGGCAAGCTCTCGGCGGCGGTCGATGCCCTGGTGAGCGGGCTGCTGGCCGAGCGCGACCAGGCACGGGCGGCCAAGGACTACGCGGCCGCCGACGCGATCCGCGACCGCATCAAGGCGGCGGGGATCGAGATCGAGGACACTCCCAACGGACCGAGGTGGACCGTCTGATGGCCGGCAATTCTCAGCGCAAGGGCGCGATCAAGCGGTCGGGGAAGGGCAACCCGACCGCCGGTTCCGGGGGCCGCGTCAAGCGCGGCCTCGAGGGCCGCGGGCCGACCCCGAAGGCGAAGGACCGCCCCAACCACAAGGTCTACAAGGAGCAGTCCAAGGCCGCCCGCAAGGCTGCGGCGCGGCCGAAGCGACGCGTCGCCAAGGGCGGCGACTCCGAGTGGGTGGCCGGCCGCAACTCCGTGGTCGAGGCCCTGCGCGCGCACATGCCGGTGACCGGCCTGTACGTCGCCGAGGGCACCGAGCGCGACGGCCGGCTGCGCGAGGCGTTCGCGCTGGCCGCCGAGCGCGGGCTGAACCTCCTCGAGGTGCCGCGGCCCGAGCTCGACCGGCTGACCGCCGGCGCCGTGCACCAGGGCCTCGCGGCCCGCGTGCCGCCGTACGAGTACGCCCACCCGGACGACCTGCTCGACGCCGCCGCTGCCTCGGGCGAGCCGCCGCTGATCGTGGCGCTGGACTCGGTGACCGACCCGCGCAACCTGGGCGCCGTGGTGCGCTCGGCGTCCGGCTTCGGCGCGCACGGCGTGCTGATCCCCGAGCGCCGTGCGGCCGGGATGACCGCGTCGGCCTGGAAGACCTCGGCCGGCGCCGCGGCCCGGGTGCCGGTGGCGCAGGCGGTGAACCTGGTGCGGCAGCTCAAGGCGTACCAGGAGGCGGGCTGCATGGTGATCGGCCTGGCCGCGGACGGCGACGTGTCGCTGCCGGACCTCGACCTGGCGACCGGTCCGCTGGTCGTCGTGGTCGGCTCGGAGGACAAGGGGCTCTCGCGCCTGGTCGCCGAGACCTGCGACCAGCTGGTGTCGATCCCGATGGCGACCGAGCTGGAGTCGCTGAACGCCGGCGTCGCCGCCTCGGTCACGCTCTACGCGATCTCCCAGGCCCGCGCTCACTCCTCCTGACCCCCACCCCGCCGACCCGTGCGTTGTGGTCGGCCGAGCCGTGCGTTGTGGTGGGCCGAACCGTGCGTTGTGGCGGAGTCAGCGGCGGCTTCCGAACGGGCGCTCGGCCGCCGCATACCGCCGCCGGAGACGCACCGGCATCCGCAGCTCCAGGGCCGTCTGGAGCTCGAGCAGCCACGATGCCTGCGCGTACGTCCTGAAGTCATCCTTGGTCACGACGATCACGATCCATCCGTGCCGGCGCAGCCAGGCACGCCGGGCCTCGTCGTGCGCCCTGTCCGCGGGTGAGCTGTGATGTGCTTCGCCGTCGTACTCGACCACCACCTTCCAGGCGGGATAGGCGAAGGTCGAGGCGGAACTTCTCGACGCCGTTGACCAGGACGCCGAACTGCGGCTGGGGCGCCGGCAGGCCGGCGTCATGGATGTCGATGCGGGCCCACGACTCGCCCGGGGACTCGGCGAGGGGCGTGGCCAGGGGGATCAGCTCGCGCAGCTGGGTCACGCCGCGACGCCCCTTGAACCGGGGCATCAGCCCGTCGAGGTCGGACCGGGTGACGTCGCAGGTGCGCATGAGGGCGTCGAGGGCGGAGATCGCCTCGCGCCGACCGAACAGGCAGGCCAGGTCGGCAGCCGTGCGGGCCGGTGTGGTCACGCGGACCCCTTCGACCTCGCAGATCTCCTCGGGCAGCAGGTCACGCTGGCCGCCGAAGGTGCCTCGGCGACGGGTCGTGTGGCGACCGCCGACGGTGACGACGTCGAGTGCGGGCGGTTCCGAGAGCTCGTAGGGCCGGTAGTGGTCGACCCCGTGAACCCATGCGGCCGTCCGGTCGGAGAGCACCATGTGCTCCTTGAGCACGAGTGAGGCAGCCGTCGCCCGCAGGGTGATCGTGTCCTCGAGGTCGGATGCGGCGTAGACGCCGCGCAGCAGGCGTCGCACGCGGTGGGCGGCGAGCAGCTGGCGCAGGTCGTGGCGGGTCAGGTCGAGCTGCTCGAGCTCGAACCAGGCGAAGGGTCGGGTCGGAAGTGTGGTTGTCATGTCCCACCGGTCCCCGCCGGCCGGATCGCCAATCTGGACCGCTCCGCGGTTGTGGACAACCTCCGGACACGCGCGGGCTGTGCACGAATACTGGGGTGAGGGGCGAATCACAACAACGCACGGTTCGGTTCGCCACAACGCACGGTTCGGCGGGCCACAACGCACGGCTCGGCCCGCCACAAGGCACGGCTGGGCGCACCACGGCGCACGGCTCGGCGGGGGTGGGTGGTTAGGGTCGAACGCGTGGGAGAGCAAGGGATCCGCGCACGTCTGCGCCGTCCGGGGTGGGTACGCCGACCCCGGGTGACGGGTGCGCAGGCGCGCACCGGCGCGGCGTACGCCGTGGTCTGGCTGCTGCTCGCCCTGCCGATCGCGGCGGCGCTCTTCTTCACCTCCGAGGAGAGCACCACCGTGGCCAGCCACGACGCGGAGATCCAGCCGACCGCGGACGGCTACGTCACGCTCCGCACCGGCCCGTTCCTGCCCGACGTGCGGGCGCCGTCCGGCTCGCGCGTCGGCGTCGAGGTCACCCTCGGCAAGACCGAGAGCGGCTCCACCGAGGAGCTCGTCGCGCGGTACGCCTTCATCGCCAGCCAGCCCGACGCCCAGATCGAGCGGGTGGCGAGCGCGGTCAAGCACCTGGCGTACGACGCCGCCGTGCGCGGCGCCGTGCTCGCCCTCGTCCCCCTGGTGCTGTGGAGGCTGGTCGGGCGGCGACGGCGACGCGAGCTGCTGGACCGGCTGGACCTGCCCCGCTTCTCCCGCACGCTGCTGGTCGGCGGGCTGGTGCTCGCGCTCGCCGCGCTGCTCCTGGACCGGCCGTGGGCGAACGCGAGCCCTCCGATGCTGTCCGACAGCTCCGACTGGCAGCCGCTCGACGAGTACGTCTCCGAGGTGTCGGTGCCCGACGAGGCCAAGGACATCCAGGTCTCCACGAACTCCACGACGAACAGCACCAAGCGGCTGGTGCTCAGCGCGATCGACACCTACCGGCAGAGCAAGACCTACTACGCCGCCGCCGCGGAGGCTGCGGCGAACGTGCAGCTGCGCCGGCCCCTCGAGGGCGAGACCGTCGCGCTCCTGGTGTCGGACCGGCACGACAACATCGGCATGGACCCGGTGGCCCGGGCGCTCGCCGACCAGGCCGGTGCCACGGTGATCCTCGACGCCGGTGACGACACCTCGACCGGGTCCACCTGGGAGGCGTTCAGCCTCGACTCCCTGGACAACACGTTCGACGACTACGCGCAGCGGTTCGCGGTGCAGGGCAACCACGACAACGGCAGCTTCGTCGGGGCGTACCTCGAGAAGCTGGACTGGACCGTGCCCACCGGGGAGGTCGTGGACGGCCCCGGTGGCGGCCGACTGCTCGCGTGGGACGACCCGCGCTCCAGCGGTCTCGGCAACTGGCGCGACGTGCGCGGGCAGACCATCGACGACGTCGCCACGCAGATCGCCGACCTCACCTGCGAGGCCGACGTCGCCGGCGACCGGGTCAACACCGTGCTGGTCCACGACGCCGACATGGGTGCCGAGGCGCTGCGCCGGGGCTGCGTCGACCTGGTCGTCTCCGGGCACGTCCACGTGCAGGTCGGTCCGGACCGCGTGATCGGCACCAACGGCCGGATCGGCAACGCCTACACGAACGGCACCACCGGCGGGGCGGCGTACGCCATCGCCGTCGGCAGCAAGCTCCGCCGCCCGGCGCAGGTGACGATGGTGACCTACCGTGAGGGAAGGCCGGTCGGGCTGCAGCCGGTGACGGTGCAGACGAACGGGGTCTTCCAGGTCGGCGATTACACGCCGCTCCCGCTCGACTGAGAGGATCGATGACCGTGACCACCATCGTTGACCGCCTGCTCCCGACCGACGACGCGGAAGCCCTGCTCGACCTCACGCGTGACATCTGCGCGAAGGAGCTCGCGCCGCAGGTGCACGCGATGGAGGAGAAGGCGGCGTTCCCCGAGGCGGCGTACCGCCTGCTCGGCCGCAGCGGCCTGCTCTCGCTCCCGTTCGCGGAGGAGGACGGCGGCGGCGGCCAGCCGTACGAGGTGTACCTCCAGGTCATCGAGGAGATCGCGACCGCGTGGCCGAGCGTCGGCGTCGGCACCAGCGTGCACTCGCTGACCGCGAACGTCGTGTCCGTCAACGGCTCCGAGGCGATGCGGGCGGAGTGGCTGCCGAAGCTGCTCTCCGGCGACTGGCTCGGCGCCTACTGCCTCAGCGAGCCGCAGGCCGGCTCGGACGTCAGCTCGATCCGCACCCGGGCGGTCCGCGACGGCGACGACTACGTCGTCAACGGCACCAAGCAGTGGATCAGCAACGGCTCCTGCGCCGACTACTACATCCTCTTCGCGCGTACGTCGGACGACGCCAAGCGCGGGCTGTCGGCGTTCCTGGTCCCGAACGGCACCGCGGGCATGTCCTTCGGGCAGCCCGAGAAGAAGATGGGCCTGGCCTGCGACGTCACCACCCAGGTCATCTTCGAGGACGCCCGGATCCCCGCGGCCCAGCTCATCGGCGAGGAGGGGTCGGGCATGCGCTACGCCCTCGGCGCGCTCGACGCCGGCCGGCTCGGCATCGCCGCGGTCGGCACCGGCATCGCGCAGGCCGCGCTCGCCCATGCCGTGGCGTACGCCGCCGAGCGGCAGCAGTTCGGCCACGCCATCGGGGACTTCCAGGGCATGCAGTTCCTGCTGGCGGACATGGCCGCGGACGTCGAACGCGCGCGGGCGTCGTACCTCCACGCCGCGCGGCTCAAGGACGCCGGCCGCCCGTACAGCCGCCAGGCGAGCATCGCCAAGCTCACCGCCACCGACGCGGCGATGCGGGTGACCACGGACGCCGTGCAGGTGCTCGGCGGCAACGGCTACACGCGGGACTACCCCGTCGAGCGGTTGTTCCGCGACGCGAAGGTCACCCAGATCTTCGAGGGCACCAACCAGATCCAGCGGATGGTCATCGGCCGCGACCTGCTCAAGGACGCCTAGGCCGGGACGACCCGCGGCTTCTCGGGAAGCACGTGCTCGATGTAGTCGCGCGCGGTGTCGAAGATGCCGATCTCGCGGCCGGCCTGCTCGGAGAGGTACCACCGGTGGTCGAGGATCTCGTGGAAGATCTCGGCCGGCTCCAGCTTGCCGCGCAGCTCGCTCGGGACCATCGCCATGATCGGCTCGTAGATCCGGGTCATCCAGCGGCTCGCGGTCACCGTCGGCTCCTCGTCCTGCATGCCGAAGTGGTGGGTGAACGCCGCGATGTCGTTGAGCAGCCGCCGGGCCTGGTTCTCCTCGACCGACATCCCGGTCAGCGCCTGCAGCTCGCGGGAGTGGTGGCCGAGCTCGACCACCTTGGGCCGCAGGAACATGCGGTCGCCGGCGTCGGTGGAGTCCATCTCGATCTCGTCCACGTCGAAGCCGAGGTCGTTGAGCCGCTGGATGCGCTGCTCGACCCGCCACATCTCGCCGGTCCCGAACTCCTCCTCCATGGTCAGCTCGGCCCAGAGGGCGTCGTACTGCTCGCGCAGCCGGTCGATGACGTCGTGCGGGTCGACGTCCTCGCGCAGGTCGCCGCTGGCGAGCAGGTCGAGCAGCTCGGCGAAGACGTTCTCGCAGGCGATGGTGACGTCGTAGTCGCGCATCTGCGCCGACAGCGTCGCGCGCAGCTCGCCGGTCTCGGCGTCGACGAGGTACGCCGCGAAGTCGCCGGCGCTGCGCCGGAACAGCACGTTGGAGAGCGAGACGTCGCCCCAGAAGAAGTGCGCCAGGTGCAGCCGGACCAGCAGCACCACCAGTGCGTCGATGAGGGACGGGAGCTTCCCGGCGTCGAGGCCGTGGGAGAACAGCCAGCGGTACGGCATGGAGTACTGCAGGTGCCGGGTGACCAGGATCGCCGGCAGCGGGTCGTCGTCGGGGGTCTCGCGTCCGGTGACCACGCACTGCGGCACGACGACCGGCAGCCCGATCCGGCCGAGCTCGCGCAGCAGGCGGTACTCCCGGTGCGCCATCTCGGCCTCGGTCTCCTTGGCGACGTACGTCGTGCCGCCGGGGCCGGTGCGGATGATCCGCACGACGTGGCGCGACAGGCCACGGGGGAGGGGGACGAGGTACTTCTCGTCCCACCGCTCCAACGGGGTGTCCCACGGCATCGGGAAGAGAGCCGGGTCGGGCCGGGTGGCCACGAAGTGCAACGCCATGGCCGCCATTATCGCGCCTCGGCCTCCGCATCCCGCCGAGCCGTCCGTTCTGCCCCGCCGAACCGTGCGTTGTGGTGCGCCGAGCCGTGCGTTGTGGCGCGCCCAACCGTGCGTTGTGGTCGCCGACCGTGCGTTGTGGCGGATCGAACCGTGCGTTGTTGCGGTCAGCCGAGCAGGAACATCGACAGGTCCGGACCATGCGTCGCGGGGACGACGATCTCCTCGCCGGCCACCTCGAGTCCGCCAGAACGCACGGTTCGGTCCGCCACAACGGACGGTTCGGCCGACCATGACGCACGGCTCGGCGCGAGGAGGACGTACGCCGGGGAGCCGTCGTGATGGGGATCCAGCAGGTCCATGGGGACCAGTGTCACCGAGGTTCGAGGAACACGGGACCCGGTCCACGGTCGGCGACCTCGTCGTCCGGGTTGCGCAGCCGGCACTTCTGCAGGCTGAGGCAGCCGCAGCCGATGCAGCCGTCGAGGTTGTCGCGCAGCTTCTCGATCCGGGCGATCTGCTCGTCGAGGCGGTCGCGCCAGGTGGCGCTGAGCCGGGTCCAGTCCTTCTTCGTGGGGGTGCGGTTGCTGGGCAGCGTGGACATCGCCTCGCCGATCTCGTCCAGGGTGAGGCCGACCCGCTGGGCGGCCCGGATGAACGAGACCCGGCGCAGGGTGGCCTGCGCGTAGCGGCGCTGGTTGCCGGTGGTGCGCTCGGAGTCGATGAGCCCGCGGGACTCGTAGAAGCGGATCGCCGAGGTCGCCACGCCCGACCGCTCGGCCAGCTGCCCGATCGTCAACATGCGTTCCAGCATCGCTTGACTTCAAGTCAACTTCAAGTTCCATGATCGTGGTCATGACGATCTCCACCGACCTCGACCGGGCCACAGACCGGGTCGCCGAGCTGCATCGCCTGATGAGCCTGATGACCGGCGACGAGAAGCACACCGCCGCCGCCACCTCGACCCTCGACGTGATCCGGGTGCTCTACGAACGCGTCCTCGACGCCGGCCCGGACCGCATCGGCGACCCGCACCGGGACCGGTTCTACCTCTCCAAGGGGCACGGGCCGATGGCGTACTACGCGGTGCTCGCCGACCAGGGCTTCTTCCCCGAGGCGTGGCTGGCCGACTGGGCGTCCTGGGACTCCCCGCTCGGCCACCACCCCGACCGCAACCTCGTCCCCGGCGTCGAGATCTCCTCCGGCTCGCTCGGGCACGGTCTTCCCCTCGCGGTCGGCACGGCGATCGGGCTCCGCGCCCAGGGGATCGCCGCGCGCGTCGTCGTACTCGTGGGGGATGCGGAGCTCGACGAGGGCAGCAACCACGAGGCGCTGGAGCTGGCCGCGGCGCTCGGGCTCGGTGCCCTGACCGCGGTCGTCATCGACAACGGTTCCTCGTCGTACGCCGTGCCGGGCCGGATCGCCGAGCGGTTCGGCACCGAGGGCTGGCACGCGGTGACCGTCGACGGCCGCGACCACGACCAGCTCGAGGCGGCGCTCTCCGCCCGCCCCGGCCGCCCCAACGTCGTCGTCGCCGTCGTGGAGGGGAAGCGATGAACCCGCGCACCCAGTTCGCCCGCACCGCCGCCGACCTGGTCGAGACCGACCTCTCCGTGGCGCTCGTGTACGCCGAGATCTCGGGCCAGTTCTTCGGCGAGGTCGAGGCGCGGCACCCCGACCGGGTCGTCAACGTCGGCATCCGCGAGCAGCTGCTCGTCAACGTCGGGGCCGGGCTGGCGCTGACCGGGATGCGCCCGATCGTGCACACGTTCGGCTCGTTCCTCGTCGAGCGCGCCTTCGAGCAGGTCAAGCTCGGCTTCGGCCACCAGGACGTCGGTGGCGTGCTGGTCGGCGCCGGCGGCTCCTTCGACATCGCCTCGGGTGGGCGCACGCACCAGACCCCCGGGGACGTCGCGCTGATGGACACCCTCCCCGGCGTACGCATCCATGCGCCGTCCACCGCCCGCGAGGTCGACGTCGTGCTCCGGCACGCGGTGGCCGGCGACGGGCTGCACTACGTCCGCGTCGTCGGGCAGACCAACGCCACCTCCCACGCCGGCGACGGCTTCCACGTCGTACGCCGCGGCTCCGGCGCGACCGTCCTCGCGCTCGGCCCGGTCCTCGACGAGGTGCTGCTGGCCACCCAGGGCTGGGACGTGACGCGTGCTCTACGCGCACTCGGTGCGACCGTTCGACGCCCGGACGCTGCGATCGGTGCTGGCCGTCCCGGACGTCGTGCTGGTCGAGCCGTGGCTGGCCGGCACCTCCGCCCACGAGGTCAGCGCCGCGCTGCGCGACGTACCCCATCGCCTGCTGGCGCTCGGCGTACGCCGTGAGGAGCTGCGGCGCTACGGCACGGCCGAGGACCACGTGCGCGCGCACGGGCTGCACGCGGCGGGACTACGCCGGTCGATCGACGCGTTCCTCGGAGAGCGCGTCGCGGCGTGATTCGAACGGCGGCGCGCGGCGGCACTACGATGTGGCCGCCGCGCACGCGGCGTCGCCGGTGTAGCTCAGTTGGTAGAGCGCTTCTCTTGTAAAGAAGATGTCGCGGGTTCGATTCCTGTCACCGGCTCGGTCGCGACCGTCGCTCAGCGGACCTGTCGGACCTCGAACTGCATCCGCGGGTGCGCGAAGGTCTCCTGCGACTCCACCAGCTGCAGCTCGCGCTCGCCCGAGTCGTAGGTGTTCTGCAGCAGGTCGAAGACGCTGCTGACCGTGCGGCCCAGCGCCTCGGCGATCGACGCCGGTCTCGTGGCGGTGTGCGGTGAACAGCGCCGCCGTGACGTCGCCGGAGCCGTTGGCCTTGAGCGGCAGCAGCGGGGTCTGCACGATCCACGCGCCGGTGTCGTCGGCGGCCAGCATCTCGATGGTGTCCGCCGGCCGGTCGGGCCGCTCGACGCTGGTGACCAGCACCGTCGACGGGCCCATCGCGCGGGCCAGGTCGACCGAGGCGAGGGTGTCCTCGAGGGTCAGCGGCTCGGTGCCGGTGAGGAAGCCGAGCTCGAACTGGTTGGGCGTGATCACGTCGGCCGCCGGCACCACCCGCTCGCGCAGCAGCTCGGGGATGGCCGGGTTGACGAAGCAGCCCGACTTCGCGTTGCCCATCACCGGGTCGCAGGTGTACGTCGCGGCCGGGTTGGCCGCCTTCACCCGGGCGACGGCGTCGAGGATGACGTCGCCGATGTCCTCGCCGCCCTGGTAGCCGGAGAGCACCGCGTCGACCTGGCCGAGCACGCCGCGCTCCTCGATGCCGGTGATCACGTCACGGACGTCGGCGGCGGCCAGCAGCGGCCCGCGCCACGCGCCGTACCCCGTGTGGTTGGAGAAGTGCACGGTGTAGACCGGCCACACCTCGACGCCGAGGCGCTGGAGCGGGAAGACGGCCGCGGAGTTGCCGACGTGGCCGTAGGCCACCGAGGACTGGATGGAGAGGACCTTCACACCCGGCATCCTGCCACGGCCGGGCGCGGCGGTCCGAAGCCCGTCAGACGCGTCAGGCGACCTGGAGCGAGCGCTTCGAGAGGCCCATCCAGAAGCCGTCGACCAGCTGCTCGCCCGGCTCGTCGGCGGCCGTCGCCGCGCCGAGCGTGATGAACAGCGGGGTGTAGTGCTCGACCGTCGGGTGGGCGTACGGCATGCCCGGCGCCTTCGTCTTGTACGCCGCGAGCTCGTCCACGTCGCCGCGGCCCAGCGCCTCGGCGGCCCAGGCGTCGAACTCGGTCGACCAGCCCGGGGCGGCCGCGTCGATGCGGAACTCGCGCAGGAACGGCAGGCCGTGGGTGAGGAAGCCGGACCCGATGATGAGCACGCCCTCGTCGCGCAGCGGCCGCAGGCGCTCGCCGAGCTTGAGCAGCTTGTAGGGGTCCTGGGTGGGCAGCGACATCTGCAGGACGGGGATGTCGGCGTCGGGGTACATGATCTTCAGCGGCACCCAGGCGCCGTGGTCGAGGCCGCGGCTGCCGTGCTGGTGGACCGGCTCGCTGTCCGGCATCATCGCCGCGACCCGGGCGGCGAGTGCGGTGGCGTCGGGGGTCGCGTAGGTCATCTCGTAGTACTTCTGCGCGAAGCCGCCGAAGTCGTAGACCAGCGGCGCGCCGGAGGCGCTCAGGCTCACCGGCGCGGACTCCCAGTGCGCGCTGACGATGAGGATCGCCTTCGGTCGCGGGAGGTCCCGGGCCCACGCGGCCAGCTGCCCGGACCACAGCGGGTCGTCGAGCAGGGGCGGGGCGCCGTGGCCGATGTACAGGGCCGGCATGCGAGCGTTCATGTCCACCACAATAGTTTATCTTTCAACTTTATTCCCGATAGTCCCAAACGTTCGTGCGCGTTCACGGCCCCGGAACCGACCCGAAAGTTTGGGACTATCCCGCCAGCATCCTCGGTCGCCGGGCGGTTGTCAGCAGCGCATCGCTATCCTCGGGCGCCATGGGCGCGCTGGCGGGACTCGTGGACAAGGGCCTCGTCGCCCCGGACTGGGCCGCCGCGCTGGCCCCGGTCGACGAGCGGATCGCCACGATGGGTGCCTTCCTCCGCGAGGAGATCGCCGCCGGGCGCAGCTACCTCCCCGCCGGCGACCGCATCCTGCGCGCGTTCGAGCGCCCGCTGGCCGACGTACGCGTGCTCGTCGTCGGCCAGGACCCCTACCCGACCCCCGGCCATGCCGTCGGCCTCAGCTTCTCGGTCGCGCGCGACGTACGCCCGATCCCGCGCAGCCTCACCAACATCTACGCCGAGCTGCAGACCGACCTCGGCGTACCCCCGGCGCCGCACGGCGACCTCACCGCCTGGGCCGACCAGGGCGTGATGCTGCTGAACAGGGTGCTCACGGTGCGCCCCGGCGAGGCCGCGTCCCACCGCGGCCGCGGCTGGGAGGAGGTCACCGAGTGCGCGATCGCCGCGTTGGTACGCCGGGGTGGGCCGCTGGCCGCGATCCTCTGGGGCCGGGACGCGCAGTCGCTCAAGCCGATGCTCGGTGCGGTCCCGTGGGTCGAGTCGGTGCACCCCTCGCCGCTGTCCGCCTCGCGCGGGTTCTTCGGGTCACGGCCGTTCAGCCGGGTGAACCGGCTGCTGGAGGAGCAGGGCGGTACGCCGGTCGACTGGTCGCTGGCCTGACCGCCACGACGCACGGGTCGACCCGCCACAACGCACGGCTCGGCCCGCCACAACGCACGGCTCGGCCCGCCACGAACGCACGGCTCGGCCCGCCACGACGCACGGCTCGGCGGGGTCAGCGGGTGGGGCGGGAGAGCCGGTCGAGGAAGGCGATCAGCAGCGCCTCGCGCATCGGCGCCGACGCCACGTCGAGCAGCGCGTTGACCTCGGCCATCCGCTCGGGGAGCGCGAGCCCGTCGCCGTCCCCGGACGCGGCGACCAGGCCGCTGGCGGCGAGCAGGCCGTCGAAGTCCTCGTCGGACAGCCCGGCCGGGTCGAGCGCCTCGATGAACGCCACCACGTCCGCGTCGACGTGCACCGGACCCTCGGCGACCGGCCGCCGCGACCGAGGCGCCCAGCGCCGACAGGAAGTCGTCGACCGAGGCCAGCGTCGCCGCGCTCACCGACAGGTGGATGGTCGCGGGCGCGCCGCCGAAGGACATCTGCGGCTGGACGTACCACCCGCGCGCGGCCATCTCGTCGCAGATCGTGAACGGGTCGCAGGACGCGTCGCAGGCCAGCGCCACCAGCGTCGAGTCCGGGGGTACGACGACGCGCAGCGGGCCGCCGATCCCGGCGACGATGCGGTCGACGGCCTCGAACACCTGGCCGGCGAGGTCGGCGTACCCGCTGTCGCCGATCGTGCTGCACCACCGCCCAGGCCGCGGCGAGCGGGCCACCGGACTTGGTGGACTGCATCGTCGCGTTGAGCATCGTGTAGCCCGGCCAGGCCGCGCTGGCGAAGAACTGCGGCCGCCGCAGCGCCGGCGTCCGGTGCAGCAGGATCGAGGTGCCCTTGGGCGCGTAGGCGTACTTGTGCAGGTCGACCGAGATCGAGGTGACCCCCTCGACCGCGAACGTCCACGGCGTCACCGGCCGCCCCAGCCGGGCGGCGTACGGCAGCACCCAGCCACCGATGCAGGCGTCGACGTGGCAGCGCACGCCCCGGGCCGCGGCCGCTGCGGCGAGCGCGGGCGACCGGGTCGACGACGCCGTGGGCGTACGACGGCGCGCTGGCCACCACGAGCACGGTGCGGTCGTCGATGGCCGCGGTCATCGCGGCGACGTCGGCACGGAAGTCCTCGCCGACCGGCACGACCACCGCCTCGACGCCGAAGTAGTGCGCGGCCTTGTGGAACGCCGCGTGCGCGGTCGACGGCAGCACCATCCGCGGTCGCTCGATCTCGGGGTGGGCGTCGCGGGCGGCCTGCACCGCCAGCAGCACCGACTCGGTGCCGCCGGAGGTCACCGTGCCGACCGCCGAGTCCGGCGCGTCGAGCAGGGTGCAGGCGAAGCCGACCAGCTCGTTCTCCATCGTCAGCAGCGACGGGAACGCGGTCGGGTCCAGCCCGTTGGACCCGGCGTACGCCGCCACCGCGGCCCGGCCGATCTCGTCGACCTCGGGCAGCCCGGAGTCGTACACGTAGGCCAGCGTGCGGCCGCCGTGGGTCGGCAGGTCGCCGGCCTGCATCGCCCGCAGCCGGGCCAGGACGTCGTTCATGCGGGTCACACCTTCGCGTTCGGGGTCGCCGAGGGAGTAGCGGCTCAGCCACCACAGGGAGATGACGACCAGGGTGGCCGGCACCAGGGAGAAGCCGAGGACGATCGCGGTGACCGCGGAGTCCGGCTGCGCGACGTCGCCGGAGGTCGAGGAGCGGTAGCCGCCGATCGCGAGCAGCAGCGCGAACAGCCCCGGGCCGAGCGCCAGCCCCAGCGTCTCGCCCGCGGTCCACACCCCGGTGAAGACGCCGGCCCGGTTCTCGCCGGTACGCCGGGCGTCCGCGGCCGCCGCGTCCGGCAGCATCGCCATCGGGAAGACCTGGGCGCCGGCGTAGCCGACCCCGATCAGCCCGGTCGCGGCGAAGACCACGCCGGCCGGGGCCTCACGGGCGAGCACGGCGGTGACCGCCCCGACGGCCAGCACCACCGACGCGGCGACGTACCCCTGCTTCTTGCCGACGCGGGTGCCGAAGCGTGCCCAGAGCGGGGTCAGCAGCAGCGCCGGGCCGACGAAGCAGACGAAGAGGACGGTGGCCGCGCCCGGGCGGTCGAGCACGTCCCCGGCGAGGTAGTCGACCCCGGCCAGCATGCAGCCGGTGGCCAGCGCCTGCAGCACGAACGTCGTCAGCAGCAGCCGGAAGTCGCGGGCGTGGGCGACGATCCGCAGCTGGTCGCGCAGCGTGCCCGCCCCGGCCTGGACGGCGAGGTGCGGCGCGTGCCGCGTGCCGACGTACGACCCGACCACGCCGGCCACGATGATCAGCGCCATCGCCACGCCCATCACCCGGTAGCCGGCCCGCCCGCCGACGGCGTCCCGGATCAGTGGGGCGGTCGCCCCGGCCAGCATGATCGTGAACGCGAGGATCGCCACCCGCCACGACATCAGCCGGGTGCGCTCGTCGTAGGAGTCGGTGATCTCGGCGGGCATCGCGACGTACGGCACCTGGAAGAAGGCGTACGCCGACGCGCAGCCGAGGAAGCAGACCAGCACCCAGCCGGCGTCGAGCCAGCGGGAGCCGAGGTCGGGGCCGGCGAAGAGCAGGGCGAAGGCCACCGCCAGGGAGAGGCCGCCGCGCAGCAGCCACGGACGGCGCGGGCCACGGTCGTCGACGGTGCGGTCGCTGATCCGGCCGGCGATCGGGTTGAGCACGACGTCCCAGGCCTTCGGCAGGAAGACGATCATGCCGGCCCAGATCGCGGCGATGCCGAGGCTGTCGGTGAGGAACGGCAGCAGCATCAGGCCAGGCACCGTGCCGAACGCACCCGTGGCCACCGACCCGGTGGCGTACCCGAAGCGCACGCTGCGGGGGAGTGGGCCGGACATGGCCGCACCCTAGCGGCCGGGTGCGGGTGGCGACCCTCGCTTTCGAGACGCGACGGCGCCCGTCTCGACCAGCACCCATCTGGACCACCGGGCGTGTCGAATGCGGGGCGGTGGGTACGGAACCCGGATGACGCCCCGACACCTCTCCACCACCCCGGACGACGACCGCGGTCCCGAGTCCCCGACCGACCTGACGAAGCGTTCGTGGTTCTACGCACTCCGCAAGACCGCGCGTGAGTTCTCCGAGGACGAGTGCACCGACCTCGCCGCCGCGCTCACCTACTACGCCGTCCTGGCGATGTTCCCGGCCGCGATCGCCCTGCTCTCGCTGGTGGGCCTGGTCAGCGACGGGCAGAAGACCGTCGACACGCTGCTCGGGATCCTGCGCGACGTGGGGGCCGGGTCGGTCGCGAAGACCCTCGAGCCCACGCTGATCGAGCTGAGCGCCGGCACCGGCGCCGGCCTGGCGTTCGTGCTCGGCCTCGCCGGCGCGCTGTGGTCCGCTTCGGGGTACGTCGGAGCCTTCGGCCGCGCCCTGAACCGGATGTACGAGGTGGGCGAGGGACGGCCGGTCTGGAAGCTGCGCCCGGTCAACATCCTGCTCACCCTGGCGCTGGTCGTGCTGAGTGCGGTGACCCTGCTCGGGCTCGTCGTGTCCGGACCCGTCGCCGAGGCGGTCGGCAACGCGATCGGCCTCGGCTCCACCGCGGTCCTGGTCTGGCAGGTCGCCAAGTGGCCGGTGCTGCTGGCCGTGGTCGTGGTGATCGTGGCGCTGCTCTACTGGGGTACGCCGAACGTCCGCCAGCCGCGCTTCCGCTGGATCAGCGTCGGCGCCGCCCTGGCGATCATCGTGTGGGTGCTGCTGTCCGCGGCGTTCGGGCTGTACGTCGCCGGCTTCTCGTCGTACTCCAAGACCTACGGCTCCCTGGCCGGCGTGATCGTGTTCCTGCTGTGGCTCTGGCTCACCAACCTCGCCCTGCTCTTCGGCGCCGAGCTGGACTCCGAGCTCGAGCGCGGGCGCGAGCTGCAGGCCGGCATCCCCGCCGAGGAGAGCATCCAGCTCGCCCCGCGCGACACCCGCAACATCGAGAAGGCCGAGCGCAAGCAGCGCAAGGACGTCGAGCGCGGCCGCAAGCTCCGCGAGCGGTACGCCGCCCGGGCCGCCCGCGAGGGGACCGAGGTCGAGCCCGGGCAGGAACGCGAGACCGACGAGAGCACCGACCGCGTGCACTGACCGCTCCTGCGCTGACCGGGCCCGTCGGCGGCGCCGACCGCTCTGGCGCAAACGTGGAGCCATCCGCCAGAGTGAGGCGCGACTCTCGGGTGGGCCCGCGAGACGGAGAACGCCATGGAGGGACACCGAGGCGACGTCCAGTCCGGTGCCCTCGAGCCGGGTCGAGGTGATGCTCAAGGCGCTGCGCAACCGCCGCCTGCTCCGGGTCCAGGCCGCCTACCTGCTCTACAACCTGGTGGAGTGGGCCTCCTGGATCGCGATCCTCGTCTGGGCGTACGACGCGGGCGGGGTGCGGGCGGCCAGCGCCCTGGCGGTGGCGCAGCTGGTCCCGTCGGCACTCCTCGCCTCCCCTGCCGCGACGTGGCTCGACCGGCTCCCCCGGGCACGCGCGCTCACCCTGGGCTACGCGCTCCAGGCCGTCGCCATGGGCGCCATCGGCCTCGCCCTGGCCGTGGACGCGCCGCCGACGCTGGTCGTCGTCCTGGCCGCGCTGGGGGCGGTCTCGCTCACCCTCACCCGGCCGGTGCACCACGCGCTGCTGCCGGAGATCTCCGACACGACCGCCGAGCTGACCGCGGGCAACTCGACGTCCGGCTGGGCCGAGGCGGCCGGGGTGTTCCTCGGGCCCCTGGTCTGCGGTGGCCTCATCCTGGTGGCGGGCCCGAGCGGCGTCGTCCTGGCCATGGCCGCGGCGTCGGCCCTCGGCGCCTCGGTGACCCTGCGCCTGGCGACGTACGCGCCCGTGCCCCTCCCCGGCACGCCGGGGCCAGGCAGCAGCACCTGTCTGCGCACCGTGGTCCGCGATCCGGCGGCCCGCTTGCTGAGCGGGCTGGTCTTCGCCCTCAACACGCTGGTCGGGCTGGCCGACATCCTGCTCGTCGTGCTGGCCTTCGATCTGTTGGAGATGTCCGTCGCCGGCCCGGGCCTGCTCAACGCGGCGGCCGGCCTCGGCCAGATCGTCGGCGCGGCGGCCACCATCGTCCTGGTGGGGAAGCGACAGCTCGCCGCCGCGGTCGTCGTGGCGGCCGTGGTCGCGGGGCTCACCTTCGGCGTCTCCGGGCTCGTCTCGGCACCCTGGGGCGCGGTGCTGCTGATCGGCCTGTTCGGTGCCGGCAAGCTGTTCTTCGACATCGCCACCCGCACACTGGTCCAGCGGCTGCTGCCGGACCGGCTGCTCCTCGCGGTGTTCGGGCTCCAGGAGTCGCTGATGATGGCGGCGTTCGCGCTCGGCAGCCTCGCCGCACCGCTCCTGGTCGCGGCGTTCGGGCCGCGCGGGGCCTTCGCGGTCGCCGGTGCCTTCCTCCCGGTGGTGGCCGCGCTGACGTATCCGCGGCTGCGTCGCCTCGACCGTGCCGCACAGGTCCCGGCCGACGTCCTGCGGCGCCTGCTCGACGTACCCCTGCTGGCGGTCCTACCGCCCCGCGTGGTGGAGCGGCTCGCCCTCGACGCCGATCCCGTCGAGGCCCAGCCGGGCGACGCGGTCATCACCGAGGGTGACGCGGGAGATCGCTTCTTCGTGATCGACCGGGGACGCGTCGAGGTGACCCGGGACGGCCTGCACCTCCGCGAGCTCGGACCCGGCGAGTGGTTCGGTGAGCTGGCCCTCCTGCGCGACGTTCCCCGCACCGCGACCGTCACCGCCGAGACGGCCGTCGCCCTGTGGACGGTGGAGCGGGACACCTTCCTCGCCGCGGTCGGCGCGGCGACACGCTCGCGCGAGGTCGCCGACGAGCACGCGCGCGACTACCGCTGACCGGGGCGCCGGCTTCACAGGCTCCCGACAGCGGGACGACATGGGCGTCCCAGTGACCGTCGCGACTCTCGGGGGGCCAGCACACCCGTCAGCGCAAGGAGAACAACGTGACCTTCCCCCGCACTTCTGGAAGGACCCGGCGCATCGTCGGTGCCGGTGCCCTCCTGCTCGTCGGCTTCGGCGGCGGAGCAGTCCTGGCCGCCACCGGTGTCGCCGACGCCGTCACCGGGTCCTCCGGTTCGTCGAGCACGGACACCCGTGGTCACGCCGGAGAGACCCCGCTCACCGGGACCACGGCCGCCAAGGTGAAGGCCGCGGCCCTGGCGAAGTACCCCGGCGCCACCGTCGAGCGTGTCGAGACCGACGCCGACGGGGTCGTACGAGGCGCACCTCACCACCACGGACGGCGACGAGGTGACCGTCCAGGTCGACAAGTCCTTCGCCGTCACCGACACCCAGCGGTGGGCATGGTGGACCCGGCGGGAACGAGACCCCGCTCACCGGGACCACGGCCGCCAAGGTGAAGGCCGCGGCCTGGCGAAGTGCCCCGGCGCCACCGTCGAGCGTGTCGAGGCCGACGCCGCCGGGGTGTTCGACGGCCACCTGACCACCACGGACGGCGACCACCTGACCGTCAGGACGACAAGTCCTTCGCCGTCACCGGCACCCAGAGCGGGTTCGGCCACGGGGACCACGACGGGGACGGTCAGCAGGCCCCGTCCTCCAGCGCCGGCTGACGCCGTACGCCGGGGAGGCCGCGCGCTTCCCCGGCGTACGTCGCTCAGGCGTGCACGGAAGCGTGCGGGTCGATCTCCTCCTCGACCCCGGCGTCGCCGATGTCCGCGGTGTAGTCGTCCGGGTGCGTCTGGTCGACGCCCTCGGCCACCTTCAGCGCCCGCAGCACCACGCTGAGCGCGATCGTCACCACGAAGTTCAGCAGGATCGCGGTGAACCCGATGTAGACCTTGGTGGTCTCCGCGAACGGGAAGATCTCCAGCGGTCCGCCGAAGTGGCTGCCCGGGTCGCCCGGCACCGGCACGCCGTACGCCGTCCAGGTGCCCCACACCATGCCGACCGCCCAGCCGACGAACAGTGCCCACCGGTGGAACCAGCGCGTGTAGAGGCCGACCACGATGGCCGGCATCGTCTGCAGGATCCAGACCCCGCCGAGCAGCTGCAGGTTGATCGCGAACTGCGTCGGCAGCCCCAGCACGAACGCCAGCGCGCCGAACTTCACCAGCAGCGACATCAGCTTGCTCTGCCGGGCCTCCTGCTGCGGCGTGGCGTCGCGGTTGATGAACGCGCGGTAGATGTTGCGGGTCCACAGGTTCGCCGCCGCGATCGACATGATCGCCGCGGGCACCAGGGCGCCGATGGCGATCGCCGCGAAGGCGACCCCGGCGAACCAGCTCGGGAACTCCTGCTCGAACAGCTGGGGCACCGACTGCTGGGCGTTCTCCACCTTCACCCCGGCCGCGATCGCGACGAAGCCGAGCAGGGCGAGCAGCCCGAGCAGGAAGGAGTACGCCGGCAGCAGCGCCGCGTTGCGCCGGATGACCTGGCGGCTGCGGGTGGACAGCACGCCGGTCACCGAGTGCGGGTACATGAACAGCGCCAGGGCCGAGCCGAGCGCCAGGGTGGCGTAGGCCCAGTGTGCGGCGGCCGGCGGGATCATCGCCTTGGGCGAGGCCTCGCCCGCCGCGATCGCGTCGGCGTTCTCCTTGTTGAAGGCCGCGAAGCTGTCGTTGGCCGAGGAGAAGATCGAGTCCCAGCCGCCCAGCTGCGAGGGCAGGTAGAACACCGCGACGATGATCACGACGTAGATCAGGATGTCCTTCACGAACGCGATCAGCGCCGGCGCCCGCAGCCCCGACGAGTAGGTGTACGCCGCGAGCACGGCGAACGCGACGAACAGCGGCAGGTGCTGCACCACCCACGCCGAGTCCTCGCCGGCCTGCAGGCCCATGACCTGGAGCACGACCTCGATGCCGACCAGCTGCAGTGCGATGTAGGGCATCGTCGCGAGCAGGCCGGTCAGCGCGATCGCCAGCGCGAGCGGACGGCTGTCGTAGCGGCCCTCGACGAAGTCGGCCGGGGTGACGTAGCCGTGGCGGTGCGAGACCGACCAGAGCCGCGGCAGGAACAGGAAGATGATCGGGTAGACCACGATCGTGTACGGCACGGCGAAGAAGCCGACCGCGCTGCCGGCGTACAAGGTGGCGGGCACCGCGATGAACGTGTACGCCGTGTAGAGGTCGCCGCCGATGAGGAACCAGGCGATGAACGTGCCGAAGCCGCGGCCGCCGAGGCCCCACTCGTCGAGGTTGTCGAGCTCCTTCACGCGCCGCCAGCGGGCGGCCGCGAAGCCCAGGATCGTGACCAGCAGGAAGAAGAAGACGAAGACGCCGACTGCGATGCCGTCGAGATTGCTCATGACGTGTGCTCCTTCCGGTCGGCCAGCTTGGCCAGGTAGTAGGCCAGGACCGTGATCGACGAGACGACGAGGATCAGCAGGAACTGGAACCAGAAGAAGAACGGGAAGCCCAGCAACGTGGGGTCCTCGTGCGCGTAGAGCGGTACGAGCAGTGGCACGACCACCGCGGGTACCAGCAGGACCAGGATGACGGTCCAGAGTGCCGCGGGACGGTCCGCCCCGGCGGGTGGTGCGGTCGGACATCGACATGTTCATCTCCGAGTGGGTGACGATGGGCCGACCTTCCGTACCCCGGATCGACCCATCTCACGCATCGGCATGTTTGGCGAGACGCCCCGGGCGGACACACTGCGCGCCGGGAGCCCTCCAGCGGGGAGTGGCGTCGTCTCGGAGGTCGCCATGACGCAGGACGCCGGCAACGGAAGCAACCAACCGCCCCAGCGACCCATGTGGCAGGTGCAGCCCGGACCGGTGACCGGCCCGTTCGACCCGCCACCCGGCGAGGGCCACGCCCAGCCCGTACGCCCAGCCCGACTACGGGCAGCAGTCCTACGGGCAGCCCGGCCACCACCTCCCGCCCCGCCGTCAGTACGACCGGCCGCCGGCGCACGGCCAGCACCCGGCGTACGACGCACCCCCGGCGGCGCCCGAGCGGTCCATGACGGCGCAGGACTTCCTCGCCCACCGGCACCGCACCGTCGACATCGGCCCGGCGACGTGGGGCTGGCGCGGCCTGGTCCGCCGGCTCACGTTCGGGCTGGTCAAGCCCAAGATGGGCCGGGCGGAGCGGGAGTACCGCGAGTCCCGGGCCGACCGTGCAGCGGTCCTTCTCCGGCCCGCGCACGATCGTGTTCGCCAACCCCAAGGGCGGCGCCGCGAAGACCACCAGCGTGCTCGCGGCCGGCTACACCTTCGGCACCATCCGCGGCGGCGGCGTGGTCGCGTGGGACAACAACGAGACGCGCGGCACGCTCGGCATCCGCGGTGAGCGGGCCAACCACCAGAACACCACCCGCGAGCTGCTCGACGACCTGCAGCGCTTCCAGGACGTCTACGAGTCGCGGATCGGCGACCTCGGGGCGTTCGTCCGCTCGCAGGGCGACGCCCACTTCGACGTGCTCGCCTCCGACGAGCGGGCCGACGTCACCGGGCAGATCAAGGCCTCCGACTTCGGCGCCGTGCACCGGCTGCTCGAGCGGTTCTACCACCTGATCCTGGTCGACACCGGCAACAACCTGCGCGCGGAGAACTGGCTGGCCGCCGCGCAGACCGCCGACCTGATCGTGGTCACCTGCACCGTCCGCGAGGACACCGGCTACTCCGGCCTGTGGATGCTCGACGCGCTCCAGGACGCGGGCCACCACAACCTCAAGGACAAGACGATCACCGTGCTGGCCGACCCGTCGTCGAACGTCGACGACCAGCTGGCCAAGGACCTCGTCGAGGTCTACGAGCAGCGCACCGGCGCGGTCTTCCGGGTGCCCTACGACCCGACGCTGGTGGCCGGCTCGGTCATCCAGTACGGCCAGCTCTCCGAGGCGACCCGTGCCGCCTGGCTGAAGGCCTGCGCCGCGATGGCCGCCGCCCTATAACGCCGACCTGTCGCAGACTGACGCCCCCGATCGCCGACCTGTCGCAGACTGACGCGCGCTGACCGTCAGTTTGCGACAGGTCGGCGATTCGTTGCGACGGGTGGGCGTCAGCGGGCGAGGGAGCGGGAGCCGCCGGAGCCGTAGCGGCGGGTCGGGTTCGAGCCGATCGACTCGCGGGACGCGGGCTTCTTGGCGGCCTTCTTCGCGGGGTCTTCGCTGGCGCCTTCTGGCCCCGACCCTTCGTGCGGGCCGTGGGCGCCGGCTCCGGCGTGGTCGGTCGCCCAACGCTCGACCCACTCGTCGAGCACCCGCCACGTGGTGCCTCGCGCGGCGCGGCCGGTCAGCATGCCGAGGTGACCGCCCGGCACCGCCTCGAAGCGGACCTCGCGCGAGCCGGTGAGCAGCGGGACGCCGGCCCGCACGCACGGGATCGGCGCGATGCCGTCGGTGATGCCGCCGAAGATGAGCACCGGCACCTCGATCGCGGACAGCTCGATGCGTCGGTCGTCGAGGTCGAACCACCCCTCGCGGAGCTCGTTGCTCTTCACGAACCGGTGGTAGATCTGCCCGAACGTGCGGCCCGGGTAGGCGATCATCCCGGCGGTGAACGCGTCGACCGCCTCGATCTGGGCGAGGAAGTCCTTGTCGTCGAGCCGCTGCAGCTGCACCAGCGGCTTGGTCACCAGCTTCTGTGCCGAGGAGAGCTGGAACGCCCAGCGGACCAGCGGCTTCGGGGCACCGCCGAGCGCCTGGTAGGTGCGGGTGATCGGGCCGTTGCCCTTCTTCAGCCCCTTCACCGGCCGGTCCGCCAACGCGAGCAGCGGCCGCAGCGGGGCGATCATCGGCACCTTCGAGACGTCGAACGGCGAGCCCAGGATGGTCAGCGACGCGATCGGCAGGTCGGGCTGGTCGGCGGCGGTCAGTGCCGCGAAGATCCCGCCCAGGCTCCAGCCGACCACGTGCACGGGACGGCCGCCGGCGTGGGCGCTGGTGACCCGGATCGCCTCCGGCACCACCTCGTCGATCCAGTGCTCGATCCCGAGGTTGCGGTCCTTGAACGACACCTCGCCGTACTCCACGAGGTACGTCGGGCGTCCCTCGGAGACGAGGTGCTCGACCAGCGAGCAGCCGCGGCGCAGGTCGAAGCACGACGACGGAGCCGCCAGCGGCGTGACCAGGAGGACCGGGTCGCCCTCCTCCTTGACCTTGCCGACCGGACGGTAGTGGTAGACCTCGCGCAGGTTCCCGTCGTCGATGAGGGTGCGCGGCATCTTCCGGAGGTCGGCCAGTCCGCCGTACAACACCTTGTGTGCGACGTTGCTGGCCGCTGCGACGACCTGATCGGGCTTCGGGATCAGATCCATGGGCGAAAAATACCCGATCCGGCGCCGTCCGGCGGGGCGGTGACAGGATGGCCACCTGATGGACCGGACCTTCCTCGACCTGCTGTACGCCGACGCCCCGCGGGAGGCGTACGACGACCTGCTCGACGAGCTCGGCGAGGACGCGGCCGACCAGCACGCGCTGGCCCTGCAGGTGCGCGAGCGGATGGCCCGGCACCGGGGGCGCGAGGCGGAGCTCTCCGCGCTCTACGACACCGCCAACGACCTCACCGCGATCCGCGACCTCGACAGCATCCTGGCCGCGATCGTCCGGCGCGCCCGCCAGCTCCTGCACGCGGACATGACCTACCTGTCGCTCAACGACGAGGCCGACGGGGCGTCGTACATGAAGGTCACCGACGGCGCGCTCACCCCGGAGTTCCGCCGGCTGCGGCTGCCGCTCGGCACCGGGCTGCTCGGCCTGGTCGCGCAGGCCGGGGCGCCGTACTTCACCGAGGACTACCAGAACGACGACCGGTTCGTGCACCGCGACTTCATCGACTCCGCGGTCGCGGGCGAGAAGATCCGGGCCATCCTCGGCGTACCCCTGGTCGTCGAGGGCAACGTGATCGGCGCGCTGCTGGCCGTGCACCGGACGGTGCGGCCGTTCCCGCCCGGCGAGGTCACCCTGCTCACGTCGTTCGCCGCGCACGCCGCGGTGGCCCTCGAGAACGCCCGGCTCTTCGACTCCGCCCGCGCGGCGGTGGCCGACGCTGACCACGCCAACGAGCTGCTCCGCGCCCGCTCGGAGTCCGTCGAGCGCGCCGCCCAGGCCCACGACCGGCTCACCGACGTCCTGCTCCACGGCGGCGGCGCCGCCCGGATCGCCGAGATGCTCGGCGAGGTGCTCGGCGGCCAGGTCGGGGTGTACGACGAGGGGTTGCGGCCGCTGGCCGGCGCCGCGCCCGAGCCGGCCGGGCTGGCCGCCGCGATCGACCAGGCGCGACGGTCCGGCCGCAGCATCGAGCTCGAGCCCGGGACGTACGTCGCCGTCGCGGCCGCAGGCGACGAGCACCTGGGCACCCTGGTCGTGCGCGGGGTCCCGCTGGAGCAGGCCGAGCGGCGGACGCTCGAGCGCGGTGCCATCGTGACCGCCCTGGTGCTGCTGTTCGCCCGCACCGAGGCGGAGGCCGAGGAGCGGGTCCGCGGGGAGCTGCTGACCGACCTGCTCTCCGGGCGCGACCTCGATCCCGACCGGCTGCGCGAGCGGGCGCGCCGGCAGGGCGCCGACCTCGACCGGGGCTCGGTGGTCGCGGTGGCCCTGGCCGACGACCTCGACCAGCACCGGGCCGGCCGGCTCGCCGGGGCGCTCGCCGACGAGCGGAAGGGACTGTCCGCCCTGCATGACGGCCACGTCGTCGTCGTCGCGCCCGGCGACGACCCGCTGGAGCTCGGCCGTGCCCTGCGCGCCCGGCTCGACGGTGCCGACGCAGGGGTCACCGTGGGGGTGGCCGCGGCCGCTCCCGGTCCCGCCGGGCTGCCCGGAGCCCACGTCGAGGCGCGACGCTGTGTCGACACGCTGGTGGCGCTCGGCCGCGCCGGCGAGGTCAGCGACCCGGCCGGGCTCGGCCTGGCCCGGCTGCTCCTCGGCACCAGCGGGCCGGAGGACCTCAGCGACTTCATCGGGCAGGCGATCGGGCCGGTGCTGGCCTGGGACGCGCAGCGCGGGTCCGCCCTGGTCGAGACGCTGGAGGCGTGGTTCGCCTCCGGCGGCTCGCTGCGGGCCACCGGGGAGGCGCTGCACGTGCACCCCAACACCGTGGCGCAGCGCATCGACCGGGTCGGACGGCTGCTCGGACCCGACTGGCGCGAGCCGGCCCGGGCCCTCGACATCCAGCTCGCGCTGCGGACCCGGCGCCTCGCGAGTGGTGTGGCCGCACACTGATTGGTGACCATTGTGTGCTCGGCGCACATGGTCACCCTCACGCCGGGCGTCGTACGTTCCTCGGCATGCCTGACCACACCGACCGCCCGGACCAGGGCCGCCCGCAGGGCGCCGACCGGAGCGCCCCGCTCGCCGGCCGCACCGCGCTCGTGACCGGTGGCGCCAGCGGCATCGGCCGCGCGGTGGTCGCCCGGCTCGCGGCGGACGGCGCCCACGTGCACGTCCTCGACCGCGACGAGACCGCCGCCAAGGAGGTCGCCTCCGAGGTCGGCGGCGAGCACCTCGTCGCGGACCTCGGCGACCGGGCCGCGATCGACGCGCTCGGGCTCGGCACCCGGGTCCGCGCGGACATCCTCGTCAACAACGCCGGCTTCCAGCACGTGGCGCCGATCGAGGAGTTCGACCCCGACACCTTCGCCGCGATCCACGCCGTGATGCTGCAGGCGCCGTTCCTGCTCGCCCGCGCCCTGCTGCCCGGCATGTACGCCGCCGGCTGGGGCCGGGTCGTGCACGTCAGCTCCGCGCACGGCCACCGCGCCTCGGCGTACAAGTCGGCCTACGTCAGCGCCAAGCACGGCCTCGAGGGGCTGTCGAAGGTGATCGCGCTCGAGGGCGCCGACAAGGGCGTCACCAGCAACACCGTGTGCCCCGGCTACGTGCGCACGCCGCTGGTCGAGGGGCAGATCGCCGACCAGGCCGCGACGCACGGCATCGCCGAGGCCGACGTACTCCACGACGTGCTGCTCGCCCGCACCGCGGTCAAGCGGCTCGTCGAGCCGGAGGAGGTGGCCGCGATGGTGGCCTTCCTCTGCGGGCCCGGCACCGGATCGATCACGGGGACCTCCCACCTGATGGATGGCGGCTGGACCGCCGCGTGAAAGGAACGAACATGTCCACCCACACCGAATCCCCCGACCAGGTCGGGACCGGCACCGGGCAACGCTCGATCGTGAAGATCGTGGCGGCCAGCCTCGTCGGCACCGCCGTCGAGTGGTACGACTTCTTCCTCTTCGGCTCGGCCGCGGCCCTCGTCTTCGGCGAGGTCTTCTTCGGCCAGATCGGCGGCACCGAAGGGCACGCTGTACGCCTTCATGACCTACGCCCTCGGCTTCGTCGCCCGCCCGCTCGGCGGTGTCGTCTTCGGCCACTTCGGTGACAAGGTCGGCCGCAAGACCATGCTGGTCGTCTCCCTGCTGATGATGGGGCTCGGCACCTTCGCGATCGGCCTGCTCCCGTCGTACGCCACCATCGGCATCGCGGCGCCGGTCCTGCTGGTGCTCTGCCGCCTCGTCCAGGGCTTCGCCGTCGGCGGCGAGTGGGGCGGTGCCGTCCTGATGGCCGCCGAGCACGGCCGCGACGACCAGCGCGGCTTCTGGTCCTCCTGGCCGCAGGCCGGCGTGGCGCTGGGCAACCTGCTCGCCACCGGCGTGCTGTGGGTCCTCGCCGCCGTGCAGAGCGAGCAGGCCTTCCTCGACTGGGGCTGGCGCATCCCGTTCCTGCTCAGCGCCGTCCTGGTCGATCCTCGGCCTCTGGGTCCGCCTCTCCATCGAGGAGTCGCCGGTCTTCAAGGAGGCCAAGGCCGACCTCGAGGCCAAGCAGCAGGCCGCCGGCCACCTGCCGATCATGGAGGTCATCCGGAAGTACCCCCGCGAGGTCCTCATCGCGATGGGCATGCGGATGGCGGAGAACATCTCCTACTACATCTTCACCGTGGTGGTCCTGACGTACGCCGCGGAGTACGCCGCGATCGACAAGGCGGTGGTGCTGAAGGCGCTGCTGATCGGTGCCGCGATCCAGTTCTTCGTGGTGCCGGCGATCGGTGCGCTCTCCGACAGGGTCGGCCGCCGCCCGCTCTACCTCTTCGGTGCCGTGGGTGTCGGAGTGTGGACGTTCGTGTTCTTCAACCTCGTCGACACCAAGGACCCGGGCAACATCCTGGTCGCCGTCGTGGTCGGCCTGGTCCTGCACTCGTTCATGTACGCCCCGCAGGCGGCGTTCTTCTCCGAGCTGTTCGGCACCACGGTGCGCTACACCGGCGCCTCCGTGGGCTACCAGCTGGCCTCGATCTTCGCCGGGGCGCTGGCGCCGATCATCGCCCTGAAGCTGCTCGGTGACGTCGACGACGCCAACACCACCGCGGTCGGCATCTACGTCGCGATCGCCTCGGTGATCACGGTCGTCGCGGTGCTCTGCGCCAAGGAGACCAGCCGCAGCTCGCTGCGGCACGACCGGGTCGTCCCGGAGGCGCACGTCTGAGTCCCCGCACGCCACGCACTGCGCCCCCGACCATCCGGCGGTCGGGGGCGCGGTGCGTCAGAGCCAGCTGTGCAGCCTGACCTGGGTCCCGTCGTCCCCCGAACGGACCTGGACGAGGCTGCACAGCTGGTTGGCCATCCAGATGCCACGTCCCGAGAGCGAACCGAAGTCCGGCATCGTCCGCCCGATGAGCGGGTCCGCGATCCGGCCCGTGTCGCGGACCTCGACCACCAGGGCCTCGGGCTCGACCCAGGTCAGCAGCTCCCCGCGGCCACCCCCGTGCTGGACGCTGTTCATCGCCAGCTCGTGGGCGGCCAGCACGAGGTCGTCGCCACGGTCCGCGCCGACCCGGGAGGCCGCGACCACGCGTCGTACGACGGAGCGCAGGGTGCCGAGCTCGCCGGCGCCGAAGGTGATCCGGGTGGCGTCGGCGGGCGGCTCGGGCAGCTCGGTCGCGAAGGTGCGCTGCGCGTGGTCGTGGCCCGCGTAGTCGCCGCACGGCCGGCCGTCACCGAGCAACGGATGGGTGCGGAGCGCCTCGTCGATCACGTCGGCGGGCAGCGCGGACACGTCGTACGGACAGAGCAGCTGCCAGCCGGGACCGCCGTCGAAGGCGAGGTTGAGCAGGCCCTCGTGCAGCTGGGCCTCGGCCAGCTCCGCGGACCGGCGACCCGCCCACACCGGCTCGCCGACACCGCGGACCGGTCCGGCACCGCGGTGATCGCGCAGGAAGTCGCGCCAGGCCGGGATGATCCGGGCCGGGTTCTCGCCGAGCTCGGCCATGTCCACGAAGGTGACCCGGTCGGCGCGCGGGCCGAGCGCCGCGCGGAGGCGGGTGATCAGGTGGGGGAGGAGGGCGACCAGGACCGGCTCGTTGTGGGCGAGCCCCTCGTCGACGAAGGGCAGCACGGCGCGCGCGTGGTCGTCCGCGCCTTCGTAGAGGACCACCTCGTGCGCGAACCGTCCACGCACCTCGGTGACCCCACGAGCAGTCCCACCCATGCCGTGCTCCCAGTTTGAACCGGCTGCAGTCCCCCCGGACTGCACCACCCACCATGCGCCTCCGGAGCGAATTTGGCGAGTCCCGGAGCCGAATTGGGTGGAAATCAGTGGTTACCGGTGTGGACCGGGCGCGGGATCAGTTGCTGCGGACCGGCCGGACCGACTTGTCGTGGCTCTCCGGGACGGCGGCCAGGGCGTCGAGGAAGTCCAGCGCCCACTGGGTGACGTCGTGCTCCATGACCTGCTTGCGCATCGCCTTCATCCGGCGGCCCAGCTCCTTCGGGTCGGCCCGCGCCGCCTCGAGCATGGAGGTCTTCATCCCGTTGATGTCGTAGGGGTTGACCTGCCACGCCTGGCGCAGCTCCTGGGCGGCGCCGGCGAACTCCGAGAGCACCAGCGCCCCGTCGTTCTCGAAGCGGCACGCGACGTACTCCTTGGCCACGAGGTTCATGCCGTCGCGGTACGGCGTCACCACCATCACGTCCGCCACGCGGTAGAGCGCTGCCATCTCGTGCTTGGGGTAGGACGAGTGCATGTAGGAGATCGCCGGGTGCCCGATCTTGCCGAGGTCGCCGTTGACGCGCCCGACGAGGCGGTCGATGTCGTCGCGCAGGATGCGGTACTGGTCGACCCGCTCGCGCGAGGGGGTCGCGACCTGCACGAACACCGAGTCCTCGACGTCGAAGTGCCCGTCGCGCACCAGCTCGGACCACGCGCGCAGCCGGGGGCGGATGCCCTTGGTGTAGTCGAGCCGGTCGATGCCGAGCAGCACCCGGCGCGGGTTGCCGAGCGCCTCCCGGATCTGCGCGGCGCGCTTGCCGACCGACTCCGACCGGGCCAGGTCCTCGAAGCCCTGGCTGTCGATCGAGATCGGGAACGCCGCGGCCCGGACCGTGCGGCCGTCGGGGAGGTAGACGGTGTCGCGGTGCGTCTTGTGGCCGATCCGCTGGCGGACCAGGCGGACGAAGTTCGCGGCACCGCCGGGCAGCTGGAAGCCCACGATGTCGGCGCCGAGCAGCCCCTCGAGGATCTGCCGGCGCCAGGGGAGCTGCTGGAAGAGCTCGGCCGGGGGAAAGGGGATGTGCAGGAAGAAGCCGATCCGCAGGTCCGGACGGAGCTCGCGGAGCATGGCCGGGACCAGCTGCATCTGGTAGTCCTGCACCCACACCGTGGCGCCCTTGGCGGCGGTCGCCGCGGCCTTGTGGGCGAAGCGCTCGTTGACGGTGACGTAGGCGTCCCACCACTCGCGGTGGAAGGCCGGCTTGGCGACGACGTCGTGGTAGAGCGGCCAGAGGGTGCCGTTGGAGAAGCCCTCGTAGAACCACTCGACCTCCTGGGTGCTCAGCGACACCGGGATCAGCGAGAGCCCGTCGTCGACGAACGGCTCCAGCTCCTCGTCGGTGTTGCCGGGCCAGCCGATCCAGGCGCCGTCGTTCTTGCGCATGACCGGCTCGAGGGCGGTCACCAGGCCGCCGGGCGACTTGCGCCAGCTGGCCGTGCCGTCCTCGCGACGACGCGGTCCACGGGCAGGCGGTTGGCGACGATGACGAGGTCCGCCGAGCCGGGAGCAGTCACGCTGGTCACCCTAGTCGGTGCGGCGGTCACCCCCGCCGCTGCGCCGCAGCGGCACCGGCAGCAGCTCGACCAGCGCGTCCAGCGCCTCGGCCGCGACGTCCGGCCGGTCCTCGGAGGTGCGCGGGTGCTTCAGCGCCCAGGTCTCCAGGCGCGTGTAGCCCTTGACCACGGCGTTGCGCGTACGGCGTACCCGGAACTCCTCGTCGAGCGGCTTGAGGGCGTCCGCGAGTGCGCGGTTCACCAGCACGCGACCGGGCCGGGCGACGGAGGTGAGCCGCGAGGCGATGTTGACGGTCTCGCCGAAGACGTCGCCGAGCCGGCGCAGCACGTCGCCGTACGCCGACCCCGACCCGGACCTGCGGGAAGTCCTCGTCGGCGAGGTGGCCGCCGGCCAGCAGCAGCGCGACCCGGGCCGCCGCGACCGGGTCGTCACAGGCGTAGAGCACCTCGTCGCCGATGGTCTTGATCACCCGCCCGCCGTGCTGCGGAGACGACGGCGGTGGCGGTCGCCTCGAACGTCTCGACCATGGCGGCGAGCTCGTCGGTGCTCAGGCCGCGGCTGCGGCGCGTGAAGCCGACGATGTCGGCGAACCCGACCGCCATGGGTACGGCGTTCTCCGCGCGGCTGGTGGTCAGCAGCCGGCCGATGGCGCTGGCCAGGTGCCGGCGCCAGATGTAGTTCTGCAGCTGCTCGACGGCCGGCAGGGCGCCGGCCAGCAGCGCCTCGACGGCCGCGTCGTCGAGGTCCTCGCCACCGGTGGTCAGCGCGAACATCGCGACCTCGGTGATCTCCCACTCCGCCAGCCGGGCGAAGCTGCGACCCATGCTCCGGGTGAGGGCGTACTCCGTGCGGGGGTCGACCAGCCCGTCGTCGACCAGCGCGGTGAGCGTCTTGAGCGCCGCCACGTCGTCGTCGGTGAACAGCACCTCGTCGTCGCTCGACGGCGCGGGGAAGCCCAGCGACTGCCAGAGCGCGTGGGCACGGTCGAGCCCGACGCCGGTCCGCTCGAGCACCTCGGGACGGGTCAGGTGCGGGCGCTGCCCGAGGAGGGCGGCCTCGATGGACTCGTAGACGCGCGGGGAGAGTGCGACGGCGGGCGCGTCCCCGTGCTCCTCCGTCATCGACCGCCCTCGTCCTCGGCCGCGCCTCAGACGGCGTGCCATCAGGACGCGGTGCTGCCGAGGCGTTCGCGGGTGGTCTCCTCCAGGGCCGTGCGGAAGGACGGGACCTCGCCCAGCAGCTGGCGGACGGCCTCGCTGGTGAAGTGGAGGACGTCCATCTCGGTCAGGGAGACCACGCTGGCGTTGCGCAGGCGGTGTGCCACGATCGCGGACTCGCCCACGGTGTCGCCCGGGCCGAGGCGGGCGATCTCCGCGCCCCGGCGGCGTACGGACACCTCGCCGCGCAGGATGATGTAGGCCTTGTCGGCGGGGGTCTTCTCCCAGATCAGGGACCAGTTCGCGGGCAGGTGGACCTGCGTGCCGCGGCTGGCGATGAGGGCGACCTCGTCGTCGCTGAGGTCGGAGAAGCGCTCCAGCCGCACCAGGCGGCCGGCGTCCGGTGACGTGTTCACATCGGTTCCTCTCGGTGGTCGACGCAGGCGAGCCGCGTCGTGCTACCTCCCCGCCGGAATACTCGCGGTCGGGGCGGTGCCTGTCCAGACAATGTGAGCAAGGCCCCGGGTCGGGCCGGGGCCTCGTGCGCGACCGCCGCGACAGACGCGTGCGGGACTCGCCGGGGTTCGAATGACACTCCTGTCATTCATTGCGTAGGATGACCGCATTGCACAGCCGAACCAGCGAAGGGGTCGAGGCGCATGGACGCGGCAGAGTCGGTCAACCAGGGGGAGACCACCGACGGGATGGTGCTGTCCGCGCGCGACGGGGAGATCCTCGAGTTCGAGCGCCAGTGGTGGAAGTACGCCGGAGCCAAGGAGCAGGCGGTCCGCGAGAAGTTCGACATGTCCGCGACCCGCTACTACCAGGTCCTCAACGCGCTGATCGACAAGCCGGAGGCGCTCGCTGCCGACCCGCTGCTCGTCCGCCGGCTGCGCCGCCTGCGCGCCGCCCGTCAGCGGCAGCGGTCCGCCCGCCGACTCGGCTTCGAGCTCTGATCGCGGTGCGGCGCCTTCCCCGGGACGAGCGCGGCGTCGCGCTCCCCTCGCCGCTCGTGATGCTCAGCGTCGTCGCGGTCGCCATGGCCGGCATCGCCTTCGTGGCCACCGGCGACCAGGACCGTGGTGCGGTCCAGAACGTCTCCCGCCCGGCCCCCACCGCCACCGCGACGACCCACCGCCGAGGCGCCGGTCGTCAAGCACAAGCCGGCCCCGCCGAAGCCGGTCGTCAAGCGCGGCAAGGTCTACGTCGAGGTCTACAACAACTCCGGCATCAAGGGCCTGGCCGGCTCGACCGCCTCGCGCGCCACCGGCGCCGGCTGGCAGGTCGTCGGCTCCGACAACTGGTACGGCACCGTCCCCGCCTCGACGGTCTACTACCCGGCCAAGCTCAAGGCCGCCGCGACGCTGCTCGGCAAGGACCTCGGCATCGCCCGGGTCAAGCCGGCCATCGACCCGATGCGGCTCGACCGGCTCACGGTCATCCTCACCGCCGACTACGCCGGCTGACCCCGGACCGCACCCCGGGGCGTCTCACGCGCTCCTGACCGGCGTACGCCGGGCGGCCGGGGCGTGATTGGCTGTCCTCCATGGAGTTCACCACGACCCAGGGCGAGCAGCAGTACGCCGAGGTCGTGCGGGCCGCGGACTCCCTCGTCATCGGGCTGGACTTCGACGGCACCCTCTCCCCGATCGTGGACGACCCCGAGGCCGCGCACATCCACGACGACGCCCCCGCGCTGCTGGTCGACCTGGCCCGGCACGTGCGCGCGATCGCCGTGGTGACCGGCCGTCCGGCCCGCCAGGTGCTCGCGCTCGGCGGCCTGGACGAGATCGGCGACGCGATGGGGGAGGACGGCCGCGAGCTGTTCGTCTTCGGGCAGTACGGCAACGAGCGCTGGTCCTCGTTCAACCGCCGGGTCGTCTCGCCCCGGCCCCCGCACGGGCTGGCGACGTTCCTGCGCGACCTGCCCCGGCTGCTGCGGCGCAACGACGCCGAGGACGCCTTCGTGGAGATGAAGGGGCTCGCCGTCGCCGTACACACCCGACGGCTGGAGGACCCCGCCGCCGCCTTCGACCGCCTGCTGCCGGTGCTCACCGACGCGGCCAAGGCCCACGACCTGATGGTCGAGCCGGGCCGCAACGTGGTGGAGATCCGCTCGCCGGGCATGCACAAGGGGACCGCGATCGAGGTGCTCGCCGAGGAGCAGAACGCCGGGGCGTTCGTCTTCGTCGGCGACGACCTCGGTGACATCGACGCGTTCAACGCCGTCCTCGGGCTGCGCAGGAAGGGGCTGCCCACGCTCCTGGTCTGCTCGGGCTCGGACGAGGAGGGCAGCCTGGCCGAGCTCGCCGACGCCGTCGTACCCGGTCCCGACGGGGTGCTCGACTTCCTGCGCCGGCTGATGGCGGACATCGACGCCTCCCGCTGACCCCGTGCGCCTCGTGGTTCTGCTCGGGATAGTCCGCGATCTTCTGGCTCGGATCCCGGGCGAGAACGAGCCAGAACCTCTCGGACTATCCAGCGACTCCAGCATGTGGACCAGATGTGCACATCGTGAGACGTGGAACCTACTCTTGGGGACAGCTCATCGAGAGGGACTGAGGGAACGGCCCTGTGAAGTCCCGGCAACCGCCACGAGCCTCCGCCGCGCGGACCCGGTCACCCGACCGGCCCAGTACGACGGACGTGGGCACGGTGCTAATTCCGGCCCGGCGCGAGAGACGCTCCGGGGAAGATGAGAAGGAGGACGCATGAGCACCGTCATCGCCGAGAAGGCCACCCGCACGCTGCGCGAGGGCGCCTTCGGCCACGCCACCGGACTCTCCTGTCGCGAGTGCGGCCACCAGATCGCCCTCGGCCCGCACTACGCCTGTCCGGAGTGCTTCGGGCCGCTGGAGATCGCCTACGACTTCCCGGCCGTCACCCGCGAGCAGATCGAGGCCGGCCCCCGCAACATCTGGCGCTACAAGGCGCTGCTCCCGGTGCCCGACGACATCGAGGAGAGCCCCAACATGGAGCCCGGGTTCACCCGGCTGCTCAAGGCGCACAACCTCGGTGCCGCGCTCGGCATCGACAACCTGTGGGTGAAGGACGACTCGACCAACCCCACCAACAGCTTCAAGGACCGCGTCGTCGCGTGTGCGCTGAGCGCCGCGCGCGAGTTCGGCAGCACCGTGTTCGCCTGCCCGAGCACCGGCAACCTGGCCAACGCCGTCGCCGCGGCCGGCGCCCGGGCCGGCATCAAGACGGTCGTGTTCATCCCGGCCAACCTCGAGAAGCCCAAGCAGGTGAACTCCGCCGTCTACACCGACTCCCTGGTCGCGGTGAACGGCAACTACGACGACGTCAACAAGCTCGCCTCCGAGATCGCCGGCGAGGAGGAGGGCTGGGCGTTCGTCAACGTCAACGTCCGCCCCTACTACGCCGAGGGCTCCAAGACCCTGGGCTACGAGATCGCCGAGCAGCTCGGCTGGCGGCTTCCCGACCAGATCGTCATCCCGGTGGCCTCCGGCTCCCAGCTGACCAAGGTCGACAAGGCGTTCCAGGAGCTGATCAAGCTCGGCCTCGTCGAGGACAAGCCCTACAAGGTGTACGGCGCCCAGGCGACCGGGTGCTCGCCGGTGTCCGTGGCCTGGAAGGACGGCGTCGACGCCATCCGCCCGGTCAAGCCGGACACGATCGCCAAGAGCCTGGCGATCGGCAACCCCGCGGACGGGATCTACGTGCTCGACATCTGCCGGCGTACCGGCGGGGCGGTCGAGGACATCACCGACGACGAGGTGCGCGAGGGCATCCTGCTGCTGGCCCGCAACGAGGGGATCTTCACCGAGACCGCCGGCGGCACCACCGTGGGCGTGCTCAAGAAGCTCGTCGAGACCGGCCAGCTCGACCCGACGCTGGAGACCGTGGTCATCAACACCGGCATGGGCCTGAAGACCCTCGACGCGGTGGCCGACCGGGTCGGCGCGGCTGCCACGATCGACCCGTCGTACGCCGCGTTCGTCGGCACCGGCATCTGACAACGAGCAACGAAACGGAGACGAGGAGACCGCATGAGCGTGAGCGTCCGCATCCCGACCATCCTGCGCACCTACACGGGAGGGGAGTCCGAGGTCTCGGCGACCGGGGAGACCCTGTCCGCCGTCCTCGACGACCTCGACGCGAACTACAGCGGGATCAAGGGCCGGATCCTCGACGAGGCCGGCCAGCTGCGCCGCTTCGTGAACGTGTACGTCGGCAACGACGACGTGCGCTTCCTCGAGAACCTCGCCACGCCGACGCCGGCCGGGTCCCAGATCTCCGTCATCCCCGCGGTCGCCGGCGGCTGAGCGGGCCGGGCACCCGGGCGCATGATCTCGGGGTGACTGGCAACGGGGCAGGCATGACGTCTCCGTCCTACCGCCCCGACGACGCACCGACCGGCGACGAGCCGCTCGGCGTGCTCGTCCACCAGCTGAGCGAGCAGGTGCCCGAGCTCATCCGCAGCGAGCTGAGGCTCGCCCAGGCCGAGCTCGCGCAGAAGGGCAAGCGGGCCGGCACGGGCATCGGCATGTTCAGCGTGGCCGGCCTGCTCGGCTTCTTCGGCATCGCCCTGCTGCTGGCCACCGCCGTGCTCGCGCTCGACCTGGTGCTACCCGCCTGGGTGGCCACCCTGATCGTCGCCGTCGTGGTCCTGGCCGGTGCCGCGGGGGCCGGCCTGGTCGGCCGCAACAAGGTCGCCGCGGCCACCCCGGCGGCGCCCGAGCGGGCCCTCGCCGGACTCAAGGAAGACGTCGCCACCGTGAAGGGACAGCACCCATGACCAGCGTGAACGGGCACGGCTCCAGCACTCCGGCCGAGATCGAGGCCGACATCATCCGCCAGCGCGAGGAGCTGGCCGACACCGTCAGCGCGCTGCAGGCCAAGCTCGACGTCAAGAGCGAAGGCCCGGCACAAGGCGGCCGAGCTCAAGGACCGGGTCACCACCGACGACGGCAGCCCGCGGGCGTCGTACGTCGCCGGGGGTGTGGCCGCGCTCGCGGCGGTGGTCGGGCTGGTGCTCTGGCGCCGGCGCGGCTGAGGAGGCTGTTGGTTTCACTAGGTACCTAGTGAAACCACCGCTTACCTCGCGAAGTATCACGAGGTAAGCGAGAGTTTCGTGAGGTCAGGGCGCCCGTCTAGCCTCACCGCATGCCCTCGGTACTCCTCGCGACCTGCACCACCTGGCCCACCGGCGAGCCCGGTGCCGACGCCCTCGACGCCGCCCTGGCCGCCCGCTCGATCGACGCCCGCTGGGCGAGCTGGGACGACGAGGACGTCGACTGGGCCGCGGCGGACCTGGTCGCCGTCCGCTCGACGTGGGACTACACCGAGCGGGCCGCGGAGTTCCTGGCCTGGGCCCGGCGGGTGGACACGGCAACGGCGCTGCTCAACGGCGCCGAGGTGTTCGCCTGGAACCACGACAAGTCCTACCTGGCCGGCCTCGACGGCGTGCCCGCGGTCCCCACGCGCACGGCCGACACCGTGGCCGAGCTCGCGGCCGCCGTCGCGGAGTTCGGTACGTCGGTCGTCAAGCCGCGCGTCGGAGCCGGCGGCGGAGGCGTGATCGTGGTCGAGGACCCGGCCGACCCGCGGCTGGGCACCGTGGTCCAGAGCCACCCCGAGCTCCCGCCGTCCGGTGGGCCGTGGATCGTCCAGCCGCTCGTCGCGTCCGTGCGCACCGAGGGGGAGACCTCGGTCTTCGTCCTCGACGGGACGCCGGTCTCCCAGGTGGACAAGCTGCCCGCCGGCGAGGAGATCCGCGTGCACGAGCACTTCGGCGGGGAGTCGCGCCCGGTGCCGCTGCGGCACGAGGCGGCCGACCTCGCCGTGGCGGCGCTGAAGGCGGTCGAGGGCGTGGGCGGTCCCCTCGACTACGGCCGGGTCGACATGCTCCGGCTCGCGGACGGCACGCTCGCGGTCGGGGAGCTCGAGCTGATCGAGCCGGGCCTCTACCTCGACGTGCTGCCGGCCAACGCCGAGCCCTTCGCCGACCTCGTCGTACGCCGGATCGGGTGAGACGCCGCCGGGATCGGTGCCACCTCGGTGGTCTCGGGCCACGCCCGGATCGGGGACGGAACGTTTGCACTCGCTCGCCCCGAGTGCTAAACATGACGCTGGCACTCTCGTCATGAGAGTGACAACGCGGAGCGAGGAGTTGAGGTCCCGAGCGCCGGCAGGAAGGGTCTGCCGGGTCGAGCAGGATCGGCCGTCGCGGGCAGCTCGTCGACTCCGTTCCCGAACCACTCCAAGCGTGAGGAATCGCAGGAGCTATGCCGAAGCTGATTGCTTTCAACGAGGAGGCCCGCCGTGGCCTCGAGCGTGGCATGAACACGCTCGCCGATGCGGTCAAGGTGACCCTCGGCCCCAAGGGCCGCAACGTCGTGCTCGAGAAGAAGTGGGGCGCCCCCACGATCACCAACGACGGCGTCTCCATCGCCAAGGAGATCGAGCTCGAGGACCCCTACGAGAAGATCGGTGCCGAGCTCGTCAAGGAGGTCGCCAAGAAGACCGACGACGTCGCCGGCGACGGCACCACCACCGCCACCGTGCTCGCCCAGGCCATGGTCCGCGAGGGCCTGCGCAACGTCGCCGCGGGTGCCAACCCGATGGGCCTCAAGCGTGGCATCGAGGCCGCCGTGGCCGCTGTCTCCGAGCAGCTGTCCAACATGGCCATCGACATCGAGACCAAGGAGCAGATCGCGGCGACCGCCTCGATCTCCGCCGCGGACTCGACCGTCGGCGAGATCATCGCCGAGGCGATGGACAAGGTCGGCAAGGAAGGCGTCATCACCGTCGAGGAGTCGAACACCTTCGGGCTCGACCTCGAGCTCACCGAGGGCATGCGCTTCGACAAGGGCTACATCTCGGCGTACTTCGTCACCGACGCCGAGCGGATGGAGACGGTCCTCGAGGACCCCTACATCCTCATCGCGAACCAGAAGGTCTCGAACGTCAAGGACCTCCTGCCGCTGCTCGAGAAGATCATGCAGTCCGGCAAGCCGCTGCTGATCCTGGCCGAGGACGTCGACGGCGAGGCCCTGTCCACGCTCGTCGTGAACAAGATCCGTGGCACCTTCAAGTCCGTCGCCGTCAAGGCCCCGGGCTTCGGTGACCGCCGCAAGGCCATGCTGCAGGACATCGCGATCCTGACCGGTGGCCAGGTCATCAGCGAGGAGGTCGGCCTCAAGCTCGAGTCGACCGGCATCGAGCTGCTCGGCCAGGCCCGCAAGGTCGTCATCACCAAGGACGAGACCACCATCGTCGAGGGTGCCGGCGACGCCGACCAGATCAACGGCCGGGTGAACCAGATCCGCGCCGAGATCGAGAAGTCCGACTCCGACTACGACCGCGAGAAGCTGCAGGAGCGCCTGGCCAAGCTGGCCGGCGGTGTTGCGGTGATCAAGGTCGGCGCGGCCACCGAGGTCGAGCTGAAGGAGCGCAAGCACCGCATCGAGGACGCCGTTCGCAACGCGAAGGCGGCCGTCGAGGAGGGCATCGTCGCCGGCGGCGGCGTCGCCCTGGTGCAGGCTGCCGACGTCGCGTTCGAGAAGCTCGAGCTCGTCGGCGACGAGGCCACCGGTGCCCAGATCGTGCGGCACGCCACCGAGGCCCCGCTCAAGCAGATCGCGATCAACGCCGGCCTCGAGGGCGGCGTCGTGGCGGAGAAGGTGCGCAACCTCACCGCGGGTCACGGTCTCAACGCGGCCACCGGCGAGTACGTCGACATGATCGCCGAGGGCATCATCGACCCGGCCAAGGTGACGCGCTCGGCGCTGCAGAACGCCGCGTCGATCGCCGCGCTGTTCCTCACCACCGAGGCCGTCGTGGCCGACAAGCCGGAGAAGTCGCAGCCCATGGGCGGCGACCCGACCGGCGGCATGGGCGGCATGGACTTCTGAGTCCCGCCACCCGGTCTCGAGACGGGCGCTGAGCGCCCTCCTCGACCAACGAACAACAGAAGGGCCCCGGTCTGCGGACCGGGGCCCTTCTGCGTGCGCCGGCTGCGGGCACCTGCGTGCCTCGCAGCGGGCCGAAAGGCCCTGCCCGTGCTCCTCGCAGTGTCGACGATGGACATCGTGGCCGTAGTGGCCATCGTGACCACAGGAGGACGGCTCATGGCGGAGACAACGGCGGCAACGACTCGGGACCGGCGAGAGACGACCGGTCTCCGTGGCTGATGCTCGCGCTCGCGACGATCGGGTTCGCGGTCAACTTCTGGGCCTGGGCCCTGATCAGCCCGCTCGGACCGATGTTCCGCGACCAGGGCACGCTCGGCACGCTGAGCGAGTCCGACGTCGCCCTGCTGGTGGCGGTCCCCGTCCTGGTCGGCTCGCTGGGCCGGATCATCGTGGGCGCGCTGACCGACCGCTTCGGCGGCCGGGTGATGTTCCCGCTGGTCTCGGCGGCCACGATCGTGCCGATCCTCTTCATCGCCTTCTTCGCCCTGGACTCCTACGCCCTGCTGATCGTCGGCGGCTTCTTCCTCGGCATCGCCGGCACCGCGTTCGCGGTCGGCGTCCCCTTCGTCAACGCCTGGTTCCCGCCCGAGAAGCGCGGCCTCGCCATCGGCATCTTCGGCGCCGGCATGGGCGGCACCGCGATCAGCGCCCTCACCACCGTCAAGCTCTACGACAACGTCGGCGAGAAGGCGCCGTTCCTCATCACCGCCGCCGTGCTGGCCGTCTACGCGGTCGTCGCCTGGCTGGTGCTGCGCGACGCGCCGGGCCGGACCGTGCCGACGACCAGCCTGGCCAGCCGGCTCTCGGCCAACGCCCGGCTGCCGATCACGTGGCAGGCCTGCATCCTGTACGCCGTCGCCTTCGGTGGGTACGTCGCGTTCTCGGTCTACCTGCCGGCCTACCTCAAGACCGCCCACGGGCTGACCCCGGCCGACGCGGCGAACCGGATGGCCGGCTTCGTCGTGGTCGCCGTGATCATGCGCCCGGTCGGCGGCTGGCTGTCCGACCGGTTCGGCTCGATCCCGGTGCTCGCGACCGGCTACGGCGTGGTGGTCGTCTGTGCCGCGATCTCGGCCGGCACGCCGCCGCTCGACGGCGTCGGCACGGTGGCCTTCCTGGCGATGGCCGCGGCGCTCGGCAGCGGCAGCGGCGCGACGTTCGCCCTGATCGCCCAGGTGACCGACCCGTCGCGGGTCGGCGGCGTGACCGGACTGGTCGGTGCCGCCGGCGGCCTCGGCGGCTTCGTGCCGCCGCTGATCATGGGCTACGTCTACGGCCGCACCGACTCCTACGCGATCGGCCTGGCCCTGCTCTCCGTGACCGCGGCACTGACCCTGGTGCTCACCCTGACCGTCGTCCGTCGTACCGCAGCAACGGGAGGAGCCACCACGTGACCACCGAGACCGGCATGGACAACGGGCTGACCGACGCGCTGGTGCGCAGTCGGCGGTTCTTCACCAAGGGCACGGTCTCGGACGACCTGCGGACCCTGACCAAGCAGGGCGGCCGCGGTGCCGACGCGTTCTACCGGGACCGGTGGAGCCACGACAAGGTCGTCCGCTCCACGCACGGCGTGAACTGCACCGGCTCCTGCTCGTGGAAGGTCTACGTCAAGGACGGGATCATCACCTGGGAGACCCAGCAGACCGACTACCCCTCGGTGGGCCCGGACAAGCCGGAGTACGAGCCCCGCGGCTGCCCGCGGGGCGCCGCCTTCTCCTGGTACACCTACTCGCCGACGCGGGTCCGCTACCCCTACGTCCGCGGCGTGCTGCTGCAGATGTACCGCGAGGCCAAGTCCCAGCACGACGGCGACCCGGTCAAGGCCTGGGCGCACATCGTCGACAACCCGCAGCGGGCCAAGGCCTACAAGTCCGCCCGCGGCAAGGGCGGGCTGGTGCGGGCGACCTGGGAGGAGGCCACCGAGATGGTGGCCGCCGCCTACGTGCACACGATCCGGAAGTGGGGCCCCGACCGGGTGGCCGGCTTCTCGCCGATCCCCGCGATGTCGATGGTCTCGCACGCGTCGGGCGCGCGGTTCACCTCGCTGATCGGCGGCTCGATGCTGTCGTTCTACGACTGGTACGCCGACCTCCCGGTGGCCTCGCCGCAGGTGTTCGGCGACCAGACCGACGTCCCGGAGTCCGGCGACTGGTGGGACGCGGGCTACCTGATCATGTGGGGCTCGAACGTCCCGGTCACCCGCACGCCGGACGCGCACTGGATGACCGAGGCGCGCTACCGCGGCCAGAAGGTCGTCGTGGTCTCGCCCGGACTACGCCGACAACGTGAAGTTCGCCGACGAGTGGCTGGCGATCGCCCCGGGCACCGACGGCGCGCTGGCGATGGCGATGGGCCACGTGATCCTCAAGGAGTTCTTCGTCGACCGGCAGGTGCCGTACTTCGCCGACTACACCAAGAAGTACACCGACCTGCCCTTCCTCGTGTCCCTCGACGCCCGGCCCCGACGGCGCGGCGTACCGGGCCGGCAAGTTCCTCACCGCCGCCGACCTCCCCGAGCACGCCGACGAGCAGAACGCCCACTTCAAGACCGTGCTGGTCGACGCGCGGACCGACCGGCTGGTGGTGCCCAACGGCTCCCTCGGCCACCGCTTCGGCGACGAGGGCGCCGGCCGGTGGAACCTCGACCTCGACGACGTCGACCCGCGCCTGACCCTGCTCGCGCCCGGGGTCGAGACGGTCTCGGTCGAGCTGCCCCGCTTCGACGACGTCGACGGGACGCCGGGCTCGCTGCCCCGCGACGTCCCGGTCCGGCGGGTCGGCGACCGGCTGGTCACCACGGTGCTTCGACCTGATGCTCGCGCAGTACGGCGTGGGCCGCGAGGGCCTGGGCGGCGACTACGCCACGTCGTACGACGACGCCTCGGCGCCGTACACCCCGGCCTGGCAGGAGGCGATCACCGGCGTCCCGGCCGCGGCCGCCGCCCGCATCGCGCGCGAGTTCGCGCAGAACGCCGAGGAGTCCGGTGGCCGCTCGATGATCCTGATGGGCGCGGGCACCAACCACTGGTTCCACTCCGACACGATCTACCGCGGCTTCCTCGGGCTGACCACGCTCACCGGCTGCCAGGGCGTCAACGGCGGCGGCTGGGCGCACTACGTCGGGCAGGAGAAGTGCCGCCCGGTCACCGGCTGGGCCCAGCTCGCGTTCGGCCTGGACTGGAAGCGCCCGCCGCGGCAGATGATCCACACGGCGTACTGGTACCTCCACACCGACCAGTTCCGCTACGACACGTTCGCCGCCGACACGGTGTCCGCGAAGACCGGCACCGGCAAGCTCGCCGGGATGAGCACCGCCGACGTGATCGCCAAGAGCGCGCGGATGGGCTGGATGCCGTCGTACCCGACCTTCGACCGCAACCCGCTCGACCTGGCCGACGAGGCGGCCGCGGCGGGTCGTCCCGTCGCCGAGCACGTGGTGGACCAGCTGAAGTCGGGCGGGCTGCGGTTCGCCGCGGAGGACCCCGACGCCCCGGAGAACTTCCCGCGGGTGCTCGCGATCTGGCGGGCCAACCTGCTCGGCTCCTCGGGCAAGGGCAACGAGTACTTCCTCAAGCACCTGCTCGGCACCGACAGCTCGCTGCGGGCGGGCGAGGCCGCCGAGGGGCAGCGGCCGCAGGAGGTGGAGTGGCACGACGGCGCACCCGAGGGGAAGCTCGACCTGCTGCTCACCCTGGACTTCCGCCAGACCAGCACCACGATCTTCTCCGACGTCGTGCTGCCGGCGGCCACGTGGTACGAGAAGCACGACCTCAACACCACCGACATGCACCCGTTCATCCACTCGTTCAACCCGGCGATCGCGCCGCCCTGGCAGACCCGCACCGACTGGGACGCCTGGCAGACGATCGCGACGAAGTTCAGCGAGCTCGCGGCCGGGCACCTCGACACCCGCCGCGACGTCGTGGCGGTGCCGCTGCTGCACGACACCCCGGACGCGATGGCCAACCCGCACGGCGTGGTCCGGGACTGGAAGCACGGCGAGTGCGAGCCGGTGCCCGGCGTGACGATGCCGAAGATCGTCGAGGTCGAGCGCGACTTCACCGCGGTCGGGGCGCAGATGCAGGCGCTGGGGCCGCTGCTGGAGAAGCTCGGCACGACCACCAAGGGCGTCACGTACGACGTGACCGCCGCGGTCGAGTACCTGCTGCACAAGAACGGCCCGGTCCGCGGCGGCGCCGCGGACGGCAGGCCCTCGCTGGTGCGCGACATCCATGCCTGCGAGGCGATCCTGGCGCTGTCCGGCACCACCAACGGGCACCTGGCCACCCAGGGCTTCAAGACCCTCGAGACGCGGACCGGCACGCTGCTGCACGACCTGGCCGCCGAGCACGAGGGCAAGCAGATCACCTTCGCCGACACCGTCGCGGCGCCGGTGCCGGTGATCACCTCGCCGGAGTGGTCGGGCTCGGAGACCGGCGGGCGGCGCTACTCGCCGTTCACCATCAACGTCGAGCGGCTCAAGCCCTGGCACACGCTGACCGGCCGGCAGCACTTCTACCTCGACCACGACTGGATGACCGAGCTGGGCGAGGGGCTGCCGGTCTACCGGCCACCGCTGAACATGGGGGCGCTGTTCGCCGAGCCCGAGATCGGCGACGTCGGCGAGCTCGGGCGTGACCGTCCGCTACCTCACCCCGCACAACAAGTGGTCGATCCACTCGGAGTACCAGGACAACCTCTTCATGCTCTCGCTCTCGCGCGGCGGCCAGACGATCTGGATGAGCGACAAGGACGCCGCCAAGGTCGGGGTCGAGGACAACGACTGGATCGAGGCGGTCAACCGCAACGGCGTGGTCGTGGCCCGCGCGATCGTCTCCCACCGGATGCCCGAGGGGACGGTCTACATGCACCACGCCCAGGACCGGCTGATCGACGTACCCATCGCGGAGACGTCGGGCAAGCGGGGCGGCATCCACAACTCGCTCACCCGGATCCTGGTCAAGCCGAGCCACGTCATCGGCGGCTACGCCCAGCTGTCCTTCGCGTTCAACTACCTCGGCCCCACGGGCAACCAGCGCGACGAGGTCACCGTCATCCGCCGGCGCAACCAGGAGGTGACCGTACTGATGAAGGTCATGGCCCAGATGGCGATGGTGATGAACCTCGACAAGTGCATCGGCTGCCACACCTGCTCGGTCACCTGCAAGCAGGCGTGGACCAACCGCACCGGCACGGAGTACGTCTGGTTCAACAACGTGGAGACCCGGCCCGGCCAGGGCTACCCGCGGCGCTACGAGGACCAGGAGGAGTGGAAGGGCGGCTGGACGCTCAACGCCCGCGGCCGGCTCGCGCTCAAGGGCGGTGGCCGCTTCCGCAAGCTGCTCACGATCTTCTCCAACCCGAAGATGCCGTCGATCCAGGACTACTACGAGCCCTGGACCTACGACTACGCCACGCTCACCGACGCGCCCGCCCAGGAGCACACGCCGGTCGCCCGGCCGAAGTCCCTGCTCTCCGGCAAGGACATGAAGATCACGTGGTCGTCGAACTGGGACGACAACCTGGGCGGCTCGGCGGCCACCGAGAAGCACGACCCGATGCTGGCCAAGATCGCCGACAAGGTGAAGTTCGAGTTCGAGCAGACCTTCATGTTCTACCTGCCGCGCATCTGCGAGCACTGCCTGAACCCGTCGTGCGCGGCCTCCTGCCCCAGCGGCGCGATCTACAAGCGCGCGGAGGACGGCATCGTCCTCGTCGACCAGGAACGCTGCCGCGGCTGGCGGATGTGCATCTCGGGCTGCCCCTACAAGAAGGTCTACTTCAACCACAGCACCGGCAAGGCCGAGAAGTGCACGTTCTGCTTCCCGCGGATCGAGGTGGGCCTGCCCACGGTCTGCTCGGAGACCTGCGTCGGCCGGCTCCGCTACATCGGTCTCATGCTGTACGACGCCGACAAGGTGCTGGAGGCCGCGTCCACCACGGACGAGCACGGGCTCTACGAGGCGCAGCGCGAGGTGTTCCTCGACCCCCACGACCCCGAGGTCCAGCGGGAGGCCGAGCGGGCCGGCATCCCGCGCGACTGGGTGGCGGCCGCCCAGCGCTCGCCGATCCACGCGCTGATCAACCGGTTCAAGGTCGCGCTGCCGCTGCACCCGGAGTACCGCACGATGCCGATGGTCTGGTACATCCCGCCGCTGTCGCCGGTGGTCGACGTGGTCCGCGACACCGGCGAGGACGCCGAGGACACCGGCAACCTGTTCGCGGCCATCGACGCGCTGCGGATCCCGATCGAGTACCTCGCGGAGCTCTTCACCGCCGGCGACGTCGCCCCGGTCGACCGGGTGCTCAAGAAGCTCGCCGCCATGCGCTCCTACATGCGCGACATCAACATGGGCCGGGAGCCGGACGCCTCGATCCCCGCGGCCGTCGGGATGAGCGAGGAGGAGATGTACGACATGTACCGCCTCCTGGCGATCGCGAAGTACGACGAGCGCTACGTGATCCCGCCGGCCCACGCCGAGCAGGCGCACGCGCTGGAGGAGCTGGCCACCGAGTGCTCGGTCAGCGAGTACGGCGGCGGCAACCCGGAGATCTTCGGCGAGGGGTCGGGCGGCCTGACGCCGATCGCGGTCGAGAACTTCCAGATGCTCCAGGACCGGCAGACCTCCGACACCCTGGCGGCGCCGTCGGACAAGGCGTCCCGGGTGAACCTGCTCAACTGGGACGGCAAGGGCAGCCCGAGCGGGTTGTTCCCGCCCAGGCCCGACGAGCCGCCCGAGCGCGACGACGAGGAGACCCGATGAGCCGCGCGACGCTCGGGCGCCGGCACGACCGGCCCCTCGACCGACGCCGAGCTGACGGTGGCCTGGCAGTCGGCCTCGCTGCTGCTCGGCTACCCCGACGAGGAGCTGCTCGGGCGCCTCGACCTGGTCCGGCGGGCCTCCCGCCAGCTGCCGGAGCCGGTGGGCGAGCCGCTGCGGGCCTGCGTCGCACGGCTGGAGGAGGCGCCGCTGACCGCGCTGGAGGAGGACTACGTCGACACCTTCGACAACCGCCGCCGGCACAACCTGTTCCTCACCTACTTCGCCCACGGCGACACCCGCAAGCGCGGGATGGCGCTGCTCCGCTTCAAGCAGGCCTACCTCGCGTCGGGGTTCGAGCTGACCGACACCGAGCTGCCCGACCACCTCTGCGTGGTCCTCGAGTACGCCGCGACCGTCGACCGCGAGGTCGGGCGCGGGCTGATCCTCGACCACCGCGCGGGGCTCGAGCTGCTGCGGATCTCGCTGGCCGAGGCCGGCTCGCCGCTGGGCCGGCGCGGTCGAGGCGGTGAGCGCCACGCTCCCGCCGCTGCAGGGCGACGAGCGCGAGGCGGTACGCCGCCTGGCCGCCGCCGGACCGCCGGAGGAGGAGGTCGGCCTCACGCCGTACGCCACCCCTGCCTTCGACCCCGGCCCCGCCCTGCCGGACGGCCCGACGCCGTTGCCGATGCCCGCCTTCCCGGCGCCGTCCCGGGGAGGGGCCCGCTGATGGACACCTTCCTCTGGGTGATCGTGCCCTACCTCTGCCTGGCGACGTTCGTGGTCGGCCACTTCTGGCGCTACCGCTACGACAAGTTCGGCTGGACCACCCGGTCCTCCCAGCTCTACGAGGACCGGATGCTGCGGATCGGCAGCCCGCTCTTCCACTTCGGCATGCTCGGTGTCGTGGGCGGCCACGTGATCGGCCTGCTGGTGCCGGAGTCGTGGACCGACGCGCTCGGCGTGAGCACGGAGACCTACCACGCGGTGGCGGTGGTCGGCGGGCTGATCGCGGGGGTGATGGCGCTGGTCGGCATGGCGATCCTGATCTACCGCCGGCGCACCGTCGGGCCGGTCTTCTCCGCGACCACGCCCGATGGACAAGGTGATGTACGCCTTCCTCGGCGTCGTGATCGTCCTCGGGATGTGGAACACCATCGCCGGCTCGATCCTGTCGGTCGGCGGGCACTACGACTACCGCGAGGGCGTGTCGGTCTGGTACCGCTCGTTCCTGGCCTTCCAGCCGGAGCCCGAGCTGATGGCGGACGCGCCGCTGGGCTTCCAGCTGCACGCGCTGGTCGCGTTCGGGCTGTTCGCGCTGTGGCCGTTCACCCGGCTGGTGCACGTGTTCAGCGCCCCGCTCGGCTACCTCACCCGGCCCTACATCGTCTACCGCTCCCGGGACGACGTACAGCTCGGCAGCCACCGGCCGCGCCGCGGGTGGGACCGGGTCGGCTGACCAGCGGCGGCTGTCATTCGGCCGCAATTGCGGGGAAATGACCAGGCCGGTCTCGTACGCCGGCAGCCCACCCGGTGCGGGCGTGCCCGCGCGCCCAGGCCGCCGACGAGCACCAGCACGCCCGCGACCGCGACCACCAGCAGTGCGGCGGCCGGCGAGACCCGGTCGACCAGCAGCCCGGCGACCGCAGCACCGGCGGCCACGCCGACCACGTTCGCGGTGGCCAGCGCGGTCATCATCGTGGTGCCCCAGCCGGCGGGTGCGGCCCGCTCGGCCAGCGCGTAGGCGCTGACCAGGGCCGGCGCCAGGGCCAGGCCGAGGAACAGCAGCGCCGGTGCCAGCAGGTACGCCGGGCCGGCGGCCGCGACGAGCAGGCCACCGACGACCAGCAGTGCGCCGCCGACGGCGATCCGCGAGGCCAGCCCGAAGCCGCGGGGGAGCCGGGTGGTGAGCAGCCCGGCGACCGCCGAGCCGACGCCCATCAGCGCGTAGACCGGTCCGGTCAGGCCCTCGGTCCCGGCGTCGGCCATGCGTGCCGCGACACCGGTCTGCGAGGCGCCGAAGACCAGCCCGATCGCCGCCATCGCCAGCAGCAGGAAGCCGACGTGGGCCAGCGGCAGCGGTGCCCGGTCGCGGTGCGCGTCGGCCGTCGCGTGGGTGCCCGCGGGGCCGCGGCCGCGGCAGCGAGCTCGGGTGCAGCGCGAACCCGGTCTGCCCGACCGCGGCCAGCGCCAGCGCCAGCAGCAGCCCGGCGGTGGGGGAGACCAGCCCGGCGACCGTGCTGACCAGCACCGGCCCGACCACGAACGACGACTCGTCGACCGCGCCCTCGTAGGCCATCGCGGTCGCGGTGAACGAGAGCCGGTCCCGGCGCCCGCGGGCGATCGCGGCCCAGCGGGTGCGGGCCATGGCACCGCCCTGCGGGTTGGCCAGGCCGATCACCGCCGCCAGCGCCATCGACGGGCCGAGCAGGTCGAGCGGGCCGACCAGCAGGAACGCCCCGATGCCGAGCACCTGCACGAGCGTCGCCAGCAGGACCACGGGCCGCTGGCCGAAGCGGTCGGCGGCGGTGCCGACCAGCGGGCCGCCGAGGCCGCCACCGATGCTCAGCGCGGCGACCGCCAGGCCCCCGGAGGCGAACGACCCGGTGGTGTCGGCGACGTACAGCAGGATGCCCAGCGGCAGCATCGCCGTGGGCAGCCGGACGGCCATGCCGAGAGCGAGGAAGCGCCGGTCGGTGGCCCGCGCGAGCGAACGGAAGGTGGTGCGGGGAGGAAGGTGGTCCACGGACGGCGCGAGGGGCGGCGTGGACTGTGCGAGGTCGGTCATGAGGGGTGCTCCGGGGTGCTGCGATGGACGTGCATGCCACCCCACCACTGACACACGGACCCCTCTGCGCCGCTCAGTCTACCCCTAGGCTGGCCAGATGACCGTCCACGGACTCCTGCTCGCCGCCGGCTCCGGCTCCCGGATGGGCATGCCCAAGGCGCTGGTGGACGGCTGGCTGTCGCGCTCGGTCGACACCCTCCAGGCCGGCGGCTGCCACGAGGTGACCGTCGTGCTGGGGGCCGCGTGCCACGGAAGCCAGCGCGCTGCTCGCCGAGGCGGGGATCGTCGTGCACGAGGTGGTCGCCACCGACTGGGCCGAGGGGATGGGCGCCTCGCTGCGGGCCGGGCTGGCGTCACTGCCCCCCGACGCCGACGCGGCCCTGGTCACCCTCGTCGACCTGCCCGACGTCGGCCCCGACGTCGTACGCCGGGTGCTCGCCCCCGCCGATGCCCCCACACCGGACGGCAGACGCTCCGCCGGGCGACGTACGACGGGACGCCGGGCCACCCGGTCCTGCTCGGACGTGCGCACTGGACCGGGGTGGCCGACTCCGCGGCCGGGGACCGTGGTGCGCGTGACTACCTGGTCGTCCACGACGCCGACGCCGTCGAGTGCGGCGACCTGGCCACCGGCGAGGACCAGGACGGCCTGCAGGAGTCGCCGCCGGCGCCGCCGGGCGAGACTCCAACCTTCGGCCAACCCGGGCGTCAGTAGCGTGGAGGGCATGGAAGCCGACGAGCTGAGCGGGCCGGCCGACGTGGAGCGCCTGTTGGGCGGCACCGGGTACCTCACCGACGAGTCCCTGGCCACGGTCGTGTTCCTGGCCCTGCGCATGCAGCGCCCCCTCCTGCTCGAGGGCGAGCCGGGCACCGGGAAGACCGCGCTGGCCGAGGGCCTCGCCGAGGCGACCGGCTGGCCGCTGATCCGGCTCCAGTGCTACGAGGGGATCGACGCCAGCCAGGCGCTCTACGACTGGGACTTCCCCCGCCAGATCCTGCACCTGCGCGCGCTGGAGGCGGTCGGTGGCGGCCCGGACGTCGAGGAGGCCGAGAAGAGCCTGTACGACGAGCGGTTCCTGCTGGCGCGTCCCGTGCTGCAGGCGCTGCGGCAGAGCCCGGCGGTGCTGCTCGTCGACGAGGTCGACCGCGCCGACGACGAGTTCGAGGCGTTCCTGCTCGAGGTGCTGTCGACGTACCAGGTGACCATCCCCGAGCTCGGCACGGTCACCGCCGCCGTCCCGCCGGTGGTCGTGCTCACCTCCAACCGGACCCGCGAGCTGCACGACGCGCTGAAGCGGCGCTGCCTCTACCACTGGATCGACCACCCCGGCCTGGAGCGCGAGGTCGAGATCGTCCGCTCCCGTGCCCCCGAGGTCTCTGCGACGCTGGCCTCGCAGGTCGTGCACGTCGTCCAGCAGCTGCGCCAGCGCGACGACCTGCTCAAGCCGCCCGGCGTCGCCGAGACCCTCGACTGGGCCCGCGCGCTGGAGCGGCTCGGCACCACCGAGCTCGACCTGGCGACCGCGTCGGCCACGCTCGGCGCGCTGGTGAAGTACCGCGACGACGCCGAGCGCGTGAAGCACGCCCTGGACCGGATGCTGGCGGTGTGATGGACGCGCCGGCCACCCTGCACGAGCCCGACGAGGTGCTGCTCGGCCTTCGCCCGGGCGCTGCGGGCCGCCGGCGTCCCGGTCACCCTCGACCGCACCCGCACCTGGCTCGAGGCCGCCGCCCTGGTCGACCTCGGCGAGCGGCAGGCGACGTACTGGGCGGGCCGGGCGACGCTGTGCGCCTGCCCCGACGACCTCGCCCGCTTCGACCAGGTCTTCGACGCGTGGTTCCTCGCCAAGGAGGGGCTGCCGCGCAGCCAGCCGCCGACCACCCGCACCGAGCTGGTCCAGGCCGAGCTGCCCGACGACGAGCGCACCGGCGACCGGCGGCGACGACGAGGCCGACGAGGTGGCCGCCCGGGCCAGCGCCACCGAGGTGCTGCGGCACCGCGACATCGCCGAGCTCACCGGGGCCCAGCGGGCCGCGCTCGCCGCGATGTTCGGCTCCCTGCAGCCGCACGCGCCGCGGCGCCGCGCGCACCGGCGTACCCCCTGGCGCCGGGGCGAGATCGACGCCCACCGCACGCTGCGTGCCACCCTCCAGCGGATGGGCGAGCCCGGCCCGGTGCAGTGGCGCCGCCGCGGCACCCGGCCGCGCCGGATCGTGCTGCTGATCGACGTGTCCGGCTCGATGAGCAAGTACGCCGACGCGCTGCTGCGGCTGGCCCAGCGGTTCGTGGCCAGCACCGGCGGGCGCGGCGGGGTCGAGGTGTTCACGCTCGGCACCCGGCTCACCCACGTCACCCGGGCGCTGCGGATCCGCGACCCCGAGCGGGCGCTGGCCGCCGCCGGCGAGACCGTGCCCGACTGGGCCGGCGGCACCCGGCTCGGCGACAACCTCAAGGCGTTCCTCGACCGGTGGGGCCAGCGCGGGATGGCCCGCGGCGCCGTGGTCGTGGTGTTCAGCGACGGGTGGGAGCGGGGCGACCCGAGCCTGCTCGCCACCCAGATGGCCCGCCTGCAGCGGATGGCGCACCGCGTCGTGTGGGTGAACCCGCACCGCGGCAAGGCCGGCTACGAACCCGTCCAGTCCGGCGTGGTGGCGGCGCTGCCCCACGTCGACGACTTCCTCGCCGGCCACTCGCTGGCGACGTTCTCCGACCTCGTGGAGGTGGTTGCCCGTGCGTGAGGTCCTGCCCGAGCTGCTCGGCTGGTGGCGCGAGGGACGCACCGTCGGCCTCGGCACCGTCGTCGCGACGTTCCAGTCCGCGCCCCGCCCGCCGGGCGCCTCGATGATCGTCGGTCCCGACGGCGAGGCCGTCGGCTCCGTCTCCGGCGGCTGCGTCGAGGGCGCGGTCTACGAGCTCGGCCAGGACGTCGTCGGCAGCGGCGTCCCGGTCCTCCAGCGGTACGGCGTCTCCGACGACGACGCGTTCGCGGTCGGCCTGACCTGCGGCGGCATCCTCGACGTGTACGTCGAGAAGGTGAACCGCGAGACCTTCCCCGAGCTCGAGGAGATCGCCGCCGACCTCGAGGCCGGCCAGCCGGTCGCCGTGGCCACGGTCATCGAGCACCCCGACCCCAGCCGGCTCGGGCGCCGCGCGATCCTCCGCCCCGGGCCAGCCGGCCAGCGCCAGCCTGGGCAGCGAGCGCGTCGACGACGCCGTCCACGACGACGCCTTCGGCCTGCTCGCCGCCGGCCGCAGCGAGGTGCTGTCCTACGGCCCCGACGGCGAGCGTCGCGGCGAGGGCATGCGGGTCTTCGTGTGGGCCTTCGCCCCCAAGCCCCGGATGCTGGTCTTCGGTGCGATCGACTTCGCGGCCGCGGTGGCCCGGGTCGGCGCCTTCCTCGGCTACCACGTCACCGTCTGCGACGCGCGTCCCGTCTTCGCCACCGCCACCCGCTTCCCCGAGGCCGACGAGGTGGTCGTCGACTGGCCGCACCGCTACCTCAACGCCGAGATCGAGGCCGGCCGGATCGACCAGCGCACCGCCATCTGCGTGCTCACCCACGACCCGAAGTTCGACGTACCCCTGCTCGCGGTGGCGCTGCGCCTCCCCGAGGTGGCCTACGTCGGCGCGATGGGCTCGCGGCGCACCCACGACGACCGGATGAAGCGGCTGCGCGAGGAGGGCATCTCCGAGGAGCACCTGGCCCGGCTGTCCTCGCCGATCGGCCTCGACCTCGGCGCCCGCACCCCGGAGGAGACCGCGATCAGCATCGCGGCCGAGATCATCGCCGGGCACTGGGGCGGGTCGGGGCAACGCCTGGCCGGGACCGAGGGCCGGATCCACCACGCGGACGACGCCGAGCTCGCCGCCGGCGACGGGTGACCCGGCGGCGCACGCTCCGGACGGCGGCCGCGGCCGCCACGCTCACGCTGCTCGCCGGCAGCGTCGCCTGCACCGGCGACGCGGACGAGGCGACCTCGTCGCCGACGACCGCGCCCACCTCGGAGCCGACGCCGACGCCCGCCGCGAGACCGCGGCCGGCACGCCGACCGGCGAGCCCACGCGAGTCGCTCCCGCCCGCTCCCGCCCGGGCGTCGCTCCCGACGCTGATGCGCGAGGACCTCCGCGGCGGCCGGATCCGGCGCGAGCGGCAGCAGTACGCCACCGACGCCTACACCCGCTACGAGGTCACCTACCCCAGCAGCGACGTCCGGGTCTCCGGGATCCTGCTGGTGCCGCGCGGCAGGGGCCCGTTCCCCGCGGTGGTGCTCAACCACGGCTACATCGAGCCGTCGATCTACGTCACGGGCCAGGGCCTCTCGCGCGAGCAGGACTACCTCGCCCGGGCCGGGTTCGTGGTGCTGCACACCGACTACCGCGGGCACGCCGCCTCCGGCCCGGCCACGGCGCTGGCCCGGGAGACCCGGCTCGGCTACACCCGCGACGCGATCACCGCGGTGCTCGCGCTCAAGAGGGAGAGGTACGTCGACCCCGACCGGGTCGCGATGCTCGGCCGCTCGATGGGCGGGGGCGTCACCCTCAACGCGCTGGTCGCCCGGCCGGGCCTGGTGAGGGCGGCGGTCGTCTTCGCCCCGGTGAGCTCCCGCTTCCGCGACAACTTCGAGCGGTGGACCGTGGCCGAGCGCCCGGAGGCCGCGGCCGACTTCTACCGGCGGTTCGGCAGGCCGGCCGAGGATCCCGGGCGCGTGGCGCGGCCTCAGCGCCCGGACCTACTTCGACCGGATCACCGAGCCGGTCCTCATCCACCACGGCACCCTCGACGACTCCTGCCCGATCGCCTGGTCGCGCACGACGCAGCGGCTGCTGCGCGCGGCCGGGGTGCGCTCGACCCTCGAGGTCTACGACGGCGAGCAGCACGCGTTCGGACCGCAGTGGCCGGCGTCGATGCGACGTACGGTCACGTTCCTGCGGCGGCAGCTGGCCTGACGGCGCCGCCGTCCGATCCGCTGTCTGGATGGCCTGTGCCGGCTGGGTCGCGCGGGCTACCGTGGCGTGCATCACAGGTACGGGGAGAAGAGGCATGGACGCGAGCCACAACGAGCTCCACGGGAGACGGCTGGACGCCGTCCGGGCCTGGACGGCGTTCGTCGAGCACGGCGACGAGGCCGCGCGCCTGGTCCGTCCCGAGATCCTCGACAGCTGGCAGCGCTCCGAGGCGCACATCTCGATGGACGTCACCGAGGCGCCGATGGCGGACGAGGGCGACACCCGCGCGTTCTGGCAGGGCTCGCCGCTGCAGACCGCGGTCGCGCGGGTCGAGGCCGAGCTGCGGCGTACCGCCGAGGACGGCGACCTGGTGATCGCGGTGACCGACGCCGAGACCCGCATCCTGTGGACGTACGGCGGCCGGGTGATGCGCCGCAAGGCCGAGACGGTGAACTTCGTGGCCGGTGGCCGCTGGGACGACACCTCGGTCGGCACCAACGCGCTCGACCTCGCCAACCGCAGCGACACCCCGTCGATGGTCTTCAGCGCCGAGCACTTCGCCCCGATCGTGCACAACTGGGTCTGCTGGGCGGCGCCGGTCCACGACCCGGTGACCGGCAAGCAGCTCGGCGTCATCGACCTCTCCACGACCTGGGAGCGCACCCACCCGATCGGCCTCGCGACCGCCCGGGTGATGGCCCGGCTGATCGAGACCGCGATGCCGCACTCGCACGGCTACGCCTACGACCCCGACGGCCCGGCGGCGCACCGCGAGCCCGGCCTCAGCCTGACCCTGCTCGGCACCGCCGAGACCTGGCTCGACGGCAAGCGGCTGCTGCTCAACCGGCGGCAGACCGAGATCCTCGCGCTGCTGTCGCTGCACCCCGAGGGCCTGTCGTCGGAGCACCTGCACGCGCTGCTCTACGGCGACCAGTCGGTGACCCTGTCCACGCTCAAGGCCGAGGTCTCCCACCTGCGGGCGGCCCTCGGCGGCCAGCTCGCCTCGCGTCCCTACCGGCTGATGCTGCCGGTCGACAGCGACGTCGACACCGTGCTCCGGCTGCTGCGCCGCGGCGACGTCGGCGCGGCCGTGGCGGCGTACGGCGGCGACCTGCTGCCGGGCACCGAACTCACCCGCGCTCAGCGAGCTCGCGGACTACGTCGCGGTCGCCGTCCGCGAGGCGCTGCTGGCCGACCCGCGGCCGGAGGCGGTGCTGCGCTACGGCGAGATCGCGCCGTACGACACCGAGGTCGTCGAGGCCGCGCTGACCGCGCTCGGCGGCAGCGCGCACCCGGCCAAGGCGCTGCTCAAGGGCCGGCTGGCCGCCGCCCGCTGACGGTCCGGCGGGTCAGCCGCGCAGCGCGTCGACCAGCGCCCGGACCGCCGGGGAGTCGGCCATGCTGCGCCGGTGCAGCACGGTGATCTCGCGGGTGGGCACCGGTTCGTACGCCGGCAGGGCCACGACGCCGTCGGGGAGCTCGCCGCGCCCGAGCCGCGGGACCAGCGCGATGCCGAGCCCGGCACGGACCAGCGCGACGTGGGAGCCGAACTCCATCGACACGTGCGTCACCCGCGGCAGGCGGCCGGTGCCGTCGTACATCCGCAGCAGCCACTGGCGGCAGATGGTGCCCTCCGGGGTGGCGATCCAGTCCTCGTCGAGCAGGTCGCGCGGGGTGACCCGGTCGCGGCCGGCCAGCGGGTGGTCGCTCGCGGTGAGCACGTCGGCGACGTCGTGGGCGACGACCGTGGAGTCGAGGTGGTCGGGGATCGCGAGCGGCAGGTCGCCCCAGCTGTGCACCAGTCCGACGTCGACGTGACCGGCGGCGACGAGGTCGACGGTGTCCCACGGCTCGCGCTCGGAGACGGTCAGGTCGAGGTCGGGGTAGCGCCGCGAGCAGGTCGCGCAGCACCGGGGCGACGAGGCCGCGGACCGACGTCGAGAACGCCGCCAGCCGCAGCCGGCCGGCCACCGTCCCGGCGGTGCGGTGCAGGCCGGACTCGATCCGCTCGAGGTCGCCGAGCAGCCGGGTGCCGTCGTCGACGAGCTGCCGGCCGGCGCCGGTGAGCATCACGCCGCGGCCCACCCGCTCGAGCAGCGGTACGCCGACCTGGCGCTCGAGCCGCTTCACCTGCTGGGAGACCGCGCTCGGGGTGAAGCCCAGCGCGTCGGCGGCGGCGATGACCGAGCCCTGGGCGTCGACGGCGCGGAGGGAGACGAGGGCGGCGAGGTCGATCATGCAGCGATGCTACATCGTGAGTGCACATATTTGTTTGCTGGTGCTTCATGGACTGCTCTGCCCGAGACTGGTGCGCATGTCCCCCCGCGACTCGCTCCTCGCCGCCCTGGTGGCCGTCATCTGGGGCGTCAACTTCGTCGTCATCGACTGGGGCATGCACGGGGTGCCGCCGCTGCTCTTCGCCGCCATCCGGTTCACCGCCGTGGTGCTGCCGGCGGTCTTCCTCGTGCCGCGGCCGACCGTCGGCTGGCGCCCGGTGGTGCTGGTCGGGGTGTTCATGTCGATGGGCCAGTTCGGCTTCCTCTACGCCTCGCTGCACGCCGGCATGCCGCCCGGCCTCGCGGCGCTGGTCCTCCAGGCCCAGGTGATCTTCACCGTCGTGATCGCGGCCGGCGCCCTGCGCGAGCTGCCGACGGCGGCGCAGGTCGCGGGCATCGTCGTCGGCTCGGCCGGCCTGGCGCTCGTCGCCGTGGGCCGGGGCGGGCAGACCTCGACGACGGCCCTGCTGCTCTGCCTCGCCGGCGCCCTCAGCTGGGGCATCGGCAACGTGCTGTCCCGCGCCTCCGGCGCCACCGGCGGTCTCTCGCTGACCGTGTGGTCCGCGATCGTCGTACCGGTCCCGCTCTTCCTGCTCTCCCTCGCCCTCGACGGTCCGGCGGCGGTCGGGGCGGCGCTGTCCGGCTTCTCGTGGCAGGCGGTCGTGTCGACGGCGTACACCGCGGGGCTGGCCTCGCTGGTGGGCTACGGGATCTTCAACGCGCTGCTCTCGCGCAACCGCTCCTCCGCCGTGGTGCCCTGGGTGCTGGTCGCGCCCGCGGTCGCGATGCTCGCGGCCTGGCTGCTGCTGGGCGAGCGGCCGAACGCGGCGGAGCTGTCCGGCGGGGTCCTGCTGCTGGCCGGGGCGCTGGTCGCGCTGCGGCCGCCGCGTCCTGCCCGGTCCGCCGGCCGGCCCGCCGGCCGGCCCGCCGAGCCGGCGCGAGCCCACGATCGTGGCGCCACGGGAGACCCGGTCCGGACCGTGTGACCCGGGTCACCTCCTGACCAACCTTTCGCCAACCTCCGCGTCCTAGGTTCGGCTCAAAGGTAGTCATTCGACCTCCCAAGGGAGCTGTGTGCCCATGACCAAGATCCAACTCACCGTTGACGGGGACACCGTCTCCGACGACGTCGAGCCCCGCATGCTGCTGGTGCAGTACCTCCGCGAGAAGCTCGGCAAGACCGGCACCGTGATCGGCTGCGACACCAGCAACTGCGGTGCCTGCACCGTCCACCTCGACGGGAAGAGCGTGAAGTCCTGCAACGTGCTGGCGGTCCAGGCCGACGGCCACGAGGTGACCACCATCGAGGGGCTGGCCAAGGACGGTGAGCTGCACCCGGTGCAGGCCGCGTTCCACGAGTGCCACGCCCTCCAGTGCGGCTTCTGCACCCCGGGGATGATCATGCAGAGCATCGACGTGCTCAACGACAACCCCAACCCCACCGAGCAGGAGATCCGGGTCGGCATCGAGGGCAACCTCTGTCGCTGCACCGGCTACCACAACATCGTGAAGGCCGTGCAGACCGCGGCCCAGGCCGGCCAGCCGGCCGCGGCGGGAGGTGCGTCGTGACGATCACCGAGGACACCCCGACCACCGCCAAGGAGATCGGTCGCGACCGCCGCCGCAAGGAGGACCAGCGCCTGATCACCGGTCGCACCCGCTGGACCGACAACCTCGCCCTGCCGGGCATGCTGCACCTGGCCATGGTGCGCAGCCCCTTCGCCCACGCGAAGATCGTCTCGATCGAGACCGAGGACGCCAAGGCGTCGCCCAACGTGGTCACCGTGCTGACCGGCGCCGACCTGGGCGAGGCGCAGGGTGCCTGCATCAACGCCTGGGCGATCACCACCGACCAGGTCACCCCGCCGCACGTGCCGATGCCCTCGGACCGGGTCACCTTCGCCGGCGAGACGGTCGCCGTCGTGGTCGCCCGCAGTGCCGCCGCGGCCCGTGACGCCGCCGAGCTGGTCGACGTGACGTACGACGAGCTGCCCGCGGCGCTCGACCTCAAGGAGTCGGCGGAGGACACCGTCCTGGCCCATCCGGACCTCGGCACCAACAAGTCGGCCTTCTGGAAGTTCGACTCCGCCGAGGCCGGCACCGGCGGCAACGTCGACGAGGCCATCGACAAGGCCCGCGGCGACGGCATCGTCATCGAGCGGGAGTACCGCCAGCAGCGACTCATCCCCGCGTTCATGGAGCCGCGTTCCGTGGTCGTCGACCCGACCGGCGAGCAGATCACCATGTGGTCGGCGACCCAGATCCCGCACATCCTGCGCTTCGCGCTGGCCGCGACCACCGGGGTCCCCGAGTCCAAGATCCGGGTCATCGCGCCGGACGTCGGCGGCGGCTTCGGCGGCAAGCTCCAGCAGACCCCGGAGGAGATGATCGCCTTCGCGGTCGCCCGCCGGGTCGGCCGGCCGGTGAAGTACACCGAGACCCGGTCGGAGTCGCTGATGGCGGGCCACCACGGACGTGACCAGTGGCAGAAGCTGACCCTGTCGGCCACCAAGGACGGCTCGGTCACCGGCCTCAAGGTCGAGCTCCTCGCCGACCTCGGCTCCTACGTCGCCATCGTCGGTGGCGGCGTGCCGGTCCTCGGTGCCTTCATGTTCAACTCGATCTACAAGTTCCCGGCGTACCAGTTCAACTGCCAGACGGTCCTCACCAACAAGACCTGGACCGACGCCTACCGCGGCGCCGGCCGGCCGGAGGCGACGTACGCCATCGAGCGGCTGATGGACGAGCTGGCGACCGAGGTGGGCATGGACCCGCTCGAGCTGCGCAAGAAGAACTGGATCCAGCACGAGGAGTTCCCGTTCACCACGGTGGCCGGGCTGGAGTACGACTCCGGCAACTACGAGGCGGCGACCGAGAGGGCCAAGGAGATCTTCGGGTACGACGAGCTCCGGGCCGAGCAGAAGCGGCGCCGGGAGTCCGGTGACCAGGTCCAGCTCGGGATCGGCGTCTCGACGTTCACCGAGATGTGCGGTCTCGCGCCGTCCCGCGTGCTGGGCCAGCTCAACTACGGCGCCGGCGGCTGGGAGCACGCGAGCGTGCGGATGCTGCCCACCGGCAAGGTCGAGGTGGTCACGGGCACCTCCGCCCACGGCCAGGGCCACGAGACGGCGTTCAGCCAGATCGTCGCCGACCGGCTGGGCGTGGCGTTCGAGGACGTCGAGATCCTCCACGGTGACACGCAGGTCTCCCACAAGGGCCTGGACACCTACGGCTCCCGGTCGCTGGTCGTCGGCGGTGAGGCGATCGTGAAGGCGGCCGACAAGGTGATCGAGAAGGCGAGGGTGGTCGCGGCCCACGTGCTCGAGGCGTCCTCGGACGACCTGGAGTTCTCCGGCGGGAAGTTCACCGTCAAGGGCACGGACCAGGGCGTCGCCATCGGCGAGCTCGCGACCGCCGTGTTCGCGGCGCACAACCTCCCCGACGGCATCGAGGCGTCGCTGGACTCCGAGGCGACGTACGACCCGGTGAACTTCAACTTCCCGCACGGCACCCACCTGTGCGCGGTCGAGGTGGACACCGAGACCGGTCAGGTGACGATGCGGAAGTACGCCTGCTGCGACGACATCGGCAACATCATCAATCCGCTGATCGTCTCCGGGCAGGTGCACGGCGGGCTGGTGCAGGGCATCGCCCAGGCGCTGTGGGAGGAGGCGGTGTACGACGACGCCGGCACGCTGGTGTCCGGCTCGTTCGTGGACTACCTCGTCCCGACCGCGGCCGACACGATCAGCTTCGACATCGACCACACCACCTCGCCGTCGCTGACCAACACGCTCGGCACCAAGGGCGTGGGCGAGGCCGGCACGATCGCCTCGACCCCGGCCGTGGTGAACGCGGTCGTGGACGCGATCCGGCACTTCGGGGTGAACGACATCCAGATGCCGTGCACGCCCGAGCGGGTGTGGAAGGCGGTCCAGGGTGTCGGCCGGGGTGGCGACGCGGCGACCGAGGGCGCAGCGGCGCCCCACTTCGACCCGTCCACCGGGATGGAAGGAACGACCGACCGAACGGCCGGCGCGACGGATGATGGAGGAAACCAGTGATCCCCGCACAGTTCGACTACCTCGCGCCGACCTCGGTCGAGGAGGCCCTCGCCGCGCTCGCCGAGCACGGTGACGACGCCAAGGTGATCGCCGGCGGGCAGAGCCTGCTGCCGGTGCTCCGGATGCGCCTCAACGCCCCCGAGATGGTCATCGACCTGGGGAAGATCGACGCCCTGCGCGGGATCCGCGACGACGGCGACGCCATCGTCATCGGGGCGATGACCACCCACGCCGACGTGGGCTCCGACCCGCTGGTCGCCGAGCACGCCGCGCTGATCACCAAGGCGGTCGAGCACCTCGCGGACGCCCAGATCCGGCACCGGGGCACCTTCGGCGGCGCGCTGGCGCACGCCGACCCGGCCGGTGACCTCGGCGCTCCGGCGCTGGCGCTCGGCGCGCAGTTCGTCATCGCCGGTCCCAACGGCTCGCGCACGGTGGCGGCCGACGACTTCTTCGTCGACCTCTTCGAGACCGCGATCGCCGAGGGCGAGCTGCTCACCGAGGTGCGGATCCCCAAGCACACCGGCTGGGGCGCGCACTACGAGAAGTTCGTGCGGGTCGCCCACCAGTGGCCGATCGTGGCGGTCGCCGCGACCGTGAAGGCCGACGGCGGCACCATCTCCGAGGCCCGGATCGGCCTGACCAACATGGGCTCGACCCCGCTGCGGGCGACCGCGGTGGAGCAGGCCCTGGTCGGGCAGCCCGCCACCGAGGACGCCGTACGCGCGGCCGCGGCGTCGGCCGCCGAGGGCACCAACCCGCCCTCGGACCTCAACGGCGACTCCGACTACCGCCGGCATCTCGCGACGGTGCTCACGCGGCGCGCGGTCCTCGCCGCTGCGGGAGGATGACCGGATGGATCTGACCCACTCCTTCACCGTCCCGCTCTCGATCGACGAGACCTGGGGGCACTTCAACGACATCGCGTCCGTCGCGGAGTGCTTCCCGGGTGCCCAGGTGACCGAGTTCGACGGCAACTCGTTCACCGGCTCCTGCAAGGTCAAGCTCGGACCGATCGCGCTCGTCTACAACGGCTCGGGCACCTTCCTCGAGAAGGACGAGGCGGCGCACAAGTTCGTCATCGAGGCCAAGGGGAAGGACAAGCGCGGCAACGGCACCGCGGGCGCCCACGTGACGCTCTCGATGGCCGAGGTCGCGGAGGGGACCGAGGTCACCGTGGTCACGGACCTGGCGATCACCGGCAAGCCGGCGCAGTTCGGCCGTGGCGTGATGCAGGACGTCTCCGACAAGCTGCTCGGGCAGTTCGTCGCGTGCCTCGAGGAGAGGTTCGTGGAGAAGCCCGAGGAGGAGGCAGCCCCGGCCCCGGCCGAGGCGGCACCCGAGGCCGCCGTACCTGCCGAGGCGGCGGGCGCCACGCCCGCCGCCGCTGCGGCGCCGTCCGGCAGTACGCCGAGCGCCGGGTACGACTCCCGGTGCGGGGCGGCCGGCGGCACGTCCGCCGCGCCCCGTCCGGTCGGCGGCGCCCGCAAGGCCCCGGCCTCGGACGACGCGCTCGACCTGGGCGCGACGGTCCTGCCGATCCTGCTCAAGTCCTACTGGAAGCAGATCGCCGGTGCCGTCGTCGTCCTGCTGATCCTCCGGAGGCTCCTCCGCCGTCGCTCCTGACCCGCCGAACCGTGCGTTGTGGCGCCTCGACCTGTGCGTTGTGGCGCCACAACGCACGGTCTGGGCCCGCCACAACGCACGGTTCGGCCGGCCACAACGCACGGTTCGGCGGGGGGGGAGTCAGAAGACGTTGAGGGGGCGGAACTGGACGGAGAAGCGCGGGCCGGCGTGTGCGGTCTTGGGTACGGCGTGCTCCCAGGTGCGCTGGCACGAGCCGCCCATCACCAGCAGGTCGCCGTGGCCCATCGTGAACGACACCGACGACCCGCCGCCGCGCGGCCGGAGCATCAGCTTGCGCGGGTCGCCGAACGACAGGATCGCGACCATCGTGTCCTCGCGACGACCGCGCCCGATCGTGTCGCCGTGCCAGGCGACCGAGTCGCGGCCGTCGCGGTAGTAGCAGCAGCCCGCGGTCACGAACGGCTCGCCCAGCTCGGGCAGGTAGTACGCCGACAATGCGGCCCGCGCCTCCTCCAGCACCGCGTGCGGCAGCGCCTCGCCGACGCCGTACGTGTGCACCAGCCGGGGCACGTCGACGACCTTGTCCCACATCTCGCGGCGCTCGGCCCGCCACGGGACCTCCTCGACCAGCGCGGTCAGCACCGGGTCGGCGCCGAGCACCCAGTTGGGGCGTACGTCGACCCAGGCGCCGCGCGTGAGCGGCGTACGGCGGATGGCGGCCAGCCCGGACAGGGACGGCGCCACCGCGGTGTCGAAGAGGTTCGCCTGGAACTCCACGCCATCACGATACCGCAAGAGTTCGAACAGGTGTTCGGACGACCCGTCCGACGGGTAGCGCCGCCCTCCGGTCGGAAAGTGCCCGCATGCGCCATCCGGCGCGTGCGTCCCGGCCCGATGGGTACGCACGGTCTTCACCCGGAACGAGGAGGACCCATGACGGAGACCGGTGACCGCGCGCGACTCGTGGAGCTGATGCGGGACATGCCCATCGCGATGCTGACCACCTTCGGCGGGTCCGGCATCCGCAGCGTGCCGATGGCCCGGCAGGAGGTCGAGCCCGACGCGGAGATGTGGTTCATCGCGGCTCGGGACACCCGGCACGTCGCCGACATCGAGGCCGAGCCGCGGGTGGCGCTCACGTTCTCCTCCCGCGACTCCTGGGTGGCGCTGACCGGTGCCGCCTCGGTCGTCGACGACGAGGCGAAGCTGAAGGAGCTGTGGAACACGTTCGCCGAGGCCTGGCTGCCCGGTGGCCCGGAGGATCCCAACGCGGTGCTGATCAAGGTCGACGTCGACGAGGCGGAGTACTGGGACACCCCCGGCAGCACGATCGCCTCTCTGATCAGTTTCGCCAAGACGAAGCTGACCGGCGCCACCTACGACGCCGACCACGAGGTCGTCCGCCCCTGACCGACCGGGACGCCGTACGACGATGGAGCCGGCGCAGGTTCCGGCCGAGGGTGTCCCCGAACGCGTCTCGGGGTGACCTCGGGGGCGACTCGGGGCATCGCGGTGAGAAAACCTGATCACCCTGCTGGGGTACCGTCCCCTACGGTTGCCACATGACCACTGGGACGGGAGCGCCGGCGGCGCGCGTGGCTAACCTCACCAAGACCTACGGGAGCGGCCAGGCCCTGGTCCGGGCGCTCGACGACATCACCCTCGACCTCGCCGACGGCGAGTTCACCGCGGTGATGGGACCCAGCGGCTCCGGCAAGTCGACCCTGATGCACTGCTGCGCCGCGCTCGACATCGCGGACAGCGGGTCGGTGTTCGTCGGCGACCGCGACCTCACCGGGATGAAGGACAAGGACCTCACCCTGCTGCGGCGCGACGAGATCGGCTTCATCTTCCAGTCGTTCAACCTCGTCCCGACGCTGACCGCCGGGGAGAACATCCTGCTGCCGCTGGCGATCGCCGGGCGCAAGCCCGAGCCCGACTGGTTCCGCACGGTGATCGACGCCGTCGACCTCGAGGACCGGCTCACCCACAAGCCGAACGAGCTCTCCGGCGGCCAGCAGCAGCGGGTCGCGGTGGCCCGGGCGCTGATGAGCCGGCCGCGGATCGTCTTCGCCGACGAGCCGACCGGCAACCTCGACTCCCACTCCGGCGCCGAGGTGCTCACCCTGCTGAGGCGCAGCGTCGACGACTACGGCCAGACCATCGTCATGGTCACCCACGACCCGGTCGCCGCGGCGTACGCCGACCGGGTCGTGTTCCTGGCCGACGGCACCATCGTCGACGAGCTCCGCGACCCGGACCGCGACTCGGTGATCCAGAAGCTGACCGAGGTCAGCGCGCGGGTCGCCCCGGTCCCGCCGGCGCAGGGCTGACGCCGTGCTGAGGTTCACCTGGCGCAACCTGCTCGCCCGCAAGGTCCGGCTGCTGCTCTCCGCGTTCGCGATCGTGCTCGGCGTCGCCTTCGTCGCCGGGTCGATGATCTTCACCGACGCGATGGGCGGCGCCTTCGACGACATCATCGAGGGCTCCACCGCGGACGTCGAGATCGCCCCGCAGGGTGCCAACGACTTCGACGCCCAGCAGGACAACCGCACCATCCCGGCCGCGGTCGTCGGCAAGCTGGAGAAGCTGCCCGAGGTCGCCTCGGTGCACCCGCAGAACTCCCTCCAGACCGTGTTCGTCATCGGCAAGGACGGCAAGGTGATCGGCGGCAACGGCCCGCCCGGCCTGGCCTTCAACTACACCTCGGCGACCTCGCTCACCGGCAAGCCGATCGTCGCGCTGACCCGCGGCGAGCTGCCCGACGCGCCGTACGAGATCGCGCTCGACGTCGACACCATCGACAAGGGCGGCTTCGACCTCGGCGACACCGTCACCCTGGCCACGCCCGGCGCCCCGCCGACGATGGAGGCGACGCTGACCGGCGAGATCGAGTTCGGCTCGGGCGGCGGCACCAACGGTGCCACCCTGACCGTCTTCGACGAGCGCTTCATGCAGGACCAGTTCTTCGGCGGCAAGCGCGCCTACTCCTCGATCTCCCTGAACGCCGCGGACGGCGTCTCGCAGCAGCAGCTCGCCGACGCCGCCCAGAAGGTGCTGCCGGCCGGCGTCGAGGCCCGCACCGGTGACGAGTACGTCAAGAAGAACCAGGAGACCCTCGACGAGATCCTCGGCTTCCTGCAGACGTTCCTGCTGGTGTTCGCCGGGATCTCGCTGGTGGTCGGCGTCTTCCTCATCATCAACACCTTCTCGATCCTGGTCGCCCAGCGCAGCCGGGAGCTGGCCCTGCTCCGCGCCCTCGGCGCCTCCCGGCGCCAGATCAACCGGTCGGTGGTCACCGAGGCGCTCGCGGTCGGCCTGGTCGGCTCCACCGTCGGCCTCGGCGTCGGCTACCTGCTCGCGCTCGGCCTGCGGTGGGTCTTCGGCCTGATCGGCCTCGACCTGAGCCGGGCGGAGTTCCCGGTCACGTGGCAGACGGTGGCCTGGTCGTACGGCGTCGGGCTGGTCGTCACCGCGATCGCCTCGATCCTGCCCGCGGTCCGGGCCTCGCGGATCCCGCCCATGGCCGCCATGCGCGACGACGTCGCGCTGCCCGAGGCGACGCTGCGTCGCCGGCGTGATGGTGGGCGTCGGCCTCGTGGTGCTCGGTGCCGCCGGGATGACGTTCGGGCTGCTCGGCGAGGGCACCACCGGCCTGGTGCTCATCGGCGGCGGGATCCTCGCCGTGCTGATCGGCATCGCCCTGATGAGCGCCTGGCTGGGCAAGCCGGTGCTGCTGCTGTTCGGGGTCGTCTACCGCCGGCTGTTCGGCACGGTCGGCTCGCTGGCCGCCCAGAACGCGCTGCGCAACCCCCGGCGTACCGCCGCCACCGCGAGCGCCCTGATGATCGGCCTCGCCCTGATGGCGATGATGTCGATCTTCGGGACCTCGGCCTCGGCCAGCACCGACGCCGCGATCGGCAAGACGCTGACCTCGCAGTTCATCATCTCCAACGTGGTCGGCCAGTCCTTCTCGCCCGACGTCGCCGCCCAGGTGCGCAAGCTCGACGGCGTGCAGGCGGTGACCCAGGTCCGGCAGGCGTTCCCGGAGATCGAGGGCGGCCGGGGCTTCGTGGCCGCCATGGACCCGAGGACCATCCGCTTCGCGTTCGCGGTGCCGATGACCGAGGGCACGCTCGCCGACCTCCGGCCCGGCACGGTCGCCGTGACCGAGCGGGAGGCCAAGGACAAGGGCCTCGACCTGGGCGACACGGTCACCATGAAGTTCCAGGGCGGCGACGTGAAGCTCCGCGTGGTGGCGATCTTCGGGCAGGCGCCCGTGCTGCCCGGGCAACTACCTCGTCACGCCGGACACCTTGGTCAAGGGCGGCCTCGCGCCGCTGGACTCGATGGTCTTCGTGACCAAGGAGCCGAGCGCGGACACCGACACCGTGCGGGCGGAGATCGAGCAGGTCACCAAGGACCTGCCGACGGTCACCGTCAAGGACCCCGAGGGGTACGCCGCGGAGCAGAAGAAGCAGGTCAACCAGTTCCTCTACCTGATCTACGGTCTGCTCGGGCTCTCGGTGATCATCGCGATCCTCGGGCGTCGTCAACACCCTCAGCCTCTCGGTGATCGAGCGGACCCGCGAGGTGGGGCTGCTCCGTGCGGTGGGGCTGAGCCGACGACAGCTGCGCACGATGATCCGGCTCGAGTCGGTCGTGGTCGCGGTGTTCGGTGCCCTGCTCGGCATGGTGATGGGCCTGGTGTTCGGCTCCACGCTGGTGCTCGCGCTGGAGGACCAGGGGCTGACCGAGCTGGCCATCCCGTGGACCTGGATGGCGGGATTCCTGGTCCTCGCGGCGCTGACCGGCGTGCTGGCGGCGGTCTTCCCGGCCCGCCGCGCCGCGCGCCTCGACGTACTCACCGCGATCGCGACGGAATGACCGCACCTCGGGGCCAGGGCGTCCGGATAGGGCCGGACGTCCTACTCGGACGTGTCAAGTCTTCTTTGGGTCACTGGCACCTTTGGGCCATCTTGTCCCTTTGGTGGCGACCCCGGGGCGCCGCGAACCTAGACTCCGAAACGTGAGCGAAACTGTCGAGGTGCCGGCCCGTCGGCAACTCAAGCACGTCGCCATCCGGGAGTACCTCCGGGACCTCCTCGACGGCGCCGCCCCCGGCACAGCCGCACCGTCCGAGCGGGAGCTGGTGCAGCGCTTCGGCGTCGCCCGGATGACCGTCCGGCAGGCCATCGACGCCCTCGTCGCCGAAGGGCTCCTGCACCGGGCGCCCGGCCGCGGCACGTTCGTCGCGCCGCCGCGCGCCGAGGTCGGCCGGCTCATGGGCTACACCGAGGACATGGGACGGCGCGGGCTGCTCGCGGAGTCCCAGACCCTGGTCGCGCGCCGCGAGAAGGCCGGGCCCGGCATCGCCCGCGCCCTCGAGCTCACCGAGGGCGACCCGGTCCTGCACTGGAAGCGGCTGCGGCGTGCCGACAGCAAGCCGATGTGCATCGAGGACGCCTACCTCTCCGAGATCCTGCTGCCCGGCTTCCTGCAGAGCGGGATGCCGACCAGCCTCTACACCGCGCTCGCCGAGCGTGGCCTGCGCCCCTCGTGGGCCGAGGACTCCGTCGCCGCCGGCGTCGCCAGCGACGAGGAGGCGGGCCTGCTCGAGGTCGAGCCCGGTGCGCCGGTGCTGCGCATCTCGCGTCGCGCCAAGGTCGACGAGAAGACCATCGAGGTCTCCCGCTCGGTCTTCCGTGCGGACCGCTACACCCTCTGGGTGCAGTTCGCGCACAAGCACTGACGCCGCCGCCCGTCGCGCGTCGATGCGCCCATTGGTCACAAACTGCATGCCCGTGCCCCATTTCGTTGCGGTTGGGGACCAAACCGCAGTGATTCCGCCGGGCGCGCTGGGCCGGAACACCTGCTCCGCCGCCTAGAGTTCGGGCATGACCGCACTGCTCGACGTCGGCGTGCTGCACGCCCGTGACGTGGCGGGCGCGCAGGAGGGCGGTGCCGACCGGCTGTGGCTGGCCACCGAGGCCGGGCTGTCCCCGGACCTCCAGGTCGTCTCGTCGGTGCTCAAGGAGACCGACCTCCCGGTCCGGGTCACGCTCCGGCTCAACGACTCCCACACCACCACCGGCGGCGAGTTCACCCGCCTGGTCGGACTCGCCGAGGAGTACGTCGCACTCGGGGCCGACGGTGTCGCGTTCGGCTTCCTCGACCCCGACCTCGAGATCGACGAGGACACCTGCCTGGCGCTGGCCGGGAAGCTCGACGGCGTGCCGTGGACGTTCCCGTCGCTGGTCGACGACTGCCTCGAGCCGGTGCGCGCCTGGCGGCGGCTGCGCACCTTCCCCGGCCTCGACGCGGTCTGCTCGGCCGGCTCGCCGCGCGGCCTGGGGGTCGGCTACGACGACCTGCTGGCCCTGGCGCAGTCCGACCCGGAGATCGCCGCCCGGCATGCTGCCCGGCGAGGGCCTGGTCGCCGAGCAGGTGCCGTGGCTGGTGCGCGCCGGCGTACGCCAGTTCCACGTGGACGCGCAGGTCCGGCCCGGCGGGTCGAGCAAGGCCTACGTCGACGCCGGGCTGGTCCGCTCGTGGCGGCTCCTGCTCGGGGGCACGCCGGTGAGGGACCGGGCGTGAAGCGCACGGTCGGCCGCGAGGAGTTCTTCACCGCACCCGACCTGGCCCGCCGGTGCGTGGCGTACACGGACGTCGCTGCTGCCGCTGGACGGGTTCGACCTGGTCGTCGAGCCGAGCGCCGGCACCGGAGCGTTCCTGCACCACCTGCCCGCCGAGCGCACGCTCGGCCTGGACCTCGTGCCGCGGCATCCCGGGGTGACCGGCAGCCGACTTCCTGTCCTGGACTCCGCCCCCGGACGCCGGCCGCGTGCTGACCGTCGGCAACCCGCCGTTCGGCCAGCGCGGGGCGCTCGCGATGCGCTTCCTCGACCACGCCTGCGGCTTCAGCGACGCGGTGGCGTTCATCCTGCCGCGCAGCTTCAACAAGTGGACCTTCACCAACCGGGTGGACCCGCACTTCCACCTCGCCGGCGCCTTCGACTGCGACGGCTTCCTCGACGCCGACGGACGCGCGGTCAGCGTCCGCACCGTCTTCCAGGTCTGGTCGCGACAGCCGGAGCCGCGCCCGTTGGTCGGAGCCGCCGGCCACGCACCCCGACTTCGAGATGCGGCACGCCCACCTCTCCCGCGTCGACGAGGCGGAGCGGGCCCGGCTGCGCCGCGACTACGCGTTCACCGTGCCGCAGGTCGGCGCCGACTTCCGGCCCCGCGACGCCGCGACGGTCGACCGGGGCAGCCACTGGTTCATCCGGCCGCTGGTGGACGGCGTGCGCGAGCGCTTCGAGCGGCTCGACTTCGGCTTCCTGGACGGCATGAACACCGCGCACACCAGCCTGTCCAAGCGCGACATCGTGGCGGCGTACGTCGCGACCGGGACGGGTCAGGAGACCTCGAGGTCGTCGGCGTCGACGATCCGGTAGGCGTAGCCCTGCTCGGCCAGGAACCGCTGCCGGTTCTGGGCGAACTCCGCGTCGACGGTGTCGCGCGACACGATCGTGTAGAAGTGCGCCGACTTGCCCTCGTCCTTGGGCCGCAGCAGCCGGCCGAGCCGCTGCGCCTCCTCCTGGCGCGAGCCGAACGAGCCCGACACCTGGATCGCGACCTCGGCCGAGGGCAGGTCGATGGAGAAGTTGGCGACCTTCGAGACCACCAGCAGGCCGACCTCGCCGGTGCGGAACGCCTGGAAGAGCCGCTGCCGCTCGTTGACGCTGGTGTCGCCCTTGATCACCGGGGCGTCCAGGGCGGCGGCGAGCTCGTCGAGCTGCTCGAGGTACTGGCCGATCACCAGCGTGGGCTGGTCCTGGTGCCGGGCGACCAGCTGCTTGACCACGTCGATCTTGTGGTGCGTGCAGGACGCGAGCCGGTAGCGCTCCTCCGGCTCCGCGGTCGCGTAGACGAGCCGCTCGGCGGAGGGCAGCGTCACCCGCACCTCGACGCAGTCCGCCGGCGCGATGTACCCCTGGGACTCGATGTCCTTCCACGGGGCGTCGTACCTCTTGGGGCCGATCAGCGAGAACACGTCGCCCTCGCGGCCGTCCTCGCGCACCAGCGTCGCGGTCAGCCCGAGCCGCCGGCGGGCCTGCAGGTCGGCGGTCATCCGGAAGATCGGCGCCGGCAGCAGGTGCACCTCGTCGTACAGGATCAGGCCCCAGTCGCGGGCGTTGAGCAGCTCGAGGTGGGTGTAGACGCCCTTCCGGCGGGTGGTCAGCACCTGGTACGTCGCGATGGTGACCGGGCGGATCTCCTTGACGGCCCCGGAGTACTCGCCGATCTCGTCGGCGGTCAGGGACGTCCGCTTGACCAGCTCGTCCTTCCACTGGCGGGCCGAGACGGTGTTGGTCACCAGGATCAGCGTGGTCGCCTGGGCGTGGCCCATCGCGGCCGCGCCGACCAGGGTCTTGCCGGCGCCGCAGGGGAGCACGACGACGCCGGAGCCGCCGTGCCAGAAGGCCTCGGCCGCCTCGGTCTGGTAGGTCCGCAGCGTCCAGTCGGTCTCGTCGAGGGCGATCGGGTGCGCCTCGCCGTCGACGTACCCGGCGTAGTCCTCGGCCGGCCAGCCCAGCTTGAGCAGCGCCTGCTTGAGGTTGCCGCGCTCGGAGGCGTGCACCACCACGGTGTCGTCGTCGAGACGGTCGCCGATCATCCCGGCGACCTTCTTGGCCCGCAGCACCTCCTCGAGGACGGGGCGGTCGTTGCTCACCAGGACCAGCCCGTGGACCGGGTGCTTCTCCAGCCGCAGCCGGCCGAAGCGGGACATGGTCTCGGCGATGTCGACCAGCAGCGCGTGCGGCACCGAGTAGCGCGAGTAGGTGAGCAGCGTGTCCACGACCTGCTCGGCGTCGTGGCCGGCGGCGCGGGCGTTCCACAGCCCCAGCGGGGTCAGCCGGTAGGTGTGGATGTGCTCCGGGCTGCGCTCGAGCTCGGCGAACGGGGCGATCGCGCGGCGGCACTCGGCCGCGGTCGGGTGGTCGATCTCCAGCAGCAGGGTCTTGTCGGACTGGACGATCAGGGGGCCGTCGTTCATGCGGGGTCCCCGGCGCGGCGCGAGCGCAGCGAGTGGCGTGTTGGGGTGCTCATGGGACCACCACGTCCACGGCGGCGCGCTGCCGGGCGCGGTAGGCGGCGACGTTGGTCCGCGAGGAGCACCGGTCGGAGCAGTAGCGGCGGGTCCCGCTCGGGGAGGTGTCGACGTACACGTGCGCGCACTCGGCCGCGGCGCACACCCCGAGACGGGTCGGGCCGAGGTCGCAGACCAGGGTGGCGAGCCCGAGCAGTGCCTCGCCGACGAGCAGCTCGGAGACCGAGGCGCTGCGGCTGGCGACGTGCAGGTGCAGGTGCTCGAGGTCGTGGTCGGAGATCATCGGCGTCACCGGGTGGCGCTCCATCAGCGCGTTGAGGTCGCGGATCACGGTGGCCACGTCGCCCGTCCCGGAGGCCACGAAGACCGGGCGCAGCTCCTCCTGGAAGCGGACCAGTGCGGCGCAGTCCCCGGCCGTCCACCTGGTCGTGCAGCCAGGTGCGGCCGCCGAGGTGCTCGGTCAGGGCAGGCACGTCCGCGACGTCGGCGTTCAGCAGCGCCGCCGCCGACTCGGCGTACCGGAGGAAGTCCATCCCGCCAAGTCTACGGACCGGCTGGGGACGCCGGGTCGACCGCACGAACCGCGGTGATCCGGTGCACGGCGAAGCCGCGGACGTCCTCGCTGCGGTGGTCGTACGCCGTGAGCTGGCCGCCCTCGACGCGCACCGGGTCGACGATCCGCTCGGTGGTGGTGCCGTGGTTGTCGACGTACCCGATCCAGACCGTGGCCCGGGCCTCGATCGCCAGCCGCAGCGCGGCCAGCGACTCGGCCGGCGTGGTGCCGGCCGAGGCCGAGGTGGGCCGGGCCGCGGCGGCCCGGTCGCCGGCCCGGATCGCGGCGACCGCGGCGGCGACGTGGGCGCTCTCGCGGGCCGCCTCCCGGCCGCCGGGCCGGGCCTTCGGCGTCCGCGACCGGTGTACGTCGGGGCGCGCGACGCGGACCGTGCCGTCCTCCGCCTCGAGCACCGGCGCCAGCCCGAGGTCGCGCAGCCGCGGCAGCAGTACGTCGATGGGGGTGGTGCTGACGACCACGGTCGGGGCCAGCTTGCGCAGTCCCAGGGTCGCGGCGCGGCGGTCGCGCAGCAGGGTCTCGAGCGCGGCCTCGTCGTCGCTGCGCAGGAACGCCTCGGCGTACCCCACCCGCAGCGTGCCGAACGTGCGGGCGGTGTCGTCGACGAGGTAGGTCAGCGGTTGCGGCACGGGCGTGCGGGAGACGTCGGCGAGGAAGTCGTGCACCTCGCGTGCGGACCAGCCGGCGTCCAGCGCCCGGCGCACCGACGAGGCGGAGAAGCGGTAGACGGTGGCCCCGCCGCGGGACTCGACGTCCGCGACCTGGTGCAGCTGCGCGGCGAGGTGGCTCTCGAGCGGGCCGGGTGCGATCGCGGTGAGGTCGCTCTGGACGAGGATGTGGTCGAGCGGGGCGGGCAGCAGCGGCTCGAGGGCCTCGGCGGCCGCCGTCGCGTCGCCGCCGAGCAGCAGCCGGCCGGCCGGCGTCAGCGCGCCGAGCCCGGTCAGGCCGAGCATCGCCGCCTCCTCGACGGCCCAGGCGACCAGCGGCCCCTGCGAGGCCGGGCGGCGCGGCCGCAGCCAGCGCACCCGCGCCACCAGGGACGGGACACCCGTGCCGGAAGCAAGTCCCTCGCCCTCGGGAAGCGCGGCCAGCTGGGCCAGGGCCATCCCGCGGGTGTCCACCAGGTGCGGGTCGACCAGCCCGGGGGAGAGTGCGTTCAGCGGCTTGCCGGTGGCGTCGCGCGACCCGACGTCGCCGGAGGTGCGGGCGCTCGAGAGCCAGGCCCGGACCAGGTCGGTCCACCGCTCGGCGGCCGTGCGTCGCGACCACGCGTCGTACGCATCCGTGGGCAGCCAGCTCTCCGGCAGGTCGCCGGGCGCCCCCGGCGCGAGCAGGCCGGCACTGGCCGCCAGCTCGACCACGAACGCGGCGGTCCGGTCGTCGACGTGGAGCAGTGCGGCCACCGACCGCAGGTCGCGCACCCCGAGGCCTCCGGCGCGCAGCATCGGCGGCGGTGCGGTGCTCCAGTGGTCGAGCAGCAGCTCCACCCGGCGTACGGCGTCGAAGGCCGCGCCCGCGCCGGCCCGGGTGGCGAGTGCGGGGTCGTGGGTGCTGGTCACCAGCTCCGGGGGTACGTCGACCGGGCCGCCGCCGACGTCGGGCACCCGGCCGATCAGCTCGGCGACCACGGTCAGCGGCCGCAGCCCGGCCGAGGACTCCCAGACCAGGGCCAGGTCCTCGAGCCGGCCGACGGCGGCGGCGATCGAGTCGGGCGCCGCGTCGGCCAGCCCGGCGACTTCGGACCGCGGGGTTTGGCCCGCGGCGACCAGGGCATGAAGGACCACGAGTTCGGCATGGGTCAGCCGGTCGAGCGCGCGCAGGACCGACGCCCGTGTCGCCGCGCGAGCGGCCAGCTGACCGGAATCCTGAGGAGCGGGTGTGGCCAGATCGGGCCGGAGGCGCAGCAGCTGCGCAAGGCGAGGCTCGGGCCAGGCGCGCACCTGGTCCGCCAGGGACCGGAACACCGTTCCGGCCGACGTGTCCTCAGCCATCCCGCCTACGCTACTAGTGCGGGTCGGGTCCCGGACGACGATGGCCCCGGCCGTGGACCGGACGCTCGACCTGACTGTTCATGCGACTGATCACGGAGAGGCCTAGGCGTGGTGCACCTGCACAGCGGAGCCGCCACCGACGTCGGTCGCGTGCGCGAGGTCAACGAGGACTCCTACTTCGCCTCGCCGCCGGTCTTCGTCGTCGCCGACGGCATGGGCGGGCACCGCGGCGGGGACGTCGCCAGCCGCATCGTGGTCGAGGAGTTCGCCCGCCTCGCCCACCAGGGCTACGACTCCACCCGCGGCACCGAGGTGGTCACCGAGTGCCTCGCGGCCTCCCAGCGCCGGATCCGTGAGTACGGCGACGCGAACCGCACCGAGGGCGAGCCCGACTGGTACGCCGGCACCACCGTCGTCGCCGCCCTGCTGTGCGAGGACGAGGAGGGGCCCAAGTGGCTGCTGGCGAACCTCGGTGACTCCCGCATCTACCGGCTGCACGAGGGCACCCTCGACCAGGTGAGCGTCGACCACTCGCTCGTGCAGGAGCTCATGGACGCCGGCAAGATCGACGCCTACACCGCGGCCCACCACCCGGCCCGGCACGTGATCACCCGCGCGCTCGGCGGACCGGAGCTCCGCGAGCCCGACTTCTTCCTGCTGCCGCTGGAGTCCGCGAGCCGCGTCGTGCTCTGCTCCGACGGCGTGAGCGGGATGATCGACGACCAGGAGATCGAGGAGATCCTCGCGACCGCGCCCGGACCCGCGTGACGCGGCGGAGCGGATCGTGGCTGCCGCGGTCGCCGCCGGAGGACAGGACAACGCCACGGCCGTCGTGGTCGATGTGGTGGGATGGGCCGAGTCCGGGGAGGCGCACGACACGCGCACGGCCCCGGTGAGCCTCGAGGAGAAGTTGGGAGCCCTGCCATGACGGAGGACCTGAGCACCGTCCGTTCGTACCGCTCGGGCGGCTGGTTCGGCATCTTCGGCGACAACGCCAGCGTGCTGCTGCCCCCGAGCGAGAAGGCGACGCGTCGCCGAGCTCTGGGAGCTCGTCGACGCCGGCTCCGACTTCCACGAGCTGCTCGACGCGCTCATCGCCAGCGGCCTGCGCGGGCTGCCCGGCTTCGTGCTGGTCAGCACCGGCGACGAGCCGACCCGGATCGTGCTGCGCGGTGCCGCCCGCGCCACCTTCACCGTCGGCGACGGTGACCCGGTCGAGGTCGACGGCGGCGCCGCGGCCACCTGGGTCGAGAAGATCCTCACCGACGTGACCTCCGTCCGGCTGCACCTCGAGGACGAGGGCGGCTCCGAGGACTACCTGATCGAGACCGGCCTGGTGCGTGTCTCGCGGGTCGACGAGCCGCCGCAGGCCGTCGCCGCCGAAGCCGCACCGGCCCCGGCCGTCGCGGTCGCGGTCGCGCCGGTGCCCGCGCCGGAGCCCGAGCCGGCGCCCACGCCCGGTGCGACGTACGACGCGGACGTGCACGACGCCGGTGACACCTCCGCGGGAGGTGCCTTCGCCGCGGTTCCGGTGGTGGTGCCGCTCGGCGAGCTGTCCGAGGACGAGGCCGCCGCGGACCGCCCGACCGACGTCGATCCGGGTCCGGTGGAGCCGGCTGACCGAGGAGCCCGTCCCGGCGACCCCCGACCCCCTTCTCGACCCCCTCGTCGACCCGCTGTTCGACACCGAGCCGACCGAGACCGTCGACGACGGGTTCGGGTACGCCGAGCGTCCCGCGGGCGAGGAGCCGGTCGGTGAGCAGGACGAGGTGCCCGCCGAGCAGCAGGTCGACCAGCCCACCGAGCAGTTCGACGCCCTGTCCGACGAGCCGTTCGCGACGTACGCCGAGGGGTCGGCCGCGGAGGAGCCAGCGGGGGGTGAGCCTGCCGCCGGTGAGCCTGCCGCCGGAGAGCCTGCCGACGCGGCGACCGACGACCGCTTCGAGGACGAGCCGGCCGTCGAGCAGTCCAGCGAGTTCTGGCCGTTCTCCGACCCGGCGTTCGACGAGGCACCGGACGAGGTACCTGCCGACGCGGCACCCGCCGACGAGGCACCGGACGCGGGCGCCCCGGGCGAGCAGCCTGCGGTCGGCGGCCAGCACGCGTACGAGCAGCCCGCCGACCAGCCCGGACAGCAGCCCGCCGGGACTCCGGCGTACCCCTGGGGTGACGCGCCGGGCAACGTCTACGCGTCCCCGCCGCCGGTACCGCCCACCCCGTTCGGCGGCGCCCCGGTGCCGCCGGCCGCTCCCGACGACGCCGACCACGACGGGCACACCGTCGCCGGGGGCTGGGACCCGAGCCAGTTCGCCCGGCAGCAGCCCGGCATCCCCGGACAGCCGCCGGCGCCCAGCGTCACCGCGCAGCCGGTCGCGCGCCTGGTGTTCTCCAACGGCGAGATCGTCGACGTGGACCGCGCGGTGCTGGTCGGCCGCGCCCCCGAGGCGCGCCGCTTCACCTCGACCGACCAGCCGCGGCTGGTGACCGTGCCCAGCCCGCACCAGGAGATCTCCTCGACCCATCTCGAGGTGCGGCCCGGCTCCGGCGCCGACCACGGCAGCGCGGTCGTCACCGACATGGGCTCCACCAACGGCACCGTGCTCACCCAGCCCGGCCTGGCGCCGGAGGACCTCCAGCCCGGCATGTCCGTGCAGCTGCTCCCGGGCGCCGTCATCGACCTCGGGGACGGGGTCACCATCCAGGTCACGAACCTCTGAGAGCCCGCCCGTCCTGATGATCTCGGCACACTCGTCAGCGCCCGTGGCGTCGCTCGACCGACGGTTCTACGCGTTCGCCCTCGACCGGCTCATCGGGTGGTCGCTGGTCGGCGCGGCCGGGGTCGCGGCGTGGTGGTGGCTGTTCCGCGAGGACGAGGTGCTGCTCGGCGTCGTGGCCGTGGTCGGTGCCCTGCTGCTGGTCGGGGCGGTCTTCGCGCTGGTGCTGGGTCTCCGCGGCACCTCGCCCGGCAAGTCCGCCTTCGGGCTGCGGGTGGTCGACCCGGAGTCCGGCACGCCGATCGGCGTCGGCCGGGCCCTGCTGCGTACGACGATCCTGGGCCTCGGCACGCTGCCGATGTTCGGCCTCGGCACGGCCACCCTGGCCTGGACGGCGGTCGAGGACCGGTCCGGCGCCCGGCGTGGGTGGCACGACCACGTCGCCCACTCGCTCGTCGTGGACGTCCGCCCGGTGGAGGTCGCCGAGGCGATCGAGGACGAGCGTCCCCGCCACGTGGTGAACCTGACCGCGATGCGGCTGATGCCGGTCCGGCAGCAACCTGCCGGCCGTTCCCGGTGATCCCGGCGTCGACGTCGAACGGCGGCCCGGGTCCTCGGTCCCCGGTCACCGCCGCCGGCTCGGGTGCCGGGCTCGGTCCGCAGGCGCGTACGCCGGCCACGCCGATCCGCCCACTGACGCCGGCGCCGCCGCCCGCCGACTTCCCGCGCGTGCAGCCGTCGCAGCAGCCCGCGCCTGCTCAGCCGACGCAGGGTCCGCCGCCGCGACGGGCCGCCGACCACGGCGCCGTACCCGCTGCCGATCGGCCCAGACCGCGGCCCGCGCCCGGGGGCGGCACTCCGCCGACCCGGGTCCGGCCACCGGCCAGCCCCCGGCGGGCGGGACCGGCCACGACCCCGACGTACGACCTGGCGGGTCACCTTCGACTCCGGGGAGAGCTTCGTGGTCGAGGGTCTCGGCCTGGTCGGCCGCCGTCCCGAGGGCCGGGCCGGCGAGCCGGTGCGCCACGTCGTACCCCTGGTCTCGCAGAACATGTCGATCTCCAAGACCCACGCGCAGTTCCACCTCGCCGGCGACGGCGCGCTGGTGGTGATGGACCGCGGCTCCACGAACGGCTCGATCCTGGTCCGTCGCGGCGTGTCGCGCGAGCTGTCGGCCGGCCGACCGGCGACGCTGCTCGACGGCGACCGCGTGATGTTCGGTGACCGCGAGATGCGTGTCTCCAAGGACCAGGACTGATCCGCATGCGTCACCGACACGAAGGGGGCCGCTCATGGCGGTGATCGAGGCCCGAGGGCTGAGCAAGAGCTACGGCGGCAAGACGGCGGTGTCCAACCTGTCGTTCGACGTGCGGCCGGGCACGGTGACCGGGTTCCTGGGACCCAACGGCTCCGGGAAGTCCACGACGATGCGCCTGATGCTGGGCCTGGACCGCGGCGAGGGCACCTGCACCTTCGACGGCCGTCCGTTCACCAGCATCCAGCAACCCATGCGCGAGGTCGGGGCGCTGCTCGAGGCCAAGCCGTTCCACCCGACCCGCACCGCCCGCAACCACCTGCGGATGCTGGCCGCGGCCAACGACATCCCCGACGGCCGGGTCGACGAGGTGCTGGGCATGGTCGGCCTCGCCGACGTGGCCGGCAAGAAGCCGAGCACGTTCTCGCTCGGCATGGGCCAGCGGCTCGGGCTGGCGGCGGCGCTGCTCGGCAACCCGCACACGCTGATCCTCGACGAGCCGGCCAACGGCCTCGACCCGCAGGGCATCCGCTGGATGCGCGACCTGCTCAAGGCGCTCGCCTCCGAGGGCCGATCGGTCTTCGTCTCCAGCCACCTGCTCAGCGAGATGGCGCTGATGGCCGACGAGCTGGTCGTCATCGGCCGCGGCCGGATGATCGCGAACGGCCCGGTCTCCGAGTTCACCCAGCGCAGCACTCGCAACTTCGTGCTCGTGCGTACGCCGCAGGCGCGCGACCTCGCCGCCCTCGTGGGGCAGCGGCTGGCCGGCGAGGGCTCGGTGCAGGCCACCGCCCCCGGCGAGCTGAACATCGTGGGCCTGACCGCGGTGGAGGTCGGCGACCTCGCCTTCGAGAACCAGATCCGCGTGCACGAGCTGGCCACCCGCGAGGCCTCCCTGGAGGACGCCTTCCTCGAGATCACCGGTGGCTCGCAGGAGTTCCAGGCGCACGCCCCGGCGCACGGTGGGTGGCAACAGCCGCAGCAGCCGGGCCGCCCCCGGGATGGCAGCAGGGTCCGCCGCCGCAGGGTCCGCCGCCCCAGGGCCGCCCCGGGATGGCAGCCACCGCCACCCGGCGGACAGCAGCCGCCCCCCCGCCGTACGGCACCGACGACCCGACGGGAGGCCGTGGATGAACGCGGCGCTGAAGTACGAATGGCGACGCCTCACCACGCTGCGCTCCACCTGGTGGCTCAGCGGCGGCACCCTGGTCGTGGCCGTCGGGCTGACCTTCCTGGTCGCGATGGCGCTGCGCCTCGGCTCGTCCGACATCACCACGGGCACGGTGAGCAAGGACGACTCGCTCATCACGCTCGAGATGATGATGACCCAGTTCTCGAACTTCGACCCGATGTTCTACGTGGTCGCCTACATCGTCTCGATCATCGGCATCTTCAGCTGGGGCCACGAGTACCGCCACGGCATGATCCGGGCGACGCTCACCGCCCTGCCGCAACGCTCGTCGGTGTGGATCGCGAAGTACCTCGTCGCCTGCCGCCTGGGTCGCCGTCGTCGTCGTCGCGACCTGCATCGTCTCGTTCGTGGTCGCGACGATCTGGTTCGCCGGCCTCGACCTCGACTACGACATCCCGGCGCTGCTGGCCGCGATCGGCCGCCGGGTCGTCTACACCGTCCTGCTCACGTGGATCGTGATGAGCCTGACCATCCTGTTCCGCAACCAGACCTTCGCACTGGTCGCGATGTACCTCTGGCCGATGGCGATCGAGACGCTGATCAAGGGCATCTTCGTGCTGCCCGGGCTCAGCGAGCACCGCGAGATCACCCGCTTCCTCCCGTTCAACGCGGGCGGCCGGATCATGCAGCGCGAGCCCCAGGCGTACGACGTGTTCGGCGACCCGCTGAACGCGATCGGCGGGTTCATCGTCTTCGGGGTGTTCACCGCGGCGCTGATGGCATTGGCCTACATGCTGTTCGAGAAGCGCGACGCCTGACCCCGCGCCACAAGGCACGGCTCGGCCCGCCACGACGCACGGTTCGGCCCGCCACGACGCACGGTTCGGCGGATCGGGTCAGGGGGCGACGACGACCGGGATCCGGACCCGGGTGCCGTTGGCGCCGCGCCAGGCGACCCAGCCGCTGTCGGCGCGGCCGGCGGCTGCCCGGGCGGCCGCTCACCCGGATCCGGACGGTCCGGGTCTCACCGGGAGCGATCCGCAGGGCCGCCGGGGTGACCTCGACCCGGTGGCTGGTGAAGCCCCAGCGCGCCGCGGAGTAGTACATCGACCGTGACCCGACGTTGGTCACCCGACGCTGCACGGTCACCGGGGCGCGACCGGTCACCAGCACCGACGGCAGGTTGAGCCGGTCGAACCGGCCGGTCTGCAGGGCGGTCCGCCAGGCCGACCGCGGCACGTCGTACACCAGGCCCGGCCGGAGGGCGATGCCCGCGCGGGGCAGACCGGCGCCCTGGCGCAGCGAGCCCGGCTCGCGCGCCACGCTGGTGCCGCTGGTCATCAGGGCCGACCGCACCCGTGCCGCCGGCCACGTCGGGTGCGCCGAGCGCAGCACCGCGGCCAGGCCGCTGACCCGGGCCGTGGCGACCGACGTACCCGAGGCCAGCGCCCAGCGGGCGCTCCCGCCGCTCGGCGAGGTGGCCGCCAGCAGGTCGGAGCCGGCAGCGACGAGGTCGGGCTTCACCGTCCCCGCCTCCGGCGACCCGGCGGCGGAGGTGGGCAGCATCCGCGGCCTGCGACGCGCGGGGTCGTCGTCCGGGCCAGGGAGCCGGTCAGCGGACCGGGGGCGCGCAACGCCGGCGGAGCTCGCGGCCCTCGGCCGCGGTGACGTGCAGGGTGGGGACGGCGTGGAAGTCGGCGTACAGCCGGGAGCCGGACCGGTTGACCAGCACCATCCCGACGCCGTCGGCCAGGCGCACCGCCTCCGACTTGTCGACCCGGCCGACCCTGCCCGCGCTCGCAGACGACGATCCGCCCGGCGGCGCGGGCGGCGTCGAGCGTCCCGGGGGCGCACCAGCGCGACTCCGCCGAGGTGCGTCCGGGCGCCGGGATCGTCCCGCGCGTCGACGATGCGGGTGGACGGAACGCCGCGGGAGGCGGTCATCACCCCGGACACCGTGCGGCCGTCGGAGAGCGCGAGGTCGCCGAGCCGCTGCGGTCCGGAGGCGGCACCGACCGTGGTGACCCACGGCTGCGCGTGCCCGGCGGCCGGCTGGTCGTTGCCCGCGGCGGCCGCGACGAACACGTCGGCCTCGGCCGCGCCGAGCAGCGCCAGGTCGACGGTGTCGAGGGCGGGGGAGCCGGCCACCGCGAGGCCGAGTACGTCGACCCGGTCGGCGACCGCCGCGTCGACCGCGCTGACGACGTCGGCGCTCGAGCACCCGTCGTCCGCGGGCTCGGGCGCGGCCCAGCACGCCTTGTAGACCGCGATGCGTGCGTCGGGTGCGCTGCCGTGGAACGTCCCGTGGTCCTGGTCGCCGTCGACGGCGGTGATCCCCGCGTTGCCCGCGGCCAGCGACGCGACCTCGGTGCCGTGCCCGTCGTCGTCGTACGGCGACACGTCGGCGCCGGCGCGCAGCCGGTCGCTGCCGAAGCCCGCCACGAAGTAGCGCGCGCCGACGATCTTGTCGGTGCAGTCGTGGGCGTCCCAGCGGCCGGTGACGTCGCACGTGCCCCGGAAGCGGCGCGGGTCCGGCCCCAGCGTCGTGCGGTAGCCGAAGACCGGGCTGTCGGGGTGGACGCCGGTGTCGACGAAGCCGATCACCGTGCCCCGGCCACCGTGGCCGGTCCCGGGCGCGGCCGCGGCCCGGCCGGCGCGGTGGCGCCGGTGACCCGGCGTACGGCGTCGCGCTCGACCAGGCGGACCTGGGGCGCGGCGGCCAGGTCGGCGGCCTCGGGGGCGGTCAGCCGGACCGCGAAGCCGTTGAGGGCCGTGGTCCAGCGGTAGACCGGCTCCTCCCCGAACGGCGCGAGCAGCACGTCCTGCTGGTCGCGCACGGCCGCGCGGTACTCACCGGTCGACAGGGACCCGTCGTACCCGCTGGTGCCGGGGGCGCGCAGCGCGACCAGGTAGAGGTGCGTGTCCGCGTCGGAGTCGGGGCCGGGGGAGGCAGCCGAGGTCTCGAGGTGGCCACGGGCGTGACGAGGGCGGCCGCGAGGGTCAGCACCCCCGACGGCACGCACCAGCGCACCTTGCCTCATCGACCCCATCCGTCCCAACCGTCATCCAGAGAGCGTCCATGGTGGCACCGGGGGCATCCCGATTCAATCGGTTCGCGGAAAGCCTCCTACGCTGCAGGCATGGACCAGCTCGTCGTCGGCTTCGATCTCGACATGACGCTGATCGACACCAAGCCGGGGTTCGCGGCCACGCTGGCCGTGCTCGGCGACGAGCTCGGCGTCGCGTTCCCGGCCGAGGAGATGACCGCCCGCCTCGGCCCGCCGCTCGAGGACCTGCTGCGCGACCACCTCGCCGAGGACGCCGTCGCCCCGGCCGGTGACCGCTTCCGCGCGCTCTACCCCGACCACGCCGTGCACTCCGTGCCCGCCTTCGCCGGGGCGCACGAGGCCCTCGCCGCCGTACGCCGCCACGAGGGCCGGATCCTGCTCGTCACCGGGAAGTACGCCCCCAACGCGCAGCTCCACGTCGAGCACCTCGGCCTCGACGTCGACCACGTCGAGGGCTGGGTCTGGGGAGCCGGCAAGGCCGAGGTGCTCCGCGCCGAGGCCGCCCAGCGTCTACGTCGGCGACCACGTCCACGACGTCGAGGGAGCCCTCGCCGCGGGGGTGACCAGCGTGTCCGTGCTGACCGGCGGCTGCACCCGCGAGGAGCTCGAGGCGGCCGGCACCGCACGTGGTGCTCGACGACCTGACCGCGTTCCCGGCGTGGCTCGACCAGCACGTGCTCGACCTCCGCCTCGCCGCGCTCGAGCGGCGGCTGCGCGAGCTCGGGTCGGTGCTGGTCGCGTTCAGCGGGGGAGCGGACTCGGCCTTCCTGCTCGCGGCCGCGGTCCGCGCGCTCGGCCCCGACCGGGTCGCGGCGGCCACGGCGTACTCCGACTCGCTGCCGGCCGCCGAGCGCGACCCCGCCCGGGCCTTCGCCGAGGACCTCGGGGTCCGGGTGCTGACGCCCGAGACCCACGAGATGGAGCGCGAGGGCTACCGCGCGAACGACGGCGACCGCTGCTACTTCTGCAAGGCCGAGCTGCTCGACGTGCTCACCCCGCTGGCGGCCGCGCACGGCCTGGCCGCGGTCGCCACCGGCACCAACGCCGACGACGCCCGGGCCGGCTTCCGCCCCGGGATCCGGGCCGCCGCCGAGCGGGACGCCGTCACCCCGCTGAAGGACGCCGGGTTCACCAAGGAGCAGGTCCGCCTGGCCTCGCGCCGCTGGGGACCTGCCCACCTGGGACAAGCCCGCCGCCGCCTGCCTGTCCTCGCGGGTCGCCTACGGCATCGAGGTCACCCCGCACCGGCTGGCCCGGGTCGAGCGCGCCGAGGCCGACGTACGACGGGTGCTCGCCGCCGCCGGCACCCCCGCCCGCGACCTGCGGGTCCGCGACCTCGGTGACCGGGCCTCGGTCGAGGTCGACGCCGGCCTCGTCGCCGGACCCCTGGCCACCGGTAGCACGGGGGAGGCGGAGGTGCTGGCCGCCGTCCGTGCGGCCGGCTTCGACGGAGGCCGACGATCGACCCGCGCGGCTTCCGCTCGGGCTCGCTGAACGAGGCACTCGACCCACGCTTCCGGTGAACCCGTTGGCGCCCGGTCGGCGCCCCGACATAGGCTGGCGCGTCGCATGCACGCGGCAGCGACCGCACGAGCTGAGAACGAGGTCATCCCAGTGCCGACTGGCAAGGTGAAGTGGTACGACGCCGACAAGGGGTTCGGGTTCCTGTCCCAGGAGGACGGCCCGGACGTCTACGTGCGCGGCGAGGCCCTGCCCGACGGCGTCACCACGCTCAAGGCCGGCACCCGCGTCGAGTTCGGCATCGCCCAGGGCCGCAAGGGTGAGCAGGCGCTCCAGGTCCGCGTGCTCGACGCGCCGACCTCGGTCGCGCGCAACCAGTCCAAGGCGCAGCGCAAGAAGCCCGAGGACATGGTCGCCATCGTCGAGGACCTGATCCGGCTGCTCGACGACGTGGGCGAGGGCTACCGCCGCGGGCGCCACCCCGACGCGCGCACCGCCAAGCCGACCGCGAAGCTGCTGCGCGCGCTCGCCGACGAGCTCGAGCTCTAGCCAGCGGCCCGTCCCGGGCGACCCGTCGCGACGCGCGTCCTGGCGGGTTCGCGAGGACGAACATCGCCCACAGGGCGAGCACGGCGAAGCCGATGCCCAGGCCCAGCTGGGGGTTCAGCGGCATCACGATGCCCACGAAGCCGCCGACCACCCAGGCCAGCTGCAGCATCGTGTCCGAGCGCGCGAACGCGCTGGTCTGCACCCGCTCGGGCACGTGGTGCTGGATCGTCGAGTCCAGCGAGAGCTTGGCCAGCGACTGGGCGAGGCCGGCGGTGAGGCCGAGCGCGGCCAGCGACGGCACGCCGTAGAACAGCGCCGCCACCAGCGTCATCACCGCGTCCGCCAGCAGCGCCACCACCACGGTGAGGGCAGGGTTCACCCGCTTGAGCAGGGACGCGAGCGCGATGCCGAGCGTGTTGCCGAGGCCGGCCGCACCGATGACGATGCCGAGCAGCAGCTCGGGTCGGTCCTCCCACCCGTCGATCGGGTTCGCGCGCAGCAGGAACGCCATGAACATGGTCAGGAAGCCGGAGAGGAACCGCGGCCCGCAGTTGGCGCGCAGGGCGAACGCCACCGGACCGGGGATGCGCAGGCCGGGCCGTCGTGGCTTCCCGGACCCGAGGTTGCTGCTCGGGCCGACGTTGAGCTCCAGCGGTGCCTCGCCCTGGGACGAGTCCACCCGCTTGGGCAGCAGGATCGCCAGGATCGTCGCCGCCACGAACACCAGGAAGGCGTAGCGCAGCGACCACTCCGACCCGAACGACGCGGCGAGGGCTGCCAACGGGGCCGAGACCGCGACGCCGATGACGCCGGCCAGCGAGATCCGGGCGTTCGCCTTGACCAGGGTGACCCCGTCGGGCACCAGCCGGGGCGCGGCCGCGGCCTTGGTGACGCCGTACGCCTTGGAGGAGACCAGCACGCCGAGCGCCGCCGGGAACAGCACCGTCGACTCGTTGATGACGGCGTCGGCGAGCACCCAGCAGAGGAAGGCCCGCAGCGCCATCGTCGCGCCGATGGCCCATCGTCGGCCGTGGCTGAACCGGTCGAGGAACGGCCCGATCAGCGGGGCGACGATCGCGAACGGCAGCATCGTCATGCCGAGGAACAGCGCCACCTGGACCCGCGCCTCACCGGTCGGGACCTGGAAGAACAGCGTGCCGGCCAGCGAGATCGCCACCGCGGCGTCGCCGGCGGCGTTGAACGCGTGCAGCTCGATCAGCCGCGAGAGACCCGAGTCGCCGGCGCCCTCGGCGTGCGAGGCGCGACGGGCCACCCGGAACGTCGCCCGTCCGGCCCGGGCGGTCCCGCGGGCCACCGCCCGGGCGCCGCTCGCCGACGCACGCGCCGCCCGGCGGGCGCCGTCGCCGGCCGGTGCCGGACCCGGCGTACCGGGGCCGTCCGAGCCGCCGCGATCACCCGGGCCGTCACCCGGTCCGCCGCCCGGGAGGCCGGACCGCGACGGGTCCTCGGGGGCCTGGTGGGTCATGCCGCCATCCTGCCCGGTCCCGGCGTTCCCATGCGGTCCCACCCCCTGGCTCCGAGGTGAATTCGTGGCCCGACAAGACAATACGGTGACGCATGGGACACAATCGCCGACTGTGATGACTGCTGCCCGGACCAAGCCCGACGCCGCCCTCGTGGGCGCCGCTGACGTCGCGCGCGGCGTGCTGGCCGAGCTGGACGCCGAGGACGTCGGCGAGCACCTCGGACACGAGTCCGAGGGCGAGCGCGTCGTCACCCACTACTTCGCCTGCACCCGGGCCGGCTACCGCGGCTGGCGCTGGGCGGTGACCGTCGCCCGGGCCCCGCGCCAGAAGACCGTCACCGTGGACGAGGTCGTCCTGCTCCCCGGTGACGACGCGATCGTGGCGCCGGAGTGGGTGCCCTGGAAGGAGCGGATCCAGCCCGGCGACCTCTCGCCCGGCGACCTGCTCCCCGTCGAGGACGACGACCCGCGCCTGGTGCCGACGTACTCCTTCGGCGACGACCCGCTCGACGCCGACGACAAGGCGCAGGTCCGCCAGGTGGCGACCGACCTCGGCCTGGGCCGGGTGCGCACCCTCTCCGCTCGAGGGCCGCGAGATGGCCGCGCAGCGGTGGTACGACGGCGACGGCGGCCCGGCCTCCCCGCTGGCACAGTCGGCGCCGGCCAGCTGCACGAGCTGCGGCTTCCTGCTGCGGATCAGCGGCCCGCTCTCCGAGCTGTTCGGGGTCTGCGCCAACGGCAACGCCAACGACGACGGCCGGGTCGTGTCCTTCGACCACGGCTGCGGGGCGCACTCCGAGGTGCAGCTGACCAAGAAGCAGATGCCGGTGCCGATGCCCGACCACGTGCACGACACCGTCGCCCTGGACGAGATCGAGTCCTTCTGAGGAAGGCTGACCGGGTCGACCGGTCCGGTTCAGTCGCGCTGGCGGTTGCGCCGCCGGCGGCGGCAGTACTCCAGCCCGAACAGCCCGAGCCCGAAGCCGGCCAGGCAGGTCCACAGCCACCACACGCGGCCGCTGTCCTCGAGCCGGCCGTAGAACGGCAGCAGGGCGAGGAAGGCCAGGAACCACAGGGCGGTGCCCACCTCGAGGGTGCGTACGCCGTCGACGTCCAGCGGGTCGACGTCCGCCACGATGTAGGTGCGGTTGCCGATCTCGTGCGTCTTCGGCTGCTCGTCGGGCTCCACAGCAGCAACCTAGTCGACACGTGCAACGAGCCGGTAACACCCTCGGCTGTCGTTCGTCACGGATGTCTGCCACGATGCGGTCCCGTGACCATTGACGCACCGGCTCGGGCCCACCGCATCGACAGCTTCTTCCAGATCTCCGCACGGGGGTCGACGCTCGGGCAGGAGGTCCGCGGCGGGGTCGTCACGTTCTTCACGATGGCCTACATCATCGTGCTGAACCCGCTCATCCTCGGCTTCGCCCAGGACGCCGACGGCAAGTTCCTCGGCGGCGGCGACGCCCCCAACCTGCCGGTGATCGCGGCGTGCACCGCCCTGGTGGCCGGTGTGATGACGATCCTCATGGGCGTGGTCGCCAACTACCCGCTGGCGCTGGCCACCGGCCTCGGGCTCAACGCCTTCGTGGCCTACGTGATCGCCAAGGACATGACCTGGGCCGACGCGATGGGCCTGGTCGTGCTCGAGGGCGTCATCATCCTGGTGCTGGTCCTCACCGGCTTCCGGCAGGCGGTCTTCGCCGCCGTGCCGACCCAGCTCAAGGTGGCGATCTCGGTCGGCATCGGGCTCTTCATCGCCCTGATCGGCCTGGTCGACGCCGGGTTCGTGCACCGTACGCCGCTGCTCCCGAGCACCACCGTCCCGGTCACGCTGGGCTGGGACGGCCAGCTCCAGGGCTGGCCGGTGGCGGTGTTCGTGTTCGGCCTGCTGCTGCTCTTCGCCCTGCACGCCCGGGCCGTGAAGGGCGCCATCCTGATCTCGATGGTGGTGACCACGCTGCTGGCGATCCTGGTCGAGACGCTGGCCGAGGTCGGCGGGACCGGGCCGTTCACGGTGCCGGGCACCGACGGCCAGGTCGACGGCAGCCTCTACCAGCCCACCGCCTGGGGGCTCAGCGTCCCCGGCTGGCCGAAGGACGTCATCGGCAAGCCCGACTTCTCCCTGCTCGGCGACTTCAACCTGCTGGGTGCCTGGGAGAACGCCGGCGTGGTCACCGCCGCGCTGTTCGTCTTCACGCTGCTGCTGGCCGACTTCTTCGACACCCTCGGCACGATGACCGCGATCGGCGCCGAGGCCGGCCTGCTCGACGAGGACGGCAACCCGCCGCGCTCCGAGCAGATCCTCATCGTCGACTCGCTGGCCGCCGCCGCGGGTGGCGCGGCCGGCGTGTCCAGCAACACGTCGTACATCGAGAGCGCCTCGGGCGTGGCCGAGGGCGCCCGCACCGGCCTGGCCAGCGTGGTCACCGGCGTGCTGTTCCTGCTGGCCACCTTCTTCGCGCCGCTGGTGGCGATCGTGCCCTCCGAGGCGGCGGTCCCGGCACTGATCCTGGTCGGCTTCCTGATGATGCAGCAGGTCAAGGGCATCGCCTGGGACGACATCGAGATCGCGCTGCCGGCGTTCCTCACGATCGTGCTGATGCCGTTCACCTACTCGATCTCCGCGGGCATCGGCGCCGGCTTCGTCACGTGGGTGTTCCTCAAGGTGGTGAACGGCAAGGCCGCCGAGGTGCGCCCGCTGATGTGGGTGGTGTCGGTGCTGTTCGTCCTCTACTTCGGGATCCACCCGCTGACGGAGTGGCTCGGCTGACCCGTCCGGGCAGCGCGCGGGCCATGATCGCGCGGACCACGTCGCTCTTGGCGTCCGCGTAGTCCTGCACCCGCTCCCACTCCCGGGCGGCGAGCTCCTGCTTGGTGCGCAGGTAGAGCGCGCGGTCGGCCTCGTCGGCCCGCAGGTGGTCGCGGAAGGCGAGCACGGCGGTGACCTCCTCGCAGCCCTCGCCGAACACGTGCAGGTTGACCCGCGGTGCGGTGTCGCGGAAGAGCCGGTGCTCGTACCACTCGGGCTCCCGGAGGGCGAACGTGTAGCCGGCCGCCACCAGCGCGTCGACGTACGCCGCCTCGTCCGCCGCGTCGGGCACGACCAGGGTCACGTCGACGACCGGCTTGGCGCTCATGCCGGGGATCGACGTCGACCCCATGTGGTGCACGGCCAGCGCGGTGGCGCCCAGCGCCGTCCCGGATCCGGCGCTCCTGGCGGGCGTAGACCTCCGGCCAGGATGCGTCGTACGCGACCAGGACGACCTCGTCGCCGGTGCCGGGCGGGGTGAGGTACTCGACCATGCCTCCACGGTAGCGGTGGGAATGCTTAGCATGGGTAATGAGTTATGCTAACGATATGTCACCCACCGTCGAGAAGGCCGTCCGCACGGACGCCGGCCTCGCCTCCGAGCTCCGCCTCTCCGTGATGCGGCTGCGCAGGCGGCTGGCCAACGAGCGGCACCCCGACAACGAGCTCAGCCTCAACTCCATGGCCGTGCTCGGGTCGCTCTACCGCCGCGGCGAGACGTCCGTCGGCGAGCTGGCAGCGATGGAGCGCGTGCAGCCGCCGTCGATGACCCGCACGGTGAAGTGCCTGGAGGAGGGCGGCTACGTCGTCCGCCGTCCGCACGACACCGACGGCCGCCAGGTGCTGGTGTCCCTCACCGAGTCCGGCACCGCCGTGGTGCTGGCCGACCGCCGCAGTCGCGACGCGTGGCTGTCCCGGCGGCTCTCCGAGCTCACCCCCGACGAACGCGCCGTCCTCCGCGAGGCGGCCCCGATCCTCGAAAGGCTCTCCTCTAGCTTGAGTCCCACCTTCCGCGCACTGCACAACCACAACTACCGGCTCTACGCGGCCGGTGGCGTCGTGTCGAACGTCGGCACCTGGATGCAGCGCGTCGCGCAGGACTGGCTGGTCCTGCAGCTCACCGGCAACAGCGGTACCGCCATCGGCATCACCACCGGCCTGCAGTTCCTGCCCTTCCTGCTCCTCTCGCCGGTCGCCGGCCTCGTCGCCGACCGGATGTCCAAGCGACGCCTGCTCCAGATCACCAACGTGATGATGGCCGCGCCGGCCTTCGTCCTCGGGCTGCTGGCCGTGACCGGCACCGCCCAGATCTGGCACGTCTACGTCCTGGCCCTGGTGCTCGGCGTCGGCGCCGCCTTCGACGCACCCGCCCGGCAGTCCTTCGTCTCCGAGATCGTCGGTCCCGAGGACCTCACCAACGCCGTCGGCCTCAACTCGGCGAGCTTCAACGCCGCCCGCATCGTCGGGCCGGCGCTCGCCGGACTCCTCATCGCGGCACTCGGCGGCGGCGTCGAGGCCACCGGCTGGGTGATCTTCGCCAACGCACTCACCTACGCCGCCCCGATCTACGCCCTCCAGAGGCTGAACACCCGTGCCCTCGACGTCGCGGTGCCCGCGGCCCGGCACCCGGGCATGATCCGCGAGGGCGTCCGCTACGTCCGCAGCCGGCCCGACCTGATGCTCGTGCTGGCGGTGGTCTTCTTCACCGGCACCTTCGGGCTCAACTTCCAGATGACCTCCGCGCTGATGGCCACCGAGGTCTTCCACAAGGGCCCGAGCGAGTACGGCCTCCTCGGCACGTTCATGGCCGTCGGCTCGTTGACGGGAGCCCTGGTCGCCGCCCGGCGCGAGAAGGTCCGGCACCGGCTGATCATCGGCGCGGCGGTGACCTTCGGCCTGGTCGAGATCGTCGCGGGCGCCGCACCGACGTACGCCGTCTACGCGCTGCTCACGCCGCTGCTCGGGCTGAGCGCGCTGACCATGATCACCGCGGCCAACGCGTTCATGCAGCTGCACACCGACGCGGGCATGCGGGGACGGGTGATGGCGCTCTACATGATGATCTTCATGGGTGGCACCCCGGCCGGGGCGCCCCTCGTCGGCTGGATCGGGGAGCAGTACGGCGCCCGCACGACGCTCTTCTTCGGCGGGGTGATGACGATCCTCGGCGTGCTGCTCGCCAGTGCCGTCTTCCTGGGGCGTGACAGGATGGCTGCGGCGGCCCGGATCGGGGCCGACGAGCGCGTTTTGACCCCCTCTGGGTGACCGAGTAGCCTTGATCTTCGTGTCTGGGACGACCAGGCCGTCGCGCGTGCTCGAAATCAACCCGCGGTCGTTCCGCCGGCATCTCGTGCGCACCACCAAACGTGAGGCAAGAGCAACATCATCGTGCCCGCGGCTTCTTCTCCGGCAGGTTCTCGATCGACGGGAGCGCCCGCGTCTCGCGCACCAGGTCCTCGTAGAAGATGAACTCGTCGCAGTTGGCGATGAGCAGGTCGGAGGTCGAATTCTTCACGCCCAGCCCGATCACGCGCTTGCCGTTCTCCTTCAGCTTCGAGACGAGCGGCGAGAAGTCGGAGTCGCCGGACAGGATCACGAAGGTGTCGATGTGCCCCTTCGAGGCCGCGAGGTCCATCGCGTCCACGACCATGCGGATGTCGGCGGAGTTCTTGCCGGTGTACCCCCGCTGGGGGATCTCGATCAGCTCGATGGCGGCTTCGTGGAACTCCCGCTTGTACTCGGCGTACCGGGTCCAGTCGGCGTAGGCCTTCTTGACGACGATCCTGCCCTTCTCGATCAGCCGCTGCAGGACGAGGTTGATGTCGAACTTCTTGTACTGCGCGTCCCGGACGCCGAGCGCGATGTTCTCGAAGTCGATGAAGAGGGACAGCCGCTGCTCGACGGACGATCGGATGGGCGGCACGGGTCCGGGGCCGGTGCCGACGACCGGAGAGGACGAGGAGACGGCGCGAGCGCACGAAGACGAAACGGGAGCCGGGGTATCGAGCGGCGGGCGCGCGCCGGACGCCCGGCTCGCTGACCCCGCGGCGTCGTCCGTCCCGCGGGTTTTCCGACGCCGAACGCCTCCCCGGCGGCGGCGCGGTTTCTTCTCCCCCTCTCCCGCTCGGGCGTCGGGAAACGGAACCGGCTCGTTGCTCACGAATCCTGTCCCGGCAGGTAGTCGAACGACGACGTCGTGAGAAGAAACGTCGTCAGCACCCGGGCGACCGGACGGCTGCCGGCGTCGACGACGTCCACCTCCCCGACGTTGACGCGCCTTCCTTTTTTGAGGATTCGGGCGCGGGCGAGGACGTCCTCCTTGGCCCGCCGCAGGAAATGAATCGTCATGTCGGCCGTGGCAAACCCCATCTTTCCGTCGAAGTTCGTGGACAGGGCGAACGCGACGGCGGTGTCCGCCAGCGTCGCGAGCACGCCGCCATGGATCGGCCGGAGAGCCGTTGGTCAGCTCCGGCCGGTAACGCAGCTTGAGCACGCACGAGTCGAGCTCCAGCTCCTCCAGGCGTCGGCTGCAGCCACTGGAGCGCCGGGGAGCGACGCCAGGCGCTTCCGCAGCCTGTCGACCAGGTCGGGAGCGAGGGCAGGGGCCGGGAAAGGCCCGGCGGCACGGCTCATAAACCGCGTCATTCTACTGCGAAGGACCCGAAAAGGGGCGGGGTCGCGGTCACTCCGCGGAAACTCCGGGCTCGCGGCCTCCTCCTCGGCCGAGTAGTACGGCAGCTCCTCCGCGCGCTTGGTCGAGTTGTCGACCTCCCTGCGGGACCTCGACGATCGTACGCGTGACGTTCGGGTCGCACTGGTCGTTCTCGCACTCGTACGTGTACACGTTCTTGTCCGGGAGCTTCTTGAAGCCCACGATCGTCTGGTAGGTGTCGCAGTTCCCGCACTTGACCGACATCATGAAGATGTCGATCACGTGCTGGTCGGGGTCTGCTCCGGGGCGCTCACTTCCGGATGATACGATGCGGCTCCGACTCGCGAATCCGCTGGAGACGCCCGCTCGAGAGCGACGCTGACCCTTCTGCTTCTGCTGGCCGGAGCCGCCGCGCCTGCGACCGCGCGCCGACGGAGCGTTCGACAAGACGATCCCGGTGCCTCGGGAGTCCGACGCGCGCCTCGGCTGGGACGTACCAGGGCTGCTCGGTCCGAGAGCCTGACGCTCCGCAACTACCCGGACCGCGAGGACATCGAAGAAGCCCGCCGCAAGGATCCCGGGCGACAAGTCCTGGCTCTGGTGGGAATTCAACGTCGCCAACCGCGCCGAGCGCAAATGCCGCATCGCGCTCTCGATCGAGATCCTCGACAAGAAGGGGAACGTCGTCAAGTCGAGCGACCGAAGCGACACGGTGTCTCCGGGAGAGCTCGACGACGACATCCGGGTCTCGACGCTCATGAAGACGCTCGACATCGCCGATGCACCCCGGGTCCGCTTGCGCGGAAAGATTTCGTTTCCGTAGATCCCTTTCGGGCTCGCCTAGAATCGGCGGATGGTGCGGAGTCTCTCCTCCGACACGACCCCGAACTCCGTCTACACGGCCGCGCGCGAAGGGGTCGCGCACCGGATCCGGCCGGCGGAAGTCGTCGACGTCGCCGGCGAGGACCGCGTCGCGCTATCTCCAGGGTCAGCTCACCCAGGAGATGCGGAACCTCGCGCCGGGCGAGACGCGCGAAGCCGCGGGGCTGACGCCGAAGGGGAAACTCCTGTTCGTCGCGCGGGTGGTCGGTCTCCCGGACCGGCTGCGCCTTCTCGTGCCGGAGAGCCTGGGCCCCGCGGTGTTCGAGCACCTGCGCAAGTACGCCGTCTTCACGAAGGTGGCGATCGAGGACCGTTCCGACGGATTTCGTCCGCATTGGTCTCTACGGGCCCGGCGGACCCGCGCTGGCACCGCCCGCGGACGTCCTCGGCGTCTGCCGGCAGACGGCGAGTTTTCCGCGGAGCTCCTCGTCCCGGTCGCGAGTTCGGGACGAAGCTCGAGCAGCTCCTCGAGCGCGCCGGCTCCGCCGAAGTCCCGGGCGACGTCGCCGAAATCCTCCGGATCGAGGCGGGCGGCCCGCGCTTCGGATCCGACATGGACGCGACCCACCTTCCGGACGAGGTCGGCCTCGCGCCCGCGATCTCGACGACGAAGGGCTGCTACGTCGGGCAGGAGGTGGTGGCGCCGCCTCCGCACGTACGGCCGCGTCAACAAACGCCTCGTCCGCTTCCGGTTTCCCGGCCGCGCCCTCGAGCCCGGCACGGTGCTCCGCCGGTCGGAGGACGACATCCCGTCGCGGATCGAAGCCGGTCGGGTGACGAGCTCCGCGGTCTCCCCGGTCCTCGGCCCGATCGGCCTGGGCTTCGCGTTCCGCGACGTCGCTGACGGTGACCGGCTTCTCTCCGTCGCGGACGAGCGGGACGTCGCGGTCGTGTCGGATCTCGATCTCGAGTGAGGGCTCCGGCCGCCGTTCTCGAGCCGCGCCACGGCGGATCTCCCTGGACCGTGCACGCCGCGCTCGCCGCGGCTCAGACCGGCTTCGCGCTCTTCCCGATTTTCGGGAAGCTCGCGCTCGTCTCGATCTCCCCGTTCGTGCTGCGCCGCGATCCGCGTGGTATCGGCGGCCGTGCTCCTCGAGTTGGTCCGCCGCGCCTCGGGCGCCCAGCCGATCCGCGCGCGCCGACCGTAAGCTGCTGCTGCTGTTCGCGCTCCTCGGAGTGTCGTTCAACCAGGTCCTCTTCATCCTGGGTCTTTCGATGACGACCGCGATCCACACCTCGATCCTCATGTCTTCGATCCCGGTCTTCACGCTCGCCACAGCGGCCCTGCTCCGCCACGAGACCCTGAGCCCGCGCGGCGTCGCCGGAATGCTGCTCGCCGGGGCGGGCGCGATCCTCGCTGCTCTCGGCGCGCGGCTTCGACTGGCAGAGCCGGTACTTCCGCGGCGACCTGCTCCTGCTCGCGAACTGCTCTTTCCTACTCGCTCTTTCTCGTTCTCTCCCGCCCGATCCTCGCGCGGCTGCGAGCCGTTGACGTTCGTGGCGGCGATCTTCCGCTACGGTGCGATCCCGATCGTGCTCGTGTCGCTGCCGGCGATGCTGGACGCTTCTCGCCGTCGGCCGTGACGGCGGTGGCGTGGGTCGAGCCTGGGCGCGATCGTCCTTTTCTCCACCGCGATCCCCTACTTCTTGAACACCTGGGCGCTCGCGCGCACCGACGCGTCCCGCGTCGCCGCGTACGTCTTCTTTCAGCCGCTCGTCGCGTCGGGCCTGGCGATCCTCGTCCTGCGGGAGCGGCCCGGATGGACGACGGCGGCCGCCGCTCTCCTCATCCTTTCGGGGCTCGCCGTCTCCATCCGTCGCGCGCGCCTTCCCCGCCGGCCGCTCCCTTGATCGTCGCCGTCGTCATCCCGGTCTTCAACGAACGGGCATCGCTGCCTCTCGTCGTCGGCGACATCCCCCGTGCGCTCGTGCGCGAGATCGTCGTCGTGGACAACGGCTCGACGGACGACACCGGGCTCGTCGCGCGGGCCTGCCGCGTGCGTCTCGTCCGCGAACCGCGGCGCGGTTACGGCAGCGCGTGCCTGGCCGGGATCGCGGCGCTCGAAGCGTCGCCGCCGGACGTCGTCGTTTTCCTGGACGGCGACTACTCCGACCATCCCGAGGAGCTGCCCGCGGCTCCTCGCCGCGATCTCCGCGGGCGCCGACCTCGTGATCGGCTCCCGGATGCTGGGGCAGCGGGAGCCCGGCGCGCTCCTTCCCCAGGCGCGGTTCGGCAAACGCTCTGCGCCTGCTTCCTGATCAGCGTCCTCTTCGGCCACCGGTACACCGACCTCGGCCCGTTCCGCGCGATCCGCTGGGAGGCGCTTCGCGCGGCTCGGGATGGAGGACCGCAACTTCGGCTGGACCGTCGAGATGCAGGTGAAGGCGCTCCGGACAGCGTCTCCGCGTCGCGGAAGTGCCGGTCTCCTACCGCCGGCGGGTGGGCGTCTCGAAGATCACCGGAACGGTGTCCGGAACCTGTCAGGGCCGGCGGGAAGATCCTCGTGGACGATCGCGCGGTACGGAATCAAGAGGAGCTAGCCGCTTCGGAATTTCTCCAGCGCCTCGACGACGTCGGCCGGCGCGCGCGCCGGCCTTCCGTTGGTGTCCGCGAAGACGTGCCGGCTCGCGCCGTCCGCGACCCTCTCCCTCCGCCTCGTTCACGACCTCGTACGCGAACGCGAGGCCGCGGCTCCCGAGCTCCGTCATCCGCGCGCGCACGATGATCCGGTCGTCGTAGCGCGCCGGCCGCCGGTAGACGCACTCGACGCGGGTCACGAGGATCCAGCAGACCGTCGTCCTCCATCCGCCGGTACGGGAAGCCGGCGGCCCGGCAGAACTCGGTGCGGCCGACCTCGAACCACGCGACGTAAGCCCCGTGGTAAACGATCCCCATCCGGTCGGTCTCGGAGTAACGGACCCGCAGCTCCGTCTCGACGACCCGTCCCTCCGGGCTCACGAGCGCGGCAGCCGTTCCTCGAGCCGGTGGCGGATCGGCTCGGGAACGAGACCCGACACGTCGGCGCCCAGGCGCGCGACCTCCTTCACCAGGCGGCTCGAGACGTAGGAGTACTCCTCCTTCGCCATCAGGAACACCGTCTCGATGGATCGGGCGCCAGGCGGCGGTTCATGAGGGCCATCTGGAGCTCGTACTCGTAGTCGGAGATCGCGCGCAGACCCGCGCACGAGGAGCGTCGCGCCCGTCTGCGCCGCGAAGTCGACGAGGAGTCCGGAGAACGAGCGCACCGACATCGCCCGCGTCCGACCCGACGATCTCCCGGATCATCTCGAGGCGCTCCTCGACCGAGAAGAGCGGCTTCTTCGAGTCGTTCTCGAGGATCGCGACGATGACGCGGTCCGCCAGCCGACGCGCGCGGAAGAGGACGTCCAGGTGCCCGTTGGTGAGCGGATCGAAGGAGCCGGGGTAGAGGGCGACGCGTTCCGGCATCACTTTCCCCCTGCTTCGGTCGTCGCGCGTCGGAGGCTTTCGGCCAGCAGATTATAGGCAGACACCGTCGCGAAGAGCGCGAGCCCCGGAAAGAGCGCGAGCCACCAGGCCTCTTCGATGTAGGCCGGCGCCGCCGACAGGATACCTCCCCAGGACGTCGCCGGGAGCGGGGAGTCCGACGCCCAGGAACGACAGTGCGGCCTCGGCGAGAATCGCCCACGAGACGCCGAAGGCCGCGGACACCAGCAGCGGGCGCGAGCGCGTTCGGAAGGAGGTGCCGCAGCAGGATGCGCGTCGTCGGCCGCGCTCCCGCGGCCCTCGCGGCGCGCGTGTAGTCGAGGCTCTTCGCCTTCAGGATCTCGGCCCGCGCGTAACGTGCGTCGGCCGGCCACGTCGTCAGCCCGATCGCGAGGACGACGGCCGTGGCGGGAGAGGCGGCAGAAACGCCGCGAGCGCCAGCAGAAGAAAGAGCACCGGAAAACAGAGCACGACCTCGATCAGGCGCGAGAGGAGCAGGTCCGTGACGCCCCCGAAGTAGCCGGCGGCGCCGCCGATCGCCGAAGCCCACGATGAGCGAGACCGCCGCGGCAACCAGGCCGATCGCCAGCGAGATGGGGGTCGCGACGCGACCCGGGCGGCGAGGTCCCGTCCCAGGTCGTCGGTTCCGAAGGGGTGCGCGGGTGACGGCGCCTGCAGGCGATCCTCCAGGCGGATCTCCGCGGCCCGCTCCGCGAAGAGGGGCGAGATCGCCGCGACCAGCCACAGCAACGCCACGACCGCCAGGGCGACGCGACCGCTCGCCGGCAGCCGCCGGATCATTCGCTCTCCCGCAGGCGCGGGTCCACGAGAGCCGCCGCCACGTCGGCGAGCCAGCCGCGAGCGTCACGACGAGCGTCGCGACTCCGCCGATCAGCGACAGGCCGAGCACGACCGGGTAGTCGCGCGACAGGATCGAGTCGAAGTAGAGCCGGCCCAGGCCGGGCCACGCGAAAATCCTCTCGACGATCACGCTGCCGGAAAGCAACCCGGGCAGGAGCAGGCCGAGAAGCGTCACGAGAGGGAGCAGCGCATTGCGGAAGGCGTGGCGCCAGAGCGCCTGCCGCCGCGAGAGGCCCCGCGCCAGGGCCGCGGTGACGAAGTCCTGGGAGCGCGCCTCCGCAACGCCCGACCGCACGAGGCGCGCGAAGAAGGCGAGCGATCCGTACGTCAGGCACGTGACGGGGAGGGCGAGGTGCGCGAGGCGGTCCGCGAGTCCGGCGAACCCCGAGGGAGCGGGATCCGAGGCGACTCCGTAGAGCGGAAGCCAGCCGAGCTTCACGGACAGGAGCGTCTGCAGAAGGAGCGCGGCCCAGAAGACCGGGGTCGAGTACAGCGCGAAGAGGACGACGCCCGAACTCCGGTCGAAGGGACCCTCGGGTCGGCCTCCTGCCGCGACGCCGATGGGGATCGCGATCGCGAGAGTGAGGAAGAGGGCGAGACCGTTCAGCACGAGCGTCGCGGGGAGGGCTTCGCGGATCCGCTCGGACACGGGCCGCCGGTCCACGAAGGATTCGCCGAGGTCGAAGCGAACGACGCGCCCCAGCCACTGGACGAACCGCTCCGGAAGTGGCCGGTCGAGTCCGTACAGGTGACGGAGCTCCTCACGCGCCGCCGCCGAGATCCGGCGGCCGGAGTCCGCCGAGCCCGAGCGCCGAGGCGGGGCTGCCCGGCGCGAGGTGCATGAGGAGAAAGACGACGACCACGATCCCGAAGAGCGTCGGGATCGCGAGGGCGACCCGCCGGACGAGGAAGCGGGTCAGTTCCTCTTCTCCGGGAGCACGGAGTCGTCGGGCCGGCCCCACCACGACAGCGGTCCCGGCCAGAACCCGTAGAGTCCGAGCGGCGACGTCACCAGGCCGTGGACGCGGCGGCGGAACGCGTACTTCTGCGAGGCGTTGACGACGAAGACGACCGGGGAGTCGTCCCGGAAGATCCGGTGGAGGCGGTGGTAGATCTCCCGGCGCTTCCCGGAGTCGAGCTCTCTCCGCGCCTCCTCCATGAGCCGGTCGGCCGCGGGGTTGGCGTAGAACGCGACGTTCGCCCCGGCCGGCGGGAACTGCGAGGAGTGCCAGTACGGGTACGGGTCGGGGTTTCCGTCCGACGCCGCCCACGCGAGCGATGCCGCCTCGTAGTCGCCGGCGTCGATCCTCTCCACGAACGCGGCCCATTCGAGAGGCCGCACGCGGGCGCGGATCCCGGCGCGCGCGAGCTCCGCCGCGAAGACCTCGTCGAGCTGGCGTCCGGCGTTCGATCCCGCCGAGAGGAGCAGGTCGAACTCGAACTCCTTGCCGCCGCGGTCGCGCGTTCCGTTGCCATTGCTGTCCCGCCAGCCCGCCTGGTCGAGGAGGTCGGCGGCCGCGCGCGGGTCGAACGGAAGCGGCGTGACCCCCGGATCATAGGCAGGCGAGTCCGGCGCCCAAGGGCCGGAGATGATGCGCGCCGAGCCGTTGTAGAGGCCGCGCACGATCGAGGGGCGGTCGAGGAGCATCGTGAGCGCCCGGCGGACGCGGGCGTCGGCGAACAGGGGTAACCGGTTGTTGAGCGCGATGTAGTTGTAGTCCAGGTTGTAGAACTCGATGACCCGGCAGCACTCCTCGAACCGGTGGTCGGCCGCGCCGCGATCCTTCAACGACTGGTCGATCGACGTTTCGTCCAGGGAGCCCTCCAGCAGGGCGCGGTACGCGACCGAGTTCTCGGGAACGATCTGGAAGACGATGCGGTCGAAGTGCCCCCGCGCTCCGGTCCAGCGGGGATTCCGCTCGAGCTCGATCGACTCCTGCGTCTTCCAGCGGACGAAGCGATACGGCCCGTTCGACAGCGGGCTGCGGTTCTCGCGGACCTTCAGAAACGGCTTTCCGGTGAAGCGCTTCTCCGGCAGGAGGGGAAGCGCGAACGCGTAGGCGTGCAGGGCGTCACGCTCGCGGAACCGCACCCGGAACGACTTCGCGTCGATCGCCTCGACGACTTCGACGCCTGCGAACAGGGGCTTGAAGACGGGCGAGGGAATTTTCGGGTCGAGGATCCGCCGGATCGTGAACACCGCGTCCCCCGCCGTCACCGCGGAGCCGTCCTCCCAGCTCGCGTCGGGCCGCAACGTGAAGCGGTACTCGCGGCCGTCTTCGCTGACCTCCCACTTCTCCGCGAGCCCCGGCGAGAGCTCGAGGCGCGCGTCGAAGTCGAGGAGCTGTCGGGAGAGGTACTGCAGAACCTGCTGCTCGGGCAGTCCCGTCTGGAGGACCGCGTTCAAGGTCGCGGGTTCCCCGACGAGGCGCCGGCGGAGGACGCCGCCGTCGAGCGGCGTGCCCTCTCGCGTTTCGTCGAGGAAGCCGAGCGCCGGAGCCGGAGCCTCCGTGGGAGCGGGAGCCGCGGCGGGGTTCCCGGGCGCCGCCCTCTCCGGTGCCCGGCACGCCCCGAAGACGCCGAGAAGGATCGCGAAAGGAAGAAGCCGCTTCACCGCCGCAATTATGCGGCTGCCCCGGCTCGCCTCCCGCCTACCGCCTGCCGCCTCCCGCCTCGAAGGACGTCGCGCCCACGTTGTAGGCCGCGTCGGTGGCGCGAACGAGGAGGTACGCGTTCCGATCCTCCGGCTTCAAGGTGATCGTGTAGGACTCCTTCGGCGAGTCGGAGAGGCCATCGTCCGGGACGAGCGTCACCCACTCGCGGGCGTTGACGCTGTACTCGACCTCGGTGACCGGAGAGGCGGAGTCGACCACCTCCACGTGCATCGGGTTCCGATCCGATCCGACGAGGCGGATGACCGGCGGCGTGTTGTCGATCCGGACGGGGCTCGATTCGCGCGAAGACGTCTTCTCCTCGCCCGGGTTGGACTCGGAGTCCGACGCCGTCAGACGGAAGACGTACTCCCCGTCCGGCAGAGAGCTCGTGTCGAAGGAGTAGAAGCTGTCGCGGACGTCGACCTTCAACGGGACCCAGGGCGTCGAGCCGAGCGGCCGGAACTCCAGCCGCGAGACGACCAGGTCTCCGTCGGGGTCCGTGATCTTCCAGGTCAGCGTCCGATATCCCTTGCGCAGGAGCTTGCGGGGCGGAGTTTCCGACCTGGCCTCGTCCAGGCTCGTGAAGATTCCCTTCTCGTCGGGCGCCGTGGTCTCGAAAACGTTCGACCCTCCCCCGGCCGACCGCGCGAAGACCTCGGACGGCCCCATCGCGAAGAAGGCCTCGATGACAGGGGCGGCGTTCCGGTTGCGGTAGGCCGCCTCGACGCGCCGCACGACCGCCGAGCGGTCTCCGGGCGACGACATCCGGAGCTTCCACTGGAGGTAGCGCCCCGGCGGGGCCGCGATCTTCGCGGCGTCGGCGGCGCTCACGAACGGTGACCACGCGCTCCACGTGGTGTCGGGTGCGGCGGACTCTCCGGAGCGGAACGCGACCTCGAGCTTCGACGGCGCGGGGACTTCCCCCTCGAACCGGAAAGCGCCGAACGCGCTCGTCCGCCCGGTGTCCTTGACCGCCGCGACGTACTCCCCGGTCCGGGCGCCGTCGCGCATCCGGTAGAAGGCGCTGGCGCCGTTGGTGGCGATGGCATCGCCCGCCACGACGGATACCTGCTTCTCGTCGAACGTCCGATCGAGCGACCAGGTGTCCCGGGAGACCCGGTAGAGCCGTCCCTTGGGACCGGTGCCCGCCAGCACCGAGGTCGCGTTGGCGTCGCCCAGGTCGAAAACCATCTCTTCCGAGCTCGTCCAGACCGCGCGCGGCGGCTCGTCGCCATCGAAGAGGACGATCTCGGAAGAAAAACCGCCCCGGCCCGGCGGACGCGCGGGCGCCATCCGGGGCGCCCCCACGGTCACGGTGACCTCCGGCTTTTTTTCCTTGTCGTCGCCGCCCGCCGGGGTCCCCCGCGGCTGCCGGGCGCGGCGTGCGGGACGGCGGAGGGGGCGGCGCCGAGACCGGTTCGCCCGCGCCCGTCGCCTCCGAGGAGGAGACCGCCGCCCACACCCGTCCGTCGGGACCCGACGCGATCGACGTCACCTCCGTCTTCGAGGAGTCGTACACGGTGGCGACGTTTCCGGCCCGGTCGATCTTGAGAACGAGACCGGAGCCGGACGTTCCGGCCCACAGGTCGCCGGCCGCACTGACGTGAAGCGTCCGCACGTGGGGCTCGACGGACGCATGAATCCGCCGCCCGCTGCCGGGGCCGTCGATCCGGTGGATCTCGCCTGGCAGCCCCGTGGCCACGAAGAGCGAGTTACCCGAGAACGCGAGAGCCCACACGTACTGCGCCTTCGTGTCGTAGAAGACGGACGGCTTGCCCCCCTCGATCCGGTAGACCTTCCCGCCCGGCGACCCGCCGGCGTAGAGGGTGCCGTCCGGTCCGAAGGCGATCGAGGTGACCTGCTTCTCGGCGAGGGTGGCGTACGTCTCGACCTTTCCGGACGCGGAGACGCGCAGGATGCGTCCGGCCTCGCCGGTGGCCACGAAGACGTCTCCCGACTTCGCTGTGACGGCGTCGTAGAGAATGGCCTCCCCCACTCCCTCGACCCGCGCGAGCGTCCGGGAGAGGACGAGGGCCCCGTCTACGGTCACGGCGATCCCGCGGGCTTCGCCCGCCGAGAAGTCGCCGGTGGAGTCGGACGTCCAGATCTTCGCCGTGGCGGCTCCGGCGACTCGGGTAGCGAGCGCCGCGGCGAGGAGCGCCGTGGCGCGAATCAGAGGCGTCGGTCTCACCAGTTGTCGGGCAGGACTTCCAGGTTGAGCTGGACCGATCCGGTGATCGGCACGGGCTGCTCGACAGTCACACTCTGCAGCCGGACGAACGAAAGGTCGGGCGTGCCGTCACCCGGACCCCGGTCGCGCAGGAGGGCGGCGACCGACGGCGGCAGCGCCGCGAGCGGTTCGCCCGCCACCACGGCTCCGGCGGCCCTGCGGTAGGCGATCATGTTGAGACTGTTCGGCGGGCGCATGCGGCCCAGGAAGTCGAGGACCTGGTCGAGCGACTGCGGGTCCGCCGGATACACCGCGAGGTCATACGCCGTCGCCGCGTTGCCGTCGCCGACGAAGACCGTCAGCGGGCCCGGGGGCGTGTTCTTCGGGATTTCGAGGTCGAGCGTGAGTCGCCGCGAGCCGCCGCGGAAGTCGACGATGTCCACCCGCACCGGGACGAGCTCGCCCGCGCGGAACCTCTCCTTGCGCGGCTCGACGTTGACGATCCGGCCATTCTGGAGGCGGTCGGAGTGCGTGATCTCGACGTCCACCCCGAGGATGGGAAGGTCGCGAAACTCGTTGGCCATGAGGTAGTTCGCGAGCACCGCGAGCGAGGTCACGGCGTCCTCGCGGGCCTGGAGCCCCGAGAAGACCGTGTCCCAGTGGACGTCGCGCGCCGGAGTCTTGATCGAGGACTTCCAGACCAGCGTGCGTTCGCCCGAGCGCTTCTCGAGGGTCGTCAGCACGTTGTCGATCGCGACCGCGGCGAGGACCGGGGTCAGCATCGCGTTGTGGACCGCCTCGAACTTGAACGTCTGCACCGGCATTTCGTCCGACGCGATCCGGACGGTGATGGGGACCATCTTCGCGCGCGTGCCGAACGTCCCGAGGATCCCGGTGGACCGGTCCTGGGTGACGGAGCCGAACACCGGCCCGGTGTCCGCGAACTTGAAGGAGCGGTAGACCGACGGGAGCACGGTCAGGACGTCCGCCTGAGCCATCGGCATCTCGATGGGCCCCATCGACAGGAACGGATGGCCGAAGGCGAGGACCGAGTCGCGGTCCACCCACGTGACCGTGCCGGTCGCGGCGAGCAGCATGTCGCCCGAGAGGAGAACCGTGGAGAGGGGCGACCCGGGCTGCACGGGTGTGGCGGGGCCCGGCTTGCAGGGACTGCCCCGACTGCCCCGATGACCCCGCGGGCGCCGCGACCCAGCCCGCGGCCTCCGCGAGGCGGCCGAAGAACCAGCCGGGCGAGCCGCCGGCCCCTCCCGCGAAAGACACCGGGATGGGGAGCGTCGCCATGGAGCCGGCGTCCCCGGAATGCCGGAACGGCGCGAGCAGCGCGTCCAGGGCACCGGAGAACCGGCGCTCCGTGAACATCGTGGCGAACTGGGCGGCCCGGACCGCCGGGCCGCCGATCGGCACGGGCGGCGCGGGGGGCGCGTGGCGGATGTCGAGCATGCTCTGGATCGGAGTGATTCCGCAGACCGGGTCCTTGGAGAACGGCCAGCCGTAGGCGAGCGCCCCGACGAGCTTGCCGTCCACGTAAATCGGACTTCCGCTCATTCCCGCGATGATCCCGGAGTGCTCGAGCCCCGCGCCGGACACCTTCGCGAGGACCAGGTCCTGCTTGGGCGCGAAACGCTTCAAGACGCCGAGGATCTCGACGTCGAACCGCTGGATGCCGCGGCCGCCGCCCAGGTCGGAGAAGCCATAGCCCTTCATTCCCGGGAGGAGCTTGTCGACCGGAAAGATTTCGGCGGGAACGTCGGAGGGAAGAGCCGGCGCCGGCGCCGCCGCCGCGTCCGGCGGCACGGGCGTGGCCGCGAGTGCGATTCCGCCGACGAGCGCCAGGAGGAAGGCGAACAACGGAGTCGAACGGACGACGGACCTCACGGTTTCGACAACGCCTCCCTTGATCGAGTCCATTCCCCGACAGGCGGTTCAGTATGAGCTGACATCGGACAGCTCAATATGTTACGTTCGATCCCGTGATCTTCGCCGGGTTTCAGGCCGTCTCGGTCGAAAATCTCGGCGAGGGGCAGGGCATCCTCTCCTTTTTCAAGGAGACAGGCCCGACCGCGAAGATCGTCCTCGGCATCCTCCTCTTCTTCTCGTTCGTGTCGTGGGTCATCATTTTCGCGAAGTTCGTCCGCCTCCGGCGGGTCTCCCGGCAGTCCGAGAAGTTCGTCGAGTTCTTCCGCAAGTCGCGGCGCTTCTCGGAGGTCAACACCGTCGCGAGCCAGCTGACCGAGACGCCGCTCTCCACGCTCTTCAAGGCGGGCTATGCCGAGCTCGACGCGCAGGTGAAGGCCAACCGGCCGGACGACCCGGGCGCCACGGCGAGCGGCGTCACGCTCAGCCAGCGGTTTCTGATCCGCAACATCTCGGGCATCGAGCGGGCCCTCGAGCGGGCCATCGGGATCGAGCTGTCGCGACTGACGAAGCACATGACCTTCCTCGCGACCACCGCGTCCGCCTGCCCGTTCATCGGCCTCTTCGGTACGGTCTGGGGAATCATGCAGGCCTTCCGCGCGATCGGGACGACGGGTTCCACCTCGATCATCGCGGTCGCGCCCGGCATCTCCGAGGCGCTCGTCAACACCGCGGCCGGCCTCGCCGCGGCCATTCCCGCCCTCATCTTCTACAACTACTTCATGGGGAAGGTGCGGCAGCAGCGGGCCGGAATGGAAGACTTCTCCCTGGAGTTCATCAACCTGGCGGAACGGAATTTCACTTGATCAGCGGGGAGGGGTCAGGTCTCCACTTGCCACTTCGCGCCGCGAAGTGACAAGAGCAGGGTGGCTGAACCAGGACGGCCGCGATTCGTGAATACCTGACCCCATATGGCCTTCCAGCGCGAGAGCGGCGACCCCTTCGACCACCTGGCGGACATCAATGTCACGCCGCTCGTGGACGTCATGCTCGTGCTTCTCATCATCTTCATGGTGACCGCGCCAATGCTCCACCAGGGGGTCTCCGTCGCCCTTCCCAAGACGGCGACCACGAACCTTCCCGCGACCATGGAAGATCCGGTGATGCTCTCCATCACGAAAGACGGGCTGTACTACATCAACGAGACGCCGGTCGCCCGCGGCCTCCTCCGCGAACGGCTCGAGCGGTTCCTGCGCGGGAAGAAGGACCGCTTCGTCCTTCTCAAGGCGGATCGGGGCCTCTCCTACGGCACGGTCGTCGAGACCCTCGACCTTCTGAACCGGATGGGAATCGAGGGACTCGGCATGGTGACCGACACTTCCGGCGCGAAGACCGCGCCGGCCCGGTAGGGCGCGGTGGACACGGTCGGCGACCTCATCGCGGAACGGGGGCGCGAGCGCTTCCCGTGGGGAGTCGGGACCGTCCTCGCTGCGCTTCTCCACGGCTCGATCGCGGCCGCGCTCATCTACTCCGCATCCATCCACCCCGCCCGGTTCGTCATGCCCCGCACGGTGGCGGTGCGCCTGCTGCCCTCCGGCTCTCTGAAGGGCGGGGCGGCGCCGGCCCCCGCGCCCGCTCCGGCGCCCGAGCCGGAGAAGACGAAGATCCTGAAACCGGAACCGGAGGACGCCCCGCCGCCGCCCACCGACAAGGCCGTCCTCCTGCCCGCGAAGGAGGAGAAGGCGAAGAAGACGGCTACGGCTTCCCGCCCCTCCCCCGAGAGACGCCGGGCGCCGGACGTGAGCCTGCCGTCGTCCGGCGAGAGCTCGGGCGGAGGAGCGGGAGGGCCCATCGGCGCGGGCGGGAACGTGGGTGTGTCCGGCGCCACGCTCGACGACGCGGACTTCAAGTACTCGTACTACATCGAGCGCATGCTCGTCGCGATCGGGATGAACTGGTTCAAGCCCGCGCAGGCCGGCGACGTCTCTCCGGTCATTCACTTCCGCATCGAAAGGGACGGTACGATTTCCGACGCCTCCGTCGAACGCTCGAGCGGTCTTCCCTTCGTCGATCGGGCCGCGCTCCGCGCGGTCGTGACGTCTTCGCCGCTTCCCCCGCTGCCGTCGGAGTACAGCGGCAGCCAGCTCGGCGTTCACCTGAAGTTCGATTAACCACTCTTTGGGAGCCCCGATGCGACGAACTTTCCTGCCCGTTATCGCCGCCGCCCTGCCGCTCGTCCTGCCCGCCCTCGCCGCGGCGCAGACCGCGCAGACGCCGCAGAACCAGGACCTCTGGATCTCCATCAACAAGCCGTCGGCCCGCAAGGTCGCGATCGCGGTACCCGACCTCCTCACCCCCGGCACCGCCACGATGAAGTCCACGGTGACCGATCCCTTCACCGCCACCCTGCGGTCCGACCTCGAGTACTCCGGCGCGTTTGCCGTAGCGGATCCGGCTCACTACCCCGCGGGCCAGCGGGACCCCGCGACCCCCGAGGCCGCCGATGCCTGGCGCGGGGGCGGCGCGGAGTACCTGGCGGACACGCGGGCCCAGGTGTCGGGCGACCGCGTCTCGGTCGAAGCGCGCGTCTGGGACCTCGCGGCGCGCAAGATGATCATGGGCAAGCGCTACTCGGGCGGCGTGACGTACGTGGAGCGGATCGCCCATACCGTCGCCAACGACATCGTCAAGCAGTTCACGGGCAAGGACGGGCTCTTCCTGTCGAGCATCGTCTTCGTCTCGGACCGCGACGGGTCGAAGGAGATCTACGCGATGGACTTCGACGGAAGAAGCGTCCGCCGGCTGACGTCCGTCCGGTCCCTGGCGCTCTCCCCCGCAGGGGGACGTTCCGGGAAGGTCGCCTACACGAGCTACGCGAAGCTCTACCCCCAGATCTGGATGATGAACGCGGATGGAGGGGGCAAACGGGAAGTGCCGACCGGCGTCGAGCTGAACGCTTCCCCCGCGCTCTCGCCGGACGAGACGCAGATCGCGTTCGCCGGTTCTGCGAAGGGAAATACCGACATCTACGTGGTCAACGCGGGAGGGGGCGGGCTCCGGCGGCTCACGACCACGCGGGCCATCGAGGCGTCGCCCGCCTGGTCGCCCACGGGCCGACAGATCCTCTACACCTCGGATCAGTCCGGCAACCCGCAGATCTACTCGGTCGATCCGGAGGGAACGGGCGCGCGCCGGGTCACCTTCGCCGGGAACTGGAACGACGAGGGGTCGTGGTCGCCCGACGGCGCCCGGATCGCGTTCGCGTGCCGGAACGAGGGGGACTTCAACATCTGCCTCATGGACTTCGCCAACGGCCAGACCGTCCAGCTGACCGCGGAGGGATCCAACGGTCACCCGACCTGGTCGCCGGACGGAGAGAAGATCGTTTACTCGTCGCGCCGGGGCGGACGGACACACATCTACACCATGGACCTGAACGGACAGAACAAGAGACAGCTCACCGACTCGGGTAACAACCTGCAGCCGGCGTGGCTGCCCTGAGGGAAGACGGGACACGGGACACGGGACACGAACCGTAAGAACGGGCACGGATGTTTGCGCCGGTTTCCTGCCGGCGACGTGCTATATTCCGCCTCGATGCCCGCCGCCGGGCCGGGCGCGAACCTGCTGACGGACAAGGAGAAGGTATGAAGAGGAACTCCACCCCCATCGCCCTGCTGGCGATTCTTCTCGCGGCGGTCCTGCCATTTGCCGCAGGATGCAAAAAGAAGCCCCCGACGACGACCGCCGATGCCCGTCCCCCCGTCGAGGAGCCCACGCAGCCCGAAACCCGGGTTCCGCCGCCGCCCTCGACCGCGCCCCGCGAGCCGATCGAGACCGAGGTCCTCACGCAGGAGATCTCGGAGTTGAACAAGAAGGGTTACCTCCAGGACGGGTTCTTCGACTACGACGCATCGGACCTTCGCGATGACGCCCGCACGAACCTCTCCGCGAATGCGGCGTGGCTGAAGAAGTATCCGTCGATCCAGGTGCTCGTCGAAGGTCACTGCGACGAGCGCGGAACGTCGGCATACAACCTTGCTCTCGGTGACCGCCGCGCCAACGCCGCGCGCGACTACCTGGAGTCGCTCGGCGTTGCGTCGTCCCGCGTCCGGACCGTCTCGTACGGCAAGGAGCGTCCGTTCTGTACCGACGCCACCGAGGATTGCTACCAGCAGAACCGGCGCGCGCACTTCGTCATCACCGCAAAGTAGAGGAAACTCCGTGATCTCGCGCCACCGCCTCCAGCTTTCCGCCGGCGTCCTCCTCGCGGCCGCCGTCGGCGCCGTGGGCTGCGTCTCCACCGACGACATCGAGGGTCTGCACCGGCAGATGAACGACATCGAGACTCAGATCCAGGCCCTCGAGCGCAAGTCGTCCAGCAAGGAAGAGGTGGCGCGGCTGAACTCGAGCGTCTCGGAGCAGACCCAGCAGCTCCTCAAGTCCAACGCGGACACGGGCGTGAAGCTGGGCGAGCTCTCGACCGCGATCGAGCAGCTCCAGTCGAAGCTCGAGGACACCAACCGGCGACTGTCGCAGCTGTCCCAGCAGATCGCGGAAACCCAGGGCGACCTGCTCCGCATGCGCGGGGGCACATCGGCCCTCCCTCCCGGCACGCCGCCCGGGGCGCCTTCCTCGACGAACCCGACGTCGCCGCGCATCGGCGAGCCGACGCCGAACCCCGGTCGAAACGACGCGGTGGTGAAGCCGGCCGCGAGCCCGTCGGAGCTCTACGACACGGCGTACGCGGACTACACGAAGGGGCGCTATGCCCTCGCGATCCAGGGTTTTCAGGAGTACCTCGATTCCTATCCTTCGACCGACCTCTCCGACAACGGCCAGTACTGGATCGGAGAGTCGCACTACGCCCAGAAGAAATATCCGGAAGCGATCGCCGACTTCGACCGGCTCCTCAAGGAGTGGCCCCGGAGCGACAAGGCTCCCGCCGCGCTGCTGAAGAAGGGCTACGCCCTTCTCGAGCTGGGTCAGAAGGCGGAGGCGGTCGTCCAGCTGCAGTACGTGATCCACGAGCACCCCGCCTCCGAGGAGGCGCGGCTCGCGCGGGCCCGCCTGAAAACGATCGGGGTCGAAGCGCGCTAAGACGGGAAACGGAAAACGTAAAACGGAAAGGTGAGGCGAACCTTCAACCTCGTTTCCGTTTCCCGTTTCCCGTTTCCCGAAGAATTTCAATCGCATCGAGACAACACTGAGGATTCCATGGCCAACATCAAATCCGCCCAGAAGCGACAGCGCCAGACGGTCGTCCGCCAGGCGCGCAATAAGAGCGTCCGTTCGCGACTCCGCACCGCGGTCAAGAAGCATCGCGCGCTGGAGGGAGAGGGGAAGGTCGAGAGCCTCGCGACGGCCTACTCCGAGATCGACCACGCCCGGAAGAAGGGCGTGATCCACAAGAACGCCGCGGCGCGCTACAAGTCCCGGCTGGCGAAGGCCGCCGCCAAGAAGACGTGAGACGGGAAACGTAAAACGGAAAACGACGAGCCCTCTTCTCCCGTTTCCCGTTTCCCGTTTCCCGTTTTCCCTTCCCGTCTCTAGAACCCCTCGAGTACGCTCGACACGAGGCTCGCCGCGAACCGCTCGGCGACCCGGTCGATCGCTTCGTTCTCCCGGTCCACGTACGACGCCGGGCTCGGGGCCACGGTGTAGTTGTCCCGGAACGTGTACGCGGGGTTCTCCCACAGGACCTTTTCGTCCGGGAGAGTCTTCAAGGCCACGCGGGCGGTGATCGCGACCTGGTACTGCTTCGCGCGACCCTCCTCGTCGAACGCCACGGCGTACAGGTCGAACTGGGTCACGGCGCCGGAGAGCTCGGCGTCCGCTTCCCGGGCGTCGGCCCGGACTTCGAAGCGGCCGCGGGAAGCGAGCTCCCGCGCGACCTCGCTCGACACGCGCTGTTCCACGCCGACCCGGGAGGTGGCGTTGGCCAGCGTCTGGAAGCGGATCACCCGCACGGTGGCGGGCAGCGTGGATCCCCGGCCCACGAGCGAGTAGCCGCACCCGGCGGTACCCGTCGCGCCCATGGCGGCAACCACGGCGATGGCGGCGGCGAGCGGGGCCCTCAACGGACGACCAGGTTCAGCAGCCGGTCCGGGACGTAAACCGCGCGGGTGATCTCGCGATCCTCCACCCAGGGACGAATGTGCTCGTCTTTCAGCGCGAGCTCCACCGCGGTCGCCTCCCCCTCTCCCCGCTCGACGTCGAGGCGTCCCCGGACCTTCCCGTTGACCTGGACGACGACGGTGACGCGCGGAGTCGTAGCCAGCTCGGGATCGAATTGCGGCCAGGCCGACTCGAGCAGGAAGGGTTTTCCGCCCATCCGCTCCCACCACTCCTCGGTCAGGTGCGGCGCGATCGGGTGAAGGAGCTTCAGGAGCGTCTTCGTTGCACCGGTCAAAACCGCCGGAGTCTCCGTGCCGCTCTCCAGGGACTCGCCAATCGCGCGCTGGAACTCCATGAGGGCGGCGACGGCCGTATGGAAGTGAAACCGCGCCGCGTCCTCGGTGACGCGCCGGATCGTGCGGTGCTCGAAGCGGACGAGCGGGGTGTCGGGGGAAGTGCCCGGCGACGCCGGCCCGGCGCCGAGGTCCCGGACGCGCGCGCACAGGTCGTGCACGCGGTTCAGGAACCGATATGCGCCGCTGACGCCGTCCTCGGACCACTCCGACTCCTTCTCGGGCGGACCGATGAAGAGCGTGTAGAGCCGGACCGTGTCCGCGCCGAACCTCTCGATCAACTCGTCGGGCGAGACCGTGTTGCCCCGCGACTTCGACATCTTCTCGACCTTCCCGGTCGCGGCGTTGACGCGCGTGATCATTCCCTGGTTGAAGAGGCGCTCGAACGGCTCCTCGATGTCCACGAGCTCCATGTCCTTGAGGACCCGGCAGACGAACCGGGCGTAGAGCAGGTGCAGGATCGCGTGCTCGATCCCCCCGACGTACTGGTCGACCGGCATCCAGCGCGCGGCCCGCTCCCGGTCGACCATGCGCTTTTCGTCGCGCGGGTTCAGGAAGCGCAGGTAGTACCAGGACGAATCGACGAAGGTGTCCATGGTGTCCGTCTCGCGGCGGGCCTCCCCGCCGCACCGGGGACAACGCGTCTCCACGAACGCGCGCGACTTCTCGAGCGGGTTTCCCTCCGCGCCGCGAAACTCGACGTCGTCGGGAAGGAGGACCGGCAGGTCGGCGTCCGGAACCGGGACGACGCCACAGCGCGGGCAGTGAATCGCGGGGATCGGAGTGCCCCAGTAGCGCTGCCGGGAAATCAGCCAGTCCCGCAGCCGGTATCCGATCTTCCCCTTGCCGAAACCCTTTGCCTCGATCCACTCCACCGCAACGCGGATCGCTTCCGCGCCCGAAGGGGCGCCGTTCCAGTCCCCCGAGCCGTAAAGGTACCCGCCGTGGGGGGCCGCCGCGGTCATCGTCTCGGGATCGAGCTCCGCCTCGTCCGTGCGATAAACGGGTCGGATCGGGATCCCGTACTGCCGCGCGAACTCGAAGTCGCGCTGGTCGTGCGCGGGAACTCCCATGATCGCGCCGGTGCCGTACTCCGGCAGAACGAAGTTCGCGATCCACACCGGGATCGGCTCCCCCGTGGCGGGATTGAGTGCATGGAAACCGGTGTCCCGTCCCTCCTTCACCCCGCCCTCGGACTCCCGGTCGAGCCGGGACTCCCGCCGCACTTTCTCCACGAACTCCTCGATCGCGGCTCGATCCGGGGACCGCTCCGCCAGCGTGACGACCGCCGGATGTTCGGGGGCGAGCGCCAGGAAGGTGGCGCCGTAAAGAGTGTCCGGCCGCGTCGTGAAGACCGCGATCGGCTCGACGAGAGCCTCCACGCGGAAGAAGATCTCCGCCCCCTCCGAGCGGCCGATCCAGTTGCGCTGCATGGTCTTGACGCGCTCCGGCCACTCCGGCAGCGCGTCCAGGCCGGCGAGAAGCCTCTCGGCGTAGTCGGTCACGCGGAAGAACCACTGCGTCAGGTCGCGGACCTCGACGACGTCGTCGGACCGTTCGCAGCGTCCGTTGACGACCTGCTCGTTGGCGAGCACCGTGCGGCACCCCGGGCACCAGTTGACCGGCGCGGTCTTCCGGTACGCGAGGCCGAGCTCCCACATGCGGAGGAAGAGCCACTGGTTCCACCGGTAGTACGACGGCTCGCAGGAGGCGAGCTCCTTCGACCAGTCGTAGAGGAGGCCGAGCGCGCGCAACTGCTCTTTCATCCGGGTGATGTTGTCGAGCGTGTAGTCGCGAGGGTGGACCCCGCTCTGGATTGCCGCGTTCTCCGCCGGGAGCCCGAACGCGTCCCAGCCCATCGGGTTCAGCGCCTTGCGGCCGGCCATGCGCTCCCGCCGGTAGAGCGCGTCCCCGAGGATGTAGTTGCGGCCGTGACCGACGTGGAGGCGGCTCGCCGACGGGTACGGGTACATGTTCAACATGTAGAACTCGTCGCCCGGGACGGACGTGTCCACTTCCGCGACGCGCGCTTCCTCCCAGCGGCGACGCCACTTCTCCTCGATGGGGCGGGGGTCGTAGCGCTCGGTCATCGCGGGGCAATATAGCGGAAGCGTTCCCGGGCCACCCATCGTGTCCCGTGTCCCGTGTCCCGTGTCCCGACTATCGGGTGGTGGCCCGCCTCCGCAGAGACACTTCGCCCGAGGGGAGAGTCCCGTAGCCGAGCGTCCCGGCGAAGGAGATCGGTGTCAGCCGCAGGTTCTTCGGCCTGGAGTAGGCGCGGCGGCTGAACGGCAGGTAGCGCGCGTCCACGCCGTTCACCGACGCGCTCGGGTCGGAGAACGCAAAGCCCCGATCCGGGTAGTGGACCTCGATCCAGCGGTGATATGCCCCGCCAATTCCGGGGTCGTAGCTCGCCGTTCCCGGCGCCGTCTTCAAGACGCCCTGGACGGTCCGCGCGCGGATGCCAGCCCTCCGGAGCAGATCGACCGCGAGCTCCGACAGGCCCACGCAGTTCGCGCGCTTCTCGGCGAAGACCGCGGCGGGATCCTGCCGGCGGACGTGGTCCGGGTCGTATCGGACGGTCGCCGCGAGCGCGCCTAAGATTCGTTCGACGGCCGCGGCCTCGGTCGTCGCGCCCCGGGAGCTCGCATCGGCAAAGGCGTCCCGCGTCGGGGAGATCGGAAGGGCCCGATCCCGCGGCAGGCCCGTCGGGAAGGGAGCGCGGCTCGCGAGCGGCGAGTCGCTCACCCGGACCGTCAGCTCGACGGATCCGCCCGAGCCGGCAGTCACGGCAAGCGAGTAGCCGTCGTTGTCGAACTGGTCGAAGAGCCGGGCGGCGTCCCCGTCTCCGCGATAGCGCGCGACCTGCTCTCCGCCGGACGCAACCGCGGCGACCGCCAGGAAGATCGCACCGGCCCGGAACGCGGCCGATACCCGGATCACGAGGCGGTCGGGCCCGCGCGGCCGGACTTCAGGACGCCGTCCAGGATGCCGTTGATGAACTGGGAGGAGCGGGGCGTCGAGAAGCGTTTCGCGATCTCGAGAGCCTCGTCGATGACCACGGGGCGAGGGGTCTCCGGCTCGTGGAGCAGCTCGAAGAGGGCCATCCGGAGGATGTTCCGATCGACGATCGGCATCCGCATGAGCCGCCAGTGGTCGGCCTGGCGCGAGATCAGGGCGTCGAGCGCTTCCCGATGCTCGAGCGTGCCCGCGACGAGACGCTCCGTGAAGCTCCGGGTTCCCTCAGAGGCCGTCTGAAAGTCCTCGGAGCGGCGGAACATCTCGTCCGGCGCGGTTCCGGCGACGTCGTGCTCGAAGAGCATCTGAAGCGCGAGCTCTCGAGCTTTTCTCCGGGCGCCCAGGTCACTCTCTCCGGAGCTTGCGCCGAACGTTGGCCATCTCGACGGCGGCCTCCGCGGCCTCGGCGCCCTTCGAAACCCGGGCTCTCGCCTGATCCATGGTGTCGCAGGTCAACAGTCCGAAACCGACGGGAACTCCGCTCTGCGCCGAAAGAGTGGCGAGCGCGGTCGCCACGGCGTGGCTCAGGACCTCGTAATGGCTGGTCTCGCCGCGGACGATCGCCCCGAGGACGACGAGCGCGTCCGGCGCCTCGGTCTCCAGGAGCGCCGCCGCCGCTCCGGGCAGCTCGAAAGCCCCGGGCACGCGGACGAGGACGACGTCTTCGGCGCGGGCGTCGTGAGCCTCGAGCGCGTCGAGCGCCGAGCGGAGAAGGGCGTCGGTGACGGTCGGGTTCCACCGCGCGCAGAGGATGCCGACCTTCAGGCCCCGGGCGTCGAGGCTACCCTCGCGCTCGCGGGGCGTAAATGTCGGAGCGACGCGGGGCACTGCTCGATTTCCCAAGGACCATCCTCTCGAGACGGGTGCAGGTCCCTTCGGGACCTGTCCCCGTGACTTGCTTAGAAGTGCGAATTCTAACCTGCGCCGGCCTCCGGCGAGAAGAGCCGCTCGAGCAGAGTCTCTTCTCCGAAGCTCCGGGCGTAACGCGCCCGGAAGTCTTCGCCGGAGTATCGGGGCGGCTGGGGGCCCTCCGACTCGAGCACGATGGCCGCGGCAACGCTTCCGATCCGGCCGGCCACCTCCCATGGGGCGCCGATGCGAATTCCCCGCACGAGTCCCGCCCGGTAGGCATCGCCGACGCCGGTCGGGTCGAGCGACGGCCGCTCCAGCGGCGCGATCGGGATCTCGTGGCGCTCTCGCGAGCGCGGCCCCGCGACCGAGATGGTGGAGCCTTCCGCGCCGTGGGTGACCACGAGCGCCGGGACCTGCGACTCCAGGTCCTCCCGCGAAAGTCCCGTCTTCTGCGACAGGATGTTGAATTCGTAGTCGTTGACGATCAGCACGAAAGCGCCATCGAGGCCGGCTCGGAGGTCCTCGCCCGAGAGCCGCGCCACCTGCTGGCTCGGGTCGTAGAGAAAGGGCACGGCGAGCTCGCGACACTCCCGGGCATACCGTCCCATGGCCTCCGGATCGTTCGGGGAGATCACGACGAGCGCCGCGTCGGCGGAGACCTCCCCCTTCAGGGAGAGGTCGCGAGCCCGCGTCATCGCGCCCGTGTAGAAGGACGCGAGCTGGTTCTGGTCCCGGTCCGTCGAAACGAAAAAGGAGGCGGTGAATACGTCTTCGTGGATCGTGAGCCCCGAGACGTCGATGCCCTGACGCCCCAGCCAGTCGCGGTAGTCGCTCCCGTCCCGGCCCGCGGTGGCGAACAGAAGCGGTCTTTCCCCGAGCAGGGCCAGGCCGTACGCGATGTTCGATGCGCACCCCCCCGGCACCCGGCGCATCTCATCCACGAGGAACGAGACGGAGAGGCGGTGCATCTGGTCCGGAATGAGGTGGTCGACGAAGCTGCCCGGAAATCGCATCAGGTAGTCGAAAGCGACCGAGCCCGTGACGACGACGCGGCCCTCCTCCGGCAGGATCACAGGTACTTCCCGACGAGGGGAGCGAGGCGGCGCCGCGCCTCCTCCGGGATTGCCGCCCGATCGGTCAGGATCGCGAAGGCGAGCGCCCCGCGGCAGGCACAGTCGCGATCCGCCGCCACTCGGGCGACCGCCTCCCTCATCGTCCTGCGCGCGGCCGCCGAGTTCTCTCCGAGGACGGCCAGCACCGCCTCGACCGAGACGGCTTCGCCCTTTTCCCGCCACGCGTCGTAGTCGGTGACGAGCGCCAGTGTCGCGTAGCAGATCTCGGCCTCGCGCGCGAGCTTCGCCTCCGTCAGGTTGGTCATTCCGATGACGTCGGCGCCCCACGAGCGATAGAGGAGCGACTCGGCGCGCGTCGAGAACTGGGGACCCTCCATGCAGACGTACGTGCCGCCGCGGCGCGCCGTGAGGCCCGCGGAGGCCGCCGCGTCCTCGAGCGCGCGGGCCAGGCTCGGACACACCGGGTCCGCGAAGGAGACGTGCGCGACGACTCCGTCGCCGAAGAACGTGTCGGGCCGGTGGCGGGTGCGGTCGATGAACTGGTCCGGGATGACGGCCAGCCGGGGCGCGAGCTCCTCCCGGAGGCTTCCGACCGCCGACGCCGAGAGGAGCGCGTCGCAGCCGAGAGTCTTGAAGCCCCACACGTTGGCGCGGTAGTTGATCTCGCTCGGAGTGAGACGGTGTCCGCGCCCGTGCCGGGAAAGAAACGCAACCGGGACGCCGTCGAGCGCCCCGGTGAAGTAGGAGTCGGACGGAGGGCCGAACGGCGTCTCGAGCTTCTCCTCGTGCAGACCCTCGATGGCTTCGAGGTCGTACACGCCGCTGCCTCCGACGAGACCGATCCGGGAGGTCAGACCGGCGCCTCCTCGAGCGCGGCGCGGTGGCTTTCGACCGCGGCGACGACCCGCTCGGCGAGAGCGAGCGCGTCGCGGCCGCCCTCCCCCGAGACGAGAGGGCGAGACCCGTCCACGATGGCGCGACGGAAGTCCGAGAGCTCGCGCGCGAGCGGCTCCTCGCGGGAGACCGCCACCGGGACGGGGTGCATCTCCGCCCGGCCCTCTTCGCGGACGAGGCGGACCGCGGAGACGCTCTGCGCCTGCATGTCGATCGACACGTACATCGACTGCGCGAAGACGCGGCACTTGCGGACCTTTTCGGCGGAGACGCGGGAGGCCGTCAGGTTGGCTACGCAGCCGCCGTCGAACTCCAGCCGCGCGTTCGCGATGTCGAGCTTCGGCGTCAGGACCGGAACCCCGGCGGCGCGGATCTCCCGGACCGGCCGCCCCACGAAGGCCGACACGATCTGGAGGTCGTGGATCATGAGGTCGAGCACCACGTCGACGTCGAGGCTCCGCGCGGTGAAGACGCCGAGGCGGTGCACCTCGATGAACCGGGGCGAGTCGACGAGGGAAAGCGCCGCTTCGATCGCCGGGTTGTAACGCTCCACGTGCCCGACCTGGAGGATTCGCCCCGCCTTCTTCGCCCGCGCCACCAGGTCGTCGGCCTCGGGCAGGCTCGCGGTCATCGGCTTCTCGACGAGCACGTGGAGACCACGGTCCAGGAAGAAGCGCGACACCTCGGCGTGCGAGACCGTGGGCGTTGCAACGACAACCGCCTCGGCCTGCCGCGCGACCTCGTCCAGGTCGGCGAGGACCGGCAGCGAGAATTCTCGCGCGACCTCGGCAGCGCGGCCGGGATGGTGGTCGTGAACGCCGACGACCTGGAATCCCGCGAGCGAAGCCGCGACCCGCGCGTGGTGGCGCCCCAGGTGTCCCACGCCCACGACGGCGAGACGGACGTCTCTCATGCTCCCGTGTCCCCGTGTCCCGTGTCCCGCGTCCCGTCACTTATGAAACCCCCGCTTGCTCTCCTGGATGAAGGTGACCAGCTCGGTGACGGCGGGACTCCCCGTGATCTCGGCCTGGATCCGCTCGAGCGCCTGGCTGGTGTTCAGCTTCGACTTCACCAGCAGCCGGTACGCCTTCTGGAGGGCGTCGATCTCGGAGTCCGGAAGTCCCTGCCGCTTGAGGCCGATGGTGTTGATTCCGTAAGTCTTCGCATCCACGCCGTCGGTCTTGCAGAAAGGGAGGATGTCCTGCCGGCACTGCGTGAACGCGCCGACGAACGCGTATCGGCCGATGCGCGCAAACTGGTGGACGGCGGCAAACGCGTTCAGCACCGCGCGGTCTCCCACCTCCACGTGGCCGGCGAGCGACGCGCAGTTCGCGAACACCGTGCCGGACCCGATCCGGCTGTCGTGCGCGACGTGCGCGTACGCCATGAAGTAGTTGTCGTCCCCGACCGTGGTCTCGCCTCCGCCCTTGACCGTGCCCCGGTGCACGGTCGAGAACTCCCGGAAGACGTTCCGGTTTCCGACCACGAGCTTCGTTGCCTCGCCGTGGTACTTCAAGTCCTGCGGCTCGAATCCGAGCACGGCGTGGGGGAAGATCCGGTTGTCTTCCCCGAACACCGCGGGTCCCCCGAGATGGGCATGGGAGCCGACGACGGTGCCCCGGCCGAGCTCCACGCCGTCGCTGATCACCGCGTAGGGCTCGACGCGAACCCCGTCGGCCAGTCGGGCCCGGGGCGACACCACTGCCGACGAGTGGACCTGGGCGCTCACGGCCGCTCGAGGATGGTCGAGAGCAGCTCGGCCTCGGCGCAGAGCGCGCCGTTGACCTTCGCCACCGCGCGGCACTTCGACATCCGGGTCTTGATGGAGACCATCTCGACCTCGATGACGAGCTGGTCCCCCGGAACCACCGGCCGCCGGAACTTACAGCGGTCGATGCCGGTCAGGTAGATCACCTTGTTCTCGCGGTGCGGAAGGCTGGCCAGGAGGCCGACCGCTCCCACCTGCGCCATCGCCTCGACGATGAGCACTCCGGGCATCACCGGGTTTCCCGGGAAGTGGCCCTGGAAGAACTCCTCGTTGTAGCTGACGTTCTTGATTCCGACCACCCGCTTCCCCTCCTCGAGCTCCAGGATCCGATCGACGAGCAGGAACGGGTAGCGGTGCGGGAGGATCTTCAGGATTTCGGTGATTCCGATTTCCAGGACGGGCCTCCTTTCTCCATTTCTGCCAGTCGCCGCTCGAGCTCCTCGAGGCGGCGCGCCAGCTCCGGCAGGCGCGCGACGATCGCGGCGCGCTTCAGGAAGTCTCGGTGCGGCGCGGCGGGCATCCCCGAGACGACCGCGCCGGCGGCGACCGAGCCCGTGACACCGGCCTGGCCGGTCGCGATCGCCCCCCGCCCCAGGGTCACGTGGTCGTTGACCCCGACCTGGCCCGCGAGCGTGACCCGGTCTTCGAGCCGCGCGGATCCCGCGATCCCGGCCTGGCCGCAGAGGATGGCGTCCTCGCCCACCGACACGTTGTGGCCGATCTGCACGAGGTTGTCGACCTTCGTCCCGCGGCCGATCCGAGTCTCGCCCAGGGTCGCCCGATCGATCGCCGTATTCGCGCCGATCTCGACGTCGTCGCCGATACGGACGATCCCCACCTGCGGAATCTTGCGGTGCCCCTTTCCGTCCCAGACATATCCGAAGCCGTCGGACCCGATCACCGCCCCGGAGTGAAGAATGCAACGGTCTCCCACGACGCAGCCCTCGCGGACCACGACGTTGGGGTGCAGGAAACAGTCCTCGCCGATCGCCGCGCCCTCGCCGACGAACGACCCCTCCGAAACCCGGGTGCGCGGACCAACCCGGGCCCGGGCCGCCACCGTGGCGCCGGCCGCGATCGAAACCCCACGGCCGATGCGCGCGGTGGGATGCACCCGGGCTCCCCGGGCGACTCCTCCCCGCGGGCGCGGGGTCGGAAGGAGCACGTCCAGCCACCGCGCCAGGGCGAGGGCCGGCGAATCGACCACGACGGCGGGCTTCCCCGCCGCGGCCTCGGGCGAAGGAGCGAGGAGAGCTCCGGCGCGGCTCTTCGCGGCGCCCCCGGCGCGGCGCTCCCCCGCCACCCACGAGAGGTCCCCGGGTCCGGCGTCGTCGAGCGCCCGCACCCCGGAGAGGCGCATCGACGGGTCTCCCCCGACGACGCGGCCGCCGACGGCCGCCGCGAGCTGCGCCAGCGTGAAGGTCGAGCCTTTCGGTGCGTTCGGCCGACGCCGCGGCGCCGTTCGAGAAGGGGTCTTTTTTCGGGTTGGCACGCGGGGACCGATAGTACCGAACCTAAGCACGTCGCGGGGACAGGGCCCACGGCCCTGCACCCGCAGCAGTCCCAGTTCGCCGGACCCGCGACAGTGTGGAGGCCCCGTTAATAGAGGCCGTTTCGCGGCTTACGTCGGCTTCTTCGTGGGCGCCGGTGCCGGAGGCTTCGCTGCGGGCGGAGCAGCTGCCGGAGCCTTCGCCGCCGCGGCGGGCGGAACGGCAACCGTCGTGTTGAAGCGCTTCAAGACGTCGTCGGTGATGTCCGCCGTGTCGTCCGCAAAGACGAGCCCGGACTGGAACTTGTTGAAGATCAGCGTGTATCCGCGCTCTTTCCCGAGCTGGGTGATGACCGGGAAGACGCGCCGCTCCAGGTCCGCGAGCTCCTTCTTCTGGGCCTGGTCGAGATCGCGGCTCGCCTTTTCCTGGAAGCTCTTGAAGTCGATCGCTTTCTCCTGGTACTGCTTCTGGAGCTGCTCCCGCTTCTCGTCGGAAAGCGCCTGCCCCTGATCGGCCAGCTTCTGCTCCAGATCGCGCAGGTCCTTCTGAAGCCGGTCGGCTTCCGCCTTCTTGTCGTCGTTGACCTTCTTGACCCGGTTGAAGGCCTCCTTGCCGAGAGCCGAGTCCCGGACGAGGCGCTCGACGTCGATCACCGCGATTCGGATGGGGGCCGCTGCTGCCGGGGACTGCGCGGTCGCAGCCGCCGCGGCGAGCGAAGCCGCCAGCATCAAATAGACCAGTCGTTTCATTCGAGACTCCTTACGAAGAGAGCGCGGAATACTAACAATTTCCTCGGTAAGACAACAGCCGGGCCCAGGGGTGCATTTCCGGGGGGCCGGGACACCGTGCCCGAACGGCACGGCTGCCCCGGAACTGCTGCAGGTGCAGGCCCCTTCGGGACGTGTCCCCGCGACTTGCTTAGAACGTCCTTCCGATCGAGAAATCGAATCCCGAACGGCGTTCCTTCAAATTGTTGATCGGAAATCCGAACTGGTCGATCGGCGTCTTGGGGTCGAGATTGAACGAGTAGATGAAGCGGAGCGGCGCCTGGAAGATGGGCAGAAAGATCCGGAGCTCCGCGCCGACGGCCGTGCGAATATGCCCCAAGTCGATCGACTGGCTCTCGTGGTACACGTTGCCGAGATCCGTGAAGGCGAGGAGCTTCGCGGGACCGACGGAAACGAAAACGTACTCCAGGTTCAGGACGAAGTACTTGTCTCCTCCGAGAATTCGCCCGACCTCGTCCGTGAAGACCTGGTCGTTTTCCTTCAGCGGCAGGACCGAGCCGGTGCGGAAACCGCGGAGGCTCGTTTCCCCTCCGATCTGGAACCTCTCGAAGATCGGAAGCTCGCTGTTCGATAGAGGAGCCACGTAGCCCGCCTCGAAGTTCACCCCGAGGTAGGCGTGACGCGGGAAGCGGAGCGGGAGGTAGCCCGACGCACCCGCGAGCGGCTTGATGAACTCCTGGTTTCCGCCGAGGACGCTGCCGGCGAACTGCGCCGTCACGTAGAGGCGGTACCCCCGGTTCGGGTCGAACGGATCGTTCCGGCTGTCGAACCGGTATCCGGGAGTGAACGACGAGGTCAACCCCGTGACCTCCGAGAACTTCTCGGGAGGCACGGGCTGCCCCGGCGGGACCTGGGCGCCGCGCACCGGAAAGTTCGCCTTGATGTCTTCGTAGGCGTACAGGAGCGACCAGCTGTCGAACAGGCCGATTCCCTTCCCGTAGAACGCGGTGCCCCCGGCCCGCTTCTCGTCGATGTTCAGGTACTCGACGTTGCGGCGGAAGAGCGAAAGGCCGACCGTCTGATTCTTATCCATGAACCAGGGCACGGTGTACGACAGGTCGTAGTAGTTGGAGATCTGCCCCACCTGCGCGGACGCGCCGATCACCTCGCCGCGGCCCAGGAAGTTGCGCGTCTGGAAGGAAAACTGCCCGAAGAAGCCATCGAGAGCGGAGTAGCCGGCGCCGAACTCGATCTGGTTCTTGCTCGCCTCCGTCCCCTTGATCAGGATGTCGACCTTCTTGTCCTCCGGCCTGACCGAGAACCCGGGCTCTTCCGCGATCTTGAAGTAGCCGAGCTGCTGCAGCTTCTGCAGGCTCTTCTTGACCGCTTCCATGTTCATCACTTCGCCTTCGTCCAGCGCGAACTCACGGCGGATCACCTTGTCGCGGGTCGTGGTGTTTCCCTGGACTTCGAGGCGGCCGAGGTAAAACTTGTCGCCCTCGTAGACCTTCAACTCGATGTCGACCTTGTGGTCGGCGACCTCGTGATAGGTCGGGTCCGCGAACCAGTAGATGTACCCGCGGGACTTGTACCTCGTCTCGATCCGCTGGAGCGCCTCCACGATCCGGTCCCGGTTCAGGACCGAGCCCGGCGGCAGCTCGTAGAACTCCTTGAGGATGACGTCGGCCGGAATCACCGTCGTCGTGGGCGGGTCGGCGGGCTGGCCGCCCTGGTTGACGCGGACCACGCGGATGCCGCCCGTGAAGAAACGGTCGCCCTCCACGAGAGGGATGGTGATCCGGGCGCGCCGCTTGATCTTCTTCGCGTTCGGGTCCTTGACGAAGATCTCGATCTTCGGGTCCTTGACGACGATGTCCTTGTAACCCCTGGACTGATAGAGCGTTTTGATGCTCTCGACGTCCTCGTCGTAGTTGGCCTGGCTGTACGTGGTCTTGTCCGAGATGAGCCGCCACCACACGTTGACCTTGGTTTTCTTCATCGCCGACCGCAGCCGGCGGTCGGAGATGACCGAATTCCCCTCGAAGTCGATGGACGCGATCTTGACCTTCTCGCCTTCGTCGATGACGAAGACGACCTTCTTCTCGGTCTTGGAGACGTCCTCGATCTTGAATTCGACCGTGGCGCTCCGGAAGCCCTGGGCCTGGTAGTGGTCCGCGATCGCCGATCGCGTCTTCGCGATGTCCCGCAGCGAAAGCGGGGCGCCCTGCCGGATCTCGACCTTGTCCTCCCTGAGCTTGTCCTTGATCTGGGACGTGGAGAGCTTCTTGTTTCCGGTGAAGTCGACCGCGGAGATCGTCGGCCGCTCCTCGATGGTCACGACCAGCGTCACCCCCGCGGCGTCGTGCTCCGCCTCGACCGAGAGGTTTTCCAGAAGTCCCACGTCCCACAGGGCCGGAAAGTTCGCGCGGATCTTGTCGGGGTCGTACGGGTCGCCGACTTTCACCCCCAGGTAGTGGGAGATGGTGTCCGGCGAGACGGTCTGATACCCGACCACCCGGATTCCCAGGATGCGCTCGGAAGCCGGGACGGGAGCCGCCGGACCCGGGACGGGCGCCGAGGGACCCGGGACGGGCGCGGCCGGCGTCGGGACCGGGCGCGGCGCGGCGACTGCCGGAGACGGCGTCGGAGCCACGGGAGTCGCGACCGGAGCCGGCGGAGTCGCTTCGGGAGCGACCGCCGTCGCGGCGGGCGTCGGAGGCGCCGTTGCGGCGGGCGTCGGAGGCGCCGTTGCGGCGGGCGTCGGAACGGTCTGGGCGGTGAGCGGTCCCGCGAGGAAGAAAGCGGCCGCGAGAAGGCCGACGGGCGCAATTCGCCCGGCCTTCCGCTCGCCTCTCGGGCCGTTCCTGGATCGATGCCGCAAGCGAAATCCTTATCTCAAAGGGAAGGGGGATTATTCCCGGAGGGAAGCTATCAGCTATCTGCTATCAGCTGTCAGCTGAAGAAGATCCCGCCGGTCTGAGGCTGGCAGCCGAGCGCTGACAGCTATTCCGTAACGAGCGGCTCGCTCTCGCGCGCCAGCACCGTCAGGCCGTCGGGTCCGACCCGGATCTCGATCGCTTCGATCCGCTCATCGCGGCTCTGGATCAGCAGCTCCGACACGGGGTCCTCGATGTACTTCTGGATCGCGCGACGCAGCGGACGCGCGCCCATGTTGGGGTCGTCGCCGCTCTGCGCGAGCAGCCACTCGACCGCGGCGTCGTCGACGTCCAGGGCGGCGCCCTTCGGCGCGAGCGTCGTGTTGACGTCGTCGATCAGGAGGCGGCAGATCTTGGTCAGCTCCTCCTGCCCGAGCGGGTGGAAGACGATCGTCTCGTCGATGCGGTTGATGAACTCCGGAGAGAAGTCGCGCTTCAGCTCCTTGAGCACCAGGTCCTCGATCTCCTTCGTGCTCTGCACCTCGCGGGAACCGCCGAAGCCGAGCCTCGTCCGGCTCACGAGGTGCTTGGTTCCGATGTTGGACGTCATGATGATGAGGGTGTTCTTGAAGTCGACGAGGTTTCCGTAGGCGTCCGTCAGGATGCCGTCCTCCAGGATCTGGAGGAGCAGGTTTGCGATGTCCGGGTGCGCCTTTTCGATCTCGTCGAACAGGATCACGCTGTAAGGGTTGCGCCGGATCTTCTCGGTGAGCTGGCCGCCCTCCTCGTGCCCCACGTATCCGGGCGGCGACCCGATGAGCTTCGACACGGCATGCTTCTCCATGTACTCGGACATGTCGAAGCGGACGAGAGACTTCTGGTTTTCGAAGAGGAACTCGGCCAGCCGGCGCGCGACCTCGGTCTTCCCCACTCCCGACGGGCCCAGGAAGATGAAGGAGCCCATGGGGCGGTTCGGGTTGTTGACGCCCAGGCGCGAGCGGCGGATCGCCTTCGACACGCCGACAATGGCGGCCTCCTGGCCCACGATCCGGCGGCGCAGGGCGTCCTCCATGTGGAGAAGCTTCTCCGCCTCCTCCATCTCGAGCGAGGCCACGGGGATCCCGGTCCAGGACGAGATGATCTCCTCGATGTCGCGGCGCGTGACTTCCTGGGTCGCCTCCGTGCGCTCGGCCGTCTGCGCCTTCGTGCGCTCGATCTCTTCCTTGAGCTCGATCTCGCGCTCCCGGAGGAAGACCGCCTTCTCGAAATCTTTATCCGAGATGGCCTTCTTCATTTCCTTGACGATCTGGCGCGTCTCGATCTCGAGCTTGCGGAGGTTCTGCGTGTCGGCGACGCGCTTCAGCTTCACCTTGGCGCCGGCCTCGTCGAGGATGTCGATCGCCTTGTCCGGGAAGAACCGGTCCGTGATGTATCGATTCGACTGGTAGACCGCGGTCTTGATCGCCTCGGCGGAGTACCGGACCTTGTGGAACTGCTCGTAGCGGTCCTTGACTCCCTCCAGGATCTCGAACGTCTCGTGCTCGGAGGGCGCGGTGACGTGAATCGCCTGGAACCGGCGCAGGAGACTGCGATCCTTCTCGATGTACTTGCGATACTCCTTCAGCGTCGTCGCGCCGATGCACGACACCTCGCCGCGCGACAGGGCGGGCTTCAGGATGTTGGCGGCGTCCAGCGAGCCCTCGGCCGAGCCCGCTCCGATCAGGGAGTGGATCTCGTCGATGAAGATGATCAGGTCCGGGTTCTCCCGCAGCTCGCGGATGATCCCCTTCAGCCGCTCCTCGAACTGGCCGCGGTACTTCGTGCCCGCCACGATCAGCGAGAGGTCGAGCGCGAGAATCTTTTTCGACGACAGAAACATGGGGACCGCGCCCTCGACGATGCGGGTCGCGAGACCCTCGACGATCGCGGTCTTGCCGACGCCCGGCTCTCCCGAGCAGGATCGGGTTGTTCTTCGTGCGCCGCGACAGGATCTGGATGATCCGCTCGACTTCCTTCTCCCGTCCGATGAGCGGGTCGAAGGTCCCGGCTGGCGCGAGCTGGGTGAGGTCGCGGCTGTACTCGGCCAGGAACGGCAGCTCCTTCTTCTGCTTGGAGACCTCGCGCTCCTTGATGAGCGAGATCGTCTCCTCGCGCACGCCGTAGAGGTTGAAGCCCCGGGCGGTCAGGAGCCGGCCCGCGACGCACCCGTCCACGCGCAGCAGCCCGATCAGGAGGTGCTCGGTCCCGACGTACGGGTGCATCATCGACTCCGCCTCGTGGGAGGCGTAGGCGAGGATCTTCTTCGACTCCTCGGAGAGCGGCAGCTCCGCCGTCGAGGAGATGCGCTCGACGAAGATCCGGTCGCCCTCGATCTCCCGCCGCACCTCCTCCGGCTTCACGTTGAAGCGGGCGAAGATCTCCTTGATGATGTCCTCGCCCTCGCGGAGGATGCCGAGCAGGAGGTGCTCGGACTCGATCACCTTCGAGCCGAGCTTCGAGGCCTCGTAGCGCGCGAAGAAAAGCGCCCGGCGCGCCTTTTCGTTGTATTTCTCAAACATCCGCGGGACTCGGTGAGGCGACGCGGCGGGTAAGACCGTGGAGGACCATGGCTAGCCCGAGAAACCGGTCGCGGGGGAAATTGCTTCCCGGGACATGTTGAAAATCTTATCACAGCGCTTCGCCAGATCGGGGTTGTGAGTGACGAGAACTGTCGTCATTCCCCTCTCGCGATGGAGCTCCGCGAGGAGATCGAACACCGTTCGCGCGGATTCCGAGTCGAGATTCCCGGTCGGTTCGTCGGCGAGAAGGAGGCTCGGACTCCGGGCGAGCGCGCGGGCGATGGCGACGCGCTGCTGCTCGCCGCCCGACAGCGATCGGGACAGGTGCAGGCGGCGGTCGGCGAGGCCGACTCTCTCGAGGAGCGCGCCGGCGCGCTCGCGGGCGACACGCGCCGACTCCCCCGCGATGCGATGCGGGAAAGCCACGTTCTCCTCGGCCGTGAACTCCGCGAGGAGGTGGTGAAACTGAAACACGAAGCCGATCCGCTCGTTCCGGAATCGCGCCCGTTCCTTCGGTTCGAGCTCCTCGATCGAAACCCCGAAGATCTCGACCCTCCCGGAGTCCGGACGGTCGATGCCGCCCAGCAGGTGCAGGAGCGTGCTCTTTCCGACTCCCGACGGCCCCATGACCGCGGCGAAGACTCCCTCCTCCAGCTCGAAGTCGAGGTTCCGGAAGACCGTGACGGGGGCGGCCTCGCCCATGTACGTCTTCGAGAGGGATTCGGCCTTGACCGCGAGCATCGCTACCGCGACAGCCGCACCGCCTCGCCCGGCGCGAGGCGCGCGGCGGCCCGGGCGGGGAGCACCGCGGCGGCGACGGCCGTCGCGAGGGCGAACGCCGCGACCAGCGCGACTTCGCGGGGATGCACCGCGAAGGGGACGTGGGTGAGGAGGTACACGTCCGAGGGAAGCCTCACGACCTCGTAACGGTCGAGCAGGAGCGACGCCGAGACACCGACGGCCACCCCGAGGCCGGTGCCGAGAGCGCCGATGAGTCCGCCGAGCGTCAGGTAGATCCGCGCGAGAGAGCCGGGCGTGGCGCCGAGAGCGGTGAGGACTCCGAGGTCCCGCTTCTTTTCGACCACGGTGAGCGCGATGTTCGAGACGATGTTGAGCGCCGCGACGAGAATGACGAGGGCGACGGTCGCGAAGATGACCGCCTTCTCCAGGCGTAGCGCGAAGGAGAGGGGAGCATTCATTTCCCGCCACGTTTCCACGCGATAGCCGGGGCCGAGCAGCATTGCGACGCCGCGGGCCGCGGCCTCTGCCCGGCCGGGGTCCTGGAGCCGCGCCTCGTAGGCGCGCGCTCCCACCGTGATCCCGGAGAGCAGGCGCGCCGCTTCCTCCGTCACTTCGATGTCGGGGGTCTTCTCGAGAGCCGCGGCCCGTCGGACCGACGCCACCCGGAAGACGATCGCGACGGGTATGGGCCCCAGCGGGGAGAGGCGGGTGCGGGCGGACGTCACCCGGAGAAGATCCCCCGGAGCGCTCCGGGTCCGCGTGGCGACCGCAGCGCTGATCCGCACCGGCGGCGGGGCGCCGACCGGCGCGGGACGGAGCTCGTTCGCGGGCGCGTTGCGGAAGCGGACCGGAAGCGTCGACTCGACGGTGGAACCGGAGGCCCAGCCCCGTCCCTCGATCGCCGGCTCCACGGCAGTGACGCCGGCGAGCGACGCGAGCGCCTCGCGCACGCGGTCCGGATCCGCGAGGACCGGGCCGCGGGCCGGGGAGATGCGGAGGTGAGGGGACCGCTCCGCCATCTGCGCGCGAATGCGATCCTGGAACCCGGACAGGAGAGACAGGGAGATCACGAGCGCGGCCACGCCGACGGCGAGGCCCAGCATGGAGATCGTCGAGATCAGCGCGACGTGTGCGCGCCGGCGCGACGCAGCGAGGTAGCGCAGGGCGACGGAGGTTTCGAAGCTCATTGGGAACGGAAAACGTAAAACGGGAAAGGGGAAACGACCTGGAGCTTCATCGTTTTCCGTTTTCCGTTTCCCGCTTCCCGGCTTCGGGCCGGAGAAGCGGGAAGAGGATGACATCTCTTATCGAGTGACTGTCCGTCAACAACATCGTCAAGCGGTCGATGCCGATTCCCTCACCCGCCGTCGGTGGAAGCCCGTACTCGAGCGCCTCGACGTAGGCCGCGTCGTACTCCGCGGCCTCCAGGTCGCCCTTGGTCCGATCCTCGGCCTGCCGGCGGAAGCGCTCCGCCTGGTCCGCCGGATCGTTCAACTCCGAAAACCCGTTGGCGACCTCCATGCCGCCGGCGTAGAGCTCGAATCGATCCGCCCACTCCGGATCCGCCGCGCTCCTCCGGGAGAGTGGAGAAATCTCGGTCGGGAACTCGTGGAGGAACGTCGGCTGGACGAGCTGCTGCTCGGCGACCGTCTCGAACAGGGACGCGAGAAGCTTCCCCTTCGCGTCGCGGAAGCGCTCCGGACGGTCCACGCCGAAGCGCTTCGCCGCGGCCAGGAGGCTTTCGGGAGACTCGAGCTCCCCGGCCGTGACGGGTCCGCGGGGGTCGGAGCGGGTGAACTCGAGGACCGCGTCCCGCATCGTCAGGCGGCGGTACGGCGGAGTCCAGTCGATCGTTCCCCCCTTCCAGGGAGTGACCGGGCCTCCCGTGACTTCCGAGACCACGCTCGAAAGCATCTCCTCCGTCAACCGCATGAGATCCGCGCCCTCCGAGTACGCCTGGTAGAACTCGAGCATGGTGAACTCGGGGTTGTGCTGCGTCGAGATCCCCTCGTTGCGGAAGTTGCGGTTGATCTCGTAGACCTTCTCGATTCCTCCCACCACGAGCCGTTTCAGGTAGAGCTCCGGCGCGACCCGGAGGTACAGGTCGAGGTCGAGAGCGTTGTGGTGAGTCCGGAAAGGGCGCGCGAGGGCGCCCCCCGCGATCGAGTGCATCATCGGCGTCTCGACCTCGAGGTAGCCGCGCTCGTCTAAGAATTTCCGGATGAGCCGTACGATCCGGGCCCTCGCCTCGAAGACGGCGCGCGACGCCGGATTGACGGCCAGGTCCAGGTACCGCTGCCGGTAGCGGCGCTCCACGTCCTTCAAGCCGTGCCACTTTTCGGGCAGCGGCCTCAGAGACTTCGCGAGGAACGCCAGGCTCCGGGCCTTCAAGGAGAGCTCGCCCGTCCGGGTCCGGAAGATTTCCCCTTCCACGCCGATCCAGTCCCCGAGGTCGAGGCTCCGAAGAGGAGGAAGGCCGCGTCCCCGACCACGTCGCGCCGGACGTAGACCTGCAGGCGCGACCGGCCGTCGGAGAGGTCCAGGAAGCCCGCCTTACCCTGGTTGCGCTGCGCGAGAACCCGGCCGGCCGTGGAAGCGACGGGCGGCGCCGACTGCAGCTCCTCCGCGGATCTCTCCCGATTCCGCTCCACCACCTGCGAGACCGTCGCGGAAACCGGGTACTTGTAGGGGTGGACGTCCTGCCCGCTCTCCTCGATCTGGCGGAGGTTCTCGCGCCGGTTTCGAATGAGCTCTTCTTCCGGAGGGGCGTGCGGCTCCTCGGGAGTTTCACTCATGGCCGAGGAGTATACGGGCGGAAGTTGATCCGCTCACCGCGAGGATGTAGTGTTCGGCCGGTCTTGAGTTCCTCAGCTCTGAAGCTCGGCCGCACCTTGATCGACACCGAGACCCTCGACGAGGGGATCGCCCGCCTGGCGACCGAAGTGGATCGCGACCAGGCCGGGCGGCCCGCGCTGCTCGTCGGAATTCTCAAGGGCTCCGTTTTCTTCCTCTGCGATCTCGCGAAGCGGCTGAAGACCCCGGTCTCGCTCGACTTCCTGCAGGTGTCGTCGTACGGCTCCGGAACCAAGTCGTCCGGGAACGTCCGCCTCGTTCGCGACCTGACCACGGACGTGGCCGGCAAGGACGTCATCATCGTCGAGGACATCGTCGATACAGGGCGGACGCTCTCCAAGATCAAGGAGATCCTCCGCACTCGGCATCCCAAGTCGGTCAAGATCTGCGCGCTCCTTCAAAAGCAGATCCCGGGCAACGACGACGTTCCGGTCGACTACCTGGGCTTTTCGATCGAGGACGTGTTCGTCGTGGGCTACGGGCTCGACCATGCCGAGGCCTACCGCAACCTTCCGTACATCGCGGTCCTCGAGCCCGACGAGAAGGCCGCCGGAGCCGAGGCGTGAAGTTCATCGCGACCGAAAAAGCGCCGAAGGCGATCGGCCCCTACTCGCAGGCCGTGATCGAGGGAGGCTTTCTCTTCACGGCCGGCCAGGTGCCCTTCGACCCCGCCACGGGAAAGCTCGTCGAGGGCGGGGTGGAAACGTCCGCCGAACGGGTGCTCGACAACCTCGAGGCCATTCTCCGGGAGGCGGGGCTCGGCTTCGGCGACGTCGTCAAGGCCACCGTCTACCTGACGCGCGCCGAAGACTTCGCGCCCCTGAACGCGATCTACGCGCGCCGCTTCGGAGAACACCGCCCCGCGCGCTCCACCGTGATCGTCGCCGCGCTGCCGGCCGGCGCGGTCGTCGAGATCGACCTGATCGCGCGCGCCGCGGGCTAGCTACGCTCTCCGACAACCGCTTTCTTTTCGGAGCCCGGTTTCCGCGCGAGTACGAACGTCGTCGACGCGAGGCGGTGCGCCTCCTGCGATCGAAGCAGAATCCGATCGAGCTGCACGATGGCCTTCCCGGCGACTCGAATCGCCAGCCACGCCCCCCGGCTCAGCAGCCGACCCGGAAGGCTCTCCCGCGCCCAGTTCGATGCCAGGTCGACCAGAGTGAATGCCGGACCGACGCAGGCGCCGCTGTCGATGACGTCGAACCCGGACCGCGTGAACAGAGCGGAGTGACCGGCGAGCGTGAAGTTGCTGAAAGTGGTTCGGGTAACCGTGAAACGCCTGCAGGAACGGGGTCGCCGCGAAGACGTATCCGCCCGGCCGGAGAACCCGGAACATCTCTTCGACCGCCCTCTCCGGTCGCTCCAGGTGCTCGAGGACCGCCTCGCAATGAAGGGCACCGATGCTGTCCGCCGAAAAGGGCAGGCAGTGGGCGTCACCGACCAGGTCCACGTTGGGGAACGGCGCGAGGTTGAGATTTCGAAAGCGGGGATGGACTCGAAGCGGACCGCCTCCGATCGAAAAGGAAGGGCCGGTGGATTGGAACACCGCACTCAGCGCCGCACCCGATCTCCGGCTTCGGGGCGGATCGATCGCTCCAACCCGGGACGCGAGCGACCGGGGCCCGGTCGTACTCGCGGGCGAGTGCCTCGACGTCGGTCACGCGACGTTCGCAGCGCTAGGCTCCGGCCGTCCGCCGCATCGCCTCGATCGCCCGGTCGATCCCGGCATCGTCCACGTCGAGATGCGTGACGAGGCGGACCGAAGTCTTCGAAATTCCGGCGGCGAGAACGCCCAGCTCTTTCAGCCGCGCGACGAATGCCGCGGCGTCGGGGACGTCGAAGATCACGATGTTCGTTTCGACCGAGCGCGGGTCCAGGCGGACGCCCGGAAGCCCCGCGATCGCGTTCCCCAGCCTCGACGCGCGCGCGTGGTCGTCCGCGAGGCGCGCCCGGTTCTCCAGCGACACGATCGCGGCCGCCGCGAGAACGCCGACCTGCCGCATCCCGCCGCCGAACAGCTTGCGGACGCGCCGGGCCTCCTTCGCAAAGGCGCGGGAACCCAGGACCGCCGAGCCCACGGGCGCGCCGAGACCCTTGGAGAAGGTGACGGTCGCCGAGTCGAAGCCGCGCGCGAGCTCGCTTTCGGACTCTCCCGACGCGACCGCGGCGTTCCAGATCCGCGCGCCGTCCAGGTGGGCTCGGAGACCGCTCTTCCGCGCCGCGTCCAGAAGCGGGTCGATGTCGGAGCGCCGATAGACCTTTCCGCCCCAGAGGTTGTGCGTGTTCTCCAGGACGAGGAGCGAGCTCCGCGGCTTGTACGAGACGTCCGGCTGCACTGCGGCGAGAACGGCGTCGGCCGTGAGGATCCCGTTCGCCGAGTGAAGCGGGCGCGGCAGGAGACCCGAGAGCGCCGCCATTCCCGCCATCTCGAAGTGAAACGGGTGGGACCGCTCCTCCATGAGGACCTCGGTGCCGGGTGGCGCCAGGATGCGCATCGCGATCTGGTTGGCCATCGTTCCGCTCGGCGTGAAGAGCGCCGCGTCGAAGCCGAGGATCTCCGCCACCGCGCCCTCCAGGCGCTGAACCGTCGGGTCTTCCTCGAAGACGTCGTCGCCGACCGGCGCCGCCGCCATCGCGCGGCGCATCGCCTCAGACGGGCGCGTGACGGTGTCGCTGCGGAGATCGATCACGGGTGCGCCGCCAGGGCGACGGCCGCGGCCACCCACCCGAGGACGAGGACCCGCACCGAACGCCGGTGCAGCCGGTCGAAGCGAAGCCGCCACGGGTTCTCGGGGAGCGCTTCGTCGAACGATCCCACCTTCATCCGGAAGTACCCGAGCCGCGGGCGCACGACCATCGCGAGGTAGACGTTCGTCGCCACCGCGACGAAGATCGCGATCCCCGCCACGAACGATCGCCCCCCCAGAACGCGAGTGATCTCGAGCTCCGCGAAGACGGCGAGGACGAGGAGGAGCGACAGGAGCTGTTTGACCGCCTCGAAGCGGCGCAGGAGCTCGCCGAAGATGCGCCCGGCGAGGTCGCGGGAGGGAATCTCGCGGAAGAGCAGCGGCGCCGCCAGGACCGTCACGAGCGTTCCGCCGACCCAGAGAGCCAGCGAAAAGCGGATGACCTGGGATGCCACTTCGAGCAAGGGGCCGAAGTGTAAGGCACGGCCGGTCTATTCTTCGCGCCATGACGGCGCGCGAGCGGACGATCGCCGCGGCGGGGCTCCTCCTCGCGGCGGCCGCGGCTGTCCGGCTCTTCCGCCTGGACCACTTCTCCTACGGCCTCGACGAAGTCATGCAGGGATTCTTCATCCAGGGAGACTCCCGGTTCTTCTGGAAGTCTCTGAAGTTCGACGCGATCCACCCCCCGCTCGACTACGTGGTCGCCCGGTTCGTGGAGCTCTCGGGCCCCGCGGACTGGGCGCGCAAGCTCCCCGCGGTCGCGTGGGGCATCGGAACCGTCGGCGCGTTCGGACTCCTCGTCGCCCGCCGCGCGCGGCCGCACGCCGGGTGGATCGCCGCTCTGCTCCTCGCGTTCGCGCCGTTCCACGTCCGGTACTCGCAGGAGTTCCGGCCCTACTCGCTCGGACTCTTCCTGCTCGTCCTTTCGCTTCTCGCGCTCGACCGGTACCTCGAGAGGCCGGGGTTCTTCCGTCTCTCCGGGCTGTGGGTCGCCTGCCTCGCGACGGCGTACTCGCTCTATCTCGCGGCCGCCGTTCTGGGGATCGCCGCGGCTGCCCTTCTGGCCGAAGATGCGTTCTCGACCGACCCCGCAAGACGCCGGGCCGCTCGGCGGTTTCTCCTCGGGAGCCCGGCGTTCCTCGGGACCCTCTTCGTGGCGTACCTGCCATGGTGGCCGGTCGTCCTCGAAGCTGCGAGACGGGCCCCCATGGCTGCGCCGGCAGCGACGTCATGGGAGCGCTGGGGCCGGATCCTCTCCTTCTTCGCCTTCGCGCCGGACGACGGGCAGCCGCTCGGGCGAAAGGGTCCGATCTACCTGGTCCTCGTCGCGCTCGGGATCCTCATCGCGATTCGTCGTCCACGGCTCCGCTTCCTCGCCGCGTGGTCGATCGGCGGCATTCTCGCGATCGAGCTTCTCGGCCGTCTGCATCCGCACTACGACACCTCGAAGCACTTTCTCCCCGCGGGCCTCGCCTTCCCCGCGCTCGCCGCGCTGCCGCTCGCGGCCCTCGCCGCGCGGTCGCGGGGTCGTCCCGTCGCCGCCCTTCTCCTGGCGGCCATCCTCTTTCTCGACCTGCGCTCCCTCGCGGTCTACTTCCGCGAAGGGCGCGCCGACTGGCGCCCGCTCGCGGAGTTCCTGCGGCGCGAGTCGCCGGCCTCCGAGCGCGTGTTCACCGAGAACCAGTACTCCCAGCTCTGCGTGGCCTTCTACCTCGTGGGACCGACCTGGCTCTTCGACGAGGGAAAGCGGGGGCGCGAGGTCCTGAACCTGGAAGGCGAGGTCGTTCGCCTGACCTGGTCCTGGAGACCCGGCGAGCGCGCGTGGCTGGTGCTCGCGGGCGAGCCGCGGCACCCGGAGCTCCGGAGGTGGGCGGCGATCGTTCCCGTCTCTTCCCTTTCCGACGGCGGAGGGCTCGGACCTGCGCCGCCTCGACCCCGAGCTGCGGGACCGGGCGTTCGCGCCGGGGCGGTAACATCGGACGCGTGGAGAAAGACCTCTCCGACGCGCTCGACGACCTCATCCTGGGACGCGGCGTGGCTCGCGGGCGCCACGAGCTGCGGCACCGCGACCGGCCGGTGCGCGACGAGTTTCTCGAGCGCCTTCGCGCCAACGGGTTCCGCCCGCTGACCGTTCGCGAGGCGGAGATCGAGCCGGGAGAGAAGGTCCCCGCGTTCTACCTCGACGACGACGCGGTCGACTTCGGCTGGATCCGCTGGG
>CAVRMH010000043.1:0-135735 GCA_963721775.1 uncultured Actinomycetota bacterium | reverse complement strand
CGGCGCCCACCGACGCTGCCATCACCCGTTGAGCTCCCGGCGGCACCAGCGTATCGGCGGTCGTCAGGATGTAGGTGCGGCGCCGAGAAGCCGGGAGTTCCCCGCGCCACTTCTGGCGCAACGCAGCGATGCCCTGCGGACGTTGGGTCCGCTCCAGGTAGATCCGTACCGCGTCCCGCTCGACAGGGTCGGCCGCGGCGACGTACATGTCGATGTTCAGGGCGCACAGGCCAGGGCCGGCGCTCAGCACCAGTCCGTCGAGGGCGGCGATTCCTGCTTCCTCGCCGGCCTCGAACGGATCGCCGCCGGCGAAGAGGTCGAGCACCGAGGAACCACCCTGCGGGATCCAGCTCGACGTAGACCACCGGCACGTCGGGGTGGTCGACGGCGATCAGGGGAGGTGGTGAAACCTCCGAACGAGTAACCGACCAGCACGACCTGCGTCAAGTCACCGGGAAGCACGGCACGCACAGCGTCCGCGTACTCCTCCAGGGTCGCGTCAGGGTTACCACACGGCAGATCGACGACGATCACGTCGTGGCCAGCCGCCTCCAACGGTTCGATGACCGGCTCCACGGCCGCGGGGGTGTCCCAGGCTCCCGGCACGATGACGAACGTGACCACAAGCAGATCCTCCTCGGGCATAGAGCCGCGCGGTGACGGGATCCGAGGTGACCACCGTGCCCATTCACAGCTGACGATCGCGACGAAGTGCTCAGCATTGCTGATCTGGTTGAGCTTGGCCATGGAGCTGTTGGAGAGGCCGCCCCTGGGCTAGACGGCAGATCTTGCGGTGGGGCAGCGGTCGCGGCGCTCGAGCGCGAATCGCGACGTTTGAAGCCGCGCCGATGCGTGGGGCAGCTGGGCTGCCCCACGCGGGATCAAGCGACGACGGTCAGGCGTGCGACAGGCGGACGGTGGCGGCGACCACGACGGTCCAGATGGCGAACAGGACGAACGGTGCGAACGCGAGTGGTCCGAGCGGTGACATCACACCGAGCACGATCGATGCCCAGCAGAGCCACGTCGCGCAGCGCCTGCTCACGCAAGGCGGTGACACCGACCCCGACCATCGCGCACGTCATGGACAGCATCGCCAGCGGGAAGTTCTCCGTGTCGATGAGGTTGATCGCCCTGACGACACCGGCGTCCCCGATGCTCAAGGCGCGATAGAGGGTGAGGGAACTGATCGCCCAAGTGACCAACGTCAACGCCATCAACACGAAGCCGAGGAACGCGACATCCGCGGTCCACCGTCGGGTGCGCACGGTCAGCGCGGACCCGGAGGGCTGCCCCGAAGAAGACGAGGACGGCCCCCGCGACGACAGTTGAGTAGGTGACGATCTGAATGACGGTCGCGCTGATGTCGTAGTCGGCGATCAGCTTGGACGGGCTCGCGTCCGGCTCGCGGTCCGTGCCCGTGGCCATGAGGAAGGCGAAGAACCCGAGGTAGATGACGGCGAGCGTCACCATGGTTCGGCGACCCGCAGGCGGGCCGTCGAGTGCGGTGGAGCGAGGAGGCGTACTCGTGATGGTCATGCCCCCAGCCTCGTTTCAACTGCGGCTCAGCACATCGGAGCGCGCTCGGAACTGTCGCGCCGTGCCCACACCGACGAGGGTTCCGTGCCTTCACGGATACGAAGGTCGCTTGTTGGTGTCAGCATTCGAGGGTGAGTGCGCGCCGGGCACGGTGGGTCGCGACCTCGGTCGTCGCGGCCGAGGCCATCGTCATGCTCGTGGGGCTGGTCTCGGATCGGTTGCTGGTGCGCGGGGCCACGCTGACCTGGTCGGTTTCGGCGGCGAGACCTGGGTCCTGATCATGGGCGTCGCCTCGGCGGCCGTGGTCGGACTCGCGATCGTCCGCACCGAGCCGCGACACCCGGTCGGCTGGCTCTTCCTGGCCTTGAGCGCCACGATCCTGCGTCTCCGGCCCGCTCGAGGCCTGATCGAGTGGGGTCGACTGGCGCGGCCGGGTTCGATGCCCGCGACGGGCGCGGTCGCGGCGGTCAACGACGCCACCTGGATCCCGTGGTTCGTCCTGGTGGCGTTGATCCTGCTCCTCACACCTACCGGTACATATCTCTCCCCACGCTGGCGCGCGCTCGGCCGGGTCATCGTCGGTGCCGGCGCGGTGGCGTTCCTGCTGAGCCTGGTGAAGACGGACCCGTTGAGCCGCCGTTCCAGGACATCGAGAACCCGTGGGCCGTGCCGGCGATCCAGCCGGCGGCCGCCTGGGTCCAGTACAGCCTGGTGCTGCTCGTGGCCGCCGGCCTGGTTGCCTCCGGTGCGTCGCTCCTGCTGCGCTGGCGTCGCGCCAGCGGCGACGACCGACGCCAGCTGATGTGGCTTGCTCTCGTCGTGGTGCCGCTGCCCGCCTTCGTCATCGCGGCGTTCGTGGCCTCGAACGCTGGTAGCGCCGTCGGCACGGTGGCGGCGACCGGCGGATTCGTCGTTCTCTGGTCCCGATCGCCACCGGCCTGTTCATCACCCGTTACCACCTGTACGACGTCGAGCGGGTTCTGGCCCGGACCACCCTACGTCGGTCTCACCGTGCTGCTGATCGGGACCTACGCGCTGATCGTGTGGTTGGGTGCGCGGGGCGCCCAACGCTGGTCGACCTCCCCGGCGATCGCTGCCACCGTGGGCGCCCTCGCCGTCGCGGCCATTGCGGCACCCGCTCAGCGTGCGATCCAGGACCTGATCGACCGGCGCTTCAACCGACGACAGTACGACGCCGTGAGGCTGGTCAGCGCCGAGCTGGCCGACGAGCGGGCCGGCCGCGACCTCGAGGCGTTGTTCCGTCGAGCGTTCGATGATCCATCGGTTGCGGTGGCCTACCCGGGTGCCCGGCCAGACGTGTGGGTCACGGACGCCGACTGGCAGCGCCTGACATGACCGCCTCGGTGGACGTCGCTCAGCACGGTCGTGTCGTGGCCGAGGATCGGCTACGACCCGCACGAACCGACGCCGAGGTGGTTCGTGCCGGCGCCCGGATCGCGGCCGCCGAGCTGGACAACACTGGCCTCCGCGCCGAGATCGCCCGCCGCCTCGCCGACGTCGAGAGCTCGCGCCGGCGTCTCGCCGAAGCCCAGCGCACCGAGCGGCGACGGATCGAGCGTGACCTCCACGACGGTGCACAGCAGCGACTCCTCGCGCTGGCGATGGAACTCAGATCTGCCCAGCTCTGGGAACGACGAACGCATGCGCCAAGCCCTCTCCGACGGCGCAACCGCAGCCCAGATAGCGGTCCGCGAGCTCCGCGACCTCGCCAACGGCCTGCACCCAGCAGCGTTGGGCCGACGGGGGGCTTCCGGCGGCGCTCGACGACCTCGCTCGGCACTCGCCGGTCGACGTGCACCTCGACGTGGATGTTCCGCGTCTCGACCCGGCGGACTCGCAGTCGCGACTGCCTGGCTCGTGATCGGGGAGTCGGTGGTCAACGCCCAGAAGCATGCGAATGCCACGGTGAGGGTCGCGAGATCGATGTGCACGCAGCACGATTGCCAGCTACGCATCCAGATCCGCGACGACGGAGGTGGTGCGGCCAACCCAGACGGGCCCGGCCTTCGGGGCATGCGCGACCGGGTCGAGGCGGCGGGCGGCACGTTGGTGATCGACTCCCCGGCCGGTGCCGGAACGATCATCGAGGCGGTGCTCCCGTGCGCGTCGTGATCGCGGACGACTCCGGGCTCCTCCGGGACGGACTCACGCGGCTGCTGGCGGAGACCGGCACCGAAGTGGTCGCGGCGGTCGGCGACGCCGTTGACCTGATCGCGACCGTCGACGAACACCGGCCTGACCTCGCCGTGATCGACATCAGGATGCCGCCGACCTACACCCATGAAGGCGCCCGCGCCGCGGTCGAGCTTCGCGAGCGGCACCCCGAACTCGGCATCCTGCTGCTGTCCCAGTCCCTGGAGAGCCGGTACGTCGTGGACCTGGTGCGCGCCCACCCCCAACGATTCGGCTACCTGCTCAAGGACCGGGTGGTCGATGTCGACGTGCTGGTCCAGGCGATGCACACCATCCTTGCCGGCGGCACCGTGCTCGACCCGGCGGTCGTCTCACACCTCATGGGTAACACCGGCCTCGCCGGCGAAATCAACAGGCTCAGCACACGCGAGCGAGAAGTGCTGGAGCTGATGGCCCAGGGCCGTTCCAACGCCGCGATCGCCGCCGACCTGATCATCGACCTGCGCACGGTCGAGAGCCACATCGCCCGGATCATGACCAAACTGGAACTACACCCCACCGCCGACGAGCACCGGCGCGTTCTCGCCGTACTGGCCTGGCTGCGCAGCTGACACGACATGCTCGGCTCACCCGAGCCGTGGGACCAGACGCAGGACGTGGCTGCGGCCGCGGGACGTCGCGAGGATGCCCAGCCCGCCTTCGCGGCGGATAGACGCACTCATTGCGGGCGGACCGGATTGCCTGGGCGGGCACGCGCCTGCGAAGGGAGTTGACGGCTGTTCAGTGCGCCCGGATAGCCGCGACCGTGCGCTCGGGTGCCTCGAGCGGTGGCCAGTGCCCAACGTCATGGAGGGCCTCGAGCGGAGCGTGAGGCACCCGTTCGCGAATGCGCTCGGCCATGTGGGCGCCTGAGATCGGGTCGCGCATGCCCCAGACGAAGTTGAGCGGTACGTCGGTCTTCTCCAGTGCTTCAACCCAGCGGTTCTCGTTGTCGCGGCGATCCACGATGTAGCGGATGAGAAGGTGCATCAGCCGGTGTCCGTCGTCGCTTCTTCGGTGATGGTCGCGCTGATCTGGGGGCCGAGCTCTGGGTCCAGCAACGCGGTCTGGATCGGCTCGGGACGGTGCAGGTCCGGATACAGCCCGCCGTTGAGCAGGTGGACGGCGACGATGTCGACTCTCAACGCCCCCTCGGACCGGCGCGCCAGCAACTCCTGGGTGACGGAGACCGCGTAGTCGTGTGCCACCAGGACCGTCGATACAACTCCCTCGTGCGCCCACAGCGCCTCGATCAGGTCTGCCTGCTCCGTCAGCGAGTAGTTGTGGTCCGCCGGCTTGTCCGATGCGCCGAATCCGAGGAAGTCGGGGAGCAGCAGGGCGTGCTCCGTAGCGAGTTGTGGCGCAACCCGCGCCCAGTCGTGCGAGGAGCTCGGGAAGCCATGCAGCACGGTCATCGACGGCCCAGAGCCGAGGCGTCGTACGAAGACCCTTCGTTCAGCACCACCGACCCAGAGCGCCACGCGCTCGCCGCCACGCCACCACTCAGCTGGGCTGACCACCGACCACCACCGATCCTTCCGCGGCGAGTAGACGCCCGTGGCGCAGACACGTCAAGACCCCGTGTGCTCTTGGGGCCACGAGACATCACGGTCATCTCGCCAGGTCCAGCATTCCCGCCGCCCGGTCCATCGCGCGCCAGCGCCGGCGGAGCCAGCCCGGCCGCGTGTCGGTCGGATCGGCGTCGACGAGATCCTTCAACCAGACCTCTTCGAGGTCGTCGGCCGTGGCGAACGCCTCGGCACTGCTGGGCGGGTTGTGGAACCACTCGCTCTCGACTGCATCGCGCTCGCCGCCGAACCTGGCAAGCGCGGCGGAGACGTCGCGCAGCGCCCGCCGGTGCAGCTGCTCGTGTCGCCACCAGCGGTAGGACGCGTCGTACAGGTTGGTGGGCATCGGCCGCGGGTCCACCTCGACCGGTTCCTCCACGCGCACCGGCTTGGCGATCGAGGTGCACGGCGCCGAGGTGGCCGTGACCCAGTGCCGCCGCGGCTCCGCCCGCAGGTCGGCCACCCACGACGCCGTCGACTGCGTCGTGGTGAGCATCCCGGCCGCGTGGGCGCAGGGCGCCGCGAGCGCCCCGTTGACCCTGGACCACCGTGGTGCCGGACCGCCGTGGTCGCGCAGGGCGGCGAGCATCGCGGCGACGTCGGCGGCACGCTCGGCGGAGGCCTGGGTCCGGTTGCGACGGGCTGCGCACTGGGCGACCCGTCCGCGTACCGGGTCGGCGTGTGCTCGCGCGAATGCGGGGATGGTCAGTCCGTTGCTGATCGAGCGACCCCGCCCGCGCACGTGCTCGGTTTCCCACCGCCGGCCGGCGGTCTCGAGCACGATCGCGCCGTCCGGGTCGGCGACGATGAAGGAGTTGTCGTAGGTGAAGCGCGGGTGCTCGTGGCTGCACGAGCCACCCTGGCCGTGTCGCTCCAGCAGTTCGACGATCACGCCGACCGCCTCCTCGGCGGTGGCGCCGCGTTCCAGACCGAGCCGGAGCAGGTCCATGCCCAGCAGTGCGGAGTCCGATCGCTCCCGGCCGGTGCCTCGGGTGAAGACCGCCTCGTTGCCGATCACAACCCCGTGCTCGTTGGCGCCGATCTCCGCACCCCACATCCACCACGGCTGGCTGAGCAGGACGGCGTACGTGCGGGGAACCTGGTCGATCTCGCTCCACGTGCACCGCAGCCGCGTCGAGGTCGTCGAGGTCGCGGGGTACCAGCGCAGCACCTGGGCCTCGTTGGGATCGCGATCGCTGTTCTTGGCGAACAGCACGCCGTCATCGGTGAGGCTCACCAGGGTGTCGCACATGGCCGCACGGTACTCCGCGCGTCGGCGGAGGCGGATGCCATGTTCCGTCGTGGCTGACTGCGAGAGCTTCCTCCCGACCCACCTCGGGCCCATGGACCCTGCCGCCACCTCCGTGTCTGGTGCCTAATGGTGCCCATCAGTCCACAGCGGGCCGGGCCGATCGGCTCGTAGACCCACGAGAGGACAGGCGATGGACGATCGAACGCGCGGCCGCCAGCGCAGACGAACGCTGCTCTGTGTGGGTGACCGACCATGACCGGGCCGGCGCCTACGCGCCAAGAGGTCCTCCAACTTGCGGAGCAGTACGTGTGCCCGGACCGGGTCCGGATGCTGACCGGGTTGCACGCGGACCTGGTGATCGGGAAGCGCGAGGGTTATCGGATCTGGGACCTGGACGGTCGGGAGCTCCTGGACCTCCACCTCAACGGCGGCACGTTCTCTCTCGGTCACCGGCATCCCGTCCTGGTCGAGGAGCTGCGTGCGGCGCTGGACCGGCTGGACATCGGCAATCACCACTTCCCCAGCGTGGAGCGGTCGTTGCTCGCCCAGCAGCTGGTCGCTCTCACGCCCGGCATGCGCTATGCGGTGTTCGGCAGCGGCGGCGGCGAGGCGGTCGATCTGGCCCTCAAGAGCGCTCGCCGGGCGACTGGCCGAAGGCGCGTGGTGTCCGCGACGGGGGCCTTCCACGGGCACACCGGGCTGGCTCTCGCAGCCGGGGACGAGAGGGCAGCTGAAGCGTTCGGCTCCACCGGCGCGCCCGGCGAGTTCACGCACGTCCCCTTCAACGATGCGGCGGCCATCGAGACCGCGTGTGCTGCCGGTGACGTGGCCGCGCTCATCCTGGAGACCGTGCCGGCCACCGTAGGGTTTGTAGCGCCGAAGCCGGACTACCTGGCGCAGGCCGAGGCAGTGTGCCGCCGGTACGGCACGGCACTGGTCCTGGACGAGGTGCAGACCGGGCTGGGCCGGACCGGGCCGGTGTGGGCGTTCGAGCGCTATCAGGTCCAGCCCAACGCGGTGGTCACGGCGAAGGGCCTGTCCGGTGGGTTGTACCCGATCAGCGCCACCCTGCTGGACGAGTGGCTCGGCGGCTGGCTGGAGGAGGACGGCTGGGGCCACGTGTCGACGTTCGGCGGCGCCGAACTCGGCTGCCCGGTGGCGCGTCGGGTCCTGGACATCACCACCGACCCGGAGACGGTCGGGCACGTCGAGGGCTTGATCTCGACGTTCTCCGAGGGTCTGGGCGAGCTGCGCGCCCGCCACCCGGAGTGGCTGCTCGAAGTGCGCCAGACCGGACTGGTGATCGGCCTGCAGTTCGCCCATCCGCAGGGCGGGATGCTGATGACCGGGGCGCTGCTGTCGGCCGGGGTCTGGGCGATCTACGCCGGGTTCGACCCGTCGTGCCTGCAGTTCAAGCCGGGGCTCCTGCTGAGTGACGAGGATGCCCGGACAGCGCTGGCTGCGCTGGACACCGCCTGTACGCAGGTGGGGGGTGGCATCGTCCATGGATGAGCAGGCGGCAGCGGACGCTGCGTCGCTGTCGCAACGCCTGGTCGCCCTGGAGGAGGCCCTGGTGCCGGCGCGGCCGGAGTCCATGCCCGGCCTGCGGATCCTCGGGTACGGCGAGGTGAGCGCGGTCCTGGTCCTGGCCGACGTCCCCGGTCTGGTGCTGAAACGGATGGCCGGGTTCGCGGACGTGCCGGCCGCCGAGACCTACCGGGAGCTCGTCACCGACTACATCGCGGCGGTGCGCAGCGCCGGTGTCCCGGTCCTCGACACCGAGGTGCTCGTCGTACGGCGACCGGGCCGAGCTCCCGTGACCTACCTCGTCCAACCCGAGGTCGCCCAGAACCGGCTCGGCCACAGCATCATGCGGACTGCCGACGACGCCACGCACGAGCAGCTGCTGCACCGGGTCCTGGACGCGATCCTCAGCGTCCGTGAGAACGCCGTCCAGGACGTAGCGGTCGACGCCCAGCTCTCCAACTGGTACCTGGCATCGGGAGTCGACGAGGTGCCTGTGCTGCTCGACGTCGGCACGCCGTTCGTGCGGCGGGGCGGGCGCCAAGCGATGGACGCCGAGATCATCCTGGCGACCGCACCCGCGCCGCTGCGCCCGATCTTCCGCCGGCTCGGAACCGTGCACGCCTACTTCGAGGACTACTTCGACCCTCGCACCGCGGTCGTCGACCTTCTGGGCAACTACCACAAGGAAGGTCGGCCGGATCGGATCGACGCCGCACTCCAGGTGGTCAACCAGCGGCTGACACCTCTCGGGGCATCCCCGATCACACGACGAGAGGTGGACCGGTACTACCGCTCCGACGCCCGGCTGCTCGGGTTCTGGCTGCAGGCCCGTCGGGTCGAACGTGCGATTCGGCTCCGGACCGGCAGGGGGTACGACTTCATCCTTCCAGGCAGGGTCCAGCGGCGAGTCCGACGTGCGGCGTCATAGTGGGCGGTAAGACCCTGGGCTGAACAGCAGACGGTTGGAGGCGTTGCCCCGGATCCGCATCGTCGGGCGTGTGCAAATTTGGGCTCCCCCGTGTGCAAGTGGATTGCGGTAGGTCCCACAGGTCGCCCCTGACCTGCGCGGACTCCTTTTCGCTAGGACCCCACAGGGGTGTTCGCGAAATCCGAGCGCCCCAGCTCGCGAAAGAAGGCGGCCGCGAGGTCGTCGCAAGATCGAGAGCCCTCATGTGCGTAGCGCGGACCGCGCCAAGTTCGTGGGCGCCGGTGTCACCTTGCTGAGCGGCAGCACAACCTCGAACTTGTAGGGGACGCCTGGTCACCGGTCGATGCTGGCCATGTTGGCCTCGTCGTGGCGGGCGCCGGCGGCCGGCGTGAGGTCGTCGAGACGCTCGAGCTGGTGCGCGTCGAGTCGTACGGCGTCGGCGGCGGTGTTCTCCTCGACCCGGGCGACGCGTCGGGTGCCGGGGATGGGGGCGATGTCCTCGCCCTGGGCCACGAGCCAGGCGAGGGCGACCTGGGCGGGAGTCGCTCGACCTCGCGGCCGATGGCCTCGACCTCCTCGACGACGCGCAGGTTGCGCTCGAAGTTCTCGCCGGCGAACCGGGGGTTGGTCTTGCGCCAGTCGTCGTCGGGGAGATCGTCGACCGAGCGGATCTGGCCGGTCAGGAAGCCGTGGCCGAGCGGGGAGTAGGGGACGAACCCGATGCCGAGATCGCGCAGCAGGGGCAGCAGCTCGTCCTCGGGGTCGCGCTCCCACAGCGAGTACTCGGTCTGCAGCGCCGCGATCGGGTGGACGGCGTGTGCCCGGCGGATCGTGTCGCGGCGAGGCCTCGGACAGGCCGATGTGGAGGATCTTGCCCTCGGCGACGAGATCGGCCAGCGCGCCGACGGTCTCCTCGATCGGCGTACCCGGGTCGACGCGGTGCTGGTAGTAGAGGTCGATGTGGTCGGTGCCCAGCCTCTGGAGCGAGCCCTCGACGGCCGCGCGCACGTTGGCGGGGCTGCTGTCGACGACGCCGGGGCCGCCGCCGGAGTGGGAGACGAGGCCGAACTTCGTAGCCACGACGACCTGGTCGCGGCGCCCGTTGATCGCGCGGCCGACGATCTCCTCGCTGTGGAACGGGCCGTAGATCTCGGCGGTGTCGATGTGGGTGACGCCGAGGTCGAGCGCGCGGTGGATGGTGCGGATCGACTCGTCGTCGTCCAGGCCGCCGCCAGTCGGTGTAGGTGCCGGCCATGGTCATGGCGCCGAGGCCGATGCGGGAGACGGCGAGGTCTGCCGAGCATTGCGTTCTTCATTCTGTCTCCTGTGCGGAAGGGTGATGTGCCTCTACAGAACCAAGAGGACGCGCACGGTGGGAGTCCCGCTCGTGAGGGTCACCCGCAGGGACCCCCACGGTCCGCGACCGCGCTCGTAGGCTGGGTGCATGAGCCACCGGACCGGCCCGTAGACCCCCGTGCCGAAGTCCGTGCCGAGATCCGCGAGTTCCTCTCCACGCGACGGGCGCGGATCACGCCCGCAGCAGGCCGGACTCCCGACGTACGGCGACGACCGCCGGCGCGTCGCCGGGGCTGCGGCGCGAGGAGACCGCGCTGCTGGTCGGGGTCTGCCCGCAGTACTACGTGCGGCTCGAGCGCGGCGACGCCACCGGGGTCTCCGAGAGCGTCATCGACGGCATCGCCGAGGCGCTGCGCCTCGACGAGGCCGAGCGGGCACACCTGCTCGACCTGCTCCGAACCGCGGTCCGCCAACGCGTCGGCGCCGTGCCGGGCGCCCCGCGCCGGCACCGGGTGTCCGGCCGACGGTGCAGCGGCTGGTGGACGCGATGCCCGGCGTCCCCGCGGTCGTGCTCAACGGACGCCTCGACGTCCTCACCACCAACGCCCTGGGTCGCGCCCTCTTCGCCCCGGCGTACGCCGACGGCACGACGAGCCTGAACAACGCCCGCTTCGTCTTCCTCGACGCCGGGGCGCAGCGCTTCTTCCGTGAGTGGGAGGTTGTCGCCGACGACACCGTCGCGCTCCTGCGTGCCGAGGCCGGCCGCGACCCCTACGACCGCGACCTCTCGGACCTGGTGGGGGAGCTGTCCACCCGCAGCCACGAGTTCCGGGTGCGGTGGGCCGCGCACGACGTCCGCATCCACAACACAGGGGTCAAGAAACTGCACCACCCCGTCGTCGGCGACCTGGACCTGCCGTTCGAGTCGCTGCCACTGGGAGGCGGGTCCGACAACAGCCTGGTCACCTACGTGCCCGAGATCGGCTCGGCCTCCCACGACGCCCTGACGCTGCTGGCCAGCTGGGCGGCGACGGGCAGCCCCCTGCCTGAGACCCACCACTGACGGCTGCGCCCGTCGGCGAGCATGCGCTGGCCGAGGTCCACCGGGGAACGGCGGGCTGCCGCAGCGCCGCCCCCGCGCATCGGTCGGCCGCTGCAAGGGGGCGGGTCGGGTGCGTCCTCGGTGTCAGTCCTGGCGACGGCGCTGTTCGTCTCGCCGGTTGGCCATTCCCAAGCAGGTCGACCCGGGCCATCCTGAGGGCATGGCAGATGCCGCCGGGCAGAGGAGCATGGCCGTCCCGCTGACGGCGTTCGCCGCAGGTGCGGTCGTGGCGCTGTTGGTCGGGGTGTTCGGGAAGGCGCACGACCCGTCCCTCGACGCCACCACCACCCTCGGGTTCGACACCGTCATCGACATGAAGGTCGTGCTCTCGGTGGTGGTCGGGGTGCTCGCCTTACTCCAGCTCATCGGCGCGCTGTGGATCTACGGCAAGCTCGGGATCGCCGCGCCGTCCTGGCTGGGCACGGCGCACCGCCTCAGCGGGACCGTCGCCCTTGCGTTGTCCCTGTTTGTCGCCTACCACTGTCTCTGGGCGCTAGGCCTCGAGAGCGGGACGCTGGCGAGTGGTGAGAAGGTGCCGACACGGGCCGTCGTCCACGGTGTCCTCGGTTGCGCCGTGGTCGGTGCCGTGGTGGTGAAGGTCGTCGCGGTGCGGTCGAGACGTGCGCCCGGGTGGTTCCTCCCGGTGGCCGGGGGGCTGCTGTTCGCCCTGCTCGTCGTCGTGGTGCTGACCTCGGCCGGCTGGTACCTCGACGCCAAGGGCTGGCCGGGCTCCGGCGGGTACTGACCGTGCAGGCCCAGGTGAGATCGCGCATCGCCTGACTGTCGGACCTGAGAGTGTTGCCATGCCCTTGGCCGAGGTGTTCGCCCGGCTTGATCTCCGTCGTACCGGAACGACGGCCATCGACGTGAACCGCTTGCTGGCCCGTCTCGCCGAACCGCGGCCCGAAGGGCTCACCACCTTGCAGGCGGTGTCACGCGCACTGTCAGGCGTCGTCGCCGCCGCAATCGCGCTCGCGGACCCGAGCAGGTCGTCATCGGCGGGTCGTGGGGCCGCGATCCGCGAGTGACAGCTGCGCTGAAGGAGTGCCTCGCTGCGGCTCCGCGTGCCGTCCCGCTTCGTGCCGCGATCCGCGCCGACCACCCGGACCATCTCGGCGCCCGGATGCATGGACTCGCGGAGCTGAGAACCATGATCGCCACCCGCCAGTAGATCAACTTCCGGATCTGCCGCAGACAGCGCGCGAATCTGCCGATGTGCGGATGTCGTGGTGGGCGCGGTGGTGGGCCAGCCGAGACGGAGCTCGAGCACTGCGGGTCACTGCCGTCGGTTCGAGATCAGCATTCATTCCGGTTGGGCGGGGTGATGATGCTGGGCAATTTCCCCCGTCAGTTCAGGATGTTGACGGCTCGAGCGACGATCATGACCGCGATGACCAGCGAGATGGACGATTGAACGAGCATCAGCATCTTCGCCCAGCGGGTGAGGGGCATCGTGTCGGTGGGGCTAAGGGCGGTTGAGTTGGTGAAGGCGAGATAGAGGTAGTCCGGGTACTGGGGCCACCAGTTCGGAGGGGCCAGCTCAGGCGTGGCGTTCTCCGGAAACGCGAAAGCGGCGGCGAGCGGCCTGCCCAACGCACGAGCGGCCGGGCCGCCCCGATCGAGCAACCAGAACCACAGGCTGAACGCGATCACATTGGTCACCCAGAGAGCCCCTCCTGTGGCCAGCAGGACCGGGCCGTTGTCGCGGTCCGACCCATCGAGGATGCCCCGAACGAGCTCCGCGACTCCTGCGAGGTTGTCCACGGTCATCACGATGACCAAGGCGGCAGTAAGCCGGTTCAGAACTGGGGAATGCCTGTCGATGCGGCCCGGATCGCCGACCACGAGGACGACGAGGAGCAGCACTTCCACGGACGGAAAGAGCACCGATGGTGACAGCACATGACGATCGGGAAGCGAGAGCTGCAGGGCAACGGAGACGAGCACGGCACCGGCCATCGGCCACCGGGGCTCCCCCTCGACAGGGAGGCGTGGCTGCCCGTCCGAGGGGTCCAGCCCGTTCCCGTCGGGCCGTGACGACCTTGTCATGCTCGAGGCTCGCGGACCGTCCCGGCGAAGATGCCGGCGCGCGTCCACTCCTCAGCCGGCCAGGAGGCAAGGGGCTGCATCCACGTCACAGTACCCGCGATCAGGCCGCCTTTCGGCGGCCCCAGCCGACGAGTTGATCCCACAGAACCTCCCTGGCTCGCTGTGTCTATCGCAGGCGATGGCGGACTGGGCAACAACGGACCACTGACCGTTGGACAACTGACCGAAGCGACCCGCAACCGTACGCTCTTGCCGCTGTGCGCTCGCTGTCACAGCCCGGTATGACGAAGGATCTCGTCGACGACGTCTGCGAGCGGTGGCGTCGCGTCGATCACGACTCCGGTCCTGGGGATGCCTTCCTTGGTCCGGTGTAGTCGGACGATGAGATCGCGCTCAGATGGCTTCGAGCCCCACTCGTCTCGCGGTCGCTGGTCGAGCCGCCGGTGCAAGGTGTCGAGATCGACGTCGAGGACGAAGACCTCGTCGAACAGATCGATGAACCTCGAAAAGTTGCGAGAGCCGCCGCAGAAGAAGGTGACGGGCTCGTGCTCGTCGGCCACCAGGGCCTGCACTCGACTCACGTCCCAGATGTGGTGCTCGTGCACAGCGCTGTCGATCGCTTCGCCAGTCTCGGGGTCGCCCTGGTAGGCGAGGACCCTGTCACCGTTGATGGCCTGGTAGCCACGCCGGTTCAACTCGCGACAGACCGAGGTCTTCCCGCTGCCGGAGACGCCCTCGACCAGGTAGTTGAGTACGCCCACCGCGGCAGTATCAACCCGAGCCCGCGATTGAGCAACCTCCGCTCATGCCGCGATGATCCGCCCACTCTCGTGCCGAGCCTGCTCCGTGCGAACCCGTGGGATGATGAGGCGAGCAACTCTGCCGGTTGGAGGTCTGCTGATGGTGCCTGTGCTTGTGTTCTTCGGCGTAGCAACCCTCTTCGGGAGTCTGTTTCGAGGGATCGTAGGGCTGCGTCTTCGAGCAGTTGCTCGACAGCCTGATGTGTCCGACGGGGAGCTTTGTGAGCTCAAGCAGGCGAATCGGATCACCTCGGTCGCGGTTATCGCGTCGCTGGTCGGCCTTGCGGTCGTTGGACTGGCGTATGTGGTCTTCTCGGTCGAGTAGCTGGTCCATGCTGCGCCCTGGGAGCAGCGCAAGGCGATTGAGTAGCAGCGGCCCCTAACGCCGGATACGTGAGCGTCGGCGTCACCTGTCTAAGAGTCGTTCTCCGGCCAGAACGTGCGGACATCCCGGCGTTCCGCGAACTCATGCCGATGACCGGATCGCTGGCTCCGTGAATAGAGGCACTTCGCTGCGTGCACGCGCCGCAGTCAGCCACGACCACGTGAAGGATCGAGGCTAGTGCGGCTGCGCCGACGACAATCCGAAACCTCGCCGGTCACCAGGCAGGCGATCGGCGGCAAAGTCGAACTCCTCGCAGTCGACGTACTCGTCGAGCGGATCGAGAACGGGGGCGAACACCGCTACCAGGTCACGTCCTGGACCACAGTCAATCAGGTCGGGCAGGCCGTCGTTGGTCAAGCCATAAATCAGGTCTTGCCCGCTGCCCAGGTAGAACCGATCCTGCCCCACTCCATCGGACACCTCGTCGCGACTGGGTCCGGCGCGGATCACATCCTTCCCCGTCCCGCCCTCAATGATGTCGTACCCTCGCCCGCCCCTGAGCAGGTCGTTCCCGCCTCCTCCGAACAGGATGTCGAGCTCGCCAACCACCGAAGATCCTGTCGTTTCCGTAACCCCCCTCATGATAGTCGCGCCGGTATGCCCGTAGATCCAGTCGTCTCCATGGACCTCCGTATCCGACCTCCCCACTGCTTCCGGCCGGTTGCCATGCCCAGGAAGATGAGGTCGTCCCCGTCACCACCGCGGGCAACGTCCCGCCCGCCCAAAGCCGTGATGGCGTCGTCACCGCCGAGGCCGCGGATGCGGTCGCCGCGCGGGGTACCCACCAGGATGTCCCGCCCGGGCGTGCCGTCGATCGTGCGCGCCTCGGCAGGTGCCGGGGGCAGGAGGACGGCTGTCGTAACGGCGCAGGCCACCACCGCTTTCACCCAAGGAGCGAGGGGTTGCCATGAGGTGCACCTCCGGAGTGGCCCACGTTCCCGGGCCAGGCGCCTGGGTCGCTCCTCTTCGAGCGCGAATCTTGGAGCCTCCTTCCACTCTCCTCAGCGGCCGGGCCCTGGTCAATGCTGACAAGACCACGGCAGGCGTGCCTATTGGCCGGACGTCCAGAGAGGCGGATCGTCATGCGACTGACCCGGGGGCAGTGCACAGAAGGCGTAGCGTCCGCTGATGCCGCGATCCGCTCCTGCCGATGTGCGGGCGTGACGAAGCCGGACGAGACACCGTGCCCGCGTGAACCGCAGCCATGTAGCAACGGCTGCGACCGGCGCGGGAATGGTGGCCTGGTGACGGGGCTGATCGTTTTGCTGAGGTCGGCAACCCGTTGACCTCGCGGTGCCTGCGTTCGAGGGACATGGTGGGCGACAACGAGGCCGACGAGCGGGTAGGGATTCGGGGACTCGTCCTCGGCGACATCTTCGAGGCCCACCGCGTGACGCCGACGGGAACGACACTGAGCTGGCATGTGACCACCAACGAGTCACCGGCCGGCGTAATCCCGTTCCTGATCAGCTGGGGCGACACACAACCTCCGGCAACCTCAGCAGCCCCCGGACTGAGCCTGGCGTCCTTCCACATCGAGCACCCGGAACCTGTCACCTTGAAGACGCCCTTGTACGCAGTGGGGGCAACAGTCGAAGTCCGGGCGGTTCTGCAGACCGCACTCGTCGCCCGGATCGACGGCCCATATGGCGTCCAGGAACTGCGGTGACGGAGCGCCGATGAGCGGAAGCAGGCGCTTTGAGAGACGTCCTGTCTGATGCCGACCCGAACTCAGTGTCCGCCGAGGGCCTCACCGACGGCGAAGGCTACGACGATCAGGAACGTGAGAGACGCGACCACGATCAGAACCACCGAGCGCTCCTTCTTCACGAAGATGGCCAAGCCTGCGGTGACGAGCGAGGCGACAGCGAGCCCGATGATGCCAACGACGACCGCAATGCTGACCGCCCGCCACGAGTCGGGGATGAGCAGGACCACGGGGAACAGGAGGTAGAGCAGCACGGGGAGCAGGAGCCATAGCGCGCGACGGCCCATCGGGGTATGGGGAAGGGCGTACATCTCGGTTCCTCCTGTCCAGGCCCCCAGTCCTTGGTGCTCCCGAGACCTGACTCAAGCCAATCGCGGGATCGAGCGGCGCGGTAAAGGCTTTGGTAAGCAGTTGGCCGGGACGAACGCACTCACATGCCGCGATCCGCCCGCGCTCATGCTGATGTGCGGACTTGTTCCGGTGAGATGTCGGTGCGAGCTGTCACGATCCGGGCATGCCAGTCACCGCTGATGAACTTCGCAGACACTTCCTCGCGGCCTGGGGGGGCCGACACCTGCTACCCCGGCATGAGTGAGGAGTGGACTCCCGAGAATCCTTCTCGTGACCAGTGCGGCATGACGGCTCTGGTCGTACAGGACATCCTCGGCGGCGACTTGATCATCGCCGAGGTCCACGCGGAGGGGGCTCGGATTGGTCACCACTACTGGAACCGGCTACCGGACGGTTCGGAGGTGGACCTCACGGCGGACCAGTTCCGGCCGGACGAGGAGGTTGTCGGCGGCAAGGTGATCGCTCGGCCGCCGGACGCTCCCCGGTACCACCGCGAGCAGTACGAGCTCCTTCGCGGACGGGTTCTCGAAGCGCTGGCCGCCACTTCCGAAGGCTGAAGCGCGACCCGACCGCGATCGACGCCGGCAGCTTCCTGCTCACTTGTGTTGTGATGAGCTCGATCTCGATTCACAGCCTGCGGGGAGACCGCTCATGACGAGTGCCATCGAGCTGAACGGGCTCAGCAAGTCCTACGGAGACCTTGTCGCGGTCGACGATGTCACCGCCGTCGCGGAGGCCGGCAAGGTCACGGCCCTGCTCGGGCCCAACGGGGCCGGCAAGACAACCACGTCTGCGGATGCTGCTCGGGCTCGTCGCACCGAGCACCGGCACCGCGACGCTGGGCGGCAAGCGGTACGACGAGCTGTCCGGACCCGGTCCGGCAGGTCGGTGCGGTCCTCGAGGCCTCAGGCTGCCACCCCGGACGGTACCGCGCTCGACCACCTGCGCGATCCTGGCGACCGCGGCCAGGCTGTCCCGACGACGCGGCGAGCGCGTCCTGGCCGAGACCGGGCTGGCCGCGGACGCGCGGCGGCGTGTCGGGGGAGTTCTCCCTCGGGATGCGGCAACGGCTGGGGCTGGCAGCCGCGATGCTCGGCGACCCCGGCGTGCTCGTCCTGGACGAGCCGACCAACGGCCTCGACCCGCCGGGCGTGCGGTGGCTGCGCGGGTACGTCCGCCAGCTCGCCGGACGAGGGCCGCACCGTGCTCCTGTCCAGTCATGCGCTGAGCGAGGTGGAGCAGACCGCCGACCACGTGCTCGTCCTGGCTCATGGGCGCCTGCTCCGGTCCTCGACCCTGGCCGCCCTGCGCGCCGAGGCGGGCGTCGGCTGCCGGGTCCGCACGCCGGAACCAGACCGGCTGTGCGCCGCCCTCGACGCGGCGGGCCATCGCCTACCGCGTACGAGGACGAGGGCTTGAGGTCGACGCGACACCCGAGCAGGTGGGGGAGCTCGCGGCGCAGCGCGGGGTCGTGCTGCACGGCCTGATCGGCACGGCCGACCTGGAGGAGGCCTTCTTCCGGCTCATCCAGAGACCGCCCGGTCGGAGGTCCAGTCCCGACGAGGTGACCGTGTCATGAAGGCGCTCATCCATGCGGAGCTGCTCAAGCTGCGCAGCACGCGGATGACGGCCGGCCTGCTGCTCGGCGACGCTCGGCCATGGTGGTCCTGACGGTCGTCGTCGAGCGTCCCGAAGGCCGGCGACGCAGAACGCTCCGCTGTCCCTCGACGACCCCGACCTCCTGGCCACGTCGTGGCGACCTGCTTCGGCGTTCCCCAGGTGCTGATCGTGCTGCTCGGCGGCTCGCCTTCACCCAGGAGTTCCGCTACGGCACGATCACCTCGACGTACCTGGTCGAGCCGCGCCGCGCCCGCGTCCTCGTCGCGAAGTGGCTGGCGCTGGCCCTCGCCAGCGCTGGTCATCACCACCGCGACGCTCGCCCTGTCGGTGCCGGTCGGCATCGCGCTGATCCGCTCCCGCGACGGTAACGTGACCATCGGGGCGCAGTTCTGGCAGACGGTCGTCGCCGCGTTCGTCGTCTTGGCGGCGTACGGCGTCATCGGTGTCGCCATCGGCGCCCTGGTCCGCAACCAGATCGTCGCCGTCGTCGGGGTGCTCGTCTGGATGCTCGCCGTCGAGCAGATCGTCGTCACCTCCTTACCCGTCGGTCGGACAGTGGTTGCCCTGGGGAGCCACCAACGCACTCTTCCAGATCGGCCCCGAGATGGACCTCGACGGGAAGCTGCTGTCGTTGCCCGCGGCCGGACTGCTGCTGTTCTGTTACGCAGCCGCAGCAACTCTCCTCGCCTTACTCCTCACACCCAAGCGGGACGTCCTATGACTGGGCGCTCCTCGTTTCGATCCGCCCGATCCCGGGGCCGGAAGCGGCATGACCCGGCTCGGCCGCGACGTCAACGGGACCCGTGTCGGCGTACATGGGCGACGATGGCCTGCTCGATCGTGTCGAGGTCGGCAGCGTCGGGCAGGTGGACGCGCCCGTCGAGCGGGACGAGGGTCGCGTTCGGCAAGCCGGACGTCAAGTCCTGGCCACCACGGAACCGGATCAGCCGGTCGGAGCGGTAGTGCAGGACCAGTGTGGGGGTCTCGATCTCCGGGAGGAGAGGCGTCACGTCCTGCCCGTAGATGGTCTCGAGGTACGCCGCCGCCACCTCGGGTGTCGCCGAGTCGCGGAAGACCTTCGCCAGGTGCCAGGCCGCGTCGTCGCTCAACCCGGGGCGGTAGAGGTCCGCGAGCATCTTCGACCCCATGCCCCAATGCGTGCGGGCGATCTCGACCACCATCTGCTTCAGACGTTCGTCGGTGAAGGTGGCCGGCCCGCTGGCGAAGGTTCCGAACATGACCATGGAGTCCACCCAATCCGGCCTCGCATGGGCGAAAGCGGCAGCGACGGGCCCGCACGAGGACATCGCCAGCAACGACACCGGCGGACCGATCGTTCGAACGACCTCGGTGAGCTCCGCGACGCTGCCCTCCAGGCCGTAGTCCGGCGCCTGGTCCGGGGAGAGCCCCGTGCCCGCCCGGTCGTACAAGGTCAGCGCCACGTCGCCGGTCAGCCTCTCGAGCAACGAGGACCTCGGGTCTCGTCCGGAGGCGATCACGTCAAGGCTCGAAACCCACCCGAGGAGCACGACGACCTTCGGTCCGACGCCGGTGGTCCCGTACGCCACGACGGTTTCGCGCTGGGTGCGCAGATAGCGCACCTCCATGCCGCTCAGGCCCTCGCCAGACCGGGCACGGGACGACGTTGCGGGCCGGTCCAAGTCCGAACCTCGCAGCAGCGAGCTCTGCAACGACCGGAGCGCGTGGGACGGCTCGAGTCCGAGCTCGTCGGCGAGGTGCTTGCGGTGCTCGTGGTAGTGCTCGAGGGCCTCCGCGGTGCGACCGGTCGCGTCCAGTGCTCGCATCAGGGTGATCCGGGCAGCCTCGCGCAATGGTTGCTCGGCAACGAACGGCTGCAAGAGTCGTACGGCGTCCCCCGGACGGCCCGCGACAAGGAGCAGCTCGGCACAGCGCTCGACCGCTGCTCGGCGGTGCTCCTCGAGCTGGTTTGCCTCGAGCTGGGCGACCTCGGAGTCGGCGAACTCGCCGTACGCAGGGCCGCGCCACAAGCCCAGCGCCTGCTCGAGGACCTCGGCGCCGGCGGCGACCGTCTGGTCACGCGCGCCGCGTACGTGGGCACGGAACACGTCGGCGTCCAGATCGCCCGGCTCCAGCTCGAGCACGTAGCCGGGGTCGCGAGTGCGCAACACCTCGCGGCGGCTCACCGCGGTCAGGCTGGCTCGGAGCTTGAAGACGGCGCTGTGCAGCGCGGCCGCTGGATTGTCCGGTGGTGCTTCCCCCCAGAGCAGGTCCACGAGCCGCTCGACGCTCACCACCTGCCCGGCCCTGGCCGTCAGGGCGGCGAGCAGCGCGGCCTGACTGCTCCCACGCAGCGGCACGACGGAGCCGTCTTCGGACAACAGCGACACCTCGCCCAGGACCCGGACCAGCATGTGTTCCTCCTTCCCCTCAGTGTCCAAGCCCGGCCGCTCTTGTCCATGCCCCGTCCGAGCCAGCTCGAGCAACGGGACCGCGCGCTGCAAGCGCCACGACCGCGGCGCGGTCGATACGTGGTGGGTCGAGCAGCCGCAGGGCCCCCTCCCCTTCGAGCGTCGGACCGGACGGTCGCAGTGGCACACCTATCTTCGCGAGGAGTCGCTGTGACGGCCGGTTCTCGGGAAGCACGATGGCCTCGACACGACGGATCCCGTTCACGCAGGCCAGAGTGGTGACGGCGTCGAGCAGGACGGTCCCCAGTCCCCGCCCGTGGTGCCGGTCGCCGACCTCCAGAGCGATTTCTGCTGTTGCAGGCTGGACCCGGATGTAACGAGCGATCCCCACGGGCCGACCGTCCATCGAGGCGAGCCACGCGACGTGGTCCCGACCATCGACGGCGACGAGGGTGGAGATCATGCTGCGGGTCAGCGCCGGAACGCCGACGAAGTACCGGTTCGCGCGCGACCTCGCCGACATCTGGTCGAACACGGCGAGGAGGGGAGCTTCCTCCCCGGCGCGCAGGGGCCGGATGGAGGCCAGGCCGCCATCTCGCAACTGGACGGGAACGTGGTCCCTGGGTGCCCGAGAGCGATGTGGGCGGCTGAGGCGATGCATCGGGACCTCCGGATCGGCTGTTGACGCTCCGAGGTTGGCGCTGGTGCCTTCCTGCTGGCTTCCCGCTGGCTTCCCTGAGAATTGTGGCGGCGGAAGGCCACGCGAAAGGCAGCCCGGTCCAGGCTGCTGCTTGCTGGGGGAAGTGATGCCCTCGTTCCCCTCGGTACGAGTGCGCAATAGTTCGGTCTGACAGACGCTTGGGCTCAGGACATCACGTCAGTGCGGCTCATGTGCTGTTCAGTGCTCCGCCGCCGGTGAACTCCTCGACGTCACGCCCGTCACGCGGTAGCCAGGAGCATGCCCGCCGAGACCATTCCCAGCAGCAAGGCAGCCAGCTCGAACTGTTGCTGGCCCATGCGACGTACGGTGCGATGTCCGACCAGTGCTCCCGCGACCATGGCGGGCACCAGCACCCCGGCCATGAGCAACGTGGAGGCGTTCATCAGGTCGAGCGACGTGCTGAGAGGCACTTTGAGCAGGTTGACCGCGAGGAAGAACCAGGCGCCGGTCCCGAGCATCTCGAGCATGGGGAGACCAGCCATGATCAGGTACAGCGTCATGACCGAGCCGCCCGCGTTCGCGGTCATGGTGGCGAAGCCAGCGAGCGCGCCGGCAGCCAGGGTCCAGCCGATGTGGACGGTGCCGGTGTCGCGGACCTTGACCATCGCGCCGGGGCGCCGAAGGTAGAGCTGGAGCGCCCCAAGGGCGAGAAGGATGCAGCCGATGGCCAGCGACATAGCCTTGTCGTCGACGTTCGCCACGAACACGGCGCCCAGGAGCAAGCCGGGAATGACTCCCGGGAGCAGGCGCAACAGCGTGCCGAGTCGTCCGTGGCGGCGGTACAGCGCCACGGCGACGACGTCTCCCGCGATCAGGAGGGGAAGCAGCGCGCCGGTGGAGGCGCGTGCCGGCATCACGACCGCGAACAGGACGACGGCGACGGCGCCGACGCCGTTGACTGCGGTCTTCGCGAAGCCCACCATGGCGGCCGCCAACAGGAGCAGGGTCCAGTCGGTGGCCGACAGTCCGGCGATCATGCGCGTGGCACGGGTCCGGTCGTGGCGCGCACCACGAGCTCCGGCTCGAGAACGATCTCCCGGCTCTCGACCGGAGCGCCCTCGCTGCGCGCGATGATCCGCTCCACCGCGAGTCGGCCCATCTCCTGCGGAACCTGCTGGATGCTGGTCAGCTCGAGCCCGACACTGCGGGCGAGCTCGCTGTCGTCGAATCCGATGATCGAGACATCGCCCGGGACGCTGATCCCCTCTTGCGCAAGGACGCTCATCGCAGCCGCGGCGATGTCGTCGTTGAAGGCGATGAGGGCGGTCGGGAGGTCCTGGTCCTGCGCAATGAGCGCACGGGTCGCGCGCTGCCCGTCGAGCTGGTCCTCGCCCTCGCAGACGACGAAGCGGATCTCGGACCCGAGGCCGTGGGCGCGCATCGCCTGCAGGTAGGCGTCCCGACGGGCGACGGCGATGAGTCCCGATCCGCCCTGCAGGTGTGCGATGCGGCGATGTCCCAGGTCGGCGAGGTGTTTGACGGCGAGGGTCATGGCGTGGTCGTCGGAGGTGCGCACGATGTCGACGTCCGGGTGGTCCACGTGCCATCCCATCACCACCAGGGGGACGCGTCCCGCCAGCCTGGGCTCCGGGATCTCCGGGCCGAGCATGATCAGTGCGTCGAAGCGGAAGTCGTGGAGCGACTCCAATGCTCGCTCCTCGTCCCGGGTGGTCGTCAACGCGCTCAGGACCAGGTCCCAGCCCCTTGCCTCGGCGGCTGCGTACAGGCCGTCGATGAGCTCCATGTGGAAGCGTCCGGCGCGCCCGAAGAGGACTCCGATGAGGTGAGATTTCAGGCTCGCCAGTGACCGGGCCCGTACGTCGGGTCGGTAGCCCAGCTCCTGGGCCACCGCGAGGATGCGTTCGCGACTCTTCGGGCTGGCGCCGGGCGCTTCGCGCATCACGATCGAGGCGAGCGCGGTGGAGACCCCGGCGCGCTTGGCGACATCGGCCAGCGTCACCCGGCGACGTGAGGGCGCCTGATGGTCGGTCATGGTCTGCCCTCCTCTCGATGCCTGGGTTGCCTCACCGTAGCGCTCCGAGGAGCCCTCGCCCGGATGACCCGCGGCGAGGGCGCCGTTGAAGGTGGGGGACTGCCCGTGAGGTGATTCTAAAGCGCTTTAAGGCAGAAACTAAAGCGTTCTAACTCAAACGACTAGAGCGTTCTAAAAAGTTAGGCAGAAAGTATTGACATTGTGCGCTGCTACGCGTTTTTCTTGTGACCGGCGCCACACTCTGGCGCACCTCGACAACATCGAAGAAGCGACCGCCGGCTCCGGGAAATCGGAACCTCACATGGCCCCTGCAGCCCGGTCCGATCAAGGGAGATTCCACATGAGCACGACGCGCACTCGATCCCGCGTGGCTCTCGCCGCGACCGCGGTCGCAGCACTACTCCTGGCCAGCGCCTGCGCAAGCGGGAAGCCGAGCTCAGGCGACGACTCCTCGGACGGGAGTGGCGGCAGTGCCGCGGGCGGCGGTGCCAAGCCCTCCGGCAAGGCCGACATCTACGTGGTGGGCGGCAAGGCCGACGACCCCTTCTGGTCCCGCGTGAAGCGAGGCGCCGAGGACGCTGCGCTACTGGTCAAGGCCGGAGGCGGCAGCGTGACCTGGCTGGGCCCGCAGAACTACGACAACCTCGGCCCGGACGCCGGCCAAGCTCATCCGACACCGCGCGTCAGCAACGGGGCCACGGCCATCATCGGCCCCGACTGGGTGCCGGAGGCGATGGACGCGGCGTTCAAGGCGGTCGTGGACAAGGGCATCCCGCTGATCGATCTACAACGCCGGCGGCCTCGAGGCCGCCGACAAGCTGGGCGCCCTCAACTACATCGGCAGCGACGACCACGAGGCGGGCAAGGCCGGCGGCGAGTACCTCGGCGAGAAGGGCGCCAAGAACGTCCTCTGCGTCAACACCCTTCCCGGAGCCTCGAACAGTCGAGGCGCGCTGCAAGGGCATCGCCGAGGGCATCGCAGGCAGCGGCGGCACAGTCAAGCCAGCTGCCCCTTCCGTCGTCCAACTTCGGCAACCCGACCGCAGTCGCACAAGCCATCAAGGCGGCGCTGCTGAAGGACGAGACGATCGACGGCGTGGTCACGATCAGCGCCGGTGACGCCGACGCGGCTGCCAGCGGCATCCAGCAGGCCGGCGTGGGCGACAAGGTCGAGCTCGGCACCTTCGACATGGACGAGACCAGCCTCAAGACGATCAAGGACGGCAAGCAGCTGTTCGCGATCGACCAGCAGCCCTACCTGCAGGGCTACCTCGCTGTCTCCCTGGCCAACAGCTACGTGAAGTACGGCATCGATCTGCCGACAGCGGCCGCGTCCTGACCGGCCCCGGCGATCGTCGACGACTCGAACGTCGACACGACGCTGGCCGGCGCGAAGGCCGGCGTTCGCTGACACCCTCGCCGGTGCTGGGCCGGGAGAGCCCGTGGCCCAGCACCGGAACCAAGCCGACAGTCCCGTCGACCTCGTCGGACCGTAACCAATCGGAAGTGGAACAGATCATGTCATCAGTGAGTACGCATCAGCCCGAGCACGACATCGGCGCCAGCCCCGGCACGCCCCACGTTCTCGGGCGCAACGCTCGGGAACCTCGTCCGACGGCCCGAGACAGGCGCCCTGATCGGAACCGTCAGCGTGTTCATCTTCTTCGCGATCTTCGGCGGGCAGCAGTTCCTCTCCGCCGGTGGCTTCGCGAGCTGGCTGAACGTCGCCGCCGAGCTCGGGCATCATCGCGATCCCGGTCGGCCTGCTGATGATCGCCGGCGAGCTCGACCTCTCGGTCGGCTCGGTCCTGGCGGCGAGCTCGATGACCATGGCCATCGTGTCCGGGTACTGGGGTGCGCCCGATGGGCGCTCGGCATCGTCGTCGCCCTCGGACTCGGTCTCGTCGTCGGCTTCCTCAACGGCTACCTGGTCACGAGGACGAATGTGCCGTCCTTCGTGGTCACCCTGGCCACCCTCTTCGCCCTCGCCGGCCTGACGCTCGGCCTGTCCCGGTGATCCTCACCGGCAGCACCAGTGTCGCGATCGAGCGCCGGCCCGCCGGCCAAGGACGCTGTTCGGCCGCTCATCGGCCGGCAAGTTCGAGGTCGACCATCTTCTGGTGGATCGGCGTCGTCCTGGTCGTCGGCTTGGATCCTGCACGTCAGCCGCTACGGCAACTGGATCTTCGCCATGGGCGGCGACAAGGTGAGCGCCCGCAAGGCCGGGATCTCCGACCGACGGTCGACGATCGCGCTCTTCATGGGCAGCGGCTTCGGCGCCGCGTTCGTCGGCATGTTCCAGGCGATCCTCTACAACAGCGCCCAGGTCGCCGGCGGCCAGTCGTTCATCTTCAACTCGATCATCGCGGTCGTCATCGGCGGCGTGCTGCTGACCGGCGGCTACGGCTCGGTGCATCGGCATCGTCCTGGGCACGCTGACCTTCGCGATCGTCAACCAGGGCATCTACTACACCGACTTCGACGCCACTGGTCCAGCCTCATCATCGGCGTCCTGCTGCTCGTCGCGGTCCTGATGAACAACACCTTCCGCAAGATGGCCCTGTCCTACGCGCCCCGAAGAAGAAGGGACACGACCATGACCGACGCCACTGCTGAAACTGACCGACATCAACAAGTCCTTCGGCCCGATCGACGTCCTGCACGACATCTCGCTCGAGGTGCACCCGGGCGAGGTGCTCTGCCTGCTCGGCGACAATGGCGCCGGCAAGTCCACGCTCATCAAGATCCTGTCCGGCGTCCACCAGCCGACGCTCGGGCACGATGGAGATGGACGGCAAGCCGGTCACCTTCAAGAGCCCGCGCGACGCCAGCGACCACGGCATCGCCACCGTCCACCAGTTCGGCGGCACCTTCCCGCTGATGAGCATCGGCCGGTCGTTCTTCGTGGGCGCCGAGCCGACCAACGGCTCGGGGCCGTTCACCGTCTTCGACCGCAAGCGCGCCAACGAGATCGCGGTCAAGGAGATGCGGCCAGCTCGGCATCACCCGCGATCGACGACGGCGACCGTCTCGTCGGCGGCCTCTCCGGCGGCGAGCGCCAGGCCCTCGCCATCGCGCGCGCCGTCCACTTCGGCGCCAGCGTCCTCATCCTCGACGAGCCGACCGCCGCACTCGGCGTCAAGGAGGCGGCGCACGTCCTGCGCATCGTCATGCAGGCGCGCCAGAAGGGCATCGCGGTCATCTTCATCACCCACAACGTCATCCACGCGATGACCGTCGGCGACCACTTCGCCGTCCTGATCCGCGGCGCCATGGCCGCCGACTTCCGCAAGGGCGAAAGACCCGCGAGGAGATCACCGACCTGATGGCCGGCGGCGAGGCAGATGGCCGAGCTCGAGGCCGAGATCGAGGCCTACCAGGCCGCCCACGGCGGACACGTCCCCGACCCGGACGAGCTCGATCGGGCCACCCACGACCACACGACCACCTGAACGCCACCCGGCGCTCACACAGAAAGCAACTGCCATGACCCAGAAGTCCCTCGGCGTCGCCGTGATCGGTGCCGGAATGGTCGGACGAGCCCACGCTGCCGGCTACCGCGTCGCCAGCCAGCTCTACGACCTCGACCTGCCCGACGTCCGCCTCGTCGCGATCGCCGACGCGCACGAGCCCTTCGCCGTCGACGCCGCCAAGCGGTTCGGCTACGAGCGCCCCGAGACCTCCTGGCAGGCCATCGTCGACGCGCCCGACATCGACGTGGTGACGTCGCCATCGCCAACTAGCTGCACCGCCCCGTCGTCGAGGCGCTCCTCGCCGCCGGCAAGAACGTGCTGTGCGAGAAGCCGCTGGCCCCCACGGTCGACGACGCCAAGGCGATGGTGGCCGCCGCAGAGGCCGCGGACACCCAGTCGGGCGTCGGCTTCTCCTTCCGACGTACGCCCGCCATCAACGCCATTCGGGAACAGCTGGACAGCGGCGCCATCGGGCCGGTGCGCCACTTCAACGGGCACTACTGGTGCGACTACGCACAGAACCCGAACAACCCGATCAGCTGGCGCTACAAGGGCGGGCCCGGCACCGGCGCCCTGGCCGACATCGGCAGCCACATGATCGACCTGGGCGAGTACCTCTGCGGCCCCATGGTCAGCGTCAGCGGCGCGGTCTTCCAGACCTTCACCACCGAGCGACCGGTACCCCTCGGAGCCACCGTCGGTCACGCAGGCGGCGCGGTCGGAGAAGAGAAGGAGGCGGTCGACAACGAGGACATCGCCACCTTCACCGCCACCTTCGAGAACGGCGCAGTCGGCACGTTCTCGATCTCCCGCATCTCCCACGGCCTGCCGAACGGGCTCGGGCTTCGAGGTCTTCGCCGCGGACGGCGCCGGCGGCCTTCGACCTCAACCGACCCGGGGAGTTCACCTTCGCCGACCACGGCCCGGACGGGAAGACCAACGGCACCCGCACCGTGCTGATCGGGCCTCAGCACCCCGGCATCGGCAAGGGCATCGCCGATGGACTTCCCGTCGGTCGGCCACGGCCAGAACGACCTCTTCGCCTGGCAGGCCCGCGCGTTCCTCGACCAGGTGGCCGGCCTCGGGAAGCTCGCCCGCTCCCGACCCTGGCCCACGGCCTGCACAACATGGAGATCCTAGTCCGCCGTCACCCAGTCGGCCCTCAACGGCGGTCAGGTCGTCACCCTCGCCTGACCGCTCACAGAGACCACCAGACCGACCAGACCAAGAACCCCCGAAGGAACCATCATGAAGCTCGGCGCCTACACCGCCTGCCTGCACGACAAGACCCTCGAGGAGGCACTGGAGATCCTGCGGGACCTCGGCCTGACCAGCGCGGAGATCAACGCCGGTGGCTTCATCGGCACGCCGCACATCCCCGTCGACGAGCTCCTCGAGAGCGCCGAGGCGCGCGAGGAGTACCTCGCGATCTTCCCCGAGTACGGCATCGAGCTCACCGCCCTGAACTGCAACGGCAACCCGCTGCACCCCGACCCCGAGGTGCACGCACGGCGACGACCTGAAGCGGACCATCAAGCTCGGCCGGCCTGCTCGGCATCAAGACCGTGATCACCATGTCCGGGCTGCCCGGCCACCGAAGCGGCGGCAACCCGGCCCTCGTGGACGGTCATCCCCTGGGACAGCGTCTACAAGGAGACCCTGGACTACCAGTGGAACGAGGTGGCGGTGCCGTTCTGGAAGGAGATCCAGGAGCTGGCCGCCGAGAACGACGTCGCGTGGCGATCGAGATGCACCCGCACAACCTGGTGTTCAACCCGGCCACCATGAAGCGGCTCGTCGAGCTGACCACGCCCGAGGGCGGGCGTGAACCACGTCGGCGCCGAGATGGACCCCAGTCACCTCTTCTGGCAGCACATCGACCCGGTCCGCGCCGTCGAGGACCTCGGGTGAACTGGTCTTCTTCGCCGCCGCGAAGGACACCCTCATCCACGAGACCGCGGCGATCAACGGCGTCCTGGACGACCGGTTCGAATGGATCCCCGCCGAGGAGAACCCGATCGGCCTGGGTGGCCACTACACCGTCACCCGCTGGCCGGCCGTCCCCGGCTGGTCCTTCGTCGCGGTCGGCCGTGGCCACGACGTCGACTTCTGGGCGCGCTTCCTGGCCGCGGTGCACAAGGTGAACCCGGACATGCCGGTCAACATCGAGCACGAGGACGCCACGTTCGGGCAGATCGAGGGGCTGGAGTACGCCGCCCAGAACCTGATCGCCGCCGGCAAGCGCGCCGGCGTGACCGCCTGACGAGCCGAAGGACACCAAGCTGATGAACACCATCGAGCACTGGATTGCCGGGAAGTCGACCTCGGGGCGGTCGGAGCGGTTGGCGCCGGTCTTCAACCCGGCCACGGGCGCGCAGCGGGCGGAGGTCTTGTTGGGGTCGGCGGCGGATGTGGAGGCGGCGATCGGGGCGGCGAAGGACGCGTTCACCGACTGGTCGCAGACCTCGGTCAGCAAGCGGGCGAAGATCCTGTTCGCGTTCCGGGAGCTGGTCAACGCCCATGCCGAGGAGCTGGCGGCGGTGATCACCGACGAGCACGGCAAGGTGCTCTCCGACGCGCTGGGGGAGGTCCAGCGGGGGCTGGAGGTGGTGGAGTTCGCCTGCGGGATCCCCTCGTTGCTGAAGGGTGACTTCTCCGACCAGGTCTCCACCGATGTGGACACCTACTCCTTCCGCGAGCCGCTGGGGGTGGTGGCGGGGATCACCCCGTTCAACTTCCCGGCGATGGTGCCGATGTGGATGTTCCCGGTGGCGATCGCCTGCGGGAACACGTTCGTGCTCAAGCCCAGTGAGCGGGACCCCTCGGCGGCGGTGAGGATCGCGGAGCTGTGGCAGCAGGCGGGTTTGCCGGACGGGGTGTTCAACGTGGTGCACGGCGACAAGGTCGCGGTCGATGCGATCCTGGACTCCCCGGACGTGGCCGCGGTCTCGTTCGTGGGTTCGACGCCGATCGCGCAGTACATCCACGAGCGGGGCACGGCCACCGGCAAGCGGGTCCAGGCCCTGGGTGGGGCGAAGAACCACGCGATCATCCTGCCCGGACGCGGACATCGACTTCGCCGCGGACCACCTGGCCGCGGCGGCGTTCGGGTCGGCCGGGGAGCGGTGCATGGCGATCTCGGCCGCGGTCGCGGTCGGTGATGCCGGGGACCGGGTGGTCGCGGCGGTCACCGAGCGGGCCCGGGCGGTCACGGTCGGCAACGGCCGGGACCCGGGCAGCGAGATGGGCCCGGTGGTCACCCGGGCCGCGCAGCAGCGGATCCTGGGGCTGATCGGTTCCGGTGAGGCCCAGGGCGCCAGCATCACCGTCGACGGGCGTGGCTTCACCGTCGAGGGCCACGAGGACGGCTTCTTCGTCGGCCCCACCGTGATCGACGGTGTGACCACGGGCATGGACGTCTACACCGAGGAGATCTTCGGCCCGGTGCTGTCGGTGGTGCGGGTGGAGACGGTGGAGGAGGCGATCGCCCTGATCAATGCCAACCCCTACGGCAACGGCACCGCGATCTTCACCAACTCCGGGGAGGCGGCCCGCACCTTCCAGCGCGGGGTGCAGGTGGGGATGATCGGGATCAACGTGCCGGTCCCGGTCCCGATGGCCTTCTACTCCTTCGGTGGCTGGAAGGCCTCGCTGTTCGGCGACAAGCACATCCACGGCCCCGAGGGCGTCAGCTTCTACACCCGCGCCAAGGTCGTCACCGCCCGCTGGCCCCGCAGCAGCCACGCCAGCGACGCCAGCTTCCACTTCCCGACCGCCAAGTGAGGACACCATGAAGATCACCCTCGACCCCTACATGCACCGGCACACGCCGCTGCTGGAGCTTCCGGCCCTGGTGGCCGACCTCGGGTACGAGTTCATCGAGCTCTCCCCGCGGGAGGACTTCATGCCCTTCTTCCTGATGCCGCGTGCCGACAACGCCAAGGTCAAGGCCTTCAAGAAGGCCCTCGACGGCGCCGGTGTGAAGGTCGCGGCCAATCTCCCGCTCTACCGCTGGTCCGGGCCCGACGAGGACGAGCGTCAGGCGGCGGTCCGCTACTGGAAGCGGGCCATCGAGATCACCACGATGCTGGACTGCACCGTGATGAACTCCGAGTTCAACGGACGCCCCGAGCAGGCCTCCCGGAGCGAGGGCATGTTCTGGAAGTCCATGGAGGAACTGCTCCCCGTCTTCGAGAGAGAGGGCGTCGAGCTCCGTCTGGAACCGCACCCCGACGACTTCGTCGAGGACGGTCTGACCGCCGTCGACATGGTGCGCGGGATCAACTCGTCGCTGGTGTCGTTCCTCTACTGCACACCGCACACCTTCCACCAGGGCGGAAACATGGTGGAGATCATGGAGTACGCCGGGTCGCTGCTGACCCACGTGCACCTGGCGGACTGCTTCGACCACCGCGCCTCGTCCGGGCTGCGCTACATCACCAACCCGCCAGGCAACACGGTGCGCGTGCACCAGCACCTCGACATCGGCCAGGGCGAGGTGAAGTGGGACCTGTTCTTCGAGACCCTCAACAAGCTCGGCTTCGGGGACAACGACCGCGCGGTCCTCACCTCGTGCGTGTTCGCGTGGGAGGACCGGGCCGAGGAGTCCAGCCGGTTCATGCGCAACACCATCGACTCCTACGTGAGCGCCTGGTGACCCTGCGATGACCGCACTCGAAGTGCTCACCGTGGGGCGGGTGGGTGTCGACCTCTACCCGCTCCAGGCCGGCGCGTTGAAGGACGTCACGACGTTCCAGAAGTTCCTCGGCGGCACCGCCACCAACGTGGCCGTCGGCGCTGCCCGCCTGGGGCACCGGGCCGCCGTACTCACCAAAGTGGGTCCCGACGGCTTCGGAGCCTACGTTCGGGAGGCACTGACCGGGTTCGGCGTCGACCCGTCGTACGTCGGCACCGCTGCACACCTGCAGACCCCTGTGGTGTTCTGCGAGCTGGACCCGCCCGAGGATCCTCCGCTGCTGTTCTACCGGCTCCCGATCGCGCCCGACCTGACCCTCGAGTCCTCCGACGTACCGTGGCAGGTCGTCGCCGACGTCCCGATCCTCTGGGTCACCGGTACCGGCGTCAGCGCCGAACCCGCCAGATCCACGCAGCTCGAGATCCTGGACCGGCGTGGGCGACCCGGCCCGGGATCGGGTCGGCACACCGTGCTCGACCTCGACTGGCGCCCCATGTTCTGGGAGTCACCGGAGCACGCCCGCGCGCAGTACGACCAGATGCTCGGAACGGTGACGGTCGCGGTCGGCAACCGCGACGAGGTCGAGGTCGCGGTCGGCACCCGGGACCCCCACGAGGCAGCCGACCGGCTCCTGGCCCACGGACTGGAGCTCGCGCTCGTCAAGATGGGCGGCGACGGCGTGCTCGCCGCCACGCCCGAGGGACGCACCGTGGTCCCGCCGCACCGCGTTGACGTCGTGTGTGGACTGGGCGCCGGAGATGCGTTCGGCGCCGCCCTCGTCCACGGCCTGCTCTCCGGGTGGAGCGCGGCGCGGACGGCGGAGTACGCCAATGCCGCCGGCGCCGTCGTCGCGTCCCGCCTCGCCTGTGCCGACGCCATGCCCACCACGGCCGAGCTCGACGATCTGATCACCAGCCAAGGAGCCCCGACATGACCACTGCCGACCTGACCCACCCGTCCGGGCCGGACCTGACCGACCAGCAGTGGAACCGGCTGCTCAGAGTCCGTGCCACGGACCGCACCGCCGTCGCCCGGGCGTACGCCGTCCGGGAGCGTCCTCCCGCCTTGCTTGCTCAGAAGGAGAGCCTCTTCCTGGTGGCGGCCGACCACCCCGCCCGAGGGGCTCGGCGCACGGGCGGCGACGAGATGGCCATGGCCGACCGTCGCTCGCTCCTCGCACGCCTGGCCGCTGCGCTGGAGAACCCCGAGGTCGACGGTGTGCTGGGCACCCCCGACATCGTGGAGGAGCTCCTGCTGCTGGGCGCCCTGGAGGGCAAGGTGGTCATCGGTTCGATGAACCGCGGCGGCCTGGACGGAGCCACCTGGACCATGGACGACCGGTTCACTGCCTACGATGCCGCCACCATTGCCGCCTGCCGCCTCGAGGGCGGCAAGATGCTGCTGCGCATCGACGATCGCGACTCCGCTACCGCTGGCACCATCGAGAGCTGCGCTTCTGCCGTCACCGAGCTGGCCGTTCACGGGCTGGTCGCGATGGTCGAGCCGCTGCCGTACCACCGCGAGGACGACGGGCGGCTCACCCTGCTGAAGGACGCCAGGTCCCTGGCCCGGGCGGTGACCGTCGCCTCCGGGCTCGGGGCCACCAGCGCCTTCACGTGGCTGAAGATGCCCTCCTGTGACGAGCCCGAGCCTGTCTTTGCAGCCACGACGCTTCCCTGCGTCGTGCTCGGGGGAGTCCCGAGCGCCGATCCGGCACGCGATCTCGAGTCGTGGGGGCGCGCCCTCGTCCAGCCGACCGTGCGTGGGCTCGTCGTCGGCCGGGCGCTGCTCTATCCGCCGGACGGCAACGTCCGGGCTGCCGTGGCTGCCGCCGTGGAGGTGCTCGAGAAGGCCACCGATCGCGCGACCGAGAGCGGGGCAGCGTGACAATGGCGCGGAAGACCGTCCGGCTGACCACGGCGCAGGCGCTCGTGCGGTGGATGACCGCGCAGCGCTCCGAGCTTCTCGACGGGACCGTGGTCCCGCTCTTCCCAGGTGTGTTCGCCATCTTCGGACACGGCAACGTCCTCGGACTGGGCACGGCCCTGCACGACGTGCGCGAGACACTCCCCACCTGGCGCGGCCAGACCGAGCAGGGGATGGCGCTGGCCGCCATTGCCTATGCCCGAGCGGTGGATCGCCGCCAGGTCATGGCGGTCACCTCCTCCGTGGGCCCCGGAGCGTTGAACATGGTCACCGCCGCGGGCCTGGCCCACGCCAACCGCCTCCCGCTGCTCCTGCTTCCCGGCGACACCTTCACCAGCCGCGCGCCCGACCCTGTTCTCCAGCAGGTCGAGCACTACGGCGACCCCACCGTTTCGGTGAACGACGCGTTCCGGCCGGTGTCCCGCTACTTCGACCGGATCACGCGTCCAGAGCAGCTCCTGGCCACTTTGCCCCAGGTGGCGCGAGTGCTCACCGACCCGGCCGACTGCGGTCCGGTCACCCTCGCCCTGCCGCAGGACGCCCAGGCCGAGGAGTACGACTTCCCCGTCGAAATGTTCGCCGACCGCCTGCATCGCGTCCCACGTCCTCGCCCCGACTCCACCTCGCTCGCCGAGGCTGTCCAGGTGCTTCGCGAGGCCGAACGACCGCTGCTGGTGTTGGGCGGTGGGGTGAGGTACTCCGGCGCCGGCGCAGAAGCGTTGTCCTTCGCCGAGGCCCACGACGTGCCGGTGGTCGAGACGGTGGCCGGCCGCACGCTCACCCCCCACGACCACCCGCTCTACGGCGGCGCGCTGGGCATCATCGGCTCGAGCTCGGCGAACGCCTTGGCAGCACGGGCCGACGTCGTGCTTGCCGTCGGCACCCGGCTGCAGGACTTCACGACCTCGTCGTGGACGGCGTTCGCCCCCGACGTACGACTCCTGACCGTCAACGCCGCACGCTTCGACTCGGTCAAGCACAACGCCCTCCCGGTCGTGGGTGACGCCCGCGAGACCCTGGTCGAGCTGGACAAAGCCCTGGCCGGGGCACGCTTCTCCGATGCCTGGGCGACCACCGCGCAGGATGCCAGGGCGGCATGGGACACCCACGTCGACGGGCTCCGATCCGGAGTCGGGCCCGAGGGCGTACTGACCTACGCCACGGTGACGGGCATCGTCAACGAGGCAAGTACGCCGGACGACTACGTGCTGACCGCCTCCGGTGGCATGCCCGGCGAGCTCCACGGGGGGTGGCGAACCGGCGAGGTCAAGCACGGCAGCAGCGCGACTTCTGGAGCCACCATGGACCTCGAGTACGGCTTCTCGTGCATGGGCTACGAGGTCGTCGCTCCCTGGGGCGCCGCGATGGCCCGCGAGCTCACCCATCCCGATGGCCTGGTGACCTCGATCTTCGGCGACGGCTCGTACCTGATGCTCAACTCGGAGATCTACTCCGCCGCGTTCTCGGGACACCCCTACGTGGCCGTGGTCTGTGACAACGGCGGGTTTGCCGTCATCCACCGGCTGCAGACCAACCAGGGCGCCGAGGGTTTCAACAACATGCTCGCCGATTCTCGTGGCCCCGGAGCCGACGGGAGCGTCCGGGTGGACTTCGCTGCTCACGCCGCGTCGCTCGGCGCGCACGTCGAGAACGTCCCGTTCGGGGCGACGGCGGAGGACTTCGCGGCCGCGTACCTGCGAGCGCGCGAGGCCGCACGGTCGCAGCGTCGACCTGCGGTGGTCGCCTGCACGGTGGCCTCCGCGTCGTGGACCGAGGCCGGAGCCTGGTGGGAGACCGGTGTCCCCGAGTCACTCTCCGGGAGGGCGTCGTACGACGAGGCCAAGCAGCGTCAGGTGCGGTGGCTGTGATGGATGACGTGCGGTTGGGTGTCGTGGGATACGGGGTCGGAGGTCGGATCTTCCACACGCCGTTCGTCGAGGCCGCGCCCGGCATCACCCTCACCGGAGTGGTCACCCGTTCGCCGGATCGCCGAGCCGACGTGGCGGCGGACTGGCCCGGGGTGGAGGCGTTCGACTCGCTGAGCGCCTTGCTGGCGGTCGGTGTCGATGCGGTCACCATCACCACTCCGCCCGACACACATCACGATCTCGCTCTCGAGGCGATCGCTGCGGGAGTGCACGTCCTCGTCGACAAGCCGTTCGCCCCGACCGCAGCGGAGGCTCGGGAGATGGTGCAGGCAGCCGACGAAGCCGGCGTCATTCTCAGCGTCTACCAGAACCGACGTTGGGACGCCGACATCCGCACCCTGAAGCGAGTCCTCGATGAGGGAGGCGTCGGTGATCTCTGGAGGATCCACGCGCGGATGGACCAGGACGCACCCAGCGACGTCACGGCCGGCCACGGCCGGGGCAACCTCCTCGACCTCGGCAGCCACCTCGTCGACCAGATGCTGTGGCTGCTCGGGCCGGTGACCAGCGTCGATGCCCACGTCGACTGGGTCGATCTCCCCGAAGGACGAAGCGACGGCGGGTTCACGATCTCCCTGCGTCACGCCTCCGGCGCCACGTCGCACGTCGAGTCCAGCAAGCTCGGCCACATCGCCGCCCGCGAGCTCCGTGCGTACGGCAGCAAGGGCAGCTACGCCGCCAGGGGCACCGACGTGCAGGAGAAGGCGATCATTTCCGGGCGGCGGCCGGTTCACGAGCCCGACAGCTGGGGCTACGAAGACCCGGCCCGCTGGGGCGTGCTGTCGACCGCGGCGGGGGAGGAGCGGATACCGTCCGCGCAGGGACGTTGGCAGGACCTCTACACCCGGTTCGCAGCCGCGATTCGCGGCCAGGGGGAGCCACCGGTGCCCGCGAGCGAGGCCGTGCGGACCCTGGAAGTGCTCGATGCCGCCCGGCAGAGCGCCGTACGCGGCGAGTCCGTCCGGCTGCCCTGACAGGCGCGCCGAACAGGAGTCAGGAAGCGAGTCCGGCCAGGCGCGCGTCGTCGTGGATGTTGCGGACGACGATCGAACGGATCTCGGCCACGCCGGCCTGGTCCTGGCCCTGCATCGACCCGAGCAGGTCCTCCACCTGGGCCGGGGTGGTGTACGAGGCGAGCTCGCGGATGAGCAGTCGACGCTCGGCCCGCACCTGCCGGCGCCGGCGAAGGTCATCGCGCACGGTTGTCGCGAGGCGGAGGGAGCGGGAGCGGACGGTGGCGGTGAAGCGCGACGAGATCATGACTCAAGTGTGATGATTGCAGACTCATACGTCCAATGTAGGTTTGGGTGGATACCCATGCACTAGAGTCATGGTTTGTGGACATCGACGCGCTGCGCTGGTTCCAGCAGGTCGCCGACGGCGTGACCGTGACAGAAGTGGCGGACATCTTCGGTGTCAGCCAACCCAGCGTCTCGCGTGCCCTGGCCCGCATCGAGGCGGAGGTCGGAGCACCCCTGCTGCACCGCACCGGCAGGGTGCTGCGTCCCACGCACGCGGGCAGCGTCTTCAAGCGCCACGTGGACTCGGTGCTCCATCGACTCGATGACGGCCTCGCAGCCGTCGCTGAGCTGGTGGACCCCGAGACCGGCACGGTCACGCTCGCCTTCCAGCTGTCACTGGGGACCTGGCTCGTCCCAGCACTGGTCAGCGAGTTCCGGAAGGCGCACCCGAAGGTCGAGTTCCAGCTCCGGGCGTCGGACGACTCCGTCGGCTCGCCGCTCTTCACCGAGGGTCGGGTCGACCTCGAGTTCACGGCTCGTCGCCCGGACAATCCCGACGTCCACTGGGAGCCCCTGCTCTCCCAACCCCTGGCGCTGGCAGTGCCGCCGGGGCATCGACTGGCCGGCCGCGCGACCGCTGCGCTTCAGGAGGCCGCCGACGACGACTTCGTCATGTTGCGGCCCTCATGGGAGCTTCGCAACCTCACCGAGGCGCTGTGCGCGGCCGCCGGCTTCTCGCCCAAGGTCTCCTTCGAGGGGGACGACCTACCGGTCGTCCGTGGGTTCGTCGAGGCCGGTCTCGGCCTCGCGATCGTGCCCGTGTCGACCGATCCCCACGCCGTCGGCAACGACCCGGCGCGCCGCCTGGTCCGACTGACGGACGCCGGCGCCCATCGCGAGGTCGGGCTCGCCTGGTCGACGAGCAGACGTCTCCTTCCGGCAGCGGACATGTTCCGCGAGCACGTCCTGGTTCGGTCCCACGGGAAGTAGCTGGTGCGGTTCCGTCCCGCGTCGACCGCGTCGGAAGGACGCTCGAGCTCGAGGAGAGCCAGGTGCCGACGGCGAGGACCAGCGACATGGCGTACAGGATGGCCGCGACATCAACACCACCCGGGAGCGCACGGTGCTGCCGGTGCTGTGAGTCGGTCGTTCACCGGCCGCCCGGCGGCGCCGGTCGTTCACCGGCCGCGTCGGGCGCGCGGGAGTGGCTCGCGGTGTACTCCGGATACCACCCGCGGTACCCGAGCCGGCGTCCCAGCACGGCGAGCGGCCCGAACAGTGCCCGCTGTACGCCGGCCGGTGGTCGGGCGAGCTGCATCTCTGCGTCGTACTCCCGCAGGATGACGGCCATGCTCAGCAGGTTCGGCAGACCCCTGTCGTTGGTCCGGCCGTCCTTCGCGAGCCCGAAGAAGGTCTCGAAGAACATCTCGGTGCGCAGCGCCGGCTCGATCTCGACGCGGATGCACGCCTCGTCGTCACCGGCGTTGCACCAGGTGTGGGGTCGTCCCGGCGGCACCGCGGCCGACTCACCGGGGCCGAGGAGCCTGTCCTCGCCGTCGACCTGCAGCCTGACCGAACCGCGGATGACCCGGAACCGCTCCTCCTGGTGCGGGTGCACGTGCACGGCCGCGGGATGGCCGCCCGGGCGGGCGAACATGTCCCCCTCGAGCAGCCGTCCCTCGGTGTCGTGAGCCACCCGGCGCCACACGAGTCTCTCGCCCGTGACCGGGTGCTCGAGCACGTCACCGGATCTCGCCATGACCTCGCCTCCCTCGCTTAGTCCACGCTAGGTGCCTCGGCTGGCCGCGAACCATCCCAGAGACGTGGGATCTGCGTCCTTGTCACGCCTCGGGGGCGGGCCGGAGAATCGGCACGTGTCGACCGCACGGATCGACGACCGTACGCCGTTCGCCCGCCTCCTCCATCGCGGGCTGGACGTCGGCGCGTTCTTCGATGCGGCCGACCGCGCTGCTCGCCGAGGTGGTGCCCTTCGAGGCCTCCTGCTGGCTGGGTCTGGACCCGGCCACCCTGCTGCCCACCAGCCACTTCACGCGGGAGGTCGGTTTCGACCACCTGATGGAGGTGGCCGCCAACGAGTTCCTCGACGAGGACGTGAACAAGTTCGCGTCCCTGGCGCGCGCGTCGTCACCGGTCGGGCTGCTGAGCGAGGCCACGGGAGGAGTGCCCTCGCGCAGCAAGCGGTTCCGGACGATCCTTGCCCCGCACGGCTACGCGCAGGGCGACGAGCTCCGCGCGGTGTTCCGTGAAGGCGACTCGGTCTGGGGCTGCGTCGCGATCCACCGCCGGCACGGCCGGTTCACGGACAGCGAGGCGCGGCTGGTGGCCGAGATCGGGACCCGTTACCTCGGCGAAGGCATCCATCGCGCCGTCCTCCTGACGGCACTGATGACCGGGCAGGGGTCGGCCCTGCCTGGACCTGATCGTGGCCCGCGCGGACGGGACCGTCGAGAGCCTGACCCCGGCCGCGACCCGTCTGCTCGCCGAGATCGTCGACAGCACGGGGACGCTCCGCTGGCCTGCCCCTGGTCGTGGCCAGCCTGGTCGCCCAGGTGCAGCGCGCAGTCACTCGACGCGGACGGCGGGGTGGCCACTGCCCGTCTGCCACGGCGTACGGGAGGCTGGCACCTGCTCTACGGGTCGCAGCTGGACGGCGGGGCCGACGGGCGCGTCGGAGTGATGGTGTACCCGGAGACGGCGCCTGAGATCCCGGCCGTCGTGGCTGCTGCGCACGCCCTCAGTGCCCGTGAGCGCGAGGTGACGACGCTGGTGCTCCAGGGGTGCTCGACCCGCGAGATCGCGTCGCGGCTGCACGTGTCGCCGTACACCGTGCAGGACCACCTCAAGAAGGTCTTCGCCAAGGTCGGGGTCCACAGTCGCCGTGAGCTGACGGCCCAGCTGTTCAGTCAGCACTACGCCCCGCGCCTGGGTGCCGAGGCCCCGGTGAGCCCCGACGGCGGGTTCGGCCACCCCTCGGAACCGGCGTCACCACGGGGTCCCTGACGGGACCCGGCAGGGCCAGGCAGGTCACGTCACGGCACGGACGGGAGGCCGGGTACGTCGACGACGATGAACTCGTTGTCGTCGGCCAGGGCCGGGTTACGCCCCGAGTTCGGGAAGTTGTTGTCGCATCCGATCATCAGCCGGTGCCCGGCGATCAGGTGGATGGCCTCGACCGACTCGCACATCACCCAGAACGGATCGCCCAGCCCCAGGTCTCCCGGGTGGATCGCCGGGAGCGAGATGAGATCAGGGTCGGGGATCCTGGTCAGGTCGACCACGGCCGTCTTCTCCAGGAAGCCGGACGAGTCGGTACGGCGGACATCGACGAGGTAGACCTTGCGGAACGTCGCCGTGATGCCCCTGCCTGCGTCCCGCTCGATCACGACGAGACGGTGGTCGTCCAGCGCCCACATGTCCGCGACGAGGTTTCCGGGTGACTCGGTTCGGTACTCGAGGACCTGGCCGGTGAACGCGTGCGCAGACGTGCTGAAGACGAAGACGTGCCGCCGCGACGGATCGGGGTCGCTGACAGTGGAGCCCTCGAGCGCCGCGTAGAGGAGCTTCCGGTTCGGGGTGATGGCCATGGCCTCGAGCCCGCGACTGTTCGGGTGCGTGAACGGTTGACCGTTCGAGGAACGGGTTGTTCGGCGACTTGAGACCACCGGGCATCGCGAACGGCGGTTCGAGCAGCCTGCCGGTCGCGTCGAAGTGCAGGATCCACGGGCCGAACTCGTCGCCCACCCACAGGTCGCCGTTCCTGCCCCGCTGGAGCGACTCGGGGTCGATGTCACCGCCGGTGAGCAGGCGGTCACTGGTGCCCTGGTTCACGATGGGGAAGCCGATCCGGTGGTCCGGATCGCTGAACGAGATGAAGTCACCCACGTCGACGGTGCCCGAACCGCCCTCGGCCGTCTTGAAGTCCGGGCGGAGGTAGTAGGCACGGATGAGGAAGTCGACGGAGTTCGCCTTCCCGCCGAAACCGTTGTCGGGCATGGCCAGGAACTCACCCGGCTGCCGGCCGTCGACGATCGAGGAGAAGCCCTGCACGGGCTGGCCCGGCAGGGGGAAGGTGATGCCGTTGATCGTGCCCGGGCTGCCGGTGACGAACGCGCCCGACACCGGAGGTCCGGCGTACGTCGCGACCGGCAGGACGGCCCGACCGACCAGGACCGGCCCGGGAGGCTCGGAGCCGGCCGGGCTCGAGACCGCCAGGGGTGCCAGGAGGACCGGCAGGGCGGCGAGCGTGATCGTTGCCCGCTTCGCGAGGTTCTGGCGTCGAGTCGGCGCCCACGGTTGACGTGTTGCCATGACTGCTCCTCGGGGGTGGACCGGGGCCCCTTGCCTGAGAGGGTGCACGCCAGCCGAGACCATCGCCCACCGAGATGTGTGAGACCACCCGACGTGTCTGGGGACCCGGACCGTGGTCCACGGGACCGGCCGACCGATCACTGTTGCGGGATACCTCCACCATGGCACTCCTGGCCCGGCAAGCCCATAGCACGCCTGGACGGCGCGGCGTCGATGATGCGCTGGTCAGCTGGTGGTGTTCAGCCAGAACTCGTCTCGGTCGAACGGGTTGCCGGACCGATCGGTGACGGCCAGCGAGAACTCCGGGTTCAGGGTCAGCTGGTAGGTGCGCGAGGCGAGCAACGGGGCATCGGGGGTGTACCTGGCCCGGGTGAACCTGCCGGAGGCGCAGCTGGCCACCGCGCCGCTCGTCTTCCGGCACACCCACGTCCCCGGCACGGCGGGTCCCAGGGTCGGGCGCTCACTGTGGGGCGCGAAGACCCGGCGTACGGTCGCGCTCTCGGGCGTGACGCCGGAGACGGTCTCGGAGAAGCGCACCCGGACCGGGCCGGCCGGGTCCACCTGCCAGCCGATCGTGGCCTCCGGACGGCGATGGTCCGCCGCCGTGACGTCCACGCTGTCGGGCCAGCCTCGAGCCGCGAGTGCCGAGGGTCGGTAGTAGGTGTCGTTCCGGCCGCGGTCGGTGACGTCGACGCTCACCCGCCGCTGACCAGCCGACGCGGTGCAGCGTGGCAGCGTCAGGACGCCCCTCCACACGCCGTCCCGGCGGGTCCCGGAGACCAGGGCCAGGTCGAGGTACCTCCGGCCCACGCGGGCACTCACCCGGTCGACACCCGAGCGGCCGTCCACCGCGCGCGCCCTCACCACGAGCCGACCGTCCTCGGTCCGTACGTCGACCTGGCTGGGTCTCAGCGCGAACCGGGCCAGCTCCGGCGGCCGGGTGTCAGTGCGGCTGATGATCTTCAGCCGGCGCCTGAACCCGAGCTCGCCGAGCCGGTCGTAGGAGTAGGAGCGGAAGTTGCCGACCTTGTCCGAGACCGAGAGCCGCGTGATCTTCCAGGTGCCGCTGCCGACCCAACGCTGGACCCGCATGCTGCCGCGGAACGTGTCCGGGCTGCCGGGCACCGCGCTGAGCGTGACGAAGTCGCCGTCGTAGGCAGTGGTGATCGACGTGTCCCCCATCGATCCGAACAGGTCGACCTCGGCGACGCCGGGCACCCGGTCGACGACTTTCGCGGTGAACGTGACGAGCCTGCTGGCTCGGCGGGTGTCCACCGGCCCGGGCGTGGACCTGAAGTCCACGATGCGCGGCCGAGAGGTGTCGGGCGTCGAGGTGACCGCGACAGCGGTGGGGAAGCCGGCCTTCGTCCAGGTCCTCGGTCACCAGGTTGCGTTCGTTCCTGGCGCGGTCCGTGAGGAAGACGCCGTTGATCCGCCACGGGCCCGACCTGCTGCCGGGCTCGACGACCACGGAGCCGACCCACGCCCCGGACGCGTCCTTGTGCAGCACGTGGAAGGTGTCGCCGAAGTCGTCGACGAGTGGCTCCCCGAAGGAGATCTCGACCCGGCGGAGTCCGCTTGCCGGGCCCGGACCCCCCACGTCATCGACGGTCAGGGAGAAGGAGACCTCCTTGGCCTCACTGGTCACGTCGACGGACGGGGTGACCGTCATCCCGGTCAGGACCGGGTCCCCGTTGTCGCTGCTGACGCAGTCGTTGAGGGGGATCCCTGCCGCACCGGCGGCCTCAGCCTCGCCGACCGGCGCGACCACGGAGCCCCACACCAGGAGGCTGGCGATGACGTGCGATAGGGCGGCCATGGCGGCCTCCTGCCTTCGCCTCGACCGTACGCCGGTCGGGCTGGTCCCGGTGCGGTCGCTAGACCAGGGCCGCGCGTCCTCAGTCCTCGCCGGTGGCCGCGGCGTGGGCGCGGGACCCGGGGAGCACCGGTGCGTTCCAGCTCGCCAGCAGGTCCGAGGCGCGGCGGCGACCGGGGGAGCACGTCACCCCGTAGGACGCGCGATCGCGCCCGGCGAGGATCTGGGAGAATCGGGCCCGTGAGCGAGCGGGTCCGGTTCCCCAGCACCAGCGGCCCCGTGCTCGCCGGGCTGATCGACCAGCCCGAGGGCCCGACCCGGGGCTGGGGCGTGCTGTCCCACGGCTTCACGCTGGGCAAGGACAGTCCCGCCGCCAGCCGGATCTGCAAGCAGCTGGCCGCCGAGGGCATCGGGATGCTGCGCTTCGACAACATCGGGCTCGGCGACTCCGAGGGCGACTGGGGCGACGGGTCGTTCTCGCACAAGATCGCCGACACCGCGCAGGCGGTGCGGTTCATGAACGGCTCCGGCCGCGAGGTGCGGCTCCTGGTGGGGCACTCCTTCGGTGGGGCCGCGGTCATCGCCGCGGCCCACGAGGTCGACTCGGTGCGTGCGGTGGCGAGCGTCGGGGCGCCGTACGAACCCGGCCACGTCGAGCACAACTACGACGTACTGATCGAGAAGATCATGGCGGAGGGGGAGGCGCCGTTCCTGGCCGGCGGCAAGGCGCTGACCCTGCGGCGGCACTTCATCGAGGACGTGCGTACGGCGGACCTGCGCGAGCAGATCCGCACGCTGCGCCGGGCGCTCCTGGTGATGCACTCGCCGACGGACAACACCGTGGGCATCGCGAACGCCAGCGAGATCTTCCGGGCGGCGCGGCATCCGCGCAGCTTCGTCTCGCTGGAGGGCGCCGACCACCTGCTCACGGGGCGCAACCAGGCGAAGCGAGCCGCCCGGATCATCAGCGCCTGGGCCGACCCCTACCTCAGCGACGAGTGACGACGCGGGCCGCGGTAGACGACCGAGGGTGCGGCCCCGTCGCCTGACGACGGGACCGCACCCTCAGCAGGTCCGCGGCCGAACCGGTCGCTGCCGGTCAGCAGGACGTGGGCGTGAACCACGCGGAGACCGGCAGGCCGGTCGCCGGCGGCTGGTGCGCGCCCTCGTGCCCGCAGTGCCCGACCGCACCGGTCCCCGGCTGCGGGTAGGGGATGGGCTCGGCGTAGCGCACCGGGGCACGGAACGCCGCGGTGACGACGTACGCCTTGCCGCAGACCTGGATCGCGATCAGCCGACGGCTCCACTCGTCCAGCACGCCGGAGATGTCGCACCCGGCCGCACGAGCGGTGAACGTCGCGGGTGCCGAGCGGGCGGCGACGACCGAGCGGGACGGGGCAGGCGCCACGTAGTCCTTGATCATCTGCTGCTTCCGGGCGTACACCACGTCGTCGATGTCGTTGGAGACGTACGTCGGAGCTCCGCCGCCTCCCTTCGCGTCGAGCTGGGAGGCATGCGCGACCGCCGGGGCCAGGGCCAGGACGGCGAGGGCTCCGGCAACGGAGAGGGAACCGACGCGGCGGGCCCGAACCCTGCTGCCGGCGTGGTGGGTCGTGGTGCTGCGGATGGTGGTGTTCATGGTTCGTGTCCCTTCGGGTGGATCGGACCTCGGGTTCGAGACCTCGCACCACGCCGGAGCCCTGCCGAGGGGCGCGGATACACCTGGCTAGACGGCCGACGACACCGTCATCGGCCGTTCTCCCGCCGCCGATCGCACTCTTGTGCGGCAACCGTCGCGACTGGTGCACTGGAGTACCGAGAAATCGTGTCTGCCGAGGTATCAGCTGGACGTCGCCCCGCTCAGGGGTGCAACAGCTGCATGGGGAAGGGGCAGAGCGTGGAAGTCGACCGATCCGACGTGGCACTGCTCGTGGCCGCCGCGGCGCAGGGTGACGAGGGAGCCTGGGGCGAGCTCGTCGACCGGTACACCCCGTTGCTGGTCAGCGTGCTGCTGCGCTTCCGACTGTCGTCGGCCGAGAGGCAGGACGTCGCACAGACGGTGTGGCTGCGGCTGATCGAGCACCTGGGCTCGCTCCGTGAGCCGCGGGCGCTGCCGCAGTGGCTGATCACCACGGCCAAGCGTGAGGCACTCCGCTCGGTCGACGGCGTCGACACGCATGCGGCCGGCCGACCTGCAGGACGAGGCCTGGGCGTCACGCCTGGTCACCGAGGACGACCAGGACGCAGACCTGGTGCGCTCCGAGCGCCACGCCGCGCTGCTGGAGGGGTTCGCCGTGCTGAGCCCGCGCCAGCGGCAGCTGTTGATGATGCTCTCCGAGGACCCTCCGGTGCCGTACGCCGAGATCAGCCGGCGCACGGGCATCCCGGTCGGCGCCATCGGACCGACCAGGGCGCGTGCCCTGGAACGGCTGCGCAGGACGCCGTCCGTCCAGCAGCTCGTCACCACCGTGGGGGCCGACCCGAGCGAGAGGCAAGGATCATGACCGAGCGATTCGACAACGACGAGGTGCTCGCTCTCGAGCTCGCCGAGGCGCTCCGCCATGTCGGACCCCACATCGACGAGATCGCGGCCCGCGCCAAGAGCTGCGTTCACGTGGCGGACGATCGACGAGGACCTGCTGATGGCGGAGCTGATGTTCGACTCCACGCAGCAGGACGAGCTGGCCCTGACCCGGGGGGACGACGACCGGGGCCGGGTGATGGTGTTCTCCGCCGAGCCGCGGTCCGTCGAGATCGAGGTGCTGTCGGACCGGGTGGTCGGCCAGTTCCTGCCGCCGTCCAGCGGAGAGGTCGTGGTCGAGAGTGACCAGGGCGTGGTCGCCACGGTGCCCGTCGACGACCTCGGGTTCTTCGTCATCGAGCCGGTGCCGACCGGCGTGGTCCGGCTCCGCTGCTCGACGGAGTCCACCCGGCTGATCACCGACTGGGTGCGCCTGTGACCGAGTCAGGCTCCGAGGGCGATGAACGAGTCGGCGGCGGTGCGCGCGGCCGGGTCGTCCCGGACCGCCCGCCGGGCCTCGACCAGGGCCTGGCCGAGCGGCAGGTCCTGCATCTGCCGGTGCAGCTCGAGCATGAACGGGACGGTGCTGGGGTCGTCGACCGGCACGACGCTGGCGACCACGCCGACCGAGCCGAGCGTCATCAGGGCGCTGACGACGCCGAGCAGCTCGTCGGCCCCGGAGGGAGCCCCCACCGCGGAGTTGCAGCTCGAGAGCACCACCCGGTGCGGAGCACGACCGAGCCGCTCCAGGTCGTAGACGGTCAGCGGGCCGTCGTCGAGCTCGAGCGCCGACAGCAACGGGCTGTCGGACCGGAAGGTCCCGTGCGCGGCCACGTGCACCAGCCAGGCACCGTCCATCGCGGCGAGGACCTGCTCGCTGGTCGCGTCGCCCTCGGCCAGGACGACGGCACCGGGGTAGCGCTCGGCGAGCCGGCGCACCTCGACGGCACCGGTGGACAGGCGAGGGCCACCGACCAGGACGACCCGTCCGTCGTGCCGGGGGAGCGATCGCTGTCCGCGCAGCCAGATCGCGGCCGAGGGCGCGACCGCGACCGCGCGGTCGCGCAGGCCCGGGAGCAGTGCCCAGGGGACCGCATGCAGCCTGCCGGTCGGTACGACGACGACGGCGGGCGCATCGAGCTCGTCGGCGACGGGACCGAGCAACGCCTGCTGCAGCCGGAGCCCGATCGGACCGAGATCGAGCGACGACCTCGCCGCGGCGCGTGCCCGCGCGGCGCAGCGCGAACAACAGGTGGGCGAGCGCCCGCTCGGCGGTGCCGGCGTCCCCGACGTGGTGCATCATCGGGGCTCGGTCCGCCGAGACGACGACCGCGTACAGCTGGCCCTCGACCTCGGTGAGCTCCACCAGCGTGCTGCTCCCCAGGTGCGAGCGGAGCTCGGCGACCCGGATCAGGGTGCCGCGCCCGGAGCCGTCGCCCGGCCGGTGCATCGCGCGCCGGCGTACCTGCCTCCTCCAGGCGCCGCCGCTCCCGGCGGAGGGCCGGCACGGCGGTGGCTGCCGGGTCCTCGTTCAGGCGCGCCGCCACCACCCGCAGGGCCGCGAGGTCCCGGGTCATGTCCGGATCGAGGTCGCGGCGGACCGGTGGGACCGCGAGGGCGGTGGCCCGCCAGCGCTCGCTCCACACCAGCAGCCGGCCGGCATCGCCGGTCCTCGCCGCGTGGCCGAGCGCGAGGCGAGCCAGGCCGTCACCCCGGGCCGTGGCCTGGGCTCGCAGCTCGGTGGCGCCCAGCGTGCCGAGGTGGACGTCGATCAGGTCGAGCCCGCGGGTGCAGGCGTGCAGCATGTCTGCGGTCCGCCCTTCGGCGTCGGCGAGGACGGCGCGGGCCAGCCACGCCGTCGACCGGGCCCGGACACTGCGCGGACGGCGCGCCGCGGCCGCCCGCAGATGTCGTACGCCGGCCGCCCGCCGGCCGCGGGCCAGCGCGAGCCGGCCGCACAGCAGGTAGGCCTCGGGGACCCGCGTGGGGTCGAGGGTCTCGAAGGTCGCCGCGAGGCGCGCGGCCGCACGCAGCAGGCCGGCGGAGGTGTCGCCGGCATCGAACCGGCTCTCCAGCAGGACGAGCTCGGCCCAGGCCGCCCACCAGGCACGCCCCTGGCGACGGAACGAGTGGAGGGCCTCGGCGCTGCGGGACGCGGCGGTCGACGCGTCACCGGCGGCGGACGCCGCCAGGGCCGCGGCGAACAGGAGCTCGCTGCGTCGGGCCGCCGCCCCGTGCAGCCGGATGCTGCGTTCGACCGCCTCGTCGGCCACCCGGAGGGCGTCGTGGTGCAGCTCGGCCGCGAGCAGGACCCGCACGCGGGTCACGTCGATGTCCGGCTCGAAGACCTCGAGCTCGTCGACCACCTGCTGGGCATCGTCCAGCAGGCTGAGCGCGGCCGGCAGGTCGCCACGGGCGAAGGCCACGGTGGCCCGGTCGTGCAGCGTGGAGGCGTACTCGAGGCGCTGGCCGCTCGCGGCGAACAGCTCCTCGCACCGGGTGAAGTCCTCGTCGGCCCGAGCCACCGCCCCCAGAGCCAGGTGCGCCGTCGCCCGGTGGCCGTACGCCCGCGCTTCCCAGATCGGGTCACCGGTGCCGCTGAGCAGGTCGACCGCCCGCTGGGCGGCCCGGAGCATCTCGGCGTGGCGGCCCAGCAGCCACAGGGCGTAGTCCAGGCGGATCTGGATGCGGCCCGCCGCCGGCCCGTCGGCTCCCGCGGCTGCTCGCTCGATCTCGCGCAGGCCGCGCGGATGCCCGGCCATCACGAGGGCGACGCCGTACGCCGCGCGGATGTCGGAGCCACGCTCCGTGTCGCCGGCCCGGCGAGCGCACCGGAGGGCGGCCCGGAACTCCTCGAGCGCCTCGTCGATGTCGCCGAAGTCGCGCAGCACGATGCCCGCCGCCTGGTGGGCGACCGCAGCGGCCTCCGGTCCGACGCCGTCGGCCAGCAGGGAGCGTGCAGTGGCGAGCGCCTGGTTGGGCTGCGAGAGGGCGAGGGCCAGCAGACCCGTCGAGGTCCGGCGGTGCCGAGGGGCTGTGCGGGGCTCCCGTCACGGATTTGATCGTAGGGATGAGCGCCGTCGCCCGTCGACGGCACGACATGGAGGGTGAGACATGCCGCAATCAGAGCAGGAAACGAGTTCAGGTCGGGCTGATCCTCAGTACCGCCCAGAGTGTCGGGGTCCATCCCGACGACTGGGCGGACGGGAACGTCCGAGGCGGAGTACCTCTACCGCCGCGACAAGTTCATCGTCCGCACCGCGAACCGGAGCCAGCGTGAGGAGCTACGTCTCGACGAGCGATCCACGTGGCCGATCGGCAACACCATCGACGACAACGACCCCGTGCTGGTCCGGTGCGACCGTGCTGACCGTCCCTGGGGACGGCTGGTCACTCCCGGAGGACCTGCTCGACGAGATCGAGGAACGAGAAGGCCGGGCGTGACCTGAGCCTCGACCACCTCTTCTACGTCTGCATCCACTCCTGCGCGGCGATCGAGCCCGAGAAGCGCCGATCCCGACGCGCGACGCCGGTGCCCGGCCGTCGACCCCGACGGCAGCCACGGGGCCGGGGTGCGCGTGCTGGTGGTCGACACCGGGCTCGTCGAGGGCGCCGCTCAGAGCCACGCCTGGATGGCCGGACGTCACGGGTGAGCCGGACACCTCGGTGCAGCAACGGCGTGATCCCGCAGGACGGCGGTCACGGCACGTTCACCGCGGGGTGCGTGCGTGTGACCGCACCCGGGGCGGACGTCCACGTCGTCAACGCGACCAGGCTCCTTCCCCGGGGTCGCCAGCACCGACGAGCTGGGTGCTGTCTTCGAGAGTGACCTGGCCGACCTCCTGCGCCGACAGCTCGTGCCCTCGATGGGGAGCCCCCGGTGAAGGTGCCCGACGTCATGGTGCTGAACTTCGCCGGCACGACGGAGGGCAACACGCCGCCGGTCGCCCTGACCGCCCTCTACGACGAACGTGATCAAGGGCCATGGACGGATCTGCTGATCCTGGCGCCGGCCGGCAACGAGGGGGACACCCGGATGGCCTGGCCGGGGTCGTTCGACTGGGTGGTCTCGGTGGGCGGCCTGACCGAGGACGGCAGCCGCGCGCCGTGGAGCAACTTCGGACCGAACGTCGACGTGTACGCACGCGGCGACCGCATGGTGAACGCCTACGCGAGCGGGTGACTACACGCCCACGTGGGACGGGCAGCCGAACACCAGGCCGTCTCGTTCACGGGCATGGCCCTGTGGAGCGGGACGTCGTTCGCGACCCCGTTGGTCGCCGGCATGGTCGCCACGCGGATGACCACAGCCGGGCAGAGCAGCCGGGAGGCCTGGCAGTCCTTGTTCCGACGGCTGGCCGACCGTCAGCCGGCACCGTGATCCCGGCCGCGCCTACCCGGGTCAGGCCGGACTGACCTGAGTCGGGCTGGTCGAGCCCGACCTCAGCGCACCCAGTCGCGCAGCAGCGCCAGGAAGTCGTCGGGGCGCTCCATCGACGGCAGGTGAGCGGTGTCCGGCCAGTCGACCCGGCGTACGTCGGGGATGCCGGCGGTCACCAGCGTCGCCGTGGCGAGGATGGCGTCGAGGTCGAGCGCCCCGGCCAGGACCAGGGTGGGCACCCGGACGTCCCCCAGCCGCTCGAGCGCCGGCGGGTCCAGCTCCTTCTCCTCCACGTCGTCCCAGTCGGCGGTGAGCTCGAAGGCGCGCCGCTGCATCACCTCGACCTCCTTGCGGACTCCGGGGTCCACGGCACCGGGGTCCCGGTGCGGGCCGTCGACCCAGGCGGCGAGGTTGGCTTCGACGGCGGCGTCGAGGTCGTCGCGGGACAGGGCGGACCGCTCCGCGTCGAAGAACGCGCGCAGGTCCGGGGTGGCCTCGGCGATCAGCGCCCCACCCGGGGCGCTGAGCAGCAGCGATGCCACGAGCCCGGGCCGGGTCAGGGCGACCTCCACGGCGACGCCGGCGCCGAACGACGCGCCGACCAGGTGGCAGCGGTCGATGTCGAGGGCGCCTAGGGTCTCCAGCACGTCGTCGACGGGGGACAGGGCGCCCTCGGGGCGGTCGACGGAATCGCCGAAACCACGCAGGTCGAGCCGGACGGTGTCGCGCTCGGCGGTGAGTGCCGACCACTGCGGATCCCACATCCGGCGGTCGGCGACGCCGGCGTGGAGGAGGACGACGGGCAGGTCACCGCGCGGGCCGGAGCGGTCGTAGGCGATGCCGGAGGGCGTGCTGGAACTCAATGTGTGCCTGTCTGCTGGGGGATGAGGCTCCAGTCAACTACGTGGCCGGCGCCGGGCACCACCGGGTTTCCACCCGCGCCCGCGTCCGGCGTACGTCGGGCTCGGTCCGGGACGCCTAGCATGATCGGGTGACCGACGCCCGGGCCTCCGAGATCGCGCTGAACCGGGCGCTGTGGGCGGTGATGAACGAGCGCTTCACCGATGCCGCGGCCGAGGACATGTGGACCCGCCCCGACGTGGTGTGGGGGCTCTTCGCGACTCCCGAGCGGGAGCTCGGCGTGCTCGGTGACGTCGCCGGCCTCGACATCGTGGAGCTGGCCTGCGGGACGGCGTACTTCTCGGCATGGCTGGCCCGCGCCGGGGCGACCACGGTGGCGGTCGACCTGTCCGGCGAGCAGCTCGCGACCGCGCGGAGGCTGCAGCGCGAGCGGGGTCCGGCGTTCGGCCTGGTCCAGGGTGATGGCGAGCGGGTCCCGCTGGCGAGCCGCAGTGTCGACCTCGTGGTGAGCGAGCACGGGGCGGCAGCGTGGTGCGACCCCGAGCGGTGGCTGCCGGAGGCGGCCCGGCTGCTGCGGCCCGGCGGGAGGCTGGTCTTCCTCACCAACAGCCACCTGTCCGCCCTGTGCGTCCCGGCCGAGGAGGGGGTCGCCGAGGAGCGCCTCCTGCGCGGCCAGCGCGAGGCGTACCGCGTGCACTGGCCCGGCGGCGGTGTCGAGTTCCATCCCTCGCACGGCGACTGGGTGCGGCTGCTGCGCAGCGCGGGCTTCGTCGTCGAGGCGATGCACGAGATCTACGCGCCGGCAGGCGGCGGGGACCATCCGTTCTACGAGATCGTCTCCGCCGCCTGGGCGACGCGGTGGCCGGCCGAGGAGCTCTGGGTGGCCCGGCTCCCGTGAGCCGGGCGCCCGTCAGTCCGCGACAGGTCAGACGTCCTTGCCGTCCCAGCCCGGCGGGTGCTTGAGCTCGCCGCCGTGGACGATGACCGCCCAGATGATGATGACGTCGAGCGCGATCATGATCGCCGACCAGATCGGGTACGCCGGCAGGAACGCGATGTTCGCGAACGCGCTGAGCGTGGCGATGATGACCGCGAAGATCCGCGCCCACATCTGTCCCGCGATCAGGCACGCGCCGATGAGGATCATGAAGGCCCCACCGATCATGTGGACCCAGCCCCACGCCGTGTAGTCGACGTTGACGACGAGACCCCGCTTACCGACCACGAAGACCTCGTCACGGAAGACCGCGACCAGGCCCTCGATGATGTGGAATCCGCCGAGGATCACCAGCAACGTGCCGCCGAACACCACCCACGACGCCCAGGCCGACTCCTCGTCGCTGGTCAGCGTGGGCATCCGGCTCTCCGGCACGCTCCCTGTCGCGGTGTACTCCCTGCTTGCCTCACTCATTGCTGCCTCCCTGGGGCTCTGCGTCCGTGCGACAGCTCCAGCATCCTCAGCGCGCGCCCCGGCGGCCTCACCCTCATCGGATGATCCGCGGCACCGGTGTGGACCGGCCGCGTCGGTGGGTCCCTCTACGCTCGGCGGCATGGTCGCCGTCCACGAGCTCAGCCGCGCCGACGCCCGTCGCATCGCCGTGCGCGCCCAGCTGCTGACCCGGGAGCGGCCGACCGACCTGGTGGAGACCGTGCGGCAGCTCTCGATGCTCCAGATCGAGCCCACCAACGCGGTCGCCCCGAGCGCGGAGCTGGTGCTGTGGAGCCGGTTCGGCTCCGGCGTTCGACCCGCGGGACCTCTGGGACGCCGTCGACGAGCTGCGGCTGATCGAGCTGCACCAGACGCTGCGGGTGCCCGAGGACATCGCGCTCTTCCGCGCCGAGATGGCCGAGTGGCCCGGTTCTCCTCCGCTGCGCCCGTGGCAGGAGGACGTCCGCGACTGGGTGATCGCCAACAACGACTGCCGGCGCGACATCCTCGACCGCCTCCGCGCGGACGGTCCGCTGCCGACCAGCGAGCTGCCCGACACCTGCGTGGTGCCGTGGCAGTCCAGCGGCTGGAACAACAACCGCAACGTGCGGATGATGATCGACCGACTCGTCCAGCGCGGCGAGGTCGCCGCCGCCGGCGGCAGCGGCCGCGACCGGCTGTGGGACCTCGCCTCCCGGATCTACCCCGACGACCCCGTGCCCCCGGTGGAGGAGGCGCTCCGGCTGCAGAACGAGCGTCGCCTCGGCTCGCTCGGCATCGCGCGTGCGAAGAGCACCAAGCTCCCGGTCGAGCCGATCGACGTGGGCGAGGTCGGGCGAGCCCGCCGTGGTCGCCGGGACCCGCGGCACCTGGCGGGTCGACCCGGGCCAGCTCGGCCGGCCCTTCGCCGGCCGGGCGGCACTGCTGTCGCCGTTCGACCGGCTGCTCGCCGACCGCACCCGGATGGCCGAGCTCTTCGGGTTCGACTACATCCTCGAGATGTACAAGCCCGCCGCGCAGCGCCGCTGGGGCTACTACGCGCTCCCCATCCTGTACGGCGACCGGCTGGTCGGGAAGCTCGACGCCCGGGCCGACCGCAAGGACGGCGTGCTCCGCGTGGCCGCGGTCCACCGGGACGTGCCGTTCACGAAGGCGATGACCGCGGCCGTCGACCGCGAGATCGCGGACCTCGCCCGCTGGCTCGACCTCGAGCTCGAGCTCCCCGACTGACGGCCCGACTGACGACCTCTGGAGTCCCCGCACGGGACCTTCGCCCCCTGCCCGCCCGCTCGTCACGGTCATAACGTCGAAACGACGAGTGAGGACGAGACCGTGGCCGATTTCCTGCGCAACACCGATGCCTTCGCTCTCGGGATGGAGGCGGACGCCCGCCTGCGATCGACCGTCGTGACGGTCATCCTGCTCGACCGTCCGCCGATGTGGGACGTGCTCCTCGACCGGTTCGAACGGATCGCCCGGGAGATGCCGATGTTCCGGCAGCGGTCGTGCCGACCCTGCCGCCGGCGCCCCCGCGCTGGGTCCACGACCCCGACTTCGACCTGCGCTACCACGTGCACCGGGTCTCGGCGCCCGAGCCGGGCACGCTGGAGACCGTCCTGGAGATGGCCCGCTTCGCGGAGATGGACGAGTTCGACCACGCGCGGCCCCTGTGGCAGGCGACCGTGGTCGACGGGCTCGAGGACGGCGGCGCGGCCCTGGTCGTCAAGATGCACCACTCCCTCGCCGACGGCATCGGCGGTCTCCAGATCGCCCAGGTGCTCTACGACCTCACCGAGAAGCCGCGTGACCTCGGTCCGCTCCCGGAGGTGCCGGAGGAGGTCGCCGTCCGGTCCGCTCGGCGGCCTGCGCCACGCCGTGGCGTACGACGCCGCCCTGGTCGGCAAGCTGGTGGGTGGCGCCGCGCGGGCCGTGCCGGCGGTGCTGGTGAACGGGGTCCGCCACCCGCGCCGGACGCTGGAGTCGGGCTTCGCGACGGCCGCCTCGGTCTACCGGACCGTCCAGCCCATCAACGAGACGGCGTCGCCGATCATGCAGGGCCGCCGGATGGTGCGCGAGCTCGGTGTGCACGAGGTGCCGCTCTCCACGCTCAAGGACGCCGCGCACATGGCCGGCGGCACCCTCAACGACGCGTTCATCGCCGGCGTCACCGGCGGCCTGCGCCGCTACCACGAGCACCACGGCTCCGAGGTCGGTGACCTCCGGGTGACGATGCCGATCAGCATCCGCAACGACGACGACCCGGTCGGCGGCAACCGCATCACGCTGATGCGCCTCGCGATGCCGGTCGGCGTGGCCGATCCCGAGGAGCGGATCCGGCTCATCCACCAGCGGGCGGCCGCCGCGCAGGGCGAGCGGTCCCTCCCGCACACCCAGGCCATTGCGGGCGGGCTCAACCTCCTGCCCCGGTGGTACATCGGCGCCATCCTCCGGCACGTCGACTTCCTCGCCAGCGACGTCCCCGGCATCCCCGTGCCGGTCTGGCTCGGTGGCGCCTCCGTCCGGATGCAGTACGCCTTCGGCCCGACCATCGGCTCCGGCGTCAACGTGACGCTGCTGACCTACGTCGACACCTGCGCCCTCGGCATCAACGCCGACACCGGCGCGATCCCGGACTTCGAGGTCTTCAAGGAGTGCCTCGTCGCGGGCTTCGACGAGGTCCTCGCCCTCGCCGAGCAACCCGCCCGCCGCCGTACCAAGCGGCCGGCCACCCCAAGCACGCCCCCGACACACAAGCCCCAGTGGAGCAGACATGACCGACACCGCAGAGCACCGCACCGCCGACCACCCAGGCCCCGCCCGCCCCGCGGCAGGAGCCCGGCCTCGAGGACGCCCGGCTGCGCGAGATCGACGAGCTCGTCGACCGCGCCGCCGCCGCCGCCCGCGCGTTCCGCGAGCTCGACCAGGAGCAGGTCGACGCGATCGTCGACGCGATGGTCCGCGCAGGGGTGCGGGCCGCCCCCGAGCTGGCCCAGCTGGCCATCGAGGAGACCGGCTTCGGGGTCTTCGAGGACAAGGTGGTCAAGAACTACGTCGCCACCGAGTTCCTCTCCGACTACCTGCGCGGCAAGCCGTCGGTCGGCGTCATCGAGGAGGACGTCGAGCGCAACATCGTCCGGGTGGCCGAGCCGATCGGCGTGGTCCTGGCGATCACCCCGGTCACCAACCCGACCTCGACGGTGCTCTACAAGGCGATCGTGGCCGCCAAGACCCGCAACGCCGTGCTCTTCCGGCCCTCGCCGTACGCCGTGGGCTGCTGCGAGCGCAGCGTCGAGATCCTGCGCGAGGCCGCCGAGGCCGCCGGCATGCCGCCCGGCGCGCTCCAGGTCATCCCCGACAGCGCGCACGAGGTGACGCACTACCTGTTCAAGCACCCGGAGGTCGACTTCATCTGGGTCACCGGCGGTCCCAAGATCGTCGCCCTGGCCAACGCCGCCGGCAAGCCCGGGCTGAGCGTCGGTCCGGGCAACGCCCCGATCTACATCCACAAGACGGCCGACGTCGCCGGCGCCGTCGTCGACATCCTCATCTCGAAGACCTTCGACGCCTCGGTGATCTGCCCGGCCGAGCAGACCTGCATCGTCGACGACGAGGTGTACGACGAGATGGTCGAGGAGTTCCAGCGGATGGGAGCGCACCTGCTGACCCCCGAGCAGGTCGACGCCCTCGCGGAGTTCGCGTTCGGCTGCGGCGACAAGGTCAACATGGCGGCGCTGGGCCAGCAGGCCCCCGAGCTCGCCGCCCGGGCCGGGTTCAGCGTCGACCCCACCACGAAGATCCTGCTCGCGCCGCTGCCGGCCGACCTCGACGAGCTCGCCGAGCACCCGCTGCTGCAGGAGAAGCTGATGCCGGTCCTCGGGCTGGTGCGCGCCCGCAGCGTCGAGCACGGCATCGCGGTCGCCGTCCTCGTCACCGAGCACGGCGGGCTCGGCCACACCTCGGCGGTCTACGCCCGGGACGACGGCCGTCGTCGACGCCTACTCGCTGGCGGTCCGCACCGGCCGCATCCTGGTCAACGCGCCGACCGCGGTCGGTGCCCTGGGCGGTGTCTACAACAACCTGACCCCGACGTTCTCGCTCGGGCTGCGGGACCTGGGGCGGCTCCAGCACCACCGAGAACGTCAACTACCACGAGCTGCTCAACATCAAGACCGTCTCGCACCGGCGTACGCCGCCGCAGTGGTTCCGGGTCCCGTCCAACACGTTCTTCAACGCCGGCGCCCTGGAGAACCTGCGCGACGTGGTCTGCGAGACCGCGGTCGTGGTCACCGACGCCGACAGCGAGGCCCGCGGGGTCGTCGACCAGGTCCGCAGCAAGCTCCGGACCAACCACGTGCAGGTGTTCAGCGAGGTCGTCCCGGAGCCCGACGAGGAGCTGATCCGGCGGGGCGTCGCCCTGCTCGACCGCGCCCGGCCCGACCTCGTCGTCGCGGTCGGCGGCGGGTCGGTGATCGACGCGGCCAAGGCGATGCGGCTCTTCCACGAGCACCCGGAGAAGTCGCTCGACGACCTCACCCTGCCGTTCCTCGACCCCCGCAAGCGGGTCGCGGACTACCCGCGGGACGCGCACACGGTCCAGCTGGTCGCCATCCCCACCACCTCCGGCACCGGCTCGGAGGTCTCGCCGGCCGCGGTGATCACCGTCGGCTCCCGCAAGGAGACGCTGGTCGACTACTGCCTGGTGCCGGACATCGCGATCGTCGACCCGCTGCTCACGCTCACCATGCCGGCCGCGGTCACCGTGGACAGCGGCATCGACGCGCTCACCCACGCCCTGGAGGCGGCGGTCTCGATCTTCGCCTCGCCGTACACCGACGCGTTCTGCGTGCAGGCCGCGCGGCTGATCTTCGACGCGCTGCCCACGGCGTACGCCGACCCGGGCAACCTCGACGCGCGCACCGACATGGCGAACGCCGCGACCCTGGCCGGCCTGGCGTTCTCCAACGCGTTCGTCGGCACCAACCACGCGCTGGCCCACGCCGTGGGCGCGCGGTTCGGGATCGCCCACGGCCGGGCCAACGGGATCTTCCTGCCGCACCTGCTGCGCTACAACGCCGGGCTGCCCAGCAAGTTCATGCCGGCGCCGGGCTACTCCGCCTACATCGCCCCGGAGAAGTACGCCCAGCTCGGACGGGTCGTGTTCGGCGGCCGGGAGCCCGAGGAGAGCCGCCGCCGGCTGTTCGCGGGCGTCGAGGAGCTGCTCGACCGGCTCGACATGCCGCGGTCGCTGGCCGAGGTCGGCGTACCGGAGGACGTGTTCCTCGCGGCCCTGCCGGAGCTGGCGATGACGGCGTTCCAGGACCTCAGCAACCGCACCAACCCGCGGATGCCGCTGGTCAGCGAGATCACCGCGCTGCTGACGGCCGGGTACTACGGAAAGGCCGTCGATGCCGACTGACAGCGCCACCCAGGCCATCGAGATCGAGGCGCCGATGGACAAGGTCCTCGCCACGATCCGCGACGTGGAGTCCCAGCCCGACTGGATCCCGGAGATCCTCGAGGCCGAGCTCCTCGAGGTCTACGAGGACGACGACCTGCCCGCGACCGCGCGCTTCAAGGCGTCGGCCACGGTCGGGACCGACGAGTACACGCTGTCCTACGAGCACTCCGAGCACGGCATGAGCTGGACCATGGTGGAGGGCAAGATGCAGACCGGCCAGGAGGGGCGGTACACGCTGGAGCCGCTCGAGCCCGGCGGGACGCGGGTGACCTACGAGCTGACCATCCACCACAACCTGCCGATCCCGGGGTTCCTGCGCAAGCGGGTCATCCAGGGGCTGGTGGCCAGCACGCTGGGTGGCCTGAAGGAGCGCCTCGAGGGCTGACGCGCCGGTCGTGGCCCCGCGATGACCCGTCCGCATGGCCCGGTCGGGTCTGGTGGCGCGCCGTCGCGCTTGTGTAGGCAGGACGTCGGGGGACGAGCCACATCTGGGAGGGCGCATGCAGGGCACCGAGCTCCTGGTCGTGGGCGCCGGGCCGTTCGGGCTGGCCCTGGCGTCCGCGGCCGACCGGAAGGGCATCGACCACGTCGTGGTGGGTCGGCCGATGGCGTTCTGGAAGGAGCACATGCCCGCGGGGATGCTGCTCCGCTCGGCCTCCGACTGGCACCTCGACGTCGAGGGCGTGGCGACCATCGAGGCCTACCTCGCCCTGCGCGACCTGACCCCCGCGGAGGCGGAGCCGCTCACCCGCGAGCTCTACCTCGACTACTGCGCCTGGTTCATGGAGCAGAAGGGCATCGTGCCGCTCCCGTCGTACGTCGAGCGCCTCGACCGGGACGACGACGGGTTCGTGGCGACGTTCGACGACGGGAGCACCCTGCGGGCCAGCCGGGTCGTCCTGGCGCTGGGCATGGGTCCGCACCGACGGGAGCCGGCCGAGCTGGCGGCGCTGCTGCCGCCCGGCCGGTGGCGGCACACGTGCGACGCCGTCGACCTGGACGGCGCCGCGGGGCGCCGGTACCTGCTGGTGGGCGGGCGCCAGAGCGCGTTCGAGTGGGCGGCGCTGCTCGCCGAGGCCGGGGCCGCGTCCGTCGACGTGGTGCACCGGCACGACTCGCCGGCCTTCGCGGAGGCGGACTGGAGCTGGGTGTCGCCCCGTGGTCGACCACCTGGCCGACGAGCCGGGGTGGTTCGCGGCGCTCACGCCCGAGGAGCAGGAGTCCTACCGGGCGCGGCTCTGGGCGGAGGGCCGCCTGAAGGTCGAGCCCTGGCTCGAGGACCGGCTGCCCGCCGACCGGGTCCGGATCCGCCCACGCACCCGGCTGGTGGCCTGCGACGAGACCGGCGACGGGCTGCGCATCGGGCTCGACGACGGCAGCACGGTCGAGGTCGACGAGGTCCTCCTGGCCACCGGCTACCAGCCGCACGTCGACGACCTGGCCTTCCTCCGGTCCGGCGACCTGCCGCCGCTGGCCCACGAGGACGGCGTACCCGTCCTCGACGACGGGTTCCAGACCTCGGTGCCGGGCCTGCACATCACCAGCCTGCCCGCGACCGCGCACTTCGGGCCCTTCTTCGGGTTCACCATCGCCGTCCGGATGTCCGCGTCCGTGATCACCGACGCCGTGCTCGCCGGGCGTGCGGGGGCGTCCGCCGCCACCGCCGGCTGACGCGCGGCGACGTACGACCGACGTCCCCGCGCGCTGTGGCACGATGATCGCGGTCCTGCCCCACACTCGCCCGGGAGAGTCATGCAGATCGTCCGTCCCGTCCATGCCCTCCTCGCGAGCCTGCTCGCCGTGCTGCTGGTCCCGCTCGCGCTGACCGGCCCGGCGAGCGCGGCGACGCCGACCGTCACGACGCTGACCGCGCCGTCGCGGTTCGCGGACACGAGCACTCCGCTCACGATCACGGTCGCGACCGCGGACGCCACCCCGGTCCCGGACGCCGCGGTCGTCGTCGAGCGCCGCGTCGGCGGCACCTGGCAGCCGTTCGGCACGGCCACACGGACGCGAACGGCACGGCCACGCTGCCCGCGACGCTCAGCCGGGTGGCGGCAGACAACGTGTTCCGGGCGTCGTACGCCGGGGACCCGACGTACGACCCCTCCGACAGCGGGCCGGTCGACGATCAAGCTCGTACGTCGCCAGAGCCGGCTGGTGATGAGCGGACCGCACGAGGTGGTCGACGAGCAGTCGGTGACGCTGCGACTGTCGTGGCGCACCGGCAACGACCTGCCGATCGCCGGCCGGGTGCGGGTCTACCGCCGCGACGGCAAGAAGTGGGTGCTCAAGCCGCACCGTCCGCACCGGCGCCGACGGCCGCGCCAGCTTCACGATCACGCCGCGCGCCGACTCCCGCTGGATGGCCCGCGGCGTCTGGCTCGACTGGGTGGAGGGCGACGCGACCGACAGCTTCTTCGTCGACAACCTCCCGCCCGGGGTGCCGGTCCGGCTGCCCTCGGCCGCACCGAAGCCGCGGATCACCCTGCCCAAGCAGCCGCACGGCGTCGGGGCCGGCGCCAACCCGAGGATCACCACGATCCCCGACCGCGTGTGGAACCAGATGACCGGCATCACCTGGCACCGGGGCTGCCCGGTCGGCCGCAGCGGGCTGCGCTACCTGACCATCAACTACTGGGACTACCAGGGCTACCGCCGCCGCGGCGAGATGGTCATCGCCACCGGCGCGGCCAGCCGGGTCCGCGACGCCTTCGTCGAGATGTACGCCAGGAAGCTGCCGATCCGGGCGATGTACCGCGTGGACCGCTTCGGCTGGTCGAGCCGGCTCAACGGCGGCAACGACTACAAGTCGATGGCCGCGGGGAACACCTCGGGCTTCAACTGCCGCAGCGTGGTCAACCGGCCCGGGGTCCGCTCGCCGCACGCGTGGGGCCGGGCGATCGACGTCAACACCTGGGAGAACCCCTACCGGTCGGCGACCGGGCTGGTGCCGAACACCTGGTGGATGTCGCACTCGCACAAGCGGGTCGCCTGGCGCTCGCGCAGCCACGCGGTGGTCCAGGTGATGGCCCGGCACGGGATGAAGTGGACCTACGGCCTCGGCGACACCCAGCACTTCGACGCCGCCTCCGGCAGTGGCCGGGTCGTGATGGCACCGGGCTGCGTCCTGCCCGCGGCGTACGTCTGCGACTGACCGCTTCGACTGACCGCTTCGACTGACCGGGCCGCCCACGGCGACCGGCTAGCCTGCCGGACGTGACCGACTGCGTCTTCTGCTCGATCGCGTCCGGCGAGCTCGAGGCCGACCGTGTCCTGGAGGACGACGTCATCGTCGCCTTCCTGGACCGGCGGCCGCTGTTCAAGGGGCACGTGCTGCTGGTGCCCCGCGAGCACGTGGTCACGCTGCCGGACCTGCCGGCGGCGCTGCGGGACCCGTTCCTCGCCGCCGGCCAGCGACTGGCGGCCGCGATGGTCGACGCGCTCGGTGCCCAGGGCTCGTTCGTGGCGATGAACAACACCGTCTCCCAGTCCGTGCCGCACCTGCACCTGCACGTCGTGCCGCGCACCAAGGGCGACGGCCTGCGCGGCTTCTTCTGGCCCCGCACGAAGTACGCCGACGGCGAGGCGGGGGAGTACGCCGCCCGCCTGCGCGCGGTGCTCGGCTGAGGCTGTCCTAGGGTGGAGTGGTTTCGAGACGGGCGCAGACCGCCCTCGACCAGACCGAGTCGAGGCGGCCAGACGCCCCGACCACCGACCGCAGAGGAGTGACAGATGGGCCGCTTTGACGGACGCGTAGCCGTGGTGACCGGAGCCGCACGAGGGATCGGGTTCGGGACCGCGCAGCGGTTCGCCGAGGAGGGCGCCGCCGTCGCCGTCATCGACCTCGACGAGACCGCCGCCGCCGAGGCCGCAGGGAGGCTCCCCGCCGAGAAGGCGATCGGCATCGGCTGCGACGTCGCCGACGAGGCCTCCGCCGAGGCGGCGATCGAGCGCGTCGTCAGCGAGCTCGGCGGCATCCACATCCTGGTGAACAACGCCGGCATCACCCGCGACAACCTGCTGTTCAAGATGTCCGCCGAGGACTGGGACATGGTGATGAACGTCCACCTCCGCGGTGCGTTCCTGATGACCCGCGCGGCCCAGAAGCACTTCGTCGCCCAGAAGTACGGCAAGATCCTCAACCTCTCGAGCGTCTCCGCGCTCGGCAACCGCGGCCAGGCCAACTACTCCGCGGCGAAGATGGGCGTGCAGGGCTTCACCCGCACCCTCGGCATCGAGCTCGGGCCGTTCGGCATCAACGCCAACGCGATCGGCCCCGGCTTCATCGCCACCGAGATGACCGACGCCACCGCCGCCCGCGTGGGCATGCCGGTCGAGGAGTTCCGCGCCGCCGCCGCCGCGAGCAACCCGGTCCGCCGGGTCGGCTACCCGGAGGACATCGCCGCCGCCGCCGCGTTCCTGTGCAGCGACGAGGCGTCGTACATCACCGGCCAGACGCTGTACGTCGACGGCGGCGCCAAGCTCGGCTAGACCGGGAGGCGCGGCCGACCCGCCTGACGCGGACCGGGGACCGGACCCGGATTTGGGCCTCCGGGAGGGTGTGCCTACCCTCTCGGAGGCCCTGTTGCGTTCTCAGCGCGCCTCCCCGATTCGTTGGGGGGCGCACGCACACTGGGAATGACTACCAAAGTTGTCGACGATCGGAGATCCGCGTGCGCCGCGTACGCCTGTCACTCGCCGCCACCCTGGCCGCCTGCCTGATGCTGGCCGCCTGCGGGGGCGACGACAAGGAGACCAAGGACGACGCCCAGCCCGCCAAGGGCACCGGGGCGGGTGCCGTCCTGAACAGCACGTGGCCGCTGACCGGCCTCCCCGTCTCCGGGTCGGAGTCCGCCGCGAAGACCCACCCGGTCCTCGTGGTCAAGATCGACAACACCGCCAGCAGCGCGCCCCAGATCGGCCTGAGCAAGGCCGACATGGTGGTCGAGGAGCTCGTCGAGGGCGGCTCGACCCGTCTCGCGGCGTTCTTCTACTCCACGATCCCGAACAACGCCGGCCCGGTGCGCTCGATGCGTGCCTCCGACATCGGCATCGTCAAGCCGGTCGACGGCCAGATGGTCACCTCCGGTGCCGCCGGCGTCACCATCGCGCGCCTCCAGAAGGCCGGGGTGAAGTTCCACGGCGAGGGCTCGCCGGGGATGTACCGCGAGGGCACCCGCTCGGCGCCGTACAACCTGATGGTCCACCTCGACCAGCTCGCCAAGACGATCAAGGTCGACGAGGCGCCGTCCCGACGACTACCTCCCGTGGGGCGACGCGGCGGACCTGCCGAAGGGTCAGAAGGCCAAGACCGTGGCGGCGTCCTTCTCCGGTGGCCACACCACCAACTGGACCTTCCGTGACGGCCACTACGTCAACGACAACAGCAACGCCGCCGACGGCGACGGCTTCGTCGCCGACACCGTCCTGGTGCTGCGGGTGAAGGTCGGCGACGCCGGCTACCGCGACCCGGCCGGCAACCCGGTGCCCGAGACCAAGTTCACCGGCAAGGGCAAGGTGCTGCTCTTCCACGACGGCCGCCTCGTGCGCGGCACCTGGTCGAAGTCGGCGCTGGACGCTCCGATCGAGCTGAGCACCAAGGCCGGGGACCTGACCGTCCCGGCCGGGCACACCTTCATCGAGCTGGTCCCGAACGGCTCGGGTGGCAACGTCACCTGGAAGTGAACCTCCGGTGAGAGCCGGTCGGCGGCGTCCTGCGGGGCGTCACCGGCCGGCTCCTCCGATTTCAGGGAGCCGATTCCGGCGGTCAGTCCCCGCGCGGCGCGAGCAGCTGCTCGGCGACCGAGCCCGGCGCCAGCGCCGGGTCCTCCGGGACGACGCCGGAGTCCATGAGCGAGCGCAGCCCGAGCAGGATGTAGCCGATCGCCGCCTCCACCCGCTGGCTCGCCTCCTCGGGGTCGTTCGCGCCCGAGACGCTCTCGCCGGCGCTCGACAGGGCGCCGAAGAAGATCCGGCTGAACGTCTCCACCATCGGCTCGTCGAGCTCCCACGGGCCGCCGGAGAGCACGTCGTGGACGATGTCGAGGACGATCGCGAACGACGACCGCTCCTCGTGCTCGCGGAACCGCTCGTAGCCGAGCACCGCCGGGCCTTCCTGCATGACCACGCGTCGGTACGTCGGGTCCTGGACGACCGCGAGGAAGCCGCGGAGCCCGGTGATCGACTTCTCCCAGGGGTCCTGGACGCCCTTGGCGGCGACCGCGATCTCCTGCGCCGCCTGCGCCTCGACCCGCTCGAAGACCGCCTCGAACAGCGCCTGCTTGCCGGTGAAGTGGTGGTAGAGCGCGCCCTTGGTGACCGCCGCCGCGGAGACGATCGCGTCGAGCGAGGTGGCGGCGTACCCCTTCTCGCTGAACTGCTCGAGCGCGGCGTCGACCAGCGCGCGCTTGGTGGAGGCGGAGTACTGCGCCCGCCGGGAGGCGCCGGGCAGGTCGGGAACCTTGGGCAGCAGGCGCTTGGCGGCGGACTTGCTCATCCCGCGAGTATGCACCGGACCGGCGGTATGTCGGGGGACGCGCGGTGGGGGAGGTCACAGGCGCCCCGGTTGGCATACCCGGAGTCTGGTGCATACTGTGAGTACGTACCGACGGTATGTGAGTGAGAGAGAGGAGCCTGTCCCATGACCTGGGAAGCCTTTCACCACCGCGGAGAAGTGCTCCGCACCGTGATCGCCGAGGCGGACGCCCGGCGCGACGGAACCCTCCCGATGGACCTGCCCGGTGTCTCCGAGACCTTCCGTGGCGAGCTCGACGTGCTCGCCACCCTGCAGCTGCGCTGGCACACCCGCCTGGCCGGCCGCATCGAGCGCGAGCTCGCCGGGCAGCCGCTGGACCTCGAGAGCGCGGTGGTCGACGCCTGGCGCGCGACCGCCGAGCAGCTGCCCGGTGTCCGGGCGATCCTGGACCGCCACGCCACCACCCCGCCGGACGACGAGTCCGCGCGGGTGATGGAGACCGCCGTCGCCAAGGAGCGCCAGATGCTGGCCGTCCTGGCCGGCCGCGTGTCCGGCACCGCCGTCGAGCCGCACGGCCAGCGCATCGGCGAGGAGCTCGAGGCCCGCGCCCGCGCCGGCTGGAGCCGGCCGGCCCCGACCCGCACCGCCACCCAGACCCGCTTCGTCGACCGCCTCAAGGCGGCCCTCGCGGCCTGATCCCCGCTTCCCGGCCGGCCCTGCTTCGGGGCCTCGGCCGGACCCGGACCGGCAGCCCCCGCCGGCCGGCGCAACGCGGACCTCCCTCCGCGCCCTCCCTCCCTTGCGCCGGCCCGGGGGCTGTCGCATTCATCCCGCGGGTCGGGTGCCGACGCGCCGGACCGGATGACCCGGCGTACCGACTCGGGGCATGCTGGTGCCATGGAACCGACCCCGGGCACGCTGCTGGTGGCCAGCCCGGAGCTGCTGGACCCGAACTTCGCCGACTCGGTGGTGCTGCTGCTCGACTCCGACGAGAACGGCGCGCTCGGCGTGATCCTCAACCGGCCCTCCCAGGTGCCGGTGGCCGCGGTCCTGGAGTCCTGGGCCGGGGTCGTGGCCGATCCCGACGTCCTCTTCCACGGAGGACCGGTGAGCACCGACGGGGCGCTCGCGGTCGCCGTGCTCACCGACCCGGACGACGCCCCGGTCGGCTGGCGCCCGACGTACGGCGCGGTCGGGCTGGTCGACCTGGACTCGCCGGTGGAGCTCGTCGACGGCACGGTGCGCGCGATGCGGGTCTTCGCCGGGTACGCCGGGTGGGGTGCCGAGCAGCTCCAGGAGGAGATCGCCGAGGGCAGCTGGTACGTCGTCGCCTCGGAGGTGGGCGACGTCTTCCGGGCCGAGGTGGGCGACCTCCGGCGGGAGGTGCTGCGCCGCCAGCCGGGCGAGCTGGCGTGGGTGTCGACGCGCCCCGCCGATCCTTTGCAGAACTGACTTCTGACATACAGTGGGACCCGTGAGCACCCCCATCGGATTCACCGACACCGACGTCCTCGAAGACCTGCGCACGGTCCCGACAGACGCGGGTGACCACGAGCGTTTCTCCCACTACGCGCCCAAGGACAAGGTCATGGAGGCCATGGTCATGGGCACCCCGGTGACCGCCCTGTGCGGCAAGGTGTGGGTCCCCAGCCGGGCGCCGGAGAAGTTCCCGGTCTGCCCGGAGTGCAAGGAGATCTGGGAGTCGCTGCCCAAGGGCGAGGACGGCGAGTGACGGGACGGCACGACGCCGTCCCTCCCGCACCCGGAGCGCTCACCCCGGCCTGGCCGGACCGCGCTGCGTGGGGGACCGCCCAGTCCCTGCGTGCCTGGCAGGCCGCGGCCCTGGAGAAGTACTTCGCGCAGCCCTCGCGTGACTACCTCGCGGTCGCGACGCCGGGCGCGGGCAAGACGACGTTCGCGCTGACCGTGGCCGCCGAGCTGCTCGGCCGCCGGGTCGTCGACCGGATCACCGTGGTCGCGCCCACCGAGCACCTCAAGGTGCAGTGGGCCGAGGCGGCCGCGCGGGCCGGCATCCCGATCGACCCCAGCTATGCCGCCGGGCAGGGCCGCACCTCGCAGGACTACGTCGGCATCGCGCTGACCTACGCCGGGGTCGCGGTGAACCCGCTCGCGCACCGGATCCGCACCGAGCGCTTCAAGACCCTGGTCATCCTCGACGAGGTCCACCACGCCGGTGACGCGCTCTCGTGGGGCGAGGGCGTCCGCGAGGCGTTCGACCCCGCCGTACGCCGGCTGGCGCTGACCGGCACGCCGTTCCGCTCCGACGTGAACCCGATCCCGTTCGTGACCTACGCGCCCGGCGACGACGGCGTCCCCCGCTCGGTCGCCGACTTCACCTACGGCTACGCCCACGCCCTGGCCGACCACGTGGTCCGCCCGGTGCTGTTCATGGCGTACTCCGGCGAGATGCAGTGGCGCACCCGGGCCGGCGACGAGCTGTCGGTCCGCCTCGGCGAGCCGATGACCAAGGACGCCACGTCCCAGGCACTGCGCACCGCGCTCGACCCGCAGGGGTCGTGGATGCCGTCGGTGCTCGCGGCCGCGGACCGCCGGCTCTCGGAGGTACGTCGCCACGTGCCCGACGCGGGCGGGCTCGTCATCGCGACCGACCAGGACTCCGCGCGTGCCTACGCGAAGCTGCTCACCGAGATCGGCGGCGAGAAGCCGGTCGTGGTGCTGTCCGACGAGAAGGCCGCGTCCACGAAGATCTCCGCGTTCACCGAGTCCGACGACCGGTGGATGGTCGCGGTCCGGATGGTCTCCGAGGGCGTCGACGTGCCCCGGCTGGCGGTCGGCGTCTACGCCACCACCACCGCGACCCCGCTGTTCTTCGCCCAGGCGGTCGGCCGCTTCGTGCGGGCCCGCAAGCGCGGCGAGACCGCCTCGGTGTTCCTGCCGTCGGTGCCCGCGCTGCTGGGCCATGCCTCCGAGCTCGAGGTCGAGCGCGACCACGTGCTCGGCCGGCCGGTCAACGACGAGGGCGACATCTTCGCCGCCGAGCAGGACCTGCTCGACGCCGCCAACGCGGGGGAGGGTGCCTCCGACGAGCTGCTCGGCAGCTGGGAGGCGCTCGGCTCGCAGGCGACGTTCGACCGGGTGCTGTACGACGGCGGCGAGTTCGGCCACTCCGGCGAGGTGCACGTCGGCTCCGACGAGGAGATGGACTTCCTCGGCATCCCGGGCCTGCTGGAGCCCGACCAGGTGCGCGACCTGCTGCACTCGCGGCAGTCCGAGCGGGCGCAGAAGCAGAAGTCCAAGGCCTCGCCGGCCGACACCGTCGCCGAGGTCAGCACCCACGAGCAGCTGGCCATCCTGCGACGCGAGCTGAACGGCCTGGTGGCCGCGTGGTTCCACCGCACCGGACAGCCGCACGGCGCCACCCATTCCCAGCTGCGCAAGGAGTGTGGCGGCCCCGCCGCGGCGGTCGCGACCGCCGACCAGCTCCGTGCCCGGATCGACGCCCTGCGCGACAAGGCGGCCCGGAAGTCCTCGTGAGTATCCTCGATCCATGGCTGCGGAGACCTCGCAGACCCTGGACCGGGGTCTGCACGTGCTGCGGATCCTCTCGGGTGCTCCCGCCGGGATGACCGTGACCGAGCTGTCCGCGGCCCTGGGCGTCAACCGGACCGTGGTCTACCGCCTCGTCGCCACCCTGGAGCAGCACGCGCTGATCCGCCGCGACAGCAAGGGCCGGCACCACGTCGGGCTCGGCGTGCTGCACCTCGCCTCCGCCGTGCAACCCGTGCTCCGCGACATCGCGGTGCCGGTGCTGCGCCGGCTCGCGGAGTCGGTCGGCTGCACCGCCCACCTCACCGTCGCCGACGGTGAGGAGGCGCTGGCGCTGGCCGTCGTCGAGCCGTCGTGGACCGACTTCCACGTGAGCTACCGGGTCGGCGCCCGGCACCCGCTGGGCCAGGGCGCAGCCGGCAAGGCCATCCTGCTGGCGCGTGAGCCCGGAGGTGCGCCGTACGCCGTCACCTCGGGCGAGCTGCAGCCCGGCGCCCGCGGCCTGGCCGCGCCGGTGCGTGGCGTCGACGGCCTGGAGGCCTCGGTCGGGATCGTCACGCTGGGCGACTTCGACGTCGAGCAGATCGGGCCGCAGGTCACCGCCGCCGCCGACGAGGTCGCCGCCCGCTTCGGCTGACACGCTGCGTCGCCGACCCGTCGCAAACTGACACGCTGCTTCGACGACCCGTCGCAGACTGACACGCTCGGGCCGTCAGTTTGCGACAGGTCGGCGTCCGGACGCGTCAGTTTGCGACAGGTCGACGTCCCGACGCGTCAGTTTGCGACAGGTCGACGTCAGCACTGGTGGGCGAGGGTGAAGGCGAGCAGGTAGGAGCGGCTGTCGCCGTCGTCGATGTCCTTGTCGGGGAGCTCCCGGGCCGCGTCGAGGGCGGTCGCGGCGGCGTCGCAGCCACCCAGCGCGGAGTACATCAGCACGTAGTCGCCCAGCGGTCCGCCCCAGCCGTCGTCCGCGGTCGCCTCCTCGACGTTGGCCGCGATCCGCTCCGGGTCCCCGGCGAGGTAGCCGGACGACGGGCTCATCGGCAGCAGCTGGATGCCGAGCACCGCGCTCGGCGAGGGGGAGAACCAGGTGGCGTGGTCGCGCTTGCCACCCCAGCCGATGCCCGACCACGCCGTGCTCGAAGCCCGTGTACGGTGGAGGCGTCGGTGTCGAAGCCGAGCCAGTACGCCTGGGCTGCGGCGGCCTCGGACGACATCAGCCAGACCGCCTGCCGTTCCAGTGCCGCGTCGCCCGCGGCGCGTGCCCAGAGGTCGAGCCCGGCCCACGCGGTCACCGCCTCCGCCGTCGACTCCTGGTTGTTGCCGTCGGCGAAGGGCGCCGTGCCCGACGCCCACGAGTGCGACGCCCACGCGTCGAACACCCGCAGCCGCGGCGTCATCCCGGTGTCGCTGCCGCCGGCGATGTCGGCGGCCAGCAGCGTCATGACCGGCCGCAGGTCGTGCGACGACCGACGGGTCGTACGCCGCGAGCACCCCCGCGGCGTACAGGAAGTAGCCGTAGTGGAAGTGGTGGTCGTTGAACGTCTCCGAGCCGAAGGCCGGGGCCTGGCCGACGACCCCCTTCCACTCCGGGTCGTAGACGAAGCACCGCTCGCTGCGCCGCGCGCAGCCGTCCGGCTCGGCCCAGCGTGCGCAGGTTCTCGGCGAGCAGGTCCCGCGCGGTGGCCGCGGCGTCGTCGGCGCCGACCCGGGAGGCCAGGTCGAGCAGCTGGGCCAGCCGGTAGAGCGCCTTGCCGCCGAAGTAGGTGTCCGCCGGCAGGTCGCGGGTCGCGGCCACGTCGGCGCGCACCTGCGTGGCGACCTCCCGTCTCTCCCGCGCCGACAGGCCGGACAGGTCGAGGCCGACGCGCGCCTCCTGCCGCGGCGCCGTCCACGTCGGTCCCGGTCCGCGGCACAGGGCCAGGTCGCCGTACACGGTCGGGAAGGTGCCGAGGTCGCAGGTGCTGTCACCCGCCAGCGAGGCGCGCTGGTGGGGGAGCACGCCGTACGCCGTGTCCCCACCGCCCGCCGTGGTGTACGTCGCGCTCGTCGTCACGTCCTCCGGCTCGACCGACCCCTCGACGGTCGACCCGGTGAGCGGTGCCGCGAGCCCGCCCAGCTCCGAGGCCTCGTGTCCGCGCGGCACGGGGAAGAACACGGCCGACCCGCCGGCCTCCAGCTCGATCCGGCTCCCGTCCACCGTCCCCCTGGTCACCCGCAGGCCGTACTCACCGGCCGGCGTGACCGCGGACCTGACGGTGCCGGTCCCCTCGAACCTCACCGAGGTGACCAGCACGTCGGCCCGGTCCGCGACGTGCGTGACGTACGGCGACCCCTCGGCGATCGTGGTCCGGCCCAGCGTCGTGCCGGCCGCGTCGGTCGCCTCGCACGGTCACCGAGAGGTCGTCGTACGCCGACACCTGCTGGCGGCGGGAGTCCTCGATCGTCACGGAGACGTCACGCTGGTGGCTGCCGACGATCGAGTCCGCCGAGGTCACCACCTGCGGCAGCCCGAACCCGAACGACCGGTCGTCGATGCCCACCGCCAGCGGGAGCGGGAAGACCGGCTGCGGTTCGTCGCCGAAGACCAGCCCCGAGAACCACCGGTTCGTCGGCGGGGTCAGCCCGTCGGCCAGCCGCATCGGCGGCAGCTCGGCGGCGCTGCGCTGCGTCTGCGCGGCGACCAGCGGCTCCAGCTCGGAGGCCGGCAGGGGAGACCCGACGGCCCCGGGATCCACGGCCCCGGCGTCCGGCGCCGGCCGGGCACCCTCGTCGGACGAGCCGTCCGGCGACCCGCCCGGCAGCACCGCGCAGGCGGTCAGCGCGACCGATGCGACCGCGATCAGCAGGATCAGCCGGCGTCCGGGCGCCCGCTCACCGGACCCCCGCCCGGTGCAGGAACTCCATCAGGGAGTCGGTCGGCCCTGCCAGCACCCCCTCGTCCTCGAGCGTGAGCGTGACCGACACCGGCGAGCCGGGCTGGTTGAAGGCGTCGAGCGTCCGCTGGCGCAGGGCCGGCGCGTCCACCTCGACGGTCGTCCGGGCCACGCCGCCGGTGGTCTCGACGCTGACCCGCGACACCGAGCCGTCCACCGTCTCCCGGTTCGGCAGCTCGATCTGGGCCGCACCACCCTCGAGGATCCGGGCGTAGTCCTTGGGCGGCAGGGTGAACTCGGCCGTGACGTACTGCGTCCCGCCGGCGGTGATCTCGGCCATGTCGTCGCCACCACCGACGAAGCCGCCCTCGAGCGCGGCCAGGGCGGTGACGGTGCCGTCGACCGGTGGCCCGGTAGGTCACCTGCCCCTTCTTCCGGTCGATGTCGTAGGCCTCGGTGGAGACCGGGTCGAGGCCGTTGGTGAGGTCCTTCTGCAGCCCCAGCGAGGAGATCGTGAACAGCCGGTCACCCGAGCGCACGTCGTCGCCGAGCTCGACGTACTGCTCGACCACGACGCCGCCGTAGTCCGAACCCACGTGGTACTGGCTGGCCACCACCCGGGCGTTCATGCTGAACGCCTGCCGGGCGCGCTGGTTGACGACCAGGGTCAGCGTGGCGACGACGAGCACCACCAGGACCAGGCCGACCCAGAGCCGGAGACGGTTGCGCCAGCTCATCGCCGCGACCTCCGTCCGCGTCGGGGAGCGGGCACGTGCGGGTGGCCGCCGCGGTCGCCGGCCGCCTCCCACGGGTCCGTGCACGGTCAGCCGGTCCCCGCTCCGGGTGACCAGGCCGGTCGCCGCCGGCTCGTCGTACGTCGTGCGTACGCCGACCGCGGCCGGCGCCCGCGGCACCGGGAAGCACGCCGGCCGGCGTCGCCGGGACCCTGCCGGCGGTTCGACGAGCGGATGGGCGGCCGTGCGCGGCTGCGGCACGGCCACCGGCAGGCCGCGGCGCATCCGGTGGCCCTCGCGCCACGCCACCCCCATGAACACGCCGAGCACGGCGGTGTTGGTGAGGTTCCAGGCGGTGCCGAGGGTGACCGTGCTGTGCGTGTAGTTCTGCCAGATCGCCACCAGCGAGGTGAGCAGCAGGAACGCGAAGGTCAGCACCTGCGGGATCATGAAGTTGAACGGCGAGGTGGCCTTCGTGGTCGCGCCGGTCACGTGCCACTGCTGCTCGCGGCCGCAGCAGGGCGTTGACGAGGGCACGGACGTAGATCGGGAAGGACACCGCAGCCAGCATCAGCACCTCCCAGCGGAAGCTGCCCGAGCGTGCAGAACGCGAGCATGATCTGCATGAGGTAGAAGCCGGCGTACACCAGCAGCCACTGCCAGAACCCGACGGTCAGGTCGACCGGGTGCAGGTCGAAGAAGACCTCCATCGGCGGGACGAAGAGCAGGATGCCCGGCGCGATCCCGGTCAGGTAGTGGGTCGCGGTGATGCCGTACATGATCCGCTGGTCCGGGGTGAGCGAGCGCCGCCGCGAGAACGGGTTCGCCCGCAGCAGGATCTCGAAGCCGCCGGTGGCCCACCGCAGCTGCTGCTTGGTGTAGGCCTCGATGGTGTCGGGGGCGTCGCCGACGGCCAGGGTCTTGCCGAGGTAGACGCTGCGCCAGCCCTGCTCGTGCAGCCGCAGCGAGGTCCACACGTCCTCGGACTTGGAGTCCGCGTGGATGCCGCCGATCTCGTGCACCGCCGACCGCCGGAACATCACGTTGGTGCCGACGCAGAAGGCGGCGTTGAAGTGGTTGCGGCCCGGCTGCACGAACTTGTAGAACACCGTCTGCATGTAGCCCGCGCCGCGCGAGATCATCGTGTGGAGGTTGCCGTAGGTCTGCGGCGTCTGCACGAACGCCACGGTCTCGTCGACGAAGAACGGCAGCGTGTGCTCGATGAAGTCGGCGTGCGGCACGAAGTCGGCGTCGAAGATGCAGAAGAAGTCGCCCTTGGCGATGGTCAGCGCGTGGTTGACGTTGCCGGCCTTGGCGCCGTGGTTGTTGAGCCGCCGCAGGTAGCGGCAGCCCAGCTCCTCGGCCAGGTCCCGCATCGCGTCCGACCGCCCGTCGTCGAGCAGCCAGGTCCGGTGCTCGCCACGCAGGGCGAGTGCCGCCCGCAGGGTGCGACGTACGACCTCCACCGGCTCGCCGTACGCCGTCACGAAGACCTCGACGGTGACCGGCTCCCCGCCCAGCCGCAGCGGCCACCGGTGCGGCTGGTGTCGTACGCCGCGGCCCGCGGCGTCGCGCGCGTCGAACAGGTGCGACTGCGCGTTGAAGTACCGGTAGTCGCGCGGGTCCCGGGTGCCCGAGAGCACCGTCCACATCGCCAGCAGCGCGTGGACGACGAGGATCGTCTCCGCCGAGACGACCATCAGCCACGGCAGCAGGTCGCCGCGGTTGGCCGGGTTGAGCAGGAACACGGCGTAGACGAGGATCCCGGCGGTCGGCCAGCACGGTGAGCACGATCAGGACGGGCGAGTAGTGCTGGGCCGAGGCGATCCGCCGCGTGCGCGGGTCGTGTCGGTCCACGCGACGGAAGTCGTCGTAGGACATGTCGTAGGTCATGGGTCCCCCTTCGGAACGGCGCGCCAGCCCCCCGGCGGTGTCGTCCTGGTCCTCGACCGTAGGAACCGCGATCGGCGGTGAGGCAACTTGCGTGTAACAGGGGCGTTAAACCTTGTCCGGATTGCCCCGTTGGTGCGGCTTGTCCGCGAAGGTGGGGGAGGGCGGCGCTGACCGGCTCGTGTCATCCGGGCGACGCGTGAGAGGGGCGAGGTGCATGGCGGAGATCGCGCTGGTGGGGGTGACGTGCGCCTACCCGGTGAGGCCATGCCCGCGGTGGGCTCGCTCGACCTGACCGTCCGCGACGGCGAGCTGTTCGTGCTGCTCGGGCCGTCCGGGGCGGGCAAGACCACGGTGCTGCGCATGATCGCCGGCCTCGTCACGCCCACCGACGGCCACGTCCTGGTGGGCGGCCGCGACGTCGTGGGGTCGGGCGACCACGACGTCGCGATGGTGTTCCAGAACTACGCGCTGTACCCCCACCTCAGCGTCGCCGAGAACATCGGGATCCCGCTCCAGGCGGCCGGGATGAGCCGGCCCGAGGTCCGGGACCGGGTCGACGAGGTGGCCACGGTCCTCGAGCTGCGCGACCTGCTCGGCCAGGGCGCCTCGGGGCTCACGCCGAGCCAGCGGATCCGGGTGGCGCTGGCCCGCGGGCTGGTACGCCGCCCGTCCGTGCTGCTCATGGACGAGCCGCTGGCCAACCTGGCTCCGGCGGTGCGGGCGGACGTGCGGCAGGCGCTCGTGGCGGCGCAGCGGGCGGCCGGGGTCACCACCGTCTACGCCACGGACGACCAGCTCGAGGCGGTGCTCATCGCCGACCGGGTCGGCGTCCTCGACGAGGGGCGGCTGCACCAGTGCGACGAGCCGCGACGGCTCTACGACCGCCCGCGGACGTTGTTCGTGGCCGCCCTCCTCGGCTCCCCGCCGATGAACTTCCTCGACGTCCGGGTGGAGGACGGCCGGGCGCTGCTCGGCGACACCGGCGTCGTCGTACCCGCACCCGTCGGGCCGGCCGGCGCGGCGGACGCCCGGCTGGGGGTCCGGCCCGAGGACGTCCGTCCCGTCGCGGCGGGCGGGCGTCGAGCTCGAGGTGCAGGCGGTGACCCGGGGCGAGGGCGTGGCCTTCGCGAGCGGGCAGGCGCTCACCGGTGGCCGGCGCGGGGTGCGGCTGACCTTCCTGGTGCCCCCGGGACGCCGAGGTCGCGGTGGGCGACGTCCTCACCGTGCTGCCGGACCCGTCCGCGGTGCACCTGTTCGACCCGCAGAGCGGCGAGCGGCTCGACCCCTGACGCAAACTCGCCGACCTGTCGCAAACTGCCGACCCGTCGCAGACTGACACGCTCGGGGCGTCAGTCTGCGACAGGTCGACGAACGGACGCGTCAGTCTGCGACAGGTCGGCGTCAGGCGCGGGCGAGCGGCAGCACCCGGTAGGGCACCTGCTCGGCCAGCGCGATCACGGTCGTGGAGCGCTCGATCCCGTCGCTGCCGAGCACCCGGTCGATGACCCGCTGAAGGTCGGTGTTGGAGCGGGCCACCACCCGGCACCACATGTCGCCGGCGCCGGTGATCGTGTACGCCTCCAGCACCTCGGAGATCCCCGCGAGGTGCGCGGCGACCGCGTCGTGGCCGGCGCCCTGGCGGATCTCGAGGGTCAGGAACGCGGTCACCGGGAAGCCCAGCGCCGCGGGCTCGAGGTCAGGCCCCCAGCCGGTGACCACGCCCCGGGCGACCAGCTTGTCGAGGCGGGCCTGCACGGTGCCGCGGGCGACGCCGAGCCGCCGCGACGCCTCGAGTACGCCGATCCGCGGCTCGGCGGCGAAGAGCTCGATCAATGTGACGTCGAGATCGTCCATGAGGACTCCTCGGGTTGGACAACATGCACAGTGTTTCGTCGTACTGTTGCACACGTTGTCAGCGATCGACAGGCTGGCGCCATGACCCAGACTGCATCGACCGGAGGCGCGCTGACCGCCGACGAGCTCAAGGCCGACCTGACCCTCGACCAGCTCAAGCAGCTCGTCGGACTCGTCGAGTACGACGCCACCAACGACCCCTTCCCGGTGACCTCGATGGACGCCGTCGGCTTCGTCGTCGGCAACGCCACCCAGACCGCGACCTTCTACCAGCTCGCGCTGGGCATGGAGCTCGAGGCGTACCGCGGCCCGGAGAACGGCTGCCGCGACTCCAAGAGCTACGTCCTGCGGTCGGGCTCGGCCCGGTTCGTGTTCACCGGCGGCGTCACCCCGGACAGCCCGGTCCTCGACCACCACCGCAAGCACGGCGACGGCGTCGTCGACCTGGCCCTCGAGGTGCCCGACGTGGACAAGTGCATCGAGCACGCCCGCTCGGTCGGCGCCAAGGTCGTCCTCGAGCCGCACGACGTCTCCGACGAGCACGGCACGGTCCGGATCGCCGCGATCGCGACGTACGGCGAGACCCGGCACACGCTGGTCGACCGGTCGAGGTACTCCGGTCCGTACCTGCCCGGGTACGTCGCCGCGACGACGAAGGTGACCCGCCGCGAGGGCCACCCCAAGCGCCTCTTCCAGGCCGTCGACCACTGCGTCGGCAACGTCGAGCTCGGCCACATGGACGAGTGGGTCGAGTTCTACAACAAGGTCATGGGCTTCACGAACATGGCGGAGTTCATCGGCGACGACATCGCCACCGACTACTCCGCGCTGATGTCCAAGGTCGTCGCCAGCGGCAACCACCGGGTGAAGTTCCCGCTCAACGAGCCGGCCGTGGCGAAGAAGAAGTCGCAGATCGACGAGTACCTCGAGTTCTACGACGGCGCCGGCTGCCAGCACATCGCGCTGGCGACCAACGACATCCTGCGCTCGGTCGACATCCTGCGCGAGAACGGCATCGAGTTCCTCGACACCCCGGACTCCTACTACGACGACCCGGAGCTGCGCGCCCGGATCGGCGAGGTGCGCGTGCCGATCGAGGAGCTGAAGAAGCGCAGGATCCTCGTCGACCGCGACGAGGACGGCTACCTCCTGCAGATCTTCACCAAGCCGATGGGCGACCGGCCGACGGTGTTCTACGAGTTCATCGAGCGGCACGGCTCGCTCGGCTTCGGCAAGGGCAACTTCAAGGCGCTCTTCGAGGCCATCGAGCGCGAGCAGGACGCACGCGGCAACCTCTGAGCCTCGCTGGTCCGTAACTCCGCAATTGCAGCCGTTTGACACATTTCCGAGCCGATTTCGTGTCATACGGCTGCAATTGCGGAGTTGTGGCGCGCGCTGGTGGGTCACGATGGGTGCATGACCGACCTCGCGGACCTGTGGGACTTCGACGACCCGGCTGCGAGTGAGCGACGGTTCCGCGAGGCGGCGACCGGCGACGCCCGGCCGGTGATGCTCACCCAGGTCGCCCGCGCCCTCGGCCTCCAGGGGTCGTACGACGCGGCGCACGAGCTGCTGCACGAGGTGGCCGCCGGTCCGGTCGACGACGAGACCCGGGTGCGGATCCACCTCGAGCGCGGCCGGCTGCACCGCTCCGCCGGCGACCCGGCGACCGCGCGTCCGGAGTTCGAGGAGGCGGCCGAGCTGGCCGAGGTGGCCGGCCTCGACGCGCTCCACCTCGACGCCCTGCACATGCTGGCCCTGGTGGCCGAGCCGGCCGAGGCGGCAGCCCTCACCGAGCGGGCGCTCGCGCTGGCCGCGGTCTCCGACGACGAGCGGGCCCGCAACTGGGACGCCTCGCTGCTCAACAACCTCGGGATGATGCGGGTCGACGCGGGTGACCTCGACGCTGCCCTCGAGACCTTCGAGGACGCGCTCTCCGCCCGGGAGCGGATCGGCGTACCGGCGGACATCCGGGTGGCCCGCTGGATGGTCGCGTGGGTGCTGCGGCTGCAAGGCCGTGACGACGAGGCGCGTGCGATGCAGTGTGCGCTCAAGGCCGAGCTCGACGCCGCCGGGAAGACGGACCCGTACGTCGACGAGGAGCTCGGCCTGCTGGGCGACTAGCCCGCGTCGCCGGTGGCGACGAGCTCGCCCTCCTCCGCGCTGTGCGGCGCGGGGGAGGAGGAACGGAGGTGGCGGGCGCCGACGCTCATGATGACGACGCTGATCGCGACCGCACCGGCACCCATCCAGAACGGCGCGTGGATGCTGACCTCCTCACCGAGCCGCCCGGCGAGGTACGGCGCGACGGCGCCGCCGGAGAACCGCACGAAGCTGTACGCCGCGGACGCGACCGGGCGCTCGACCGGGGCGGCACCCATGACCGCCTCGGTGATCAACGTGTTGTTGACGCCGAGGAAGGCGCCGGCCAGGACCACGCCGACGACCAGGGCCGCCTTCGAGTCGGTGAGCAGGGCCATCATCGCCAGGTCGAGGCCGAACAGGGTGAGCGCGGTGAGGATCACCGGCACCGTGCCGAAGCGCCGCTGCAGCGCCGGCGCCGTCCACACCGACGTGATCGCCAGCAGCACGCCCCAGCCGAAGAACACCCAGCCGACCTGCGAGGCGGTCATCTCCAGCGGGAACGGCGTGAACGCCAGCAGCGTGAAGAAGCCCATGTTGTAGAACAGCGCGGTCAGCGCGACCGTCAGCAGGCCGGGGTAGCGCAGCGCGCGGAACGGCTCGGCCAGCGTCGTACGACGGGCGGCGGGCGGCGTGCGCGGCAGCAGGAACGCGGTGGCCACGAAGGCCACGGTCATCAGCACGGCGACGCCGAAGAACGGCGCCCGCCAGCTGATCGAGCCGAGCTGGCCGCCGAGGATCGGGCCGGTCGCGATGCCGAGGCCGAGCGCGGCCTCGAAGAGGATCACCGCCTGGGCGACCGAGCCCCGCGAGGACACCACGATCGTCGAGAGCGCGGTGGCGATGAAGAGCGCGTTGCCCAGGCCCCAGCCGGCGCGGAAGCCGACGATGGCGCCGATCGAGTCGGAGATGCCGGCCAGTGCGGAGAACACCACGATCAGGGCCAGGCCGGCCAGCAGGGTGCGCTTGGCGCCGATCCGCGAGGAGACGACGCCGGTGATCAGCATCGCCACGCCCATGATCGCCATGTAGCTGGTGAACAGCAGCGACACCTGGCTCGGCGAGGCGCCGAGCTCGTCGGCGATGGGCTTGAGGATCGGGTCCACGAGGCCGATGCCCATGAAGGCGATCACACAGGCGAAGGCGACGGCCCAGACCGCGCGGGGCTGGCGCCACATGGAGCCCTCCGCGGTGGCGGTGGCGGCCGGGTGGACGGTGGTCGACGGGGAGGTCACAGGAGTCCCTTCTCGGTGGAGGTCTCGAGGACGGCGCGGAGCACGGACACGGCCGTGGCGAGGTCCTCGGGGGAGTGGGTGGTCTGGGTCGCGAACCGCGAGGCGACGGCCTCGGCGTTGCGGCGTCGTACGTCGGCGAGGGCCGCCGTCCCGTCGGCCGTCAGGGTGACGACGGTGGCCCGGGCGTCGGTCGGGTCGCTCTCCTTGGCGACCCAGCCGCGCTCGGCGAGGCCCTTGACGGCCCCGGTCATGGTCGGCTGCGAGCACCGGTCGAGGTCGGCGAGGCGGCCGATGCCGAGCGGGCCGTACTGGTCGAGCAGGGAGAGGACGCGGACGCCGGCCGGGAGTACGTCGCCGGTGCGGCGACGTACCGCACGGACCAGGCGCGCGGCCTGGACGACGAGCTCGCCGCTGAGCTCGAGCACGGGATCGGTGGGCACGTCCAGCCACATTACATAGGAACCCTATGTAACACCAGAGGGTGTGGTGCAGGCCACGTCCGTCACATTTCGGGGTTAGGGTGTGGCCTTCGACAACGACCCTTCTCGGGAGGTCCCTCTTGTTCCGCGCCCGCAGAACGGCACTCGGTGCCGTCGTCCTCGCCGGCAGCCTGGCCGCCGGCCTCGCGGTGGGTTCGCCCGCCGCCACCTCGGCGCCCGCCACCGCGGCGCCGACCGCCCCGGCGCCGGTCACCTCGGTCGCCGGCCGCCCCCGCCCCGGCCTCCGCCGACATCGAGGACCAGGTCCGGGCCCTGCCCGGCGTCTCCTCGGTGACCGAGGCGGCCGCGCCCGACGGCTACCGCTTCTTCAAGATCACGTTCACCCAGCCGGTGGACCACCAGCACCCGAAGGCCGGCACCTTCGAGCAGCGGCTCACCCTGCTGCACAAGGACGTCTCGCGCCCGATGGTGATGTACACCGGCGGCTACTACGTCTCCCAGAACGCCAGCCGCAGCGAGCCGACGCAGATCGTCGACGGCAACCAGCTGTCGATGGAGTACCGCTTCTTCGACCCGTCCCGCCCGGCGAACCCGGACTGGCCCACGCAGCTGACGATCTGGCAGGCCGCGACCGACCAGCACCGGATCATCCAGTCCTTCCAGCAGCTCTACACCGCGAACTGGATCACCACCGGCGGCTCCAAGGGCGGCATGACCGCGACGTACCACCGGCACTTCTACCCCAAGGACGTCGACGGGACGGTGCCCTACGTCGCCCCCAACGACGTGGTCGACAGCCAGGACGTCTACAACGAGTTCCTCGACGAGGTCGGCACGACCCCGCCTGCCGCGACAACCTGACCGCGCTGCAGCGCCGGGTGCTCGGTGCGGACCGGCCGTGGTTCACCGACAAGACCGCCGCGGTCTCGGCCGAGAACGACTACACCTACGACATCGTGGGCGACATGGACACCGCCATGGAGTCCGGCGTGGTCGACATGTACTTCGCGTTCTGGCAGTACTCCCCGCAGTCGGAGTGCGCGAACGTGCCGGACGCCGCGACGGCGACCAACGACGAGGTGTGGGACTTCTTCGAGAACGTCTCGCCGCTCACCGTGTACGCCGACCAGTCGGTGTCCTACTACACGCCGTACTACTACCAGGCGGCCTACCAGCTCGGCGCTCCCGAGCCCTACGAGACGCGGATCGGCGACCTGCTGCGCCACCCGGGCGCGGACGTCGCGCTGACCTTCGTCCCGGCCGAGCTCAAGCCGATCGACTTCGACGAGAAGGCGATGCCGGACGTCGACCGCTGGGTCCGCACCACCTCGACGCAGATGCTCTACATCTACGGCGGCAACGACCCGTGGAGCGCGGAGCCGTTCGACTGCGGCAAGCACGCCGTACGCCGTGAGTGCGCGCGCTACTACGTTGCCGGTGGCACCCACGGCTCCCGGATCAGCGGGTTGCCGCCCGCGGAGAAGGCGGCCGCGACCGCGATGGTCCTCGACTGGGCCGGGCTGACCCCGTCCGACCCGGCGGTGCGCCAGGTCGAGAAGGCCGGCACGCCGAAGCGCAACGCCACGCTCGACACGAAGCCGGACTACCTGCGCCGCCGGGGGCTCTGACCGAACCGTCAGCTGTAACGCGGGGTTCTTGCTGCGGAGTGCGCCCTCGGCGCACGACTTTGCGACAAGGACCCCGCGTTACATGTGCGCGGCGGGCGGGTCAGGCCTCGCGCGTGGCGAACCACTGCGCCATGCCGGCCAGGTCGTCGGCGATCACCAGGTCGACGTCGGCGGCGACCAGCTCGGACCACATCCGCGGGCTGGTGCCCCAGAAGCGGATCTGCCGGCCCTGGCGGTGCGCCTCCGTGACCAGCCGCCGCAGCCGGACCCGCTGCCGCTCGGGCATCCGGCCCCAGCCGCGCCAGCGGAAGACGTGGGACCACTTGTCGCTGACCATCGTCACCACCGGGGAGAGCCCGGACCCGAGGTCGGCCAGACGCCCGTCGGCGCTGGCCAGCCGCACCGGGTCGGCCTCCATCGCCGCGAGGTCGACGTGTCCGCTCATCACCACCGAGACCGGCCCGTGCAGCACGCCGTCGTACCGGTGCTGGGCCAGCATCGCGGCGTACGGCGCCAGCTGCTCGCGCAGGGCGTGCCAGCCGGCGGTGGCGGTGTCGCTCTTCATGTCGACCAGCAGGACCAGCGGCTCGTCGGCGTAGATCGCGCCGTCACGGGCGACCATCTCCGCGAGTGGGTCGAGGTACGTCGAGGCGAGCGTGCGGCCGGGGACCAGGTCGCGCTTGCTGTGGCCGACCAGCAGCTCGCCGTCGACCAGGTGTACGTCGGCCTCCACCGCGGCGAAGCCGTGCGCCAGCGCATCGAGGAGCGGGCGGCGCTGCGCGTAGTCGTTGTGCGCGAACGCCCGGCGCAACCGGCGGCCGACCTCGGACATGCCAGCAGCGTAGGTGATCGCGTCGGAGGGCTAGAGGACCTTGGACAGGAACGACTGCGTGCGCTCGTGCTGCGGGTTCGCCAGCACCTCGGCCGGGATGCCCTCCTCGAGGATCACGCCGTCGTCCATGAAGACCAGCTTGTCGCCGACCTCGCGGGCGAAGCCCATCTCGTGGGTGACCACCATCATCGTCATGCCCTCGGTGGCGAGGTCCTTCATGACGCCCAGCACGTCACCGACCAGCTCGGGGTCGAGGGCGCTGGTGGGCTCGTCGAACAGCATCATGTCGGGGTCCATCGACAGTGCCCGGGCGATCGCGGCCCGCTGCATCTGGCCGCCCGAGAGGTGCGCCGGGTAGGCGTTCTCCTTGTCGGCCAGTCCGACCTTCGCGAGGTTGCGGCGGGCCACCTCGACGGACTCCGCCTTGCCGCGCTTCTTGACCCGCTGCTGGGCGATGGTCAGGTTGCGCAGGACGGTCATGTGCGGGAAGAGGTTGAACTGCTGGAACACCATGCCGATGCGGGAGCGCAGCTTGTCGATGTCGGCGTCGGGATCCGTGATCTCGTCACCCTCGACGAGGATCTTGCCCTTGGTGGGCGTCTCCAGCATGTTGATGCAGCGCAGCAGGGTCGACTTGCCCGACCCGGAGGGGCCGATCACGCACACGACCTGGCCCTGCTCGACGTGGAAGTCGATGCCCTTGAGCACCTCGTTGTCGCCGAAGTACTTGTGCAGCGCTGGACGTCGATGGCCGCGCTGCTGCGGGCGTCGGTGGTCTCGGGGGTGGTCTCGGTGGTCATCAGCGGGCCCTCTCCGCGCGGCTCTCCATGCGTCGTACGACGATCGACAGTGGCACCGTGATCAGCAGGTAGCACAGGCCGATCACGACGATCGGGGTCAGGTTGGCGGCGGTGTTCATGCCCTCGCGGCCGAACTTGGTCAGCTCGTACTCCTCGAAGGAGAGACCGAGGATGTAGATCAGCGAGGAGTCCTTGGTGAGCAGGATCAGCTCGTTGGTCAGCGGCGGCAGGATGATCCGGAACGCCTGCGGGACGACGACGCTGAGCATCGCCCGGCTGTGGGACATGCCCAGCGACCGGGCCGCCTCCATCTGTCCCTTCGGCACCGCCTGGATGCCGGCCCGGATCGTCTCGGCCATGTAGGCACCGCCGACCAGGCCCAGGGCCAGGGTGACGGTGCCGAGGTTCCCGCCCGGGATCTCCCGCTCGGGGAACGCCAGCGGGACGCCGACCGAGAGCGCGAGGAACACCACCAGGGCGGGCAGCCCGCGGAACAGCTCGATGATGCCGGTGGCGAGCCACCGGTACGGCCCCACGCTCGACAGCCGCATCAGCGCCAGCACCAGGCCGAGCACCAGGCCGAACGTGAAGCCGCACGCGGTGTAGATCAGCGTGTTCTTGAGGGCGATCGTGATGACGTCGGGGAACTGGTCGCGGACGATCTCCGGGTCGAACATCGCCCGCTTGAGCTCCGCCCAGTCCGCCAGCAGCAGCACCGCGGCCAGCAGGAGCACGAGCAGGGCGTACTGGACGAGCCGCCACCGGGCGGCGCGCTGTCGGGGACTCGCCATGTCAGGTCACTCTTCTCTCGAACGGGCCGGAACGACGAATGGTCAGCTGGGGTCCTTGCCGAACCACTTCTTGTAGACCGTGTCGTACTCCGGGCTGGCGATGCCCTTGTTGATCGCATCGAGGAGGGCCTGGTTGCCGCCCTTCTTCACCGAGAAGCCGTACTTCTCCCCGGTCTGGAACTCGGTGGTCACCTCCACGTCGTCGGCGTTCTGGCTGACGTAGTAGGCGAGCAGGCCGTTGTCGTTGACGCCCGCGTCTGCCTTGCCCGTCTTGACCGCCGACTCCATCAGCGCGGAGTCCTCGAAGGAGATGATCTTGGTGTCGTCGGGGGCGTTCTTCTTCACGTAGTCGGCGCCGGTGGTGGAGTCCTGGACGGCGACGGTCTTGCCGGCGAGCTGGTCGAGGGACGTGATGCCCGAGCCCTTCTTGGTCATCATCGCCTGGGTGGCCTCGAAGTACGGGTCGGTGAAGTCCATGACGTTCTCACGCTCGGGAGTGATCGTCATGGCGCCGGCTGCGACGTCGCACTTGCCGGTGTTCAGCGCCTCGCCGGAGACGATGGTCTCCCAGGAGATGTCGATGACCTTGGTCTCGAGGTCGTTGGCGTCGGCGGCGATCTTGAGGACGTCGGGATCGAACCCGACGGTCTTGCCGCCCTCGGTGTACTCGAAGGGCTCGTAGGGGAGGTGGGTGCAGATCGTCAGTGCGCCGTCCTCCACGAGCTTGATGCCCGAGTCGGTGGTCGTGGAGGTGTCCTCCTTCGCGCAACCCGCGAGGGCCAACGTGAGGGTCACCGCGATGGCGGGGACGGCTGACAACGACTTCATCGATCGGATGTCCATGGACCAGACCTTAGGTCCATACCACCGTGACCGCGATCACGGGTCCACGCGACGACCGCGGGTCAGCGCTGCTTGCGCAGCCGGCGCTTCGCCTTGGGCAGGGTGCTCGAGCCCCCGTGCAGCATCGTCAGCAGCTGGGTGAGCTGGCCCTCGGTCTTCGGCGTGCGGCTGAACGAGGTGAGCAGCAGCACCGGCTTCATCCGCTGCCGGGTGACCGCCTTGGCGTAGGTGAACTCCTTGAGCCCGTCGGCGCCGTGGATGCGTCCGAACCCGGAGTCGCCCACGCCGCCGAACGGCAGCGAGGGGACCGCGGCGAACGCGATGACCGAGTTGACCGAGGTCATCCCCGACCGGATCCGCGAGGCCAGCTCCGCGCCCCTGCTCGCGGAGAAGACGCTGGAGCCGAGGCCGTAGCGCGAGGCGTTGGTGCGGCGTACCGCCTCGTCCATGTCCGCGCACCCTGGCGATGGCCAGTGTCGGCCCGAACGTCTCGTCGGTCATCGCCAGCGCGTCGTCGGGCACGTCGACCAGGATGGTCGGCTGCACGAAGCGCTCGCCGACGGCGTCGGCGCCACCGAGCAGGGCCTTCCCGCCGCGTGCCAGCGCGTCGGCCAGGTGCTCCGGATCACGCCGAGCTGGGACGGCATGGTGATCGGGCCGATCTGGGCGTCGGCGTCGGAGCCGGTGCGTACGTCGCGGGCGAGCCGCAGCACCTCGGCGACGAACTCGTCGTACACCCGCTCGTGCACGTAGGCCCGCTCGATGCCGGTGCAGGTCTGGCCGGCGTTCGACAGGGCACCCCAGACCGCGGCGTCGGCGGCGGCCGCGACGTCGGCGTCCTCGTCGACGAGCAGGGCGTCCTTGCCGCCGGCCTCGATGATCACCGGGGTGAGGTTCTCCGCGGCGGCGACCATCACCTTCTTGCCGGTGCTGGTCGAGCCCGTGAACGCCACCTTGCCCACGCGGGCGCCCGCCAGCGCGGCACCGGTCTCCCCGTGGCCGGTGACGACCTGGAAGACCGGGTGGTCCGGCACGATCTCGGCGAAGGCGTCGGCGAGCCAGACCCCGACCCCGGGGGTGTACTCGCTGGGCTTGAAGACGACCGCGTTGCCCGCCGCCAGGGCGTAGGCGATCGAGCCCATCGGGGTGAAGACCGGGTAGTTCCACGGGCCGATGACGCCGATGACGCCGAGCGGCTTGTACTCCACGGTGGCCGCCTGGTTGGCCATGGTCAGGCCGGAGCTGACCTTGTGCCGGCCGAGGACCTTCTCCGCGTGGCCGGCCGCCCAGCTCAGGTGCTCGATCGCCAGGGCGATCTCGATCTGGGCGTCGGCGTGCGGCTTGCCGGTCTCCTGGTGGACGAGGTGCGCCAGCTGCGCGATGCGGCGGGTGATCACGCCCTTCCACTTCGTCAGCAGCTCGCCGCGCTCGTCGAAGGAGAGGGCGGACCACCAGGCGGCCGCCTCGTGCGCCCGCTCCACCGCGGCGCGGACGTCCTCGGCGGAGTGCTCGGGATAGGTGCCGACGACGTCGCCGTTGGCCGGGTCGAGGGAGTCGAACGTCGCCGACGTGGTGGCGGCGGCGGTGCCGTCGGGTTCCGGCTGGCCGGCGTTGGCCTTGGTCGGGGTGGGCGCGCTCATCGGTTGCTCCTCGCGTCGGTGCCGGCGATCAGGGCGGCGGCCTTCTCGCCCACCATGATCGTCGGTGCGTTGGTGTTCCCCCGGGGGACGGTCGGCATCACCGAGGCGTCGGCGACGCGCAGCCCCTCGACGCCGCGGACGCGCAGCTCCGGGTCCACCACCGCCTGGTCGCCGGTGCCCATCGCGCAGGTGCCGACCGGGTGGTAGAGCGTCTGCGACATGTCGCGGAGGTGGGCCTCGATGTCGGCGTCGGAGTCGGAGGCCGGCATCCACTGCCGGTCCAGGAACCGGGCGAACGGCGCCTCCCGCGCGATGTCGAGGATGCGGCGTACGCCGGCGGTCATCGCGTCGAGGTCGGCCTGGTCGTCGTAGTAGGCCGGGTCGATCTCGGGCTGCCAGGTCGGGTCGGCCGACCGCAGGCGCAGGCTGCCGCGGCTCTTCACGTGGACCAGCGTCGCGGCGGCGGTCACCGCCCGCGAGGTCGGCTCGTGCAGGCCGTTGTCGTAGAAGCCGGACGGCGCGACGTGCACCTGCAGGTCGGGCGCGGCGAGCTCCTCGCGGCTGCGGAAGAACGCGCCGCCCTCGCCGACGTTGGAGACCAGCGGCCCGGTGCCGCGTGCCTTCCAGCGCAGCAGGCTGGGCAGCCCGAGGAACTCCGCGAGGTCGGTGGTGTCCTTCGTGTGCCAGATGACCGGGCACGCCGGGTGGTCGTGCAGGTTCTGCCCGACGCCCGGCAGGTCGACCGCGACGTCGATGCCCGTCTCGCGCAGGTGGCTGGCCGGCCCGATGCCCGAGAGCATGAGCAGCTGCGGGCTGTTGATCGAGCCACCGGAGAGGACCACCTCGGCCGCGGCGTACGCCGTGTGCTCGCGGCCCTGCGCCGTGTAGTCGACGCCGACCGCCCGGGTGCCGTCCAGCCGCACCCGCGTCGCGAGGGCGCCGGTGCGCACGGTCAGGTTGCGACGCCCGAGCGCCGGGCGGAGGTAGGCGTCGGCGACCGACCAGCGGCGGCCCTTCTTCTGGGTGACCTGGTAGAGGCCGGCGCCCTCCTGCTCGGCGCCGTTGAAGTCGTCGGTCGGCTTGATCCCGGAGGCGACCGCGGCGTCGACCCAGGCGGTGGTGAGCGGGTGGGTGTAGCGGCGGTCCTCGACGTGCAGCGGTCCGTCCTGGCCGTGGTACGGCGAGCCCAGCCGCGTGTTGCCCTCGGCCCGGATGAAGTAGGGGAGCACGTCGTCGTAGCCCCACCCGGTGGCGCCGTGGGCGTCGCGCCACTCGTCGTAGTCGGCACGGTTGCCGCGGATGTAGATCATCGCGTTCATCGACGAGCAGCCGCCGAGCGCCTTCATCCGCGGCCAGTACGTCGTCCGGCCGTGCAGCTGCTTCTGGACGGTGGTCTCGTAGTTCCAGTCCCACCGGGTCTTGAAGAGGGTGGAGAACGCGACCGGGATCCGGATCTCGTCGGCGTCGTCCGACCCACCTGCCTCGAGCAGCAGGACCGAGGTGGACGGGTCCTCGCTGAGCCGGGCCGCGACCACGGCTCCCGCGCTCCCGGAGCCCACCACGACGTAGTCGAACCGGTCCTGGGCACCAACGTCAGCCATGAAGTGACTCCTCGGTAGGTGTTGAGGTCAAGTTACGACCGACCGCCAAGCGCCGCAATGACCTGTCCGGGCGGCTGGGTTGGGGCAGCATGGCCCCATGACGACGTACGTCGCGTTCCTCCGGGCCATCAACCTCGGGTCGAGGCGCACCTTCCCCAAGGACTCCATCAAGGCGGCCGTCGAGGAGGCCGGGTTCACCGGGGTCGAGACCTACATCAACACCGGCAACGTCCGCCTGGACACGAGGATGCGCTCACCCGCGCGGATCGAGGACGTGCTGGAGAAGGCCTTCCTCGCCGACCGCGAGTTCGAGGTGCCCACCATCGTGCTCAGCATCGCCGACCTGGTCCAGGTCGCCGCGGACGCCGTCGAGCTCGCCGCGGCGCGCGACGGCGTCGGCCGGCACTACGTCTCGGTGCTGAAGCAGACGCCCACGCAGGCGGCGGTGCGCGAGGCAGAAGCCCTCTCCACCGAGGCGGAGCGGGTGGTCGTCCGCGGCCGGGCCGCGCACCTGCTGCTCGGGAAGAACTACCACGAGGCCACCCTCGACAACGCCGTCGTCGAGAAGGTGCTCGGCCCGGCCACCAACCGCCGCGACACCGTGATCACGACACTGGCGTCGCGGTGGGGATGACCTCGTCGGCCGGCCGGTGCTCGAGGTTGCGCACCGCAGCGCGACGACAGCATGAGCAGGCACGACTGCCGCGTAGGCGATCGCGCTGGCGACGAGCACCGCCTCCGCGCCGAACCACTCGCCGAGCGGGCCGTAGACCAGCTGGCCGACCGGGATCGCGACGAACGAGCCGAGCGCGTCGTAGGAGTAGGCGCGCGACAGCATGCTCCTCGGGGACGTTCTCCTGCATGGCGAGGTTCCAGCCGAGTCCGAACACCTCCATCCCCGCGCCGGTGACGCAGCATCGCGCCGCACCAGCGGCACGACGTGCGGGTCGAGCCCGAGCAGCAGCAGCGGCAGCGCGAAGACCAGGCAGCCGAGCATCCCGGCCCGCAGCGGGTAGCGCAGACGACACCCGGAGCAGCACCAGCGTCATCAGCAGCATGCCGACCGACTCGGCGGACACGACGTACCCCCAGCCGGCGACGCCGATGGTGTCGCGGGCGACGGTGGGGCCGAGGGTGAACCAGGCGCCGGCGTGGATCGCGTTGAGGGCGCCGAAGCCGAGGACCACGGTCCAGAGCCAGGTCGTCGGCGGAACAGCGTCCACCCCTCGCGGAGCTCCCGCACCATGCTGGCGGACTCGGCTGCGGACCCGGGCCGGCAGGTGCACGGGGAGGAGCAGGACGGCGGCGACCAGCCACGTGCCGGCATCGACCGCGAGTGCCCAGCCCGGGCCGACCGCGACCACGAGCAGGGCCGCGATGGTCGGGCCGAGCACCACGAGCGTGCCGCGGGCCATCGACAGCAGCACGTTGGCCGGCTGGAGCTGGGCGCGAGGCACCAGCTGGGGGATCATCCCCTGCATCGCGGGGATGGAGGCGGCGGACGAGGTGCCGTTGACCGCCTCCAGGACGATCAGGTGCCACAGCTCGGCCTGTCCGGTGATGACCAGCCAGGCGGCGGCGCCCTGCGACAGCGCGGAGACCGACGTTGCAGACCTGGATCACGACGCGGCGGTCGACCCGGTCGGCGATCACGCCGCCGAGCAGCAGGAAGACCACCATCGGGATGCTGCGCGCGGCGAGCACCTGGCCGAGGGCGGAGGCGGTGTCCTCGACGGTCGAGCACCGCGAAGGCCAGCGCGATCGGCGCCATCATCGATCCGACGATGTTCACCGTCCGGGAGGCGAAGAAGAAGCGGAACTGCCGGTCGTGCAGCGGTGCGAGCGACTGACGCCAGGTCATCGGCCCTCCTCCATCCGGAACATCGCCGCGGTCAGGCTGACCCGGACCGTGCCGTCGGTGCGCGGCGGGCGGGCGGCGGCGTGCAACGCGACCGAGGCCTGCGTGATCGCCGCCTCGACCTGCGCGTAGTCCTCGGGGGAGACCCAGAGCTCCGCGTCGGTGAAGTGGGCGCGGGTGCCAGTCTGCGACAGGTGGGCGCGGCGGACCATCTCCTCGGCCATCGCCCGCACGTAGAGCGCGCGGTCCTCGACGGAGCTGCGGTGGCCGGGCTCCCTCGCGGCACCGGGCTCCTTCGCTGCGGCGTCCTTCTCCCAGGGGTGGCGGTAGCGCTTGGCGACGCCGCCGCGGATCTTCTCCTCCGAGGCGATCACCACCGCGCCGGCGTCGAGCAGCGTGCGCAGGTGGTAGGAGGCGTTCGCGTGGCTGATGCCGAGCTCGCGGGCCACCTCGGCGGCGCTGAGCTCGGTCCCGGTCAGCAGCGACAGGATCTGCAGCCGCACCGGGTGGGCGACGGCGCGCAGTGCGCTCGTGGTGTCGTCGTTCATCTGACCCTCCAAGTCTCTTGGGGAGTATGCACCGGGTCGATCGCTGACTGTCAAACACTTCTTGGGGAGTTGGATTGGTGAAGATCGTGCGGCAATCCGATGAAACCGCCGGAGATCTCTTGACGGGCCCGGGGGAGGGGGCTGTAGAAAGACCCGGTCCGCCTCGACTACTTCTCGGGAAGTCCCATGACGCTGCCTGCCGTTCCGCCCACCTCCCGCCGCGCCGTGCTCACCGGGCTCGCCGGGGCGGCGCGCTCGCCGCGGTCGGCTACGCCGCCGGTCCCGCCGCGGCCGGCACCACCACGGGCGGCATCCCGTGGGCCCGCCTGACCGTCCTCGGCACCACCGACCTGCACGGCAACGTCTTCAACTGGGACTACTTCAAGAACGCCGAGTTCACCAACGCCGCCGCCGACGACATCGGCGTCGCCAAGGTGGCCACGCTGATCGAGGCCCTCAAGCGCCGGCACAAGGGCGAGGCGGTGCTGACCCTCGACGCCGGCGACACCATCCAGGGCACGCCGCTGGCCTACTACTACGCCCGGATCGCGCCGATCACCGCCGGGGGCACCCACCCGATGGCGGCCGCGATGAACCTCGTCGGGTACGACGCCGCCGCGCTCGGCAACCACGAGTTCAACTACGGCATCGAGCACCTGCGCACCTTCGAGTCGCAGCTGAACTTCCCGCTGCTCGGCGCCAACGCGGTCGACCCCGCGACCCGGCGCCCGGTGTTCCCGCCGTACGTCATCAAGGAGTTCACGCTCCCCAACGGCATCAAGGCCAAGGTCGGCGTGCTCGGCCTGACCAACCCCGGCATCGCCATCTGGGACAAGGCCAACGTCGAGGGCCGGATGGAGTTCCCCGGCCTCGTCGAGCAGGCCAAGGTCTTCGTCCCGAAGCTCAAGGCCCTCGGCTGCGACGTCGTCATCGTCTCCGCCCACTCCGGCGCCGACACCAGCTCGTCGTACGGCGACGCGCTGCCCTACCCCGAGAACGCCGCCTCGCTGGTCGCCGAGCAGGTGCCCGGCGTCGACGCGATCCTGGTCGGCCACGCGCACCGCGAGATCCCGCAGCGCTACGTGCGCAACACGACCACCGGCCAGGACGTGCTGCTCGTCGAGCCGCTCTACTGGGGCATGCGGGTGGCCGTGATGGACCTCCGCCTCGAGCTGCGCGGGCGCCGCTGGCGCGTGGCCTCGGCGACCGGCCAGACGCTGAACTCCAACACCGTCGCCGAGCACCCCGCTGTCGCGGCCGCGGTCCGCGGCCAGCACGACACCGTGGTCCGCTACGTCAACTCCGTCATCGGCACGTCGGCCCAGGCGCTGTCGGCGGCCCGGGCGGTGGTCGAGGACGTGCCGATCATCGACTTCGTCAACTACGTCCAGGCCGACGCGGTGAAGACAGCCGTGGCCGGGACCGATGCCGCGCTGCCGGTGCTGTCGATCGCGGCGCCGTTCAACCGGGCGGCCAGCTTCCCCTCCGGCGACGTGACCGTCCGCGACGTCGCGGGGCTCTACATCTACGACAACACCCTGCTGGCGGTGAAGGTGACCGGTGCCCAGGTGAAGGACTACCTGGAGTACTCCGCGCGCTACTTCAAGCCGGTGAACACGGCCGGGCCGGTCCCGATCGCCGACGTCACCAACGCGGTGACGCCGACCGCGCCGAACGGCACCCCCGACTACAACTTCGACTCGGTGGCGGGTCTCGACGCGGACCTGACCTACGACATCGACCTGGCCCGCCCGGTCGGCGACCGGATCCGCAACCTGGCCTACGGCGGCGCCGCGGTCACCGGACCGGAGGAGTTCGTGCTGGCGGTGAACAACTACCGCCAGAGCGGCGGCGGCGGCTTCCCGCACGTCGCGACGGCGCCGGTGGTCTACAACCGGCAGGTCGAGATCCGGCAGCTGCTCATCGACTGGGTCACCGCGCACGGCACCATCGACCCGGCGCAGTTCGCCTCGTCCGACTGGAAGCTGACCTCCGAACGGCACGCCGATCACGGTCACCTCCTGACCTGCGGGCGTCCCGGCCTCCTGATCCCGGGGCCGGGACGCCGCTAGGTTGGCCGGCATGACTGTTCCGGGCCTGGCCGTCACCGAGGCCGACGGCGTGCTGACCATCCGCTTCGACCGTCCGGCAGAGCTTCAACGCGCTCACCGGCGAGATGACGATCGGGACCGCGCAGCTGCTCGAGGAGGCGTCCGCGCGCGACGACGTACGCGTGGTGGTGCTGACCGGCACCGGGCCGGCGTTCAGCACCGGCGCCGACATCGGCGGGGAGGACGCGCACGAGCGCTTCGACGTGCGCGCGCTGGATGCCGCCAACCGGCTGATCCGGTCGATCACCGCCTGCGACAAGCCGGTGGTGGCCGGCGTGAACGGCATCGCCGCCGGGGTCGGGCTCTCCGCCGCGCTGGCCTGCGACCTCACCGTGTGCGCGGAGTCGGCGTCGCTCCTGCTGGCCTTCGCCCGGGTCGGCCTGATGCCGGACGGAGGTGCGACCGCCACCGTGGCCGCGGCGATCGGCCGGCCGCGGGCGATGCGGATGGCGCTGCTGGCCGAACCGCTGACGGCTCGTGCGGCGTACGACGCCGGGCTGGTCTCGCACGTGTTCCCGGACGCCGAGCACCCCGCGGAGCTGGCCCGGGTGGTCCGCCGGCTGAGCCACGGTGCCCCGCTCGCGCAGGCCGCCACCAAGCGGGCGGTCAACGCGGCGGCCTGGCCGCAGCTCGAGCCGGCGCTGGAGTTCGAGCGGAAGACCCAGACCATGCTGCTGCGCACGGCGGACGTCGCCGAGGGCATGCGGGCCTTCTCCGAGAAGCGCCACCCCACCTTCCGGGGCGAGAGCGTGACTCGCGGCATGGGCATCCGGACGATCGCCCTGCTCGCCGACGGGCGCCCGGGGTGGCTGGCCTCGTCGCCGGACGGCACCCCGCTGGGCACCGCGTTCCTGCGGCTCCCCGACGGTGGCACGACCGCCGACCTCGAGCTGCACGTGCACCCCGCCGAGCGTCGACGCGGCGTGGGAACCCGCCTGCTCGAGGCGGCGACCGACAGCGGCGCGCGAGGAGGGACGGCGGGCGCTGGTCTGCGAGCCGGTCGAGGCCGACTCGGCGGGCGACCGGTTCCTCGCTGCCTCCGGTCTCCGGCCGGTGCTCCGGCTGACCTACGCGCGGCTCGACCTCGCCAGAGCCGCACTGTCCCCCGAACCGGACCGGCCGGGCTACCGGCTCGTCGCCTGGCGGGGTGTGGTGCCCGAGGAGCTGGCGGCGACGTTCGCCGCCTCGCGGCGGGCCATGGACGACATGCCGATGGACGACACCGAGGTGAGTCCGCAGACCTGGGACGTCGACCGGGTTCGCGCGGTCGCCGAGGCGGTGGCCCGTCGGGGCGAGCACCTGGACACGGTCGCGGCGGTGGTCGAGGCGGACGGCTCGATCGTCGGGTTCACCGAGCTCGTGGTGCCGGCCGACGGGACCGGGGACGGCCTGCACTACGGCACGGGTGTGCTGCCGGAGCACCGCGGCCACGGCCTGGCCCGCTGGATGAAGGCCGAGGCGGTCCGCCGTGCCCGCGAACGGTTTCCGGACCTCGCCGGGCTGGTGACCGACACCGCCGACAGCAACGGTGCGATGCGCCGCGTCAACGAGGGGCTCGGCTACCGGCCGACGCACCGGTCGGTGGTGTACCAGCGCGATCTCGAGACGCCCCGGAAATGAGAAGTGGAAGGGAGTCCCGCTCCCTTCCACTTCCAAGATATAGCGCAGAGGGGGGCTTGCGGCAAGGCCCCGGTCAGGCCTCACAATCGCCAGCCGTAGCCGGAACACCCGGCGGCCGACGGGCTGCCCGTGGAGGCTCGACCCGCTGATCCCGCATGACTCGGAGCTGATGACGTGCACCCCCTGACCTCGAGCGCCTTCGACCTTCCCGCCCACCTCGCTGCCAAGGCCGATCCGGCACTGATCGCCGACGACGAGCGGCACTTCGCGGCCGTCGCGAGGAGCCTGGAGGAGTCGATCGCCGACCTGACCGACCGCCTCGACGCCGCGCGCCGGGCACCCGGCGGCACCGGCCAGGAGGCCATGGACCGCGACCTGGAGGTGCACCGGCTGACCTCCCGGCTGCGTGCCCTGCGTCGCTTCGGCCTGGACCTGTGCCTGGGGCACATGGTCGGCGCCGACGACGGCGAGCCCGTGTACGTCGGACGCCTCGGCCTCACCGACAGCACGGGCCGCCGGCTCCTGCTCGACTGGCGGTCGCCCGCCGCGGAGCCGTTCTTCGGCGCCACCCACGCGCGGCCGATGGGCCTGGCCAGCCGCCGGAGGTATCGCTGGACCCTCGGCCGGATCAGCGACTACTGGGACGAGGTGTTCACCGCCGACGGGTTCGACGGGCACGCCGCCGCCCTGGACGACCAGTCCGCCTTCATCGCCAGCCTGGGCAGCAGCCGGTCCCCCCGGATGCGCGACGTACTCGGCACCATCCAGGCCGACCAGGACGCGATCATCCGCGCCGGGTCGCGCGGGGCGCTCGTGGTCGACGGCGGTCCGGGCACCGGGAAGACCGTCGTCGCCCTGCACCGCACGGCGTACCTCCTGTACGCCGACCCACGCCTTGGCCACCGGCGCGGCGGGGTGCTGTTCGTCGGTCCGCACCAGCCCTACCTCGCCTACGTCGCCGACGTGCTGCCCAGCCTGGGGGAGGAGGGCGTGCAGACCTGCACGCTGCGCGACCTCGTACCCGAGGGAGCCGCGGCCGGGGTCGAGGCGGATCCCGATGTGGCCCGGCTGAAGTCGACCGCGGAGATGGTGACGGCGATCGAGCCGGCCGTCCGGCTGTACGAGCAGCCGCCGACCGTGGGCATGGAGGTCGAGACGCCGTGGACCGACCTCTGGCTCAGCGCCTCCGACTGGGCCGAGGCGTTCGCCTCGGCGGATCCCGGTACGCCGCACAACGAGGCGCGCGACGAGGTCTGGGAGGAGCTGCTCACCATCCTGGTCGACAAGGTGGACGACGAGGACGTGCCGCCCGAGCGGCTCCGGAAGTCGCTGGCGCGCAACGGCGAGCTGGTCGACGCCTTCGGCGCGGCCTGGCCGCGGATCGAGCCGACCGACCTCGTCGGGGACCTGTGGACGGTGCCGGCCTACCTGCGGATGTGCGCCCCGTGGCTGAGCCCGGAGGAGGTCCGGGCGCTGCAGCGCGACCGACGCCCAGGCCTGGACGGTCTCGGACCTGCCCCTCCTCGACGCGGCGCGGCTGCGGCTCGGCGACCCCGAGGCGTCACGGAACCGGCAGCGGCAGCGTGCCGTGCTGGAGTCGGAGCGCGAGGAGATGTCCCGGGTCGTCGACCACCTGATCGCCACCGACGACTCGGAGATGATGGTGATGTCGATGCTGCGCGGGCAGGACCTGCAGCACGCCCTGGTCGACGAGGGCGCCGTACCGGCCGCGGACCCGGACCTGCTCGCCGGCCCGTTCGCCCACATCGTCGTCGACGAGGCCCAGGAGCTGAACGACGCGGAGTGGCAGATGCTGCTGCTGCGCTGCCCGTCCCGCAGCCTCACCATCGTCGGGGACCGCGCGCAGGCGCGGCACGGGTTCACCGAGTCGTGGGAGGAACGGCTGGCGCGGATCGGGCTCGACCACGTCGAGCTCGCGTCCCTGGGCATCAACTACCGGACGCCGGAGGAGGTCATGGTCGAGGCCGAGCCGGTGATCCGGGCCGCGCTCCCGGACGCCAACGTCCCGACCTCCGTCCGCAGCACCGGCGTCCCCGTCGTGCACGGACCCGTGGCGGACCTCCGCCCGATCCTCGAGTCGTGGCTCGCCGGAGCACGCCGACGGCATCGCCTGCGTCATCAGCGCTCGCGAGGTCGACGAGGCCAGCGATCCCGGCGACGTCCCGGGTCCGCGTGCTGACCCCCGAGCTGTCCAAGGGCCTCGAGTTCGACCTCGTCGTCGTCATCGACCCGGACACGTTCGGCGACGGCATCGAGGGAGCGGTCGACCGGTACGTCGCGATGACCCGGGCGACCCAGCAGCTCGTCGTGCTCACGAGCCCCTGAGTCGGCGCGCAACGTCGTACGACGTGGACGTCGCGGGCAACGTCATACCTCGTGGTCGCTGGGGCGACCGGAACGCATGACGTCCCGCGCTCACACCGCACGCCGGCGGCGGCCATCTCCTTCAGTGCCTTCTCGGACGTCTCGGGCGCGACCCCGGCGCACAGGTGCGGCAGCAGGCGTACGGCGAAGCCGTTGCTCACCGCGTCGAGCGCGGTGGCGCGGACGCAGTAGTCGGTGGCGATCCCGCACACGTCGACGTCGGTGACCTCCCGCTCCCGGAGCCAGTCCGACAGCGTGTGCCCGTCGGTCGTGCGCCCCTCGAAGCCGGAGTACGCCGCGGCGTGGTCGCCCTTGAGGAAGATCGCGTCGAAGGGCTGCGGGTCGAGGTTGGGGTGGAAGGCCTCGCCGTCGGTGCCGACCTCGCAGTGCACCGGCCAGGAGTCCACGAAGTCCGGCTCGGCGGACCAGTGGGCACCGGGGTCGACGTGGTGGTCCTTGGTGGCCACCACGTGGGTGTAGTCCGGCGCCTTCGGGTCGCGGATCGTCCAGTGGTGGAGGATCTCGGCGATGTCGTGGGCGACCTGCGCGCCGCCGGTCACGGGCAGCGACCCGCCCTCGCAGAAGTCGTTCTGGACGTCGACGACGATCAGTGCCCGCTTCATGCGAGCGAGCCTAGCGGCAGCGAGCGGAGCGCGACTCACTCCTCGGCGTACTCCGGATCCGTGGAGTCGAGGCGGTCGTGGGCGGCGGTGCGCGGGCCGGGGACGCCCCGGGCCCTGCTGCCGTGCGCGGCGGCCAGCCCGAACGCCGGCATGTTGCCGTAGACGGACTCGATCCCGTCACGCGGCACGACGTAGGTCTCGTGGAAGATGCCGACGTCGCCGGTCGCCGCGGCCGACCGGTTGAACTCCGCCCAGGCCCGGGCATGGGTGAAGTCCTGGTTGCGGGCATAGGCGCCGAGCTCCTCCGCGCTGCGCCAGTGCTGGATCACGAGGAAGGTGCGGCCGGCCCAGAAGCTGTGTGCGCCCAGCAGGCCGGCGTCGGCCTTCCGCAGCTCGGCGAGCATGCGCGGCATGCCCGTGAAGGCGGGCCACCAGCTGCGGACCCTGCGCCAGCGATTGACGCGCATGCCGATCACGAAGACGACCGGGTCGGTGTCGACCTCGGCGACGTACTGGCCTCCGCGCACTCCTCGCGGTGCGGCGTCGGCGGCGCCCCGGTAGGCCCGGGGGATGCGGCGGGTGGTGGTCATGGCGGACTCCAAGATAGACTGGGTATCTAGCAAGACAGTGCCACTATCGTCGGGCCCTGTCAACGGAGATCCCAGGAGGACCATGCGCATCTCGGAGCTGTCGGAGTCGTCGGGCGTGCCGGTGCCGACGATCAAGTTCTACCTGCGCGAGGGGCTGCTGCACCCGGGCGAGAAGATCACCCCGCGCCTCACGTCGTACGACGACACGCACCGGATGCGGCTCGGCCTGCTGCGGGTGCTGCGCGAGGTCGGCGACGTGCCGGTGGACCGGCTCGGCCAGCTCGTGGGGACCACCGAGTCGCGCCACTCGACGGTGCACGAGATGCTGGCCGCTGCCTCCGTCGCGCTGGCGCCGAAGCCGGCCCCGGCCGGACCGGAGCGCGCCACCGTCCGCGCGGTGGCCGACGGCCTGATCGACCGGGCCGGGTGGACCCGGGTGCGGCCCGGACTCCGTCGACCGCGACAACCTGGCCTCGGTCCTCGAGGCGATCGGGCGCTACCAGACCCACGACTCGGACCCGGCCGCGGTGATGCCCTACGTGCGCGCGGCGGACCAGATCGCCCGCGACGAGATCTGGCACCTCGACACCACCCGGGGCCGGCTCGAGCTGCTGGAGGAGATGGTCGTCGGACAGGTCGTCTTCGGCCAGCTCCTGGTCATCTTGCGACGGCTCGGCGAGGAGCACTGGAGCGCCGTCCGGTTCGGGGCGGTCACCGACCCCGCCGACGCACCCACGTCTCCGGAGGACTGAGCCCGGGTCAGATGTGGAGCGTCTCCAGCACCGGCTGGCCCTTGCTCAGCATCTGCGCGCTGAGCGGCAGCTCGGCGCGGGCGGCCGCGTGCCGCTCGCGGGCGGCCTCGAGCGACTCCCGGCCGACGATCTCCCCGTCGCGGACCAGCTCCACGAGCAGCGAGCGGTCGTCGCCGTCGTCCACCGGCGGCTCGCCGATGCCGATCACCTCGACCTCGGCGACCCCGCGCGCGTTGCGTCGGCGCAGGGCGTACTTCCGCCCGCCGATCGAGATCTTGTCGGTGCTCTTCTTCGCGACCGAGACCATCGTGCCGTCGTCGCCCTCGCGGGAGACCAGCTTGTAGACGAAGCCGCAGGTCGGGTGCCCGCTGCCGGTGACCAGCTCGGTGCCGACGCCGTACCCGTCGACGGGCGCCGAGGCCGAGCGAGGCGATGGCGTACTCGTCGAGGTCGCTGGTCACCACGATCCGGGTGTCCCGGGCGCCGAGCCCGTCGAGCTGGCGGCGCACCTGGTGGGCCAGCTCGCCGAGGTCGCCGGAGTCGAGCCGGACCGCGCCGAGCTCCGTGCCGGCCACCTCGACGGCCAGCCGGACCGCCTCGGTGACGTCGTAGGTGTCGACGAGCAGCGTGGTCCCCTTGCCGAGCGAGGTCACCTGCGCGCGGAACGCGTCCTCCTCGGAGTCGTGCAGCAGGGTGAAGCTGTGGGCCGAGGTGCCCGCCGTCGGTACGCCGTACCGCTGCCGGGCCGCCAGGTTGGAGGTGGCCTCGAAGCCCGCGACGTACGCCGCCCGGGCGCAGGCGACCGCCGCCTCCTCGTGGGTACGCCGCGATCCCATCTCGATGCAGGGGCGCCCGTGCGCGGCCATCGTCATCCGCGAGGCGGCGCTGGCGATCGCGGCGTCGTGGTTGTAGATCGACAGCAGCACGGTCTCGAGGACGACCGCCTCCGCGAACGACGACTCGACGATCACCAGGGGGGAGTAGGGGAAGTAGATCTCGCCCTCGGGGTAGCCCCACACGTCGCCGGTGAAGCGGAAGTCCGCCAGCCAGTCGAGGGTGGTGGCGTCGACCACGCCGCCGTCGCGGAGCACCGCCAGCGTCTCGTCGTCGAAGCGGAAGTGCTCGATCGCGTCCAGGGCCCGGCCGACGCCGGCGACCACGCCGTACCGCCGACCCTCGGGCAGTCGCCGCGGGAACAGCTCGAAGACCGAACGCCGGTGGGCCGTGCCCGCCTCCAGTGCGGCCTGGAGCATGGTCAGCTCGTAGTGGTCGGTGAGCAGTGCCGTCGAGGCGGGTGCGCGGGTCACGGACCGTACTGTGCCACGATGGTACGCGTGTCAGCAGCGAGCCCCGTCGAGGTCGAGCCCACGCTCACGCCGGACGAGATGACCGTCCTGGCCAAGCCCTGGGTGACCATCGTGTGGAACGACCCCGTCAACCTCATGTCCTACGTGACCTACGTCTTCACGACGTACTTCGGCTACGAGCGGAAGAAGGCCGAGAAGCTGATGCTCGAGGTGCACAACGACGGTCGCTCGGTGGTGTCGACCGGGAGCCGCGAGGAGATGGAGCGCGACGTGCAGGCGATGCACGAGTACGGCCTCTGGGCGACCATGGAAAAGGCAGCATGAGCGGCTTCGCCCGACACCGCCGCAGCCGCCAGGTCATCGCCAACTTCACGGGGTTCGAGGCCGATCTCCTGCGCTCGTTGGCCTCCCAGCTCGTCGAGCTGCTCCGCAACGAGGAGGCGGCTCCCAAGGACCAGGACCCGTTCGAGGCGATGATGGACTTCTCCGGGCCGACCAACGAGCCCGAGGACCCGGTGCTCGCGCGGCTCTTCCCCACGGCGTACGCCGACGACGAGGAGGCGGCCGCGGAGTTCCGCCGGTTCACCGAGGGGTCGCTCCGCGACGGCAAGTCGCGGGCCGCGATCACCATCATCGACGGACTCGAGGAGGCCGGGCTGCCGCCCGAGCTCACCGAGGAGGGGCTGCACTTCGACGTCGAGCTCGACGAGGCCACCGCCCAGACCTGGCTGCGGTCCTTCACCGACATCCGGCTCGCGCTCGCCACCCGCCTCGGGGTCGAGGAGGACGACGAGGCCGTGTGGGCGGCGATGCCCGACGAGGATCCGCGGGCACAGGCGCACGACATCTACGAGTGGGTCGGGTACCTCCAGGAGACCCTGGTCGAGGCGCTGACCGACTGACGCGCGTCAGTCGTTGACCGGCTCCGCGGACTGGTGTGGTTCGCGGGCCGCGTGTCGGCGGGCGTGGGCGATCGCCTCCGGCGTCGAGGTGAACAGGTGTCCCTCGTGCGCCAGGCTCGTGTAGACGCCGAGAGCGTCGAGGACGCCGCTGTTCTGCTGGCGCACACCCGACAGCAGCACCGTGATGCCGTGCGACTCGAGCCGGGTGATGGTGTCGCGGAGCACGGCGGCGCCGGTCACGTCGACGCCCGAGACGTGCGACATGCGCAGGATCACGACGCGGACGTCGCTGAGCGTGCTGAGCTCGAGCAGGGCCCGGTGTGCCGCCGCGAAGAAGAGCGGGCCGTCGAGCCGGTAGGCCACGATGTGCTCGTCGAGGAGGGCGTGCTCCTCGGCGCCGTGGTCGTCGTGGGCGTCCCCGGTGACCGGCACCTGCTCCAGGACCGCGGTCTGGGCCATCCGACGCAGGGCGACGGCGCCGGCCGCGACCACGCCGAGCACGACGGCGGTGACGAGGTCGAAGGCGACGGTGGCGACCGCCGTACCCACCAGGACGACCGCGTCGCCGCGCCCGGCCCGCACCAGGGTGCGCAGCGAGCCCACCTCGACCATCCGCACCGCGGTGGCGATGAGTACGCCGGCCAGGGCCGCGAGCGGGATCCGCCCGACCACGGGCGCGAGGGCCAGGACGACCGCGAGCAGGAAGACCGCGTGCACGACGGCGGCCATCCGCGAGGTCGCGCCGCTGCGCACGTTGACCGCGGTCCGGGCGATCGCCGCGGTGGCGGGCAGCCCGCCGAACAGCGGGCTGGCGAGGTTCGCCAGGCCCTGCCCGAAGAGCTCGCGGTCGGGGTCGTGCCGCTCCGAGACGCTCATCGCGTCCGCGACGCTGGCCGAGAGCAGGCTCTCCAGCGCGGCGAGGACGGCGACCGCGACGGCCGGCAGCAGCAGGTCCGGTCAGGTCCGGCCCACGGCGACCGTCGGGAAGTGCGGCGTCGGCAGGCCGGACGGCAGGGCGCCGATCCTCGGCGACGTCGAGCCGCAGCGCCTCGGCGAGCACCGGTGGCGAGGACCACGGCGATGAGCGAGCCGGGAAGGGCGGGCCGCAGCCGCGCGGTCAGCAGCATCACGGCGATGACCGCGGCGGTGAGGGCGGGCTCCCACCACTGCGGGTCCTCGAGCCAGGAGACGACCGCGGACGCGGCGGTGGTGTAGACGTGGTCGCCGCTGGCCGGTACACCGAGTCCCGACGGCACCTGCTGGAGCCCGATGATCAGGGCGATGCCGACCGTGAAGCCCTCGACCACCGGCAGCGGGATGAAGCGGACGTAGCGTCCCCAGCCCGGCGACCGCCATCACCAGCAGCATCAGCCCCGCGAGCAGCCCGACCACCAGCACGCCGGAGGCGCCGAAGGCGGCCACGATCGGGATCAGGACGACCGTCATCGCCCCGGTCGGTCCGCTGACCTGGAGGTTGCTGCCGCCGAAGCACCGCCGCGACGATGCCGGCCACGATCGCGGTGACCAGGCCGGCAGCCGCGCCGAGCCCGGAGCTGATGCCGAACCCGAGCGCGAGCGGCAGCGCGACCACGCCCACGGTCAGCCCGGCGACGCAGGTCGCGGCGTGGGCTGCGGACCATCGCGACGAGGTCCGCACGCTGCGGGACGAGGGCGGAGGCCCGGCCTGCCGCCCACTGTGCCGCCGCGCTCACGGGTGCCGCGCCGTCTCGCGCGTCAGCTCGTCGACCAGGACCTCCGTGCTGGCGTGCTTGGTCTCCAGGATGCGGCGGGCCGCGAGCAGCAGGTCGCGCACCTCGGGTAGCGCCAGGGAGTAGATCACCGCACCGCCCTCGCGTCGCTGGCTGACCAGACCGGCCTGGCGGAGCACCGACAGCTGCTGGGACAGGTTGCTCGGCTCGATCGCGATCGCGTCGAGCAGCTGGTGGACGGCGAGGTCGTCGTCGGACAGCAGCTCGAGGACGCGGATCCGGGCGGGGTGGCCCAGGGTGCGGAAGAACTCGGCCTTGGCCTGGTACAGCGGGACGGGCACGGAGGCTCCCTGGGTAGACTTGAGGACTTGAAGAATACTTCAAGTCAACGAGCCGTCGCATCTCCGTCGATCTCATGATGCGGACCCGGCCACCGCGGTGCGGCGCCCACGCGCGCGGGGCATAGTCTCGTGGGCGTGTTGACTATCGACCAGGCGACGTACGACGCGATCGTCGCGCACGCCAAGCGTGACCACCCCGACGAGGCGTGCGGCATCGTCGCGGGCCCCGAGGGCAGCGACCGTCCCGTGCGGTTCGTGCCGATGGTCAACGCCGCGGGCAGCCCGACCTTCTACGAGTTCGACTCCCTCGAGCTGCTCCACCTCTACAAGGACATGGACGCGCGCGACGAGGAGCCGGTGGTGGTCTACCACTCGCACACGGCCACCGAGGCCTACCCGAGCCGCACCGACATCGGCCTCGCGAGCGAGCCGAACGCGCACTACGTGCTCGTCAGCACACGCGAGCACGGGAATAACGACGGCCCCGTGGAGTTCAGGTCCTACAGAATCACCGACGGCGAGGTGACCGAGGAAGAGGTCACCGTCGTCCCGACGAACGCCCCCTCCGAGGCGGCAGACACGAGGAGCACCGACTGATGGCCATCGAGGTCCGGATCCCCACCATCCTGCGCACGTACACCGGCGGCGAGAAGGCCGTCGACGGGCAGGGCGACACGCTCGCCGGTCTCATCGACGACCTCGAGACGAACCACCCGGGCATCCGTGAGCGGCTCCTCGACGGCCCCGACCTGCGCCGCTTCGTGAACGTCTACATCAACGACGAGGACGTCCGGTTCATCGGCGGCCTCGAGGCCCCGCTGGCCGACGGCGACCAGGTCGTCGTGCTGCCCGCGGTCGCCGGCGGCTGATCCCGCCCGAACCCCCACACCCGGGGCCGCCGAGGTCGTAGGCTCCGGTCATGGAGCCGAGCCGATGAGGCGCACGTTCGTCATCGTCGACGGCGAGAACATCGACGCCACCCTCGGCAACTCCCTGCTCGGCCGACGGCCGCTGCCCGAGGAGCGCCCGCGCTGGGAGCGGGTCACCGCCTACGCCCAGCGCATCTGGGACCAGCCCGTCACCGGGCTCTTCTTCCTCAACGCCTCCAACGGTCAGCTGCCGTCCAGCTTCGTCCAGGCCCTGCTCGCCATGGACTACCGGCCGATCCCGCTGGCCGGCCGCAGCGACGAGAAGGTCGTCGACATCGGCATCCAGCGCACCCTCGACGCGCTCGCCGCCCACGACGACGCGGACCTCCTGCTCTGCACGCACGACGCCGACTTCGTCGAGCACGTCGAGCGCCTCATGGGCGGTGGCCGGAAGGTGGGCCTGGTCGCGCTGCGGGAGTACGCCAGCACCGCCTTCGACGCGATCGACCTCCCGGTCCACGACCTCGAGGACGACGTCGGCGCCTTCAAGGTGCCGCTGCCGCGGGTGCGGATCATCGCGCTCGACGACTTCGACCCGGAGCGCTTCCTGCGCTGAGCCGCAGATCACCCCGGGCCCGGCGTCACCCCGGACACGGGACGGACCACCTCCGCTGCGGTGTCATGCTGGTGGCATGCGTTTCGACAACCTCCTCCAGTCGGTCGGGAACACGCCCCTGGTCGGGCTGCCCAGCCTGTCCCCGAGCCCCGACGTACGCCTCTGGGCGAAGCTCGAGGACCGCAACCCGACCGGCTCCATCAAGGACCGTCCGGCGCTGTGGATGATCGAGCAGGCCGAGAAGGACGGCGCGCTGCGCCCCGGCTGCACGATCCTCGAGCCCACCTCCGGCAACACCGGCATCTCGCTGGCCATGGCCGCCAAGCTCAAGGGCTACCGCCTGGTCTGCGTGATGCCGGAGAACACCTCCGAGGAGCGCCGCCTGCTGCTGCGCATGTGGGGCGCCGAGATCGTGTCCTCGCCCGCCGCCGGCGGCTCCAACGAGGCGGTGCGGGTGGCCAAGCGGGTCGCCGAGGAGCACCCCGACTGGGTGATGCTCTACCAGTACGGCAACGAGGCGAACGCCCGCGCGCACCAGGAGACCACCGGCCCCGAGCTCCTCGCCGACCTCCCCGAGATCACCCACTTCGTGGCCGGGCTGGGCACCACCGGCACGCTGATGGGGGTCTCCCGGTTCTTCCGGGCCGCCAAGCCGGAGGTCCGCATCGTCGCCGCCGAGCCGAGGTACGGCGAGCTGGTCTACGGCCTGCGCAACCTCGACGAGGGCTTCGTCCCGGAGCTGTACGACGCCGAGCTCATCGACGCCCGCTTCTCGGTGGGCCCGCGTGACGCCGTACGCCGGGTGCGGGAGCTGCTCGAGCTCGAGGGCATCTTCGCCGGCATCTCCACCGGGGCGATCCTGCACGCCGCGCTCGGCCAGGCCGCGAAGGCGGTCAAGGCCGGGGAGCGCGCCGACATCGCGTTCGTGGTCTGCGACGCCGGCTGGAAGTACCTCTCCACCGGCGCCTACGAGGGCACCATCGACGAGGCCGAGGACCGGCTCGAGGGCCAGCTCTGGGCCTGAGCCGTCACGGCTCGGGGAGCGTCTCCGTCAGGGACTCCCGCAGCCGGGTCCACTGACGGCTCCACGCCTCGACCGGGGCCAGCGACTTCTCGAGCACCGCGAGCTGGCGGTCGAGCGCGTCGAGCTCGGCCCGCAGGGCCTGGATGCTGAGCCGCTTGGCGTGCACCTCCTGCATCAGGACGTCGAGCTCGGCGGTCACCGGCGGCATCTGGTCGATCAGCAGCCGCATCGCGTGCAGCATCCGGCCCACGCTGGAGGGCACCGGCTCCGGGAGCGCGCCGAGGGCACCGCTCCCCGCCGTGGCCACCAGCTCGACCACCGCGCGGGTGCGGTCCAGGAACGCCTCGGCCGCGGACTGCAGCAGTCCGTGCTTCCCGGGCTCGGGGCTGCTCGTCGCGGACGGCATGGCCTAGATCTCCTCGGGCACCATCATGATCGCGCCCGACGGGCACTCGGAGACGCAGAGGCCGCAGCCCTTGCAGTAGTCGAGGTCGATCTCGTACTCGCCGGGTGGTCCCAGCTTGATCACCGCGTTGTCCGGGCAGACGCCGAAGCAGTTGTCGCACGAGAAGCAGTTCCCGCAGGACATGCACCGGCGCGCCTCGTAGAGCGCGGTGGACTCGTCGTGGCCCTGCACCACCTCGTCGAAGGTGGACTGGCGACGTACCTTCTCCAGCAGCGGGCGGTGCGAGCGCGGCGCGTCCGCGTAGTACCACGTGTTGAGCATCGCGAACTCGGCCAGGTCCCGCTCCGGCTCGGGTGCCGGGGCCCGGCCGGCGAGGTAGTCGTCGATGTTCTCGGCGGCCTTGCGGCCGTGCCCGACGCCCACCGTGACCGACCGCTGGTCGGGCACCATGTCGCCGCCGGCGAACACCCCGGGCCGCCCGGTCATCATCCGGCCGTCCACCACGACCACGCCGTCGCGGATCTCGACGTCGTCGAGGCCGTCCAGCAGGGTCAGGTCGGTGTCCTGCCCGAGCGCGAGCACCAGCGCGTCGGCGTCCAGCACGTCCGTCTCGCCGGTGGGCTGCGGGAAGCCGGACTCGTCGAGCTCCATCCGCTCGACCTCGAGCACGCCCTCCTCGACCTGCGTGATCGTGGTCAGCCAGCGGAACAGCACGCCCTCCTCCTCGGCCTCGCGGACCTCGGTGTCGTGGGCCGGCATCCGGTCGCGGGTCCGCCGGTAGACCACCAGCGCCTCGTCGGCGCCGAGCCGCTTGGCGGTCCGGGCGGCGTCCAGGGCGGTGTTGCCGCCGCCGTACACCGCGACCCGCCGGCCGAGCAGCGGCCGCTCGCCCTCCTCGAGGTCGTGCAGCATCGAGACCGCGTCGAGCACGTGGGCCGAGGACCCGGCGGGGATGTAGGCCCGCTTGCCGACCTGGGCGCCGACGGCGAGGAACGCCGCGTCGTACGCCCCCTCGGCCATCACCGCGGCCAGGTCGGTGACGGGGGAGTCGAGGACCAGCTCGACGCCGAGGTCGACGATCCGCTGGATCTCCGCGTCGAGGACCTCGCGCGGCAGGCGGTACGCCGGGATCCCGTAGCGCATCATCCCGCCCGGCCTCGGCCCGGCGTCGCGGACCGTGACCGCGTGCCCGCGGCGGGCCAGGTGGTACGCCGCCGCGAGGCCGGCCGGCCCGGCCCCGACGACCAGGACCCGCTTGCCGGTGGGCGGTGCCTCGGCCTCGACCGTCCAGCCGAGCCGGATCGCCTCGTCGCCGAGGAAGCGCTCGACGGAGTTGATGCCGACCGCCTCGTCGAGGATGCCGCGGTTGCAGGCGGTCTCGCACGGGTGGTAGCAGACCCGACCCATCACCGCGGGGAACGGGTTGGTGGCCATGATCGTGCGCCAGGCGCGCTCGTAGCCGGCCCCGCCCTCCTCGGCGTCGTACAGCCAGGACTGGATGTCCTCGCCGGCCGGGCAGGCGTGGTTGCACGGCGGCTGCCGCTCGACGTACACCGCACGTTCGGTGCGCCAGGAGCCGGTCTTGTTGGCGCGGCTGGAGCCGACGTCCAGCGTGATCGCGAAGGGCTTGTCCATCTCGGTCTCCTATCCGCGTGCCGGGTGCGGCGGGGGTGTCGGCGGTGCTGTCGTCGGGGGTGTCGTCGGCGAGCAGGCCGAAGCGGGCGATGTTGCGGTCGGCCCGGGCCTGCAGCCGGGCGATGACCTCGGTGGCCGGCGGGTCGCCGAACAGGTGGGCGTAGCGCTTCTGCAGCCGCAGGTAGTCCTCGACCGGGACCGGCCGGCGGATCGTCGAGACGCCGGTGACCTCGCCGCGCTCGGCCTCGAACACCGGGAAGAGGCCGCTCTCCTTGGCCAGCCGCGCGACCCGGATCGTGTCCTTGGACGCCGACCCCCAGCCCAGCGGGCACGGCACCAGCACGTGCAGGTAGCGGGCGCCGCTGAAGGTCATCGCCTTCGCGACCTTGTCCTCGAGGTCGTGCAGGTCGGCGACCGTGGCCGTGGCGACGTACGGGATCTCGTGGGCCATCGCGATCAGCGGCACGTTCTTGCCCTGGCCGAACGGGTTGCCCGGCTCGGGGCCCAGCACCTTCGTGTTCGCGGTGCGGGCGGCCGGCGGGGTGGCGCCCGAGCGCTGCACGCCGGTGTTCATGTAGCCCTCGTTGTCGTAGCAGACGAACAGCACGTCGTCGTTGCGCTCGAACATCCCCGACAGGGCGCCGAAGCCGATGTCGACGGTGCCGCCGTCACCGGCCTGCCCCACCACCCGGGTGTGGTCGTTGCCGCGGGCCCGCAGCGCGGACGCGACCCCGCTGGCCACGGCGGGTGCGTTGCCGAACAGCGAGTGCAGCCACGGGATCTGCCACGACGACTCCGGGTACGGCGTCGAGAACACCTCCAGGCAGCCGGTGGCGTTGACGGCGATCATGTCGCCGCCGGTGGCCCGCATGGCGGCGTCGAGGACGTAGCGGGCGCCGAGCACCTCGCCGCAGCCCTGGCAGGCGCGGTGCCCCGAGGTGATCGAGTTCGACCGGTCGGTGCGGGCCTGCACGGTGCGCACCTCGAGGGGCAGCAGACGGTTGCCGGCGACGAACGTACCGACCTGGTAGAGCTTGATCTCCTGGGAAGTCATGGGACTCTCCTGCTGTCAGTGGGACGCGGACCCGGTGATCCCGAGGGCGCGGAGCATGTGTTCGGCGTGGGGACCCGTGCCGCCGGACCCGGTGCGGGCGAGCTCGCCCGCGACGAGGCCGGTGTCGAGGTCCAGGAAGTGCAGGACCTGGGGGTCGAGGCGGTCGGCCAGGCCCTCGTCGATGACCTGGCGCAGGGACGCGCGGGTCACCGGGCGGCCACCGAGGCCGGCCACGACGTCGTACACGGTGACCGGCAACCGGTCCAGCGCGAGCCGGGTGTTCAGCCCGACGATCCCGCCGGCGCCGACGGCGAACGCCTTCTCGACCACGATCACCCGGGTGGCGCTGCCCAGGGCCTCGCGGACCTCCGCGATCGGCCACGGGCGGAAGCAGGTGATGCCGAGCGCGCCGATGCGGACGCCCTCCTCGCGCAGGTCGTCGACGACCTCCTCGATCGCACCGAGCACCGAGCCCAGGGCGACGACCACGGTCTCCGCGTCCTCGAGGCGGTACGGCGCGACCAGACCCCCGGCGGCGCGACCGAACTCCGACTCGAAGTCGGCCGCGATGAGCGGGATCTCGTCGAGGGCCTGCACCTGCTTGGCGTGCATGAGGTACTTCACCTCGGTGAAGGCCTCGGGCCCGACCATCGCCCCCATCGAGACCGGGGCCGCCGGGTCGAGGACCTGCTGCGGCACGAAGGAGGGCAGGAACCGGTCCACCTGCTCCTGCGTCGGGCAGCTCGACCTCCTCGACCGCGTGGGTGAGCACGAAGCCGTCCATGCACACCATCACCGGCACCGAGAGGCGCTCGGCGAGAGCGAAGGCCTGCACGTGCAGGTCGACCGCGGCCTGGTTGGAGGAGGCGAACAGCTGGATCCAGCCCGAGTCCCGCATCGACATCGAGTCGGAGTGGTCGTTCCAGATGTTGATCGGCGCGCCGATGGCCCGGTTGGCCACCGTCATCACGATCGGGAAGCCCATGCCGGAGGCGTTGAACAGCGCCTCGGCCATGAACAGCAGGCCCTGGCTGGCGGTCGCGGTGTACGTGCGGGCGCCGGCGGCGGAGGCGCCGATGCAGGCGGACATCGCGCCGAACTCCGACTCCACCATGAGGTAGTCGCAGCCCTCCAGCTCGCCGGTGCGCACCAGGTCCGAGAGCGCCTCGACGATGTGGGTCTGCGGTGAGATGGGGTACGCCGCGACGACCTCCGGTCGGCACAGCGCGACCGTTCGGGCGACCGCCAGGGACCCCTCGATCTGGCTACGCATCGATCTCCTCCAGTTCGTGCACGACGTGCTCGTACGCCGCCCGGGCGGCGGCGACGTTGGACTCCCCGACCTGGCCGGCGAAGCGCTGCCGGATCGCGCCCTCGACCGCGTCCAGCGAGACCAGCCCGGTCAGCGCGGCGAACCCGCCGAGCAGCGCGGTGTTCGGCAGCGGCCTCCCGAGGTGCTCGAGGGCCATCGCGGTGGCCGGCACCGTGACCACGCGTGACGGGCGCAGCCCGGCGGCCAGCTCGTCGATGCCGAGCTCGGTGAAGGAGCGACCGGTGTTGACCAGCACGTAGGCCTCGGGGCCGATGCCCTCGAACACCTTCACCTGGTGCAGCAGGGTCGGGTCCTGCACGATCACCGCGTCGGGCTCGGCGATCGGCTCGTGGATCCGGATCGGGCGCCGGTCGAGCCGGCAGAACGAGACGACCGGTGCCCCCGTGCGCTCGGACCCGAACGTCGGGAACGCCTGCGCGTGCCAGCCCTCGTCGAAGGCGGCGACGGAGAGCATGTCGGCCGCGGTGACCGCGCCCTGCCCGCCCCGGCCGTGGATCCGGATCTCGAAGGACGTGTGCCCGGTCATCGCCCACGCCCCAGGTGCCGCAGCGCGTCGACCTCGGTCAGGAACGCGGCGAGCAGCCGTTCCGGGTCGGGGACGGCGTCGGTGTCGACCTTGAACCCGACGTGCACGCGGCCGTCGTAGGTGAAGATCGACGTGCCGAGGGTCTGGTCGCCGGACTCGGGGGCCCAGCCCAGCATCGCGGTGATCCGGTTCCCGGCGACGTACCGCGTGGTCCGCGGGCCGGGCACGTTGGTGGTGACCCCGGTGGCCTTGTTGGCGAAGAAGTCCACCAGGAAGCGCTCGAGCTCGGGGCCGGTGCGGCCGATCGCGGTGATCATGCCGAACGTGAGCCAGGCCTCGGGGGAGTGCTTGATCGCGTCCATCCGGCGCTTGGTCTCGGCGAGCCGGGCGAACGGCGTGCCCAGTCCGGACGGCAGCGAGAACAGCACCAGCGCGAAGCGGTTGCCGAGCTCGGCCGGCAGCGGCTCGTCGAGCGGTCGCACGTTCACCGGCACCATCGTCGGCAGGTCGGTGGCCTCGCGGTCGTGGTCGCGCAGGTAGCCGGCCACCGCGCCGGCCAGCGCGGCGACCAGGACGTCGTTCACGGTCGTGCCCGTGCGGTGGGCGGTGTCGACGATGTCCTCCAGCGGGATCGGCGGCGCCCAGACCGCCCGCTTCGGCACCCCCGCGGGTGCCCCGGACACCGGGGTCTCCGGGCGCTGGGAGAACAGCAGCTTCGCGGCGATGCCGGTGGTCTGGCGGCCCAGCGTGTACGCGTCCACCACGTGGTGGGGCGTGAGCAGGTGCGGGAGCTCGAGGAGTGCCGTGCCGGTGGACCCGACCAGCCGCATCGTGGTGTCGACCAGGCCGCCCGAGGAGGCGTGGGCCTCGAGAGCGGGGGCGAGGTCGTCCCCGGGCGCCTCGTCGGTGAGCGAGAGGAGGACCCGGGTCAGCGCGATCCCGTCCGCGAGGGCGTGGTGCAGGCGGGAGTAGATCGCGACCCCGTCGCCGTACCCGTCGACGAGGTGCATCTCCCACAGCGGACGGTCGCGGGGCAGCGGCGTGCTGAGGAAGCGGTTGACGTAGTCCTGCAGGGCGACGTCGTCGCCGGGAGCGTCGCAGCGTCGCCCGGTGCAGGTGGTCCTCGAGGTGGAAGTGGCGGGCGTCGACCCAGTGCGGGGGCGCGAGCGGCACCCGCGACCACTCGGGGACCTGGGTGAACACGGGGTAGCGGTCGAGGACCCGGTCCTGGAGGACGGCGAGGAACCGGTCCCAGTCCATCGGGCCCTCGACGGTCATCAGGCTCTCGATGACCATCAGGTTGTTCGCGCGGTCCATGTTCAGCCAGATCGTGTCCACGGGGTCGATCGAGCGGCGTGCCATGACTCGACCATGCGTGCCACGGGGGGTCCTCGGGCAGGGTCTTCGGGTCCGCGGGCAGGACCCGAGGTCCCTGTGATCGGCCCGCCGTCGTCGCGAGACTGGGAGACGGGGAGAGACCGCCCCCGTCTGGAGACATCGCGATGGAACGCCTGACCCCGCTCGCGGCGAGCTTCCTCGAGGCCGAGGACGTCGACCCGACCGCCTCGCTGGCGATCGGCTCGTTCTCCGTGTTCGAGGGCCCCGCGCCGGACTTCGAGGACTTCGTGCGCTCGATCGAGGGGCGGCTGCCCCTGGTCCCGCGCTACCGGCAGAAGCTGCGGCGGGTGCCCTTCGACCTCGCCGCGCCCGCCTGGGTGGACGACACCTCCTTCGACATCCGCTGGCACATCCGCAACACCGCGCTGCCCGCGCCCGGCGGCCCCGAGGAGATCGGCCGCCTGATGAGCCGGGTGATGTCGCGCCGGATGGACCGCAGCCGCCCGATGTGGGAGTACTGGTTCTGCGAGGGCCTGGCCGGTGGCCGCTGGGGACTGATCTCCAAGCTGCACCACTGCCTGGCCGACGGCGTCTCGGGCACCGACCTCTACCAGCTGCTCCTCGACCTCACCCCGGAGCCTCCCGTCCCGGGACCCGACACCTGGCAGCCGGCGGAGCCGGTGTCGACGCTGGTGTTCACCGCCGCCGCGGTCCGCGACCTCGCGCTGTCGCCGGTCCAGGCGGTGCGGCAGGCCGCCACGGTCCTGCGTTCGCCCCGCCGGCTGGTGCGGTCGACCACCGAGGCCGCCTCCGGGCTGCTCAGCCTGGCCGGGGCCGTGCGCCCGGTGCACACGACCTCGCTGATGGGGCCGGTCGACGGCAGCCGGCGCTATGCGTGGGCCGAGCTCTCGCTGGCCGACATCCGGGTGGTCCGCAAGGCGTTCGGGGTGACCGTGAACGACGTCGCGCTGGCCGCGGTCAGCGGTGGCTTCCGCCGGCTGCTGCTCTCCCGCGGGGAGGTGCCCGACCCGCACGCCCTCCGGTCGCTGGTGCCGGTCTCGACCCGCGAGCCGGGCGAGGAGTCGATCCCCGACAACCGGGTCTCGCTGATGCTGCCCTACCTCCCGGTCGACGTGGCCGACCCCGTGGAGCGGCTGCGGGCGGTCCACCACCGGATCCGTGAGCTGCGCTGGCACCACGAGCCCGAGGCCGGCGGCACCCTGACCACCGCCGCGGAGCTCGGTCCCTTCGGGCCCGTCTCGTGGGCGATGCGCGCCGGCCTGCGGTTCCCGCAGCGCAACATCGCCACGGTCACCACCAACGTCCCCGGCCCGCGGATGACGTTGTACGCCCTGGGCCGCGAGGTGCTGCAGCTGCTGCCCTACGTGCCGATCGCCGACCGGGTGCGGGTCGGGGTGGCGATGTTCTCCTACCGGGACGCGCTCACCTTCGGCATCACCGCCGACTTCGACACGGTGCCGGACCTCGACGTACTGGCCCGCGGCATCGAGGAGTCCGCGGCCGAGCTGGTCGCCACCGCGCGGGAGCACGTCGAGGCGTGACGCTCCGCCCGTCGGGAGCCTGAGGCCTCGTCGGGAGCCCGAGCGGGTCAGCCGTGCCGCACCGTCGTGCAGGGGAAGAAGACCAGCGTCCGCGGCTCCGGGACGTCGGGCTCGTCGACGTAGCTCTCCCACGGCTCGCCGGACCGGACGAAGCCGTTGTCGGTCAGCCAGTCCCCGACGGCGTCGTACGCCGCGGGCAGGTCGTCGTACGCCCCGTGGTGGACGGTGCGGGCCGCGTGCCCGCCGGGGACCTCGCCCGCGACGACGTCGCCGGTCGAGTGGAAGGAGCCCTCGGTGGGGAACCCGGCCTCGATGTGGAAGCCGCCGTCGCTCATCGAGTAGCGCGCGAACGGCGCGCCGGCCGGGGCCATGCCCTGGCGTCCGAGTGCCTCCATGACCCTCCCGAAGGCCGTGCCGAGGAAGTCGGCGATGCCCTCCGGCGAGGCCTCGCCGCGGACCACCGCGGCGCGTTGCTCCTGCAGGTCGACCAGCTCCACCTCGTAGTCCATGACTCCACGGTCGGTGCGTGGACCGCCGCTTCCCAGTGCCGAAGGTCCCCGCTGTGAGTGACGCCACGCCCCTTCTCACGCGTGACGTCAGTCGCTATCGCACGCGGTCCGGGGGTGCGAGCGTCTAGCCTGCGGATGTGACGGAACGACCGATCGGCATCTTCGACTCCGGCTTCGGTGGGCTCACCGTGGCCCGGTCGGTGATCGACCAGCTCCCGCACGAGTCGATCCTGTACGTCGGGGACACCGCCCGGCAGCCCTACGGCAGCAAGCCGATCGGCGAGGTCCGCGAGTACGCCCTCGAGTGTCTCGACCACCTCGTCGAGCAGGACGTGAAGGCCCTCGTCATCGCCTGCAACAGCGCGAGCGCCGCGATGCTCCGCGACGCGCGGGAGCGGTACGACGTCCCCGTGGTCGAGGTGATCCTGCCCGCCGCCCGCCGTGCCGTGGCCGCCACCCGCAACGGCCACATCGGCGTGATCTGCACCCGCGCGACCGCTGAGTCGCTGGCCTACGACGACGCGTTCGCCGCGGCCCCGCAGGTCACCCTGACCACCCGGGCCTGCCCCCGCTTCGTCGACTTCGTGGAGCAGGGGATCACCAGCGGCGACGAGCTGCTCGCCGCCGCCCACGACTACCTCGACCCGCTGGTCCGCGCCGGCGTGGACACGCTGGTGCTCGGCTGCACGCACTACCCGCTGCTCACCGGCGTCGTCTCCTACGTCATGGGCGACGACGTCACCCTGGTCAGCAGCGCCGAGGAGTGCGCCAAGGACGTCTACCGGCTGCTGGTCGACACCGGCCAGGCGCGCGAGCACGGCGAGCCCGAGTACCACTTCCTGACCACCGGCAGCACCGACGACTTCGCCCGGATCGGGCAGCGCTTCCTCGGCCCCGAGCTGCACGCGGCCAACCAGTTCGTGGGAGGCCTCGCGTGAGGCTCACCGTCATCGGCTGCGCGGGCTCCTACCCCGGTCCGGACTCCCCGGCCAGCTGCTACCTCGTGGAGGCCGAGGGGCCCGACGCCACGGGACAGGTCCGCACCTGGCGGATCCTGCTCGACCTCGGCAACGGCGCCCTCGGCATGCTGCAGCGGTACGCCGACCCGCTGGCCGTCGACGCCGTCCTGCTCAGCCACCTGCACGCCGACCACTGCCTCGACCTCTGCGGCTTCTACGTCCTCCGCAAGTACCACCCCACCGGTCCGCAGCCGCGCGATCCCGGTCTTCGGCCCGGCCGGTACGGCGGCCCGGATGGCGCGCGCCTACGACCTGCCCGAGGTGCCGGGCATGACCGAGGAGTTCGACTTCCACGCCTATCCCGAGGACGGCACCCCGGTCGAGGTCGGGCCGTTCCGGATCCAGCCGGTCCGCGTCGAGCACCCGGTTCCGGCGTACTCCCTGCGCGTCCAGGCCGACGGCGCCGTCCTCACCTACTCCGGCGACAGCGGTATGTGCGAGGGCCTCGAGCGCGCGGCCCAGGGCGCCGACCTGCTGCTCGCGGAGGCGGCGTTCTGCGACGGGGAGGACAACCCCGACGGCATCCACCTCACCGGCACCGACGTGGGCACGCTGGCCAAGCGCGGGGGCGTCGGCCGGCTCGTGCTCACCCACGTCCCGGCGTGGCACGACCCGCAGGTCGCCCACGACGAGGCACGCGCGGTGTGGGACGGCCCGCTCGACGTGGCCCGCGTCGGCTCGACGTACGACCTCCGAGCTCTGACCGCCGACAGGTCGGCGTCAGGCGAGGCCGGCGTCGTGGACGCAGATCGCGATCTGCACCCGGTTGCTGACGTGGAGCTTGTCGAAGAGCCGGGACACGTGCGCCTTCACGGTCGGCACCGAGAGGTAGAGCTCCCCGGCGATCTCGGCGTTGGACAGCCCGCGGCCCACCGCCACGGCGACGTCGTGCTCGCGCTCGGTGAGGGTGTCCAGGCGCCGGCGGGCGGCGTCGGCCCGCTCGTCGGTGCCCGCGCGGACCTGCCGGATCAGCGTCGCGGTGACCGACGGCGACAGCATCGGGTCGCCGGCGGCGACGGTGCGGATCGCGGTGACGATCTCCTGCGGCGGGGTGTCCTTGAGGACGAAGCCGTCGGCGCCCGCGGCCAGCGCGCCGAGCACGTGCTCGTCGGCGTCGAACGTGGTCAGCACGATCACCCGCGGCGGCTCGTCCCCGGCATGCAGGGCGCGGGTGGCCTCGAGACCGTTGAGGACCGGCATCCGGATGTCCATCAGGACGACGTCGGGCCGGTGCTCGCGGGCCGCGGCCACGCCGGCCCGCCCGTCGGCGGCCTCGCCGATCACCTCGAGGTCCGCCTGGCCGCCCAGCATCAGGCGCAGCGCGGAGCGCACCAGCGGGTCGTCGTCGACGACCAGGACCCGGATCATGCGGCCCACGGTATCCATCCGTGCAGGACGAACATCGACCCGTCGCTGCGGTGCTCCAGCCGGCCGCCGCGCAGCTGGGCGCGCTCGGCCAGGCCGACCAGGCCGAGCCCGGCACCGGGTGTGACGGTGCGGCACGAAGCCCAGCGGGTTGCGTACGACGACGTCGATCCCGGCCTCCGGGGTGCCGCCGATCTGCACGTGGACCCGCGACCCCGGGGCGTGCTTCGCGGCGTTGGTGAGCCCCTCCTGCACGATCCGGTAGACGGTGCGCCCGGCGGTCCCGGGCAGCGTCTCGTCCTCGTCGAGCGGTGGTCGAGAAGTCCACGTGCATGCCGTGCTCCCGGGCCGAGTCCAGCAGGCACGGGAGGTCGGCGTACGTCGGCTGGGGGCTGTCGAGCAGCTGGCCGGTCTCCTGGTCGCGGAGCACGCCGAGCACGGCCCGCAGCTCGTGCAGGGCCTGGTTGGCCTGCTCCTGGATGGTGCGGGCGCTGTCGCGCATGTCCGGGGCGGAGAGGTCCTCCCGGAACGCGAGGGCGCCGGCGTGCATCGAGACCTGCGAGATGCGGTGCGCGAGCACGTCGTGCATCTCCCGGGCGATCCGGGCGCGCTCGTCGGAGCGGGCCTTGCCCGCGCGCAGCTCCTGCTCGGCCTCCGCCCGCTCGGCCCGCTCCCGCAGCGTCCACAGCAGCTCGCGGCGGGACCCGATGTACATGCCCCAGGCCACCAGCGCGACGCTCGACGATCGCGTTGACGGTCAGCGAGAGCCAGTAGGGGTCCTGCGGCGGCTGCGGCTGGGTCACCACGAAGAACTGGGCGGCGACCAGGCCCAGGGCGCCGACCAGCCCGATCTGCCACAGCACCCGCCGGGTCGCCATCGAGACCGTGGCCAGCACGGCCGGCCCGGACGCGATGCCGGAGAAGCCGCTGAGCAGCGGTGGTGACGATCGCGATCGGTCAGCGGCCAGCGGCGCCGGAACCACACCAGCACGTAGCGACAGCAGGCCGAGGGCGACGTCGACCCAGAAGCAGCGCGCGGTGGCCGTGCCACTGCCGCGGGCGACCACCGGCCACCACACGATGGCCGAGACAGCCGCCGCGACGGCGTACCGCCACAGGTGCGACCAGACGGTCAGCCGCGGTTGCCAGGGAGGTTGCTGCACCCCGCAAGGCTAGGTGGTCGGGAGTCGCGGGCGGGAGCGACCGTCGTCGACGGCCACCCCTACTTTGGTCGCGCGGGTCTGGACCAATTGCGGATGCGCCCGGGCGCCGCCCGCGAGAGGCTGGGCCCATGATCAAGGTCGACAGACTCACCAGGAAGTACGGCTCCTTCACCGCCGTCGACGACATCACCTTCGTGGCCGAGCCGGGCCGTGTGACCGGCTTCCTCGGCCCGAACGGCGCGGGGAAGACCACCACGATGCGCGTCATGGTCGGGCTCACGCCCGCCACCCACGGCACCGTCACCATCGGTGGCCATCACTACCAGGACATCCCGAACCCGGGCCGGCACGTCGGCGTGCTCCTCGACGCCTCCGCCCAGCACGCCGGCCGCACCGGCCGCGAGGTGCTCACCATCGGCGCCCGCACCATGGGCCTGCCCGACTCGCGCGTCGACGAGATGCTGCACCTGGTCTCGCTGGACGACCGCGAGTCCCGGCGCCGGGTCCGCAACTACTCGCTGGGCATGAGGCAGCGCCTCGGCATCGCGCACGCGCTGCTCGGCGACCCGCAGGTGCTGATCCTCGACGAGCCGGCCAACGGGCTCGACCCGGCCGGCATCCGCTGGATGCGTGGCCTGCTCAAGGGGTACGCCGAGCGCGGCGGCACCGTTCTCCTCTCCAGCCACCTGCTGCACGAGGTCGCAGCAGATCGCCGACGACATCGTCATGATCGGCCGCGGCCGGATCGTCGCCCAGGGCACGCCCGAGTCGCTGCTGCAGGACTCCGGCACGTTCGTCCGGGCGGTCGAGGGCGACCAGCTGGCGGCCGCCCTCCAGGAGGCCGGCATCGCCACCACCCCGCACCAGAACGGCCTGCGCGCCGAGGCCGAGGCCCTCCAGGTCGGCAAGGTCGCCGCCGCCAACACCATCACCCTGATCGAGCTGCGCCCGAACGACGGCGGCCTCGAGGACCTCTTCCTCGAGCTGACCGCGGACGCCCAGCGCGACGACCTCACGGAAGGAGCCGCGCAGTGAGCGCGACCGCAGCCGCACCCGGCATGATCGACATCTCGGCCTCGACGAAGGTGCCGTTCTCCCGCCTCGTGCGGGTCGAGCTGCGCAAGATGGTCGACACGCTCTCCGGCCGCTGGCTACTGATCTCCGTCGCGGCCCTCACCGCCCTGGTGCTCGTCATCCAGCTGTGGGTCGTGCTGGCCCAGGACCTGGTGGTCAGCTTCAACGACTTCGCGGCCGGCGCGAACGTGCCCATGAACATCCTGCTGCCGGTGCTCGGTGTGATGTCGGTGACCAGCGAGTGGACCCAGCGCACGGCCATGGTGACGTTCTCCCTCGAGCCGTCGCGCACCCGCTTCCTCGCGGCCAAGTACGTCAGCACCCTGATCGTCGCGATGGTCGCGGTCGTCGTCGGCCTGGCGCTCACGATCGCCGCGAACCTGGTCTACGCAGGGCTCTCGGACAACCCGGTGACCTGGGGAGTCACGGCGTTCCAGGTCTTCTGCATCTTCCTGCTCTACCTGTTCGCGATGTCCACGGGCTTCGCGTTCGGGATGCTTCTGCTCAACACCGCCGCTGCGATCGTCGTCTACTTCGTCTACTCGCTGATCCTCCCCGGCCTGTTCGAGCTGGGCGCGGCGCTGATCTCGTGGTTCAAGGACGTCCGCCCGTGGGTCGACTTCAACTACGCGCAGACACCGCTCACCGAGGCCGACGTCAGCGCGCAGGAGTGGGGACAGATCATCACCTCGGGCCTGATCTGGCTCGTTCTCCCGCTGCTCATCGGTGTGTGGCGGGTCATGCGCGCCGAGGTGAAGTAGCGCACCACGAGCCCGACAGCCGGGCCGGTCTCCGACGGGGGTGGCCGGCCCGGCTGTCGTCCTTCCACGCCCTCGGAGGCGGTGACGGCCGTCACGGCGTACGTCGTGGGCTTGCTCACAACACGTCCCGATGGCTTTGCACGCGGGCGCCGGACGGGTTCTCCTTGAGGTGACGACCCCGAGGAAGGAGTGCCCGTGAGCACCGTCCCCCACGACCGCAACGACCGCTACCGGCACCTGCGGGCCAACCTGGCGCAGCACCGCGTCGCCCAGTCCTTCCGCACCGTCAAGCAGTGGTGCGTGGTCTGCCAGCTCTTCGAGCCCGACGACTCCGGGCGCTGCCCGCTGTGCCAGCCCACCTCGGGTGACGTGGTCGCCGACCTCCTCGCGGAGCGCGCCCCGGCACCCCCACGACCCCGGTCGTCGACAGCCGCCTCGAGGACGCCGGCCTGCTCGGCGGGTCCGACCGGCGCGACGGCGCGGCCTGAGTGCGGTCTGACGGCGGTCGGCACCACGTCCGGTGCCGTCCCCGGCGGTCGGTAGGGTCGGCGCCATGACGCGCGCAGACGGCCGGGCCGACGACGAGCTCCGCCCCATCACGATCACCCGCAACTGGCTCACCCACCCCGCAGGCTCGGTCCTCGTGGAGTTCGGCGGCACCCGCGTGCTGTGCGCCGCCTCCGCCTCCGAGGGCGTGCCGCGCTGGCGCAAGGGCTCCGGCCAGGGCTGGGTCACCGCGGAGTACGCCATGCTCCCCGCCTCCACGAACACCCGCACCGACCGCGAGTCCGTGCGCGGCAAGATCGGCGGCCGCACGCACGAGATCTCCCGCCTGGTCGGCCGCTCGCTGCGCGCGGTCATCGACTACCAGGCGCTCGGCGAGAACACCATCGTCATCGACTGCGACGTGCTCCAGGCCGACGGCGGCACCCGCACCGCCGCCATCACCGGGGCGTACGTCGCCCTGGCCGACGCCTGCGCCCACCTCGGCGTGCCGAAGGCCCTCACCGGCTCGGTGGCCGCGGTGTCGGTCGGCATCATCGACGGGGTCCCGCGGCTCGACCTGCCCTACGAGGAGGACGTCCGCGCCGAGACCGACATGAACGTCGTGATGACCGGCGAGGGCAAGTTCGTCGAGGTGCAGGGCACCGCCGAGGGCGTCGCGTTCGACCGGGCCGAGCTCGACGCGCTGCTGGTGCTGGCCGAGAAGGGCTGCGCCGACCTGACCCGGCTCCAGCAGGAGGCGCTGGCCGGTGGCTGATCCGGTCGAGCTGGGGACGCGGGTCTTCCTCGCCTCCCGCAACGCCAAGAAGCTCGAGGAGATGCGCCGCATCCTCGCCGAGCACGTGCCCGACGTCGAGGTGCTCGGCCTCGACGACGTCGTGGCGTACGACGAGCCGGTCGAGGACCAGCCGACCTTCGAGGGCAACGCGCTGCTCAAGGCCCGGGCCGCGGTGGCGGCGACGGGCCTGCCGAGCCTGGCCGACGACAGCGGGCTCTGCGTGGACGCCCTCAACGGGATGCCCGGGGTGCTCTCGGCGCGCTGGGCGGGCGCCGCCGAAGTCGGACGCCCGCAACAACGAGCTGCTGCTGGCCCAGCTCTCCGACGTGCCCGACGAGCGCCGGGGCGCGCACTTCACGTGCGCGGTGGCCTTCGCCTACCCGATCGGTGCCGGCGGGGTGGCCGAGCACGTGGTGCACGGCGACATGGCCGGTCACGTGATCCGCGAGGTGCGCGGGAGCGGCGGCTTCGGCTACGACGTGGTCTTCTGCGCCGACGGTCACAACCTGACCACCGCGGAGCTGCCGCAGGAGGAGAAGGACGCCATCTCCCACCGGGGCAAGGCGCTGGCGGCGATCGCGCCCGTGGTCGCCGACGTGCTGGCCGGCCTCTGACCGCGGGCGCGATCGCGCGCTCGCTCAGATCGTGATGACGACCTTGCCGCGGGGGTGACCGCCCTCGGAGAAGCGGTGCGCGTCGGCGGTGTGGTCGAGGTCGAACGTCTCGGCCACGGTGACCGCCAGCTTGCCGGACTCCACGAGCTCGGTGAGCGCCTGCAGGTTCTCCCGCGACGGCCGGACGAACACGTAGTGGCCGCCCTGGCCGAGCACGGTGTCGGGGTCGATGACCGACACCACGCGGGAGCCGTCCCGGACCTGCTCGGGGGCGTCCTCGAGGGCGTCGCCGCCGATCAGGTCCACCACGGCGTCGACCCGCTCGTCGAGCTGCTTGCTGATCGGACCGGCGGTGTAGTCGAGCACCTCGTCGGCGCCGAGCTCCTTCACCCAGTCCTGGTTGTCGGGGCCGGCGGTGCCGATCACGTGGGCACCGAGCGCCTTGGCGATCTGGACGGCGAGGTGGCCGACGCCTCCGGAAGCCGCGTGGATGAGCACCCGCTCGCCCGGCTGGACGTCGAGCGCCTCGACCAGGCACTGGTAGGCCGTCATGCCCGCCAGCGGGAGCGCCGCCGCCTCCTCGAAGGAGAGGCCCGCGGGCTTGCGGGCGACCGTGCGCTCGGGGGCGGGCACCAGCTCGGCAGTGGTGCCGAACGCGACGTCGTCGCGGCGTACGTAGCCGAAGACCTCGTCGCCGATCTTCACCCCGGTGCGTACGGCGGGCCCGACGGCCTCGACGACGCCGGCCACGTCCCAGCCGGGGATGATCGGGAGGTGGTGCGGGTAGGCGCCCTGCAGGTAGCCCTCGCGGATCTTCCAGTCCACCGGGTTCACGCTGGTGGCCTTGGCACGGACGAGCACCGTGTCGGGTCCGACCGGCGGGTCGGCCACCTCGCGGACCGAGAGCACGTCGGCTCCGCCGTACTGGTCGTAGATCGCTGCGCGCATCATGGGCCTTTCGGATCGGGGAATGACTCCGTTCCCAATCCGCTCGCGGGCACGCCTATTCCATCCCGATGCCCGGTGTACGCCGCATCACGTGCCGAAGGGGGGACTCGAACCCCCACGCCCGAAGGCACAGGTACCTAAAACCTGCGTGTCTACCAGTTCCACCACTCCGGCTGGCCTCGCGCAGTGTAGAGGCCCTCAGGCCAGGTCGAGGTCCTTGCGCAGCTTGGCCACGTGGCCGGTCGCCTTGACGTTGTACTGCGCGAGCTCGACGGTGCCGTCCTCGCCGACCACGATGGTCGAGCGGATCACGCCCTGCACGACCTTGCCGTAGAGCTTCTTCTCGCCGAACGCGCCGTACGACGTCATCACGGCCTTGTCCTCGTCGGAGAGCAGGGTGATCGTCAGGGAGTCGCGCTCGCGGAACTTCGCCAGCTTCGCGGGCTTGTCCGGCGAGATGCCGAGCACCTCGTAGCCCGAGGCCTTGAGCGCGTCGAGGGAGTCGGTGAAGTCGCAGGCCTGCTTGGTGCAGCCGGGCGTCATCGCGGCCGGGTAGAAGTAGACGATCACCTTCCGCCCGCGCAGCGAGGACAGCGTGACCTCCTCACCGGTGTCGGTGGGCAGGGTGAAGTCCGGGGCGGTGTCGCCGGGGAAAGCCGTTCGTTCAACAGTCTCGTCCTCTCCGATCGGGCAGTTGTTGCCAACCATGTGCAACAACATAGAGTGAGCATCATGCACGTACCTGATGGCTTCCTCGACGCGCCCACCTCGCTGGCGACCGGCGCCGTCGCCGTGGTCGGCGTGGCCGTCGCGCTGCGCGGGGCGCGCAAGGAACTCGATGACCGTACCGCCCCCATGGCCGGCCTCGTCGCCACGTTCGTGTTCGCCGGCCAGATGATGAACTTCCCGGTCGCGGCCGGCACCAGCGGCCATCTCCTCGGCGGCGCCCTGGCCGCCGTGCTGGCCGGTCCGATGACCGCCGTGCTGTGCATCAGCGTCGTGCTGCTGGTCCAGGCGCTGTTCATGGCCGACGGCGGGATCACCGCGCTCGGCACCAACGTCACGCTGATGGCACTGGTCGGTGTCGCGGTCGGCTGGCTCGTCTTCGTCGCCGTCCGTGCCGTCCTCCCGCGCCGCCTCTCCTCGGTGGCCCCGGCCGCCGCGATCGGTGCGCTGGTCAGCGTCCCGGTCGCCGCCCTGGTCTTCACCCTGCTCTTCGCGGTCGGCGGCACCGCCCCGGTCGCCTTCGACACCGTGCTCACCGCGATGCTCACCTGGCACGCGGTCATCGGCGTCGGCGAGGCCGCCATCACCGGGCTGGTGGTCGGCTCGGTCGTCGCCGTACGCCCCGACCTCGTGTACGGCGCCCGCCCGGCCCTGGAGCGGCGCGCCCTCGAGATCCGCACGCCCACCCCGACCGGCGGCGCGGCATGAGGCGCTTCGTCGTGGTCGGCCTGCTGGTCGCGTTCCTGGTCGCCGGCTTCGGCAGCTACTACGCCAGCAGCCACCCCGACGGGCTGAACTTCGTCGCCGAGAAGGCCGGCTTCATCGACAAGGAGAAGGCCTCGGCCACCTCCGACGGGCCGTTCGCGGGCTACTCGACGAAGGGCATCGACAACGAGCGCCTCTCTGGGGGAGTGGCCGGGGTCGCCGGAGCCGCCCTGGTGCTGCTGCTCATGGGCGGGCTCACCTGGGTCGTACGCCGCCGCGGGGCCGGCGCCGAGACCGACCGCCCCGACGAGCCGGTCGACGAGAGTGCCGGCAGCGACCGGACGGGATCGCGGGCGTAGTGGGCGCCGGTCACGGCCACCGCCTGCACTACCACGGCCACAGCCCGGTGCACCGGGCTCCGGCGCACCTGAAGATCGTCGCCCTGGTGGTCTTCATGCTGGTCGTGGTCGCCACCCCCCGCGACTGGTTCGCGGCCTTCGGTGTCTACCTCGCGGTCCTGCTCGGCGTCGTCGCACTCTCGGGCGTGCCGTTCGGCTACCTCGCGAAGCGGATGGTGGTCGAGGTGCCGTTCGTGGTCTTCGCGCTGCTGGTGCCGTTCATCGCGACAGGTCCCCAGACCGAGGTGCTCGGGGTCAGTGTCTCCGAGCCCGGCCTGCTCGCCGCCTGGGGCCTGCTGGCCAAGGGCACGCTGGGCGTGCTTGCCTCGCTGACCCTGGCCGCCACCACCGAGCCGGTCGCCGTGCTGGCCGGCCTGCGCCGGCTGCGGATGCCCGATCTTGTCGTGCAGATCATGGGCTTCATGATCCGGTACCTCGACGTCGTCACCGCCGAGATGGGCCGGATGACGACTGGCATGCGCTCGCGCGGCTGCGACCCCCGCTCGCCGCGGCACTGGCCGGTCCTGGCCCGATCGCTCGGCGCGCTGTTCATCCGGTCCTACGAGCGGGGCGAGCGGGTGCACCTCGCGATGCTGTCGCGGGGCTACACCGGCACCCTGCCGGACACGACGATGCCGCACACCCACCCCGCCCCGACGTCGAGCGGAGTCCACTGATGGCCACCCCGGTGCTCGACGTCCGCGGCCTGGCGCACGCCTACCCCGACGGCCACCAGGCGCTGTTCGGCGTGGACCTGCACGTCCACCGGGGGGAACGGGTCGCGCTGCTCGGGCCCAACGGCGCCGGCAAGACCACGCTCGTGCTGCACCTCAACGGCATCCTCACCGCCGGGGCCGGCACCGTCAGCGTGAGCGGGCTGCCGGTGGAGAAGAAGAACCTGTCCGAGATCCGCCGCCGCGTCGGCGTGGTCTTCCAGGACCCCGACGACCAGCTGTTCATGGCCACCGTCCGGCAGGACGTCGCGTTCGGCCCGGCCAACATGGGCGTCCGGGGTGCAGCGCTCGAGCGCCGGGTGATGGACGCGCTGGACCGGGTCGGCATGGCCGACTTCGTCGACCGGCCCCCGCACCACCTGTCCTTCGGCCAGCGCCGCCGGGTCGCGGTGGCGACCGTGCTCGCGATGGAGCCCGAGATCCTGGTGCTCGACGAGCCGTCGTCGAACCTCGACCCCGCCTCCCGGCGCGAGCTGGCCGACATCCTCCGCTCCCTCGACGTGACCGTGCTGATGGTCACCCACGACCTGCCCTACGCCCTCGAGCTGTGCCCGCGGTCGGTCGTGCTCCACGACGGAGTGGTGGTGGCCGACGGTGCGACGTACGACCTGCTCACCGACGACGTGCTGATGCGCGCCAACCGGCTGGAACTCCCGTTCGGCTTCGACCCGCGCACCGTTGGTAGCCTTCCCCACGCAGGACTACCGGCGACCTCAGGAGACTGACCCGTGAGCAACGAACCGACCTCGATGGGCTCGCTCGAGAGCGAGATCGAGGAGACGCGCGAGCGGCTCGCCCACACCATCGACCAGCTGATCTACCGGTCGAACCCGAAGACGATCGTGCGCCGCGAGGTCGCCTCGGTGAAGTCGCACTTCGTGGACCCGGTCACCGGCCGGCCGCGCACCGACAACATCCTCAAGGTCGTGGGCGGCGTCGTCGGTGTCGTCGTCGTGTTCGGGGTCATCCGCAAGATCGTCCGTGACTGACAAGACGCCCATCAAGATGCTGCACGACCGGATCCTGGTCGAGCTGGACCAGGAGTCCGGTGAGCGGCGCTCCTCGGGCGGCATCGTCATCCCGGCCACGGCCGCCATGGGCGCCCGGCGGCTGGCCTGGTCGCGCGTGGTCGCGGCAGGACCGCAGGCGCGGGCCGTCGAGGTGGGTGACCGGGTGCTCTTCGACCCGGAGGACAAGGCCGAGGTCGAGGTGCACGGCGAGGTGTACGTCGTGATGCGCGAGCGGGACGTGCACGCCGTCGCGGCCCAGCGGCTCGGCGACGAGTCCACCGGTCTGTACCTCTGAACCCGTAACCCGACCCCCCATCGCTGCGTTGGACCTTCTGTGCACCACGGAGCGGTGGCACGAGGGGGGTCACCGACCCGTGGTGTCCCGAACCGGCGAGAGCAGGCGCCGGGGAGATCTCAGGGCCGCCGACACCGGGTCGTCCGCGCGTCCCGGCCCCGCCCCCGGACCCCGACGCATCACCAGGTCCTGCGGCCCGGGCACCGTCCCGCACGCCGGGCACCGGCCCGAGCCCTCGATGTCGGTGCCGCAGTCGGCATGGGCGAAGACCCGCCGCGGACCCCGGGGGCTGGCCGTGGCCTCACCCCACTGGGTCAGTGCGAACAGCGCCGGCCACACCGCGAGCCCGGTCGGGGTCAGCGTGTACTCCTCGCGGCCTCCGTGCGGCGTACGCACGAGCAGGCCGTCGTCGACGAGCCCGGCGAGCCGGTCGGTGAGCACCGCCTTGGAGATGCCGAGGTGGTGCTGGAAGTCGCTGAAACGACGTACGCCGAAGAAGCAGTCCCGCAGGATCAGCAGGGTCCAGCGCTCGCCGATCATCTCGAGCGAACGGGCCAGCGAGCAGTCCTGCGTCGCGTAGTCGATTCCGAGGGGCATGGATAAAGAGTAGCGTTTGGTCTGGTCATCAGACTATTCTTCGAGGCATGTCCGTTCCGAACTCGCGTCGCGCCCTCTCCGTCGCGGCTGCCGGCACGTTGCTCTCCCTGATGGTCTTCACCGCGCCGCTGGCCACGATCAACGCCACCGCGCTCTCCCTCGACGCCGGGGTGGCCGGGCGCACCTGGATCCTGAGCTCGATGAGCGTCGGGCTGGCCGCGGCGCTGCTGACCAGCGGGACGATCGCCGACGACGTCGGGCGACGGCGCACGTTTGCGGCCGGCCTCGCCGTGCTCGCGGCCGGCTCCGTCGCCGCGGCGCTGGCCACGGAGGTCGGGGTCTTCGTGCTGGCCCGCGTGGTCGAGGGGATCGGTGCGGCCGCGGTCATCGCGGCCAGTCTCGGGATCATCGCCCACGCCTTCCCGCCCGGACCGGAGCGCGCCGCCGCCAGCGGGGTGTGGGGCGCGAGTGTGGGCGCCGGGATCGCGCTGGGTCCGCTGCTCGCGGCCGGCCTCGACCGTTGGGCGGACTGGCGCGACGCCTACTGGCTCTTCGCCGCGCTCGCGGCGCTGCTCGGCGTGGCTGCGCGGCTCCTGGTCGCGGAGTCCCGCTCGGCGCACCGGCGCGGCCTGGACGTGCCGGGCGCGGTGCTGCTCGCGGTCGGGATGAGTGCCCTCCTGGCCGGGCTCACCGAGGGGCGGCAGGGGTGGACCCGCCCCGTCGTACCAGCGCTCTTCGTCGCCGCCGCGGCCCTCCTCGCCGCCTTCGCGTACGTCGAGTCCCGCAGCCCGAACGCGATGCTCGACCTCGCCCTGCTCCGGCACCCGCCGTTCGCGGCCGCCACGGCTGCCGCCTTCGCGACCGGTGCGGGCGCCATCGCGCTCTTCTCGTTCCTGTCCGGCTTCGTCGGCATCGCCCTCGGCGTGACCGCCTGGGACTCGGCCCTGCTGATCCTGGCCTGGTCGGCGACCAGCGTGGTCACTGCGCTGCTGGCCCGGCGGATCCCGGCCCGGATCCCCGGCCGCGTGCAGCTGGCCCTGGGCCTGGTCGGCGTCGGCCTCGGCCAGCTGACCCTGACCGGCATCGGCCCGGACTCCACCTGGCGCCACTTCCTGCCGGGGCTGCTGTTCGCCGGCGTGGCCTCGGGCGTGGTCAACGCCGCGCTGGGCCGCGAGGCCGTTGCCAGCGTGCCCCCGGAGCGGGCCGGCCTCGGCAGCGGCGCCAACAACACCGCGCGGTACGTCGGATCGGCGGTCGGGGTGACCCTGGTCGTCGTCATCGCGGCACGGCCCGGGCCGGGGACCCCGGTCGAGGACCTGATCCACGGCTGGAACGTCGCCGCCGTGGTCACCGCCCTGGTCTCGGTGCTCGGGGCCGCGGTGGTGCTGGCCTGCCGGTCACGGCGTACGCCGCAGCTCGCAGACGAGCCTGAGGACGAGCCCGCGACCGCCGCGGTGCGCCGGGTGGGCTGAGGCATTCGTCCCACGCTGCGGCGTGCCTCTTCCCACTCGTTCGCTCGCCGGTCTACGGTCGAGGGACCGACGGGAAGGTGGGAGTCCTGTGCTGCTCGGGCAAGGCATCGGGGAAATGGTGGACGCGGTCCGTGACCGGGTCGAGGTCTCGTGGCACGGCGAGGCCTGGCACATCACCGCGGGCTCGTTCGACGGTGCGCTCGACTACGCCCGCGAGCGCTTCGGCGACCCCGTCGTCCTCTCCCGCAAGGACCGCGGCCGCTGGTGGCCACGGGTGACCCTCGTCGTGACCGAGGACCGTTCGCGCGCCGCCGCGGCTCCGCCCCTGGAGGATCTCGCCCACCCGGCCGCGCCTGTCGCGCCGGCACCCCGCACCGCGCCAGCACCCCGCACCGAGCCGGACACCGAGGCCTGGGACGACGCGGAGTGGTCCGACTCCGACATGCCCGCGGTCCTCGAGGCGATGTTCGCCCGTCAGGACGCCGCGGGCCGGATACCTCGGCAGCGCCGGGGAGCTTGACGCCCGGCCCGCATCAGGCTGACCGGGTCAGCCGACCCCGATGACGCAGAAGCGGTTCCCCTCGGTGTCCTCGAGCACGTGCACCGCCCCGTCCTCGTCCTGGCGGGTGGCGCCGAGCCCGGTCAGCCGGTCGACCTCCGCGACCGGGTCGTCGGCGTAGAGATCGACGTGGATCCGGGGCTGGTTGCGGGTGTCGCTGGGGCTGAGCATCAGGGCGATCTGCGGGCCGGCGGCATTGTCCTGGGGGACCAGCACGGCCCAGGTGTCGTCGGGCTCCTCCCGGGTCCGGTAGCCCAGCGCGGCCTGCCAGAAGGCGCTGGCGCGGGGGAGCTCCTCGACCCCGATCACGACCGATCCGAATGTCAGCATGGCTCGACCCTAGAGGGCTCGCCCTCGATTTTCCGGGCGGCTGCCGACTGTTAGAGTTGCTCTCGCTTCGCGCGCCATTAGCTCAATTGGCAGAGCAGCTGACTCTTAATCAGCGGGTTCGGGGTTCGAGTCCCTGATGGCGTACCACTCCTGCGGGCCAGGCACCGGTTCCGGTGCCTGGCCTGTTGGCATTTCAGCTGAAGGCAGGTCCCGATGAATCTCGCCGACGATCGCGGTCAGTACGGTCGCAGTCCGGACCCAGGCGGCGGGAGAGGTGGAGAGCATGCGCAAGGTCGTGGCGTACATGTTGGTCTCGGTCGACGGGGTCGCGGAGGCTCCCGAAGAGTTCCTGTTCGACTTCGACGAGGTGATGGAGGCCAACCTCGGCGAGGTCATCGGGACGCAGGACACGGTGTTGCTCGGTCGCCGGATGTACGACGAGTGGTCGGACTACTGGCCGAAGTCCGATGACCAGCCGTTCGCCGACTTCATCAACAACGTGCACAAGCATGTCGCCACCGCCACACCCTTGGCGACGGAGTGGACGAACGCGGAGCCCATCGAGGGTCCGGTCGACGACTTCGTCCGCGAGCTGAAGTCCGGCGACGGAGGCGACATCGGGGTGCACGGGAGCATCTCACTGACCCAGTCCTTGCTGGCCGCGGGACTCGTCGACGAGCTGCGGTTGCTCGTCGCCCCGCGCGTGGTCGGGAGCGGTCGACGGCTGTTCGAGGACGACGAGGTCCATGCGCTCGAGCTGGTCCGGAGCGCTGCCACCCCGTCCGGCGCGCTGCTGGTCCACTACACCGTGGTCACCGGCGGCTGACGACACCGCCGGCGCTCGTCGAGAGGAGGCGGGCGGCTCGGTGAGGACGCGCAGCGCCAGCTGCGTGGTCGACGGGACCCCGAGGTGGCCGACCACCCGCGCAACCCTGTCTGCGTCGAGAGGGAGCAGCCCCGGTGTGCCGGAGACGTCAGGCGTCAGGCCGAGGTCGAGGTCGCTGCACCCGGACATGATCGACAGGTTGAACTCGAAGCGCTCCCGGGCCCCTGGCGCGGTGAGCCTCTTCACCAGGCCGGCGCCGATGCGCCGCAGGCCCTCCTCCGTGCAGAAGGAGTCGAGCGCGGCCACGACGTTGGCGCCGGCGCAGTGGTCGATGTCGGCCCAGACCGCCTGCATCGAGCCCGCCTGGGACAGCAGGACCGGCGCGGTCTTCTCGCCGATCCCCGGCACGCCCGGCAGGTTGTCGCTGCTGTCGCCACGAAGGGCGGCGTACTCGAGGTAGTGCTCGGCCGCGATGCCGTAGAGGGTGTGGAGCCGCGCGGGGTTGAGCAGCGGTGAGCCAGCGATCCCGCCGTTGATCAGGCGGAGTACCTGCGTCCTGGGGCTGATGTGGGCGAAGGAGTCACGGTCGGACGTGACGATCACGCAGTTCCATCCGGAACGCTCCGCCCACGCCGCCGCGGACGCGCTGACGTCATCGGCCTCGAGTCCGGGCGGTGTGACGGTGTGGAAGCCCAGTGCGTCGAGCAGGACGCTGGCGCGCTCGAGCTGGTCGACCAACGCGGGATCCTTCTCGGGGCGCCCGGCCTTGTACGCCGGGTAGGCCTCCGTCCGCACGGACGAGCTGCGGTCGTCGAGCCCGAAGACCACCGCGTCGGGGGCGAACTGGTCGATCACCTCGAGGATCTGGCGCAGCATCCCGTGCAGGGCCCACGCCGGGCGCCCTCCCCGGTCTCGGAGCGCAGACTCGGCGCGGGCGTGGTGGTTGCGGTGGAGCAGCGAGGGCGCATCCACTGCGAGCAGCAGGCGCGGCTGGGCGAGATCGAGCTCAGGGGTCGGCATGACGTAGGCACACCCTATGCGCGACCCCCACCCACGTGGCGCAGGTGGCGGACCACCCTGCCAGGTCAGCCGATGGTGACCCCGACCCGCACGGCTGCGGGGACCTGCGGCCCCGGTCCCTGGTAGCGGAGGACGAGGTGATGGGTGCCGCGGGAGAGATGTGCGAGGCGGACGTACCCGCGTCCGTCGGTGATCACGACGGTCGCGCGCAGCGTGGCGCCCTCGTACACGCGGACCTTCCCGTCCGGCTCGGGCAGTCCCGGGGTGACGACCCGGATCCCGACGCCGGCCCAGGTGTCGTGGCTGGAGGTGCGGACCGTGAGCCGGGGAACCGACTTGGTCACCGTCGCGGCCCTGGCTCGCGTTCGGGCCGGGGCCCAGTGGGGTGCCGTCAGGGTGACCCTGACGGCGACACGGTGGCCGACGTCGACCGGCCGGAGGAGGTAGGTCCGCGCCGTGGCGCCCGCGATCGGCAGGCCGCTGCGCAGCCACTGGTAGGTCACGGTCGCGGTCGACGGCGCGACGGTGCCGGGGTCGGCGGTGAGCACGCGACCGACCCGTGCCGCTCCGAGGACGCGCGGCGTCTCCCGGAAGGTCGCCAGCCCGAGCACGACCCGACCCCTGGCCCACGTGCGCACGGCCTTCGGCTCGTAGCCGGCGGCAGTGGCGGTCACCACGACGCTCATCCGACTGGTCGAGCTGGCTCCGGGTCAGCGTGAAGGTCGACGCGGTGGCGCCCGGGACGGCCACGCCGTCGGCGTACCACTGGTAGGCGACGGTGGCCGGCGGCACCGCCCAGGTCCCGGAGGATGCCGTGAGCGTCCTGCCCACGATGGATTCTCCCGAGATGGTCGGAGCGCTCACCACGGAGTTGGTGCCCGGCAGCACTGCGCCGGTCGTGGGAGCCTCGACGACCGCGGTGAGGTAGCCCGGCCGTCGTGCGGTCACCTGCACCGCAAGGGTCTTGCCCAGCTCGGCGGCAGTCGGGGTGAACGTGCTCGCGGTGGCGCCCGCGATCGGGGAGCCGTTGGCCGACCACTGGTAGCCGATGGTCGGCTCGGGGGACCAGCCTCCCGGCGCGGCCTGCAGCGGTACGCCGACCTTGGGCGTGCCGGAGACCGAGGGTTCACTCGTGTTCCGGAAGGTTCCCGGGATGACCGCGGCGGTGGCGGCGGAGGTGGCCGAGGAGGGGGCTGTAGCCGGGCCGGGTGACGGTGACCTGCACGGCGACCTGCTTGCGCAGGTCGGCGGCGGCGGGAGTGTAAGAGGGGCCGGTGGCGCCGGCGACCGGTGCTCCGTCGACCAGCCACTGGTAGGCAGGATCCGCACTGGGCGACCATTCGCCCGCGGATGCGGTGAGCGGCTGGTCGACCTGGGCGGTGCCGGCGACCGTGGGCGGGCTGACGGTCGCGAACACGCCCGGCTGGACGCCCGCGGTGCGCGCGGAGGTCGACGTGGCGGTCGTGTAGCCGGGCCGGGTGGCGGTGACCCTCACCCTGATCGGCGCGCCGAGCTGCTCGGCGGTGGGAGTGAAGACGGACTGGGTGGCGCCGACGATCGGCCTGCCGGCAGCGAGCCACTGGTAGGCGCGGGACGCGGTGGGGGACCAGGTGCTCGACGCGGAGAGCTGGACGCCCACCTGGGGCGACCCGGAGACCACCGGTGGTGCGGTCAGCAGTCAGCACGCCGGGCGCGACGGCCGGGGTCGCGACGGAGGTGGTGCTCGCCGAGGTCGCGTCGGCCAGCGAGGCGGTGACCTTGACCCGGACCGGCTGGCCGAGCTGGGCCGCGGTCGGGGTGAACTGCGCTTGGTGGCGCCGCTGACCGCCACCCCGTCGGCGTACCACTGGTAGGCGTAGGTCGCGCCGGACGGTGACCACGTGCCGGGCGACGCGGTGAGCCGGACGCCCACCTGGGGCGTGCCGGTCACCGTCGGGCGCGCGGTGTTCCTCATGGTCGGCTTGCCGAGGTGGATGAACGCGCTGGGCCACTTGCTGCTCGTCCGTGGCGATGGTCCGCTGGTCGTAGCGGCCGCGGAGAGGTAGTTGTACTCCTCGATGGTGATCGAGGTGCTGGTCACGCCGATCACCCAGGCGACGTGGCCGGAGCTCGAGCCGGGGGAGCCCTGTGCCCACCACGCGATCGCGCCCCGCTGCGCGACGCCGTCCACCGGCACTCCGGAGTCGAGCGCGGCGCGCTTCCAGATCGCGGCGTCGCCCCAGTGCTTGCCCTGGTACCAGTTGTGGAACGCGATGCCCACGTCGTGGTTGAGGCGCCAGGCGACGAACGACGTGCACTCGCGGTTGTAGAAGTTCCAGGGATCGACGCAGGGAGTCCTGGGCTGCGCTCTTGAGCCTGCTCGGGTAGTCGTCGACCGCGATCGTCGCCGTCACCGGTGCCGGGACCAGGAGTACGGCGAGCGCGAGCACCAGCAGGAGCCCGCCGATGAGCGACGTACGTCCTGTCAAGGCGGCGCGCCGCACGGAACCCAAGAAACGCATGTGGCATCAAGGTAACGGTGTGGTCTGCCGGCCGTCCCGCGAATGCGCATTTCGGCGGATTGCACCCGACCAGACCAGTGGTCCGGGGATCTGCTCGCGATGCTTGACAGCGCCTGCGCCGAGACCCTATCCACGAGCAAGCGCTCATGCGCACATGTGGGCGACAGCCGGGGGGTGTACGCACCAACAGGAGGCAGCGACATGCGCACGACCACCTCGCGGAGGGCGGGCCGGATCGCGGCCGCCGCGACCGCCGTCCTCGCCCTGGGCCTCACCGGCCTGCTGGCCCCCGCCGAGAGCGCACCCACGGCGCCCGGCGGCCACCCCGGACGCGCATGCGCAACGGGTCGTGTTCATCGTCCTCGACCAGCTGAGGCCGGACTTCATCGACGCCTTCGACATGAAGAACGTGCAGGCGCTCATCGCCGGCGGCACCAGCTTCCCCAACGCCTACCTCGGGCACATGGGCTCCGAGACGGTGGTCAGCCACAACGTGATGACCAGCGGCCAGCTGCCCAAGCACATGGGCTGGGCAGACGAGTGGTTCAACGACCCGGACGGCGTACTCGGGGCGAAGGGCACGCAGTACGTGACCGGGTCGATGGGCTCGGCCAGTTCGACGCGCTGATCAAGGACAAGGGCTACCCGAAGCTGGCCGACTACCTGCACACCGAGCACCCGGGCAGCACCGTCGCCACGGTGGGCGAGAAGAACTACGCGGTCTACAGCATGGGCGGGCCGGGTTCGGACATCCGGCTGACGTTCAGCGGCCGCAACTTCGACTGCGACGACGACACGACGACCGTGCAGAACACCTGGCGCGGACCGACCGGCACCGGCGTGCCGTCGTACATCACGGATCCCGCGGGCAGCAACGCGTGCGCGGCGAACCCCTACTACGTCGACGCCGACAGCAACCTCAACTACGGCACGCTCGACACCCCGCCGGCGTGGATGTACCCCCTGCAGGGCAACCGCGACATCCCGGGCAACGACCCGAAACACCAGGGCGGCGACGTGTGGGTGACCAACGCGGCGTTCAAGATCATGGACCACGAGACCGACTGGAGCGGGATGCTCCTGACGTACGGCGGGATCGACAAGGCCGGGCACATGTGGGGCGGCCTCAACGACCGGCCGCCGTACCCGAACGCCGACCCGTCCAGCCACATGGCCGCGATGGCGAAGGTCGCCGACGAGCAGGTGGGTCGCGTCATCGCCAAGCTGAAGGCCGACGGCCTGCTCGACGAGACGCTGGTCGTCCTCACCACCGACCACGCGCAGAACACCGCGGTGAACTACTTCGGGCAGGACGGCCGGAACCGCGGCAACTTCAACTGGTACTACGGCCAGGACGCCGACGAGAACTACACCCAGCCGCAGCCCGAGATCCAGAATCTGATCGACGGCACGAACGCCAACGTGGCGATGAGCATGCAGGACTCGGCGATCCGGACCTGGCTGAAGACGAACGACTGGGACGCGAAGGTGCAGGCGGCCGACGTGATGAAGACGCTCGGCGGCGTGCGCGCGGTCTACGTCCGCGACGGCGACCACTACGTCAAGCGCTGGCAGGCTCCCCGCCCGGAGTGGGGTGCCGCCGAGTTCGCCTGGCACCAGAAGCACTCCCAGGAGATCGTCGACACCCAGGCGGCGGCGTACGGCCCCGACGTCATCGGGCTGCTGGCCAACGACACCAGCTATGGCGTGAAGGGCGACCACGGCGGCGCGCAGGAGTCCGTGCAGCGGATCCCGATCGTGTTCTACGGCGCCGGCGTCACGGCCGGGCGTACGCCGGGGACCCCGATCCGGTCGGTGGACATCACGCCGACCATCCTGCGCGAGCTCGGGATCGCCGAGACGTTCCCGACCGACGGCACGGCGTACCCGCTGCCCTGATCAGGTGAGGAAGATCCCGGCGTAGGGCTTGGGCGAGAAGTACGTCGTCTTGGGGGGCATCTGCTCTCCGAGGTCGGCGATCCGGGTGAGCCGGCGCAGCGAGGGCGGGCGGAGCACGAACAGCGCTCCGCCGTCCTCGTCGCACCGCGCCGCCGGGTGCTCGAGCGGGACGTGGTCGGGAAGCACCTCGAGCCGGGGGTGCCCGTGCCCGGAGATGCCCAGGGCCGGCCCGAGGAGGCGGTCCTGCAGGACGGTGGCGGCCAGGCCCGCCGAGCCCTCGGGGCGGGCTCCGGTCGGGGCGAGGTCGTACCAGCGGCCCGCGACGTACATCCCGATCTCGGTCGTCCGGCCGGTCGTGGGCACGCTCCGCACCCGGAAGTGGCCGGACGCGGCGTCCAGCAGCGAGGCGGCGTCGACCGCGCCGGCGACCCGCCGGTGGAACGCCGACATCCTGAGCCCGTCCATCGGGAAGAGCATGCACAGCACCCCGGCCTCGGGCGGCCTGCCGGCCCGCTCCCAGGCGTGGAGTCGCGCGGCCACGCGATGGTGGCCGTCGGCGATGTAGTGGACCCCGTGGCCCAGGGCCGCGGCGAGGTCGGTCGTCTCCTCGACGCCGGTGACCCGCCACACGGTGTGCTCGAGGCCGTCCGGCCCCGGGAAGTGGAGCAGCGGGCGACTGCGACAGATGTCCGCCACGCGTGCGCTGGCCCCCGGGCGGTGGGCGTGCAGCAGCGCGACCGGCTCGGACCGGGTGGGCTGGTCGGCGTAGAACCGGACGAGCGCCTCGACCCGGTGCGGCTGGACGGACTCGTGACCGCGGACGCCGCCGCCGGCGAACGCGTCGAGGCGTACGTCGGCCACGACGCCGACGTGGTCGGCCGACCCGTGGCGCATCCGGTAGACGTAGAACGCCCGGGTCGCGTGCTCGTACGCCGTCGCCGGGATCTGGGTCGGTGGCCGCCGTCCGCCCAGCGCATCCGCCATCGGCGTCACCGCGCGGGCCGCCCACTCCTGCCGGACCACGCGCGCCTCGAAGGGGCGGACCACCCCGGAGAACGTGCCTCGCTCCGCGGCGGCGTACGTCATGTCGTGCCGTCGATGCTGGTCGCGGAGACCCCGAACACGTCGGGCAGGGCGCCGAGGTCGGCGAGCAGCTCGTCCGTCAGGGGGCCGGCCACGTCGATCGTCGCCACCGCGGCGTCCCCGCCACGGAAGACCCGGTTCTGCATGTGCTCGACGTTGAGCCGGTCACGGCTCAACCGGTCGAGGACGTGGGCGAGTACGCCGACCCGGTCCAGGTGCCGCACGGTGAGGGTCGCGGAGCCGATCCGGCTCGGGGTGAGGTTCACGCAGTTGGGCGTCTCGCCCTCGACGAAGGCGTCGATGACCTCGACCACGCCCGCCGCGATGGCGTCCTGGGCCTGCTGGGTGGAGGCCCCGATGTGGTGGGTGCCGACCACGCGCGGGTGCTGGGCGAGGCGGGAGGTCCACTCGGCCGATCCGGAGCCCGGCTCGTCGGCGTACACGTCGAGCCCGGCGCGGAGGTCCTGCTCCTCGAGTGCGTCGAGCAGGGCGTCCTCGTCGACGAGCTCGCCCCGGGAGGTGTTCAGGAGGATGGCCCCGGGCCTCATCTGTCCGAGGAACGACCGGTCGACCAGGCCCGCCGTGGCCGGACTGCTCGGCAGGTGGAGCGAGACGACGTCGCAGGCGGGGAGCAGCTCCGGAGCGACTCGACCATGCCGATGTGCAGGTCCTCCACGCGGGCCAGGACCTGCTCGCTGCGGTCGGGCTTCGCCAGCGCCAGGACGTCCATGCCGAAGGCCCGGGCGCGCTGGGCCACCTCGAGCCCGATCGAGCCGAGCCCGAGGATGCCCATCGTGGATCCGTACAGGCCGCGCGCGGCGCCGTACGTCTTCTTGTTCCAGCGACCGGACCGGAGGTCGACCGTGCAGTCGACGATCCGCCGGTCCACGGCGAGCAGGAGGCCCATCGTCAGCTCGGCGACGGCGACCGCGTTCCTGCC
>CAVRMH010000042.1:0-50270 GCA_963721775.1 uncultured Actinomycetota bacterium | reverse complement strand
GGGTGTCCGCAGACGCGTGACGTCATGCGTTGTGGCTGCTCCGACGACCAGCCTGTATGACGTCCGGCGCAGTGTCATGCGTTGTGGCTGCTCCGACGACCAGCTCGTATGACGCCGCGGGCGGCGCTTGCGGACGGGTCACCGCGGCGGTCTTCCACAGGGCGCGGCCGACCGGCTTCCCCGGAGCGCCGACGATGACCACCCTGTCGGCATGCATCCGCCTCGGGCACACACGGACCAGCGGCTCCGGCGCGCGCTCGCCGTGGCCGACCGGCAGCACGGGGTCATCTCGCGGCGGCAGCTGTACGACGGCGGGCTGACCCGTGCCCAGGTCCGGGCCCACGTCCGGGCACGGAGATGGCGGAGGGTCGGCTCCCAGGCGATCGCCGTGCACACCGGGCCCCTGCCGGCCGAGGCACGGCACTGGGCAGCCGTGTTCGAGGCTGGTCCCCGGGCGATGCTCGACGGAGCGTCGGCTCTGGTCGCCTCGGGCCTGCAGCACTTCACGGTGGATCGGATCCGGGTATCGGTGCCCCGGGGAGGGCGGGTCCGCCACGCGCGCGGGCTCGACGTACGCCAGACCCGGCGATGGTCTGCCGACGACCGAGCGCCCGGCGGAGTTCCCCGGACGCGCCCGGAGGTCGCGGCGGTCCGAGCCGCCCTGTGGGCACGGACCGACAAGCAGGCGGCGCTGTTGCTGACCATGACGGTCCAGCAGGGACTCGCCAGCGCAGAGGCGATCGGCGTCGAGATGTTGCGGATCCGTCGTGATCGCCGGCGATCGTTCGCGCACGCACTGATCCTGGACCTCGTCGGCGGCGTGCGATCCCTCGGCGAGCTCGAGGTCGCCCGCGAGTGTCGCCGGCGCGGCCTGCCGGAGCCGACGCGGCAGGCGGTGCGTCGTACTCCCGGAGGCAGCTACTACCTCGATCTCGTCTGGGAGCGGTGGGGGGTGGTCGTCGAGGTGGACGGCATCCACCACACGTGGGCACAGCAGGTGGTCGGGGATGCGCTGCGCCAGAACGCCGTCACCCTGGGCGATGCGCGGGTGCTGCGGCTGCCGCTGCTCGGGCTGCGGGTCGCACCGGACGACTTCTTCGCCCAGATCGAGGCGGCGCTGGCCGCGGCCGGCTGGAGCGCGGTTCCTGGGCGACCGGCCTGACGTTGCGCGCGATGTCATACGAGGTGGTCGTCCGGACAACCAGGACGTATGACGTGCAGGGGCCCTTGGTTACGAGACGGGCGCAGAGCCCTCCGGGTCGGCGGGGGCTGGCAGGTGGTGCCAACGGATCGCCCGTCCGTCGGCAGAATGTGCCGTCGCCCGGTGCGGCGTCGTACCGCTTGAATCGGGGGCATGAGCGCAGACCCGTCCCCGCCCCGCCGGATCCGCGTCGGGATCGACACCGGTGGCACGTTCACCGACGTCGTCGCCTTCGACGAGGACAGCGGCGAGCTGGTCACCACCAAGACGCCCAGCACCCCGTCGAACCCCGCGGACGGCTTCATGGCCGGCATCGAGAAGGTGCTCGGGCTGATGGGCCTCCCGCCCGGTGACGGCACCCCGCTGACCGCGGTCAGCCACGGCACCACGGTGGCCACCAACCAGCTGCTCGAGGGGAAGGTGGACCGGCTCGGCTACCTCACCACCGAGGGGTACGACGCGATGCTGGAGATCGCCCGGCAGTCGGTGCCCGACGGCTACGGCAACAGCTACTTCTGGGTGAAGCCGCCGCGGATCGTGCCGCGCCACCACGTCAAGGGGATCGGCGGACGCCTCGACTTCACCGGCGCGGAGGTGCGGCCCTTCGACGAGGAGGGAGCCCGCGCCGCGGCCCGCTGGTTCCGGGCGCAGGGCATCGACACCCTCGGCGTCTGCTTCCTGCACGCCTACGCCAACCCCGACCACGAGGAGCGGATGCGCGCGATCCTCGCCGAGGAGCACCCCGACGCGGTGGTCTCGATCTCCAGCGAGGTGCTGCGCGAGTACCGCGAGTACGAACGCGCGATGACCACCCTCGTCGACGCCGCCGTGAAGCCCCGGCTCTCGCGCTACGTCAACAACATCAAGGACCGGCTCGCGGCGTACGCCGGTGACCGCGGTGCAGATTCGCGGGGGGTGCCGTTCTACGTGATGAAGTCCAACGGCGGCGTGCTGTCGGCCGACGAGGTCGTGCACCAGCCGATCACCACCGTGCTCTCGGGCCCGGCCGCCGGCGCCCTGGGTGCCGCGCTGATCGCCAAGGTGGCCGGCTTCGACAAGGTGCTCACCAGCGACGGCGGCGGCACCTCCACCGACGTCAGCGTGGTGATCGGCGGCGAGCCGACGCTCACCACCGAGGGCAGCGTGGGCGTCTACCCGTCGAAGATCCCGATGATCGACGTGGTCACCGTCGGTGCCGGCGGCGGCTCCATCGCCTGGCTCTCGCCCGAGGGCACCCTCAAGGTCGGCCCGCAGTCGGCCGGCGCGGACCCCGGCCCGCTCTGCTACGGCAAGGGCGGCACCGAGGTCACCATCACCGACGCGCACGTCGTGCTCGGCCGGATCCCTCCCCACCTGCTCGGCGGCGAGATCCCGCTCGACGTCGCCGCCGCCCGCGCCGGCGTCGAGGAGCTGGCCAAGCAGCTCGACCTGACCCCGGAGGCCTGTGCCACCGGCGTCCTGGAGATCTCCGCCTGGAACCAGGCCAACGCGCTGCGCCAGGTCACCGTCAAGCGCGGCCTCGACGTCCGCGACTTCACCCTCACCACCTTCGGCGGCTCCGGCTCGCTGCTGCTGTGCCGGCTGATGGACATCCTCGGCATCCCGCGGGTGCTGGTGCCGCCGAACCCCGGCAACGTCTCGGCGTTCGGGCTGCTCACCGTCGACGTGAAGAACGACTACGTGCAGACCCATGTCTCGCTCCACGACGCGCTCGACGCCGACACGCTGAGGACGGCGTACGACGCACTCCGCGCGCAGGCGGCCGAGGCGCTGACCAAGGAGGGGTTCCCCGACGACCAGCACCGGTTCGCGCTGACCGCGGACCTGCGGTACTTCGGCCAGGCCTTCGAGGTCCGGGTGCCGGTGCCCGACGGCCCGGTCGACCGGCCGACGCTCGACGAGGTGGCCCGGCGCTTCCACGCCGAGCACAAGGCGCTCTACGGCTACGACTTCTCCGGCGACCCGACCCAGCAGGTCGAGTGGGTGAACCTCCGCGTCTCCGGGATCGGGCCGATCGTGCGGCCGCAGATCAACAAGGTGGACGCCGGTGGTTTCGAGACGCGCGCAGAGCGCGCTCCTCAACCAGCGGCGGACGGCCGGGGCGCGCTCCTCGAGCGCGGCGACGCGGCAGGTGTGCTTCGAGGCCGCCGAGGGGTACGTCGAGACGCCGGTGCTGTGGCGCACCGACCTGGCGCCGGGCACCACCGTCGAGGGTCCCGCGATCCTCGAGGAGTTCGGCTCCACGGTCCCGCTGCACCCCGGGTTCACCGCCCGCATCGACGACTGGATGAACGTGATCGTGACGAGGGAGAGACGCATGAGCAGCCGCAGGGCACCCACCGACTTCCCGTTCGGCTCGCTGACCGACGACGCCGGGGCGAGCGCCGACCCGGTGCTGGTCGAGATCGTCCAGGGCAGCCTGGCCAGCGTCGAGATGGAGGTCGAGACCGCGATCGCCCGGACCAGCCGCAGCCCGATGATCCGCGACGCCCACGACTTCCGGGCCGGCATCCACGACCGGCTGCTGCGCAAGCTCACCGGCCGGTCCTACTCCGCGCTGGTGCACCCGGTGGCCCGCGACTTCCCGATCGAGGAGATGCGGGAGGGCGACGTCTTCTTCCACAACGACGTCTACCGCTCCGAGGGCGGCATCGGGCACCTGCCCGACCTCTGCGTCACGGTGCCGGTGTTCTCCGGCGGCAAGGTCGTCGCGTTCGTCCAGGCGTTCGGCCACCACGACGACATCGGCGGCGCGGTCCCCGGCTCGATGCCCAGCCACGCCACCAGCGTCTTCGAGGAGGGCCTGATGGTCCCCCCGATCAAGCTCTGGGACGCCGGCGTACCCAACCGTGCGGCGCTGGCGATCATGACCCGCAACTCGCGGATGCCCGAGTCGCTGGCCGCCGACCTCGACGCCGAGTGCTCGGCCTGCCTGATGGGCGCCCGCCGTCTCGGCGAGCTGTTCGACCGGTACGGCGTCGCGACCGTCGAGTCCTGCTTCGACGCGATCATCGACCGCACCACCACGACGTACCGGCGCGAGATCCTCAGCCAGATCCCGGTCGGCAGCTGGACGTGGGAGGACTACGCCGAGCACGACGGCGTCGACGAGCCGATGCTGCACACGCAGCGGATCACCCTGACCCGCACCCCGGCCGACGACCCGGACGGCGAGCGGCTGGTGCTCGACTTCGACGGCACCGGCCCGCAGGCCAAGGGCCCGATCAACCACTGCGGCGACTACGCCGACGGGGTGTTCCTCAAGAAGTGGCTGGCGCCGATCCTGCGCAACCTGGCCGAGAGCCCGGAGCGGATGGCCGAGCTCGACGTCAACGAGGGCATCGTGCCGCTGATCGAGATGCGCTTCCCCGAGCCCGGCACGCTGCTGACGCCGGTCTTCCCGGCGCCGACCAACGCCCGCACGTTCGTGATCCTGCGGCTGCTCGGCGTGCTGGCCGGCGTGGTCGCCAAGGCCGTCGACGGCCGGATGCCGGCCGACCAGGAGACGATCCGCTACACCGGCGTCTACGGCGAGGACATGGACGGCCGGTCCTACCTCATGCGTGAGGTGCTCGGCGGCGGCTCCGGTGGCCGCTACTACGCCGACGGCGAGGACACCATCCACGTGGTGCCCGACAGCCGCAACCTGCCGACCGAGTTCACCGAGTCGCGGTTCCCCTTCCTGGTCGAGTCGCTGTCGCTGGCCGTCGACTCCGGGGGAGCGGGGCAGTACCGCGGCGGTCTCGGCTACGAGAAGCAGATCCGGATGCTCAAGGACGGTCACTTCATGTCGATCGCCGACCGCTCGATCCTGGCCTGCTGGGGCGTCAAGGGCGGCCTGGCCGGCAAGCCGTTCCAGGTCACCATCGACCCCGGCGGCCCGAACGAGCGCGAGGTCGACGCCCTGGCCGACGCCGAGCCGGTGCGGGCCGGTGAGGTGATCCGGATCCGTACGACGGGTGGCGGCGGCTGGGGCAACCCGCTCGACCGCGACCCGGAGCTGGTGGTCCGCGACGTGGTGTGGCGCAAGGTCTCCCCGGAGGCGGCCCTGGCCGACTACGGCGTGGTGCTCACCGGCTCGCTCGACGACGACTCGCTGGGCTTCGACGCCGACGCGACCGAGGCCGAGCGCGCCGGCCGGCCGGCGACCTCCGAGGCGTTCTTCGACCGGGGACCGGGCTACGCCCGGCTGGCCGACGGGGCGGCGTACGCCGCGGTCGACCTGCTGACGTGACCTGACCGTCGTCACCGGGCCGCCCAGGGGGTGGCCAGGCGGTTGCCAGCGGTGTCAGGCCGGAGGATGCTGCGCAGGGACCGGGTATCGGGCCCGGTCGGCGACGACAGGAGACCCGGGATGTCGACCGCTCCAGTGCTCAAGAAGGGGCTCAAGCAACGTCACCTGACGATGATCGCGATCGGCGGCGTGATCGGCGCCGGCCTCTTCGTCGGATCGGGCGTGGTGCTCCAGACGACCGGGCCCGGAGCCTTCCTCACCTACGCGGTCACCGGCGTCCTCATCGTGATGGTGATGCGGATGCTGGGCGAGATGGCCACCGCGAACCCCACCACCGGCTCGTTCTCCGACTACTCGCGGGACGCGCTGGGCCACTGGGCGGGCTTCTCGGTCGCCTGGCTCTACTGGTACTTCTGGGTCGTCGTGGTCGGCTTCGAGGCGGTCGCCGGGGCCAAGGTCCTGCAGTTCTGGCTCCCTGACGTGCCGCTGTGGCTGATGGCCTTCGTGCTGATGCTGCTGATGACCTCCACCAACCTGTTCTCGGTGGGCTCGTACGGCGAGTTCGAGTACTGGTTCGCCGGCATCAAGGTCGCGGCCATCGCGGTCTTCCTGGTGCTCGGCAGCCTCTACGTGCTCGGCGTGATCAGCGGCGACGGCATGCACTTCTCCAACCTCACCGCGCACGGCGGGTTCTTCCCCATGGGGGCGGGCGCGATCTTCTCGTCGGTCGTGGTGGTGGTGTTCTCCATGGTCGGCGCGGAGATCGCCACGGTCGCGGCAGCGGAGTCGCACGACCCGGAGAAGGCCATCGCCCGGGCGACCAACTCCGTGGTGCTGCGGGTCGCCACGTTCTACGTGGGCTCGGTCTTCCTGCTGGCCTGCATGATCCCGTGGAACAGCGACGAGCTGGCCGCGTCGCCGTACGTCACGGCCTTCGAGATCATCGGCATCCCCGGGGCCGAGCACGTGATGAACGCCGTGGTGCTCACCGCGGTGCTGTCCTGCCTCAACTCGGGCCTCTACACCGCCAGCCGGATGCTCTTCGTGCTCGCTGCCCGCGAGGAGGCGCCGATCGCGCTGCTCACGGTCAACGGCAGGGGGGTCCCGGTGCGGGCCATCCTGTTCTCCTCGGTCATCGGCTTCCTGTGCGTGATCGCGGCGTACGTCTCGCCGGACACGGTCTTCGAGTTCCTGCTGAACTCCTCCGGAGCGATCATCCTGTTCGTCTACCTGCTGATCTGTGTCTCGCAGCTCGTGTTGCGCCGGCGCACGCCCGAGGACCGGCTCGTCGTGAAGATGTGGGCGTTCCCGGTCCTCACCCTGCTCACCATCGGAGGCATCCTCGCGATCCTGGTGCAGATGGGGCTCGACAGCGGCACCCGCTCGCAGCTGCTGCTCAGCCTGCTGGCGTGGGGGATCATCCTGGTTGCCTACCTGCTCAACCGGGTGCGCCGCCACGACGCCGGAGCACCGGACATCGAGTCGCCGGAGGCCGTACGCCGGGTGCTGGTCCTGGCCAACGAGACCATGAGCGAGGAGGCCCTCGGGCGCGAGCTGCGTGACGTGCATGCCGAGACCGGTGCCCGGATCCACATCACGGTGCCGGCCAACCCCGTCGACACCGGCCAGGCCGAGGTCGAAGGGGCGGCGTTCCTGTGGGACGCGACCCGACGCGCCGCCCAGGAGCGGCTCGACGGGATGCTCGAGGGTCTGCGTGCGCACGGGGTCGAGGCGACCGGGGCGCTGGGCGACTACCGCCCGCTGGTGGCGCTGCGCGAGGCCGTGGCCGAGGTCGAGCCCGACCTGGTGATCATCTCCACGCATGCCCGGGGAGAGTCCACGTGGCTGCGCAAGGACCTGGTCAGCACCGCCCGCGTCGAGCTCTCGGTCCCCGTCCGCCACGTGGTCCCGAGCCAGGTGGACGCCTCGGCCTGACCCGCCCGGTCGCGGCTGCTTGACTGACGGCATGGAACCTCGGCTCACCCTGATCACCGGCGGCACCCGGGGGATCGGCGCCGCCACCGCCCTGCGGCTGGCGGCCGACGGGCACGACCTGGTGCTCGGCTACCACCGCGACGAGGCGGCCGCGACGGCCACCGCCGAGCGGGTGCGCGAGCACGGCGTGGCCTGCACGGTGGTCCGGGCCGACGTCACCGACCCGGACCAGGTCGACGCGCTGTTCGACGCCGCGGCCGGGGTCGGCTCGCTGACCGGCTGCGTCAACAACGCCGGCGCCACCCTGCACCTCGGTGACCTCGTGGACACCCCGGTCGAGGTCATCCGGCAGGTGGTCGACCTCAACCTCACCGCGGCGATCCTGGTCGCCCGGCGCGCGGTCCGCGACCTGGGACCCGGTGGTGCCCTGGTGAACGTCTCCTCGGGTGCTGCGACGCTCGGGGCCCCGCACGAGTACGTCCACTACGCCGCCGCCAAGGCCGGCGTCGACGCGCTCACCCACGGCCTGGCCCAGGAGGTCGCCGCACGCGGCATCCGGGTCAACGGCGTCGCCCCCGGCATCATCCGCACCGACATCCATGCGGCCGCCGGCGACCCCGACCGCCTCGACCGGGTCGGCCCGAAGGTGCCGCTGGGCCGGCCCGGGGAGCCGGAGGAGGTCGCCGCGGCGATCGCCTGGCTGCTCTCCGACGCCTGCCCCTACGCCACCGGGGCGACCCTGCGCGTCGCCGGCGGGCGCTGACGTGCGCATCGCGGTCGTCGGCGGCCACGGCAAGACCGGCCGCGCCCTCGGCGCCGCGCTGGCCCGCCGCGGGCACGACGCGGTCGCGCTGGGCCGCGCCGACTGGCCGGCGCTCGCGGACGCGATGGCGGGCTGCGACGCGGCGTACCTCATCGCGCCGAACATGCACCCCGACGAGGCGACGTACGTCGGGGCCGCGGTGGAGGCCGTCCGCAGCGGCGGGGATCGACCGCGTCGTGCTGCACTCGGTCGCCGCGCCGTACGCCCCGGCGATGCCGCACCACCTCGGCAAGGCCGCGGCCGAGGACGTCGTACGCCGTAGCGGGCTGGCGTGGACGATCCTCCAGCCGGGCGCCTACCTCCAGAACCTCGACCTGACCCGGCCGGTCCGGATCGTCTACCGCGCGGACGCGCCGTTCGGCTTCGCCGACCTGGCGGACGTGGCCGAGGCCGCCGCCGTCGTGCTCACCGAGCCCGGCCACACCGGGCGCGACGTACGAGCTCGCCTCCCGGCAGGCCACCGTCGGCCGACCTCGCCGCCGAGGCCGGGGTGCCGGTCGAGGTGGTCACCCCCGAGGAGTGGGCGGCGACCGACGGCGCCGGTCTCGACCCGCGGGTGCGGGCGTGGCTGCTGGCGATGTTCGCCTACTACGACGCCCACGGCCTCCCGGTCGGGACCCTGCCGCTGCGCACCCTGCTCCGCCGACCTGTCGCAGACTGACCGCCGACCTGTCGCAGACTGACATCCCCCGCTGCGCTCCTCCTGTCAGTTTGCGACAGGTCGGCGTTGGGGTGACCATCGGAGCATGAGGTTCGAGGACTCGGCCGTCATCGCGGCCCCGCCCGCCACCGTGTGGGAGATCTACAGCGACGTCGAGCACTGGCCGGACATGACGGAGTCGGTCACGTCCGTGGAGCTGCTCGACCCCGGCCCGCTCCGGGTGGGTTCCCGCGCCCGGATCCGGCAGCCCCGGCTCCCCGTCGCGGAGTGGACGGTGACCGAGATCGACGAGGGCCGGTCGTTCACGTGGGTCGCCCGCGGCCCCGGCGTCCGCAGCACCGGCACCCACGTCGTCGAGCCGCACGGCGACGGCGCCCGGGCCACCGCGATCCTCGAGCAGGCCGGGCTCCTCGGCCCCGTCGTCGGGTTCCTGACCCGCGGGCTGACCCGGCGCTACCTCGCGATGGAGTCCGCCGGGCTCAAGGCCCGGGCCGAGGCCCGCTGCCATCACGCTGACCTGTCGCAAACTGACATCCCCCGCTGCGCTCCTCCTGTCAGTTTGCGACAGGTCGGCGTCAGGCCTCGATCAGCCCGGCCCGGATCGCGTAGCGGGTCAGCTCGGTCCGGTCCCGCATCCCGAGCTTGGCGAGGATGTTCTCCCGGTGCCGCTCGACGGTGCGCACCGAGATCGTCAGCAGCTGGGCGATCTCCTTGGACGACCGTCCCTCCGCGATCAGCTTGATCACCTCGTCCTCGCGCGGGGTGAGCACCGAGTCCGGCACCCGCTCGCCGCGGCGCAGCCGGTCGAGGTAGTCGCGCACCAGCGTGCTGACCGCGCCGGGGTAGAGGAACGTCTCGCCGCGCATCGCGGCCCGGCAGGCGTCGACGAGGTCCTCGTCGGCCACCGACTTCAGCACGTAGCCCGAGGCGCCGGCCTTGAGCGCCCCGAAGAAGTACTGCTCGTTGTCGTGCATCGACAGCATCAGGATCCGCGGCGGCGTCGCGGCGCCGCGCGATCTCGGCGGCCGCCTGCAGCCCGGTCATCCGCGGCATCGCGATGTCGAGGACGGCCAGGTCGACCTCGACCTCGCGCGCCTGCTGCACCGCCTCGGCGCCGTCGCCCGCCTCCGCGACGACGGTCAGGTCGGGCTCCTGCTCGAGGATCGAGGCGTACGCCGCGGCGCACCAGCGCGTGGTCGTCGGCCAGCAGGATCCGGATCCGGCAGCTCACACCGGCACCCGCAGCCGGACCGTGGTGCCGCTGCCGGGGCCGGCTGGTCACCGAGCAGCTCGGCGTCGACGAGCGCGGCCCGCTCCCGCATGCCGAGCAGCCCCGAACCCTCCACCAGCCCGGCGAAGCCGCGGCCGTCGTCGCGCACCTCGAGCTCGACGCCGTCGCCGCGGCGGTGACAGCGACACCTCGACCGGCCGCGGCGTCCGCGTGCCGGGCCGCGTTGGTGAGCGCCTCCTGGGCCACCCGGTAGACGACCAGCTCCGCCTCCGGCGACAGCGCCGGGCAGTCCGGGCGCGAAGCTGCGGCGTACCGGCGCGGCGCTGTGCGCCGCGAAGTCCGTGGCCAGCGCGGCCAGGGCGCTGGTCAGCCCGAGGTCCTCGAGCACGCCGGGACGCAGCCGCCGGGCCACCCGGCGTACGTCGTCGAGGCCGGCGCGGGCGCTCTCGCGCACGCTGCGGCCAGCTCGTCGACCAGGTCGGCCGGGGCCCGGTCGCTGCACCCGCTTGAGCCCGAGCAGCACCACGGTCAGGCTCTGCCCGACCTCGTCGTGCAGCTCCTGCGCGATCCGGTGCCGCTCGGCCTCCTGGGCGGCCAGCGCCCGGGCCTTGCCGTCGCGGCGCTCGGCCTCGAGCCGGTCCAGCAGGCCGTTGACCGCCCGGGCGATGCCGCGCACCGGCCCGGACCCCTCCTCGGGGAGGTCGCCGGGCCGCAGGTGGTCGATGCCCTCCAGGCGACGGATCACCCGGTCCAGCGGGGCCAGGCTGCGCCGGATCAGCAGCGCGTTGGTCGTCAGCATCACCGCCAGGCCGACCGCGAGCACGACCGCCTCGGAGACGACGACCCGCGACGACACGCTCAGCGGCGAGACGACGAGCACGAGTGTGCCTAGCAAGAACACCGCCCCGTTCGTGAGGCAGACGTTCCAGTACAGCGACAGGTGACCGGGAGCGCGCACGCCCTCACCCTCACCCACGCCGTGCGCGCGTGTCCACGCGCGGGCGCGGAGATGGGGGGTGGACCCCATTCAGCGGGGGCCGCCGGCCGCCGAGACTGGAGGCGACCCGATGGAGGAGCGCCAGATGACACCTCACCCGCCCGTGCCCGCCGCGTTGCGTCCCCCCACCGACGCGGCGCTGCCCGGGACCGGTCCGGAGGAGGGCACCTGGATCGTCTGGGCGGTGATCCTCCTGCCGACGGCGGCCCTGCTGCTCGGGCTGTCGGTACGTCGGGTCGGCCGCGACGAGCTGGTGCTCGTCGTACGGCGGGGGAGGGTGGTCCGCTCCCGGGGCGCGGGGCTCGCCTGGCGCGTCCCGGGAGCGGAGCGCTTCGTGGTGGTGCCGACGGCGCGCCAGGTCGTCCCGTTGGTCGGGCGCGGCGTGACCCGCGACGACGTCGTCGTGCTGGTCCTGGCCGACCTCGTGCTCGCGGTGGGCGACGTCCCCGCCGGCACCGCGTACGACGACCCGGCGGCCGCCGCGGCCCGGGTGGCCGAGGCGGTGCTCGCCGAGGCGGTGCACGGGTTCTCGGCGGAGTCGCTGGTCGGCGCGCTCGGCGACCTCGAGGCCTGCCTGCCCGACGCGATCACCCGGCGGCTGGCCGACGGCTCGGTCGCGGACCGGCTGGTCGTCACCGAGATCGAGGCCCGACTGACGCCGCGGCTGGCGCGCGTCCTGAACCGACCCGTCCGCACCGGACCACCGTGACCCACTCCGCTGATGCCCTGATCGCCCTGGGCGGCGCCTTCCTGGTCTGCGGGCTGCTCGCCCGCGGCGGCGTACGCCTGGGGCTGCCGACCGTCCCGTTGTTCATGGTGGCCGGCATCGTGTTCGGCCCGCACACGGCCGGTCTCGACCTGGTCGCCGACCCGCACGACCTCGAGCTCGTCGCCCGGCTCGGCCTGGTCTTCCTGCTGTTCTACCTCGGGCTGGAGTTCTCCCTGGACCAGCTCGTGTCCGGCGGCCGGCGCCTGGTCAGCGCGGCGTCGGTCTACCTGGCCCTCAACGTGGGCGGTGGCCTGGTCTACGGCCTCGCCCTCGGCTGGGGGACGGCCGAGGCGTTCGTGCTGGCCGGGGTCGTGGGCATCTCCTCGACCGCGATCGTGACCAAGCTGCTCGTCGAGACCCGCCGGCTGGGCAACCGCGAGACCCGCACGATCCTGGGGATCGCGGTGATCGAGGACATCTTCCTGGCGTTCTACCTCGCGTTGCTGCAACCCGTGCTCGGGGGTGCCGACGGGCTCACCGAGGCCCTGGTCGGCATCGGCACGGCCTTCCTCTTCCTGGTGCTGCTGGGTGCGGTGGCGCGCCACGGCTCGGCGGTGGTGGGCCGGCTGGTGGGCACCAACGACGAGGAGATCGTGGTCGTCGTCTTCGTCGGCCTGGCGATCATCACCGCCGGCGTGGCCGAGGCGCTCGGTGTGTCCGATGCCATCGGCGCGTTCATGGTCGGCCTGATCCTCGGCGCGACGGCGAAGGCGGCCCGCCTGCGCACGCTCACCCACCCGCTCCGGGACGCCTTCGGGGCGATCTTCTTCTTCCACTTCGGGCTGACCATCGACCCCGGTGAGGTGCTCGCGGTGCTCACCCCGATCGCGGTCGCCGTCGTGATGACCGTGCTGCTGGCCACCACGGCCGGCGTGGTCGCGGCGCGGATGCACGGCTTCGACCGGACCGAGGCCGCGAACATCGGCTTCACCGTGCTGACCCGCGGCGAGTTCTCGATCATCCTCGCCTCGCTCGCGGTCGCAGCGGGCCTGGACCCCCGGATCGGCAGCCTCGCCGCGGGCTACGTGCTGGTGCTCGCCGATCGTGGGCCCGATCGCCGCGACGCAGTCCCGGCACACCGCCCGACTGATCCCGGCGTTCCTCTGTCCGCCGGCCACGCCACGCCCCTCGGGGCCACCGCTGGACATGGACGTCGGCACCGGGTCGCTGCACCGGCTCGGCACCGAGCTGCTGCAGATCACCGTCAAGCCCGGCTCCCGGCTGCACGGCGTGTACGCCGCCGAGCTGCGGCTGCCGCTCGGGTCGACGCTGGGACTGCTCGCGCGCGGAGGGGCGACGTACGCCCTGCAGCCGACGACCCAGCTGCGCACCGACGACGTGCTGCTGGTCTTCACCCGGCCGGAGCAGCGGCGTACCGCCGAGAAGCGGATCCTCGCCGTCCACCGCGCGGGCCGGTTGGCGCACTGGCACGGGGACACCGGCCAGTAGTGCGCCATGATCGGTCCATGCGTCCCGTGCTTGCCGACACCCTGGAGCTGGAGCCCCACCCGGAGGGAGGGTGGTACCGCCAGACCTGGGCCTCGCCCGCCACCGTCACCCTCCCCGACGGCCGGGTCCGCCCCACCGCCACCCTCATCTACTTCCTGCTGCCGGTCGGCGACTCCTCCGCCTGGCACCGCGTCGCCTCCGACGAGCTCTGGATGGCGCACACCGGTGCGGTCGGCGCTGGAGTACGGCGGCGCGGGTGACCGGCCGAGCGCCGAGCACCCGGGTGGTCGTGGGGAGCGACGTCGACGCGGGCCAGCTCCCGCAGGCGCTGGTGCCGGCCGGGGTGTGGCAGCGCACCCTGCCCGGTTCCTCCGACGCGCTGGTCAGCTGCCTGGTCTCCCCGGGCTTCGACTTCGACGACTTCGAGCTGGCTGCGACGAGGTGGCCGGATGACCCTCTCCGCGACCGACCTCGACCCACCTGCGCACCTGCGTCGACCTCGCCCGCGAGGCGCTGGCCGACGGTGACGAGCCGTTCGGCTCGGTGCTCGTCGACGCCGCCGGGAAGGTCCGCTTCGCCGACCGCAACCGGGTCAAGGACGGCGACGAGACCCGGCACCCGGAGTTCGAGATCGCGAAGTGGTCGGCTGCCCACCTCACCCCGGAGGAGCGGGCGGCCGCGACCGTCTACACCTCCGGCGAGCACTGCCCGATGTGCTCGGCCGCGCACGCCTGGATGGGCCTGGGCCGGATCGTGTACGCCGTGTCGTCGGCGACGCTGTCCGGCTGGCTGGCCGAGTGGGGCGTGGCTCCCGGAGCGGTGCTGTCGCTGCCGATCAACGCGGTCGCCCCCGGCGTACCGGTCGACGGGCCGGCGCCGGAGCTGGAGGACGAGATGAAGGCGCTGCACCGGCAACGCTTCGCCTGAGCCCGTGCCCGGCGCTCAGGCGCCGGCCAGCCGTTCGTCGAAGAAGTCCAGCACCCGGTCGACACCCTCCTGCTGGCGGTGCTCGGTCAGCGTGGCGTGGCCCTTGCCGGGGAACTCGACGGCGATGAACGCGTCGCCGAGCTCGCGCTGCAGCGTGGTGAACCGGGTGCCGGTCGCCGGGTCCGCGGCGTACCGCAGGCCGAGGACGGGGCAACCGGCGGCCGCACGGCGCCGCACCACGTCGAGGTCGGCGGGGGAGAGGCCGAGGTCCGCGCTGCGGCGCTTGCCGATCGCGGCCGGGAGGCTCGGCTGGGCGACGACCGGCGCCGCGACCGACGGGTCGACCATCATCGCCAGCGCGAACCCGCCGGTGAGACACATGCCGATCGCGCCGACGCCGGGGCCGCCGCAGTCGGCGTGCAGCTCGCGGGCCAGCGAGCGCAGCCAGTCCGCGACCGGCGAGGTGCGGCCCGCGGCCAGCTTGGTGAACTCCCGGCTCACGCACACCTGCGCGATGGACTTCGCGATCACGCGTCCGCTCGGCGCGGCCTCGGGCTCGCCGAACAGCTGCGGCATGACCACGGTGTGCCCGCGGGCCACCACCTCCTCGGCGAACGCGATCACGTCCGGCGTCATCCCGGGGATCTCGTGGATGACGATCACGCCGGTGCCCGCGCCCTTGCGGTACGTCGGGTGCGTGGTGCCCCCGGCGGTGTGGGTGGAGCGGGTCCAGCTCGCGAGCAGGCTCATGCCGCCATCATCCCCGGCCCGGTCCGGACGGCACTTGAACGCGGCTCCGCCACGACGGACGATGAGGGTGGAGGCCCTGTTCCCGTGAGGAGAGTGCCGTGGACACCCCCGACGTCCTGCACCGATCCATCCGGCACACGCACGACGTGCTCGCCGACCGCCTCGACGGCGCCCGGGCGATGATCGCCACGCCCGGCCAGCCCCGGAAGAACTTCGAGGACGTCGACACCTTCCTCGCGATGACCAGCAAGCACCTCAGCGCCGTCGACGCGGTGCTGGTGCCGGCCGCCCAGAGGCTGGTGCCGGACGGCGCCGTGCTCGTGCACGAGTACGTCCGCTCGGAGCGCGACCTCGAGGTCGCGCTGACCCACGTGAAGGCCCGCGCGTACGGCTCGACGTACGAAGCCGGACGGCCGTGGTCCGTCGAGTGGTCCGACGTCGCGGACGCGCTCGCCCGCCAGCGCACGAGCGAGGACGGCCTGGCCGACCGGCTCGCCGACACGCTCGACGGGCCGGCCCTGGACGACCTGACCGAGCGGCTGCACCGCGCCGAGTCGACCGGGTGGACCCGGCCGCACCCCTACGCCCCGCACACCGGCCTGGCCGGCAAGGTCTCGCGCCGGGTGATGCACACCGTCGACGCCTTCTGGGACGAGACCGAGGGCCGGATGGTCGCCGGTCCCGGACCGGCCGCGGCGCGAGAAGCCCGGCCTGTTCACGCAGTACTTCCTCGCCGACCCGCGGTTCGAGGAGGAGGAACCCCCTCCGGAGTAGGCGCGGGGTTGGCAACAAGTGCCAGCGCCCGGCCCCGGCGTTGGTCGTTGTTGCTGGTGCCCGCGCCCGGCGTACCTCACTAGGTTCGAGGCCATGAGGGTCCTGCTCGCACTCGGTGGCAACGCGATGACGAACGCCGACGGCCGGGCACGCCCGGAGGACCAGATCGCGGCGGCCGAGGTCGCCATGGAGGCCGTGGCCGGGCTGGTCGCGGAGGGCGTCGACATCGTCGTCACCCACGGCAACGGTCCCCAGGTCGGCAACCTGCTGGTGAAGAACGAGCTCGCCGCGGCCGTCGTACCCCCGGTGCCGCTGGACTGGTGCGGCGCCCAGACGCAGGGCACCCTCGGCTTCGTCCTGATGAACGCCCTCGACGCCGCGCTCGCCCGGCGCGGCATCGACCAGCGCTGCGCGACCGTCGTCACCCGGACCCGCGTGGACCGCGACGACGCCGGGTTCACCACGCCCTCCAAGCCGATCGGCCGCTTCCTGCCGGCAGAGGAGGCTGCCGTCCTCGTCGAGCACGGCGAGACCTGGGAGGACCGGGGCGAGAAGGGCTGGCGGCGCGTCGTCGCCTCGCCCGAGCCGCTCGAGGTCGTCGACGCCCCGGCCGTGCACGCGCTGGTCGAGGCCGGCTTCGTGGTGATCGCCAACGGTGGCGGCGGGATCCCCGTCGTACGCCGTGAGGACGGCTCGCTCGAGGGTGTCGAGGCGGTCATCGACAAGGATCTCGGCGCGGCCCTGCTGGCGCGCGACCTCAAGGCCGACGTACTCATCATCGCCACCGACATCCCCAACGTGCTGGTCGGCTACGGCACGCCCGAGGCCCGTCCGCTGCGCCAGGTGACGCAGCGCGAGCTGCGGGAGCACGCCGCGCAGGGCGAGTTCGCCGCCGGCTCCATGGGCCCGAAGGTCGAGGCGCTGCTGCGGTTCATCGAGCACCAGGGCAGCCACGCGGTGATCTGCGCGCTGCCCGACATCGCCGAGGCGGTGCACGGCGAGGCCGGCACCGTCGTCGCCGCCGACGACGACGCGTCTCCCCACGACAGCTGACACAACGAGAGGAATCCCATGCCCAGCGCCATCGAAGTACGCAAGGTCCCCATCCACTCCGTCGCCGACGCGAGCGAGCTCGCGAAGCTCATCGACGACGGCGTGATGGCCGCGGACCGCGTCATCGCGATCATCGGCAAGACCGAGGGCAACGGCGGGGTGAACGACTACACCCGGATCATCTCCGACCGGGCGTTCCGCGAGGTGCTCGTCGAGAAGGGGGCGCCCGCCGAGGCGGTCAAGCAGATCCCGATCGTGTGGTCCGGCGGCACCGACGGCGTGATCAGCCCGCACGCCACCATCTTCGCGACCACCGACGCCGAGCCGGTCGACGAGCCGCGGCTGACCGTCGGGTTCGCGATGAGCGAGCAGCTGCTCCCCGAGGACATCGGCCGGGTGGCCATGGTCAGCAAGGTCGCCGATGCCGTGAAGGTCGCCATGGAGAAGGCCGGCATCACCGACCCCGCCGACGTGCACTACGTGCAGACCAAGACCCCGCTGCTGACCGTGCACACGATCCGCGACGCCAAGTCCCGCGGCAAGACCGTGTGGACCGAGCACACCCACGAGTCGATGGACCTCTCCAACGGCTGCACCGCGCTCGGCATCGCCGTGGCGCTCGGCGAGATCGAGATGCCGACCGACGCCGACGTGATGCACAACCGCGACCTCTACTCCGCGGTCGCCTCCTGCTCCTCCGGTGTCGAGCTCGACCAGGCCCAGGTGGTCGTGGTCGGCAACGCCCCGGGCGTCGGCGGCCGCTACCGCGTCGGCCACTCGGTGATGAAGGACGCGCTCGACCAGGACGGGATCTGGGAGGCGATCCGCTCGGCCGGGCTCGACCTGCCCGAGCGCCCGCGCACCGAGGACCTCGACGGCCGGCTGGTCAACGTCTTCCTCAAGTGCGAGGTGTCGCAGGACGGCCAGGTCCGCGGCCGGCGCAACGCCATGCTCGACGACTCCGACGTGCACTGGCACCGCCAGATCAAGGCCGCCGTCGGTGGCGTCACCGCCGCGGTCACCGGTGACCCTGCGGTCTTCGTCTCCGTCTCGGCCGCCCATCAGGGTCCCGACGGTGGCGGGCCGGTCGCCGCGATCGTCGACCTCGGCTGACCCACCCTCTCGTCGTACGCCCTCGTCGTACGCCCTCGTCGTACGCCGGACAGCCGCGCTGCGGTGTCATCCACTGACACCGCAGCGCGGCTGTCGTGCGTGACCCGGATGGGCTATTCCGGACCCCATCCGCGCTCGGGACGCTGGAAGGGTCCCGGGATCTCGCCCGCCTCGGCGTGGACCTCCCGGGACCTCGACGGCCCAGGCGAAGGGGACCGCGATGGCCCAGGATCCCGAGCGCCCGGTGCGGCCGGGCAACAGCCTGCCGGCCAACCCGGCCACCCGGTTGCGCACCCGGCCGCGGTCCGAGGACACCGCCGCCCTGGCCACCCCGCGCGCCACCTGGGCGGCGTACCAGGAAGGGCGGGTGGCGCTCGTCTTCGCCGCCGGCACCTGTGCCCTGGTCGTCGCCCTCCTCCTGCTCACGCTGGTCAACCCGGGGGAGGAGGACATCGCGCTGGCCCCGGGCAAGGTGGACCCGTGGACCGGGAGCCTGCTCACGCTGGTGCTGCTGCTCGTCGCGCTGCAGCTGGTCTCGGTCCTGCTCGCGCTCGAGCACCGGGTCGGGAAGCCGGCCCCGAAGGGTGAGCGGACGCCGCTGCCGGGGGTCCCCGTCGGGATGGTCGTCATCTGGGGCATGCGCAGCCTGGTCACCCTGGCCGTCGTGCTGGCGGTGTACGTCGCGTGGGGCGGGGAGTTCTGGTCGGTGACCTGGGCGGTGCCGCCGGTGGCCGAGCTGGTCGCGTTCGGCCTGCTGGTGTGGGCCTGGCGGACGCAGCGGCAACCACCCCCGCTCGAGCCGATCGCTCCCTCCGGCTTCGCGGACGACGCACCCGCGCCGGACGAGGGCACGCCGGAGCGGCCGAGCACCCGGCTGTTCGCGATCGGTGCGTCCGGCGGCGGGATCCGGGCGGCGGCGTTCGTGCTCGGGGGCCACCAGGCGGTCCAGGAGTCCTCGGCCGAGCTGGACTGTGCCACCGCGGCCAATGAGCCCCACGTCTTCGCGGTCAGCGGCGGCAGCTACATCGGGGCCGCGCTCGCACTGCGCCGCCGGTACGACCTCACGCGGCCGATTGCGGGCCGACGACGACCCGGGCGCCGCCTGGCGGACGGCGTACACGATGGACTCGCCGGAGGTCGAGCGGCTGCGCCGGCACACGCGGTACCTCTTCGAGCCGACCTGGCGCACGCGCGACGGGATCGTCTCGCTGGTGATGGGCGCCGTGGTCAACCTGTTCATCGTGGCGGTGGCGCTGCGGATGGTGACCTGGCTGAGCACCCAGATCGCGGTGACGCTCGGCTTCGTGCAGGTGGAGACCAACCTCCGCGGCAAGGTGGTCGACCTCGACCTCACCCCTGGCTGGGGCCTGCGTGACTGGGTCGCGGTGCTGGCCGTGCCGGTGGTCTGCCTGGCCCTGATCGGCCTGCTCACCGTCCTCGGCTGGCACGCCACCTCGGAGTTCGACAACACCTCCAGCGCGACCGAGCACGGGAAGAACCCGACCGAGCGGCGCGTGCACGCGATGGGCTTGCTCGACCTCAGCGCCCGGATCCGGCCGGGGCTCCTGCTGGCGGCGGTGGCCTGGCTGGTGCTCGCCGTCGGCATCCCCGGGGCAACGGTCGGGGTGGCGCACCTGACCACCTCCAACCTGCCGACCGCGACCGTGGCGTCGCTGCTGCGCGGTGGCGGCTTCGTCACCCAGGAGATGTGCACCGAGTCGTTCGTGGACCGGGTCCAGGTCGCGGTGCGGCAGGCCAACAACGCGGCCCGGATCAGCCCCGGGGAGAAGCGGGAGGTCACCACCGGCGCCTGCGGGCTCGAGACCACGGTTGCGCGGACCGTCGACACCCGCGGGGACACCGACCCGCGCAACGACCGGGTGATCCAGGCCGACCGGGGCGCGGCCCGGGCGCTCGCCCAGGACCACGGGCTGCCCGGCCAGGTCGTCGGCGTCGGGGTGCTGCTGGCCCTGGTCCTCGGGCTGCTCCGGCGCGGGCCCAGCCCCGAGGCCACCGTGGCGACCGGCTTCCTGCGGCGGCTCCAGCGTGGGCTCCTGACCTGGCTGCCACTGGTGATCGTCGGCGGTCTGGCGGTCTACTTCACGCTCCTGTGGACGTTCGGGTTCCTCGCCAAGATGGACGCCGACTACCGCGCCACTGCGGCGGTCATCACGGTCCTCGGCTGCACGATGGCGTTCCTCATCGACCCCAACGCCACGTCGATGCACGGGTTCTACCGGTCCCGGCTCTCCGACGCGTTCGCGGTGGGCGTCGACGACGACACCGGGCGCGCCGCCGAGCTCCCGCCGGCGCAGGTCTACCGGTTCTCCGACCTCCGGCAGGCCTCGCCACCGCAGCCCGACTCGGGCGAGGCGGCGCCGCTGCGCTCCCGGCCACGGCTGCACATCGTGACCACGCTGAACTCCCAGGCCGCCAACGAGGCACCGACGATGCGGGGCGGCTTCCCGCTCGTGCTCGGGCCGGACGAGGTGAACGTCTACCGCGAGGAACGGCGCCGGGTGCACGTGCGGATGCGTGACTACGAGAACTTCGCCGGGCCGGGGCGGGTCTCGATCATGGCCTCGGTCGCGACCAGCGGTGCGGCGATCTCGCCACTGATGGGCCGGTACGCCGTGCAGATGGCGCCGTACCGGGCCCTGCTCGCGCTGTTCAACCTCCGGGTCGGGGCCTGGGTGCGGAACCCGATGCACACCGGCAACGCCCTACCGTCGCTGCACCAGGCCCCCGAGTTCCTCTGGATGACCCGGAAGCCCGGGCTGGCGCAGGTGGCGCTGGAGGCGGTCGGGGAGCACCTCGGCGGACGGGCGCTGGATCTACCTCAGCGACGGGGGGCACCTCGACAACACCGGGCTGGTCGAGTCGGTGCGGCACTGCGTGCTGCGGCGGCGCTACGGCCGGGTGCTGGTGCTCGACGCCAGCAACGACCCGGTGGACACGTGGTCGGCGGTCGGCGACGCGATCGGGGTGGTCCGGGCCGACCTGGACGTCGACCTGCGCCGGGTGCACGGCACCGGGTACCCGCCCTGGATGCGGCGGTACCAGGGCGCCGGGCTCGACGTGCTGGTCGTCAAGGCCGTGCGCACCGCCGTACCCGCGGACCTCGAGGCGGACGCCGCCGCCCCGTGGTGGGACCTGCTTCCGCCGAACGTGCAGTCCTTCCAGCTGGTGCACGCCGACTTCCCGCGGTCCTCGACGGCCCGGCAGAAGTTCGGCGACCTGGAGTTCGAGGCGTACCGCGGCCTCGGCTTCGCCGCCACCATCGCCGCCCTCGACGCCGCCGGCTGGACCACCCCCTGACCCCCACCCGCCGAACCGTGCGTTGTGGCGGGCCGAGCCGTGTGTTGTGGCGGGTCGAGCCGTGTGTTGTGGCGGGCCGAGCCGTGCCTTCTTGCGCGCCGAGCCGTGTGTTGTGGCGGGTCGAGCCGTGTGTTGTGGTCAGCCCGCCAGCCGCTCGCGGAGGCCGGCGGCCATCCCGGCGATCGTGAGCGCGTCGAACAGCCCTCCGAGGACAGCGGCGACGTGCCGGTGCGTCACCGGCGAGAGCCGCAGCCGAAGGTGCACCCGCGTCCCAGCGCCTTCGTGGGTCAGCACGAAGGCCCAGCTGACGTCCGTGTGCCCGCGTCGGGACGTGTAGACGAGGTGCCGGGCCGGCTCGACGATCGCTACCTCGAACGTCTCGTGACGGCCGCCGTAGTCCGGGATCACGTCCCCCACGCGGAGCCCGACGTACGCCGGATCCAGGTGGCGGATCGCCCGGCGCGCGGGTGGGACGAACCGTTCGAACCGCTGAGGGAGGTACCACCCTGCGCGGTCCTTGCCGAGCTGTTCCAGCCACGGCCAGACGGTGACCGGCGGGGCGTCGACCGTGAACGCGCGGTCCATCACGACGTCGGCATGCGGGACCAGGTCGTCGCCGACACGTGCTGCCGCGACCTCGGTGGGACGCGGGAGGACCGACGGGAGCAGAAGGTCGGCGAGATCCATGCCCGCGACGCTAGCGCGCCACAACGCACGGTTCGGCCCGCCACGACGCACGGTTCGGCCCGCCACAACGCACGGTTCGGCCCGCCACAACGCACGGCTGGGCGCACCACAACGCACAGTTCGGCCCGCCACAACGCACGGTTCGGCGGGGGTGTGGGTGGGAGGTGATTAGGTAGGGCGCGATGACGACGTACCGCCTCCGCCCGGCCACGACCGGCGCCTCGGGACCCGGCGCCTCGGGACCCGGCGCCTCGGGACCCGGCGCCCGGGACCCGGCGCCTCGGGACCCGGCGCCTCGGCGACCGGCGCGGGGATCGACCTCGACGAGCACCAGCGGCGCGTCGTCGACCACGCCGGCGGGCCGCTGCTCGTGCTCGCCGGCCCGGGCACCGGCAAGACCACCACGCTGGTCGAGGCGATCGTCCGCCGCGTCGAGGAGGGCGCCGACCCGGGCCAGGTGCTGGCGCTGACCTTCTCCCGCAAGGCCGCCGAGCAGCTGCGCGACCGGGTCACCGCGCGGCTCGGGCGCACCCTGTCGACCGGCCTGAGCTCGACGTTCCACTCGTTCGCCTACGGCCTGGTCCGGCTCTACGCGCCCGCCGAGCTGTACGCCGCCCCGCTGCGGCTGCTCAGCGCCCCGGAGCAGGACGTCGTGCTCCAGGAGCTGCTCACCGACAACCCCGAGTCCGTGGTCTGGCCCGAGCAGCTGCGATCGGCGGTCGGGACCCGTGGCTTCGCCCGCGAGGTGCACGCGGTGCTGTCCCGGGCCCGCGAGCGCGGCCTCGACCCCGACGACCTGGTCGCGCTCGGCCGCACCGAGGGCGTCCCGGAGTTCGAGGCGGCCGGCCTGTTCCTGCGCCAGTACCTCGACGTCCTCGGCGACCAGAGCGCGATCGACTACCCCGACCTCATCGCCCGCGCGGTGATCGAGGCGCAGGCCCACCGCGACGAGCTGCGGGCGCGGTTCCGCCACGTCTTCGTCGACGAGTACCAGGACACCGACCCCGCGCAGGTCGCGCTGCTGCGGGCCATCGCCGGCGACGGCCGCGACCTGACCGTGGTCGGCGACCCCGACCAGTCGATCTACGGCTTCCGCGGGGCCGAGGTGCGCGGGATCCTCGAGTTCCCCACCGAGTTCCCGACGGCCGACGGCGCGCCCGCGCCGGTGGTGCCGCTCGGCACGACGCGTCGCTTCGGGTCGCGGCTGCTGCGCGCCTCGCGCAGCGTCGCGTCGTCGATCGGCATCACCGGGTCGATCCCGGCCGAGGTCTACCAGGCGTTCCGTTCGCCCGAGCCCGCGGCCAACGAGCTCGGGCCCGGGACCGTCGAGGTGCTCACCTTCGACACCGCCCGGGCCGAGACCGAGCACGTCGCCGACCTGCTCCGCCGCGCCCACCTCGAGGACGGCATCGGCTGGTCGGAGATGGCGGTGCTGGTCCGCTCCGGCCGGGCATCGATCCCCGCGCTGCGCCGCTCGCTGGGCGCGGCCGGGGTGCCGGTGGAGGTGGCCTCCGACGACACCCCGCTGGTCCGCGAGCCCGCGGTGCTGCCCCTGCTCGGCGCGCTGGCCGTGGTGGTCGACGCCGGCATCGACGACCCGCGCCACGACGACTACGTCGGCGCCGACCGGGCCGAGGCGCTGCTCACCTCGCCCCTCGGTGGCCTCGACGCGACCGACGTACGCTCCCTGACCCGCGCGATGCGGGCCCGCGACCGCGCGACCCCCGCCCGAGAGCTGGTACGCCGCGCGGTGCTCGAGCCCGAGGCGCTGCAGGGGCTCCCGGGGGAGCCGGCCCGCCGCGCGGCCCGGCTGGCGGGACTGCTGAACAGCGCCCGGCAGGCGCTGGAGGAGGGCAGCACCGTCGAGGAGGTCCTCTGGGTGCTGTGGGACGGCGCCGACTGGGGCCGCCGGCTACGGCAGGCCACGCAGTCCGGGGGGCAGGCAGCACGCCTGGCGCACCGCGACCTCGACGCCATCTGCGCGCTCTTCGAGAACGCCGCCCGGGCCGAGGAGCAGAAGGGCCACACCAGCGTGCGCTCCTTCGTGGCCACGCTGCGCTCCCAGGAGATCCCCGCCGACACCCTCGCCGACCGCGGCGTGCGGGGCGATGCCGTACGCCTCCTCACCGCCCACCGCTCCAAGGGCCTGGAGTGGCGGCTGGTGGTGGTCGCCCACGTGCAGGAGGGTGCCTGGCCCGACCTGCGCCGCCGGGCCACCCTGCTGCGCGCGGACGAGATCGCCCGTGACGGCCTGCGCCCGCCGATCACCACCCGCGGGCTGCTCGCCGAGGAGCGCCGCCTGTTCTACGTCGCCGCGACGCGCGCCCGGCAGCGGCTCGTCGTCACCGCCGTCGCCTCGCCCGAGGACGACGGCGAGCAGCCGTCGCGCTTCGTGCACGAGCTCGGCCGCGGCAACGAGCCCGTCCACCGGGTCGGCCGGCCCCGGCGCCCGCTGTCGATGGCCGGCCTCGTCGGCCGAGCTGCGGCGTACCCTCGCCGACCCCGACCAGCCCGAGCCGTTGCGCCGGGCCGCCGCCCGCCGGCTGCGGGTGCTGGCCGACACCGACGTCCACGGCCGTCCGGTCGCCCCGGGCGCCGACCCGGCGACCTGGTGGGGGCTCCGCGCCCCGAGCCGCTCCGAGCGGCCGGTGCGCCCGGCCGAGGAGCCGTTGACCATCTCGGCCAGCGCCCTGGAGGGCCTGCTCACCTGCCCGGCGCAGTGGTTCCTCCAGCGCGAGGCCGGCGGTGAGGTGGTCAGCTCCACCAGCCAGGGCTTCGGCAAGGTCGTGCACGCCATCGCCGAGCGGATCGCGAAGGGCGAGATCGACGTCGCCGCCGACCTGATGCCGCTGGTCGACGAGGTCTGGGGCCGCCTGGAGTTCCGTACGCCGTGGTCGCGCGCCCGCGAGCGCCAGGCGATCGCCGACGCGCTCACCCGCTTCGTCAACTGGCACACCCGGCCCGGCGCCCGCACCGTGCTGGCCACCGAGCCGAAGGTCCGTGCGGAGGTGACGCTGCCCGACGGGCAGGTCGTCCGGCTGCACGGGTACGCCGACCGGCTCGAGCTCGACGAGGACGGCCGGGTCGTCGTCGTCGACCTCAAGACCGGCAAGTACGCCCCCACCGGGCCGGAGGTCGAGCGGCACGCCCAGCTCGGTCTCTACCAGCTCGCCGTCGACCACGGTGCCGCCGACGAGGTGGCCGGGGGACCGGTCCGCTCCGGGGGAGCCGAGCTGATCCAGCTCCGGGGCGGCGACGCCCTGCCCAAGGTCCAGGCGCAGTCGCCCCCGCCCGAGGGGAGCGTGCGGCTGGTCGAGGAGCAGCTGATGGTGGCCGCGGCCACCGTGCGCAGCGAGGAGTTCGTGGCCCGGCCGGGACCGCAGTGCGAGCGATGTGCGTTCACCGCGATCTGCCCCGACAAGGCGGCGGGGTCGGTGCTGTCGTGACCCACGAGATCGAGACCCCCGAGCAGCTCGCCGCCCTCCTCGGCGAGGACTGGACGTTCAGCGCCCAGCAGTGGGCGGCGGTCACCGCGCCCCTCGAGCCCGCCGTCGTCATCGCCGGTGCCGGCTCCGGCAAGACCACCGTGATGGCCGCGCGCGTGGTCTGGCTGGTGGCCACCGGCCGGGTCGCGCCCGGCGAGATCCTCGGACTCACCTTCACCACCAAGGCCACCGCCGAGCTCCAGGGCCGGATCCGCGACAACCTCCGCAGGGCCGGCCTGCTGCCCGAGCGGACCAGCCGCGTCGGTGACGACGAGGACGAGGTCGAGGAGCCGACGGTCGCGACGTACCACTCCTATGCCTCGGCCCTGCTCTCCGAGCACGGCCTGCGGATCGGCCACGAGCCCGACACCCGGCTGATCGCCGACGCCAGCCGCTACCAGCTCGCCGCCCGGGCGGTGCAGCGGTACGCCGCCCCGGTCGAGCAGCTCACCGACTCCCCGCGCCACGTCGTCCAGTACCTCCTCGCGCTCGACGCCGAGATGAGCGAGCACCTCGTCGAGCCCGCCACCGTCCGTGAGTACGACGCCCGCGAGCGGCCGAGGTTCGTCGAGGGGATGGCCACCGAGCACCGCAAGACCTACCGCGCCCGCAACGAGAAGGCGATCGCCGCGATCGACAAGCGGGCCGAGCTGCTCGGCCTGGTCGAGGCCTACCGGGCCCTCAAGGCGCACCTCGGGCTGATGGACTTCTCCGACCAGATCGCCCTCGCCGCCCGCCTCGCGGAGCGCTGCCCCGAGGTCGGCGAGCTCGAACGCTCGAAGTTCAAGGTGGTCCTCCTCGACGAGTACCAAGACACCTCCGTCGCCCAGGCCCTGATGCTGAGCCGACTCTTCTCCGGCCCCGACCCCGAGCACGGCCTCGGCCACCCGGTCACCGCGGTCGGCGACCCCAACCAGGCGATCTACGGCTGGCGTGGCGCGTCGGTCTCCAACATCCTCGAGTTCGCGGCCAGCTTTCCCGGGGCAGACGGCCGCGCGTCGACGTACCCCCTCACCGTCAACCGCCGTTCCGACGCGCGCATCCTCGCCACCGCCAACCACCTCGCCGCCGAGCTCTACGAGGGCCGTCCCGAGCTGCTGCCGCTGGAGGCCAAGCCCGGCGCGCGCGACGGCGAGGTCACCGCGATCGTCCACGAGACGTACGACGACGAGCTGGCCTGGCTGGCCGACCGGGTGATCGCCACGCATGCCGAGATGGCCGAGCCGGCCTGGCGCGAGATCGGCGTGCTCACCCGCGACAACTCCCACGCCGCCGCGGTCTTCGACGCCCTGAGCGACCGGGAGATCCCGGTCGAGATCGTCGGCCTCAAGGGGCTGCTGCGCCTGCCCGAGGTCTCGGAGGTGGTCGCCACCCTGACCCTGGTCCAGGACGTCACCGCCAACGCCGCGCTGCTGACCCTGCTGGCCGGTCCGCGCTGGGCGATCGGTCCGCGCGACCTCGCCCTGCTGGGGCGGCGCGCCCGCGAGCTGGCCGGCAGCCAGCAGGGCGGCGAGAGCTTCGCCGACGTGCAGGCGCAGCTGCGGGCCGCGGTCGAGGGCGCCGACCCGACCGAGATCGCCTCGCTCTGCGACGCCCTCGAGGACCCGGGCGACCACGACTACTCCGCGCGAGGCCCGCGCGCGCTTCGCCCTGCTGGCCGAGGAGCTGCGCCGGCTGCGCGGTGCCATCGGCGAGCCGATCCTCGACCTGGTCCGCCGGATCGTCGACACCACCGGCATCGACGTCGAGCTGGCCTCCTCGGTCTCGCCCGCCGCGGCCGCCCGGCGCGACAACCTCGACCTGTTCGTGCAGGCGGTCGCGGAGTTCCAGGCGGTCGACGGCCAGGTCACCCTGGCCGCCCTGCTGGCCTGGCTCGAGGCCGAGGACGAGTTCGGCCAGGGCCTCGACGTCGCCACCCCGTCCGAGGCCGACTCGGTCAAGCTGCTCACCGTCCACCGGGCCAAGGGCCTGGAGTGGGACGCGGTCTTCCTGGTCGGCGTGACCGAGCGGAAGTTCCCGTCCAACCGCAGCCGGTCGAGCTGGCTGACGGTGCCGTTCGTGATGCCGTCGGCGCTGCGCGGCGACGCCCGCGACCTGCCCGCGCTGACCGGGCACACGCCCGACGACATCGCCGCGCTCGGCACCGCCGCCAAGGCGCACGAGGCCGTGGAGGAGCTGCGCCTGGGGTACGTCGCCTGGACCCGCGCCCGGCACCGGCTGTCGGTGTCCGCGTGGTGCTGGGCCTCCCACCTCAAGACCGGCCTCGGCCCCTCGCCGTACCTCCTGGCCACCCGCGAGGCGATGGCGTCCTGGGGCGGTGAGCCCGAGGCGCTGGCTGGCCAAGCCCGACAAGGGCGCGCTGAGCCCCTTCGCCGCCGCGTCGCCGGACCAGCCATGGCCGATCTCCCACCGGACCGCCGAGGTCGACCGACGGGTGGCCGCGGCGGCCCTGGTGCGCGCCGCCGAGCCCGACCGGCCCGACGACCTCGAGGACGTGCTGCTGCTCGACCAGGTCCAGCAGTGGGACGACGAGATCGACCGCCTCCTCGAGGAGGCGCGGCGCGACCGGTCGCCCGAGATCGTGGTGCCGCTGCCGCCGAGCCTGTCGGCGACCTCGCTCGCCCGGCTGCGCGACGACCCCGACGAGTTCGCCGCCGACCTGGCCCGCCCGATGCCCCGGCAGCCCTCGCCCGCGGCCCGGTTCGGCACCCGCTTCCACGCCTGGGTGGAGGCGCGGTTCGGCCAGCAGCTGCTGCTCGACCCCGACGAGCTGCCCGGCCGCGCCGACTCCGGTGTCGACGACGAGTCCGACCTGCGCGAGCTGGTGAAGGCGTTCGAGAACGGCGCGTTCGCCGACCGGGTCCCGCACGCCGTGGAGCCGCCGTTCGCGTTGGTGCTGGCCGGCCAGGTGGTCCGTGGCCGGATCGACGCGGTGTACGTCGAGGAGGACGGGTCGTTCCTGCTCGTCGACTGGAAGACCAACCGCACGGAGTCCGCGGACCCGCTCCAGCTGGCGATCTACCGCGTGGCGTGGGCCGAGCTGACCGGCGTACCGGTCGAGCGGGTGCGGGCGGCGTTCTACTACGTCCGCACCGGCCGCCTCGTCGAGCACGACGGGCTGCCCGAGCGGGCCGAGCTGGAGGGCCTGCTGACGCCGGGGACCTGAGTCAGAACGCCAGGACCACGGCCAGCTCGACCACCAGGTAGACGACGATCACGAGCGGGGCCAGCCACATGGCCAGGAACAGCCAGCGCATCACCAGACCGAGCGCGCTGCCCCGTCGCGGCGCGCGGGGCAGGGTGTAGCGCCCGTTGAACATCGGGCTGTACTGCCCGTAGGCATCGGGCAGGAACGGCGCCCACGGGTCGCGGCGGCGGATCGCCAGCAGGATGAGCCCGATCGGGTTGCCGGGCAGCCGCCGAGGCGCCGGAGCGGCTCCGGACTGTGCGGTGTGCGTCGGCGGCAGCGCCGACCGGGGGCGGCGTGTCGCGGAGGAACGAGATCGAGGCCGGGTCGTCGACCAGCTCCGGACGGGCGTGCACCCACCCGCGCAGGACGTCCACGACCTGCGGCCAGCGCTTCCCGTCGGTCAGCTCCACCGTGGCCGCCGGTGCGCGCAGCTCGATCCGGTTGCGCAGCCGGTGCCGGCTCACTCCGCGCAGGCTCGGGTCGTCCGGGTCGGAGCCCTGCCAGGTGGCCTGGGCGCCGGGCCGGAAGACCAGCCCGGTGGCCTGGTCGCGGTGGATCCGGAGCACGACCCGGCCGCGCTCCTCGCGGCGGTACTCCTCGGAGGTCAGCACCGTCGTGGACGACGGCGAGAAGAGCCCGCGGACCAGCAGGAGCAGGGCCACGCCGAGCAGGAGGGCCAAGGGGGTCAGCAGGACGAAGGCCACCGCGGTGCCGCCGGGGCCGGTGGGGTCCCCGTCGACGTCGAAGCTGCCGTCACGGACGGCGCCGATGAGCGCGGCCACCAGCCCGGCCTCGATGAAGCCGGCGGCCGCCAGCGGGACGAGCAGGATCCAGCGGCTGCTCCGCTCCACCACCGCCCCGGGCACGGTGGTGGGGCTCATGCCGTCAAGGACGGCTTCCAGCGCGATCTCGACCATCGCCGAGAACGTCTCCTGGCGCTCCTGCGCGGTGGTCTCCTCACCGGTGACCATGTGGTCGGAGACGGTGCAGATCGCCAGCGCCTTGCGGCCGTACTTCGCGGCCAGCGTGTAGAGCGTGCTCGCCTCCATCTCCACCGCCAGCACGCCGTGCGCGACCATCGGCTCCATCAGCTCGGGACGCGGCGTGTAGAACTGGTCGCCGCTGAAGATCAGCCCGGTCCAGGTGGTCACGTCGTCGCGGCCCTGCGCCGCGTCGTACGCCGCGCGGAGCAGGCCGAAGTCGGCGACCGGTGCGTAGTCGAGGCCGTGGAAGCGCAGCCGGTTCATGCCCGAGTCGGTGCAGGCGCCGGTGGCCAGGATGACGTCGCGGACGCCGACCTTCTCGACCAGGGCTCCGCAGGACCCGACCCGGACCACCGACTGCACGTCGTAGTCCTGGAACAGCTCGTTGGCGTAGATCGCGAACGACGGCTGCCCCATCCCGGAGCCCTGCACGCTCACCCGGTGCCCCCGCCACGTGCCGGTGTAGCCCAGCATCCCGCGCACCTCGTTGTAGCAGGTGGCGTCCTCGAGGAAGGTCTCCGCGATCCACTTGGCGCGCAGCGGGTCGCCGGGCATGAGGACGTGGGGGGCGATCGCGCCGGGGGCGGCGCCGATGTGGGTGCTCATGCGCGCATCGTAGAGGTGGGTAGCCTGCCCACGTGACTCCGGAAGCCCAGACCACCGACCACACCCGCGATCCGCTGGCCCCCCTCGGACTGCCCGACCTCGACGGCGACTGGTCGGGCTGGCTGGCCGAGCGCTGCGAGAGCGCCCTGGCCCGCGCCGCCGAGCTGCGTGCCGACCTGGTGGCCGGTGCCGAGGACCCGCTGGCCGACTGGAACCTGCTGGGCATCCACCTGTCCAACGGCGCGCACGCCGCGCACCTGCTCGCCCAGGTCCACCCGGAGCCCGGGCTGCGCGAGGAGGCCGAGCAGCACGTCGTCGCGTCGGAGAAGTTCCGCACCGAGCTCATGCTCGACGCCGGGGTGTACGCCGCCCTCGCGGCCGTGCCGACCGACGACCTGGACGACGGGCGCGCGCCGGGTCCTCGAGCACAGCCTGCGCGACTTCCGTCGCGCCGGCGTCGACCGCGACGAGGCCACCCGGGACCGGCTGCGCGAGGTCAGCGAGCGCGAGACCGAGCTGGAGCAGGCGTTCTCCCGCGGCATCCGCGACGGCCGGCTCAGCACCCAGGTCCCGGCGAGCGCGCTGGAGGGGCTGCCCGCGGACTGGGTCGACGACCACCCCGCCGTGGGCGACGAGGTCACCGTCACCACGGAGTACCCCGACACCAACCCGTTCCTCACCTTCTCGGTCGACGCCGAGGCGCGACGGGCCGTGATGACCGCCTTCCTCAACGTCGCCTGGCCCGACAACGCCGACGTGCTCCAGGAGCTGCTCGACCTGCGGCACGAGCACGCCACGCTGCTCGGCTACCCCGACTGGCCGGCGTACGACGCGGAGGTCAAGATGATCGGCTCCGGCCCGGCGATCGGGGAGTTCATCGACCGCATCGCCGGCGACGCCCGGGCGGCCGGCGAGCGCGACCTCGCGGTGCTGCTCGAGCGGGCCCGCCAGGAGGACCCCGACGTGGCCGCGATCGACATGGCCGAGCTGGCGCTACTACGCCGAGCTGGTCCGCCGCGAGCAGTTCGAGGTCGACGCCCAGACCGTGCGGTCCTACTTCGACTTCGGCAAGGTGCGCCAGGGGCTGCTCGACGTCACCGGCCGGCTCTTCGGGCTCGACTACACCCGGGTGCACGACGCGCCGTCCTGGCACGCCGACGTGGCGTCGTACGACGTGCACCTCGACGGCGTGCCGCTGGGCCGGATCCACCTCGACCTGCACCCGCGCGAGGGGAAGTTCAACCACGCGGCGCAGTTCGACCTGGTGCCGGGCATCGCGCGGCGTCCAGCTCCCCGAGGGCGTGCTGGTCTGCAACTTCCCGCGCGGGCTGATGACGCACACCGACGTGGTCACGCTGTTCCACGAGTTCGGCCACCTGGTCCACCACGTGCTCGCCGGCCGGCACCCGTGGGTGCGGTTCTCCGGGGTCGCCACCGAGTGGGACTTCGTGGAGGCGCCCAGCCAGATGCTGGAGGAGTGGGCCTGGGACGCCGACGTGCTGCGCAGCTTCGCCACCGACGAGACCGGCGAGCCGATCCCGGCCGACCTGGTGGAGCGGATGCGCGCGGCCGACGAGTTCGGCAAGGGCTACCTCGCCAGCGCCCAGATGTTCTACGCGTCGGTGTCCTACCGGCTGCACCTCGAGCGGCCCGACGACATCGACGCCCGCGTCCGCGAGCTGTGGGCGCAGTACAACCTGATCGCGCCGCTGCCCGACGGCCACTTCTTCACCACGTTCGGCCACCTCGGCGGCTACACCTCGGCGTACTACACCTACATGTGGAGCCTGGTCATCGCGAAGGACCTGTTCAGCGCGTTCGACGGCGGCGACCTGTTCGCCACCGACGTGGCGCACCGCTACCGCGACCGGATCCTCGCCGCCGGCGGCAGCAAGGACGCCGCCGACCTCGTCGAGGACTTCCTCGGCCGGCCGTACGACGCCGCGGCGTTCCGCGCCTGGCTCGAGAGGAGCCCCGAGCTGTGAGCTTCCCCCACCTGGACCTCGCCGCGAACGCCCACGACCGGGCCGGCGTGCACCGGGTCGACGAGGCCTGGCTCGGCGAGCGATGGGCCGACCCCGCCTCGCGGGTGCTGGTGATCGCCGGGACGCGGCTGCGGCCGGTCGACGGCGCCGTGGCATGGGTGTCCCCGTCGGAGGCGCCGGAGGGCACCCGGGTCCTGCTCGGCGAGCGCGACGGGCGCACCTGGTTCGCCGTGCTGGTCGACCCGGCCGACGCGCCGGGGGAGCGGGGCGACTGGGTCGGGCTGCGCGGCGTGCTCCCGCACCTGGCCACGGCGGCGGTCGACCAGGCGCCCCTGGTCTTCCACGCGGTGGGCCTCGCGGAGTGGCACTTCGCCACCCGGTTCTGCCCGCGCTGCGGCGGCTCGCTCGAGGTCCGGTCCGCGGGCCACGAGCTGGTCTGCACCGCGTGCGGCAAGGCGCAGTTCCCGCGCACCGACCCGGCGGTGATCATGGCGGTCACCCACGGCGAGGGGGAGGACGAGGCGCTGCCTGCTCGGCCGCCAGCACAGCTGGCCCGAGGGGCGGTACTCCACGCTGGCCGGGTTCCTGGAGCCGGGCGAGACGCTCGAGGACGCCGTACGCCGCGAGGTGATGGAGGAGGTCGGCGTCCCGATCGGGGAGGTGACCTACTTCGGCAACCAGCCCTGGCCGCTGCCGGCCAGCCTGATGCTGGGCTTCGTCGCGCAGGCGCTGAGCCGCGAGATCGCGGTCGACGACCACGAGATCGAGGCGGCCCGGTGGTTCACCCGGGCCGAGATGCGCGCCGAGATCGACGCCGGCCGGCTGATGATCCCGGCCGGGGTGTCGATCTCGTCGTCACTGCTCGAGCACTGGTACGGCGGCCCGCTCGCCGGCGGCTGGTAGACGCCGACCTGTCGCAGACTGACGCGCGGTGTCAGTTCAGCGAGGAGATCTTGTCCTTGACCTGCGCCAGGCTCGGGTTGGTGTGCGCGGTGCCGTCGGCGTACACCAGGGTCGGCACGGTCTGGTTGCCGCCGTTGGCCGACTCGACGATCTGCGCGGCCTCGGGCTGCTGCTCGATGTCCACGATCTCGTAGGTGATGCCCTCACGGTCCAGCTGGCTCTTGAGCCGGTGGCAGTAGCCACACCACGGCGTGGTGTACATCGTGAAGGCGGTCGCAGTATCGGTGGTCACGCGGGTTGTCACCTCGGGCATCTAGGGTTGTTCAGGTCTCACCGGCGTCAACCATATGCAGAGGGCAAACATTCCGATGACTTCCCGCTCCGCCGACCTCCTCGACGCGCTCGACCCCGAGCAGCGCCAGGTCGCGGAGGCGCTGCGCGGGCCGGTCCGGGTGCTGGCCGGAGCCGGCACCGGCAAGACCCGCGCGATCACCCACCGCATCGCGCACGGCGTGGCCACCGGCGTCTACCAGCCCACCGAGGTGCTCGCGGTCACCTTCACCACCCGGGCGGCCGGCGAGATGCGCACCCGCCTGCGCCAGCTCGGCGCCCCCGGCGTCCAGGCCCGCACCTTCCACGCCGCCGCGCTCCGCCAGCTGCGCTTCTTCTGGCCGCGCATCCACGGCGCCGACCTGCCCACCCTCACCGAGTCCAAGCTGCCGCTGCTCGCGCTCGCCGCCCGGCGCCAGCGTCTCGGCGTCGACCAGGGCCAGCTGCGCGACCTGGCCTCCGAGGTCGAGTGGGCCAAGGTCAGCAACGTCCGCCCCGAGGAGTACGCCGCCCTCGCGCCCGGGCGTGGTCGTGACGTCACCGGGCTCGACGCGGCGACGGTGGCGCGGGTGTTCTCCGCCTACGAGGACGTCAAGCGCGGCCAGGGCCGGATGGACATGGAGGACGTCCTCCTGCTCAACGCCGCCATGCTCGCCGAGGACGAGCGGGTGGCCGCCCAGGTCCGCTCGCAGTACAAGTTCTTCACCGTCGACGAGTTCCAGGACGTCTCGCCGCTGCAGGCGGCCCTGCTCGACCTCTGGCTCGGCGGCCGCGACGAGATCTGCGTGGTGGGCGACCCCGCCCAGACGATCTACAGCTTCGCCGGCGCCAACGCCTCCTACCTCCGCGACTTCCCGAAGAAGCACCGCCGACACCACCTCGATCGACCTGGTCCGCAACTACCGCTCGACCCCCGAGGTGGTGGCCGCTGCCAACACGCTGCTCGCCGGCACCTCCTCCCGCGGCGTCGAGCTGGCCGCCCAGCGCCCGTCCGGCCCGGCGGTGCGGCACCGCGAGCACGACGACGAGGTGGCCGAGGCCGAGGCGGTCGCCGCCGAGATCCTCACCCTGCGCCAGCGTGGGGTGCGGCTGTCCGAGATCGCGATCCTGTTCCGGATCAACGCCCAGTCCGAGGCGTTCGAGGACGCCCTGGCCGCCCGCGGCATCGGGTACGTCATCCGCGGCGCCGCCCGGTTCTTCGACCGCGCCGAGGTGCGCCAGGCGATCACCCTGCTGCGCGGCACCGCCCGCTCCGGCGGCGGGGGAGACGACCTCGTCGACGACGTCCGCGCCACGCTCTCGGGCATGGGCTGGTCCAGCGAGGCGCCCTCCGGTCGTGGCTCGGCCCGCGACCGCTGGGAGTCGCTGCAGGCGCTGGTGGCCCAGGCCGAGTCGTTCGCGCAGGAGGCGGGCGCCGACCTCGACACCTTCGTCGACGACCTCGACAAGCGGGCCTCCGAGCAGCACGCCCCGGTCGCCGACGGCGTCACCCTGGCCACCCTGCACGCCGCCAAGGGCCTCGAGTGGGACGCGGTGTTCGTCTGCGGCGCCCAGGAGGGCTCGATCCCGATCACGTTCGCCCAGACCCCGGCCGAGGTCGAGGAGGAGCGCCGGCTCCTGTACGTCGGCCTCACCCGGGCCCGTGAGCACCTGTCGATCTCGTGGAGCCTGTCGCGCAACCCCGGCGGCCGCCGCACCCGCAAGCCCTCGCGCTTCCTGGCGGCGATCGCCCCGGAGACGCTGGTGGCCGGGGATTCCCCCGGCAGGTCCGCGAAGTCCCGTGGCAAGGCCGCCCGGTGCCGCGCCTGTGGCCGTCCGCTGGCCACCGCCGCCGAGCGCAAGGTCGGTCGCTGCGGCGACTGCCCCGCGACGTACGACGAGGACCTGTTCGCGCGCCTCAAGGAGTGGCGCCTGGCCCGCGCGACCGAGGACCAGGTGCCGGCGTACGTCGTGTTCACCGACAAGACGCTCGAGGCGATCGCCGAGGAGAAGCCCGGCTCGCCGGCCGAGCTGCAGCGGATCAGCGGCATCGGCCCGGCCAAGATCGAGCGCTACGGCGACGACCTTCTGGCCCTTTTGGGCTAGTTCGTTCGGACCACCTTCAGGAATCTGAAGAAATACCCATAAAATCGTTTGCCCATTACCGCGCCGGTCCGATACTTTTCTCGGACCCGATCACCGCGCACCACGGGCTTGGCAATCCCGGCGCACGACACACCCGAAGGAGGTGGGCACTGTGAGCAGCATCAACATCACCGTCACGGCTGAGAACCAGCCGCGCATCGCCATGCCCACCTACGCCTTTGGCGTGGTCACGTGCGCCCGCGATGCTGCGCCGGTTCGTGTGCACGTGTCCGCTCTCAAGGGAGCAAACCCGGGGACCAGTGTCTGGAGTCCACCGACGAGTTGAGCAGAACTCATCGGCAGCCTCCAGGCCGCGGAACCCGAAACCCGGGATCCGCGGCCTTTTTGTTTGACCGCATCCCCCACCCGATCCACAGATCAGGTCACGAGGAGGTGACAAGCATGACCATCAGCATTCTGGAGGCCGCCGAGAAGACCAGGCTCGGCGACCTGCACGATGCGGCCGATCAGGTCGACGAGGAGAGCCTGCCCTGCCGGGTGAACGACCCGGAGCTGTTCTTCGCCGAGCTGCCGGCTGACGTCGAGCACGCCAAGGCCCTCTGCACGGACTGTCCCGTCCAGCAGATGTGCCTCAACGGAGCGCTCGAACGTCGCGAGCCGTGGGGTGTCTGGGGCGGAGAGCTCTTCCTTCAGGGAGTCGTGATCCCCCGCAAGCGCCCCCGGGGCCGTCCCCGCAAAGACGCCGCCTGAGGCGGAGGTCCCCGGCACCACGCCACCCGCACCACCCACCGAGCACCACCCGACGAATCGGAGCACCGTGATGGACCGCATGACCGCACACCTGGCCAGCGCGCAGACGACCGCGCGCCTGGGAGAGGCGCAGCAGCTTCGACGTGGACAGGACCTCGTCCGCGCCCGCCGTACGAGCCGCCGCGCTCAGCAGGCAGCCCTCCAGGCCCGCCTGACCCTCGCCAGCTGACCAAGGAACGACACCAGTGAACATCTTCAAGAACCGGAGCAAGCAGATGAATCTACTCAACGAAAACCTGGCACGCGAACAAATGTCCGCGCGCCTGGGAGAGGCGCAGCAGCTGCAGCGCGGTCGCGAGCTCGTGCTCGCGCGCCGCATGAGCCGCAAGGCTGAGAACGCGGCCCGCCAGGCCCGCCTCGCCCTCGCCCGCTCACTCTGAGCGTGCCGGCCCTGATGCACAGCCGGATCGGTGGTCCCAGCCGGGACCGCCGGTCCGGCTGTCGCGTTACGGTGGAGGCGTGGCTAGCACCTGTGACTTCTGCGGTCGCCAGGCCGACGACGACCTCCCGCTGACGTGGACCACGGCCGTCGAGAACGGCCGCAAGCGCGTCTTCTGCGACACCTGCTCGCGCGAGCACCTGCGGGCGATGGAGTCCAAGCTCGACAGCGAGTGGTGGTAGGCGCCGACCTGTCGCAGACTGACGCCCGGTCTCGCCGACCTGTCGCAGACTGACGCCGGTATCAGCCCGCCGTACGCACGCCCCAGCCGCACCCGCAGCCCGGGTGCACCGGCCAGCGCACCACCGCCAGCTCCAGCGCCGGATCGACCTCCACGGTGGAGGACCAGGTCCGGGGCTGCTGGCCGTCGATCCAGTTGACCAGGTCGCGCACCGCCCACACCAGGGCGAGGTCCAGCAGGTCGTGCGGCACCGGATCGGGTACGCCGGGCGTGGGGCCGCGCGCCTCGGCGTACTGCTGGAGGACCAGCGACCGCCGGGGGTCGCGGTCGGTGTGGTGGGCGTCGACACAGCGCACGCACGCCGTACGACCGGGAACGCACGAACGGACCCACCCGCACGATGCCGTCGGCCAGTGCCACGGGCAGGTGCGGCCGGTCCGTGCGCATCCAGTCGTCGACGAGCGTGCGGTCGGTCTCGGTGCGGGCGACGTGCAGCACCGGTCCGCCCGGTCCCTCGGGCACGCCGGCGGCGGCGAGCAGGTCACGACAGCGGCGGGCGCTGCGCGGCGCCCGGTCGTGCGAGACCGTCACCGGGACCCGGGCGCGGGCCGCCCACAGGGGGCCGGCGCGCGTGCCCGCCCGGGCGAAGTGCGCGGCGACCGCCTCCCGGGCGCGGCCGTCGGGCGCGGCGCCGAGGGCCGCGAGCAGGTCGTCACCGTCGACCACGAGCCCGCGGTCGAGCAGGTCGGCGCAGAGGCGGGCCGCGGCCGGGCTCAGCCGACCCGGAGGCGGGGGAGGGACGCCGTCGCGGAGCCCGGCCAGCAGGTCGCGGATCTCGGCGGTGTCGGGGACGACGAGGGCGAGCCGGGGGTCGAGCCCGAGCTGGAGGTGGCCGTCGGCGCGCCGGCAGATGCGGAGCCCGGGCCGCAGCAGCGGTCGTGCGGGGTAGGCGGGGTGCGAGCCGGACACGCTCCGACCTTGGCACAGCCGGCGACGCCGGCCTGGGCGTCATCCACAGGCGGGGCGGACATGGCGCGACGGCCCGGTCCCAGGAGGGACCGGGCCGTCGCGATGGCTCTGTGGGGCGGTTCTCAGGCCTTGCCGAGGATCCGGTTCAGGTTGGTGCCGCACACAGGGCAGACGGCCTTGGCCATCCGGGTGCCCTTGTCGTTCACCTTCACCTCGCCCGATGCCTCGCGCTTCTCCTTGCACTTCACGCAGTAGAACTCGCCGCTCCAGGTCTCCGCCATGACGGCCTCCTTGCCTGTTCATTTGTTTCGGTCGTCGCGACGGGGGTTTCAGGGAAGCCCGCCGGGACCGGGTGTCCGCCACCCGGCCGGTCCGACCCTACGGCACGCCTGAGCGTGGGTGTGGGAGGTACCCCCGCTCGGCGCAGGCGTGGCGCAGGCGGGACTCAGGCGGGGACCGGCCACGGATCGGGCCGCTCCGGGGGTCGGGAGGCCCGTCGATAGGGTGCCGCCATGGCAGCGGATCCCGAACTCACCCACCTGCGGCTCGAGCGTCCGGCCCCCGGCGTCGTCCGCCTCGTGCTCGACAACCCGGCCCAGCGCAACGCGATGTCGGAGGAGATGACCGACTCCTGGGTGCGCGCGATCGACGCCCTCGCCGCGGACCGCGACGTACGCGTCGTGGTCGTCACCGGTGAGGGCAGCGCCTTCTGCTCCGGCGGCAACACCTCGTGGATCGCCAGCGAGCCGGACGCCAGCGTCGACCACCTGCGCGAGCGGATGATGCCGTTCTACCGGGCCTGGCTGTCGATCCGCCGGCTCGAGGTGCCCACCATCGCCGCCGTCAACGGGCACGCGATCGGCGCCGGGCTCTGCCTCGCCCTGGCCTGTGACATCCGGTACGCCGCCGCGGGCGCGCGGATGGGCGTGCCGTTCGTGAAGCTCGGGATGCACGCCGGGATGGGCGGTACCTACCTGCTCCCCGACGTGGTGGGCCAGGCGGCCGCGCGCGACCTGCTGCTGACCGGCCGCGTCGTCGACGCCGACGAGGCGCTCCGGCCTCGGACTGGTGTCCCGGGTGATCGACGCCGACGCCTTCGCCGACGAGGTGCAGGAGGCCGCCACCGGGATCGCCGGCAACGCCCCGATCGCGAGCCGCTACACCAAGGTCGCGCTGAACACCGGCTTCACCGACCTCGACGCCTGCCTGCAGTGGGAGGCGCTGGCCCAGCCGGCCACGCTCACCACCGAGGACCTGCAGGAGGGCATCCGGGCCGCCGCGGAGAAGCGGGTGCCGGAGTTCCGCGGCCGCTGAGCCGCACCACGCGACCCCTCGGCCCGCCAACGCACGGTCGGCCCGCACAACGCACGGCTCGGCCCGCCACAACGCACGGCTCGGCCCGCCACAACGCACGGCTCGGCCCGCCACGACGCACGGCTCGGCCCGCCACAACGCACGGCTCGGCGGGAGGGAAAGGAAGAGGCCCCCTGCCTGCACCACCACGCTTGCCTTCCCCTTGCGAGCGTGACGGCGCCCGCCGAAGCGGACGGCCGGGGGCCTCATCCGTGCCCAACCTAGGAGGCGTGGCGGCCGAGCGTCAACGTACGGCCATCCACCCCTGTGGAGAACCCTGTGGACAACGTTGTGGACGGGGGCTGATTGACTGTGGAGCGCCTCGGGATGAGGCTGTGGACACCGCCCGCCGACGTACGCTCGCACACCGCCGCTGAGCAGGCACGACGCTGTTTCGCAGGGTGTGGAGGAAAGAAATCCGGAGGACACGCCGTGACTGATGTCGCCGCCGGCCCGGTCGCCGCGCTGCGCCGGATCGCCTTCCTGCTCGAGCGGGCGCGCGAGGACACCTTCAAGGTGAAGGCGTTCCGCAGCGCCGCGGCGACCGTGCTGCCGATGTCGGAGGCCGAGCTCGCCGCGCACGTCGAGGACGGCACGCTCACCGACCTGCCGGGCATCGGCAAGAGCTCGGCGCAGGTGATCACCGACGCCGTCCAGGGCCGGGTCCCCGAGCGGCTGGCGCGGCTCGAGGCCGAGCAGGCCGGCCCGCTGGCGGCCGGGGGAGCGGATCTCCGGGCCGCGCTCCGGGGCGACCTGCACTCCCACTCGGACTGGTCCGACGGCGGCTCGCCCATCGAGGAGATGGCCTTCACCGCGATGGAGCTCGGGCACGAGTACCTCGTGCTCACCGACCACTCGCCCCGGCTCAAGGTGGCCCGCGGCCTCAGCGCCGAGCGGCTGGCCCGCCAGCTCGACGTCGTCGACGCGGTCAACGAGCACCTCGACGGCAGCTTCCGGCTGCTCAAGGGGATCGAGGTCGACATCCTCGACGACGGCTCGCTCGACCAGACCGACGCGATGCTCGCGCGCCTCGACGTGCGCGTGGCCAGCGTGCACTCCAAGCTCGCCATGGAGGCGCCGGCGATGACCAAGCGGATGGTGGCCGCCGTGCAGCACCCGCGCACCAACGTGCTCGGTCACTGCACCGGCCGCCTGGTCACCGGCAACCGCGGCACCCGCAACCAGAGCCGGTTCGACGCGCGGGCGGTGTTCGAGGCGTGCGCGGAGAACGACGTCGCGGTCGAGATCAACTCCCGCCCCGAGCGCCGGGACCCGCCCACCGCGCTGCTCGAGCTGGCCCGCGACATCGGCTGCCTGTTCTCCATCGACAGCGACGCGCACGCCCCCGGCCAGCTCGACTTCCTGGCCTACGGCGCCGAGCGGGCCGAGGCGGCCGGCATCGACCCCGACCGGATCGTCAACACCTGGCCGGTGGAGCGCCTCCTGGGTTGGGCGAACGGCTAGGTTGCGGCTATGGACCGCCCCGAGATCGAGGTACGCCGCTCGAAGCGGCGCCGCCGCACGGTCTCGGCGTACCGCGACGGCGACAAGGTGGTCGTGCTGATCCCGGCCTCGATGAGCCGGGCGCAGGAGAAGGAGTGGGTCACCACGATGCTCCAGCGCCTCGAGCGCTCGGAGCAGCGCAAGCGGCCCTCCGACGACCAGCTCGCGCGCCGGGCCCGGGAGCTCTCCGACGCCTACCTCGGCGGGATGGCCCGGCCGGACACCGTCCGCTGGGTCTCCAACCAGAACGCCCGCTGGGGCTCGTGCACGCCCGGCGACCGCTCGATCCGGCTGTCCTCACGGCTGCAGGGGATGCCGTCGTGGGTGGTCGACTACGTGCTCGTGCACGAGCTCGCCCACCTGCTCGAGCACGGGCACACGCCGGAGTTCTGGGCGTGGGTCGACCGCTACCCGCGCGCGGAGCGGGCCAAGGGCTACCTCACCGGCTACTCCGCGGCCGCCCACCTCGAGCCGCCTCCGGGCTCCGGTGCGGACGGCGAGGACACCGAGGACACCGACGACGGAGCCGACCTCTCCTAGGGGAGGACAGCCGTGGCGCGCAGCCGCGCCCGGGCCAGCTCGACCAGCTCCACCATCTCCGGCTCCGGCTCGGGCAACGCGTCGGCCGGCCACCAGCGGACGTCCAGCGACTCCTCGCTGACCGCATGGCCGGCGTCGGGCGGCGCGACGGCGACGAAGCGTACGTCGAGGTGGTGCACGTCGCCGCGGGGGTCGCAGAACGGCACCGCGTGCTCGCTGAGCTGGACCGGGACCGGGTCGAGGTCCAGCGTGGGCAGCCCGGACTCCTCGAGCGCCTCACGCAGTGCGGCACCGGCCAGCGTGATGTCGGTCGCGTTCGCAGTGCCCGCCGAACTGGAACCACTGCTTCGCCTTGGCGTGCAGGGTCAGCAGCACCTCGTCGCCCGAGGCCGACACCACCAGCGCGCTGGCGGTGATGTGGTCGGGGTGGCAGGCCCGGGCCAGGCCGGCCGGGTGCTCGCGCAGGTGCGCGACGTACCGCTCCCGCAGGGCCGCCTGGGCGTCGTTCGGTGGCTCCCAGTCGACGAGGGTCGCCAGCGCGTCGCGGTGCAGCGCGCTGGTCACCGGTCGCTGTCGGCGGGGCCGTCGGCCGGACCGTCGGCGGACCGTCGGCGGGCCTCGGTCGGCCGTCGGGGGCCTCGGGGGACGAACCGCCCTCGTCGAGCAGCTGCTGCAGCGCCGCGTCGAAGTCGTCGGCACTCATCTCGTCGGGCTCCGGGACGTCCTCGCGGAAGCCCAGCGGGTCGTCGAGGTCCGCGGCGGTCGGCAGCAGGTCGGGGTGCAGCCAGACGGTGTCGCGGGCGTCGATGCCCTGGCGGGAGCGCAGCGAGCCCCACAGCGTCGAGGCGTCGCGCAGCCGGCGCGGGCGCAGCTCGAGCCCGACCAGCGCGGCGAACGTCTCCTCGGCGGGACCGCCCGCGGCCCGGCGGCGGCGTACCGCCTCCTGCATCTTCGCGGCGGCCGGCATCCGCTCGTGGGTGGCCTGGCCGACGACCTCGTCGACCCAGCCCTCGACCAGCGCCAGCGTGGTCTCCAGCCGCAGCAGCGCGGCCTCCTGGGCCGGCGTCTTGGCCGGCTCGAACAGCCCGCCCTCGAGCGCCTGCTGGATCGCCTGCGGGTCGGCGGGGTTGATGCCCTTGATCTGCTCCTCCATGCCGGCGGTGTCGATGGTCATCCCGCGGCCGTAGTCCGCGACGGCGGCGAGCAGGTGCTCGCGCAGCCACGGCACGTGGGCGAAGAGCCGCTGGTGGGCGGCCTCGCGCAGCGCGAGGTAGAGGAGCACGTCGTCCGCGCTCACGTCGAGGCCCTCGGCGAAGGCGGCGACGTTGGTCGGCAGCAGCGCGGCCTTGCCGGCCGGGCCGAGCGGGAGGCCGATGTCGGAGGCGGTCAGCACCTCGGTGGCCAGGCCGCCGAGCGCGGAGCCCACCTGGCTGCCGAACATCGCGCCACCCATCTGGCCCATCATCCCGAGCAGCGGTCCGGCCATGGCGCGGGCCTCCTCGGGCAGGGCGTTGCCCATCGCGCCGACCACGCTCTCGGCGACCGGCTCGACCAGGCGGCGCCACACCTCGCGGGTGGACTCGATCCACTCGGCGCGGCTCCACGCCGCGGTGGAGGTGACGCCGGAGGAGAACGTGGTGGCCTCGTCGAGCCAGTGGTCGGCGAGCCGGACGGCGTCGGCGACCTGGTCCTGCTGGCGCTGGGTGGGGGAGGGGTCGGGCTGCTGGGCCACCGCACGCCGGGCGATGTCGCCGGCGAGGGTCCAGTTCACCGCGCCCTCGTGGGGCGACATCATCGCCTGCACCTGGCTCATCAGCCCGGCCAGGTCGGGCATCTGGCCGCCGCCGAAGAACTGCTCGAACGGGGTGCCCTTGAACGGGTTGTCGGGCTGCTCGTCGGGGTTGTCGCTCATGGCCCCCAAATTACTCGCTCCGTGGTGAGGGCGTCGGGTCCGGGCACGGGGCGGACTAGGCTCGCTGCCATGTCCGACGCCGTCACCGACGATCCCGCCCGCAGCGCTCCCGCCGACCTCCGCAGCGGCACCGCCGCCGTCCGACTGGTCGCCCTGCGCGAGACGCCGCTGAGCGTCGACGAGGTGTTGGCCTCGCTGGACGACGACGCCGCCGGCGGCCTCACCCTGTTCGTCGGCCGGGTCCGGGACCACGACGGCGGGCGCGGGGTGACCGGGCTGGACTACTCCGCCCACCCCACCGCCCTCGACCGGCTGCGGCAGGTCTGCGACGAGGTCGCCACGGAGTACGACGTGCTCGGGCTGTCCGCCGTGCACCGCACCGGCCCGCTGGCCATCGGCGACGCCGCGGTGATCGTGGCCGTGGCCGCCGCCCACCGGGGCGAGGCGTTCACGGCGTCGCGGGCGCTGATCGACCGGCTCAAGGCCGAGGTGCCGATCTGGAAGCACCAGGTCTTCAGCGACGGCGACGAGGAATGGGTCGGCGCGCCCTGACGCACGCGCGCGTGTGATGCGTGGCACGATGCCCCTATGGACATCCTGTGGTGGCTGGTCCCGCCGGTCGTGGTGACCGTGCTGGCGATGCTCTGGGTGACCTGGCTGGGTCGTGCCGGACGTGGCGAGGTCGACCGCGACGTCGCGGTCGAGAAGCTGGCCCGGGCGCTGCGCAAGGAGCACCCCGGCAGAGCTCGTCCGCGGGCCCGCCCAGTCCCGCCCCCGTGACCGCAGCACCGGCATCGCCGTACGCCCCTCGTCCCGCCCGCAGCAGCCGTCCGCCGGCGGCACGCCCCGGCCCAAGGGTCAGCGCTCAGCCTGAGCGTGGGGCGGTTGTTGCAGTCTGAGAGGCTTGGCCGCATGAGTCGGCGCTCCCTGGCCACCGCGATCGCGGTGCCGCTCCTGGTCGGGCTGTGGGTCGCTGCTGCCCTGGTGCCGGTGCCGTACGTCACCTACCACCCCGGTTCCACCACCGACATGCTCTCCGAGACCGGCGGCAAGGAGCGCATCCAGGTGAGCGGTCACCAGGCGTACTACGACGACGAAGGGCGCGCTGCGGATGACCACGGTCTCGGTGAGCCCGCCCCAGGACGACGTCAGCATCTTCGAGGCGCTGACCGCCTGGGCCAGCGACGAGGAGGCGGTCGAGCCCTACAACGCCGTCTACACCCCGGGCGAGACCGACAAGGACAGCGACCAGGAGGGCGCCGTCGACATGGTCTCCTCCCAGGACGCCGCGATCGCGGTCGCGCTCACCCAGCTCGGCTACAAGCTCACGCCGTACGTCGGGGTCCAGCAGGTCACCCCGGGGATGCCGGCCGACGGCAAGCTGGAGGTCGGGGACCGCGTGCTCCGCGTGAACGGCACCAAGGTCGACAGCTCGACGGCGGTCGTGAACGCCGCCAAGACCGGCGACCCGATGACGATCGTGGTCCAGCGCGACGGCAAGCGGAAGGTCGTCGAGGTGACCCCCGAGCGGACCAAGGACGGTCCGCGCATCGGCGTCTCCGTGGGACCGGCCTACGACTTCCCGTTCGACGTGTCGGTGCTCATCGACCCGCGGATCGGCGGGCCCAGCGCCGGCCTGATGTTCTCGCTGGCGATCTACGACACGCTCACCCCCGGCTCCCTGACGAAGGGCCACGACATCGCCGGCACCGGCGAGATCACCCCCGACGGCACGGTCGGCCCGATCGGCGGCATCGCCCAGAAGGTGGTCGGTGCCCGCGACGCGGGCGCCCAGCTGTTCCTGGTGCCCGACGCCAACTGCGAGGCCGCCCTCGGTGCGCCACGCGGCGACATGCGGCTGGTCCGGGTGAAGACCATGCCCGACGCCCTGAAGTCCATCCAGACGTGGGTCGAGGACCCGAAAGCCGACCTGCCCTCGTGCGAGAAGGAGTGACCGTGCCCGACGACCTGCTGGATGACGCCCTGCCCGACCCCGCGCTGGCCTCGGCGGTGCTGGAGATCGAGTCGCACGTCGCGATGGCGGGCTGGGACCAGCAGGCGCGGCTCTACGCACTGGTCAACACCGGTGACCTGGTGGCTGCCGAGCCGGCCCTCGCCGCCCAGATGGGCCTCGACGAGTCGAGCGCGGCGGGGTCCTTCACCCCGATCGAGCAGGAGCTGTCGGTCGACGTACCCCTCGAGTCCGTGCTCGAGTCGATCATGTGGCCCGCCCAGGTGACCGGCTGCGCCGCCGTCGTCGAGCGCCTGGTGCTGCCGCCCAGCGCCGACGGCAGCATCCCCGAGGACGCGAGCGCCGCGCAGGCGTTCGCCGAGGACCACCCCGACCGGCAGGAGGTCCGCATCGTGGCGGGCGCCACCCGGGCCGGGGCGACGTACTGCGCGCTGCGGCTCCGCGCCCACGACGACGAGCAGTCCGTGGTCGGCGGGGTGGACATGGTGCCGGCGCTGCTCCAGCTGCTGGCCGCCACCCTCGAGCTGGACGACGACACCGACGAGATCACCGGCAGCACCGACGACGGGGGGACCGCACCGTGAGCGGCGGCATGTTCGAGGACGACGACCACGACACCGCGGAGCAGGCGAGCCCACCGCCGCGGCGCTCGCGTGCCCTGCTGATCACGGTCGGGGTCCTCGTCGCGCTGTTCCTCGGCTTCACCGGGTTCTCGGCGTTCTGGACCGAGCGGCTGTGGTTCGGCTCGGTCGGCTACCAGGGCGTGTTCTCGACCCTGGTGCGCACCAAGGTCGGGCTGTTCCTGGTCTTCGGGCTGCTGATGGCCCTGGCGGTCGGCGTGAACCTGGTGCTGGCGTTCCGCTTCCGGCCGATCTTCCGCCCGTCCTCGCCCGAGCAGGTCAGCCTCGACCGCTACCGCGAGGCGGTCACCCCGATCCGCACCTGGCTGCTGGTCGGCGTCTCGGTGGTCATCGGCCTGTTCGCCGGCGCCACCGCCTCCGGCAAGTGGCGCGAGTACCTCCTGTGGCGCAACGGCGTCGACTTCGGCCGCAAGGACCCGTACTTCCACAACGACATCGGCTTCTACGTCTTCGACCTGCCGTGGCTGCACTACCTCGTCGACTTCACCATGGCGATCGCGATCATCTCGCTGCTCGCCGCCGCCGTCGTCCACTACCTGTACGGCGGGATCCGGCTGCAGTCCCAGCACGACCGGTTCTCCGGGCCGGCCGCCGCCCAGCTGTCGGTGCTGATGGGCATCTTCGTGCTGGCCAAGGCCGCCGACTACTGGCTGGACCGCTTCGACCTGCTCAACGAGTCCGGCTCGCTGATCACCGGCGTGACCTACACCGACGACCACGCGGTGCTGCCGGCCCGCAACATCCTGATGTTCATCGCCCTGATCTGCGCGGTGCTCTTCCTCGCCAACGTGGTGCTCCGCACCTGGCTGCTGCCCTCGGTCGGCCTCGCGCTGCTGGTGCTGTCCTCGATCCTGCTGGGCCTGGTCTGGCCGGGGATCGTCCAGCAGTTCCAGGTCGAGCCGTCGCAGGCGGACAAGGAGAAGGAGTACATCGGCAGGAACATCGAGGCCACGAGGGCGGCGTACGACCTCGAGGACTCGGTGGTGACGCCGTACTCCGGCACCTCGACGCTGACCCCCGCGCAGCAGGCCGAGGAGATCCGCAACGTCCCGGGCATCCGCCTCGTCGACCCGGCGCTGATCAAGGCGACGTTCGAGCAGCGCCAGCAGGTGACCCGCTACTACTCGGTGGTCGGGAACCCCGACGTCGACCGCTACACGATCAACGGCATCGACCGTGACGTGGTGGTGGCGGCCCGCGAGCTCGACCAGGCCGGCCTCCCCGAGGACGGCAAGAACTGGTCCAACCTGCACACCGTCTACACCCACGGCTACGGCGTGATCGCGGCGTTCGGCAACCAGCGTGACGCCGACAACAAGCAGCAGACCGGCTCCGACGACCCGGCCTGGGCGGAGACGGACATCCCGCCGCGGGGCGAGCTCACCGACCTGACGCCGGACGGCTACCGCGGGCAGATCTACTTCGGCGAGAACAGCCCGGAGTACTCCATCGTCGGCAAGTCGTCCGCCAGCGCCGACGACGTCGAGCTCGACCTGCCCAACGGCGAGAACGAGGCCAACAGCACGACCAGCACCTACACCGGCCAGGCCGGCGTCGAGGTCGGCGACCTGTGGCACAAGATGCTCTACGCCTGGAAGTTCGGCGAGCCCAACATCGTGCTGTCCGGCCGGGTGAACCAGAACTCCAAGATCCTCTACGACCGCAACCCGCGTCAGATGGTCGAGAAGGTCGCCCCGTGGCTCACCGTCGACCAGGACCCGTTCCCGGCGGTCGTGGACGGCAAGATCGTGTGGGTGCTCGACGGCTACACCGCCACCGACCAGTACCCCCTCTCGCAGCGCGGGTCCTTCCAGGAGATGACCAGCGACGCGCTCGACCAGGGCAGCGAGTTCCGCACCCTGCCGACCGACGAGATCAACTACATGCGCAACGCGGTCAAGGCGACCGTCGACGCGTACGACGGCACCGTGACGCTCTACGCGTGGGACGAGAAGGACCCGCTGCTCAAGGCGTGGCGCTCGGCGTTCCCCGACACGGTCAAGCCCAAGAGCGAGATCCCCAAGGACCTGCTCGAGCACATGCGCTACCCCGAGGACCTGTTCAAGGTGCAGCGCTACCAGCTGGCCCGCTACCACGTGACGAACGCCAGCGACTTCTACGAGAACAACGACCGCTGGGAGGTCGCCAAGGACCCGGAGGCGACCGGCAAGCTGCAGCCGCCGTACCGCCTCTCGGTGCGCACCCCGAGCGGCTCGAGCGAGCCGGTGTTCTCGCTGACCTCGGTCTACACGCCGTACCGCCGCGACAACCTGGCGTCGTTCGTGTCGGTCGACGCCGACGCGGCGAACGAGGACTACGGCACGCTGCGGGTGCTTGACCCTGCCCGGGAACACGCAGATCCCCGGCCCCGGCCAGATCGCCAACCAGTTCGGCTCCAACACCACGATCCAGAACGAGCTGGCCAAGCTGACCCGCAACGCCAACGTGCGCGTGCTCAACGGCAACCTGCTCACGCTTGCCGGTGGGCGTCACCGACGACAACAGCGACGGCGGGCTGCTCTACGTCCAGCCGTTGTACGCCGTCCGCAGCGGCACCAGCACCGCGAACTACCCGGTGCTGCAGTACGTCCTGGTGTCGCTCGGCAGTCGCAGCGGCATCGGCGACACGGTGGCCAAGGCGGTCGCCGACGTCCTCGGCACGACCCTGGACGAGACGCCGACCCAGCCGAACAACCCGACGAAGCCGCCGAGCTCCGGGCAGCCGAACAACACCCAGCCGGCCACGGTCATCCAGCTGCTGCGGCGGGCGGACGCCCAGTTCAAGGTCGCGGAGCAGGCGCTCGCCGACGGTGACCTGGCGGGGTACGCCGCGGCCACCAAGCGGGCCGAGCGCCTGGTCCAGCGGGCGCTGGCGCAGGCCGAGCTCCCCGACGAGAAGAGCAGCGGAGGCAACTGAGCGGGCCACCCCGATTTGGCTGCACCCCGGCCGCCCGGTAATGTTCTGTTCACCGACGCGGGGTGGAGCAGCTCGGTAGCTCGCTGGGCTCATAACCCAGAGGTCGCAGGTTCAAATCCTGCCCCCGCTACAAAGTGAAACCGCAGGTCAGAGCCGGGTTCGTGGGTCACCACGGGCCCGGTTCTTGCGTTTGAGTGTCAGCACGGTGTCTGCTGACATTGCCTCGAGAAGTGCCCGGAGCGGGCTTCATCGCGAAGAACGGCGAAGCCTGGCGAAAGTCTGCGGAAGGTCGAAGCGGTCGACCTCTTGGCCGCTGACCCAGAGGTCACGGCACAATTAACGCATCGCGCGGAGCGGTGGAACGCAGGCATGCTGCTGCACGCCGACGGGTCGCCGACCGCGAACGTCATCGTGATCCCAGGGCGACCCGCGACCTGACGCGCTGCCCGGGGAGACGGTGGTGGTGACGGGGGCAGGCTGGACTAGTGCTCTGTTCCGTGCGCGAGCTGGTCAAGCTCCTGGGCTGCTGCCCCGATGCTCGATGCCAGCGTCTGGACTCCCCCTGCGAGGTTCGCCGCGGATGCCCCACCAGCGCATACCAGCGGGACCGGTGCCTGGCCGAGCAGTCGCTCGGCGACCGCAACCGCGGCTGGGCGGTCCTCTGGAGTGACAACAGACAAGACCGCCGCTCGGGCCTCGCGGCTGCGCACCGCCGCCTCCCAGCTGCTCACCGGCACGTTGGCGCCGAGGTACAGGACGTCCATGCCCCTCCTGCGGATCGCGGTGGCAAACGCCAGGGCACCGAGGTCATGCTGGCTGCCTGAGGGCAGACCGACCACGACCGTTGGGCCCCTGGACCGGCTACCCGCCGCGTCGAACGCGGCTGAGAGCCGTCGATGCACCGCGTGGCTGGCCGCATGCTCCCCAGCTACGTCGATCTCGCCGCGCGCCCAGCCCTCGCCGAGCGCCTCGAGGGCGGGAAAAAGCCACGAGTCGACCACGTGCTCGAACGATCCGAGCGAGAAACCTCCATCAAGGCTCGCCTCGATTCCCGCTGTGTCCATCTGCGCTGCCGAGGACAGGAACCGTTGCAGGTAGGTGATCGCGTTGGGTTGGTGGAGACCGTCGGAGGTCTCAGGACCGACCACCTCGTCCAGAGCGGCAGGGACCGTCCCCTTGCGAACCGCGTCGGCGGCCTCCGCCGGCGACCAGCCGTCGTGCACGAGCCGGCGCATGGTCGAGATGGCCGCCAGGGCCTCCTCGTCGTAGACGCGGTACCCCGACTCGTTCCGGTGCGGTACGACGACGCCATAGCGCCTCTCCCAGGCGCGCAGAGACGCCTCGGATACACCGGTGAGACGGGAAGCCTGCTTGATCGTGTACATAGTTTGTACAGACTAATGACTCAACAGAACCTTGTACAAACCCTTTACATCATGCAGAGTTGAGTCGTCGCCCAGCAGGACAGAGGGCGCAAGGCAGTCAGCGGTCAGGGATAGGGATGGACGAAGATGGAAGTGACAGCGCAGGCACCGGGTCTCGTC
>CAVRMH010000041.1:0-9391 GCA_963721775.1 uncultured Actinomycetota bacterium | reverse complement strand
TCTCGGCGAGCCAGGCCGCGGCGCTGGCGTCGGACGGCATCCGCCAGTCGCCGCGGGGCGACATGGTGCCGCCGGCGCTCACCTTCGGCCCGTTGGGCAGGGCCGAGCGCTTGAACTGGCTGCCGAAGAACCGTCGCGTGAACACGACCAGCCACGAGCGGATCGCGGCGAGGTCGTACGCCGTACGCCGGTCCTCGGGGAAGCCGGGCGGCCACTCGCCGGCGGCGGCGTCGTGCCACGCGTGCCAGGCGAGGAAGGCGATCTTGCCGGGGCGGTAGCCGCGCCGGATCACGTGGAAGAGCGTGAAGTCCTGGAGCGAGTAGGGCCCGACGGAGTCCTCGGTGGACTGGGGCCGCTCCCCCTCCCGGTGCGGGATCAGCTCCGGGGTGATCTCCTGCGCCAGGATCTCGCCGAGCACCTCGTTGGTGTCGGCCTCGAACTGGCCGCTGTCGCCGACCCACCGGATGAGGTGCTGGATCAGGGTCTTGGGCACGCCCGCGTTGACGTTGTAGTGCGACATCTGGTCGCCGACGCCGTACGTGCACCAGCCGAGCGCCAGCTCGGACAGGTCCCCGGTGCCGAGCACGATGCCGCCCCGGTGGTTGGCCAGCCGGAACAGGTAGTCGGTGCGCAGCCCGGCCTGGACGTTCTCGAACGTGACGTCGTAGACGGCCTCCCCGTCGGCGTAGGGGTGGTCGAGGTCGGCGAGCATCTGGCCGGCGGCCGCGGTGATGTCGAGCTCCTCGAACGTGACGCCCAGCGACTTCGCGAGCCGGGTGGCGTACGACTTGGTGGTCTCCCCCGTCGCGAACCCGGGCATCGTGAAGGCGTGGATGTCGCTGCGCGGCCGGCCGAGCCGGTCCATCGCCTTGGCGGCGACGATCAGCGCGTGGGTGGAGTCCAGGCCGCCGCTGACACCGATCACGACCTTGGGCTGCCCGATCGCGCGTGCAGCCGCTGCTCGAGCCCGGAGACCTGGATGTTGTAGGCCTCGTAGCAGTCGAGGGCGAGCCGCTCCGCCTCGTCGGGCACGAACGGGAACCGGTCGACCTTGCGCCGCAGGCCGATGTCGCCGGTGGGCGGCCTCAGCTCGAACGCGACGGTCCGGAACTCCGAGACGCGGCCGTCGTGCGTGCGCCGGTTGTCGTCGAAGGTGCCCATCCGGAGCCGTTCCTGGCGGATCCGGTCGAGGTCCACGTCGGCGACCGACCGGCGGGGCCCCTCGGGGAAGCGCTCGGTCTCCGCGAGCAGGTCGCTGCACTCGTAGACCATGGTCTGGCCGTCCCAGCTCAGGTCGGTCGTCGACTCGCCCTGGCCCGCCGCCGCGAAGAGGTACGCCGCGGCGCAGCGCATGCTGGCGCTGCGCACGAGCAGCCGGCGGTCCTCGGCGCGGGCCACGGTGATCGGGCTGCCCGACAGGTTGGCCAGCACCGTGGCGCCGGCCAGCGCCGCCTCGGCGCTCGGCGGCACCGGCACCCACATGTCCTCGCAGACCTCGACGTGCAGCCGGAGGTCGGGCAGGTCGGTGGCGGCGAAGATGAGGTCGGGACCGAACGGCACCTCCTCGCGCTGGTCGAGCCCGCGGATCGTGATGGTGCTCCCCCGGCGGTCGTCGCCGGGGGCGAAGTGACGCCGCTCGTAGAACTCCCGGTAGGTCGGCAGGTAGGACTTGGGCGAGACGCCCAGCACCCGCCCCCGGTGGATGACGACCGCGCAGTTGAGCACGCGGGTCCCGTGCACGAGCGGGGCACCCACCACGAGCACCGGCAGCAGGTCGGCCGAGCCGGCCACGATCTCGGCGATCGCCGCCTCGACCGCCGACAGCAGGGTGTCCTGCAGCAGCAGGTCGTCGATCGCGTAGCCGCACAGGCTCAGCTCCGGGAACACCGCCACCGCGACGCCGTCGTCGTGGCAGGCGCGGGCCTGCTCGAGCACGCTGCGCGCGTTCGCGGCCGGGTCGGCGATGGCGACCGGGATCGTGCAGGCCGCAACCCGGGCGAACCCGTGGGCGTAGGCGGAGTAGAAGTCCACGGCTCGATCCTGCCACGCGGCGATGAGTCCGCGTCGTACGCCGGGTCTGTACCCCGTGACGCCGCAGCAACGACACTCGGCACCCAACGAAGGAGCAGCCATGACCTCGATCAGCCCGTGCCTGTGGTTCGACGACAACCTCGAGGAGGCGATGGAGTTCTACACGCGGATCTTCCCGGGCTCCTCGGTCGGCAACGTCGCCCGCTACACCGAGGCGGGACCCGGCGAGCCCGGCACGGTCATGGCCGCCGACTTCGTCCTCGACGGCCTGGGCTTCCGCGGCATCAACGGCGGTCCGATGTTCACCTTCAGCGAGGCGATCTCGTTCAGCGTCGCCTGCGCGGACCAGGCCGAGGTCGACTACTACTGGGACAACCTGGTCGCCGGCGGCGAGGAGTCGATGTGCGGCTGGCTGAAGGACAAGTTCGGCCTGTCGTGGCAGATCGTCCCGAACCGGCTCCACGAGCTGCTGTCCGACCCCGACCCCGCCCGCGGCCAGGCCGCCATGAAGGCGATGCTGAGCCAGCGGAAGATCGTCGTCGCGGAGCTCGAGGAAGCCGCCGCCAACGCCTGAGCACATCCGGTCGTCGAGCAGCGAAGGCCCCCAAGGGCCTGAGCGTCGTCGAGACCCCGGTACCGAGAGCGGACCTGTGCCAAGGTGACGTCGTGAGGTTCGCCGCCACCCCCGAGCCGCCGTACACGGCGGTCATCTTCACCTCGACGCGCACCGACGGCGATCACGGCTATGCCCTGATGGCGCAGCGGATGGAGGCGCTGGCGGCCCAGCAACCGGGGTACCTCGGGATCGAGGCGTCCCGCGACGGCGACCTCGGCATCACCGTGTCCTACTGGGCGGACGACGACGCGGCCCGCGCCTGGAAGCGGGTTGCCGAGCACCTCGTGGCGCAGGAGCGCGGCCGCGCGGTCTGGTACGCCGGGTACCGCGTCCGCGTCGCCACCGTCACGCGCGACTACGGCGGCGACGGACCCATGGCGACCGGGCCCGCTCGCGGCTAGCGTTGCCCGCAGGGGACGGTTCCGCCGGTTCGCGTGACGAAGAGAGCGGTTGCCATGGTCGAGTGGGAGCTCGTCCGGTCGGGTCCGGATGCCGCAGAGCACGGGGTGCTGTTGCTGCCCGGTGGCGCCTGCGCGGCGAGGCAGTACGACGAGGTGATGTCGCAACCGGCACTCGCCGGGACTCGTCTGGTCGCCGCCACTCTTCCGGGGCACGTCGGCACGCCACCTCCGCAGGACTTCTCCGTCGAGAACTATGCGCGGGACGCGGCGAAGCTCGCCGCCGAGCACCGCTGCGACGTCGTCGTGGGCTTCAGCATGGGAGCGACCGTGGCGCTCGAGATGGTTGCCTCGCAGCTCTTCGCCGGACCGGTGGTGCTGCTGGGCATCAGCCTCTCAGCGAAGGACGAGCCCGCCTTCTTCCGGGCGATCGTCCGACTCGGCGACGTCCTGGGCGGCCTGCCCGCCGCCGCACTGATGCGGATGACGGCGATGGCGACGAGGGCAGCACATGTCTCCGACGAGCACCGTGCCCGGATGCGTGCCGACCTGCGTGCCAACGACGGGCGGGTCCTCAGCCAAGGGATGCGCGCCTACCTGGAGTACCTCGACCGACACGAGTCGCCCGCCGATCGCCTCTGCAGTGCCGGCGTACCGGCGTGGATCGTGCACGCGGAGAAGGGCGACGGCGGACTCACCGACGCCGAGCGCCGCACGCTCGTCGCCTGCCCGCACACCACGTTGATCACGATTCCGGGAACCCGCTTCTTCCTCCCCGACGAGGAGCCCGAGCGGGTGGCCGAGATCATCGCCGAGGCCGTGGGCAAGGCTGCCTGAACGGTCTACGACCGCCCCCTCGATTGGGGTCAGGCGGGCTGCCACAGCTCGATCCGATTGCCCTCGGGATCGGTGACCCAGCCGAATCGCCCGACACCCTCCATGTCCTGCGTCTCCTCAGCCACGTCCGCTCCCTTGGCGCGCAGCTGCGCGAGCATCGCATCCAGGTCGCGGACCCGGAAGTTGATCATTGCCTGCTGGGCCCGGGACCCGAAGTAGTCGGTCTCGGACTCGAACGTCGCGAACACCGTCGGCCCGGCCTCCTGACGCCACAGGCCGTTCTCATCGGCGTCCAGGCCCAGGCAATCGCGATACCAGGCGCCCAGGGCCACCGGGTCGGCGGCGCGCATGAAGTAGCCACCGATTCCAAGCACACGTTCCACGTCGCCATCTTGTCAGGACGGCGATCGGGCGGGCTGGCACCACACCATCGCCCTGCTACTCGAGTCGTGGTCTGCTTCTGATCCAGCTCGGGTGCGGGTTGGCCGCGTTTGGGTGGTGGGAGGAACTCGGGTCGGCCGTCGCCCGGGTTGATCCGGACCTGCCAGGGGGTGTGGTGGAGGACCCGGTGGTGGTGCCCGCAGAGCAGCACGAGGTTGTCGAGGGCGGTGTTGCCGCCGTCGGCCCAGTGGATGATGTGGTGGGCGTGGCCCATCACCGGGGGCCGGGTGCAGCCGGGGAACGCGCAGTGCCGGTCGCGGCACACCAGCGCCCGCCACAGGGCCGGGGTGACCAGGCGGTGGGTGCGGCCCACGTCGAGGACCTCGCCCTTGCCGCCGAGGACGATCGGGATGATGTCGGCGTCGCAGGCCAGCCGGCGCACCACCGACGGGTGACAGCTCGAGGCCGTCGTCGGTGAGTCCGCCGGTCGGTGGGGTCGGGCTGGTGCCGAGGGTGGCCCAGTCGATCTGCTGCTGGAGCGACTCCAGGCTGGTGGTGACCGCGACCCGGGGGCGGGCGCCGTGGGCGTCGGGGGGCAGGTCGGTGGCCAGCGCGTGCCGGCAGGTCTCGACCAGGGCGTCCCACATCCGGGCGCCGTGGTCGCGGGGGTCCACGTTCTCCTCGCAGGTCTCGGGGTCGACGGCCGGGGCGGGTTTGGTGAGCGGCAGCAGCGCGGCCTTGATCGCGGCGGCGTCCTCGACGGTGCCGCGGCCGCGGAGCCGGACGCCGCCGGCGCCGTCCTCGGTGATCGACAGGAACCGGCCCAGGTGGGCGGCCCGGTCCTGGCGGTCGAGGTCCTTCTCGGCGTCGCGTTCGGCCTGCTCGGGGTCGGCGACCTCGACCAGGTGCCGGGCGGCCTTGGCGAGGTCGGTGGCGTTCAGCCGGCCGGCCTGGTCGAGCAGGAACGCCTCGCCGCGCTCGCGGACGCCGGTGTCGACGGGGGAGCCGGTCGACGGCGTCGACGATCACCGCGGCCTGCTCGGGCGAGACCGCCCCGTCGGCCAGCGCGGCGTGGGTGGCGGCCCGCTCGCCGACCAGGGCTCGGGGCCTGGCGCACGGTGCGGCGGCCCTCGCCGCGGTGGGTGCCGGCCAGGTGGGTGAACCAGTCGGACGGTGGAGCCCCAGGCCAGCTGCGTGCGTCGGGATCTCGCGGGCCTCGATCTCGGCGAGCACCGAGGCCTCGACCGCGGCCAGGTGCGGCGCGCAGCGTCTCGAGCTCGGCGACCGTGCCGACCAGCTCGGCGGGGTCCTTGGCCGCCCACAGCGTCTGGTCCAGCGCAGGAGAGCAGCCCGTTCGCGCCGGCGACCACCCCGGCGCAGGTGCCGGCGGGGTGGCGGGGGCGGTGGGCTGTTCCATGACCTGACTCTTCCAGAGACCACCGACAGTCGGACCCCTCCTGACCTGCGACATCTCACGTGGTGAGACACATATCGAAGAAAGTTTCGAACAACTCGGCGACCGTGAGCCGGGAGGCGGCGACCACCCACGGACTCCCGCCGTAGCCAGCCATGACCGCAACCCGGGCGAACCCGCAGGTCCGACACCCTCGCACCCCGCCCTGCGTCCAGCCCGAACGAGGACAACGCTGCGAACCAGGCGGACCGACTGGTGGCCACAGAGCGGCGGCCGGGATTAGCATCAATCGAGTCTGATTGCTCAGCTTGGGACTAGCCATGGAAGGCATGGAGCGAGTGCGGGCGGTCCTCGAAGCCGGTCTTCGGGGTACGCGACGCGAGGGCAAGGTCGAGTACTAGCGTGACCGATTATGCAGTGACCAACCCGGCGACCGGTGAGGTCGTCAAGGAATACGCGACCGCCACCGACGCCGAGATTCAGGCCGCCATCGCAGCCGCCGCGGCGGCTGCGATGGGCTGGGCGCGCACGACGACCGTCGCCGAGCGGGCCGCGCTGGTCCGACGGGTCGCGGAGCTGCACACCGAGCGCAAGGGCGAGCTCGCCGAGATCATCGTCGGCGAGATGGGCAAGCCGATCGAGGACGCCATCGGCGAGGTCGAGTTCAGCGCCGCGATCTACGAGTACTACGCCGACAACGCCGAGGATTGGCTGGCCGACGAGCCGATCGCGCTGCTCGACGGAGAGGGCGACGCGGTGATCCGGAGGTCGCCGTTCGGCGTCCTGCTGGGGATCATGCCGTGGAACTTCCCCTACTACCAGGTGGCGCGGTTCGCGGGGCCAAATCTGTGCATCGGCAACACGATGCTGCTGAAGCACGCACCGCAGTGTCCCGAGTCGGCTGCGGCGATCCAACAGATCTTCGACGACGCCGGCTTCCCCGAAGGCGCCTATGTCAACGTCTACGCCACCAACGAGCAGGCCGCCGCCATCATCGCCGACCACCGGGTCGCCGGCGTGTCGCTGACCGGCTCCCAGCGCGCCGGCGCCGCAGTCGCCGAGGTCGCCGGCCGCAACCTCAAGAAGGTCGTGCTCGAGCTCGGCGGCTCCGACCCGTTCATCCTTCTTTCCACCGACGACATCGACGCGGTTGTCGAGCGAGCCGTCGCGGCGCGGATGGACAACACCGGGCAGTCCTGCAACGCCGCCAAGCGGTTCATCGTCGCAGACGACCTCTACGACGAGTTCGTCGAGAAATTCACCGCGGCCGTACTCGCGCACGCCGACGGCATCGCACCGCTGTCGTCGGTCGCCGCCGCCGAGCGGCTGCAGGAGCAAGTCGACCGTGCCGTCGCGCAAGGTGCGTCGCTCGTCACCTCTGGCGAACGCCAAGGCGCGTTGTTCCCGACCGGGGTGCTCACCGGCGTCACCCCCGACAACGACGTCTACCGCGAGGAGCTGTTCGGCCCGATCGCGATGGTGTTCAAGACCTCTTCCGAGGAGGATGCCGTCACCGTCGCGAACGACACCCCGTTCGGCCTCGGCTCCTACCTCTTCACCACCGACGCCAAGCAGGCCGCACGGGTGGCCGACGAGATCGACGCCGGCATGGTGTTCGTCAACGGTGTGCTGCTGGACGGCGCCGAGCTTCCGTTCGGCGGCATCAAGCGCTCCGGCTTCGGCCGTGAGCTGGGCCGCTACGGCATGGATGAGTTCGTCAACAAGAAGCTGATCCGACGCCTGCCCTGATCACGACCAGGACCCTCGCGCTGAGCGTGCGCAGCCTACTGCCGCTCCCAGGGATAACCAGTTGCATGTTCGCGCCGCTGGGCGGTCGGTCTGTCCTCGCGTCAGTCGATCGGTCGGGCGCGCCCGGCCAGGATCTCCTCGGTCGTGGTCACGTTGGCGAACTCGTCGTGCAGGCTCGCCGCGGTCGCCCGGGTGAGCTCGTCGGCCGACAGCGTGGTGCCGTCTGGGTGACGCCGGTCATGGCAGAAGGTCGCGTCGATGGGGAACAGCACGTCGTGACCGAGGTTGGCGCCCACCCGGACGGTCGTCTCGCAGCAGTGGTTGGTCGTGATGCCGCACACGACGATGCCCGCCGTCTGCTGGCCGAGCAGCCAGGCATGCAGGTCCGGGCTTCCGTGGAACGCCGAGTTGACCTGCTTGGACACCAGCAGGTGGGGTTCGGCCCTGCCGAGGTAGTCGCGCAGCTCGTTGCCCGGCGTGCCCGGGGTGAGGGCCGAATCCTCCTCGGTGCCGTCGTGACGGACGTAGACGAGCGGCCGGTCGTGGCTGGACCAGTCATCGACGAGGGCCGCGATGTTGTCGTCGCAGGCCGGGTTGTTGCGCGCGCCCCAGGCCGGGTCGTCGAAGCCCTGCTGGGCGTCCACGACGATCAGCGCCCAGCCGGCGTACGGGTCATCGGTCATGTCCCCCACCGTATCCCCGCTCGGCACGCGTCCGGACCAGAAGATTTCGAGCCGGAGCGGCCGGCGCCAGGGCGCCTTCACTGCCCAACCACCGACGCGGGTGACGAGTCCCACAGGGTGCCGGCAGACCCTTCGGGACTAGCCTGATCAACGGTCCGTGGACTCCGTCAGGGAGCTGCGAGATGACGATGAGAGGGAGCTCTTCCCATGAGCACTGAAGAGACCGCGCCGTACGGCTCGGGCCCCGCGAAGCCCGCCGGCGGCGCACCCGCGCCGGTCCGGCGCGTGCGCACCCACCACCTGCGTGAGATGAAGGAGCGCGGGGAGAAGTTCACGATGCTGACGGCCTACGAGCAGTACGCCGCGCAGACCTTCGACGAGGCCGGCATCGACGTGCTGCTGGTCGGCGACAGCGCCTCCAACAACGTCTACGGCAACGAGACCTCGCTGCCGGTGACCGTCGACGAGCTGATCCCGCTGGTCCGCGCGGTCGCCCGCTCGGCGCACCGGGCGCTGGTGGTGGCCGACCTGCCGTTCGGCTCGTACCAGGCCTCGCCCGAGCAGGCGTACCTCACCGCGGTCCGCTTCATGAAGGAGGCGAACGCGCACGCCGTGAAGCTCGAGGGCGGCCTCCCGATGGTGGGGCAGGTGCGCAAGCTGACCGAGGGCGGCATCCCGGTCATGGCCCACATCGGCTTCACGCCCCAGTCCGAGCACAACCTCGGCGGCTACCGGGTCCAGGGCCGCGGCGCGGGTGCGGCCCGCGTGGTCGAGGAGGCGCAGGCGATGGAGGCCGCGGGCGCGTTCTCGATCGTGATGGAGATGGTGCCGGGCGAGGTGGCCGCCGAGGTCACCAAGTCGGTCGGCATCCCCACCATCGGCATCGGCGCCGGCGTCGACTGCGACGGCCAGGTGCTGGTCTGGCAGGACGCCTTCGGGCTGCGGACCGGCCGGATGGCGAAGTTCGTCAAGCAGTACGCCGACCTGCACGGCGAGCTGCTGCGCGCGGCCCAGGAGTACGCCGCGGACGTGAAGGGCGGCACGTTCCCCGGCCCCGAGCACACGTTCTGACCCGGTCCGGACAGGGCAATGCCCGCTCAGCGATCCCCCCGGTGCTGAGCGGGCTGTCCGGTCGTCGAGCGCGCGGCGGAGACCGCCTTCTCGCCGACCTGGCCCCGGACCGGAAGGTGACCTCCGGTCCGATGTGTTCCACACGCTAGGCAGCCGATCTCCACACGGCGGCAACACGACACCCACAGCCGTTCCACGCTTCGGCAACAGT
>CAVRMH010000040.1:0-136727 GCA_963721775.1 uncultured Actinomycetota bacterium | reverse complement strand
AGCCCGGCCTGCGCGGTGGCGTGGTCGAGCGGTGGGCGGAGCGACCGGTGACCCGCTTCGAGCGGAAGGGCGTGGCCGCGGGCCGGGAGATCACCGACCTGGCCTACGTGCGCGCCTGACGCCTCACGCGGCGGGTCGCAGCCGGAGGCCGGCCTCCTCGAGGAGGTACTCCACGCGCAGCCGCTCCGCGTCGCGCTCGGTCCCGGCCGGCAGGTCGCTCAGGGTGTCCGGCACCCCGAGCGCCCGGCAGGCCTCCAGCAGGATGTCGTCGTACGCGCCGAGCACCCCGCTGTGCCGGGCCATCGACCTGCCCGGCGGCTGGTTGCGCACGGCGAGGTGCAGCCGTCGGAGGTCGCGCGCGATCGGCTCGATCGCGCGGTTCATGGGGAGCACCGGGGCGGGGGGCAGCAGCCCCAGGGACCGGGCCGTGCGCGCGGCGACGGAGCCGACCGCCCCAGCGTGGAAGACGAAGACGTACAACCCGATGAACATCGCGGCCAGCATCGTGGTGGCGACAACCAGGGCCGCGACACCCTCGACCATGCATCAAACGGTACGCCGGGGGAGGGAACGCGAGAAGTGACTATAGGTGCAGCAGGCCGGCCACCAGCTGCCGGAGCACCCGCAGCTGGGCCCGCATGTGCTCCGGCTCGCCGGTCGACCTCGCCAGCAGGAACGCACCTTCGAACGTGACGAACACGTGGTCGGCCAGGGCCTCGGCGTCCACCTCGGCCGCGTCGGACAGGGCCGGGCGCAGCAGCCGGACCAGGCCCTCGCGCCAGGCGACGACGGCGCCGGTGATCGGGGCGGACGTGCCGTCCAGGACCAGCTGACGCTCGGTGAGGATCGAGACGTAGAGGCAGCTCGACTGCTCGGACATCAGCTCGTCCGCCCGCTCCTCGAAGAAGCGCAGGAACGCGTCCACCCGCCCCGCGGGGTCGTCGGTCGCTGCCTCGGCGTACTCCGTTGCCGCATCGAGCTGGGCGACGTCGGCCGCGGCGTACCTCTCCACCAGCGTGCGGGCCAGGTCGAGCTTGGAGCCGAAGTGGTGGAAGAAGGCGCCCTTGGACGTGCGGGACGCCGCGATCACCTGGTCGACCGACGTGGCGGCGTACCCGTTGTCGATGACCAGGCGCTCGGCGCTGGTCAGGATGCGTTCGCGGGTGGCGGATCCGTCTCGGGGCACGAATACCTTGTTACCAGACCAGACGGTCTGATACAAACAGACCATCCAGTCTGTTACCGAGCCCGGGGAGGGGCCATGACCGCAGCACGTGAGTTCGTCACCGACGGCGGACTCGAGACGGACCTGATCTTCAACCGCGGCGTCGACCTGCCGGACTTCGCGGCGTTCCCGCTGGTGACCGACGCCGGCGGGCGACGGCTGCTGGCCGACTACTACGCGGCGTACGCCGCCATCGCCGCCGGCGCCGGGGCCGGGCTCCTGCTGGAGACGCCGACCTGGCGGGCCAACCAGGACTGGGCCACCCGGCTCGGGTACGACGCCGAGGGCCTGGCCGGCATCAACCGGGAGGCGGTGGCGTTCCTGCGCGGCCTGGCGGAGACCTGGTCGGACCAGGTGGCGGAGACCCGGATCAGCGGGCAGATCGGACCCCGCGGCGACGGCTACCGACCCGGCGCCGCCGTCGACCCCGACGAGGCGGCCGCCTACCACCGACCGCAGCTCGCGGCCTTCCACGAGGCCGGCGCCGATCTCGCCACCGCGTTGACCCTCACCGATGTGGGAGAGGCACGGGGCGTCGTCGCTGCGGCCCGGGACGTCGGACTGCCGGTGGCGGTCTCCTTCACCGTCGAGACCGACGGCCGGCTCCCGGGCGGCATGACCGTGGCCGACGCAGTGGCCGAGGTGGATGCGGCCGGAGGCCCGGCGTACTTCCTGCTCAACTGCGCCCACCCCGAGCACATCGAGCGCGGGCTGGGGGAGGACGGTGCCTGGCGCGAGCGGATCCAGGGGCTGCGGGTCAACGCGTCGACGATGAGCCACGAGGAGCTCGACGAGGCCGAGGAGCTCGACGACGGCGACCCGGTCGCACTCGCGTCCGCGCACGAGCGCCTGGAGGCGGCCCTGCCCGCGGTCAGGATCGTGGGTGGCTGCTGCGGGACCGACGCCCGGCACGTGGCCGCGATGTGGGGCCAGCCCGCCCCTCTGGGCTGAGCCGGGTCAGGCTTCGGGGAGCCCATGTGGCACGCGGGGCAACGGATTTGGTGTCTCGGGGGATCTCTGCCAAGATAGTCCGGTTGCTTCGGCGGGTTGCCGGGGTGCGACCAACTTGACTACTGAATCGCGTTTCCTGTGCAGATTTCGGTGGTTGGCGTGCGGTCGCACCGGACCAGGAGACCCGATTCAGCCCGACGAACCCGTCGGGCGTCATCAACAACTACTGCGAGATCCCGGTCTCGTGTCGTGCGAAACCAGCGCGACACGCCCGACCGCGGGGGTCGGCGGTGGGGGATGGCGGAGCACGGGCGGGACGGCTTCACCCGGAGCCGTGTCGTGAGAGGACTGCACGCGGTACCCCCGGGTACTAACGAAAAGGACGAGAGAGACCTATGGCGGGACAGAAGATCCGCATCAGGCTCAAGGCCTATGACCACGAGGTGATCGACACCTCGGCGCGGAAGATCGTGGACACCGTCACCCGCACGGGTGCGAAGGTCGCCGGCCCGGTGCCGCTGCCGACCGAGAAGAACGTCTTCTGCGTCATTCGCTCGCCGCACAAGTACAAGGACTCCCGCGAGCACTTCGAGATGCGCACCCACAAGCGCCTCATCGACATCATTGACCCCACGCCGAAGACGGTCGACTCGCTCATGCGTCTCGACCTCCCTGCCGGCGTTGACATCGAGATCAAGCTCTGAGGTCGCGAGTCATGACTATTGAACGCAATGTGAAGGGCCTGCTGGGCACGAAGCTCGGCATGACCCAGACCTGGGACGAGAACAACCGCATCGTCCCCGTCACTGTCGTCGCCGCGGCGACCAACGTGGTCACCCAGGTGCGCCAGCCCGAGACCGATGGCTACAACGCCATCCAGGTCGGGTTCGGCGAGATCGAGGGCCGCAAGGTCACCCGGCCCCTGGCGGGCCACTTCGAGAAGGCCGGGGTCACCCCGCGCCGTCACGTCGTGGAGATCCGCACCGCCGACGCCGCGTCGTACTCCGTCGGGCAGGAGCTCTCCACCGAGCTCTTCGCCGCCGGCGAGGAGATCGACGTGACCGGCACCAGCAAGGGCAAGGGTTTCGCCGGCACCATGAAGCGTCACGGCTTCCACGGTGTCTCCGCGTCGCACGGTGCCCACAAGAACCACCGCAAGCCCGGCTCGATCGGCGCCTGCGCCACCCCGGGTCGCGTCTTCAAGGGCATGCGCATGTCCGGCCGGATGGGTAGCGACACCGTCACCACCCAGAACGTCACCGTGCACGCCGTGGACGTGGAGAAGGGCATCATCCTGCTCAAGGGCGCCGTTCCCGGCCCCAAGGGTGGCCTGGTGATCCTGCGCTCCGCCGCCAAGAAGACCCAGGAGGTCTGAGCATGCCCAAGAACGAAGGCACCGTGAAGACCGTCAAGGTCGACCTGCCCGCCGAGATCTTCGACGTCCAGGTCAACGTCCCGCTGATCCACCAGGTCGTGGTCGGACAGCAGGCCGCTGCTCGCCAGGGCACCGCGTCCACCAAGCGTCGCGGCGAGGTCCGCGGCGGTGGCCGCAAGCCCTACAAGCAGAAGGGCACCGGCCGCGCCCGCCAGGGCTCGACCCGCGCACCGCAGTTCGCCGGCGGTGGCGTCGTCCACGGCCCGCACCCGCGGGACTACGACCAGCGGACCCCCAAGAAGATGAAGGCCGCCGCCCTCCGCGGTGCGCTGTCCGACCGGGCCCGCAACGACCGCGTCCACGTGGTCGACGCCCTGGTCACCGGCGACGCGCCGTCGACCCGGGCCGCCCTGGCCGCACTGTCCGGTCTCAGCGACCGGGTGCGCTTCCTGGTCGTGCTCGAGCGCGGTGACAACCTCACCTGGCTCTCGCTGCGCAACGCCGCGAACGTCCACATCCTCGCGGTCGACCAGCTGAACACCTACGACGTCCTGCTGTCGGACGACGTGGTCTTCACGAAGGGCGCGTTCGACGCGTTCGTCGCCGGCGCGCCCACGGGCAAGTCGGTCAAGGCCGTCGGCACCGAGTCCGAGACCGAGGAGGCTGCCAAGTGAGCACCCTGCACAAGGACCACCGCGACATCCTGATCGCGCCCGTCGTGTCCGAGAAGAGCTACGGCCTCCTCGACGCCAACAAGTACACCTTCATCGTGCGTCCGGACGCCAACAAGACCGAGATCAAGATCGCGGTCGAGAAGGTGTTCAACGTCAAGGTGACGTCGGTCAACACGATCAACCGCCAGGGCAAGACGCGTCGTACCCGCTTCGGCATGGGCAAGCGTGCCAACACCAAGCGCGCGATCGTCAGCCTCGCCGAGGGCCACCGCATCGACATCTTCGGAGGTCCGGTCTCCTGACCGGGCTCCTGGATAACGAGGACTGAGAAATGGCAATCCGCAAGTACAAGCCGACCACCCCGGGCCGTCGTGGCTCCTCGGTGGCCGACTTCGTCGAGATCACCCGGACCACGCCGGAGAAGTCGCTGACGCGTCCGCTGCCCAAGAAGGGCGGCCGCAACAACCAGGGCCGGATCACCACCCGGCACCAGGGTGGCGGTCACAAGCGCGCCTACCGCATCATCGACTTCCGTCGCTACGACAAGGACGGCGTCCCGGCCAAGGTCGCGCACATCGAGTACGACCCGAACCGCACGGCGCGCATCGCGCTGCTGCACTACGCCGACGGCGAGAAGCGCTACATCATCGCGCCGAAGGGCCTCGTGCAGGGCACCGCGGTCGAGTCGGGCCCGAACTCCGACATCAAGGCCGGCAACAACCTGCCGCTGCGCAACATCCCCGTCGGTACGACGATCCACTGCGTGGAGCTGCGTCCGGGCGGCGGTGCGAAGATCGCCCGCTCGGCCGGCATCTCCGCCCAGCTCGTCGCCAAGGAGGGCTCGCGCGCCACGCTGCGCATGCCCTCCGGCGAGATGCGCTTCGTCGACGTGCGCTGCCGCGCCACGATCGGCGAGGTCGGCAACGCCGAGCAGTCGAACATCAACTGGGGCAAGGCCGGCCGCATGCGCTGGAAGGGCAAGCGCCCGACCGTCCGTGGTGTCGTCATGAACCCGGTCGACCACCCGCACGGTGGTGGTGAGGGCAAGACCTCCGGTGGTCGCCACCCGGTCTCGCCGTGGGGCCAGCCGGAGGGCCGTACGCGCAAGCGCAAGGCCTCCGACTCCCAGATCATTCGTCGTCGCAAGTCCGGCAAGGGTAGGAAGTAACCGACATGCCTCGCAGCCTGAAGAAGGGCCCCTTCATCGACGACCACCTTCAGAAGAAGGTGGACGCCGAGAACGCGAAGGGCAGCCACAACGTCATCAAGACCTGGTCGCGCCGGTCGATGATCGTGCCCGACATGATCGGCCACACCATCGCCGTGCACGACGGCCGCAAGCACGTTCCCGTGTTCGTCACCGACTCGATGGTCGGTCACAAGCTCGGTGAGTTTGCTCCCACCCGCACCTACCGCGGGCACGTGAAGGAAGACCGGAAGGGACGTCGTCGATGAGTGTCACAGAGCGTAGGCGCACCAGCGCCCGCCGCGAGTCGCTGCTCGGCGACCAGCCCGGTGCCTTCGCGAGCGCCCGCTTCGTGCGGATCACCCCGATGAAGGCCCGCCGTGTCGTCGACATGGTCCGCGGTCTGCCCGTCGAGGACGCCCTCGCGCTCCTGCAGTTCGCGCCGCAGGCCGCTTCCGAGACCGTCTACAAGGTCCTCGAGAGCGCCGTCGCGAACGCCGAGACCACCGAGGGCCTGGACACCGCGTCCCTGGTCGTGTCGGTGGCCATGGTCGACGAGGGTCCGACGATGAAGCGTTGGCGTCCGCGTGCGCAGGGTCGAGCGACCCGCATCAACAAGCGCACCAGCCACATCACGCTGGCCGTACAGCCGGCTGATGTCGTCGAGAAGAAGAAGGGACGGACTGCCTGATGGGGCAGAAGATCAACCCGAACGGGTTCCGCCTCGGTATTTCCACGGACCACAAGAGCCGCTGGTACGCCGACAAGCTCTACAAGGCGTACGTCGGCGAGGACGTCGCGATCCGCAAGCTGCTCTCCAAGGGCATGGAGCGGGCCGGCATCTCCAAGGTCGAGATCGAGCGCACCCGTGACCGCGTCCGTGTGGACATCCACACCGCGCGTCCGGGCATCGTGATCGGTCGCCGTGGCGCCGAGGCCGACCGCATCCGTGGCGAGCTCGAGAAGCTCACCGGCAAGCAGGTCCAGCTGAACATCCTCGAGGTCAAGAACCCCGAGGTCGACGCCCAGCTGGTCGCCCAGGGTGTTGCCGAGCAGCTCGCCGGCCGCGTGCAGTTCCGTCGTGCCATGCGCAAGGCGATCCAGACCTCCATGCGCTCCGGCGCCAAGGGCATCCGGATCCAGTGCTCGGGCCGCCTCAACGGCGCCGAGATGTCGCGCACGGAGTTCTACCGCGAGGGCCGCGTGCCCCTGCACACCCTGCGTGCGGACATCGACTACGGCTTCTACGAGGCCAAGACCACCTTCGGCCGCATCGGCGTGAAGGTCTGGATCTACAAGGGCGAGGTCGCGGGCACCCGCGCCGAGCGCGAGGCCCAGGCTGCTGCCCGGGCCGGTGCTCCGGGCCGTGGCCGTCCCGCCCGTGGTGGCGCCGACCGTCCGGGCCGTGGCTCGCGCGGTGAGCGTCCGACGCGCGCCGACCGTGGCACCCCCACCGAGGCGCCCGCCACCGAGGCTCCCGCCGAGGCTCCTGCCCCGGCCGAGGCCGCGACCAGCGGACAGGAGGGCTGAGCACCATGTTGATGCCCCGTCGTGTCAAGCACCGCAAGCAGCACCACCCCAAGCGGACCGGTGCGGCCAAGGGTGGCACGAAGCTCGCCTTCGGCGACTTCGGCATCCAGGCGGTCGAGGGTCACTACGTCACGAACCGTCAGATCGAGTCGGCTCGTATCGCGATGACCCGTCACATCAAGCGTGGCGGCAAGGTCTGGATCAACATCTACCCGGACCGCCCGCTGACCAAGAAGCCTGCCGAGACCCGCATGGGTTCCGGTAAGGGTTCCCCCGAGTGGTGGGTTGCCAACGTCAAGCCCGGCCGCGTCATGTTCGAACTTTCCGGAGTGGACGAGGACATTGCCCGTGAGGCCATGCGCCGCGCGATGCACAAGCTCCCCATGAAGTGCCGCTTCGTCTCCCGCGAGGCAGGTGAATTCTGATGGCAACCGCATACGAACTCGACGACATGACCAATGTCGACCTCGAGACCAAGCTGCGCGAGGCCAAGGAGGAGCTGTTCAACCTCCGCTTCCAGGCGGCCACCGGCCAGCTGGAGAGCCACGGCCGGCTGCGCCTGGTCAAGAAGGACATCGCCCGGATCTACACCGTGGTGCGTGAGCGCGAGCTCGGTATCCGCACCGCTCCGGGCTCGAGCAACGAGAAGGACGGCGCCGCATGAGCGAGCAGACTCCCACCACCGACCGGAGCGCCCGCAAGGTCCGCGAGGGCCTCGTGGTCAGCGACAAGATGGACAAGACCGTGGTCGTCTCCGTCGAGGACCGTGTCAAGCACGCCCTCTACGGCAAGGTCATGCGCCGCACGAGCAAGCTGAAGGCGCACGACGAGACGAACGAGTGCGGCGTCGGCGACCGGGTCCTCATCATGGAGACCCGTCCGCTGTCGGCCACCAAGCGCTGGCGCGTCGTCCAGGTCGTCGAGAAGGCCAAGTGACCCCCGGCCTCACGGCCGACCCGCAGTTTTCAACCATTCAGTTCGGCAAGGCTCGCCGCCCGTGAGGCGACGAGAACCAGCTCGACAACCAGGAGATAACCGATGATCCAGCAGGAGTCGCGACTCAAGGTCGCCGACAACACCGGTGCGAAGGAAATCCTCTGCATCCGTGTTCTCGGCGGTTCTGGTCGGCGCTACGCCGGTATCGGCGACGTCATCGTCGCCACCGTCAAGGACGCGATCCCCGGTGGCAACGTGAAGAAGGGTGACGTCGTCAAGGCGGTCGTCGTCCGCACGGTGAAGGAGCGTCGTCGTCAGGACGGCTCCTACATCCGCTTCGACGAGAACGCCGCCGTGATCCTCAAGAACGACGGCGAGCCGCGTGGCACCCGCATCTTCGGCCCCGTGGGCCGTGAGCTGCGCGAGAAGAAGTTCATGAAGATCATCTCGCTCGCACCGGAGGTGCTGTGATGGCGAAGTCGCTGAACATCAAGAAGGGCGACACCGTCAAGGTGATCGCGGGCAAGGACAAGGGCGCCGAGGGCAAGGTCATCGCCGTCCTGCGTGACGAGGACCGCGTCATCGTCGAGGGTGTCAACCGCGTCAAGAAGCACGAGAAGGTCGTCAACCAGGGCGGCCGCGCCGGCAACACCGGCGGCATCGTGACCACCGAGGCCCCCATCCACGTCTCGAACGTGATGCTGGTCGACGGTGACGGCGTGACCCGCATCGGGTTCCGTCGCGACGAGGTGACCAAGCGTCGTCCGGACGGCTCGACGTACTCCGCGGGACGCAGTGTCCGCGTGTCGCGCAAGACCGGCAAGGAAATCTGAGATGACTGAGACGCAGAACAAGACCGAGGCCCCGGCGGCCCGGCTCAAGCAGCGGTACCGCGAGGAGATCATCCCCGCGCTCCAGGGCGAGTTCGAGTTCGCGAACATCATGCAGGTGCCCGGCCTGACCAAGATCGTGGTCAACATGGGTGTCGGCGAGGCTGCTCGTGACTCCAAGCTGATCGAGGGCGCGATCCGCGACCTCACCGCGATCACCGGCCAGAAGCCGCAGGTGACCAAGGCCCGCAAGTCGATCGCGCAGTTCAAGCTCCGCGAGGGCATGCCGATCGGCGCGCACGTCACCCTGCGTGGCGACCGCATGTGGGAGTTCCTCGACCGGCTGCTGTCGCTCGCGCTGCCCCGCATCCGCGACTTCCGCGGCCTGAACGCCAAGCAGTTCGACGGTCGCGGCAACTACACCTTCGGTCTCACCGAGCAGGTCATGTTCCACGAGATCGACCAGGACAAGATCGACCGGTCGCGCGGCATGGACATCACGATCGTGACCACGGCCACCAACGACGACGAGGGTCGGGCCCTGCTCAAGCACCTCGGCTTCCCGTTCAAGGAGAACTGACATGGCGAAGACTGCACTCAGGGTCAAGGCCGCCCGCAAGCCGAAGTTCGCGGTCCGGGGTTACACCCGGTGCCAGCGCTGCGGCCGCCCCAAGGCTGTCTACCGCAAGTTCGGCCTCTGCCGGATCTGCCTGCGCGAGATGGCTCACCGCGGTGAGCTGCCCGGCGTGACCAAGTCCAGCTGGTAATCCAACAAACACGATCGCTGAAGGTCGGCCCGCGCACGGCGGGTCGAAACCACGGTGGGAAAGGGCCATTCGGCCATGACGATGACTGACCCGATCGCAGACATGCTCACGCGTCTGCGCAACGCCAACCAGGCGTACCACGACTCGGTGTCGATGCCGTACAGCAAGCTCAAGGCTGGCGTCGCCGAGATCCTCAAGCAGGAGGGCTACATCACGTCGTACGACGTGGCGGACCCCACCGAGGGCGAGGTGGGCAAGACGCTCAACATCACCCTCAAGTACGGCCGCAACCGGGAGCGCTCCATCGCGGGCGTCCGGCGCATCAGCAAGCCCGGTCTCCGGGTCTACGCCAAGCACACGGGTCTCCCGAAGGTGCTCGGCGGGCTGGGCGTCGCGATCATCTCGACCAGCCAGGGCCTGCTGACCGACCGCCAGGCCAACCAGAAGGGCGTGGGTGGGGAAGTCCTCGCCTACGTCTGGTAACGACGAGACCAGAAGGAGATACGAAGCATGTCGCGCATTGGCAAGCTCCCCATCGCGGTCCCGTCGGGTGTCGACGTCACCGTCGACCAGAGCCTGGTGACCGTCAAGGGCCCCAAGGGCACCCTGTCGCACAAGGTCGCCGCCCCCATCACCGTCGAGCGCGGTGAGGACGGCGTCCTCGAGGTCAAGCGTCCCGACGACGAGCGCGAGAGCCGCTCGCTCCACGGCCTGACCCGCACCCTGATCGCCAACATGGTCCAGGGCGTGACCGAGGGCTACGAGAAGAAGCTCGAGATCGTCGGCGTGGGTTACCGCGTCCTTCCCAAGGGCCCGACCCAGCTGGAGTTCCAGCTCGGCTACTCCCACCCGATCACGTTCAACGCCCCCGAGGGCATCACGTTCACCACCGAGGGCCCGACCAAGGTCGGCGTCGTCGGCATCGACAAGCAGCTCGTCGGCGAGGTGGCCGCGAACATCCGCAAGCTGCGGAAGCCGGAGCCCTACAAGGGCAAGGGCGTTCGCTACTCGGGTGAGCACATCCGCCGCAAGGTCGGAAAGGCTGGTAAGTGACCATGGCGATCTCGCTCAAGCACAACAAGCACACCGCGGGTCGTACTGCGTCGCGTCTGCGTCGCCAGATGCGCGGCCGCAAGAAGCTGGCCGGCACCGCCGAGCGTCCGCGCCTGGTCGTGACCCGGTCGAGCAAGCACATCAGCGTGCAGGTCGTCGACGACCTGGTCGGGAAGACGCTCGCGTCGGCCTCGACCATGGAGGCGGACCTGCGCGGCTTCGACGGCGACAAGACGGCGAAGGCCAAGCGTGTCGGCGAGCTCGTGGCCGAGCGCGCGAAGACCGCCGGTGTCGAGGGCGTGGTCTTCGACCGCGCCGGCAACAAGTACCACGGCCGCATCGCGGCCCTCGCTGATGGCGCCCGCGAGGGCGGCCTCACGTTCTGATCGCCAGACGGCAGAGACTAAGGAAGAGGTAGTTCCAATGAGCGGACCCCAGCGCGGACAGCGCGCCGGTGGTGAGCGTCGCGGTAACCGTGACGACCGCCGTGGTGGCCAGCAGGCCGACAAGACCGCCTACATCGAGCGCGTCGTTGCGATCAACCGTGTCGCCAAGGTCGTGAAGGGTGGACGTCGCTTCAGCTTCACCGCCCTCGTGATCGTCGGTGACGGTGAGGGTCTCGTCGGCGTCGGCTACGGCAAGGCGAAGGAAGTCCCGGCGGCGATCGCCAAGGGTGTCGAGGAGGCCAAGAAGCACTTCTTCAAGGTCCCCCGCATCCAGGGCACCATCCCGCACCCGGTCCAGGGCGAGAAGGCGGCGGGCGTCGTCCTGCTCCGCCCGGCCGCTCCCGGTACCGGTGTGATCGCCGGTGGCCCGGTGCGTGCGGTGCTCGAGTGCGCCGGCATCCACGACGTGCTGAGCAAGTCGCTCGGCTCGTCGAACCAGATCAACATCGTGCACGCGACCGTCGAGGCGCTGCGCATGCTCGAGGAGCCGGAGGCCGTGGCCGCCCGTCGTGGGCTGTCGGTCGAGGACGTCGCCCCGGCGGCGCTGCTCCGGGCTCGCGCGGAGGTGACTCCCTGATGGCGCGCCTCAAGGTCGAGCAGAAGAAGAGCACGATCGGCTGCAAGGCCAACCAGCGCGAGACCCTGCGCACGCTCGGTCTCAAGCGGATTGGCGACGTGGTCGTCAAGGAGGACCGCCCGGAGATCCGGGGCATGGTCCACACCGTCCGTCACCTGGTGACGGTCGAGGAGGTCGACTGACATGACGCTGAAGCTGCACCACCTGCGTCCGGCACCCGGAGCCAAGACCGCCAAGACCCGCGTGGGTCGTGGTGAGGCCTCCAAGGGCAAGACCGCCGGTCGCGGTACCAAGGGAACCAAGGCCCGTTACCAGGTCCCGGCCTCCTTCGAGGGTGGCCAGATGCCGCTGCACATGCGGCTGCCGAAGCTCAAGGGCTTCAAGAACCCGTTCAAGGTCGAGTTCCAGGTCGTGAACCTGGACCGCCTCGGCGAGCTCTTCCCCGAGGGTGGCACCGTGGGCATCGACGAGCTCGTGGCCAAGGGTGCCGTCCGTGACGGCCACCCGGTCAAGGTGCTCGGCCAGGGCGACATCTCGGCGAAGGTCCAGGTGAGCGCGCACGCGTTCTCCGCCTCCGCCAAGGAGAAGATCGAGGCCGCCGGCGGCACCGTCACGGTGCTCTGAGCCGGTACGACGATGAGCGACTGGGCGCGGTCGGCATGAGCCGACCGCGCCTTTTCGCCCATGTACGGCCTGTTAGGCTTCCCCGCGTTCTCGCCCGCTGTGGCGAGGTAACACCCCGCTTCAGAAAGAGGATCACGTGCTAGGCGCGTTCGCCAACGCTTTCCGGACTCCGGACCTGCGTCGCAAGCTTCTGTTCGTCCTGTTGATCATCTTCGTCTTCCGGCTCGGATCGCAGATCCCTGCCCCGGGCGTCAACACCGCGAACGTGCAGTCGTGCATCAACGACGTCCAGGACAACAGCGTCTACTCGCTGATCAACCTGTTCTCCGGTGGAGCGCTGCTCCAGCTCTCGATCTTCGCGCTCGGGATCATGCCGTACATCACGGCGAGCATCATCCTGCAGCTGCTCGTGGTCGTGATCCCGCGCCTCGAGGCCCTCAAGAAGGAGGGCCAGTCCGGCCAGACCAAGATCACGCAGTACACCCGGTACCTCACGCTCGCCCTGGCCCTGCTGCAGGCGACCGGCATCGTGGCGCTCGCCCGGTCGGGCCAGCTGCTGCAGGGCTGCCAGAAGGAGCTGCTCTACAACGACAACATCAGCACCTTCCTGGTGATGGTGCTGACCATGACCGCCGGCACCGCGGTGATCATGTGGCTCGGCGAGCTGATCACCGAGCGCGGCATCGGCAACGGCATGTCGATCCTGATCTTCACCCAGGTGGTGGCGACCTTCCCGGCGCTCCCTGTGGTCGGTCCAGCGCTCGCGCGGCTGGTGGACCTTCGCGATCGTGATGGTCATCGGCCTCGTGCTGGTCGCGGCGGTCATCTTCATCGAGCAGGCGCAGCGCCGCATCCCCGTGCAGTACGCCCGCCGCATGGTCGGGCGGAAGATGTTCGGCGGGAGCTCGACGTACATCCCGCTCAAGGTGAACCAGGCCGGCATCATCCCGGTCATCTTCGCCTCGTCGCTGCTCTACCTGCCGGCGATGGCGGTGCAGTTCAACCAGAACAAGAACCCGCAGCCCAGCTGGGTCGGCTGGCTCGAACGACCTACCTCGTCGGTGGCAGCCACCCGCTCTACATGGCGGTCTACTTCGGCCTCATCATCTTCTTCACCTACTTCTACGTGTCGATCACGTTCAACCCCACCGAGGTTGCGGACAACATGAAGAAGTACGGCGGCTTCATCCCCGGGATCCGGGCGGGCAAGCCGACCGAGGACTACCTGTCCTACGTCCTGTCCCGCATCACGCTGCCGGGCGCGCTGTACCTCGGTCTGATCTCCCTGATCCCGCTGATCGCCTTCGCGGTGATCAACGCGAACCAGAACTTCCCGTTCGGCGGCACCTCCATCCTGATCATGGTGGGCGTCGCGCTCGACACGGTGAAGCAGATCGAGAGCCAGCTCCAGCAGCGCAACTACGAAGGATTCCTGCGCTGATATGAGACTCATCATCATGGGCCCGCCCGGTGCCGGGAAGGGCACGCAGGCGAAGTACATCGCCGACCACTTCGGGATCCCCGCGATCTCGACCGGCGACATCTTCCGCGCCAACGTGTCCGCCGGCACCCCGCTCGGGGTCGAGGCCAAGCGCTACATGGACGCGGGCGAGTACGTCCCCGACGAGGTCACCAACCTGATGGTCCGCAACCGGATCGACGAGCCCGACGCCGAGCCCGGCTTCCTGCTCGACGGCTACCCGCGGACGCTCGCGCAGGTCGAGGAGCTCGACGGGATGATCAAGTTCACCGGTCACGCGCTCGACGCCGTCGTCGTGCTCACCGTGGACCAGGACGAGATCGTCCAGCGCCTGCTGCAGCGGGCCGAGGTCGAGAACCGCGCCGACGACACCGAGGACGTCATCCGGCGCCGCCAGGAGGTGTACGTCGAGCAGACCGAGCCCCTGATCGAGGTCTACCGGAGCCGCAACATCCTCATCGAGGTCGACGGGATGGGCGAGGTCGACGAGGTCACCCAGCGCATCTTCGACGCCCTCGACGACATACCCCAGAGCTGACCGGGCGGGCAACGTGTCCTTGCGTGACCGCGGGATCGAGATCAAGACGCCCGGAGCAGATCCAGAAGATGCGGGTCGCCGGGCTGCTGGTCGGCGAGACCCTCGAGCTGCTGCGCGCGTCGGTGCGCGCCGGGATCACCACCGGCGAGCTCGACGCGATCGCCGAGGACAACATCCGCTCGCACGACGGCATCCCGTCGTTCCAGGGCTACGGCCACCCGCCGTTCCCGGGCACGATCTGCGCGTCGGTCAACGACGAGGTCGTGCACGGCATCCCCGGCTCCCGCGAGCTCGTCGACGGTGACGTCATCTCCATCGACTGCGGCGCCATCGTCGACGGCTGGCACGGCGACGCCGCGATCACCGTCGCCGTGGGCGACGTACGCCCCGAGGTGCTCGAGCTGATGCGGGTCACCGAGGAGTCGATGTGGCGCGGGTTCGCCGCGGCGCGGCTCGGCGGCCGGGTCACCGACATCTCGCACGCCGTGGAGTCCTACGTGCGCTCGCAGCCGCACCCGACCGGTGGCGTCCTACGGCATCCTCGAGGACTACACCGGCCACGGGATCGGCACCGCGATGCACCAGCCGCCCAACGTGCCCGAACTACGGCCGCCCCGGTCGCGGCGCCAAGCTGGTCCGCGGGCTGGCGCTCGCGGTCGAGCCGATGGTGACGCTCGGCAGCAAGGACACCGCCGTGCTCGACGACGACTGGACGATCGTCACCGCCGACGGCAGCATGTCGGCGCACTTCGAGCACAGCTTCACGATCACGCCCGACGGTGCCTGGATCCTCACCGCGATCGACGGTGGCGAGGCGAAGCTCGCCGAGCTCGGCGTCCCGTTCGGCGGCCGCTGACAACCTTGCGGTTTGGTCCCCAACCGCAACGGATCGCGCCCTGGGCATGCAGTTTGTGACCAATCGGTGCACGATCGACCGGTCAGCGAGACGCACCACGGTCGCCCGAGGTGGTCTAGCCTTGGCCGCGCGCACCGGTTCCCGGCCAGGCGAGGAGCGCATGCCGACCATGCAAGCGGCAGCCCGCTGCGCCGTCGCGCCTGCGGGTCACCGTGGCCGGACAGACCCGCGAGTTCGTCGACCCGGTGGTCCCCCTGGGGCGTGACACCGCCCTGCCGTCGTGGTCGTGCACCCCGACGTCTCGCGCCGGCACGTGGAGTTCCGCCGCGGCGGCGACGGCTGGTTCGTCGTGGACCTGCAGTCGACCAACGGCACCTTCCTCGGCGGGCGCCGGGTCAGCCACGAGCGGCTCCCCGTGGGCCAGCCCGTCACCGTGATGCTCGGCGGCACCGACGGCGCACACGTCCGGGTCGAGGTGGTCCCGGCGGCCCCGGCCCCGTCCTCCCGAGTGGGCCGCCGCCCCAGCAGGCGTACGTCGAACCGGCCACCCTGGCCGCGCCAGGGCCAGCACGCAGGGCGACGCGCGGCTCCCGCAGCCGCCGCCCGGCCACCTCGCCCACGGCCACACCGTCATCCCGTCCAACAGTCCGACGGACCGCACGCTCACCCTCGGCCGCTCCCGCACCTGCGACATCGTCCTCGACGACCCGCTGGTCTCGCCGCCAGCACGCGACCCTCGCGCTCGCGGCGCGGCGCCGTACCTCACGGACCTCGACAGCTTCAACGGCACCTTCGTCAACGGCCGCCGGCTCGTCGGGCGGCACGCCGCTGACCCCGGGCGACGAGGTCATCATCGGCAACCAGACCTTCACCTGGACCGGCGCCAACCTGGCCTCGCGGGCGACCCGGGCCGACCTGACCCTGTTCGCGGAGAACCTCACGACGATCACCCGGGACGGCAAGCGGCTGCTCGAGGGGATGTCGTTCGAGCTCGGGCCGTCCAGCCTGACCGCCGTGATCGGCCCGTCGGGCGCCGGCAAGTCCACGCTGCTCGGCGCGCTCACCGGCCTCAGCCCGGCGACGCACGGCCAGCGTGGTCTGGCAGGGCACACGACCTCTACGCGCACTACGAGCAGCTGCGCTTCCAGATCGGCCTGGTGCCGCAGTCGGACATCCAGCACCCGCAGCTCACGCGTCCGCCAGGGCCTGACGTACGCCGCGATGCTGCGGCTGCCGCCCGACACGACGCAGCCAGGAGCGCGCCCAGCGCGTCGACCAGGTGGTCGGCCAGATGCAGCTCGGGCGGCAGATCGACAACCGGATCGGCACCCAGCTCTCCGGCGGCCAGCGCAAGCGGGTCTCGATCGCCACCGAGCTGCTGACCGCGCCGCCGCTGCTGTTCCTCGACGAGCCGACCTCGGGCCTCGACCCCGGTCTCGACCGCGACGTGATGCACCAGCTGCGCACGCTCGCCGACGAGGGTCGGGTGGTCGATGGTCGTGACGCACTCGGTGCTCGCGCTCGACGTCTGCGACAACGTGCTGGTGCTCGCCCCGGGCGGGCGCCTGGCGTACTTCGGCCCGCCGGCCGGCGTGCTCGACCACTTCGGCTGCCGCGACTACCCCCAGGTCTTCGACCTGCTCGACGACCCCGACCTGTGGCAGCGCATCCCGGCGCCGCAGGGCCGGGTCGACACCGGCCGGCTGCCCGCGGTGAACGCCCCGGTGGTGCAACCGCCGCTGCAGTCGATGACCCGCCAGCTGGTGACCCTGGTCCGCCGCAACCTCGCGGTCGTCCGCGCCGACCGGTTGCTGCTCGGCCATGCTGGTCCTGATGCCGATCGTGCTCGGCGCGCTGAGCCGCGTCGTACCCGGCGACGCCGGGTTGTCCCTCGCCGCGACCCGGACCGAGGCGGGGCTGTTCGACCGGGCCGAGATCATGCAGCGGCTCACCATCCTGATCATGTCCGCGGCGTTGATGGGTGCCGCGGTCACGATCCGCGAGCTGGTCAAGGAGCGGCCGATCTTCCAGCGCGAGTACGCCGTCGGGCCTGTCGCCCGGGATGTACCTCACCAGCAAGATCCTGGTCCTCGGCTCCGCCTGCTTCGGCCAGGGCCTGCTGGTCACGTTCCTGGCGCTGGTCGGGCTGCCCCGGCCGACGGGGGAGGCGTCTTCGGGCTGGAGGACCTCGAGATCGGGGTGGCCATCGGCGGCGTCGCCTTCACCATGGCGGTGCTGGGCCTGGCGGTGTCGGCGCTGGTGACGTCGTCGGAGCAGACCATGCCTGCCCTGGTCGGCCTGGTGATGACCCAGCTGGTGCTCTGCGGCGCCCTCGTCCCGGTCGCCGGGCGGGCCCTCCTCGAGCAGCTCGCCTGGCTGGCCCCGGCCCGATGGGGCTTCGCGGCGTGCGCGGCCAGCGTGGACCTCGACAAGGCCAGGCGCGGCCTCCCCGACGAGGTGCTCGACCCGCTCTACGACCAGGACCGCGGCGCAGTACCTCGTCGACATGGGCATGCTGGTCGTGGTCCTCGCGTTCCATCACGCTGTTCGCGTTCTGGGCGGTACGCCGGAGCGCGACGCCGCGGCACTGAGCCACAACGCACGGTTCGGCCCGCCACAACGCACGGTTCGGCCCGCCACAACGCACGCTCGGCGCGCACAACGACGGTTCGGCGGAATAGGGGAGTCGGGGGCGAGCGGTTGGACACTGCCACGCGACCTCCCCGACTGCCTTCCCGCCCCACTGCCCCTGCCCTGTCCGTGCTCGACCTGGTGCCGGTGCGCGGCGACCAGAGCAGCGCCGACGCGGTGGCCGCGTCCCGGGCGCTGGCCCGGACCGCGGACCGGCTGGGGTACCGCCGCTACTGGGTGGCCGAGCACCACAACATGCCGGCCGTGGCGGCCACGAACCCGCCGGTGCTGATCGGGCTGCTCGCCGCGGCGACCGAGCGGATCCGGGTGGGCTCGGGCGGGGTGATGCTGCCGAACCACGCGCCGCTCGTGGTCGCCGAGCAGTTCGCGCTCCTCGAGGCCGCGTTCCCCGGACGGATCGACCTCGGCATCGGCCGGGCGCCGGGCACCGACCCGGTCACCCGCTACGCCCTGCGCCACGGCGCGGGCGGGGTCGACGACAACGCGGTGGCCCGCTTCCCGGAGTACGTCGACGACATCGTCGCGATGATGGACGCCGACGGTGTCGGCATGTCCCTCGGCGACCGCACCCACGAGCTGCGCGCCACGCCGCGGGCCACCTCGCGCCCGCCGGTGTGGCTGCTCGGCTCGTCCGACTACTCCGCCCGCCTCGCCGCCGAGCGCGGACTGCCCTACGTCTTCGCCCACCACTTCTCCGGCTCCGGCACCGCGGAGGCGCTCGAGCTCTACCGCACCGGCTTCCGCCCCTCGCCCGAGCTGGCCGAGCCGCGCACCTTCCTCACCGTCAACGTCGCCGTGGCCGCGACCGCCGACGAGGCGCACCGCCTCGCGCTGCCGCAGCTGCACGCGATGGTCGCGCTGCGCACCGGTGGCCCGCTCCGCCCGCAGCTGCTGGTCGAGGAGGCCGAGGCCGTCGAGCTGCCTGCCCAGCACGCCGCCCTGCTCGACGGCATGCGTCGCCGCTGGGTCATCGGCGACCCCGACTCCGCCGCCGAGCAGGTCGCGCGCCTCGCGGCGACGTACGGCGTCGACGAGGTGATGGTGCACCCGGTGGCCGGGGCGTACGCCGGCACTCCCGCGGACTCGGCTCCTGCCCGGGAGGCCACGCTGGAGCTGCTCGCGGACGCCCTCGTGCATGCTGGAGCACATGCCCACGCCTGACGACCTCCTCGCCGCGCTCGCTCCCGGGGCGACGCGCGGCTGCCCACGCCGCTGGGCGAGGGCTGGGACAACGTCGTGTGGGCGGTCGGCGACGACCTGGTCCTGCGCGTCGTCAAGGACCCCGATCCCGGCGTCAAGCGAGGAGACGGTGGCGCGCGACGTCGCGCTGCTGGAGTTCGCCCGCCGGCACTCCTCGCTCGCGTCGCCGCGTCGTGGTCGCGTCCGACCCCGCGCGCGGGGCGCTCCTGACCACCCGGATCCCCGGGGTGGCGGCGGTGGCGACCGACCGCCTCGACCGGGACGCCCTGGCCGACGACCTCGCCGTCTTCCTGAGCCGGCTCCACGGGGTGGGACGCGAGGAGGCCGCGCGGGTGGCCGCTCCCGACCCCGACTCCGAGGAGACCTGGCTCGCCGAGGTGGGGGAGGAGTACGCCGAGGTCGCCGTCGCGGCGTCGAGACCGACCTCCGCGGGCCGGTCGAGGCGTTCCTGGCGGCCGCCCCGCCGGCCCCGGCGCGGGCGCTGGTCTTCTGCCACAACGACGTCCGCGACGACCATGTCATGGTCGACCCGGGGGACGGCCGGGTCACCGGGATCATCGACTGGGGCGACGCGGTGCTCGGCGACCCGGCGCGCGACCTGGCCACCGTGCTGACGGACTTCGGCCCGGAGGTGCTCGACCGGGTGCTCGCCGGCTACGACCGGCCCCGCGAGGAGGGCCTCGACGACCGGATCCGCTTCGTCGCCCGCCGGCGTATGGTGGAGGACCTCGCCTGGCGGGTGCGGACCGGTGACGCGGAGGGCTACGACCGCACCGCGACGACGCTGCGCCGGGTCCTGGCAGATTAGGGGTTCGCGTCCGTTTCGGACTAGACTTGCCGTTCGGCCCAACGTGGGTCTGTTTCGTGGTGCCTCGCGGCTGCCCGGACCAACATTCGATCCGCTCTCACGAGTGCTCGGGTGCGCCCGGGAAGAGGTCCACGACACGACACCACGAGGTCCACCCGGCACCCGTCGGGAGGTTCCCGGGTCGACGGTAGAACACACACGATCAGATTGCGGAGGACATGCCGAAGAAAGAAGGCGTGATCGAGATCGAGGGCACCGTGGTGGAGGCTCTCCCGAACGCGATGTTCCGGGTCGAGCTCACCAACGGGCACAAGGTCCTCGCCCACATCAGCGGCAAGATGCGACAGCACTACATCCGGATCCTCCCCGAGGACCGCGTGGTGGTGGAGCTCTCGCCGTACGACCTCACGCGGGGTCGGATCGTCTACCGCTACAAGTAAGCAGCCGACTCACAACGAAAGGGCCTCCCTCGTGAAGGTCAACCCGAGCGTCAAGCCGATGTGTGACAAGTGCAAGGTGATTCGTCGCCACGGCCGCGTCATGGTCATCTGCGAGAACCCGCGCCACAAGCAGCGCCAGGGCTGAAGTAGCCCGCTCCACAACTGAATCAACCACAACGTGATCGCTTAGCCCGTCGTACGACGGGCGAACCACCTCCGGAGCAGAGGCCGGAGCCCGGACCATGAGGTCCGGGGCGCGACACGACCTGACACCTCTGTGCAACTGAAGGGAAACCGCCAGAAAATGGCACGCCTTGTTGGTGTCGACCTTCCGCGCGACAAGCGGATCGAGGTCGCACTCACCTACATCTACGGCATTGGCCGTACCCGCGCCCAGCAGCTCCTGGCCGCCACCGGGGTAGACCCGAACGCGCGCGTCCACACGCTGGGGGACGAGGAGCTGGTCAAGCTCCGCGACGAGATCGAAGCCAACTACAAGATCGAGGGTGACCTCCGTCGCGAGGTCCAGGCTGACATCCGCCGCAAGATCGAGATCGGCAGCTACCAGGGTCGCCGCCACCGCATGGGCCTTCCGGTCCGCGGCCAGCGCACCAAGACCAACGCCCGCACCCGCAAGGGTCCGAAGCGGACTGTCGCCGGCAAGAAGAAGGCCAAGTGACGCTGGTTTCGAGACGGTCGCAGCAGCGACCTCATCGACCACCGGCACCTGCCTCTTCCATCGAACTCACAGCTTCCAGCTACTTCCAGGAGAAACTGAATGCCTCCCAAGAGCCGCGCTACCAAGGTGCGCCGCAAGGAGAAGAAGAACATCGCTCAGGGCGAAGCCCACATCAAGAGCACGTTCAACAACACCATCGTCACGATCACCGACCCCACCGGTGCGGTGATCTCGTGGGCCTCTGCCGGCACCGTCGGCTTCAAGGGCTCCCGCAAGTCCACGCCGTTCGCCGCGCAGATGGCAGCCGAGGCTGCTGGTCGTCGGGCGATGGAGCACGGGATGAAGAAGATCGACGTCTTCGTGAAGGGCCCGGGTTCGGGCCGCGAGACGGCGATCCGTTCGCTGGGTGCGATCGGCCTCGAGGTCGGCACCATCCAGGACGTCACCCCCACGCCCCACAACGGATGCCGGCCGCCCAAGCGTCGCCGCGTCTGATCCCCGACACCAGAACCTAAGGAGCAACTGAACCATGGCCCGTTACACCGGCCCCATGACCAAGAAGTCGCGCCGTCTCGGTGTCGACCTCGTGGGTGGCGACCAGGCGTTCGAGCGTCGCCCCTACCCGCCCGGCCAGCACGGCCGCGGCCGCATCAAGGAGAGCGAGTACCTCCTCCAGCTGCGCGAGAAGCAGAAGGCCCGCATCTCGTACGGCATCCTCGAGAAGCAGTTCCACCGCTACTACGTCGAGGCCTCGCGTCGCCCCGGCAAGACCGGTGACAACCTGCTGCAGCTGCTCGAGTGCCGTCTCGACAACGTGGTCTACCGCGCCGGGTTCGCCCGCACGCGTCGCCACGCGCGCCAGCTCGTCGTGCACGGGCACTTCAAGGTCAACGGCAAGAAGGTCGACATCCCGTCCTTCCAGGTGACCGCCCACGACGTCATCGACGTCCGGGAGAAGAGCCTCGAGATGACCCCGTTCATCGTGGCCCGTGAGACCCACGGCGAGCGCGTCGTCCCCGCATGGCTCGAGGCGCTGCCGACCCGCATGCGCATCCTCGTGCACCAGCTCCCGGTCCGGGCCCAGATCGACATCCCGGTCCAGGAGCAGCTGATCGTCGAGTACTACTCGAAGAAGTAACTCCTCCCTCATCACTCCGTAGTTCGGGCCCGTCAAATGGTGGGTGGGCCCGGAAAGGAAAGAATCAGTGCTTATCGCTCAGCGCCCGACCCTGTCGGAAGATGTCGTCGACGATTTCCGCTCCCGGTTCGTCATCGAGCCGCTGGAGCCCGGCTTCGGCTACACGCTCGGCAATTCGCTCCGTCGTACGCTCCTCAGCTCCATCCCGGGCGCGTCCGTCACCAGCATCAAGATCGACAACGTGCTGCACGAGTTCTCGACCATCGAGGGCGTCAAGGAAGACGTCACCGAGGTGATCTTGAACCTCAAGGGCCTCGTGGTCTCCTCGGAGCACGACGAGCCGGTCACGATGTACCTCCGCAAGCAGGGTGCCGGTGACGTCACCGCTGCCGACATCGCGCCCCCGGCCGGTGTCGAGGTGCACAACCCCGACCTGAAGATCGCGACGCTGTCCGACAAGGGCAAGCTCGAGATGGAGCTGGTCGTGGAGCGTGGCCGTGGCTACGTCAGCGCGGTCCAGAACAAGGCCGGCGACACCGAGATCGGCCGCATGCCGGTCGACTCGATCTACTCGCCGGTCCTCAAGGTGACCTACAAGGTCGAGGCCACCCGTGTCGAGCAGCGCACGGACTTCGACAAGCTGGTCATCGACGTCGAGACCAAGCCGTCGATCCGTCCCCGCGACGCGATCGCCTCGGCCGGCAAGACGCTGGTCGAGCTCTTCGGCCTGGCCCGCGAGCTGAACGTCGAGGCCGAGGGCATCGACATCGGCCCGTCGCCGGTCGACGAGCAGCTGGCTGCCGACCTCGCCCTCCCGGTCGAGGACCTGCAGCTGACCGTGCGTTCCTACAACTGCCTCAAGCGCGAGGGCATCCACACCGTGGGTGAGCTCATCTCGCGCTCGGAGCAGGACCTGCTCGACATCCGCAACTTCGGTTCGAAGTCGATCGACGAGGTCAAGGGCAAGCTGGTCGAGATGGGCCTGTCCCTCAAGGACAGCGCGCCCGGCTTCGACCCGGCCTCCGCCCTGGCGGCGTACGGCGACGACGACGACGACGCGTTCGTCGAGGACGAGCAGTACTGATCAACCGGTGGTCGAGGCGGTCGCCCAGCGACCGCCTCGACACCGCCAGACAGATCACATCTACTCCGGTACCTGACACGGCCGGGGAGAATCGAGAGAAGAACCAATGCCTACCCCCAAGAAGGGTGCCCGCCTCGGCGGCAGCCCGGCCCACCAGCGGCTGATCATCAGCAACCTGGCGACCGCTCTCTTCGAGCACGGCCGGATCACCACCACCGAGGCCAAGGCGCGGGTCCTGCGTCCGCACGCCGAGAAGCTGATCACCAAGGCGAAGAAGGGCGACCTGCACAACCGTCGCGAGGTCCTCAAGACCATCCGCGACAAGTCGGTCGTGCACACCCTCTTCACCGAGATCGCGCCGACGTTCGCCGAGCGTCCGGGTGGCTACACCCGGATCACCAAGATCGGCCCCCGCAAGGGCGACAACGCCCCCATGGCGGTCATCGAGCTGGTGACCGAGGCCTACAGCCCGAAGGCGCCGTCGACCAAGAAGACCACCAAGACCGCCGCCCCGGCGAAGGTCGAGGAGGCTCCGGTCGAGGAGGTCGAGGTCGAGGAGGCTGCGGCCGACGAGGTCGTCGTCGAGGAGGCCGAGGGTGGTGTCGAGGGCAAGTACGCCGGCTCGCACGCGCCGCTCGAGGACGCCGACCAGGCGCCCGAGGGTTTCCCGATCAAGGGCAACGAGGACTCGATGAAGTACCACACGCCGGACGGCCAGTGGTTCGACCAGACCACCGCAGAGGTCTGGTTCGACACCGAGGAGTCCGCCGAGGCGGCCGGCTTCACCAAGGCCGGCGAGTGACCCTCGCCGCCTGACGGTCCAGACGAGGGCCCGTCCCCTGAGAGGGGGCGGGCCCTCGTGGCATTTCTGGTGTATTCATGTGCCCATGGTCGACGGCGCCGCACTTGTCATCGGTGAGTCCCTGGTCGACGTCGTCCGGGGCGAGGACGCGCACACCGAGTACCCCGGCGGCAGCGCCGCCAACGTCGCGGTGGCCCTGGCCCGGCTGGGCCGCCCGACGTGGCTGGCCACCAGCTACGCCACCGACGAGTACGGCGCGCTCCTGGCCGGGCACCTGACCCGCAACGAGGTCCGGCTCGCCGGCGACCCGGGCGCGGTGGAGCGCACCTCGTCGGCGGTGGCCACCCTCGACACCGGCGGCGCGGCGTCGTACACCTTCGACCTCGACTGGCGGCTGAACCCCGTGGCGCTGCCCCCGGGCGTCGAGCCCGTGGTCGTGCACACCTGCTCCATCGGGGCCGTGCTGGCCCCCGGCTGCGACGACGTGTACGCCGAGGCGGTGCGGCTGCGCGAGGTGGCGACGGTGAGCTACGACGTGAACCTGCGGCCCTCCATCAGCGGGACCGGCGTCGACGTGGTCGAGCGCATCGAGCGGCTGGTCGCGCTCAGCGACGTGGTCAAGGCCTCCGACGAGGACCTCGAGGGGCTCCGCCCGGGGGCCTCGTGGGCCGAGGCGGCGACCGGGCTGCTCGACCTCGGCCCGGTGGCGGTCGTGGTGACCCGCGGCGGCGACGGCGTCTCGCTGTTCCTGCGCTCCGGACGGGTCGACGTGCCGGCCACCCGGGTGAAGGTGGCGGACACGATCGGCGCGGGCGACACCTTCGGCGCCGCCACCCTGGACGCGCTCGGCCTCCGCGGCCTGCTCGGCGCCGCGTCCCGCGACCGGCTGGCCGCCCTCGACGAGGCCGGCTGGTACGACGTGCTGGCCTCCGCCGGTCGGGCCGCCGCGGTCACCGTGTCGCGGCCGGGTGCGGACCCGCCGTACCGCCACGAGCTGGACTGAGGGCCGCTCGCCGCCACAACGCACGGGTCGGCCGCCACAACGCACGGCTCGGCCCGCCACAACGCACGGTTGGGCCCGCCACGACGCACGGGTCGGCGGGAGGGCATGGCAGGATGACCGACCGTGCGGATCCGGATCGACCTCGCCTATGACGGCACCGACTTCCGGGGCTGGGCACGGCAGCCGTCGCTGCGCACCGTGCAGGGCGAGCTCGAGGACGCGCTGGCCACCGTCCTCCGCATCCCCGCGATCGCGGTCACCTGCGCCGGCCGCACCGACACCGGGGTCCACGCGCGCGGCCAGGTCGTCCACCTCGACGTCGAGGACGGCGTGCTGGAGGCCGTCCCCGGTCGCTCGCCGGACGACCCGCCCGACGGCGCTGCTGCGGCGGCTCAACGGGGTCCTGCCCGCCGACGTGCGGGTACGCCGGGTGGCCGTCGCACCGCCGGGCTTCGACGCACGCTTCTCCGCGACCTGGCGGCGCTATGCCTACCGGGTGGCCGACGACGTCGCCGGCCGACCCGCTGACCCGCAACCACGTGCTGTCCTGGCCGCGTCCGCTGGACCTCGCGGCGATGAACGAGGCCGCGCGCGCCGCTCACCGGGGAGCACGACTTCGCGGCGTTCTGCAAGAAGCGCGAGGGCGCCACCACGATCCGGGCGCTGCTCGACCTGCACTGGGACCGGGTCGACGGCCTGGCCGTGGCCACGGTCCGCGCCGACGCGTTCTGCCACAACATGGTCCGGTCCCTGGTGGGCTGCCTGCTCACCGTGGGCGAGGGACGCCGCGACCCGGCCTGGGCCGCCGAGGTGCTCCGGGCCACGGTGCGCGACCCGGCCGTGACGGTGGTGCCGCCGCACGGGCTCACCCTCGAGGAGGTCGGCTACCCCGCCGACGACGAGCTCGCGGCCCGGGCCGAGATCGCCCGCAACCGGAGGGTGCTGCGCGATGGATGACCACTACTTCTCCGCGGACCCGGCCGTCGCCTTCAAGCGGGCCCCGGTCGCGGCCACGGTCTGGGGCCACGACCTCGCGATGACGAGCGGCTCCGGGGTCTTCGCCCAGGGCCGGCTCGACATCGGCACCGCGGTGCTGTTCCGCGAGACCGAGCCGCCGGCGCCCGGGCGGATCCTGGACCTCGGCTGCGGCTACGGGATGATCGGGCTCGCGATCGCCGTCGCCGTGCCGGGTGCGGTGGTCACCGGCGTCGACGTCAACGAGCGGGCGCTGCTCCTGGCCCGGGAGAACGCCGCCTCCCTCGGGGTGGCCGACCGGTTCACCGCCGCCCTGCCCGACGCGGTGCCCGCGGACGCGACGTACGACGAGATCTGGTCGAACCCGCCGATCCGGATCGGCAAGGACGCGCTGCACGACCTGCTGCTCACCTGGCTGCCGCGGCTGGTGCCGGGCGGCCGGGCGGTCATGGTCGTCGGCAAGAACCTCGGTGCGGACTCGCTGCAGCGCTGGCTGGGCGCGCAGGGCTACCCGACGGAGCGGCTGGCCAGCGCGAAGGGGTTCCGGGTGCTGGAGACCCGGCGGCCGGCCTAGGTGCCGCGGCTGCGTTCGTAGAACGAGCAGACGAACAGCACGACCACCGCCAGCAGGGCGCCGGCGACGACGTCGATGACGTAGTGCTCGCCGTAGTAGACCAGCGCGAACGACATCACCAGCGGGTACGCCGCCAGCAGCCAGCGCCACGACGACTTCAGCCGCTGGATGCCGTAGATCGCGACCATGAACGCCATCCCGGCGTGCAGCGACGGCATCGCCGCCACCGGGTTGCCGACTCCCGTCAGCACGAGATGAAAGCGGCCGATGCCCGTGTCGTCCCAGCCGCGGTGGGTGATCCGCACGATCTCGTGGGGGAGGTAGCCCTCCTCCCAGGCCATCCACGGCGGGGCCATCGGGTAGAAGATGTAGACCACCAGGGCGGCGGCGTTGGCCCCGATGTAGCGGCGCATCCACTTGATCCACTCGCCGCGGTTGCGCATCCACAGCACCATGGCGATGGTCAGCCCGACCACGAAGTGGCTGGTGTAGACCGTCGTGAAGAAGACGTCGTACCAGCGGGGGTCGCTGGTCGGGTCGCACGGGGTGCCGCAGAGCGCCGCCTGCAGCTGCTCGGAGGGCAGGGTGCCGCCGCCGAGCCAGGTGTCGACCGTGATCGGCATCTGGAAGTGCGGGGCGAAGCCGAACTCGTCGGCGAGCCCGCGGCTGTAGAAGTAGACGACCAGACCGGCCACCGGCATCCACCAGTCACGGAGGAACCCGAGGTGGTAGCGCCACGGTGCCTCCACGTGCCACGCCACGGTGGCCAGCCACAGCCACAGGAAGATCTGCACGGTGTCGCTGGGCACGCCGAACGACGTGATCCAGGTCCCGAGCACGGCCGCGTAGACGAGAACCGCGGCGATGCGGGCCCGTCGACGTGTGGGATGGACGACTCTTACGGCAGTCGCTGTACGCACGACTTCCCCCGGACCGCTCGTCATGAGCCGGATTCTACGACAGTGCCCCTACGGGGTAACCCCATTTGTGGCGTGCCCGAGCGGGACTAAACGGGTTGGCCCCGTCGAGGCCATGGCGCCACAATCGGCAGGTGGGTCATGTGGATGTCGCCGGGGTGCGCTACCAGCTGCCGGACGGGCGGGTGCTGCTCGAGGACGTGTCGTTCCGGGTCGGCGAGGGTGCCAAGGTCGCCCTGGTGGGCGCGAACGGGGCCGGCAAGACCACCCTCCTGCGGATCGTCACCGGCGAGCTGACGCCGCACGCGGGCACCGTCACCCGCTCGGGCGGCCTCGGCGTGATGCGCCAGATGGTCGGCGCCGGGCTGGGCGAGGACCCGACCATCGCCGACCTGCTGCTCTCGGTCGCGCCGCCCCGGGTGCGGGCCGCGGCGTACGACGTGGACGCCTGCGAGCGGGCGCTGATGGACACCGACGACGAGAAGACCCAGATGCGGTACGCCGCGGCGCTGGCCGAGTTCGCCGACGCCGGGGGCTACGACATCGAGGTCGTGTGGGACGTGTGCACGATGGCCGGCCTGGGCCTGCCCTACGACCGGGCGAAGTACCGCGCGCTGCGCACGCTGTCCGGCGGCGAGCAGAAGCGGCTGGTGCTGGAGTACCTCCTGCGCGGGCCGGACGAGGTGCTGCTGCTCGACGAGCCGGACAACTTCCTCGACGTGCCCGGCAAGGTCTGGCTCGAGCAGCGGATCACCGCCTCGGAGAAGACCATCCTCTACATCAGCCACGACCGGGAGCTGCTCGACAACACCGCGACCCGGGTGGTCACCGTCGAGCTCGGCGCCTCCGGCAACCTGGTCTGGACGCACCCGGGCGGGTTCGCCTCCTACCACGAGGCCCGTCGCGACCGGTTCGCCCGCTTCGAGGAGCTGCGCCAGCGCTGGGACGAGGAGCACGCCAAGCTCAAGGCCCTGGTGCAGATGTACAAGCAGAAGGCGGCGTACAACGACGGGATGGCCAGCCGCTACCAGGCCGCGCAGACCCGGCTCCGCAAGTTCGAGGAGGCCGGACCGCCCACCGAGCAGCCTCGCGAGCAGCAGGTGAAGATGCGCCTCACGGGCGGTCGCACCGGCAAGCGCGCGGTCGTCTGCGAGGGGCTGGAGCTGACCGGGCTCATGCAGCCGTTCGACCTCGAGGTCTGGTACGGCGAGCGCGTCGCGGTGCTCGGCTCGAACGGGTCGGGCAAGTCGCACTTCCTGCGGCTGCTGGCCGCCGGAGGCACCCGCCCGGACAAGGAGCACGAGCCGGTCGGCGACGTCGAGATCGAGCCGGTGCGGCACCGGGGGACGGCCCGGCTCGGGGCGCGGGTGCGCCCGGGCTGGTTCGTGCAGACCCACGAGCACCCCGAGCTCCTGGGGCGGACGCTGCTGGAGATCCTGCACCGCGGCGACGACCACCGGGCCGGGATGCCGCGCGAGGAGGCGTCCCGGGCCCTGGACCGCTACGAGCTCGCCCACGCCGCCGAGCAGCGCTTCGAGTCGCTGTCGGGCGGCCAGCAGGCGCGGTTCCAGATCCTGCTGCTCGAGCTCTCCGGGGCGACGCTGCTGCTGCTCGACGAGCCCACCGACAACCTCGACGTGCAGTCCGCCGAGGCGCTGGAGGAGGGGCTGGAGGCGTTCGAGGGCACCGTGGTGGCGGTCACCCACGACCGCTGGTTCGCCCGCGGGTTCGACCGCTTCCTCGTGTACGGCGCCGACGGGTCGGTCTACGAGTCGGACGGACCGGTGTGGGACGAGGGACGCGTGGAGCGCGTCCGCTAGGGGATTTACTGGGGTCGGATGCTCCCTCCGGAGGTCTTCCGGTGGACTGGACCGCGGGGTTAGGTTCCTGTGTGTCATTTGTCTGCCGGGAAGTCAGAGAGGCGTCACAATGCGCAGCTTGAAATCCATCCGCACCGCCCTGGTCGTCGTGGCCGCCGGGGCCCTGCTCGCCGGCGGAGCCTCGCCCGTCGGCGGTGTCACCTCGGCCAGCTCCGGGGGCACCAGTGCCTCGTGTGACGACTCCGGGTCGTCCGCCGCGCGGGTGCGCACCCGCAATGCCAAGGAGCCGGCCCAGGACCCGAACGCGCCGGCGTACGGCCGGATCAAGACCCACGCACTCATGCCGGCCGGGAGCGTCGCCGTCCCGACCCGGTTCAACATGATCTCCGACCACGTCGTGTCGGCCGCCGAGAAGGCTCGCTGGACGACGCTGGTGAACAACCAGATCCAGGTCCTCAACGACTCCTACGCCGGCAACACCGCCCCGGACGCCGCGGACTCGCCGTTCCGGTTCCAGCTGGTCTCGCTGAACTTCGTCAACGCGCCGCAGTGGTACCACGTGGTTCCGAGTGGCAAGGCCGAGCGGGACATGAAGAAGGCCCTGCACGCCGGGGACAACACCACGCTGAACGTCTACGCCGGCGACATCGGCGGCAACCTGCTCGGCTGGGCCTACTTCCCGAAGGAGGTCGCCAACAACGGTCGCAACTACCTCGACGGCGTGGTGATCCTCGACGAGTCGATGCCGGGCGGCACCGCCGGGAAGTACGCCGAGGGCGACACCCTGACCCACGAGGTCGGCCACTGGCTGGCGCTGCACCACACGTTCCAGGCCGGCTGCTCGGCCTCGAACGACTTCGTGGTCGACACCCCGAAGGAAGCCCACCCGCAGTTCGACTGCCCCGTCGGTGCCGACACCTGCACCGCTCCGGGCCTCGACCCGATCCACAACTTCATGGACTACACCCAGGACTCCTGCATGAACATGTTCACCGCAGGCCAGGTGCAGCGCATGAACGACGCCTGGATCGAGTTCCGCGGCTGACCCAGCCCGACGTACGACGTGAACGCCCCGGTGCCCTGCGGCACCGGGGCGTTCCGTCTCCCTTGCGTCGTGATCGGGGCGCCGAGCGCACTCAGTCGGCGTCGGGCTCGAGCGTCAGCGTCATCTTCTTCAGCAGCCGGTTGAGCTCGGCCTGCTCCTCCGCGGTCAGCACGCCGACCAGGGCGTTCTCGGTGTCGCCGCGGCGGGCCATCGCGCTGCGCCAGATCGCGGCGCCGGCCTTGGTGACCTCGATGCCCACGCGCCGGCGGTCCTCGGCGGACGGCCGACGCTGGATCCAGCCGGCCTTCTCCAGGCCGTCCAGCCGCCCGGTCATCCCGGCGGGGGAGACGCCGAGGTCGCGGGCCAGGTCGGTGGGGCTCGCGTGGCCGGGCGTGTCGCGGATCATCAGCATGTGCAGGGTGTCGTACTCGAAGTCCTGCAGCCCGGTGTCGACCAGCGCTTCCTTCTTCGACTGGCGCAGGTAGCGTGCGATCGCGCCGATCCGGGTCACCACGCCCTCCACCTCGTCGTCGAAGTGGACGTCGATCCAGTGGTCGCGCCACCGGGCGACGTGCCGGTCCACCCAGTCCTCCGCCATGCGCACAGGGTAGTCCGGAACAATTTCATTGACGAATAGTTCGTCAGCGAATTACCCTCCCGGCATGGCTCTCGACACCGCTGTGAAGCCGTCTCGGTGGGGCGGTCCGCTCGGCTCCGCGCCGTACCGCTTCCTCGTCTCGGGCACGACCGTCAACTCCCTCGGCAACGCGATCACCCCCGTCGCCCTGGCCTTCGGGGTGCTCGAGCTCGGCGGCTCCGCGTCCCAGCTCGGCCTCGTCGTCGCGGCGTACGCCCTGGCCGAGGTGGTCACGCTGATGTTCGGCGGCGTGCTCGGCGACCGGCTGCCCCGGCAGCTGCTGATGCAGGGCTCGTCGGCCGGCGCCGCCCTCACCCAGGGCGTGATCGCGGCGGCGCTCATCGGGGGCTGGGCCAGCGTCACCCTGCTCGGGCTGGTCGGCCTGGTCAACGGCTGCCTCTCGGCGCTCAGCGGCCCGTCCTCGCAGGCGATGACCCGGCAGACGGTGCCGGCCGAGCAGCTCTCCAGCGCGGTGGCCCTGCGCCGGCTGGCCCAGAACACCGCGGGCGTCGTCGGGTACGCCGTGGCCGGCATGCTGGTGGCCGCCTTCGGCGCCGGCTGGGCGATCGCCCTCGACGCCCTCACCTTCGCGGTCGCCGCCGTCTGCTTCTCGCTGATCCGGGTCCCGGCGGTGGTCGCGAGCGGCGACCGGCAGAGCCTGCTCGGCGACCTGGGCGCCGGGGCGCGCGAGGTCTTCCGGCACACGTGGCTGTGGCTGCTGATCGGCCAGGCGCTGCTCTACCACCTGTTCTACGGCGGCGTGCAGGGCGTGCTCGGCCCGATCGTGGTGGGCGAGGAGTGGAGCCCGTCCGCCTGGGGCTGGGCGCTGGCGATGCTGATGTTCGGCTTCATGCTGGGCGCCCTGGTCTGCCTGCGGTGGAAGCCCCGGCACGGCCTCGCGGTCGGCACCGTGTTCCTCTCGCTCACCGCCTGCTTCCCGCTGGCGATGGCGCTGTCGGACCAGCTGCCGGTGCTCCTGCTCGGGGCGTTCCTGCACGGGTTCGGGCTGGAGATCTTCAGCGTGAACTGGGACCTCTCGATCCAGACCGAGGTGGCCGAGGACAAGCTGTCCCGGGTCTACGCCTTCGACATCGTCGGCTCGTTCGTGGCGCGCCCGCTGGGCCTGGTGCTGGTCGGACCGATCGTCGCGGTCACCGGTGCCACGACGTGGCTGCTGGTGGTCGCCGCGATCATGGGCGGCAGCTCGCTGCTGGCCGCGACGGTCCCGTCGGTACGCCGCCTCGAGCGGCGGGTCTGAGCGTCGCCTCGGGGCGCAGGTGTGCGGGACCGGCTCGTGAGTGAGGACTCGCCGTACTGACGACCAGCCGACGTCTTGGGAACCGGACCGGGGAGCTGCGTCGCGTGCGAGCGGGGTCGCCGTCGCGGCCGTTCGCAGGCCCCTGGTTCGCCACGGGCGGGCGACGTCACTGCTGGTACATTCTTGGCGCATTCGCGGTGCGGCAAGCACTGCCGCCAAGACTGAGGGGTTTCATGCGCGAGCGCGTAAGCGGTGCCGACGACGGGGGAGCGGTGGGGCCGCCTCGACGATGGTTGCGGGTGATTGCCTGGCTGGCGCTGGCACTGGGAATCCTGGGGATGCTCTGGCCCACTCTCACCGCTCCACTGACTGCTGACGAGCGGTACAACTACCTGTTCACCCTGAATGACTCGCGCGGTTCGTGGCTCACGATCGTGACGCAGTCGTTCGACGAGATCCCGCACCGGATTCGTCATGACGGCAGGTTCGCTCCGCTGACATTCGTGACCCAGCGCGCGGCGTATCTCGGGGTGGCGCAGTTCTCCATCACGACCGGCTCGTCGGTGATCGTGGGTGTGGCGGCGACCAAGCTGCTCGGCTTCGGCCTCGCCGTCCTGTCGTTCTGGGCCGTTGCCTCGAGCCTGAGGGTTCGCCTCGGCAAGCACCGACCTGTCCAGGAGCTGTCCCGTTCCAGCGTGGCGTCGGCCACCGTGCTGTTCGCAGTCGTCTTCGCGTGCGGGGTCCAGACGCAAGGCGCCCAGCGCGGCTCCTGGGTCGCCTACTCGGCATTGACCTGGCCGACCATCGCTGTATGTCTCCTCACGGTGTGGGCAACCCTGAGGCTCACCGACCGCCTGGCTGCCAGGCCGCAGGCCCTGCTGTCGACCCTCGTGCCGCTTGTCCTGATCGGAGCGGCGCTCAACGCTTCGTACGAGATCTACTACGTGGCCGCCCCGCTCGCGCTGATGGTGCTCTGGACGCATCAACCACGCGCAGGCTCATCGCCGCCCGTGAGTCGCTGGAAGAACCCCAAGGTCCTTACAGGGTCCGCCCTGGGTGTCAGCTTCCTGGTCTCGTTCGTTGCTGTCCGGTCGCTGATCGCCTACGTGTGCAGCAGTTCCGACTGCTATCAAGGGACCAAGCCGGAGGTGGGCCTCGGGGCGTTGGAGACGGCCTGGAGGAACTTCGCCACCTCGATTCCGGTGTTCGGCAGGTCAGAGGCCGCGGCCGACCTGGACAAGTACGTCCCGGGTACCGCGGTCGCCGGCCCCGGCCAGGGCGCCGGCTGGCTCATTGCGGCGCTCCTGCTGCTCGCACTGATCGGCCTCTGGCTGACGCGGAGCCGGGTTTCCGAGCCGGCCGCTGAGGAGTCACACGTGTGGCTGGTGCTCGGCCTGACCGGTCTGGCCATGGCCATCGGCACAGCTCTGGCCATGGGCGCGTCCCTGCAGGCCCAGGACGTCATCACCGCGCTCGGACAGCCCTACAGGAACACGACTGCAGCGTGGGCAGGGCTCGCGATGGGCGTCACGGCCCTCAGCATGGTCCTGATCCAGCGAGCCGAGGCTTTCCGAAGCGCTCGCGCTCCCGACGTACGGGGTGACCGCTCTTCGATCGCTCGACTGTCGTTGGCGGCTGTCCCTGTGTGCCTCGTCGTCCTCTGGGCGGGTGTGGTTGTCTGGCCGGTCAACAGCCAGGTCAGCCGAGTCAGCTCCGCGGCACCAGCCAACATGACGGTGCACAACATGGTCATGGCGACGCTTCGCCCGGACCTCGGACCCAAGGGCAATCGGGATCGATGCGTGCTCCTGTCCAGGGTCCGGCGGGATGTGACCGGCGTCTTCTCGCGGCAGCTCATCCCCCAGCTGGCGAAGTCGAACTTCAGAAGGCTGTGGGGCCGCCCGTTCTGCAACCGTCGCGCGGAGTGAGACGCAGTTCCCGGTGACTGGTCCGGATGGTCACCGGCCCGCAGGGGAGCCGGCCGGCCTAGGAGAGGTCCGGGGAGCGGCCGAACCGCGTGCGCGGGCCGGAGCGCTGCGAGGCGGGTTCGTCGGTACGCCGCCGGCGCGAGCGCGAGCGGTCGGGGGTGTTCTTCATCTGCAGCCACGTGGCCAGGGGATGGGGGGTCATGCCTGACAGGAGGTGCGGCGGTAGCTGCTGATACCGGCTGACCACATGAAACTGGCGCTCACCTCACGAAACTTCGCGAGGTGAGCGCCAGTTTCACTAGGTACCTAGTGAATCCTGCAGGCCCGGGAGCAGGTCAGGCCCAGCGCTCCGAGGCCGGGACGAACTTCAGCGTCCGGTCGCCGGTGTAGATCTGCTTGGGGCGGGCGATCTTCTGCTCCTTGTCCTGGACCAGCTCGAGCCACTGGGCCAGCCAGCCCGGGGTGCGGCCGATCGCGAAGAGCACGGTGAACATCTCCGGCGGGAACTGGAAGGCCTCGTAGATCAGGCCGGAGTAGAAGTCCACGTTGGGGTAGAGCTTGCGCTTGACGAAGTACTCGTCCTCGAGCGCGATCTTCTCCAGCTCCTGGGCGATCTCGAGCAGCGGGTTGACCCCGGTGACCTCGAAGACGTCGTCGCAGGCCTTCTTGATGATCGTGGCGCGCGGGTCGTAGTTCTTGTAGACCCGGTGGCCGAAGCCCATCAGGCGCTCGTTGCCGTCCTTCACGCCCTGGATGAAGGAGGGGATGTTCTCCTTCGAGCCGATCCGCTTGAGCATCCGCAGCACCGCCTCGTTGGCGCCGCCGTGCAGCGGGCCGTAGAGGGCGGCCACGCCGGCCGCGACCGCGGAGTACGGGTCGACCTGCGAGGAGCCGACGGAGCGGACCGCGTTGGTCGAGCAGTTCTGCTCGTGGTCGGCGTGCAGGATGAACAGCACGTCGAGGGCCTTGACCAGGCGCTCGTCGGCCTCGAACTTCTGCTCGCTCATCTTGAACAGCATCGAGAGGAAGTTCGCGGTGTAGCCGAGCTCGTTGTCGGGGTAGACGAACGGCTTGCCCTGCGCGTGCCGGAAGGACCAGGCGCCGAGCGTCGGCATCTTGGCGATCATCCGCACGATCTGCATGTGGCGGTTGTCGGCGTCGGTGATGTTGCGGGCGTCGGGGTAGAACGTCGAGAGCGCACCCACCGAGGCCATCAGCATGCCCATCGGGTGGGCGTCGTACCGGAAGCCGTGCATGAAGCCCTTGACGTTCTCGTGCACGAACGTGTGGTAGGTGATCTCGTGCACCCAGGCGTCGTACTCCGCCTTGGTGGGCAGCTCGCCCTTGATCAGCAGGTAGGCGACCTCGAGGAACGAGGACTTCTCCGCCAGCTGCTCGATGGGGTAGCCGCGGTACTCGAGGATCCCCTCCTCGCCGTCGATGAAGGTGACGGCGCTGCGGCAGGACGCGGTGTTCACGAAGCCGGGGTCGTACACCGCCAGCCCCGGCTCGCTCTCGTTCACGCGGATGCGTCCCAGGTCGGCGGCCTTGATGGTGCCGTCGGTGATCGGGACGTCGTATTCGGTGCCCGTGCGGTTGTCACGGACGGTGAGGGATGCTGCGTCGTTCGCAGCGGCGGCCGGTGCGTCGGTCACGTCGGCTCCTGTCACAGAAGTTAGGGTGTTCACGACCTCGTGTGTGTCGCCCTTAACCTATTCCGTGCGCGGCGAGGACGCTAACCCGGCCCGTTTTGACGCGTGCAGCGTGACGCGCCTAAACTCTCTCCTTGCGACTCCTGCCGCGTCGCGCGCCCGTGATTCGGGCGCACGGTGCAGACCCGGACAACCCACTCGCTGGGACGAAGCCGGGCAGTGTTCGTCAGAAGCCGCAGCACTCCCTCCCGGCACGGTCCTCGTGTCGGGCCCAACGAACGAAGAAGGCTAGTTCCTGTGCGCACGTACAGCCCCAAGCCCGCTGACATCCAGCGCGAGTGGCACGTCATCGACGCCACCGACGTGGTCCTCGGACGCCTCGCCGTCCAGACCGCCAACCTCCTCCGCGGCAAGCACAAGCCGATGTTCGCGCCCCACGTCGACACGGGTGACTTCGTCATCATCGTGAACGCCGAGAAGGTCGCGCTCTCCGGCACCAAGAAGACCACCAAGCTGGCCTACCGCCACTCCGGCTACCCGGGCGGCCTCACCGCCACCCCGATCGGCGAGATCCTCGAGAAGGACGCTCGCAAGGCCGTCGAGAAGGCCGTCTGGGGCATGCTCCCGAAGAACCGCCTCGGTCGCCAGGTGCTCAAGAAGCTCAAGGTCTACTCCGGCCCCGAGCACCCGCACGCGGCCCAGAAGGCCAAGCCCTTCGAGATCACCCAGATCTCCCAGTAATCGTCGTCGAAGAAGGATCGAGAGAAGAGATCGTGGCTGAGACCACCGAGAACCCGACCGTCGACGGAGACGTCGAGGAGACCTACCAGGCCGACGAGCAGGGCGTTGCCTACAGCTCGGAGTCCGCTCCGTCCGCCGACGCCCCGCTGCGTCCGGCGACCATCGCCCCCGCTGCCGCCACCGGCCGCCGCAAGCAGGCCGTCGCCCGCGTCCGCCTGGTGCCCGGCACCGGCCAGTGGACCGTCAACGGCCGCACGCTGGACTCGTACTTCCCGAACAAGCTGCACCAGCAGGTCGTCAACGAGCCGTTCGCGAACCTCCAGCTCGAGGGCCGTTTCGACGTCATCGCCCGCATCCACGGCGGCGGCATCACCGGCCAGGCCGGCGCGCTGCGCCTCGGCGTGGCCCGCTGCCTCAACGCGATCGACATCGAGGCGAACCGCCCGAGCCTGAAGAAGGCCGGCCTGCTCACCCGTGACGCCCGCGTCATCGAGCGCAAGAAGGCTGGTCTCAAGAAGGCCCGCAAGGCGCCGCAGTTCAGCAAGCGCTGATCACGGCATACAGTCTGGTCGCATGACGCGACTCTTCGGCACGGACGGGGTCCGGGGCCTGGCCAACGGTCAACTGACCGCTGAGCTGGCCCTGGACCTCTCCGTTTCTGCGGCCCATGTCCTCGCCCAGCGCGGCACGTTCGCCGGGCACCGCCCGCTGGCCGTGGTAGGCCGCGACACCCGCATCTCCGGGCAGTTCCTCGAGGCTGCGGTCGTCGCCGGCCTCGCCTCGGCGGGCGTCGACGTGCTCCTGCTCGGCGTCCTGCCGACCCCCGGCGTCGCCTACCTCACCGGCTCGCTCGGCGCCGACCTCGGCGTGATGCTCTCGGCCTCGCACAACCCGATGCCCGACAACGGCATCAAGTTCCTCGCCCGCGGCGGCCACAAGCTCGACGACGCCATCGAGATCGCGATCGAGAAGCAGCTGCGGGAGGAGTGGCAGCGCCCGGTCGGGGGTGACGTCGGCCGGGTCTCGACGTACGACGCCGCCGTGGACGACTACGCCGCGGCACCTCACCGGCACCCTGTCCCGGCCCCTGGACGGGGTGAAGGTGGTGCTCGACTGCGCCGAGGGCGCCGCGGCCGTGGTCGGACCGCAGGCGCTGCGGGCGGCCGGTGCCGAGGTGATCGCCATCCACGCCGAGCCCGACGGGCTGAACATCAACGAGGGCTGCGGCTCCACCCACCTCGAGCCGCTGCGCAAGGCCGTCGTCGAGCACGGTGCCGACGTCGGCTTCGCCGTCGACGGCGACGCCGACCGGGTGCTGGCGGTCGACGCCACCGGCACCGTCGTGGACGGCGACCAGCTGCTCGCCGTGCTGGCCCTGGCGATGCGCGAGTCCGGCACCCTGGTCAACGACACCGTGGTCGCGACCGTGATGAGCAACCTCGGCTTCGTCCAGGCCATGCGCGGCGCCGGCGTCGGCGTACGCCAGACCAAGGTGGGGGACCGGTACGTCCTCGAGGCGATGAAGGCCGGCGGCTACACCCTCGGCGGCGAGCAGTCCGGCCACGTCATCATGAGCACCCACGCCACCACCGGCGACGGCGTCCTGGCCGCCCTGCACGTGCTGGAGCGGATGGCGGCGACCAGGTCGTCGCTGGCCGACCTGGCCGGCGTGATGACCCGCCTGCCGCAGGTGCTGCTCAACGTCAAGGACGTCGACAAGTCGCGGGCCGACGAGGACGCGTACGTCGCCGCTGCGGTCGCCGAGGCCGAGGCCGAGCTCGGCGACAGCGGCCGGGTGCTGCTGCGGCCCTCCGGCACCGAGGCGCTGGTGCGGGTGATGGTCGAGGCGCCGACCGCCGAGCAGGCCGGCGAGGTCGCCGAGCGGCTCGCCGTCGTGGTGCGCGACCGGCTGGCGCTGCAGGTCTGACCCTCAGTCGGCGGTCGACCCGTCGGCGACTGCCCTGCCGGGACCGAGTCGGCGATCTCGTCCGGCACCGTCCTGCGGCGGGGTCGCTCGACGGTGATCACGATCGCCACGGCGGCCACGATGATCCCGCCGCCGAGGAGCACGGCCGGGGTGAGCCGCTCCCCGAGGATCAGGGCCCCGAGCCCGACGGCGACCACCGGGTTGACGTAGGCGTAGGTCGCCACCAGCCCGATCGGCGCGTTCGAGAGCAGCCAGACGTACGCCGTGAACGCGAGCATCGAGCCGAACAGCACGAGGTAGGCCCAGGCCACGAACGTCGAGGCGGGGTACGACGACGGGTGCAGCCGCTCGCCGCGGACCAGCCCGAGCGTCATCAGCATCAGCCCGCCGGTGGCCATCTCCCAGGCGGTCATCACGAACACGTCGCGGGGCAGCGGCAGCTTCGGCTGCGACCACGAGCCGAACGCCCAGCAGGTGCTGGCGAACAGCACCAGCAGCGCCGCCCCGATCGGCACGTGGCCCTCGTCGCTGCCGGCCAGCACCAGGTAGGCCAGGCCGCCGAGGCCCATCAGCACCCCGAGCACCGACAGTGGCCGCGGCGGGTCGCCGTCGAGGTAGCGGAACATCGTGATCATCAGCGGGGCGATCGCGATGAGCAGCGCGGTGATGCCCGACTCGGCGCCGTGGTCCTCCGCGACCGAGACCATGCCGTTGCCGAGCACCGGCAGCATCAGCCCGAGGAACGCACACCCGGCCAGCTCCCGCCGGCTGACCCGGAGCCGGCGCAGGCCGCCCCGGGTGGACAGCAGCGCCGCCAGCAGCACCCCGGCCAGGCCGTAGCGGGTGCCCATCCCGAGCAGCGGCGGTGCCTCCTCCACGACCACGCGGATGCCGAGGTAGGTCGAGCCCCACACGACGTACACGACCAGCAGCGCGGCCAGCACCAGGCCGGTGGACGCCTGCGGCCGCGCGAGGGGTGGCTTGGTGGCCACCTCAGACCTTGCGGAGCCGGACGTAGCGCACCGAGTGGTCCCCGTCCTTGCGCAGCACCAGGGTGGCGCGCGAACGGGTCGGCTGGACGTTCTCGGTGAGGTTGGGGCCGTTGATGGTGTCCCAGATCCGCTCCGCCTCGGCCACCGCCTCGTCGTCGGTCATCCCGGCGTACCGGGTGAAGTACGACGCGGGGTCGCGGAACGCGGTCTCCCGCAGCCGCCGGAAGCGGTTGACGTACCACCGGCGGATGTCGCTGGTGGCCGCGTCGACGTACACGCTGAAGTCGAAGAAGTCGGAGACCGCCAGTCCGGTGCGGCCGTCGTCGCGCACCCGCGCCGGCTGGAGCACGTTGAGGCCCTCGATGATGACGATGTCGGGGCGCTTCACCACGACCTTCTCGTCGGTCACGTCGTAGGTGAGGTGGGAGTAGATCGGCGCCTCGACCTCGTCCTTGCCGGACTTGATGTCGATGACGAAGCGGAGCAGCGCCTTGCGGTCGTAGGACTCCGGGAAGCCCTTGCGGTGCATGAGGCCGCGGCGCTCGAGCTCGGCGTTGGGGAGCAGGAAGCCGTCGGTGGTGACCAGCGCGACCGACGGGTGCTCGGGCCAGTGCGCGAGCATCTGCTGCAGCACCCGGGCGGTGGTGGACTTGCCGACCGCGACCGAGCCGGCCAGGCCGATCACGAACGGCGTGCGCGGCGGGTAGGGCCGGTCCAGGAACTCCTCCTGCATGCGGTGCAGCCGGCCGGCCGACTCGACGTACATGCTGAGCAGGCGGGAGAGCGGGAGGTAGACCTGCTCGATCTCCTCGAGGTCGAGCTCGTCCCCCAGGCCCCGGAGCCGGACGATCTCCTCCGCGGTCAGCGGCTGCTCGGTGGTCGCCGCCAGCTTGGACCAGGCGTCGCGGTCGAGCTCGACGTACGGCGAGGTCTCGCGTTCGGTGCCGGGGTCGCGGCCGTGGTTGCCGGAGGGTGACCCGTCGGAGGAGGGCATGGCCTTCATTGTTGCAGCCGGGCCGGGTGCCGCCGCCGCGGCGGGGCGGTCCACCCGACCACGGTTAGACTCCGGCCCATGTGTGGAATCGTGGGATACGTCGGTGAGCAGCAGGCGCAGGGCGTCGTGATCGAGGGCCTGCGACGGCTCGAGTACCGCGGCTACGACTCCGCCGGCATCGCGCTGACCGACCAGGGCCGCATCGCCTCCGACAAGCGGGCCGGCAAGCTGGCGAACCTCGAGAAGGCGATCGAGGAGACCCCGCTGCCCGCGTCCACGACCGGCATCGGGCACACCCGCTGGGCCACCCACGGCGCCCCCAACGACACCAACGCCCACCCGCACCTCGGCCAGACCGGCCGGGTCGCGCTGGTGCACAACGGCATCATCGAGAACTTCGCCCGGCTCCGGGAGGAGCTCGAGCGCGACGGGCACGAGCTGAGCTCCGAGACCGACACCGAGGTCGCCGCCCACCTGCTCGAGGCCGAGGTGTCCGGCGGCGCGGACCTCACCACCGCGATGCAGACGGTGTGCCGCCGCCTCGAGGGCGCCTTCACGCTGGTCGCCGTCGACGCCCAGGACCCGTCCCGGGTGGTCGCGGCCCGCCGCAACTCGCCGCTGGTGGTCGGCCTCGGCGAGGGCGAGAACTTCCTCGGCTCCGACGTGGCGGCGTTCATCGAGCACACCCGCGAGGCCCTCGAGCTCGGCCAGGACCAGGTCGTCACGATCACCCGCGACGGCGTCGAGGTCACCGACTTCGACGGCACCCCGGCCGAGGGCACGCGCTACCACGTCGACTGGGACCTCTCCGCGGCGGAGAAGGACGGCTACGACTGGTTCATGCGCAAGGAGATCCACGAGCAGCCGCGCGCGGTGGCCGACGCGCTGCTGGGCCGGCACACCGAGAACGGCGCCCTCCAGCTCGACGAGGTCCGGATCTCCGACGAGGACCTGCGCGACATCGACAAGATCATCATCATCGCCTGCGGTACGTCGAACTACGCGGCGATGGTCGCGAAGTACGCCATCGAGCACTGGACCCGGATCCCGTGCGAGGTCGAGCTGTCGCACGAGTTCCGCTACCGCGACCCGATCCTCACCAAGACCACGCTGGTGGTCGCGATCAGCCAGTCCGGCGAGACCGCCGACACGCTGATGGCGATCCGCTACGCCCGCGAGCAGAAGTCCAAGGTGCTCGCGATCTGCAACACCAACGGCTCGACGATCCCGCGCGAGTCCGACGCGGTGATCTACACCCACGCCGGGCCCGAGATCGGCGTCGCCTCCACCAAGGGCTTCGTCACCCAGCTCATCGCCTGCTACCTGCTCGGGCTGTTCCTGGCCCAGACCCGCGGCACGAAGTTCGGCGACGAGATCGCCGCGGTGGTCGACGAGCTGGCCAAGCTGCCCGACCACCTGCAGCGCCAGCTCGACGACTCCCACGTGGTGCACGACCTGGCCAAGACGCTCTCGGGCGAGAAGTCGGTGCTGTTCCTCGGCCGGCACGCCGGCTTCCCGCTGGCGCTCGAGGGCGCGCTGAAGCTCAAGGAGCTCGCCTACATCCACGCGGAGGGCTTCGCCGCCGGCGAGCTCAAGCACGGCCCGATCGCGCTGATCGAGCCCGGCCTGCCGGTCTTCTGCATCGTCCCGCCCCGCGGCCGGGACCAGCTGCACGACAAGATGGTCAGCGCCATCCAGGAGATCCGGGCCCGCGGTGCACGCACCATCGTGCTCGCGGAGGAGGGCGACACCGACGTGGCGCCGTACGCCGACGTGATGATCTCGCTGCCCGTCGTCCCGACGCTCCTCCAGCCGGTGGTGGCGGCGATCCCGCTGCAGCTGTTCGCCTGCGAGCTGGCCACGCTGATGGGCCACGACGTGGACCAGCCGCGCAACCTGGCCAAGTCCGTGACGGTCGAGTGACCACCCGCTCGGGCCGGTCCCGGACCTGCGGGCGCGCCGCATGATCGTCGGGGTCGGCATCGACGTCGTCGACGTGGACCGCTTCGTCGCCTCGCTGACCCGGACCCCCGGGCTCCGCGAGCGGCTGTTCACCCCGGCCGAGGCGGAGCTCCCGCCGGCGTCGCTGGCCGCGCGGTTCGCCGCCAAGGAGGCGATCGCGAAGTCCCTCGGCGCCCCGGCCGGCCTGGCCTGGCACGACGCCGAGGTCATCAAGGAGGAGGGCGGCCGCCCCCGCTTCGTGCTCACCGGCACGGTGCTGGCCTCGGCCCAGGCGCTCGGTGCGACCGACGTGCACCTGTCCCTCTCGCACGACGCCGGCATCGCCAGCGCGATCGTGGTCCTCGAGGGTCCGGGGTCCGGCGGGACCATCGGGGGCTGACCGGTGCTGCTGGCCGCGTGGTGGGGCTTCGTCGGCGGCTTCGCGCTGATCCTCGGGGCGCTGGCCGGGCTCTACCTCCCCGTCTCCAAGCGCGTGATCGGCCTGATCATGGGCTTCGGTACCGGCGTGCTGTTCAGCGCGGTCGCCTTCGAGCTCACCAGTGAGGCCTATGACCGTCGCGCGGGCGCGCCCAGCCTCGTCGCCGGGCTGGCCGCGGGGGCGCTGACGTTCTTCGCCGGCGACTGGGCCATCGACCGCCGCGGCGGGCACCGGCGCAAGAGCCCGAACGGTCCCGCGGCCCGCGCCGCCGGCGCGGCGCTGGTGCTCGGCGCGCTCCTCGACGGCATCCCGGAGTCCGCGGCGATCGGCATCACCGTGGTCGAGGGCGGCTCGGTCGGGGTCGCCGTGCTGCTCGCGGTCTTCCTCTCCAACATCCCCGAGTCGCTGTCGGCCTCGGTCGGCCTGAAGGCGACCGGCCGGTCCACGGCGTACATCCTGGGGCTGTGGGGCGCGGTGACCGCGGCCTCGACGGTCGCCGCGGCGGTCGGGTACGCCGCGCTCGGCTCCGCGGGCGACTCCGTGGTGGCGGTGACCCAGGCGTTCGCCGCCGGCGCGATCCTCACCATGCTGGCCGACACGATGATGCCCGAGGCGGTCGAGCACGCCGGCCGGCTCGTCGGGCTGGTCACGGTGCTCGGCTTCGCGTGCGCGTTCCTGTTGTCGATGGCCTGAGCCCGGCTACGTTGAGGCCATGCGCCACGCCCACACCGTCGAGCAGGTCCGCGCGGCCGAGGAGACCCTGCTCGCGCAGGTCCCCGACGGCGCCCTGATGGCCCGGGCCGCCGGCGGACTGGCCGCGGCGGTGGTCGACCTGCTCGGCGGTGCCTACGGCCGCCGGGTGCTGCTGCTGGTCGGGGCCGGCAACAACGGCGGTGACGCGTTGTACGCCGGCGCCGCGCTGGCCCGGCGCGGGTGCTCGGTCGAGGCCGTGCTGCTGTCGTCCTCGGCCCACGAGGCCGGCCTGGCCGCGCTGCGGGAGGCCGGCGGACGGGTGGTCGGCGCCGCGGACTCCGCACGCCCGGACGTCGTCGTGGACGGGATCGTCGGCATCGGCGGCAAGCCCGGGCTGCGACCGGACGCGGAGGCGGCCCTCGCGGCCCACCCCGACGTGCCCGTGGTCGCGGTCGACGTCCCCTCCGGTGTCTCGGTCGACGACGGGCAGCTGTCGGGACCGCACGTGCGGGCCGCGGTGACGGTGACCTTCGGGACGCACAAGGTGGCGCACCTGGTCGACCCGGCCGCGGCGGCCTGCGGAGCCGTGACCCTCGTCGACATCGGGCTCACCCTGCCGCCCGCCGCCGTGACCGCGCTGCAGCCGGAGGACGTGGCGGCGCTGCTGCCCGTGCCGGGCGGGGCGGACCACAAGTACACCCGCGGTGTCGTCGGCCTGCGCACCGGCGGCGCCTACCCCGGCGCCGGGCTGCTCTCGGTCGCCGGCGCGTCCACCGGGCTGGTCGGGATGGTGCGGTACGCCGGACCGCAGCCCGTGTTCGAGCAGGTCCGGCTGGTGCACCCCGAGGTGGTCGCGGCAACCGGCCAGGTGCAGGCCTGGGTGGTCGGCTCGGGCGGCGGCGAGGACGCCGGGTCCGACCTGGCCGCCGCGCTCGAGGACGGGGTGCCGGTCGTCGTCGACGCCGACGCCCTCGCCCACCTGCCCGCCGCGCCCCCGGTGCCGCTGGTGCTCACCCCGCACGCCGGCGAGCTGGCCCGGATGCTCGGCGTCGAACGGTCGGAGGTCGAGGCCCGGCAGCTGGAGCACGTGCGCGCCGCGGCGTCCCGGTTCGACGCCGTCTGCCTGCTCAAGGGCCGGCACACGCTGGTCGCCACCCCGTCCGGGGAGGTCCGGGTCACCACCACCGGCGTGCCCTGGCTGGCCACCGCGGGTGCCGGAGACGTGCTGGCCGGGATCATCGGCGCCCTGCTCGCGGCCGGACTGTCGACGTACGACGCGGCGTCGGTGGGCTCCTGGCTGCACGGCGCGGCCGCGACGTACGCCTCCGGAGGCGGCCCGATCACCGCGCTCGACGTCGCCGCCGCCGTCCCCGCCGTCGTCCGCTCCCTCCTCTGACCTGCGCCAGAGGGTCGGAATCGGCGCCCGGTGACCCGCCATCCGGCACGGTCGGCCACCCGGCGTACCGGACCTGAAAGAATCGCCCCATGAGCCCGGACCCGGCACGCGCGGAGATCGTCGTCGACGTGGCGACGATCCGCGCGAACGTACGCCGGCTCCGGGCGCTGGTCGCCGGGCGGACACGCCGGGCGTGCAGATGATGACCGTGGTCAAGGCGGACGGGTACGGCCACGGCATGGTTCCCGCCGCCCGCGCCGCCCGCGAGGCCGGTGCCGAGTGGCTCGGCGTCGCCACCATCGACGAGGCCCTGGCGCTCCGCGACGCCGGCGACACCGGACCGGTGCTCTGCTGGCTCGGCGTCCCGGGCGAGGACTACGCCGCCGCCATCGCGCACGGCATCGACGTCACGGCGTACTCCCTCGCCGAGCTGGCCGAGATCGGGGCCGCCGCCCGCGAGGTCGGCCGGGTCGCCCGCCTCCAGCTCAAGGTCGACACCGGCCTGTCCCGGGGTGGCTGCACGATGGCGGACTGGCCGACGCTGGTCGGGGCCGCCCGCAAGGCCGAGGTCGACGACCTCGTCGACGTCACCGGCATCTGGTCCCACTTCGCCTGCAGCGACGAGCCCGACCACCCGGCCAACGACGCCCAGGAGACGGTCTTCCGCGAGGCGCTCGACGTCGCCGCCGAGGCCGGCCTCGAGCCCGAGGTGCGCCACCTCGCCAACAGTGCCGCCGCCATCCTGCGACCGAGCTCCCGCTTCGACCTGGTCCGGTGCGGGATCGCGAGCTACGGCCTCGACCCGGCGCCCGGCCAGCCCGGCACCGCCGCCGTCGGCCTGGTGCCGGCGATGACCGTCCGCGCCGGGCTGTCCATGGTCAAGCGGATCGCGGCGGGGGACAGCGTGTCCTACGGCCACACCTGGACCGCCGAGCACGACACCACCGTCGCGCTGGTGCCCGCGGGGTACGGCGAGGGCGTGCCGCGGGTGGCCGGCAACCGGGCCGAGGTGGCCGTCGGCGGCAAGCGGCGGCCGATCCGCGGCGTCGTCTGCATGGACCAGTTCGTCGTCGACCTCGGCGACGACACCGCCGAGCCCGGCGACGACGTGGTGCTCTTCGGCACCGGCGCGGACGGCATGCCGACCGCCACCGACTGGGCGGAAGCGGTCGGCACCATCAACTACGAGATCGTCACCCGCATCGGCGGACGGTTCACCCGCCGGATCGTCGACTCCGAGGAGGCTCCCGCGTGAGCCTGCGTCGCCGCGCCCTCGCGTACGCCGCCGGGGCAGCCGGGCTGGCCGTCGCCGGTGCCGCTGCCGGGGTCGCGCACCGCCGCCGGGTCATCGCCCACCGCGGGGTGGGTGACACCACCGAGCTCGGGTCGCTGCGCTCGGCGCCGATCACGGTCGTCGCGGAGGACGGCGTACCCCTCCACGTCGAGGTGGACGAGCTGCCGCCGGCCGAGCGCGGGCGCCGGCGCGGGCCCGACGCCGAGCCGCTGACCGTGGTGTTCGTGCACGGCTACGCCCTCAACCTGGACTGCTGGCACTTCCAGCGGGCGGGGTACCGCGGGCTGGTGCGCACGGTCTTCTTCGACCAGCGCTCGCACGGCCGGTCGGGCCGCTCGACCAAGGGCCACGCCACCGTCGAGCAGCTCGCCCACGACCTCAAGCAGGTCATCGACCACGTGGTGCCGGACGGCCGGATCGTGCTCGTCGGCCACTCGATGGGCGGCATGTCCATCGTCGCGCTCGCCGAGCAGCACCCCGAGCTGTTCGGCGACCGGGTCACCGGGGTCGCGCTGATCTCGACCACGGCCGGCGGTCTGCACCCGCACCGGCTGCTGATCCCGCTCCTGCCCGAGGGCTTCGGCGGCGACGTCGCGATGCGCCTGGTGGCCGGGCTGGCGCGGACCTCCAAGCTGGTCGACCACCTGCGGCGGGCCAGCAAGGACATCGCCATGGTCGCCACCGACACCCTGGCCTTCGGCGGGGACGTGCCGGCCAGCTACGTCGCGTTCGTCGACGAGATGCTGGCGAAGACGCCGTTCGACGTGGTCGCGGAGTTCTTCCCCAACTTCGAGACGCTCGACAAGTTCGCGGTCGTCGAGGCCTTCGACCGGCTGCCGACCACGATCATCTGCGGCACCGCCGACCGGGTCACCTCGATCGGCCACAGCCGCAAGATGCACACGCTGATCCCGACCTCGCAGCTCGTCGAGTGCGAGGGCGCCGGCCACATGGTCATCCTCGAGCGGCACGAGCAGGTCAACGCCGCGCTCGACCAGCTGATCGCCGCCGCCAGCGCCCACGCCCCGCTGGACGGGCCGTGAGCGGCGTCGACGTGCGGGTGGTCCACGCCGAGGCCGCCCCCGACGTGCTCGCGGTCATCCGCGAGGCCTTCGGCGCCCGGCCCGAGCTCGACCCGCCCGCGGACGCGCTGTCCGAGACCGTCGAGTCCGTCGCGGCCGAGCTCGCGGCGTACGGCGGACTGCTGGCCACGCTCGACGGGCGCCCGGTCGGGTCGCTGCTCTTCGACGACTCCGGACCCGGGATCATGCTGCGCCGCTTCGGCGTGGTGCCGTCCGCGCAGGGCTCACGGCGTCGCCGTCCGCGCTGGTCGCGGCCGCCGAGGAGTACGCCGCGGCGCGCGGCGCCGAGGGCGTGCGGGTCAAGGCGCGGGTCGAGCTGCCGGAGTCGATCGAGTTCTGGAAGTACCACGGGTACGTCCCGTCCGGCCGGGTCGGCGTGACGCTGCGGCTGGCCAAGGTGTTCCCGCGGACGCTGACCCTGCCGACCGCCGACGACGCGCGCCGGCTCGGGACGGCGCTGGCCGGGCTGCTGCGCCGCGGTGACCTGGTGCATCCTCTCCGGCGACCTCGGCGCCGGGAAGACGACGATGACCCAGGGGATCGGCGCCGGCCTCGGCGTGCGCGGCGACATCACCTCGCCGACGTTCGTCATCGCCCGGGTGCACCCCTCGCTCACCGGGGGGCCGGCGCTGGTGCACGTCGACGCCTACCGCCTCGGCGGGATCGAGGAGCTCGACGACCTCGACCTGGACACCTCGCTGGAGGACGCGGTCACCATCGTCGAGTGGGGCGAGGGCGTCGCCGAGGGCCTGGCCGACGAGCGGCTGGAGCTGCGGCTGCTGCGCCGCGTCGGCTCCGACCCGGACCCCGACGACCACGACCCGCGCGAGGTGGAGGTCACCCCGGTCGGCCTGCGCTGGCTCGACGCGGGCCTCGACCTGCTCCCCGGACGCACGGTGGATAGCCTCTGACCGTGCTGCTCGCCTTCGACACCTCCTCGCCCCAGGTCACCGTCGCCCTTGCCGACGGTGACGACGTGGTCGCGGCGCAGACCTCCGAGCAGACGATGAAGCACGGCGAGCAGCTCGCCCCGCTGATCGCGGCCGTGCTCGACTCCGCCGGACGGACGCGGCGCGACGTCACCGCGATCGGCGTCGGCGTCGGTCCCGGGCCGTTCACCGGCCTGCGCGTCGGGCTGGTGACCGCGCGGACGCTCGGGTACGTCCTCGGCGTCCCGGTGCACGGCGTGTGCTCGCTGGACGTGCTCGCGGTCGAGGCCGTCGCCACCGGTGCCGTCTCCAGCGACTTCCTGGTCGCGACCGACGCGCGGCGCAAGGAGGTCTACTGGGCGACGTACGACGCGTCCGGCGCGCGGCGGACCGACCCGGCGGTCGACCGGCCGGGCGACGTGGAGACCGAGCACCCGGTCGTGGGGGAGGGCGCACAGCTCTACCCGATGGCGTTCCCGTCGGGGGTGCGCCCGCTGCGGCCGTCCGCTTCCTGGCTGGCCCGGGCGGTCGCCGGTGGGCTGGCCGAGCTGCTCGAGCCCGAGCCGATGTACCTCCGTCGACCGGACGCCGTCGCGCCCGGCAAGCCCAAGGCGGTCTCGTGACGACCCCGGTGATCCGGCCGGCCACCGAGTCCGACGTACCCGCGGTCGTGGGGCTGGAGGCCCAGCCTCTTCGGCGCCGACGCCTGGACCGAGGCGTCGGTGCGCTCGGAGCTGACCGGTCCGGGCCGGCGGGCGCTCGTGGCTGTGGCGTCCGGTGCCGTCATCGGCTACGCCGTCACGATGCTGGCCGGCGACCTCGCCGACCTGCAGCGGATCGCGGTGCACCCCGAGCACCAGCGGTCGGGTGTGGCCGGGCTGCTGCTGGACCGGGCCGCGGCCGCGGTGCGTGCCGGTGGTGCCGACCGGATGCTGCTCGAGGTGAGCGCGGCGAACGCACCCGCGCTCGCGTTCTACGAGGCGCACGGGTTCACGAGGATCGACGTACGCCGGCGGTACTACCGCGACGGCACCGACGCGCTCGTCCTGTCCCGACCGCTGCTGGAGGTGGCCTCATGACCGATGAACCCCTGGTGCTCGGCATCGAGACCTCCTGCGACGAGACCGGTGTCGGGATCGTCCGCGGCAACACCCTCCTCGCCGACGCCGTCGCCAGCAGCGTCGAGGAGCACGCGCGCTTCGGCGGCGTCGTACCCGAGGTCGCCTCGCGCGCCCACCTCGAGGCGATGGTGCCGACGATCGAGCGGGCCTGCGCGACCGCCGGCGTCCGGCTCGACGACGTCGACGCGATCGCGGTGACCAGCGGGCCCGGGCTGGCCGGTGCGCTGCTGGTCGGGGTGGCGTCGGCCAAGGCGCTGTCGCTGGGCCTCGGCAAGCCGTTGTACGGCGTCAACCACCTCGCCGCGCACGTCGCGGTCGACCAGCTCGAGCACGGCCCGCTGCCCGAGCCGTGCCTGGCGATGCTGGTCTCCGGCGGGCACTCCTCGCTGCTGCGGGTCACCGACGTGACCGTCGGCGTCGAGCCGCTCGGCGCGACGATCGACGACGCCGCCGGCGAGGCCTTCGACAAGGTGGCCCGGCTGCTGGGGCTGCCGTTCCCCGGCGGGCCGCACATCGACCGTGAGGCGGCGTCCGGGTCGAGCGTGTACGTCGACTTCCCGCGCGGGCTGACCTCGCGCCGGGACCTCGAGCGGCACCGGTTCGACTTCTCGTTCTCGGGGCTGAAGACCGCCGTCGCGCGCTGGGTCGAGGCGCGCGAGCGGGCGGGGGAGCCGGTGCCGGTGGCCGACGTCGCGGCGTCGTTCCAGGAGGCGGTCTGCGACGTGCTGGTCCGCAAGGCCCTCGACGCCGCCACCTCGCAGGGCATCGAGGACATCCTCATCGGCGGTGGCGTCGCGGCGAACTCCCGGCTCCGGGCGATGGCCACCGAGCGGGCCGCCGAGATCGGCGTACGCGTCCGGGTGCCGCGGCCGGGACTCGTGCACCGACAACGGGGCCATGGTCGCCGCGCTCGGCTCCGAGCTCGTCGCCCGAGGCCGCACCCCCTCCGCGCTCGACCTCCCCGCCGACTCCAGCCAGCCCATCACCACCGTGGTCGCCTGACCGCCGAACCGTGCGTCATGGCGGGCCGAGCCGTGTGTTGTGGCGGGCCGAGCCGTGTGTTGTGGCGGGCCGAGCCGTGTGTTGTGGCGGGTCGAGCCGTGTGTTGTGGCGACCACAACGCACGGTTCGGCGGACCACAATGCACGGTTCGGCGGACCACAACGCACGGTTCGGCGGGGGTCAGTCGAGGAAGATCCAGGGCTGGACCTCGCCGCCGGCCGCGTAGTCCTTCTCCAGCACCCGCTCGACGGTGCCGTCGAGGCTCACCCGGAACAGGTTGTACGCCGGGATCCCGTCCGCGTTGGAGCCCTCGACCTTGACCAGCAGGTGGCCGTCGTCCTCCCACACGGTGTCGACGATCGAGCCGGCGCCGTTCTTCCGCGCCCCGGCGACCTCGATCTCCGCCACCGTCTTCCCGGACTGCGCGTCCAGCACCACGATCGAGCGGGGGCCGGCGCCGTCCGCGTCCTGCGTGGTGGCCCACGATCCGGGACTCGTCCGGCGAGAACCCGGCACCGGCGTACTCGAAGACGTAGTCGCAGGTCTTGAACAGCCGCTTGCTCGGCCCGCTCGTCGTAGACCGCGCTGCAGGCGGGTGCCGACGGGTCCGGGTTCGGCTTGCTCGACCAGGCCGGCGATCAGGCCGTCGGGCGAGACCGCCCGGACGTTCCGGAGAAGTCGCCGCCGAACGACGTCCACGATGCCGTGGGAGTCGGCGGACCTGGGGGGAGCCGACCTCGCCGAACGTGGTTGAAGAAGACCCGGCAGCCGCCCTTGTCCTCCATGCAGGACCCGCTGCCGAGGATCTCGACCGCCTGGGCCGAACCGCGATCGTGTCCAGCTGCACGGTGCCGCCCTGGAACCGGGTCATGATCCGGCCACCGGGCGTGATCCAGGCGCCGACCGTCTGGTCGGCCGAGCTGACCACGCCCGCGGCGGTCTCCGACGGTGTCGATGACCTTGCCCTCGGAGTCGAGGACGTCGACGAACGTGCCCGGGTCGCCCTGGCGGACCGCGAGGTACTCGTTGCCCACCCGGGCCAGGCCGCTGTAGTCGGCCGACAGCGGGACGACGTTGCCGGCGCTGTCCACCAGCTTGCGGCCGTCGAGGTACTGCATCTGCGGGTCCGCACCCTGGGGGGCGTCCGCGTCGAGCACGATCGGCCCGTCCGCCGGCTTCGGGGTCTGGGTCACGCTCGGGCTGGGGTTCGCCGGCTGCGGGGCGGCGTCGCCGCCGAGCAGGTTGCCGGCCACCATCACGCTGGGGACGAGGATCGCGGCGGCGGCCGCGACGACCGCGCCGCCGGCGACCTGCCGGCGGCGCCGGATCTTCCCGGCCGTCTTCTTGACGTCGCCGAGGCCGATCGGCTGTCCGTGCACCGAGGCGCCACGGTCGTGCAGCTCACGTCCGAGCTGCTCGGTCAGGTTGTCCTGGGGGTTGCTCATCGCTCCTCCTCCCCACTCATCGCTGCGTGTCGCGAGGCGTCCTGCCTCAGGGTGGCCAGCGCCCGGCTGGCCTGGGACTTCACGGTGCCGACGGAGATGCCGAGCACCTCGGCCGTCTCCGCCTCGCTCAGCTCCTCGTAGTAGCGGAGCACGATCACCGCGCGCTGCTTCTTCGGGAGCGTCTGCACGTGGTCCCAGAGCGCCGAGCTCTGGCCCTCGTCGTACCGGTCGTGGAACGGCTGCCGCTCCGGGACCTGGTCGCTGGCCGACCTCGCGCTTCTTCCACGCGCGGCGCCAGATCGAGTTGTTCTCGTTGACGAGGATCCGCCGGGCGTACCCGTCGATCACGTCACGCTTCTGCACCTTGTCCCACGAGAGGTACACCTTGGCGAGCGTCGTCTGGACGAGGTCCTCGGCGCTGTGGTGGTCACCCGTGAGCAGGTACGCCGTACGCAGCAGCGCGGGCTGCCGGGCAGTCATCCACGCGCTGAAGTCGGCGTCCTTCGCCGGCGTATCGCGTGACATCGCTGCTCCTGGGTGCGTCAAGGTGTGCATCCGTCTCACCATCCTTCCGCACCCAAGACGCGAAATGGTGCAGCCGGGTTGCATTCGCCGAGGTCTGCTTGGATGGCAGTCAGTTCCGATGCAGGAGGTCGTTGATGCAGCAGGTTCGAGCCGTCGTCGCGAAGGCCAAGGGAGCGCCCGTCGAGGTGGTCACGATCAACGTGCCCGACCCCGGTCCCGGCGAGGCGGTCGTGCAGGTCCAGGCGTGCGGGGTCTGCCACACCGACCTGCACTACCGCGAGGGCGGGATCAACGACGACTTCCCGTTCCTGCTCGGCCACGAGGCGGCCGGGATCGTCGAGGCGGTCGGCGAGGGCGTCACGGAGGTCGCCCCGGGCGACTTCGTGGTCCTCAACTGGCGTGCGGTCTGCGGCGACTGCCGGGCCTGCAACCGCGGCGAGCCGTGGTACTGCTTCGCCACCCACAACGCGACGCAGAAGATGACGCTCGAGGACGGCACCGAGCTCAGCCCGGCGCTCGGCATCGGTGCCTTCGCCGAGAAGACCCTGGTCGCCGCCGGCCAGTGCACCAAGGTCGACGAGGCCGCCCGTCCGGCGGCCGTCGGCCTGCTCGGCTGCGGCGTGATGGCCGGCCTCGGTGCCGCCATCAACACCGGCAACGTCGGCCGCGGCAAGACCGTGGCCGTGATCGGCTGCGGCGGCGTCGGCGTGGCCGCGGTCGCGGGCTCCGCGCTGGCCGGGGCCGGCACGATCATCGCCGTCGACATCGACGACCGGAAGCTCGAGGCGGCTCGCCGCATGGGCGCCACCCACACCATCAACAGCACCGGCACCGACCTCGCCGCGGCGGTCAAGGAGATCGTCGGCGGCAACGGCGCCGAGGGCGCCGACGTGGTCATCGACGCAGTCGGCCGCCCCGAGACCTGGAAGCAGGCGTTCTACGCCCGCGACCTGGCCGGCACCGTGGTGCTGGTCGGCGTGCCGACGCCCGACATGACGATCCCCGAGATCCCGCTGATCGACGTCTTCGGCCGCGGTGGGTCCCTCAAGTCCAGCTGGTACGGCGACTGCCTGCCCTCGCGCGACTTCCCGATGCTGGTCGACCTCTACCTCCAGGGCCGGCTCGACCTGGACGCCTTCGTGTCCGAGGAGATCGGGCTGGGCGACGTGGAGGCGGCGTTCGACAAGATGCACGGTGGCGAGGTCCTCCGCTCGGTGGTCCTTCTCTGATGACCGCCCGCATCGACCACGCCGTCGTCTCCGGCACCTTCTCCCTCGACGGCGAGACCCACCAGGTCGACAACAACGTCTGGGTCGTCGGCGACGACTCCGAGTGCGTCGTCATCGACGCCCCGCACGACGTCGACGCGATCCTGGCCGTGGTGGGGGACCGGACCGTGAAGGCGATCCTGTGCACCCACGCCCACGACGACCACATCCGGGTCGCGCCGGCGCTGCGCGACGTCGTACACGCCCCGATCCTGCTGCACCCCGCCGACCGGCCGCTGTGGGAGCTGACCCACACCGACGAGCTGTGGGACGTCGACCTCGCCGACGGCCAGGAGATCACCGTCGGCGGCACCACGCTGGTGGCGCTGCACACGCCCGGCCATGCCCCGGGTGCGGTGTGCTTCCACGCCCCCGACCTGGGCTGCGTGTTCACCGGCGACACCCTGTTCCAGGGCGGCCCCGGTGCCACCGGCCGGTCGTTCAGCGACGAGGGCCTGATCAAGGAGTCGATCCGCGCCCGGCTGCTCGCGCTGCCCGACGACACCGTGGTGCACACCGGCCACGGCGAGGACACCACGATCGCCGCGGAGCGCGCGAACCTCTGACCCGGGGGTTCTGCCGCGACCCCGGGCGGCGGTGTGTTCACATGGAGCCATGACCCCGTCCCGGCTGGCTGCCGTCACTTGCGCTGTGCGCGCTGGCGGTCTCCGGCTGCGCCCAGGTGTCGCCCCCGACGCCCTGAGCCTGGCCGACGGCGGGGCCGCCGTACGCACCGACCCGACGCCCGCCCCGGCCCTCGCCGTCGCCCCCCGTCCGGTGCTCCGGCCGCGGCCAGCGACCCGCGCCGAAGACTGCCCGGGTCGAGGCGCCGCCGTCGCGGCTGCCCACCGCTGCGGAGGTACGCCGGGCCCGGGCGCGCGTCGACGCGATGACCCTGCCGGAGCTGGCCGGCCAGGTGATCGTCGCGGACTACGAGGGCACCGGAGCCCCGGTCCGGCTCGTGCGGAGGCTGCACCTCGGCGGCGTCATCGCGTTCTCCGCCAACGTCACCTCACCCGGCCAGATCACCCGCGCCAACCGCACGCTCACCGACCGGGTCCACCGTCCGCTGCTGGTCGGCGTCGACCAGGAGGGCGGCGCCGTCGCCCGGGTGCGCGGCACCGCCACCCGGTTCCCGGCGTTCATGTCGGCCGGGGCCGCCGACGACACCGCGCTGACCCGGGCCGCCGCGATGGGCAGCGGCAGGGAGCTGCTCGGCATGGGCTTCGACGTGGTCTTCGCCCCCGACGCCGACGTCACGCGCGGGCCCTCGGACCCGACCATCGGCGCGCGCAGCGCCGGGCTCCCGACCGGGCCTGGTCGCCCGGCAGGTGATCGCGGCCGGTCGGGGCCACCAGGACGCCGGCGTGGTGCCGGTCCTCAAGCACTTCCCCGGCCACGGCTCGCTCACCACCGACAGCCACCTCGGCCTGCCGGTGCAGAAGCGCACCCGCGCCGAGCTCGACCGGATCGACCTCCGGCCGTTCCGCGAGGCGATCGCCGCCGACGCGCCGGCCGTGATGATCGGCCACATCGACGTCCGCGCGGTCGACCCCGGCCGCCCGGCGTCGGTCTCCCGCAAGGTCATCACCGGCCTGCTGCGCCGCGACCTCGGCTTCCGCGGCGTCGTGGTCACCGACTCGCTGGCGATGGACGGCGTCGAGAAGCAGTACCCCGGCGGCCGGGGTGCGGTCGCCGCGCTCCGCGCCGGCGCCGACGTCCTGCTCATGCCCCCGGACCCCGCGGTCGCCCGCACCGCGATCGTCACCGCCGTCCGCGCCGGCCGCCTCCCGCGCGCCCGCCTCGAGGCCGCCGCCACCCGGATGCTGGCCATGCTGATCCACCGCAACGCCGGCGCCGCAGCACCCCGCCGCCCCCGGCTCGCAGCGGCGCTCCTCCTCCCGGCTCTCGCACGCCGCGCTCACCGTCGTGGCCGGACCCTGCTCGGGCCGGCTGGTCGGCTCCGCGATCCGCGTGGTCGGGCCGCGGGCCGCAGGCCGCCCGGCTGCGGTACGCCGCCCGCAGCGCCGGGCTCCGGCTCGGCAGCGGCCCCAAGGTCGTGCTGGTCCCGCGCGGTGGCCACGCGGTCCGCGGCGCGGTCGTCGTCGCGCTGGACACGCCGTACGTCCTGCGTCGCAGCACCGCGCGCGTGAAGGTCGCGACGTACGGCGACACCTCCGCGGTCATGCACAACCTGGTCGCGGTGCTGCTCGGCCGGACCACCGCACCGGGCCACCTGCCGGTCCGGGTGCGGGGCGTCGAGCGGACCGGCTGCTAGAACGGCTTGACGAGGTACGCCGTACCGGCGCCGGCCACCCGGGTCAGCACCAGCGTCGCCTCGTTCTCCCCGCGGAGCTCGAGCCGCTTGCGGAGCTGCTCCGGCACCACGTCGACGCCGCGCTTCTTGATGGTGAGCCTGCCGATCTGCCGCTCCCGCAGGGCGGCCTTGAGCGGCTTCTCGCGGTAGGGCACCTCCTCGAGCACCTGGTAGCCCCGGGCGAACGGCGTGCGGTACGCCGCGTCGCCGGTCACCCACGCGATGTGCTCGTCGAGGAGACCGCCGTCGACACCGGCGGCCACCGCGGTCACCAGGTGGGCGCGGATCACCGCCCCGTCCGGCTCGTAGAGGAACGCGCCGACGTCGCGCACCGGCCGGGGACCGTCGGCGTACGGGTCGTCCTCCTCGGTCAGCGTGGCCAGCCCGCCCTCGCCGATGACGGTGGCGCGGCGCTCGCAGGTGGCGAGGTACGCCGACCACAGGGCCGCCTCCTTCACCTCGCCGTGCTCGCTGACCCACTCGGCCTCGACGCGGTCCGGGACGAGCTCGTGCGGGATGCCCGGGGCGACCTTGACCACCGCCCGGCGCTCGAGGAGCCCGGCGACGAACGGCCACGGCGGCGTCCAGCCCTCGGCGTCGAACACGCGGCCGCGGGCGCCCCGGCGGACGGGGTCGGCGAAGACCGCGCCGAAGCCCTCGAGGTCGAGGGTGGTGCCGTCGGCGACCCGGACGGCTCCGGGCAGGCCGAGCGCGGCCAGGTTGGCCTCGGCCACCGCGACCCGCACCGGGTCGAGGTCGACGCCGGCGACGGTCAGCCCGGCCCGGGCGAAGGCGATCAGGTCGCCGCCGATCCCGCAGCCGAGGTCGATCACGCTGGACGGCGCGGCGGCGGCCAGCCGGGCGGCCCGGTGGGCGGCCACCCGCGGGCGGGTGGCCTGCTCGAGCGCGTCGGGGGTGAAGTACATCCGCACCGCCTCGTCGCCGAACTTCGCGACCGCCCGGGCCCGGAGCTGGACCTGGGTCAGCGCGGCGGCGGAGCGGTCGGCGTCCGGCTCGATCCGGCGTACGGCGGCGGCCGCGCGGACCGGGTCGCCCGTCGGCGTCGGCGTACGCATGGGTCGCCCGCGCCAGCAGCCGCTGGCCGTCGTCGGTCAGCAGCCAGCGGAAGGAGTCGAGGTCCACGCCGTCAGTCTCGCAGCAGGGCCCTCCTCGACCGGACGGGGTCAGTCGCAGAGCGCCGTCTCGACGAGGGCGTCGGCGATCGAGCGGCTGGCCGTGCTCGTGTTGATCGCGACCACGACCGTCCGGTCGCCGTGCACGAGGGTCCAGGCACGGGTGCTGAAGCCGGGGATGCCGCCCTCGTGCCCGATCGCGTCCCCGCAGCGAGTGCTGATGGTGGCCACGCCGAGGCCGTACGGCTCGGCCCCGAGGATGCTGTGCCCGGCGACCATCGTGGCCACGTCGGCCGGCGCGACCAGCTCGCCGCCGGTCAGCGCGACCAGGAAGTGCCCGACGTCGGCCACCGTGGCGACCACCCCCGCGTCGGCGCCGGGCTCCGGCCAGCTCCCGGCGTCGACGTCCACGCCGTCGGCGTACCCGTGTGCCAGCGCGCTCCGGGGGTACGCCGGCCGGGCCGAAGGTGGTCGCCGTCATCCCGGCCGGACCGAACACGCGCTCGGCGAGCAGCCGGCCGATCGGCTCGCCGGTGACCCGCTCGGCGATCATCCCGAGCAGCAGGTAGTTGGTGTTGGAGTACGCCGCCTCGCTGCCGGGCTCGAACATCGGGTCGGCCCAGCGGACGGTGCCGACCAGCTTCCGGGCCGGCTCGCGGCCGAAGCCCGGGAACATCGGGACGTGGTCGTAGGTGAGCACGCCGCTGGTGTGGTCGAGGAGGTGCTCGACGCGGACGCCGCGGGCGTGCGGCACGACGCCGGGCAGCAGGTCGGTGACCCGGTCGTCGAGGGCGAGGTCGCCGTCCTCGACCAGTGACATGACCACGGTGGCCACCATCGGCTTGGTGACGCTGGCGACCGCGAACCGGTGCTCGGGCCGCAGCGGCGTCGCGGTGGCCGTGTCGGCGACCCCGACCGCCACCGTGCGCTCCTGCTCACCGACCCGCAGGTAGACCGCGATCCCCGGCGCCGCGCCGACGTACCCCTCGGCCTCGGCCCGCACCGCCGCGGCCACCGCGTCGACGTCGCCGTGTGCTCGACGGCCCGACCGGGGTGGCGCCATCCCCGCAGGCAGCCGCCAGCACGAGGAGGAGGGCGGCCGCTGACCAGCGACCCACCGTGCGGGACGCGGTCACCACCTATCGTGGCACCGGCTCCCCGGGACCGTCTCTGGTCCATCCGGGCTGGCCCTCTCTGGCACTCACTTCAGGGGAGTGCTAACGTCGGCTCTGGCACTCTCGCCCTGAGGGTGCCAGCGCTTGCACGAGGTGCGACCCCCGCGACGGCGTACCTCACCGCAGGCTCAAACTTCCCGGAGGACCCCCTCCAGGCCAAGAGTTCAGACAAGTGGAGAAAGTGGAGGTCGACATCGTGTCGGTCAACATCAAGCCCCTCGAGGACCGCATCGTCGTCAAGCCGCTCGACGCCGAGCAGACCACGGCTTCCGGCCTCGTCATCCCGGACACCGCCAAGGAGAAGCCCCAGGAGGGCGAGGTCCTGGCGATCGGTCCGGGTCGCATCGACGACAACGGCAACCGCGTCCCGCTCGACGTCACCGTCGGCGACAAGGTGATCTACAGCAAGTACGGCGGCACCGAGGTCAAGTACGCCGGTGGGGAGTACCTCATCCTCTCCGCGCGCGACGTCCTCGCGATCGTTTCCTGATTTCATCCGGGTCGTCCGCATGACGGGGGTCTCGGCACCCTTGTCCCGGGCGGGCGACCCGAGATCTGTTCCCTTCTGAGGAGAGTTAATGCCGAAGATTCTTGAGTTCGACGAGAGCGCCCGGCGCTCGCTGGAGCGCGGTGTCGACGCGCTCGCGAACGCCGTGAAGGTGACCCTCGGTCCCAGGGGCCGCTACGTGGTCCTGGACAAGAAGTGGGGCGCCCCCACGATCACCAACGACGGTGTGACCGTCGCGCGTGAGATCGAGCTGGACGACCCGTTCGAGAACCTGGGTGCCCAGCTGACCAAGGAGGTCGCCACCAAGACCAACGACGTCGCCGGTGACGGCACGACCACGGCGACGGTCCTGGCCCAGGCGATGGTCCACGAGGGCCTGCGCGCCGTGGCCGCGGGTGTGAACCCGATGGGCCTCAAGCGCGGCATGGACGCCGCCGCCGCGGCCGTCGGCGACGAGCTGCTCAAGGCGGCGCGCGACGTCGAGTCCCGCGAGGACATGGCCGCCGTCGCGACCGTCTCGTCGCGTGACGCCGTGATCGGCGACCTGCTCGCCGAGGCCTTCGACAAGGTCGGCAAGGACGGCGTGATCACCGTCGAGGAGTCCAACACCATGGGCACCGAGCTGGACTTCACCGAGGGCATGCAGTTCGACAAGGGCTACCTCTCGCCGTACTTCGTGACCGACCCGGAGAGCATGGAGGCCGTCCTCGACGACGCCTACGTGCTGCTGCACCAGGGCAAGATCTCCGCGATCTCCGAGCTGCTGCCGCTGCTGGAGAAGGTCATCCAGGCCGGCAAGCCGCTGTTCATCCTCGCCGAGGACCTCGAGGGCGAGGCGCTCTCGACCCTGGTCGTCAACAAGATCCGCGGCACCTTCAACGCCGCCGCGGTGAAGTCGCCGGCCTTCGGTGACCGCCGCAAGGCGATGATGCAGGACATCGCGACCCTGACCGGCGCGCAGGTCGTGTCCCCCGAGGTCGGGCTCAAGCTCGACCAGGTCGGCCTCGAGGTGCTCGGCACCGCCCGCCGCATCGTGATCACCAAGGACAACACGACCATCGTCGAGGGTGGCGGCGACGCCGCGGCCGTCGACGGCCGGGTCAACCAGATCAAGGCCGAGATCGAGAACACCGACTCCGACTGGGACCGCGAGAAGCTCCAGGAGCGCCTCGCGAAGCTGGCCGGTGGCGTGTGCGTGATCAAGGTCGGCGCCGCCACCGAGGTGGAGCTGAAGGAGAAGAAGCACCGCATCGAGGACGCCGTCTCCGCGACGCGCGCCGCGATCGAGGAGGGCATCGTCCCCGGCGGTGGCTCCGCGCTCATCCACGCGGTCTCCGTGCTCGACGACGGCCTCGGCCTCACCGGTGACGAGGCGGTCGGCGTGAAGATCGTGCGCAAGGCCGCCGACGAGCCGCTGCGCTGGATCGCCGAGAACGGCGGCGCAGAACGGCTACGTCGTGACCAGCAAGGTCCGCGAGCTCGGCCCCGGCAACGGCTACAACGCCGCCACCGAGGAGTACGGCGACCTGGTCGCCCAGGGCGTGCTCGACCCGGTCAAGGTGACCCGCTCCGCGCTGGTCAACGCGACCTCGATCGCCGGCATGCTGCTGACGACCGAGACGCTGATCGTCGACAAGCCCGAGGACGAGGACGACGCCCCGGCCGCTGGCCACGGGCACGGCCACGGGCACTGATCGCTGCGGCACCTGCAGGATTCACTAGGTACCTAGTGAAACTGGCGCTTACCACGCGAAACATCGCGAGGTAAGCGCCAGTTCTGCGTGGTAGGCCGATCGCTCGCGGCCCACGGGACATGTCCCCGTTCAGTCGGATGCAGCCGACCGGATCAGTGCTGGCCGACCTGGAAGCAAGCGACGTCGTACTGCGACTTCTCGGTGTAGTGCAGGCCGCCCGTGCCGACACCCTCGTTGAAGGGCGAGCCGGGAGAGGTGGTCGTGTGGCCGGGGAAGGTCCCCAGGTCGCCGCAGTCCTGGCTGGGTGGGCCGGTCCCGCTCGGGTTGGCCGCGGCGAGTGCCGGGGCAGCCCCCGCCACGGTGAGTGCTGCGACAAAGGCTGTCGCGATGAGGGTCCTGCGCATGGTCCGCTCCTTTCGCGCGCACAGGGACGCGCCTATAGGGAGAGACGGACGGACGCTCGCCCCGGTTCAGGGTCGCTCAGGAGGTCCAGCGGCCCTGGCGAGGACCTCGGCTGGGCGACCGCAGCTGCGGCCGACGCTGACACAATGCCGGCATGTCGCCCGTGCCCGTCCTGGACACCTTGGAGACCGAACGGCTCGTCCTCCGGCGTCGCCGGGTGGACGAGGCCGCGATCTATCGCCGGCTGTGGACCGAGCGGGATGAGCGGGTGCCGCCGCATCGGCGGATCGATCCCGAGGGCCGACCGACCGTGGAGGACATGGCTGCCCAGCTGCGCGCTGCGCGCGAGGAGCCGGGGCCCGGGCTCCTGGCGGTGGAGCGCAAGGGCACGGCCGACGTGATCGGGTACTGCGGGCTGGTCTTCCACGGGAACCGGATCGCCCGACGAACCGGAGCTGGCCTACGAGCTGCTGCGTGCGGCCCACGGCCGCGGCTACGCCACCGAGGCAGGTCGGGCCGTGGTCACCTGGGTGGGCGACGCGGGCTACCCGCGGCTGTGGGCGACGGTCCGGGACTGGAATGCCGCATCGCGACGGGTCCTGGAGAAGCTCGGGTTCCGCGAGACCGGCCGGGTGAGCCGGACGCCGTCCACGGCGACAGCCTGCTCACCGTGCGAGAGTTCTGAACCGCGGTGGCGGATGGCGCGGCGCCGCACGAGGTGCCCGCCGGGCAGCCCTAGGGTGGCCCGATGGCATCGGTCAAGCAGTTCCAGGTCACCTTCGACTGCGCCGAACCCGAGCGCGTCGCCCGCTTCTGGTGCGAGGTGCTGGGGTACGTCGTACCTCCGCCGCCCGAGGGGTTCGCCAGCTGGGAGGAGTTCGATCGTGCGCTGCCGCCGGAGGACCGGGGCTCGGCCTTCGCATGCGTGGACCCCACGGGTGTGGGCCCGCGGCTGTTCTTCCAGCGCGTCCCCGAAGGCAAGGTCGTCAAGAACCGGGTGCATCTCGACGTGCGTGTCGGCACGGGCCTGGTGGGTGAGGAGCGCCTGGCCGCACTCGAGGCCGAGTGCGCGCGACTGGTCCCGCTCGGGGCAGCACGCGTGCGACTGCTGCTTGCCGACGAGGACAACGAGTCGTGCCTGGTGATGCAGGACGTCGAGGGCAACGAGTTCTGCCTCGACTGAGCGCCCGCGACGCCTCGGCCGGCCACTGATACCCCATCGTCCGGTCGAGGTGCTCGAGCAGCGATCGGGCCTAGACTCGGACCAGCGCTCCGACCCCCGACAGGGTCGAGGGCGGGCAGTCCTGGGAGCGATCACATGGCCCACTACCTCATCGTGGCCAACCAGACGATCGGCGGCGAACAGCTCACCGCCACGCTGGACGAGCTCGCCACCGCCGGCTCGAGCACGTTCCGATTCCTGGTGCCGGTCACCGACACCGAAGGAACCCAGCAGTGGGACTACCCGCCGATCGATCGGCTCATCCCCGACGCCCACCAGATCGCCCGGGTGCTGGCAGAAGCCCGGCTGGAGAACGAGCTCGCCCGGCTGCGGCAGTCCGGGATCGAGGCCAGCGGAGAGGTCGTCGACTCCCAGCCGGTCGACCGAGCCCAGGAGCTGCTCCGGAGGGCCACTTCGATGGCGTCGTCGTCTCGACCCTGCCGCGCCGGCTGTCCCGGTGGTTGCTCAGGGACCTGCCGCACCGCATCGCCAGCGTGGCCGACGTACCGGTGACCCACGTCGAAGGCAACGCCGGGCCCTCGTTGTGAGGGCGGAGCAGCCGGCACCCGGTCAGAGCCAGGGATCGGTGCACTCCGGCACCGGCTCGTCGCGCTGCACGTCCTTGCGCACGTAGATCGGGTGGTCGCAGCCGTCCCCGAGCGGCACGTAGTACTCCTCCAGCGCCGGCCTCAGCGAGTCGCCCAGGCCGTCCCAGTCGTCGAGCGAGACCCACTCGACGAACCAGGTCGGCCGGTCCTCGCTGCGCAGCAGCGCGTCCAGCTGGTCCAGCTCCGGGTCCAGGGTGCGCATCGGCAGGCTCCAGAGATGCTCGTACGGCGACTCGAGGCCGGAGGCGAGCACGATGTCCGCGCGTCCGCCGTACACCACGATCGTGTCGCCGGGCTCGGACACGTCGTGGATGGCCTCGCCGGTGTAGATCTCGGTGGGCGGCTCGGCGCCGGTCTGGTTGTTGTAGACCCAGCCGATCATCGCCAGCACGCACGAGAGCGCGGACAGCCCGACCAGCCAGCGCATCACCGTGCCCCGCACCGACGGTGCCCCGACCACGAGCGCCGTGCACAGCACCACGCTCGGCACCATCCCGAGCAGGTAGGGCCGCCAGAAGCTGCCGCCGAGCAGCACACCGCGCCGTCGACCGCCAGCACCACCAGCGTGGCCACGGTGACCGGTGCGTTGACCCGCCAGGCGTGCGGCAGGTTCAGCAGGAACCACACCACGATCAGGCCCATCCCGGTCACGACGAAGATCAGCAGCAGCTTCCACGCGCGGGCGTTGGGCGCGTCCGGCGAGCCCTCCGAGAGAACGACCATGGCGTCGGACCGGAAGCCGTACGTCGTGTACCAGAGCCGCTCGAGGCGCACGCCGGCCGCGAGGCACCACCCGATGGTCACGCCCAGCGGGATGGCGGCCCCGGCCAGCGCGGCCGCGGCGAGCCGGCCGAAGTCCGGCCAGGAGATCTCGCGGTGCAGGGCCGAGACCAGGAGCATCACGCCGCCGAACGCGAGGCCGGTGGCCATGTTCTGCTTCAGGCCGAGGCAGAACATCCCGAGCAGCCCGGCCGCGAACGCGTACAGCAGCGCCCTGCGTCGCGACGTCGGCAGCGCCCGGAGCGCCTCCAGGGCGAACCAGAAGCTCGTCACCACCAGCGGGATGCCGAGGATCTCGCCCTTGGCCGCGACCGCGTCGATCATCGCGTTGCCGGTGACCGCGGCGGTCGCCACCGCAGTCCAGCGGGCGGCCCGGTCCCCGGAGAGGAGGTACGCCGTCCGCGCGGCCGCGACGACCAGCAGCATGCAGCCGAGGGCGGCGACGAACCGGATGAACAGCGGACCGCCGATCCAGTCGGACAGCTTGACCACCGCGATGATCGGCGGCGGCCGGTCGACGAAGTACGTGCCGTAGAGGCTGTCCGGCTGGGGGTCCCAGTGCCGGGCGACCAGTGTGAAGCCGGCCTCATCGGGGCGCACCGGCCACAGCAGGCCGGGGAAGCGGAGCAGGAATGCCGCCAGCGCGGCAAAGGCGACGAGGCGGCGGGTGCCGACCTCGGGGAGGGAGAGACGCATCAGGAGTCGTCACGTCCTCGCGGCAGGCGGGGCCGGGAGGCAGCGGTGTTCCGAGCAGTCACCGGACCATTGTGGACGACCGGATGTGACAGCGGCGAAACACGTCCGCCTTCGACGCGCAACCTCCCCACGGCACGCTGGGCACCAACGCTCGACGAGGGGAGAACACGAACATGTTGTGGCGAGTGCGCACGACCCTGCCCGACCGACCCGGTGCGCTGGCCGTGCTGGCGCGGGACTGCGGTGCCGCCGGGGTGAACATCCTGGGCCTGCAGATCTTCCCCGGCGTCGAGACGGTGACCGACGAGCTGGTGATGCACACGCCCGACGACTGGAGCCTGGTCGACGTGGCCGAGCTGATCGAGGGCGCCGGCGGTACGTCGGTCTCCGGAGGACCGTGCGCCGAGCACGCCCTGGTCGACCAGCCGGTGCGGTACGTGCTCGCCGCCCGCTCCGTGCTGGCGCAGCCGGCGAGCTTCCCCGAGGTGGTCGCCGAGCTCTTCGACGCCGAGGCGGACCCCGACGAGGGTGGGCTGGCGCCGGTCCAGGACGTCATGGAGATGACGGTCGGCGACGTCGCGGTGCAGGTGCGACGTACGGCCCCGTTCACCGCCACCGAGCACGCCCGCGGGTCCGCGATGGCCGACCTCGTCAACGACGTGCTCGCCCGCAGCCGTGCCTCCGGCCCCCTGGAGCCGACCCCCGGGCGCCGGGTCAGCGCCGGGACCGTCCCGGAGTACGCCGCCGCGCCACGGCAGGTCTCCGCCACCGTGGAGGGGACGGTGGTCGGACTCGCCGGGCTGGCCGACTCGGCCGAGCCGGGAGTGCTCACCGTCTCCCTCCAGGTCGACCCGGCCTGGCGGCGGCGCGGCATCGGGTCGCGGCTGCTGGTCGAGGTGGCCCGGGTGGCCGCCGGCGAGGCGGTGGACGAGATCCTGCTGAGCACCGAGCCCGACAACCAGGCCGTCCTGCCGATGGTGCTGTCCGCCGGCCTGCGCGGCCGGATCCGGATGGCGAGCGACCGGCTGACCGTGCGGATCCCGGTGCGCGACCTCAAGCCGCTGCCCGCCTGACCCGGCCGATACCATGGGGCGCGTGGAGCTCCCTGAGAAGTTCGCCGCCCTCGGCCTCACCTACGACGACGTGCTGCTGCTGCCGGGGGAGTCCGACCTCGCCCCCAGCGACATCGACACCACCGCCCGGCTGACCCGCGAGATCTCGCTCAAGGTGCCGCTGGTCAGCGCCGCGATGGACACCGTGACCGAGTCGCGGATGGCGATCGCGATGGCGCGGCAGGGCGGCCTCGGCGTGCTGCACCGCAACCTCTCGATCGAGGACCAGGCCTACCAGGTCGACCTCGTGAAGCGGACCCAGACCGGGATCATCTCCAACCCGGTCACCATCGGCCCCGACGCGACGCTCGAGCAGCTCGACACGATCTGCGGCGAGTACCGCGTCTCCGGCCTCCCGGTCGTCGACACCGACAACCGGCTGCTCGGCATCATCACCAACCGCGACCTCCGGTTCACCCCGGTCGCGGAGTGGGCGACCACCAAGGTCGACGAGATGATGACCCCGATGCCGCTGGTCACCGGCCCGGTCGGCATCAGCCGCGAGGAGGCGACGCTCCTCCTGCGCAAGCACAAGCGCGAGCGGCTGCCGCTGGTCGACGACCAGGGCCGGCTGGCCGGGCTCATCACGGTCAAGGACTTCGTCAAGAACGAGCAGTTCCCGCACACCTCCCAGGACGCCGACGGTCGGCTGCTGGTCGGTGCCGCGATCGGCTACTTCGGTGACGCCTGGGACCGCGCCACGACGCTGGTCGAGGCCGGCGTCGACGTGCTCGTCGCGGACACCGCCCACGGCCACGTCCGCATGCTGCTGGAGATGGTGCGCCGGCTGAAGACCGACCCGGCCACGCGGCACGTCCAGGTCATCGGCGGCAACGTCGCGACCACCGCCGGCGCCCAGGCCTTCGTCGACGCCGGTGCCGACGCGGTCAAGGTCGGCGTCGGTCCCGGCTCGATCTGCACCACCCGCGTCGTGACCGGGGTCGGCGTACCCCAGGTCACCGCGGTCTACGAGGCCTCGCTGGCCTGCAAGCCGGCCGGCGTACCGGTGATCGCCGACGGCGGCCTGAAGTACTCCGGCGAGATCGGCAAGGCGATCGTCGCCGGCGCCGACACCGTCATGGTCGGCTCGCTGCTGGCCGGCTGCGAGGAGTCGCCGGGCGAGCTGGTGTTCGTCAACGGCAAGCAGTTCAAGTCCTACCGCGGCATGGGGTCGCTGGGCGCGATGTCGAGCCGCGGCAAGAAGTCCTACTCCAAGGACCGCTACTTCCAGGCCGAGGTCACCAGCGACGACAAGATCGTGCCGGAGGGCATCGAGGGCCAGGTGGCCTATCGCGGGCCGCTGTCCGCGGTCGCCCACCAGCTCGTCGGCGGCCTCACCCAGTCGATGTTCTACACCGGCGCGCGGACCATCTCCGAGCTGCAGGAGAACGGCCGCTTCGTGCGGATCACCTCCGCCTCGCTCAAGGAGAGCCACCCGCACGACGTGCAGATGACCGTCGAGGCGCCCAACTACGCCGGCTGAGTCGGCGACCACGGCGTACGCCGATAGGCTGTCGCGGTGACTGAGATCGAGATCGGCAAGGCCAAGCGCGCCCGCCAGGCCTATTCCTTCGACGACATCGCGATCGTCCCCTCGCGCCGCACCCGCGACCCCGAGGAGGTCAGCGTGGCGTGGCAGATCGACGCCTACCGCTTCGACCTCCCGGTGCTGGCCGCGCCGATGGACTCGGTGATGTCGCCGGAGAGCGCGATCGCGCTCGGCAAGCTCGGCGGCCTCGGCGTGCTGAACCTCGAGGGCCTGTGGACCCGCTACGAGGACCCGTCGGCGCTGCTCGAGGAGGTCGCCGGCCTGCGCGGTGCGGCAGCGACCGCCCGCCTGCAGGAGATCTACGCCGCGCCGATCCTGCCGCAGCTGATCACCCGCCGGCTCAACGAGATGCGCGACTCCGGGGTCACCGTGGCCGGCTCGCTCTCGCCGCAGCACACCAAGGAGTTCGCCAAGGCCGTGGTCGACGCGGGTGTCGACATGTTCGTGATCCGGGGTACGACGGTCTCCGCCGAGCACGTCTCGAGCCAGGCCGAGCCGCTGAACCTCAAGGAGTTCATCTACGAGCTCGACGTCCCCGTGATCGTCGGCGGCTGTGCGACGTACCAGGCGGCCCTGCACCTCATGCGCACCGGCGCGGCCGGCGTGCTGGTCGGCTTCGGCGGCGGTGCCGCGCACACCACGCGCACCGTCCTCGGCGTCGCGGTCCCGATGGCCTCCGCGGTCGCCGACGTGGCCGCCGCCCGCCGCGACTACATGGACGAGTCCGGTGGCCGCTACGTGCACGTCATCGCCGACGGCTCGATCGGCCGCTCCGGCGACGTCGCGAAGGCGATCGCCTGCGGTGCCGACGCCGTGATGGTCGGCTCGCCGTTCGCGCGGGCCAGCGAGGCCCCGGGCCGCGGCTTCCACTGGGGTGCCGAGGCGCACCACTCCGAGCTGCCTCGCGGCGAGCGCGTCGAGTTCGAGACGGTCGGCACGCTGGAGGAGATCCTGTTCGGGCCCTCGCGGGTCGCCGACGGCACCATGAACCTCATCGGTGCGCTGCGCCGGTCGATGGCCACCACCGGCTACACCGACCTCAAGGAGTTCCAGCGGGTCGAGGTCGTCGTCGGCGGCTGACGCACCGCGGAACCGGCGCGGCACCGGCCGCGTCGTACTCCCATGAAGACCATCCTCGGGGCCCTGCTGGGTCTCCTCGTGCTGGCCGGCTGCGGCAGCGACCCCGGCGAGCCCGACGGCCCGGCGGCGCCCGCCGCGCAGGGGACGGCGACCGAGACCGGTGCCGCGGGCGTCCCGACCCGGACGGAGTCCTACCGCGGCGTCGAGATCGACGTCCCCGCGACCTGGGGCTGGGGCGCGGCCCCGAGAGGGGAGACCGCCGACCCGGACGTGATGTGGTGCACCGACGGCCAGGTCCACCTTCCCTCGGGCGACGTGGTCACCGAGGCGGCGCCGTACGTCGGCCGCCCGGCGATGTTCTCCGACGTGTGCGGCGACTACCACCCCGCTAACCCGGCGACCCCGGACGCGCCGTACGTCTGGTTCGGGGTGCCGCTCGAGGTCGGCACCCGCACGGTCGGGGACTGGACCATCGAGACCCGGGACGTCACCGGCGTCACCGTCACTGTCGCCTCCCGCGACGATGCCGAGCGGGCCGCGATCCTCGACTCCGCGCGGCGTCTGAACACCGACTCCCACGGGTGCCCGGTCCGGCCGCAGCAGGCCGGCGGCCTCTCGCGGGAGGGCTTCGGCACGATCCACGGCATGGCGGTCTGCGTCTACCGACCGCAGTTCCGCCAGCCCTCCCTGCTCTTCGCCTCGGCCCGGGTCGACGCGGCCGGCGCCCGGGCCTTCGCGAAGGCGGCGTACGCCGACGAGGAGGCGCTCGCCCCGAACACCTGCCCGCGCACCCGGGAGGCGATCGACAGCGTGCTGCTGGTGGTCGACAGCGACGACGACTTCGGCACGCCCGGCGCCCGGCAGCACCCGCAGTTCGTGGTCGACACGTCCTGCGGCGTCCTGGTCGACCCGCACGGGACGACCCAGCCGCTGACCCGGGCACTCGTCCGCCCGTGGGCCGTCCCGATCGTGCATGCCTACGTCGGGGCGCCCGCCGGCCGGCCCGGCGTGCAGGAGTACTTCCAGCTGCCGATGGGCTGAGCGAAATCCTGCAGAAACAGGCTCCTGACACACTGGGCCGCATGAGCCAGCCCAGCGCCCTCAGTCCGGAAGCCCGTGACCGAGCGCTGGAGGCGATGGGTGCCCTCGAGGGCGACGAGCTCGACGTGCTGGTGGTCGGTGGCGGCATCGTCGGCACCGGTACCGCGCTGGACGCGGTCACCCGCGGCCTGTCGACCGGGCTGATCGAGCAGCGCGACCTCGCCTCCGGCACCAGCAGCCGCTCCAGCAAGCTGATCCACGGCGGCCTGCGCTACCTCGAGATGTTCGACTTCGGGCTGGTCCGCGAGGCGCTGCAGGAGCGCGGACTGCTGCTGACCCGGCTGGCGCCGCACCTGGTCCGGCCGGTCCCGTTCCTCTACCCGCTGCACCGCACCGTCGAGCGGCCGTACGTCGGCGCCGGCCTGGCGCTGTACGACGCGATGGCGATGCTCGGGAAGTACGACATGGGCGTCCCGCGGCACCGCCACCTGTTCCGCCGGCAGGTGGCCCGGATGTCGCCCGACCTGCGCACCGACGAGCTGCAGCGGGGCGATCCGCTACTACGACTGCCAGGTCGACGACGCCCGGCTGGTGGTGACCGTCGCGCGGACGGCCGCGTCGTACGGCGCCCACGTCGCGACGCGCACCCGGGTCACCGGCTTCCTCCGCGAGGGGGAGCGGGTGGTCGGCGTCCGCGCCCGCGACCTCGAGACCGGCCGCGAGCTCGAGGTCCGGGCCCGGGTGGTGGTCAACGCCGCCGGGGTGTGGACCGACGAGATCCAGGAGATGGTCGGCGGCCGCGGATCGCTCAACGTCCAGGCCAGCAAGGGCATCCACCTCGTCGTGCCCCGCGACCGGATCCGCTCGGAGGCCGGCTTCATCACCCGCACCGAGAAGTCGGTGCTCTTCGTCATCCCGTGGGGCCGGCACTGGATCATCGGCACCACCGACACCGCCTGGGACCTCGACAAGGCGCACCCGGCCGCGTCCCGGGCCGACATCGACTACGTGCTCGCCCACGTCAACACGATCCTCGCGCGAGCCGCTGGACCACGAGGACGTCGAGGGCGTGTACGCCGGGCTCCGGCCGCTGCTGACCGGGGAGTCCGAGCCGACCAGCCGGATCAGCCGCGAGCACACCGTGGTCACCCCGGTCCCGGGCCTGGTGATGATCGCCGGCGGCAAGCTCACGACGTACCGCGTGATGGCCCGCGACGCCGTCGACGCCGCCGCGCACTCCCTGGGCGGCACGGCCGAGGTGACGGTGCGGCCCTCGATCACCGACCGGGTGCCGCTGCTCGGCGCCGAGGGGTTCGAGACGCGCTCCAACCAGCGGGTCGCGATCGGCGCGACGCGCGGGCCTGCACGTCGCCCGGGTCGACCACCTGCTCGGGAGGTACGGCGGCGCGGTCGACGAGCTGCTCGACCTCTTCGCCGCGCGGCCCGAGCTGGCCGAGGCGCTGCACGGCACCGAGGACTACCTGGCCGGCGAGGTCGTGCACGCGGTGACCCACGAGGGGGCCCGGCACCTCGACGACGTGCTGACCCGGCGTACCCGCATCTCCATCGAGACCTTCGACCGCGGCATCTCCTCCGCCCGCCCGGCCGCGCGTGCTGATGGCGGGGGAGCTGGGCTGGGACGAGGCCCGCACCGACGAGCGAGGTCGACCACTACCTGCGCCGGGTCGAGGCGGAGCGGCAGAGCCAGGTGATGCCGACCGACCAGGAGGCCGACGAGGCGCGGGTGAGCGCTCCGGACATCGTCTGAGTCGCGGTTTACAGGTCAAGAACTTGTGTAAAACGTCTCACCTCGTTACCGAAGGGTAGTTTCCGAGACGCACGTCACATACTCTCGGTACATGAGTCAGCAGATCCCGTCGCAGGGCCCGCTCACCGACGGCCCGGCCGATCCCGAGCACGACCCGACGGCGTCGTACGCCCTCGAGCCCGACTACGTCGCCGCCCTGACCCGGCGCGTCCTCAGCAGCACCGGCGAGGCCGTCCTGGTCCGCTCGCCGCTCGGCGGCGCGCCGCTGGCGCACGTCCCGCAGTCCAGCGACGCCGACGTCGCGGAGGCCTTCGACCGGGCCCGCCGCGCCCAGCAGGCCTGGCAGCGCACCTCGCTCGAGCACCGCTCCGAGATCCTGCTGCGCCTGCACGACATCGTGCTCGACCGGCAGCAGGAGATCCTCGACCTGATCGTCTGGGAGTCCGGCAAGGCCCGCAAGCACGCGTTCGACGAGCCGGCGCACGTGGCGCTCACCGCCCGCTACTACGCGCCGCACCGCCCACCAGCACCTCGCCACCGAGCGGAAGCTCGGCCTGGTGCCGGGGCTGACCCGGGTCGAGGTGAACCGGGTGCCCAAGGGCGTGGTCGGGATCATCGCGCCGTGGAACTACCCGTTCAACCTGGCCCTCATCGACGGCCTCCCGGCCCTGCTCGCCGGCAACGCGGTGGTCACCAAGCCCGACTCCCAGACCATGCTGACCGCGCTGCTCGGCGCCCAGCTGCTCGAGGAGGCCGGCTTCCCGAAGGACCTGTGGCAGGTCGTCGCCGGCCCGGGCTCCCGCGTGGGTACGTCGATCATCGAACGGGCCGACTACGTCTGCTTCACCGGCTCCACGGCCACCGGCAAGCTGGTCGCCCAGCAGTGCGCCGACCGGCTGATCGGCTGCTCGCTGGAGCTCGGCGGCAAGAACCCGATCCTGGTGCTGCGCGACGCCGACATCGAGAAGGCCGCCGAGGGCGCCACCCGCGCGACGTTCTCCAACGCCGGCCAGCTGTGCGTCTCCACCGAGCGGATGTTCGTCGCGGACCAGGTCTACGACCGGTTCGTCGAGCGGTTCGTGGCCCGCACCGAGGCGATGACGCTCGGCGCCGGGCACGACTGGGCGATCGACATGGGCTCGCTGATCTCCCAGGACCAGCTCGACGCGGTCGTCGCCCACGTCGACGACGCGGTGGCCAAGGGCGCCCGGGTGCTCACCGGCGGCCGGCACCGGCCCGACCTCGGGCCGTACTTCTACGAGCCGACCATCCTCGAGGGCGTCACCCCCGAGATGGCCTGCTTCGGCAAGGAGACCTTCGGCCCGGTCATCTCCGTCTACCGGTTCCACGACGAGACCGAGGCGATCGCGCTGGCCAACGAGGGGAACTACGGCCTGAACGCCTCGATCTACAGCCAGGACGGTCGCCGGGCCCGCGCCATCGCCCGCGAGATCAAGTGCGGCACGGTGAACATCAACGAGGCGTTCGGGGCGACCTTCGGCAGCATCGACTCCCCGATGGGCGGCATGCGCGAGTCCGGCATGGGACGCCGCCAGGGCAGCGAGGGCATCCACCGCTACACCGAGTCCCAGGCGGTCGCCACCCAGCGCGGCATCCGGCTGAGCCCCATGCTGGGGATGTCCGACGAGACCTACGCCAAGGTGATGACCGCCCAGCTGCGGCTCATGAAGAAGCTGGGGCGTGCCTGATGCGCCACCCACTACGACGTACTCGTCATCGGGTCCGGCTTCGGCGGCTCGGTCACCGCGCTCCGCCTCACCGAGAAGGGCTACCGGGTCGGCGTGCTCGAGGCCGGTGCCCGCTTCGAGGACAAGGACTTCGCGGCCACCTCGTTCGACACCAGGAAGTTCCTGTTCATGCCGCAGGCCGGGTGCTACGGCATCCAGCGCATCGACATGGTCAAGGACTGCGTGATCCTCGCCGGCGCCGGCGTGGGCGGCGGGTCGCTGGTCTACGCGAACACGCTCTACGAGCCGCTCGACGCGTTCTACCGCGACAAGTCGTGGGCGCACATCACCGACTGGAAGGCCGAGCTCGCGCCGTACTACGACCAGGCCAAGCGGATGCTGGGCGTGGTCGAGTACCCCCGGCGTACCCCGTCGGACGACGTGATGGAGAAGGTCGCGGTCGACATGGGCGTCGGCGACACCTTCCACCCGACCCCGGTCGGCGTCTTCTTCGGCGGCCCGGGCGCGGAGGGCGGTGAGCGGCACGCGGACCCGTTCTTCGGCGGGGTCGGTCCCGACCGCAACGCCTGCCTGAACTGCGGCGAGTGCATGACCGGCTGCCGGCACAACGCCAAGAACACCCTGGTCAAGAACTACCTCCACCTCGCCGAGCAGGCCGGCGCCGTCGTGCACCCGATGACCACGGTCACCCGGGTGCGCCCCCGCGAGGGCGGCGGCTACGAGATCACCGCGCGGTGGACCAAGGCCAAGGTGTCCCGGCGCTCGGTGACCAGGACGTTCACCGCCGACCAGGTCGTCTTCGCCGCGGCCGCGGTCGGCACCCAGAAGCTGCTGCACCGGATGAAGGCCGAGGGGCACCTGCCCGAGCTCTCCGACCGGCTCGGCGTGCTGACCCGCACCAACTCCGAGTCGATCCTCGGGGCCATCGCCCCGGACCGCTCGACGGACTTCACCGAGGGCGTCGCGATCACCTCGTCGTGGCACCCCGACGACCACACGCACATCGAGCCGGTGCGCTACGGCAAGGGCAGCAACCTGATGGCGCTGATGCAGACCGTGCTCACCGACGGCGGCGGCCCGCGCCCGCGCTGGCAGACGTGGCTGAAGGAGCTGTGGGCCCAGAGGGCCAGCGTCCGCGAGCTCTACGACCTCAAGCACTGGTCGGAGCGGACCGTCATCGCGCTGGTCATGCAGACCCTCGACAACTCGATCACCACCCGGCCGGTCAAGCGGTTCGGCCGGTGGACCGTCACCTCCGAGCAGGGCCACGGCACGCCCAACCCGACCTGGATCCCGGTCGCCAACGAGGCCGTACGCCGGATCGCGGACGAGCTCGGCGGGACCGCCGGCGGCTCGCTCGGCGAGCCGTTCAACAAGCCGCTGACCGCGCACTACATCGGCGGCTGCACGATCGGCGACTCCGCCGCGACCGGCGTGGTGGACCCCTACCAGCGGGTCTACAACTACCCCGGGCTGCACATCGCGGACGGCTCCGCGATCTCCGCGAACCTCGGCGTGAACCCGTCGCTGACGATCACGGCGCAGGCCGAGCGGGCGATGGCGCTCTGGCCGAACAAGGGGGAGCAGGACCCGCGTCCGGCCCTGGGTTCGGAGTACGTCGAGCTCACGCCGATCGCCCCGCAGGCGCCCGTCGTACCCGCCTCCGCGCCGGGGGCCCTGCGGCTCCCGATCGTCGGCATCAGCTGATGTGAACAAAGTTTCCGTTGTGGCGTAACCCGCCCCCCGGGCCGTCGTTGAGCCGACGAGCCCGGCAAGCATGCTCCCTCCCAAAGGCCGGGCTCGTTGTCCAGGCGCAGTCCAAGCAAGCGCGTGGACGGTCAGGGCCCGGCCACCCTCCCTCCCCGGCCGGGCCCTGATGCGCGTCCGGGCCCGTCCCGCGTCGGGCGTGCCCGGCTCGGAGGCGGCGGTCCGGCGCCGATAGACTCGCCGCACGCCGCGCCCCCCTCCGAAAGGCCGCCCGTGTCGGAGCATGACCTGGTCCTCGTCGTCGACTTCGGGGCGCAGTACGCCCAGCTGATCGCCCGCCGCGTCCGGGAGGCGCGGGTCTACTCCGAGATCGTGCCGCACACGATGCCGGTCGAGGAGATGCTGGCCCGCCGGCCCAAGGCGATCATCCTGTCCGGGGGCCCGTCCTCGGTGTACGCCGACGGCGCCCCGGGCATCTCCACCGACGTGTTCACGGCCGGTGTCCCGGTGTTCGGCATGTGCTACGGCTTCCAGCTGATGGCGGCCGGTCTCGGCGGCGAGGTCGCCCACACCGGCGCGCGGGAGTACGGCCGCACCCAGGTCACCGTCTCCGCCCCCGGCACGCTGCTCGCCGACCTCCCCGCCGCGCACACGGTCTGGATGTCGCACGGCGACTCGGTCACCGCGGCCCCGGCCGGGTTCGACGTACTCGCCTCGACGACGGTGACCCCGGTCGCGGCGTTCGAGGACCTCGACCGGCAGCTGGCCGGCGTGCAGTGGCACCCCGAGGTGCTGCACACCGAGCACGGCCAGAAGGTGCTCGAGCACTTCCTGCACAAGATCGCCGGCTGCCGGCAGACCTGGACGATGGTCAACATCGTCGAGGAGCAGATCGCCCGCATCCAGGAGCAGATCGGCCCCGACGGGCACGCGATCTGCGGGCTCTCCGGCGGCGTCGACTCGGCGGTCGCCGCGGCGATGGTGCAGCGTGCGATCGGCGACCGGCTCACCTGCGTCTTCGTCGACCACGGCCTGCTCCGCAAGGGCGAGGCCGAGCAGGTCGAGCGCGACTTCGTGGCCGCCACCGGGGTCGACCTGCACGTGGTCGACGCGCAGCAGCGGTTCCTCGACGCGCTCGCCGACGTGAGCGACCCGGAGGAGAAGCGCAAGATCATCGGCCGCGAGTTCATCCGGGTCTTCGAGGCCGCCGAGGCCGAGGTGCTCGGCTCCGCGGCCGCCGAGGGCGCCAAGGTCGCGTTCCTGGTGCAGGGCACGCTCTACCCCGACGTGGTCGAGTCGGGCGGCGGTGCCGGCACCTCCAACATCAAGTCGCACCACAACGTCGGCGGCCTGCCCGACGACCTCGAGTTCGAGCTGGTCGAGCCGCTGCGCACGCTGTTCAAGGACGAGGTCCGCCTCGTCGGCGAGCAGCTCGGCCTGCCGTCCGAGATCGTGTGGCGCCAGCCGTTCCCGGGGCCCGGCCTCGGCATCCGGATCATCGGCTCGGTCACCCACGAGCGGCTCGAGATCCTCCGCGACGCGGACGCGATCGCCCGCGAGGAGCTCACCCACGCCGGCCTCGACCGCGACATCTGGCAGATGCCGGTGGTGCTGCTCGCCGACGTCCGCTCGGTGGGCGTCCAGGGCGACGGCCGCACCTACGGCCACCCCGTCGTGATCCGCCCGGTCACCTCCGAGGACGCGATGACCGCCGACTGGGCCCGCCTGCCGTACGACGTGCTGGAGCGGATCTCGACCCGGATCACCAACGAGGTGGGCGAGGTCAACCGGGTGACGCTGGACGTGACGTCCAAGCCGCCGGGCACGATCGAGTGGGAGTGAGCGCGCGGATTTGATGCGGTTTGGTCCCCAACCGCAACGGATCGGGGCACGGACCTGCGGTTTGTGACCAATCGGTGGCTGCACGATCGCCCGGCCCGCCCGGTGCGCTTGAATGACTGCCGTGCCCGCGCCCGATGACGTCCACCGGTCCGTCGCGGACGAGCTGGCGGGCCTGAGCCCCGAGCGGCGTACCTCCTTCCGGCTCCGGCTCGACCGCTGGTGGGAGGACCTCAGCGCGGGACTGGCCGCGGCGTACCCCCAGCCGGACGCGCTGGCCCGCCGGCTCGTCGTACTCGCTGCCCGGGCGTACGCCGACCGCGACCCGGCGCTGCACGAGCTCGACGAGCGGCGGCTGCTCGAGCCGGACTGGCTGCAGCGGCCGTCGATGTTCGGCTACGCCTGCTACACCGAGCGGTTCGCCGGTGACCTCGCCGGGATCGCCGACCACCTGGACTACCTCGGCGAGCTCGGCGTGACCTACCTGCACCTGATGCCGCTGCTGCAGCCGCGCGAGGGCGACAACGACGGCGGGTACGCCGTGCAGGACTACCGCTCCGTCCGTGCCGACCTCGGCACCACCGACGACCTGCGCGAGCTGGCCGCCACCCTGCGCGAGCAACGGGATCAGCCTGGTCCTCGACCTGGTCCTCAACCACGTCGCCCGCGAGCACGCGTGGGCGGAGAAGGCGCGCGCGGGGGACCAGCGCTACCGCGACTACTTCCACATCCACCCCGACCGCACCCAGCCGGACGCCTACGAGGCCACGCTGCCCGAGGTGTTCCCCGACTTCGCGCCCGGCAACTTCACCTGGGACGACGAGGTCGAGGGCTGGGTCTGGACGACGTTCAACGAGTGGCAGTGGGACCTCGACTGGGCCAACGGCGAGGTGCTCGTCGAGTACGCCGACATCGTGTTCTTCCTGGCCAACTGCGGTGTGGAGGTGCTCCGCCTCGACGCGATCGCGTTCCTCTGGAAGCGTCTGGGCACCAACTGCCAGAACCAGCCCGAGGTGCACGCGATCACCCAGGTGCTGCGCACCCTGGCCCGGCTCGCCTGCCCGGCGCTGGTGTTCAAGGCCGAGGCGATCGTCGGCCCGCGCGACCTCGTCCAGTACCTCGGCCTCGGCCGTCACGCCGGCCGGGTCAGCGACCTCGCCTACCACAACAGCCTGATGGTGCAGGCCTGGTCGATGCTGGCCAGCCGCAACACCGTCCTCGCCCGGCACGCGCTCGCGGCGCTGCCCCCGACGCCCGCGACCGGCACCTGGATCACCTACGCCCGCTGCCACGACGACATCGGCTGGGCGATCGACGACCGTGACGCCGCCGAGGTCGGCCTGAGCGGGCACGACCACCGCCGCTTCCTCTCCGACTGGTACGCCGGGGACTTCCCCGGCTCGTGGAGCCGGGGGCTGGTCTTCCAGCACAACCCCGACACCGGCGACAAGCGGATCAGCGGTACGGCGGCCGCGCTGGCCGGCGTGCCGGAGGACGGCGGCGACGGCACCGCCGAGGCGCTGGCGCGGCTGTTCCTGGTGCACGCGCTCGTCGCCGGCTGGGGCGGCATCCCCGTCGTCTGGAGCGGCGACGAGCTGGCCCAGCCGAACGACCCTGCCTGGCAGGACGAGCCCGGCCACGCCGACGACAACCGCTGGGCGCACCGGCCGCGGCTCGACTGGGCGCGGGCGACCGACCGCGCGGACCTGCGCACCGTCCCCGGACAGGTCTTCCAGGGCCTCGCCCACCTCGCCCGCGTGCGCGCCGGGCTGCCGCAGCTGCACGCCTCCGCCTCCAGCCGGGTGCTCACCGACACCGACGACGGCGTGCTGGCCACCGTCCGCTCACACGCCAGCGGCCCGATGGTCGGGCTCTACAACGTCACCGGGGAGCCGCGTCCCTTCCCGATCGAGCGGCTGCACGACCTCGGCCTCGCGTCGCCGTACGACGCGCTCGGGGGGTACGCCGTCACGGCCGGGGCCGACGGGCTCGTCTGGCTCCCGGCGTACGCCGCGTGGTGGGTCGTCGACCACGAGCCCGAGCAGCATCACTGACCCTCGGCGGGAAGAAGTGACCCGCGGCGGTGGTTGCATGCGGCATGAATGTCGAGGTGCACGAGGTCGAGGTGCGGGACAACGCCGCCGAGAAGCGGTTCGAGGCGTGGATCGACGACGAGCTGTGCGGGATCGCGGAGTACCGCCTGCGTCCCGGCGCGATCGTCTTCACCCACACCGAGGTGCTGGTCGAGGGCAAGGGCGTCGGCTCGGCCCTGGCCCGGCAGGCGCTCGACGCGGTCCGCGCGGACGGCGAGCTGCGGGTGGTGCCGCTGTGCCCGTTCATCAAGGAGTGGATCGACCGCCACCCCGCCTACCAGTCCCTCGTCGACCCGTCGCAAACTGACACCTGAGTTCGCCGACCTGTCGCAGACTGACGCCTCAGCGCGGTCAGTTTGCGACAGGTCGACGGTGCTGCCTGTCAGTTTGCGACAGGTCGGCGGGTCAGTCGTCCTCGGTGCTGGGCATGCTCATCGTGCGGCTCTCGATCTCGTCCTCGGACATCTTCCGCGAGACCAGCAGGCTGGCCACGGCGGTGACCGCGAGGGTGCCGATGATGACCACGAGCGAGAGCCAGATCGGGATGTCCGGGGCCCACTCGATGTGCTCGCCGCCGTTGATGAACGGCAGCTCGTTCTCGTGCATGGCGTGCAGGATCAGCTTGACGCCGATGAACCCGAGCAGGAACGCCAGGCCGTAGGACAGGTAGATCAGGCGCTGCAGCAGCCCGCCGATGAGGAAGTAGAGCTGGCGCAGGCCCATCAGCGCGAAGATGTTCGCGGTGAACACGATGTACGGGTCCTTGGTGAGGCCGTAGATCGCCGGGATCGAGTCGAGCGCGAACAGCAGGTCGGTGGTGCCCAGGGTCAGGATCACCAGGAACATCGGGGTGATCAGCCGCTTGCCGTTCTCCGTGACGAACAGCTTGGTGCCGTGCCACTCGGTGGTGGCGGGGAGGTGCCGCTCGGCGAGCTGGACGAGCTTGTTCTCCTCGTACTCGTCGTCGTCGTCCTCGCCGCCCTCCTTGGCCAGCTTCCACGCCGTGTAGAGCAGGAACAGGCCGAAGATGTAGAAGACCCAGCTGAAGTTGTTGATCGCCGCGGCGCCGATGACGATGAAGATCGCGCGCATCACCAGCGCCAGCACGATGCCGATCATCAGGGCGGTCTGCTGCAGCTGCCGGGGCACCGCGAACTTCGCCATGATGATGATGAAGATGAAGAGGTTGTCGACGGAGAGGGAGTACTCCGTCAGCCACCCGGCGAAGAACTCCGGCCCGGGATTGGGCGACAGCGCGTGCGGCTCGGCGAAGATCCAGAGCGCGAGGCCGAAGATCACGGCCAGGCCGACGTACAGCCCCAGCTGCAGGCTCACCTCGCGCATCGAGGGCTCGTGCGGCCGCCGACCGATGATCAGCAGGTCGACGAGCAGGACCCCGACGGTCACCACGATCGTGATGGCCCAGACGAGGGGGGAGGCGACCGAGTCGCCCATGATGGCATTCACGAAGAAAGCTCCTCCGGAGTTGCGCGCGGTGCCGACGTACCGCGAGCGTACGTCAGCCGGTCTCTGACTCCGGAGGTCTCTTCCGCCCGCTCGGCTGGTGCCGGCGGACCGGTGGCACCGGGCCGATCGAGGATCGGGCCGTGATGACGACACCACCGCGAAGGAATACTCCCCTCCTGCGCCGGTGATTCTTCCACGGGTCGCCGCGACGGCCGAATCGGTCTCAGAGCGCGAGGTGGGTGGGGCGCCCGGCCACGAACGTCGCCGCGACGCCCATCCGGCGCAGGTGCGCGGCCACGGCCGCGGTCTCGCCGTACGCCGCCAGCGGGTCGTGGTCGAGGAGGACGACGTCGCCGCGGGAGCCCTGTCGGAGCGTCGGCTGCCGGTCGGTGCTGGCCGCCAGCGCCTCGGCCGCGGTCAGCGCGTGCTCCGGGTGCCAGGGCGCCCGGTCGTCGCCGGTCCGGTGCACCGCGGCGGCCATCGCCAGCCACGGGTCGAGCGGCGCGACGGGGGCGTCGGAGCCCAGGGCGAGCTCCACGCCGGCCTCCAGCATCGGCCGGAACGCGAAGCAGCGGCCGGAGCGCTCGGGCCAGCAGCGCTCGGTCACGTCACGGTCGTCGAGCAGGTGCGCCGGCTGCACGCTGGCGCGGACGCCGAGGGCGGCCATCCGGGGCAGGTCGGCGAGGTCGACCAGCTGGGCGTGCTCGATGCCGCCGCGGGCGCCGGTCGCCGCGAACGCGTCGAGCGCGATGCCCAGCGCCCGGTCGCCGATCGCGTGCACCGCCAGGTCGAGGCCGTTGCCGTGGGCGCGGGTGAAGAGCTCGGTCAGCTCCTCGGGGGAGTTGTTCAGCCGGCCGTGCGGGAACTCCAGCGTCTCCGACTCGGCGTAGGGCGAGCAGCAGTACGCCGTCCGGGTGTTCAGCGAGCCGTCGGAGATGATCTTCAGCGGGCCCATGGTGACCAGCCCGCCGCTCTCGGCGAGGTCGTCACCGCTGCGCAGCCCGGCGGCGATCACCTCGTCCAGCCCCTCGGCGTACGTCGCGGCGCGCACGCGCAGGCTGTCCACGCCCTGGCCGAAGCGCTCGCGCCAGTCGACGTACGCGCCGCCGAACTCGAGGTCGGTGACCCCGACGACGCCGAGGGAGGCCGCCGCCCGGACGGCGTCGCGGACGGCGAGGCGCTGGGCCTGGCCGGCGCCGGGGAGCTCGTTGAGCCGGCCCCAGACCGGGAACCAGTCGTTCTCGTCGAGGGTGGTGTCGCGCGGGGGTACGCCGAGCAGGGCCAGCGCCGCGGAGTTGAGCCAGCCGTGGTGGGCGTCGCCGCTGATCAGCACGACCGGGTGCAGGCCGCTGACCGCGTCCAGCTCGGCGACGGTGGGCAGCCGGGTCCAGGCGCCGGTGCGGTGGCCGTAGCCGGACACCACGGACCCGTCCTTGGGGTCGAGGGTGGCGACGTGCCGGGCGACCCGGGCCACCGCCTCCTCGGCGCTGGTGGTACCGGACAGGTCGAGCCGGGTGGCGACGTCGGCCCACTGCGTCATGTGCACGTGGTGGTCCCACAGACCGGGGATCGCCCAGCGACCCGCGGCGTCGAAGACCTCGTCGTCGAGCGCGGGCACGAGCCGGTCGGCCACCTCGGTGACGGTGCCGTCGACGACCCGCAGGTCCACCGGCTCGGCGGTCGGGGCGGGGACGCCGGCCACCTCGACCAGGCGGGCGTTGCGGATCAGGGTCTGCACGGAGGACACGACGCCAGTAAACGCGACCGCCCCGGCGCGTAGGTTGGGGGGATGGCCCCGCGCTTCACCGGTGACGCGTCCCTCGCCCAGCGGGCGATGCGCAACCCGCTGCTGGCGCCGGTCTACGAGCGCGCGTGGCGGCCGTTCCTGGGCTGGGCGCTGATGGGCTTCGACCTCGACCACCTGCGCCACGAGCGGCAGCTGACCGTGGCCGCCTTGCGGCTGGCGCGCGGCGATCTGGTCCTCGACGTCGCCTGCGGGCCGGGCAACTTCACCGCGGCCTTCGGCTCAGTGGTCGGGCCGACCGGGCACGCGTTCGGTATCGACCTCTCCGAGCCGATGCTGGCCCGGGCCCGGGTCAGCAACGCACACCCGAGTGCGACGTACCTCCGCGGCGACGCCACCCGGCTGCCGTTCGCGGACGGGTCGCTCGACGCGGTCAACTGCTACGCCGCGCTCTACCTCATCCCCGAGCCGTACGCCGCGTTCGACGAGATGCTGCGGGTGCTGCGGCCGGGCGGCCGGATCGCGCTGATGACCAGCCGGGAGTCGCCGTACGGCTGGTTCCGGCCGGCCCAGGCGCGGCTGCTCGGGGCGTCGGGGCTGCGGATGTTCGGCGCGGACGAGTTCACCGGACGGCTGCGGCGGGCGGGGTTCACCGAGGTCAGCCAGGAGATCCACGGGGTCGCGCAGTACGTCGCCGCGACCGCGCCGGCCTGATCCCTCCGGCTCGCGTTCCCCTGATCCCCGTCCGGGAGCGCCGGGCGTTCCCCGGATCAGCAGGCCGGGACCGGGTCCCGTCCGGGTCGACCACGATGCGGTCGCCGAGCGGCTCGTCAGCAGGTAGGCCAGCTCGGCGCCGTGACCTCCATCGTGGAGGTGCCCGGGGCTTGCCCTCCCAGTAGCCGATCATCACGTCGTCGTCGCGCTCCTCCACGGCGTACGTCGAGCGGAGGTCGCGGCCCCGTGGACGGGGAAGAACCGGAGCTCGGTGCCGCGGAGGCTGTAGCACTCGAGCGGCGACCCGCCGCCGTCCCGGGCGGCCAGGATCCAGCCGGCGGTCGTGCTGACGGAGATCACCACGAGCGCCCGGCGAAGCCCTGCCGAGCGCCCTGCGGAGCCGGCCCGAGCGCCGGTCGATGAGTTGCATGGCGCAAGTGTCGTCACCGTCGCGGCGCCGCGGGTCGTTTTCGCGGGAAGTCGTGCGTGCCGCCGACATCGGGACGAAACAGTCCCGAATCACGATTCCGTCATCGTGGCGTATCACCGGCACCCGCCCGAGACCCCTTGTCAGAAATGCCCGCCGGTCCGCCGGACGGCACGAGGAGGTGGCACCCATGGACTTCACGACCTGCCCGGAGTGCGATGCGCTCGCCGAGGTGAAGTGGCGCGCCGTGCTCGAGAGCACCGACGGCCCGGTCGAGCACGCCAAGGTCGTGTGCGTCGGCGGCCACTGGTTCCTGTTGCCGGTCGCCTCGCTCGAGCGCCCGGCCGTCGCCACGCCGGACGTCCGGAAGCCGGCCCCGAGCCGGAGCGGCTCGCACCGGCACTGACGACACCCGGCACGGCGACACCCGGCACGGACAGCCGGGGTGCCGGGGCGCCGTCCGTGGACGTGGGCGCTACCATGGAGGAAGCACCGACGCCCGCACTGCCGCCCATCGAGCGACAGCTCCTGTATCTGCGGAAGATGGCGCGGCATCCGGCACGAGGCCGGAAGGTCCACACGTGGGCCGGGCGTCGGGTTCGCCCGATCGATGCGTCCCTGTCGATCGGCGGACGGGAGTCTCCGTCGTGGAGGGCAGTGCCCGCCACGGGGCGGCTCATCGCCGTACCGGCCCGAGCCCGGTGCGGAGCTGCTGTACTGCACCGGCCCGTGAGCCGGCGCACTCCAGAGGAGGAGCACGTGGCCCGACGAGGCCAGCGCCGTTCCGGCGCGACCCGCACCGCACCGCGGTCCCAGCGTCGTGTCCTCGACAACGAGGGCATCATCCCGGTCCTCGCCCGCGCCGTGCGCGAGGTCGAGTCCGGGGTCGAGCGCGGCACCGTCAAGCCGTCGGTGCGCACGAAGTTCCAGGTCGTCGCCCTGCTGGTGCGCGAGGAGCGTGCCCGGGTGAAGGCCGACGCGTCCCTCAGCGAGGGCAAGCGCGGCGAGCAGCTCAAGCGGCTCGACGGCGTCGCCACGATCCTGGCGAAGACCGCCGCCCGCGACACCTCCCTGCTGGGCCTGCTCGCCGAGGACGCCGACGTCTCCGACTCGGCCCGCGACCTCAAGCGCGAGATGCTGCTCTCCGCCGGCATGGAGGCGCCCGAGGAGGAGGTCGCCCCGATCACCCCGGTCGACCTCCCCGCCCGCAACGAGCGTCGCGTGGTGCCGCAGTCGGTGGTCGCCCGCCAGCTGGCCAACCCGTTCCTCGCCCCCGACTTCTCCGCCGCGCAGCCGAAGGCCGCGGCCCCCCGCCGCCTCGCCACCTGGGAGCTGCTCGGCCCGCTGCTCAACTCCTTCGAGTACGCCGCCGCCGGCGCCTCGGCCTGCATGAAGCTCCCCGAGCCGACGTCCCTGGCGGCCCCGGGCGGGCTCGAGCTGATGCCGCACCAGGCGCAGCTCATCGCCGCCGCGAAGGACGGGCACCGCACGTTCCTGCTCGCCGACGAGCCGGGCCTGGGCAAGACCGCGCAGGCGCTGCTGGCCGCCCAGGCCGCCGACGCCTACCCGCTGCTGGTCGTCGTACCCAACGTCGTCAAGACCAACTGGGCGCGCGAGGCCGGCCTGTGGACCCCGACCCGGCCCACCACAGTCATCCACGGCGACGGTCACACCGTCGACGGCTTCGCCGACATCGTCGTCGTCAACTACGAGGTGCTCGACCGGCACGTCGGCTGGCTGGGTGATCTCGGCTTCCGCGGCATGGTGGTCGACGAGGCGCACTTCATCAAGAACAAGAAGTCCCAGCGCTCCCAGCACGTGCTCGAGCTCTCCCAGCGGATCCGCGCCCGCACGCCGCGCCCGCTGCTGATGGCGCTGACCGGCACCCCGCTGATCAACGACATCGAGGACTTCAAGGCCATCTGGCAGTTCCTCGGCTGGATCGACGACAAGAAGCCCGGTCCGGTGCTGATGGAGGCGCTCGAGGAGACCGGGCGCACGCCGGCCGACCCCGGGTTCTACGCCTCCGCCCGCGCCTGCGTCATCGACATGGGCATCGTCCGCCGCCGCAAGGTCGACGTGGCCGCCGACATCCCGGCCCGCCGCATCGCCGACCTGCCGGTCGAGCTCGACGACGCCGTCGGGCGCTCGATCCGCGACTCCGAGCGCGAGCTGGCCGACCGTCTGATGGCCCGCTACGACACCGCGCTGGAGACCCGCACCTCCGGCGTCGTCGTGGACGGCATCGACCACGAGCTGGTACGCCGGGTCGCCGGCTGGGAGCTGTCCGACTCGGAGTCCTCGACCTCCGGCGAGAACGTCTTCAGCATGGTGCGCCGGATCGGCCAGGCCAAGGCCGGCCTCGCCGCCGACTACGCCGCCCAGCTCGCGCGCAACGTCGGCAAGGTCGTCTTCTTCGCCAAGCACGTCGACGTGATGGACGCCGCCCAGGAGGTGTTCGCCAAGCGCGACATCCAGTACTCCTCCATCCGCGGTGACCAGACGGCGGCCAAGCGCCAGAAGCAGATCGACGCCTTCGTCAACGACCCCGACGTCTCGATCGCGGTCTGCTCCCTGATGGCGGCGGGCGTGGGGCTCAACCTCCAGGTCGCCTCCAACGTCGTGCTCGCCGAGCTGTCGTGGACCAACGCCGAGCAGACCCAGGCCATCGACCGGGTGCACCGGATCGGCCAGGCCGAGCCGGTCACCGCGTGGCGGATGATCGCCGCGCAGACGATCGACACGAAGATCGCGGAGCTCATCGACAGCAAGGCCGGCCTCGCCGCCCGGGCCCTCGACGGCTCGGACGAGGAGGTCTCGTCCTCGGCCGACGTCCAGCTCGAGGCGCTGGTCGGGCTGCTGACCGACGCGCTCGAGGCGCGCGGCTGAGCGCGAACACACCGGAGCGACGCCGTCCGCCCCGGTAGCGTGGCGGCGTGCACCGCGACGACGTACGCCGTCTGACGCTCGGCTCGTTCGTGCGTCCGGCGGAGGAGACGCAGACCGGGGCGCCGCGGGTGGAGGCCGTCTACGGCTACCTCGTCCGCAGCGACTCCGGCATCGTGCTGCTCGACACCGGTCTCGGAGAGGGCGACGCCGAGACCGAGGCGTGGTACCGGCCCCGGCGGATCCCGCTCCCGGCGGCGCTCGCCACGGCCGGGCTGACGCTGGCCGACGTCGACCTGGTCGTCAACTGCCACCTGCACTTCGACCACTGCGGCGGCAACCCGGAGCTGCCCGGCACGCCGGTCGTCTCCCAGCGACGGGAGCTGGAGCGGGCCCGGGCCGGCGACTACACCTTCGAGCACCTCGTGGAGTACGCCGGCGCCCGCTACGAGCTGCTCGACGGCGAGGCCGAGATCCGGCCCGGCATCCACGTCGTGCCGACGCCCGGCCACGTCGACGGGCACCAGTCGGTGGTCGTCGAGTGCGCGGACGGATCGGTCGTCCTCGCGGGGCAGTCGCACGACACCGCCTCCGCGTGGAGCGCGGACGCCCTCGCCGTACGCGCCTCCGGCCTGGGGCACCAGCCTCCGCTGCCGAGCGCGCCGGTGTGGATGGAGCGCCTGCTCGCCTTCGACCCGAAGCGCGTCGTGTTCGCCCACGACGCCGCGGTGTGGGAGCCGTGAGCCGCGTGGCCGACGCGACGGCGGAGGAGCACCTGTCCGGGCACCCGGTGGCCCTCGACGTGCTGGCCCGGGTGCGGGCCGTCCTCGAGGAGCGCGGTCCCGTCGAGGAGCGGGTCACCCGCAGCCAGGTCGCGTTCCGCCGCCGGCACGGCTTCGCATGGCTCTGGCTCCCCGGCAGGTACCTCCACGCCCCGCAGGCGGACTGCGTGCTCTCCGTCGCGCTCGGCAGGCACGACGACTCCCCGCGGTTCAAGGAGGTGGTCCACCCCTCACCCCGGCACTGGATGCACCATCTGGAGATCCGGGATGCGGCGGAGGTCGACGACGAGGTGCGGGCGTGGTTGTGGGAGGCGGCGGACCGGGCCGGCTGACCGTCGTACCCCGCCCCTATCCTGAGCGCATGGACCTGGAGTTCACCGGGGAGATCTGGTTCTGGAAGGGCCCCTCGCCCTGGCACTTCGTCACCGTGCCGGACGACGAGCGCGACGAGCTGGAGGCGACGTCCTCGTTCGTGACGTACGGCTGGGGCATGATCCCGGTCTCCGCCCGGATCGGCGAGACGTCGTGGACCACCTCGCTGTGGCCCAAGGACGGGTCGTACGTCGTGCCGCTCAAGGCCTGGGTCCGCACGGCGGAGGGGCTCGAGCTGGGCGACGTGGTGACCGTGCGCCTGGCCGTCGACGTGTGACGCCGTCGGTGGGGCGTCGTACGGTCGGGGCATGACGACACCGCAGGAAGCCCCCTCGGGCACGGCAGCCTTCCCCGTCGTACGCCAGGTGGTCCTCGACTGCCCGCACCCGCGCACGCTCGCCGAGTTCTACCGCGAGCTGCTCGGCTACTCCTACCGCCCGGGCGACGAGCCGCCGCCGGCCGGTGAGGCCGATCCCCTGGGCGAGGACTGGCTCGTCCTCCGCCCCCCGGCCGACGATCCGGAGGGCGGCCGCGGGATGGCCTTCCAGCACGCCGACGGCTACGTCCGGCCCGACTGGCGGCCGGTCAAGGAGCCACCGCCTCCCGGCCGGCAGCAGCAGATGCTGCACCTCGACATGACCGTCCCCGACCTCGCCGCCCTGGGCCGCCAGCGTGACCGCGCGGTCGGTCTCGGCGCGACGATCCTCTTCGACCGGTCCGCGGACGAGGAGGAGCCGCTCTACGTCCTCGCCGACCCCGACGGGCACCCGTTCTGCATCTTCGTGGGCTGACGCCGGGGGCTCAGGCCGCGGGCATCGGCGGGGTGGTCGGCGGGGTGGTCGGCGGCTGGTGCTCCACGGCGTCCGCCGACGGCATCAGGATCCACAGGATCGGGTAGACCAGGATCTGGCTTCCGGGGACCACCATCAGCAGCAGCACGAAGAGGAGACGCGCCGTCCACGGCGCGATGCCGTAACGCTGTCCGATCCCCGCACAGACACCGCCCAGCACCCGGGAGTTCCGGGGTCGGACGAGGCCCTGGCGGGCGAGGCTCTGCTGGATCTGGTTCATGGCTGCTGCGCTACTTCCGGTCGACGTCCCGGGCCTCTCCCGGGGACACCTCCACTCTCCTCCGCCGGGGTCCGAGGGACCATCGGGATCTGCCCTGAGCGGCCCCTGAACCGCACCCCCCGGGTCCCGTCGGGCCGGGGTGGGCCACGGCGGGGTGACCCGAGCGGATCGTTGACGGGCGTCGGGCCGGGCGGGATCGTGGGGCGGGGAGGGAACCCGATGCTGACAGACGAGCTGCGATCGATACCGGTCTTCTCGAACCTCACCGACGGCCAGCGCGAGCGCGCCGCCGCACGCCTGCAGGAGGTGGACGTCGAGCTCGGCGCCGTCATCGCCCGCCAGGGCGACTTCGCCTACCACCTGTTCGTGGTGCGCGAGGGGACCGCGGCGGTCACCATCGACGACGAGCTGGTCACCTCGCTCGGGCCCGGCAGCACCTTCGGCGAGATCGGCATGATCGAGCACGGCCGTCGTACGGCGAACGTCGTCGCGGCCACGCCGATGCGCCTGCTGACCATGTCGGTGGGGGACTTCGAGGAGCTGGCCGACGACCTGCCGGAGTTCGCGGCGCACGCGCGGGCGATGGCGCAGTACCGGCTCGAACGCAGCTGACCCCGTCCCGATGTCATCCTGGGCGGGAGGTCGCGCGAGGTACTGGATGTGAGGCAGAGAATCCGGGACCGGGACGGCGGCGCCGCCGGACCCGACCGACGACGTACGGCGGGACACCTTCGAGGTCTTCTACGCCGCCGAGCTGCCGCGCCTCGTGGCCCTGGCCCGGACCCTCTGCCCGGCGGGTCTGGCCGAGGACGTCGCCCAGGAGGCGATGCTGGCGACGTACCGTCGCTGGCGTGAGGTCCGCGACCTCGAGCGCCCCGACCTGTGGGTACGCCGGGTCTGCATGAACCTCGCGGTCTCGCAGTTCCGGCGCCGCGTCATCGAGCTGCGGACGTCCGCCCGGCTGGCCGGTCGCCGCCAGCCGCACCTCGAGCTCAGCGACGACACCGAGGAGTTCTGGGCGGCGGTACGCCGGCTGCCGCACCGCCAGGCGCAGGCGGCGGCGCTGCGCTTCGTCTACGACATGCCGATCCACGACATCGCCGAGACCCTGGGCTGCTCGGAAGGCACGGTGAAGCAGCACCTGAGCCGGGCCCGGCAGGCGCTGCGCGAGGCGCTCGGCGTACCCACGGAGGTGGAGTCATGAGCCTGGACCACCGGATCGCAGAGGCCACCGAGGAGCTGCTGGAGACGACCCGGCCCGACGTCCCCTCGTGGCTGGCCGACCTCGAGCGGACCCGTCGGCGTCGTAGCCTGGCGCGCACCGGCGTCGTCGTGGCCGTGCTGGCCCTCGTCGTCGGCGGCTGGGTGCTGGTCGAGCACCAACGGGCCGCACCGCAGCCGGCCGAGCCGGGCGTCCGCAACGGTGCCCTCGTGGGACGCAACGTCCGGTCCCTCGTGGTCGTCAGCGGAGAGCTGGCGCACCGGCCGAGGGGGACCTGGCCCTTCACCAACGTCCAGTTCACCGCGGACGGCTCCGAGCTGGTGTACGTCCGGCGCGGCCTCTGGGTGACGGCGATGGACGTCGGCACCGGGGAGACCCGGGACCTCGCGAAGTGTCCGAACCCCTCGATGTGCACCGCGTCCCTGTCTCCGGACGGCGGCACCGTGGCGCTGCTGGGGAAGGAGAACGAGCTGGTGCTCCAGGACCTCGCGACCGGTCGGCAGCGGACCTACCTGCAGGTGCGGGGCCTGGGGTACCAGTGGTCGCCCGACGGCCGCACCATCGCCTACGACGGCGACGGCCTCCACACCGTCGACGTCGCCACCGGGAGAACCCGGCTGCTCCACCCCTACCGCGACGGGCAGGGTGTGGTCCTGCCTCCGTCCTGGTCGCCGGACGGCAAGCGTCTCGCGTTCTTCGACCGGCGGCTCGTCGAGGTCTCCAGCGAGGGCAAGTACCGGTTCACCGCGATGACCGTGGGCGCCGACGGAGAGTCGCCGCGCACGCTCGTCGAAGCCGGCGCCTGTGTCTGCCTGGGCCTGGCGCCGCCGGCGCTGGCGTGGAGTCCCGACGGGAAGTGGATCGCCGTCAGCTCCGTCGGGGGCGGCGTCTCGTTGCTCTCACCGGACGGTTCCCAGGCCACGCGGGGCATCGGCGACGTCGTCCAGGGTGACCTGGCCTGGCAGCCGCTGCCCCGGTGAGCCCCATGGACGGACACGGCGACGGTGACAGGAACGAGGCAACCCGCTCCCGCCCCGGGTCGCCCGCGGCCCTTGGCCGTGCTGGCCGTCCTCGCGGCTGCGGCCCTGCTGCTCGTCGTGACGCTGCCCGACCGGGGCGACGACGGCGACCGGGGATCCGGCAAGTCATCGGCCAGCGCCACCCCCAGCATCGATGCCGCTGCCGGCGTGGAGGAGCTCGCCACCGCTCCCGGGGCCCACGTCTGGCAGGTGGCCGCCGCCCGGGACGGCAGCCGGGCCGTGGTGTGGAACAGCGGTGACGCCTACGCCCTGGCCATCGACACGGCCGAGGGTCGCGGACACCGGGAGCTGGTGTCGAGGCCCGACGTCCTGCAGGCCGTGCCGGGGGGCTACCTCCTCGGCAACCCGGAGAGCACGGAGGGCCTGCGTGTGGTCACCCCCGAGGGAGTCAGCACACCGGTCGTCATCACGGGTGGCTCCATGGAGCCCGAGCCCGGCGACCTGGTCTTCTACCTCCAGGACGGCCTCGTGCTCTACCGCCCGCGTGACCTGACCGTGTACGCCCCGCCGCCACTGCCGCGGGGCCGGTTGTCGGCGGGCTGGGTCACGCCGGACGGCGTGCTCGTGGCCACGGCGTACGACCGCAAGCGCCGCGAGGTCACCCGGGCGGTACGCCGCGACGGGCGGTGGGAGCTGACCCGGCTGACCGGGGCACGCACGCTGCCGGGGGAGGTCGTCGGGTACGGCGACCGGGTCGCGGTCGCCGTGGTCAGCTCGAGCTCCCCGAGGCGGCCGGTCGAGGTCGTCCAGACGACCCCGGACGGCGGGCGCACCTGGCACGACGTCTCGGCGGCGGCACGGAGCGTGCGCACCCTGGGGTCCGCGGCGATGGCCGACGACGGCACCCTCCTGCTCACGAGCGCGGGCGGCACCCGCGTCGTCCGGATCTCAGCGGCAGGAGACTCCCAGCGACTGACCGGCGCCCCGACGGTGTTCGCTGCGCGCCAACGCGGGCGACCGGATCTGGGCCGTCGACGCGGAGACGCAGTCGGACAGCATGTACTCGAGCCGCGACCTCGGGCAGACCTGGCAGCGCGCGCGGTTCCCGGGCCGGCCGCCGTGCGGTCGTCAGAGGTAGCGGCGCAGCGCCTCCAGGGACTCCGTCGGGATCTTGACCGCGATGCCCTCGCCGATGGCGCGGAGCTTCCAGCGGTCCCCGTCACGGGAGAGCGTGGCCATCGCCATGCCGGTCTGGGGTACGCCGCCGGTGAGCCGGAACCGTGCGAGCTCGACGTCCTGGTCGTCGACCAGGCGGCAGTAGGCGTTGCGGATCCACTCGAGCGTGTGGCCCTGGTAGCTGCTCACCAGGAGGACGATCACGTCGACGCGCGGGTGCACCTTGCTCAGGTCCACGGTGATCACCTCGTCGTCACCCTCCCCGCTGCCGGTGAGGTTGTCGCCGAGGTGGACCAGCGACCCGTCGCGGGTCTCCAGGTTGTTGTAGAACGCGGCATCGGCGAGCTGGCCGCCCGCGAACTCCACGGCCGACGCGTCCAGGTCGACGTCGGGCCGGCCGGTGCCGATGAAGCCAGCCGTGCGCTCCTTGTCCCAGCCGACACCCATCCGCAGCCGGGTGAGCGGCTGCCCGTCCTCGGTGGCCAGCACCCACTCCTGGCCCTTGGTCAGCTCGATCACGGTGGCTCCTCCCGTCGGTGGTGCTGTCGAACCTACCCGGCGGTCCCGCGGCGGTCCGGAGCCCGAACCCGCAGGTGACGGTTGTCAGCGCCCGGCGGACACGGTGAAGTCACAGGACGTCGCGGCGATGAAGACGCGTCTCGGTCCGTTCGACTCCAGACGCACCGAGGTCTCGGTCTCGTCGGCCTCCTCGATGTCCAACGTCTTGCCGTTCGCGTCCGACATGAGTCGCAGCTCGCAGGTCGACGGTCCCGTGCCGGTCACCGATCCTGACGTTCACGGCTCCCGGGCTCTGGAAGACGGGGCTGTCACCACCGTCCTCGGCGGGCCACGTGAAGTCGAGGTCGGTCACGCCGCCGTCGCCCTTCAGGGGAACAACAGGCATCCGGGGTCGCTGACCTCGGAGTTGAAGGTGCCGGAGTCCCGCATCTGGAACGTCTTGGTGCCGTAGAAGCTGTCCCAGTCGCGCGCGTATCCCGTGTCGGGGTTGGTGAGCCTCACGTTGCAGCCGACATCGTCCCCGCCGCTCACGCCCGAGATGTCGTCCTTGATGCGCAGCCGCCAGGGTGCCTGCTGCGTGAACGTGCCCGACGTGGCACCCGCAGTGCCCGTGCCACCTCCGTCCGACGTCGAGCCGGAACCGTCGCCGTTCCCTCCGATCAGGACCCCGGCGAGCACCGCCGCTCCCAGCGCGAGCGCCGCACCGATCCCGAGCAGGACCGTGCGTCGTCGCGGCCGCCGACCCGACGGCGCACGCGCCGGCTCGGGGGCCGGTCGGCCGCTCGACCACGGGGGGCGGGGGAGGTGGTGCCGCCGGCGCCTCCGGCTCGGGCGTCGCGGGTGCGGTCACGACCGGTGGCGTGTGCGCCAGCAGGATCGAGCCCTCGGCGCCGTACAGCCATCGTTGCGGGGTCTGCTGGGTGCCGGACTCGCGCACCCGCTCGAACGCGTAGGTGTAGGCGTCGTCGACCGAGATGTCGCCGTCGCCGTCCGTGTCGGCCCGGCCGCTGCGGATGCCGCCGATCAGCGCACTGGTGAACACCGAGCCGCGCGGGCTGTCCTCGCCCTGCAGCGGCTCGCCCTCGAAGGAGTACTCGCTGCCGCGGGACGCGGTCAGCACCACGCGCCCGCGGCCCTCGCCGACCAGGCGCTCCCCGATGCCGATGTCGTCGTCACCCTTGGAGCCCTGGGCGAACGCGCCGCTGAAGCAGCAGTCGAGGATCACGATCTGCCGGCGGGCGCGGCAGTCCTCGAGCTGGTCGAACAGCCAGTGCGACTCGACGCCGGAGGAGGCCAGCCGGTTCTTGAGGGTGTCGCGAGCCGCGAAGTACAGCCGGCGTCGTGCGTCCATGAGGCCGTGGCAGGACAGGTAGACCAGCAGCACGTCGTCGGGCCGCCGGTCGGCGAGGAAGTCCTCGACGGCGAGGCGGATCTGCTGGGCCTTCTCGTTGATCACCGACGTCACCGCGAAGCCGCCGATGTCGGGGTCGGCCAGCAGGTCGCGCAGCTCTGCGGCGTCGCCTGCCGGTGCGCGCAGTCGCCGCAGGGCCGTGTCGACGTAGTCCGTGACGGCGACGACCAGTGCCAGGCGACGCCCCTCGGTGGCGGCGCCCGCAGGGATCTCGGTGCCAGGCGATCCGGACATCGCCGACCTTCTCTCCCGCCGGGCCTCGTCGGCTCGCGACCTCCTTCCACGGTAGAGCGCGAAGGTGCGTCGTCCGCCAGCGTGGTCAGGGCACGCCCGGAGCCTGTTGACGGGCACCGCGGCCTGTGCTCAAGTCGGGTGAGGACGTACCACCTTCGACCCGGCGAGGTGAGCGGAGTGGACAAGGAACTGCGGATCGAGCTCTTCGAGCCGGGCGCGGACGCCGACGCGGTCGACCGGCTCACCCGGGACCTGCGCGCCGAGCTCCTCGAGCTCGACGTCGACTCCGTCTCGCCGGCGACGGCGGGGCCGGCGCCGGAGGGCAGCAAGGGCCTGGAGATCGCGGCGATCGGCGCCCTCCTCGTGCAGGTCAGGGCCTCCCTGCCGCTGGTCAACGCCGTCATGTCGACCGTGCGGGCCTGGCTGTCGCGGGGTACGACGCCGGGGCGGACGCTCAAGGTGACCGTCGACGGCCGGACCCTCGAGCTGACCGCCGCGACGGCCGAGCAGCAGCAGAAGATCGTGGAGGAGTTCGTCCGCTCGCTGAGCTCCTGACCTCGCTCCTGCTCGAATGATTGACAATCGACAGGATACGATCGATAGTCGATCTATGCAGATGGTGGACCGGGTGGTCATTCCCCTCAGGATCGCGCTCGTGCTGCTCTTCGCCGGCTCGGTGATGGGCCAGCTGTTCAGCTTCCCCGGGCAGTTCGCCTACATGGCCGAGCAGGAGCCCGACCTGGCGTACCTGCGCTGGCCGCTGACGGCGTTCGCCGCCCTCGAGCTGCTCTGCCTCCAGGTGGTCATCGTGAGCACCTGGCGGCTGCTCTCCCTGGTCCGCGCCGACCGGATCTTCCGCGACGAGGCCTTCGTCTGGGTGGACGCGATCCTCGGGGCGATGGTCACCGGGTGGCTGCTCCTCGCCGGCCTGTCGGCGTACCTCGTCCTCCGGGCGGACGACCCCGGTACGCCGATGGCGCTGTTCGCGATCGTGCTGACCGGTGGGGCGGTGGTGCTGCTGATGGTGGTCCTGCGGGCGCTGCTGCGGCAGGCCACCACGCTGCGCACCGACATGGAAGCGGTGATCTGATGCCGATCGTGGTGCGCATCGACGTCGAGCTGGCCCGCCGCAAGATGGGCGTGGGCGAGTTCGCCGAGCGGGTCGGCCTGACGCCCGCGAACGTCGCCGTGCTCAAGAACGGCCGCGCGAAGGCGGTGCGCTTCAGCACCCTGGAAGCCATGTGCCGGGTCCTCGAGTGCCAGCCCGGCGACCTCCTCGAGTGGGTCGAGGAGACCGACGCCGAACCCGCCCGTCAGGGTCGGGCCTGAGGATCCCCGTTCGAGGGCACCTTCGCCAGCCTGCGTTCGACGGCCGCCAGCAACAGGGTCGCGGCGACAGCCATGGCCCCCACGATCACGGCGAGGAACGCGAAGGGCTTGCGCTCCTCGCCGTCGGTCGTGACCAGTCCCACCACGCTGCCCACGGTCACGACCCAGAGGACGGCGCAGAACGCCCACGAGTAGAGCCTGAGGAAGGGCCGACGGGGCCCGTCGGCTCACTCACCCGCTGGTCCGACGACACGTCGATCCTCCTGGACCCGGACCGTACCCACCGAGCGGCGACGTACTCCGTTCAGTCGGCCGGCTTGGCGTAGGCGGCCACGCCCGTGTCGATCAGGACGCACGCCTCGTCGCCGTCGACCCAGGCGTCGTGACCCGGCTCGATGCGGACGACGTCGCCGGGGTTGACGGTGATCTCGGTGCCGTCGTCCATGCGGACCGTCATGGTGCCGGACAGGCAGATGCCGGTGTGCAGCACCTGGCAGCTGTCGGTGCCGGCGATCGGCTTCACGTCGGCCGACCAGCGCCAGCCCGGCTCGAACGTTCCCTTCCCGAGGGTGAAGTCGCCGAGCGTGACGACGTCCATGTGGCCATGAGCCTGGAACGGCCTGGTCTCGTGCGGCTTCTCGATGCTCTGCAGCTCGACAGCGGTCATGGGTGACACCTCCTGATGGCGAGGCGATCGTGTGATCGCAGTTCCACGGTAGGACCGTCCGGGCGCGCGGGCTCTTACGGAGCGGTGACGGCGCCGAGCTGTCTAGGCGCCCCGTCCGGCCTGCGGGAGACTGGAGGTCCGGCAACTCGACCAGGGAGGTTCGTGTGTCCCGCGTGGTGCACTTCGAGATCCAGGCTGACGACGTCGAGCGGGCGAAGGCGTTCTACGCCGCCGCGTTCGACTGGACGTTCGAGGACTACGGCCAGTTCACCGGCTCGACGTACTGGGGCATCCTGACCGGGCCCGACGACGAGCCGGGGATCAACGGCGGGCTGCTGCAGCGGCCCGTCCCTGCCCCGCCCGTCGGCCAGGGGACCAACGCGTTCGTCTGCACCGTCGGGGTCGGTGACTACGACGAGACCGAACGCCGCATCCTCGACCGCCGGCGGCCAGGTGGCGCTGCCGAAGATGGCGCTCGTGGGGATGGCGTGGCAGGGCTACTACCTCGACACCGAGGGCAACACCTTCGGCATCCACCAGCCCGATCCCGAGGCGGCGTAGCCAGCTGACCCGCTCCCGCCTGCTGACAGGACCGGCCCCGGTCCTGGTCCTGGTCGCCGTCGCGGCCCTCGCGGGCGCGCTCCGCGGCGGCTTCAAGGACCTCCTCGTCTACCAGTACGCCGGCCGGGCGGTCCTCGACGCCGTGCCGCTCTACGCGTCCCGCGACCCGGTGACCGGACTGCGCTTCACCTATCCGCCGTTCGCCGCGGTCGCGCCTGTCGCCACTGGCGGTGCTGCCGGCGTGGCTCGCGGCCGGGCTGTGGACCGGGGCGTCGGTGGCTGCGCTCGCGGGCGTCGTCGTGGTGGTACGCCGCGCGCTCGGCCGGCCCGCGCCCGGGTGGCTGGTGGCGGTGGTGACCTGCGGAGCGTTCGCCCTGGAGCCGGTGTCGCAGAACCTCACCTTCGGGCAGGTGAACCTGGTGCTGATGCTGGCCGTGCTGGTCGACCTGGTCCGCCCGGAGCGGCGCTGGTCCGGCGTACTCGTCGGCATCGCGGCCGGGGTGAAGCTGACCCCGCTCGTGTTCGTCGTCCTGCTGGTGCTCGTCGGACGTCGCGGCGCCGCTGCGCGCGCGGCCGCGGCCTTCGCCGCCACCGTCGCGGTCGGGTTCGCGGCGGCGCCGGGCTCGTCGACGACCTACTGGACCGACCGCCTGGTCGACGCCGGCCGGGTCGGTCCGCCGGCCCTGGCCCACAACCAGTCGGTGTACGGCGCGCTCACCCGGCTCCTCGACGGCCCGCCGCCGACCCTGCTGTGGCTCGCGATCGCCGGGCCGCTCGCGGCCGCGGTCCTGCTCGTCGGTGCCGCCTGGTGGCGTCGCGGCGAGCGGGTGCTCGGCACCTGCCTGGCGGCGATGGCCATGCTCGCTCGCCTCGCCGGTCTCGTGGTCGCACCACTGGGTGTGGGCGGTCCCGGTCGCCCTGGTGCTGTGGGAGCGGAGCCGGTGGGCGAGCGTCGCGTGGACCGCGGTGTTCGTGGCCCGCCCGATCCTGTGGCCGCCCTGGGGCCGGGGTCGCGAGTACGCCTGGAGCCCGATCGAGCACGTCGTCGGCAACGCCTACCTCCTCGCCGCGCTGGCGTTCTCCGCCTGGGCAGCGCTGGCGCTCGCGCCGTGCCGACAGCCCGGAGGTCGGCTCAGTCCTCGCCGCCGATGTCGAACTCGTAGGCCTCGAAGACGAGGTCGGAGCCTCGCTGCCGGTGCCGGACGAGCTGCCCCAGGAGCGACGTACCCAGGTCGCGCACGCTCTCCAGGTCGCCGTCGGGTGCCGTCGCCCGGGCCAGCAGGTCGTCGACCTGGTCGCGGATCAGCACGTGCTCCTTGATGAGGCCGGCCACGGCCTCGGACAGGCGTGGCGAGGACCGGAGGAGGTCGTGGTAGAGCCCGTTGGGCGCCTCGGTGATGTCGACGTGGGTCCGGAAGTCGCCCGCGAGCTCCACCAGGGCGACGTGCACGCGTGCGGCCCAGCGCGTCCGGTCCGCGGCGGTCGGCGCGGCCAGGGCGTCCTCGAGCGCGCTCATCGACTCGCGCAGCTCCGCGCGGTGCCGCCGCAGCTCCTCCAGGAATGCCTGGTCCGTGGTGGACGAGTTCGCTTCCATCGACCCTCCGGTCCCCGAATCGCGGTTGCCCACCAGTGTCGCGCGTTCCCCGGCGCGCTGCCAGACGCCAGCCTCGCTCCGCGGTCCGTGCTCCGAGCGTCAGCGGCGCGCGGGGACGCCGTACGTCGTGGTCCGCTCGCGCACCGGCCGGTCGATGCCGGCGGCGATCTCGGTGAGCTCGGCGACGGTCTTGGCGGAGCCGTGCTCGGAGCCGGCCATCCGGGAGATGGTCTCCTCCATCAGCGTGCCGCCGACGTCGTCGGCGCCGGCGCGCAGCATCGCGCGGGTGCCGTCGACGCCGAGCTTCACCCAGGACGTCTGGATGTGGTCGACCCGGCCGTGCAGCATGATCCGGGCCAGCGCGTGGACGGCGAGGTTGTCGCGCAGCGTCGGGCCCGGGCGGGCCACCCCGGCGAGGTAGATCGGCGACGAGGTGTGCACGAACGGCAGCGGCACGAACTCGGTGAACCCGCCGACCCCCGCCTCCAGCGCCGTGTCCTGGACCCGGCGCAGCACCTCGAGGTGCTGCACCCAGTGCCGGGGGTTGTCGACGTGGCCGTACATCATCGTCGAGCTGGACCGCAGGCCCACGCGGTGCGCGGTGGAGACGACCTCGATCCAGGTCGCGGTGGGCAGCTTGCCCTTGGTCAGGATCCAGCGGACCTCGTCGTCGAGGATCTCCGCGGCGGTGCCCGGGATCGTGTCGAGCCCGGACTCGCGCGCCTTGATCAGGAAGTCCTCGAACGACAGGCCGGTGCGGCTGGCCCCGTTGACGATCTCCATCGGGCTGAACGCGTGCACGTGCATCTCCGGCACCCGCTGCTTCACCGCGGCGGCCAGGTCGAAGTACGCCGTCCCGGGCAGCTCGGGGTCGATCCCGCCCTGCATGCAGACCTCGCTCGCGCCGAGCTCCCACGCCTCCTCGGCGCGGTCGGCGACCTGCTCCAGCGACAGGGAGTACGCGTCGGCGTCCGAGCGCCGCTGCGCGAACGCGCAGAACCGGCAGCCGACGTAGCAGACGTTGGTGAAGTTGATGTTCCGGTTCACGACGTACGTCACGTCGTCCCCGACCGTCTCGCGGCGCAGGTGGTCGGCGAGCGCCGACCACCTCGTCCAGCAGGTCGCCCTCGGCGGTCATCAGCGTCAGCGCATGCTCGCCGGACAGGCTTCCTGGGTCGCGCTCGGCAGCGCGGAGCGCCTCCCGGCCCGCAGGGCCGGAGGCCGAGGGGGTGGGGCGGACCGTGGATGGGCGGGTGCGCGCCGCCTTCCCTCCCGCCGGGACGCCCGCCCCGCCCAACCACCCGTTCGGCTCGTTCCTCGCCTCACGGAGGCCAGACCCATCCACGGTCGGGGCGGGCGCCCCGTCGTCCGTTACGGCGGCGCGCGCGGCGTTGGCGACCTCGTCCCAGGAGCCGTAGACGGTGTCGAAGTCGTCGCGGCGGTCGCGGGTGCGTCCCTCGGTGTCGATGGTGGCGTGCAGGTCGGTGCGGCCGGTGCCGGCCCCGACGGTGGGGGTGCCTCCGTCGGGCTCCTGCCAGCGCAGCCCTTCAGGGTGTACGCCGGGGCGCGCGAGGCCGGTGGGCGTGGCCAGGGCGGCGACGTGTCCGGAGAGGCGGGGGTCCAGCCAGGGCTCGCCGCGCACGAACGAGCCGACGACGTATTCCGGGTGCACGGTCAGGCGCGGCTGGAGGTCGAGGCCGGAGGCGGCGGTGACGGAGCGGAGCCGGTCGAGGGAGGGCCAGGGGCGCTCGGGGTTCACGTGGTCGGGGGTGAGCGGGGAGACGCCGCCCCAGTCGTCGACGCCGGCGCCGAGCAGCGCCGTGCACTCCTCGAGGGAGACCAGGTTGGGCGGTGCCTGGACGCGCATCCTCGGCCCGAGCACGAGGCGGGTGACCGCGATGGCGGCGCGGTACTCCTCCAGCCCGAGGTCGTCGGCGTGCCGCATCGCGGTGTCCGGCTTGGCCCGGAAGTTCTGGACGATCACCTCCTGCAGGGCGCCGTACCGGCGGGCGGTGGCGCGCAGCGCGAAGATCGTCTCGGCCCGCTCGGCCAGGGTCTCGCCGATGCCGACCAGCAGGCCGGAGGTGAACGGCACCGACAGCCGCCCGGCGTCCTCGAGCACGCGCAGCCGCACGGCCGGGTCCTTGTCGGGGGAGCCGAAGTGCGCCTCGCCCTTCGTCTCGAACAGCCGCCGCGAGGTGGTCTCGAGCATCATCCCCATCGACGGCGCGACCGGCTTGAGACGGTTCATCTCCTCCCACGACAGGACGCCGGGGTTGAGGTGCGGCAGCAGGCCGGTCTCCTCCAGCACCCGGATCGCCATCGCCCGGACGTAGGCCAGCGTCGAGTCGTAGCCGCGCGAGTCCAGCCACTCCCGGGCCTCGGGCCAGCGGTCCTCGGGCCGGTCGCCGAGCGTGAACAGTGCCTCCAGGCAGCCGAGCGCGGCGCCCTCGGTGGCGATCGCGAGGATCTCGTCGGGGGAGAGGTACGGCGACTCGAGCCTGCCGGGCACGGTGACGAACGTGCAGTAGTGGCAGCGGTCCCGGCACAGCCGGGTGACCGGGATGAACACCTTGGGGGAGTACGTCACCACGCCGGGCCGGCCGGCGGCGACCAGGCCGGCGTCGCGGACCCGGGCGGCCACCGTGCACAGGGCGTCGAGGTCCTCGCCGCGGGCGGCCAGCAGCACGGTCGCCTCCGCGAGGTCGAGGCTGGCGCCGCGCCCGGCGCGCGCCAGCGCCCGGCGTACCTGCTGCGGGGTGAAGGTCTCGGTCATGTGGTGCTCCACGGTAGCCGCGGACCGGGTCGGTCGGCGCGGCGCCACCGGTGTCTCACGGAGCGACCGCGTGGTCCTCCAGCACCCGCCCGATCGTGCGGTGGGCCATGCGCGGCGAAGGCCGGGTTGGTCCGCCGGTAGTAGGAGTAGCCCCCGACGCCGATGCTGAGCGCCCACCCGCGCCCGCGGATCCACGTCGCCTCGTCGCACCCCACCTCCTCGCGGAAGACCGCCCTCGCTGGGGCGTCCAGCAGCGTCCAGGCCGGGACCAGGTCGATCGGCCGGGTCGCCGGAGCCGAAGGCACCGAAGTCGATCACCGCGGTCAGCCGGCCGCCGCGCGCGAGCAGGTTGCCGGGCAGCAGGTCGCCGTGCACCCACACGGGCATCCCGTCGTACGCCGGCGCGGCCAGCGCGTCCTCCCAGGCGGCGGTGAGGCCTCGCCCCGTCGATGCGGTCGCCGAGCTCGGCGAGGTAGCCGCGCACGTCGTCGTCCTGCACCCGCACGTGGACGCCGCGGTCGGCCGGCATCGAGCCGTCGGCCGGCGGCCCGTCGGTGCCGCGGATCCCGGACAGGGCGGCGACGAACGCCCCGAGCGACCGGGCCGCGTGGTCCTGGTCGAGGTCGGGGTCCGGGCTCGCCGCCGTCCAGCCAGCGGCACACCGACCAGGTGAACGGGTACCCCTCGCCCGGTGCGCCCAGCGCGACCTGCTCGGGCACCGCGAGCGGGAGGTACGGCGCCAGCCGCGGCAGCCAGTCGCGGTCGAGCCGGGCCTGCCGGTCGGTGTGGTCGAGCCGGGGCAGCCGCGCGACCAGGTCGTCGCCGAGGCGGTACAGCGCGTGGATGGTGGCGGACGAGGTCGACCGGCGCGACCGGCAGCCCTGCCCACGCGGGGAACTGTGCCGCCACCAGGCGGCGTACGAGGTCGACGCTGGTGGGCTGCTCGTCGGGGTGCATCACGGGTCGCCACTCTGCTGGGCGCGGAACGCCGGGCAACCGGGTTTCAGGCCGGCTTCTCAGGCGGGCGCGCCTCGTGGGCGTTGAGGGCGGCCAGCATCGACTCCGGGCCGATGTCGGTGAGCGTGTAGCCGTGCGGGTACGTCGACGCCCGGTGCCGGTACGGCTCGTCCCGGGGCGGGAAGAAGCGCAGCGCGAAGGCCCGGACGCGCAGGCCGCGGCGTACCGCCCGGGTGAACCACGCCGGCTGGCGCGGCAGCCCGAGCGCCTCGCGCAGCGGCTCGTCCATCAGCGCGATCACCACCCGGCGTACGACGAAGCCGGGGACGCCGGGCTGGGTCTGCTGCGCGATCCGGATGCTGGCCTCGGCCAGGCGCCGGTTGGCCGGGTCGAACGCGAAGCGGTGGCGCTCGTAGTCGACGAGCAGGCGGAGGTACCCGTCGTACGTCGTCGGCAGGTCGCGCAGGCCCATCAGCTCGCCGAAGCGGGTGGTCAGCCGGGCCAGGGCCTGCACCTCGACCGGGTCGAGCCGCCGCCAGCCGAACTCGTCGATCCAGCGGACCGGGCCGACGATGGTGGTGGCCAGCACGTAGGCGAACTCGTCGGCCGGGATGTCGTAGTGGCCGTGGATCCGGTTGAGCCGGCGCAGGGTGGCGTGCCCGCGCGGGGAGTCGATCCCGTCGAGCGCCGGCCTCCTCGGCCACCAGCAGGGTGTCGTCGTACCTCTTGACGCCGTGGTGCTCGAACTCGCCGGTGCGGTCGAGCAGCCGGGAGATCGAGGGCACGCCGTAGTCGCGCATGAACGCGATGCCGGTGCCCTGGAGGTAGTCCCACGGGAAGTCGTGCCGCATCGTCAGGCGGACGATCTCGTCGTAGTCGGTCTCCGGGTCGAGCTCGCGGATCCGGCGCAGGTGGTCCCAGCGGCGCGGGTGCGCCAGGCGTCGGGTGAGCCGTTGCGGGAGCACGTCTCAGATTCCCAGGCTCCGGCCGATGATCTCCTTCTGGATCTCGGTCGTGCCGCCGTAGATCGTCTGGACGCGGGAGTTCACGTAGGCGCGGGCGATGGGGTACTCGCTCATGTAGCCGTAGCCGCCGTGCAGCTGGACGCCCGCGTCGACCGCCTTCTTCTGCAGCTCGGTGGTCCACCACTTCGCCATCGACGCGGTGCTCGCGTCGAGCTCGCCGCGCAGGTGCCGGGCGATGCAGTCGTCGACGAAGACCCGGGCGATGTGCGCCTCGGTGGCCATCTCGGCGAGCACGAACCGGTTGTGCTGGAACGACCCGATCGGCTTGCCGAACGCGGTCCGCTCCTTGGCGTAGGACAAGCGACATCGCCAGGATCTGCTCGACCGCCCCGACCGCGGCCAGGGCGATCGAGAGCCGCTCCTGGGACAGGTTCGTCATCAGCTGGACGAAGCCCTCGCCCTCGTTGCCGAGCAGGTTCGCCTTCGGGACCTTCACGTCGTCGAAGAACAGCTCGGCGGTGTCCTGGGCGTGCTGGCCGATCTTGTCGAGGTTCCGGCCCCGCTCGAAGCCCTCCATGCCGCGCTCGACGACGAGCAGGCTGATCCCCTTGTAGCCCGCCTCGGGGTCGGTCTTGGCGACCACGACGACGAGGTCGGCGAGGATGCCGTTGGAGATGAAGGTCTTCTGGCCGTTGAGGACGTAGTGATCGCCCGCGTCGACCGCGGTGGTGCGGATGCCCTGCAGGTCGGAGCCGGCGCCGGGCTCGGTCATCGCGATCGCCGCGATCAGCTCACCGGAGGCCAGCCCGGGAACCAGCGCGCCTTCTGCTCGTCGTTCGCGCTGGAGACGAGGTAGGGCACGATCATGTCGTTGAACAGCGGGAACGCGCAGCCGTAGACGCCGCGCTTGGCCATCTCCTCGACGATGATCGCGTTGAAGCGGTAGTCGGACGTGCCGCCGCCGCCGTACTCCTCGTCGAGCTGGAGCCCGAGCAGGCCCTGCTCGCCGGCCTTGCGCCACACGTCGCGGTCGACGATGCCGTCGGCCTCCCACTTCTCGTGGTGCGGCACGCACTCGCGCTCGAGGAAGGCGATCACGCCGGCCCGGAAGTCCTCGTGCTCCTGCTCGTAGAGGGAGGTGCTCATGCGGGGTCCCCGGCGAAGCGCGAGCGCAGCGAGTGGTTCGTTGGGGTGCTCATGCCTCGACCAGCTCCCGCATCTGCGCGACCAGTGCGACCGGGTCCTCGGCGGCCGGGGTGATCTGGAGGTTGGTCACGCCGGCCTCCTTGAAGGCGGCGATCCGCTCGGCGACGTACGACGCGGGGCCGACCAGGTTGCCGAGCTCGAGCAGCTCGTCGGGTACGGCGGCCTCGGCCTCCTTCTTGTGCCCGTCGAGGTAGAGGTCCTGGATCTTCTTCGCCTCCGCCTCGAAGCCGTACTTGCAGGCGAGGTCGTTGTAGAAGTTCTTGCCGCGGGCGCCCATGCCGCCGACGTAGAGCGCGACCATCGGGCGGGCGAAGTCGAGCAGGGGCTTCACGTCCTCGCCGATGGCGCACATGCCGCCGGCCGCGATCTCGAGGCTGCCGAGCCCGTCGGCCCGCTTGGCGGTGCCCCTCGCCAGCGCCTCGCCCCACACCGTGCCGGCGTACTCGGGGACGAACAGGATCGGCAGCCAGCCGTCGGCGATGGCGGCGGTCTGCTCGACGCTCTTCTCGCCGAGGGCGGCGACGTAGATCGGGATGCTGTCGCGCTCGGGGTGGGTGAGGATCTTCAGCGGCTTGCCCAGGCCGGTGCCCTGGCCGGCGGGCAGCGGCAGGTTGATGATCCCCTCGTTGGTGAGCACCTCGCGGCGCAGGCCCCGGCGCATCAGGTCGATCACCTCGCGGGTGCGGCCCAGCGGCTTGTCGTACGGCACGCCGTGCCAGCCCTCGATGACCTGCGGGCCGGAGGCGCCGAGGCCGATGATCGCGCGGCCGCCGGAGACGTTGTCGAGGCCGGCCGCGGTCTGGATGAGGGTGCCGGGCGTGCGTGAGTAGATGTTGAGGATGGCCGAGCCGATCTCGACGGTCTCGGTCTTCGCGGCGAGGTAGCCCATGAGCGTCGGGGAGTCGAAGCCGTACGCCTCGGCGATCCACACCGTGTCCAGCCCCGCCTTCTCCAGCGCGGACGACCTGGTCGGCCGCCTCGCGCGGGTTGCCGGCGTACATCAGGGGCAGGGACAGCTTCATGGAATCTCGATCCTCGGGGTCTCGCCTGGGGGACGGGCGGCGGGGGAGTTCGTCAACTCTGACAGAATCACTGTCACGATGGCAAGGGTGCGCCAGGGCGCCCGCCGACGACGCCGGAGGACAGATCGTGAGCACGTTCCGCATCGCCGTGATCGGCGGGACCGGCCCGCAGGGCAAGGGCCTCGGCTACCGCTGGGCACGGCACGGGCACGAGGTCGTGATCGGCTCCCGGTCGGCGGAGAAGGCGGTCCCGGTGGCGCACGAGGTGGCCGACCGGATCAAGTCCGAGGGCGGTGCACCAGTGGTCTCCGGGGCCTCGAACGCCGACGCCGCCGCGGCCGCGGACGTGGTCGTGCTGGCGGTGCCGTACGCCGGGCACGACGAGCTGGTCGCCTCCCTGGCGGAGCAGCTGGCCGGCAAGGTCGTCATCTCGTGCGTGAACCCGCTCGGCTTCGACAAGACCGGGCCCTACGGCCTCGACGTGGAGCGGTCCGCCGCCGAGTCGGCCGCGGCGCTGGTGCCCTCGGCATCGGTCGTGGGCGCCTTCCACCACGTGTCCGCGCCGACGCTGTGGTCGGAGGCGGAGTACCTCGACCACGAGGACGTGCTGGTGTGCGGTGACTCCGCCGAGGCCAAGGAGGTCGCCGTCGAGCTCGCCCGGTCGGTGACGTCGCGGCCCGGTGTCGACGCCGGTGCCCTGCGGCTGGCCCGCCAGCTCGAACCGCTGACCGCCGTCCTCATCTCGATCAACAAGAAGTACAAGATCCGCAGCGGCATCCGCATCTCCGGCCTCTGACGCCGACCTGTCGCAAACTGACGCCAGGCAACGCCGACCTGTCGCAAACTGACGCGCCGCGATGTCAGTCTGCGACAGGTCGGCGGTCAGTCTGCGACAGGTCGGTCAGTTCTCGCCGTTCCAGGAACGCCAGAGCGCGGCGTACGACCCGTCGGCGGCGACCAGCTCGTCGTGGCTGCCGAACTCCGAGAGCTTCCCGTCCTCGACGACGGCCACCCGGTCGGCGTCGTGCGCGGAGAACAGCCGGTGCGCGATCGCGATGACCGTCCGGCCGTGCAGCACCGCGGCCAGCGACCGCTCGAGGTGCCGCGCGGCCCGCGGGTCGATCAGCGAGGTCGCCTCGTCGAGCACCAGCGTGTGCGGGTCGGCCAGCACCAGCCGGGCCAGCGCCACCTGCTGCGCCTGCGCCGCGGTCAGTGCCCGGCCGCCGGACCCGACCACCTCGTCGAGGCCGCCCGGCAGTGCGCGCACCCAGTCGTCGGCGTCGACCGCGGCGAGCGCGGACCAGATCGCCTCGTCGCCGGCGCCCGGGGGAGCGGCCAGCGCGAGGTTCTCCCGGATCGTGCCGACGAAGACGTGGTGCTCCTGGGTCACCAGCGCGACGTGTCCGCGCAGGTCGTCCAGCGGCAGCTCGGTCAGTCCGACACCGCCCACCGTGACCGTTCCCGCGCGCGGCGGGTGGATTCCCGCGAGCAGCCGGCCGAGCGTCGACTTGCCCGCGCCCGACGGCCCGACCATGGCGATCCGCTCGCCGACGCCCACGGACAGGTCGACCCCGTGCAGGACGTCGCGGCCCTCGACGTACGCGAAGCGCACGTCCTCGGCGTCGAGCTTCTCGCCCATCGGCTGCGCGCCGGTGGCCACCCGGTCGTCGGGCACCTGCGCGACCCCGAGCAGCCGGGCCAGCGAGGCGGCACCGACCTGGAGCTCGTCGAGGATCGCGACGACCCGGTCGACCGGGTCGATGAGCATCTGGACGTAGAGCGTCGCCGCCGTCACCTCACCGAGCGACGCCTGCCCCTGGGTGTAGAGCCAGCCGCCGAACAGCAGCGTCGCCACGGTCGGCAGGAGGTAGGCGATCTCCATGCTCGGGAAGAACACGGTGCGCAGGCGTGAGGGTGTACTTCTCGGCGTCGTAGGAGTCGGCGCAGTTGCCGTCGATGGTGGCGATCCGCTCGTCGCCGAGACCCAGCGACTCCACGGTCCGGGCGCCCTCGGTGCTCTCGGTCAGGGTCGCGCTGATGACGGAGTACGTCGCGTTCTCGCGGAGGTAGCCGTCCTTGGCGCGGGCGAGGTACCACCGCAGCCCGACCACCAGCGGCGGCACGCCGAGCAGGCACGGCAGCGCCACCCACCAGCCGACCGTCAGCGCGGCGGCGAAGGTGAGCACCGCGGTGACCACGGCGATCGTCCACTCGGGCAGCGCCCAGCGCACCGACCAGCCGAGCTGGTCGACGTCGCGGGAGGTGCGGGTGAGCAGGTCGCCGGAGCCGGCCGACTCGACCACGCCGACCGGGAGCGCCAGCGTGTTCTCCACGAAGTCCTCGCGCAGCTCGGCCAGCACCCGCTCGCCGAACGCCTGCGAGACGAAGCGGGCGTAGCGGGTCAGCACGGTCTGCACGAGGAGGAACCCGGCGAGCCACAGCATGATCGTGTCGACGTGGGAGACGGTGGTGCCGTCCTCGACCGACTCGACGAGGTCGCCGAGCAGCCGCGGCGCGGCCAGCGCCGCGGTGGCGGCCGCGGCGTGCAGGGTGAGCGCCACCGCGAGCGTGCCCTTGTGGTGGCGCGCGATGTGCAGCGCGTAGGCCCGGACCTCGGCGCGGCCGGCGATGGGCAGCACGGTGTTCATCGCACGGCCTCCTCGAGCTCGGCCTCGCGGGTCACGGTCAGGCGGTACGCCGGGCAGGTGACGAGCAGCTCGCGGTGGGTGCCGGTGGCGACGATCCGGCCGTCGACGAGGAACGCGACCGTGTCCGCGGCGTCCAGCATCAGCGGGCTGGACGAGGTGACCACGGTGGTCCGCCCGGCCCGGTGCTCGCGCAGCCGGGCGGCGATCCGCGACTCGGTGTGCGCGTCGACGGCGCTGGTCGGCTCGACCAGGACGAGGATCTCCGGGTCGGTGAGCAGGGCGCGGGCCAGCACCAGCCGCTGCCGCTGGCCGCCGGAGAACGACCGGCCCTTCTCCGCGACCTGACCCTCGAGGCCGCCGTCGAGTGCGTCGAGCACGTCCTCCGCGCTGGCGGTGAGCAGCGCCCGCGCCACGGCCGCGTCGTCGGCCCCGCGGATCGCGAGCCGGTCGCGCAGCCGGCCCATGAAGAGCGTCGAGCCGGTGTCGGAGACGACGATCCGGCGACGTACCTCGGCCGGGTCCAGCCGGGTCAGCGGCACCCCGCCCAGTCGGACCTCGTCGTCGGGGGTGGCGGTGTGCAGCCCGAGCCGGTCGGCCAGCTCGGCCGAGTCGTCCGGCTGCTCGGAGACGACCGCGGTGAGCAGGCCGGGGACCAGCCGCAGCCCGGTGCGGGCGTCGTACAGCTCGGAGCCGAACGCCGGCGACGGCGCCGGGTCGGTGACCGGGCCGAGGTCGGGCTCGAGGGCCAGCACGGTGCACACGCGGCGCGCGGCGACCCGTCCGCGGATCAGCTTGTTGGCGTACTCGGTGGCGGTGCGCAGCGGGATCATCAGGAACGCGGCGTACCCGTAGAACGCGACCAGCTCGCCGGCCGAGATGCGGCCGGCGACGGCGTACCGCGCGCCGATCCAGACGACGACCACGACGAAGACGCCGGGCAGGAACACCTGGAGCGCGTCCAGCACCGACTGGACGCGCGCGACCGCGACGCCCGCGCGCCGGGTGGTCTGCGACTCGCGGCGGTAGCGGGTCAGGAAGACCTGCTCGCCGCCGATCCCGCGCAGCACCCGGAGGCCGCCGACGATGTCGCTGGCGGTGTTGGACAGGTTGCCCATCAGCTCGCGGTGGGTGGCGCCGCGGCGCTGCAGCGGCGCGAGCAGCGGGCCGATGACCAGCATGAGGAGGGGTACGCCGACCAGCACGACCAGGCCGAGCGTGACGCTGGTGCGGAGCAGGATCACGCTGACCAGGAAGAACGACACGACGGCCCCGGCGAAGCGGGCGGTCACGTCCATCACCTGGCCGAGGCTGGACAGGTCGGTGGTGCCGATCGCGACCACCTCACCGGTGGAGACCTTGCGCGGGCAGGGTGCCGCCGAGGCGGACCACCTGGCGGGCGATCAGCTGGACGGTGCGGTAGGCCGCGGTGAGCCAGTTGGTCACCGCGAACCGGTGCCGCATGATGCCGCTGCCGGCCTGGACGAGGCCGATCGCGAACAGGATCGCGGCGTACTTCACGAGCTCGCCGGTGTCCTTCGCGGCGATCCCGCGGTCGATGGCGCGGCCGATCACCGCGGGCATCACCGCCTGCGAGCTCATCCAGATGATGCCGAAGAACATCCCCATCGCGAGGGTGTGCCACTGGCCCTTCGCCACCCACCACAGGAAGCGGCCCGGCGACCGGTGGTCGGCGGTTCCTGGGTCGTCGAGAGGGAGCTTGCGCACACGTCCAACGCTAGTTAGCGGATCCTTCGGGAGCGAACGGTTTTCGGGTGGGCTCGCTCACCCCGTCGTGTGCCCCTCGAGCACCTCGCCGGGCGCCTCAGCCGGCCAGGTCGGTGAGCACCTCGGCGCCCGGCAGCTCGGCCAGCAGTGCCCCGGGCAGGAACAGCTTGGACCGGCGTACGCCGCTGCCCACGCAGGCCCGCTCGATCGCCACCACCCGCTCGTCGACCAGCAGCCGCCAGTCCGACGGCAGCCCGAACGGCGTGATCCCGCCGTACTCCATCCCGGTCTCCTCGACCGCGCGCTCCATCGGGTGGAAGGAGGCCTTGCGTACGTCGAGCGTCCGCTTGACCAGGTTGTTGACGTCGGCGCGGGTGTCGGCGCGGACCATGCAGGCGGCGATGCGCTCCTCGCCGGCCCGCTTGCCGCTGACCACCACGCAGTTGGCGCTGTCGAGCATGGAGAAGCCGTACGCCTCGCTCATCGCGGCCGTGTCGGCCAGGTCGGGGTCGATCTCCGCGACGAGCACCCGGTCGGCGTGGGCCCAGTCGGCGAGCGCCGTCGGCGACGGGCTCGCCGAGCGAGGTCGAGGTGGTCGAGGGCCGGGCGCATGTCGAGGTGCATGCGGTCATCGTGCCAAAGCTCCGCAATTGCAGGGTTGTGACATGTTTCCGGCGCGGAAATGTGTCACAACTCCGCAATTGCGGCGGTACTGGACCGCCACCGCGATCTCGCCCGCCCGTCACCGCGCCTTCACCACCCGGACGCCTGCGCCTGCTCTCCTGAGGAGCGTGACCGACGTGTCGCTGCTCCGGCAGGCCCACCCGAGCCTCGTGGTGACCCCCGCCGTCGTGGCCCACCGCGGCGCCTGCGGCTACCGGCCCGAGCACACGCTGGAGGCCTACCGGCTGGCGATCCGGCTCGGCGCCGACGACATCGAGCTCGACCTGGTCTCCACCCGGGACGGCGTGCTGATCGCCCGCCACGAGGTCGAGCTGTCGGCCACCACCGACGTCGCCGACCTGCCCCGCTTCGCCGACCGGCGCACCACCCGGGTCCTCGACGGCGTCGAGCGCGAGGGCTGGTTCGCCGAGGACTTCACCCTCGCGGAGATCAAGCAGCTCACCGCCCGTGAGCGCTTCCCCGACCTGCGCCCCGGGAGTGCGACGTACGACGGGACCTGCGGCATCCCGACCTTCAACGAGGTGCTGGCGATGGTGCACGCGGAGTCGGTGCGCGCCGGGCGCACCGTCGGCGTGATGGCCGAGCTCAAGCACGCGACGTACCACGACACCGCCGGGCTCCCGCTCGACGTCCCGCTGCTCGCCGACCTGCGACGCCACGGCCTCGACCACCCCCGGGCGCGGGTCACGATGATGTCGTTCGAGACCACCGTGCTGCGCCGGCTGGCCGGGCAGACCACCGTGCCGCTGGTCCAGCTCCTCGACGACGCGGCGCGGCGGCCCCCGGACCTCGCCGCCGCCGGCGACCCCACGACGTACGGCGACCTCTGCACGCCGGCGGGCCTGGCCCGGATCGACGAGTACGCCGACGGGATCGGGCCGCGCGTGGCCCTGGTGCTGCCGCGCGACGCCGCGGGCCGGGTGGCCGGGCCGTCGCCGCTGGTCCGCGACGCGCACCGGCTCTGGCTGACCGTGCACGTGTGGACGCTGCGTCTGGAGAACCGGTTCCTGCCGACGAACCTGCGGACCGCAGCCGGTCCCGAGGCGCCCGGCGACCTGGCCCGGGAGGCCCGGCTGCTGCTCGACGCCGGCGTCGACGGGCTGATCACCGATCACCCGGACCTGCTTCTCGACGTGCTCCACCAGCGGCCACCCGACGTTCACCTGCGGCCCGCGGCGTGGACATCCGGGGCCACTTCGCTGGAGGCATGACACGAATTCTCGGTGCGGCGCTCCTCGCCGTCGTCTCCCCGTTCCTGCTCACCCCCGCCTCCTCCACCGCGGCCACGGCACCGACCTCGTCCGCGGCGCGACCCGGCGCCGACGAGCCGATCGTGATCGGCCACCGCGGCGCCTCCGGCTACCGGCCCGAGCACACGCTCGCCTCCTACCGCCTGGCGATCCGGCTCGGCGCCGACTACGTCGAGCCCGACCTGGTCTCCACCAAGGACGGCGTCCTCGTCGCCCGCCACGAGAACGAGATCGGCGGCACCACCGACGTGGCCGTCCCACCCGGAGTTCGCCGGCCGGCGTACCACCAAGACGATCGACGGACGCCCGGTGACCGGCTGGTTCACCGAGGACTTCACCCTCGCCGAGCTGCAAGACCCTGCGCGCCAAGGAGCGGCTGCCGCTGGTGCGGCCGGACAACACGAGGTACGACGGCCGCTTCGAGGTCCCGACCTTCGACGAGGTGCTCGACCTGGTCGCCGCGGAGTCGCGGCGGACCGGCCGCCGGATCGGCGTCTACCCCGAGACCAAGCACCCGACGTACTTCGACTCGATCGGCCTCTCGCTGGAGGAGCCGCTGGTGCGGGCGCTGAAGCGGCACCACCTCGACCGCCGCAACGCCGCGGTGATCGTGCAGTCCTTCGAGACCGGCAACCTGCGCGACCTCGACAGGCATGACCGAAGGCGCCGCTGGCCCAGCTGGTCGACGCGAGCGGGGCGCCGTACGACCTGGTGGCCGCGGGCGACCCGCGCACCTACCGCGACCTGACGACGCCGGCCAACCTGCGGTGGATCGCGACGTACGCCGACGGGGTCGGCGCCAACAAGGACCTGGTGCTGCCCCGCAACGCCGCCGGCGCGACCACCGTGCCGTCCGCGCTGGTCGGCGACGCCCACGACGCGGGGCTGGTCGTGCACGTGTGGACGCTGCGCGACGAGAACCAGTTCATGGCCACGAACTTCCGGCGCGGGACCGACCCGAACGCCAAGGGCGACTCGTACGCCGAGGCGCTGGCGTTCCTCGACGCCGGGGTGGACGGGATCTTCTCCGACCAGCCCGACACCACCGTCGCGGCGCTCGAGGACTGGCTCGCCGCCCACTGACCCGGCGTACTGACCACACGAAACTGGCGCTTACCTCACGAAACTTCGCGAGGTAAGCGCCAGTTTCACTAGGTACCTAGTGAAACTGCGGGTCCTCCGGGTCGCTCCGGCGGCGCCCGCCGAGCGGTGATCGCCAGCAGCCCGGCGGTGCCGGCCAGCACCCACGGCAGCGGCAGCAGCCAGCGGATGTCCCGGTCGGCGATCACGTCGCCCTCGATCAGGGCCCAGATGACGACCAGGCCGGCGAAGGCCAGGCCCATCACCAGGTGGCCGACGTTGATCGGGTGCCGCCGGGAGGCGAACCAGCCGCGGGTCTCGTCCATCCGATCTCCTTCGTCGGGTCGCTCATCGCGTCCTCACCTCGACCTCGCCGACGCCCACCCAGGCGTCCACGTCCAGCTGCGGGGCCGCGGCCCCGCCGTCGACCGTCACCCGGTCCTCGACGCCGACGCCGCCCTGGTCCCCGCCGAGCAGGCTCAGGTGTCCGGGGCCGTTGGTGTGCGCGTCGACGGTGACGTCCATGTCGTCGGGCAGGATCACCTCGACGCGGCCGAAGCCGGCGTGCACCTCGACCGTGCGGCCGTCGAGGTTCTGCACGTCCCGCACGTCGGAGAGGTCGATGACGACCTCGCCCGAGCCGAGGGAGTACTCGTCCTGCACCTGCGCGGCGGTGGTCGGCCGCCGGTCCAGCTGGCCGCCGTCGACCTGGCCCGCGACCGTCGCCGGCGACCGTGCCCACCGTGGCCATCAGCCCGAGCAGGATCAGCCCCCCGGCCCGGCCGTAGACCGATCCGACCAGCAGCATCACCGCGACGACGCCGAGCGCCAGCGCGGGGTAGGCCGAGTCGGTGACCGGTACGCCGGCCAGGTCGAGGGTGCCGAGGACCCCCTCGGCCAGGATGATCAGCGCGAGGGTGAACCAGAACAGGATCGGCCCGGTCTTGCGGGGGTCGCGCGGGCGCACCGGGCGCGGCGGGGGCGGCGGTCCGGCGTACCCGGTGGAGTACGCCGCGGTCGCGCCCTCCGTGCCCCGGTGAAGGCGCGGTCGGGGTGTCGGTGCTGCCGACCCAGCCGGACATCGCCCCGCCGGGGTGCCGGCGGGACGTAGCCGGCCGCGGGCGGGCCGTAGGCGCGTGGAGTGCCGGTACGCCGGGCACGGCGCCGGTCGCGGTTGGAGATCAGCAGCCAGGCGATGAGGCCGATGGCCACCAGCGGCCACGGGAACCAGCCCGGGCCGCCCCACACGTCGCCGAGCGTGAGCAGGGCGGCGAGAACGCCGACGCCGACGAGGGCGACGTTGCGGGTGCGGGCGTCGAGGTCGAAGGTGGCGTGGTCCGAGTCGTCCTCGGGCACCATCAGCCACAGGGCGCCGTAGGCCAGCAGGCCGGCGCCACCGAAGAACGTGAGCACCACGAACGCGACCCGGATGATGACCGGGTCGATGTCGAGGTGCCGGCCGAGTCCGCCGGCCACGCCGGCCACGTGGCGGTCGGTGGTGCTGCGGCGCAGGCGGGCCAGGTCGCGCATCTCGTCGCCGGTCACCCGGGGGCCGTCCTGGCTCCCCGAACCCGGTGGCTGCTGCGGCTCGTGAGGCGCTTCAGGAGGTGTCGTCGTCATGGCTCAAGCCTGTTCCCTCGCGGCGTTCCCCACCATCGGGGACGACCCTGATCCTGCACCCCCACGGGCTCCCCGCGCCTCAGGGTGCGGCCGGGGTCGATCCTCATGGTCGCCACCCTCCCACTGTGTGACGATGGCGGAACGATGACCACCACCGCGCCGTACCAGCCGCGTCGGGCCACCCGGAACACCAGCGACACCTACCTCGGTGGGGTCGCCTCCGGGCTCGCCCGGCACCTCGGCCTGCCCGTGCTGTGGGTGCGGGTCGGGTTCGTGCTGAGCGCGGCGCTCGGCGGCCTCGGTGTCGCGTTCTACGCCGGCCTCTGGATGGTGCTGCCGACCGACGACCGGTTCGCCGCCGGCGCTCCGGGCCTCGACGCCGCGACCCGCGGCGGCCGCCGGCCCGGGCGCCGTACGCCGCTTCGCGGACGTCGGGCCGATGATCGCCCTGGCCGCGCTGGGCCTCGGCATCCTGCTCGCCTTCGAGACCGCGTTCGGCCGCGGCGCGCTGTTCTGGCCCGTGGTCCTCGGCATCGGCGGCGTGGTGCTGATCTGGCGGCAGGCCGACGAGGCGCAGCGCGAGCGCTGGCTCGACACCGGGCGGGTCGACCCGATGCGGGCCCTGCTCGGCCGCGGCACGTGGGCGTCGTACGCCCGTCTCTTCGCCGGCGGTGCCCTGCTGCTCACCGGCTTCGCCGTCTTCGCGTTCCGCAGCGGGCAGATCGGCGCCGCCCGGGAGATCCTGGTCGCCGCGGTGCTCGGTGTCCTCGGCCTCGCGATCGCGATCGGGCCCTGGATCTTCCGGCTCGCCTCCGACCTCGCCGACGAGCGCGCCGAGCGGGTCCGCAGCCAGGAGCGCGCCGACGTGGCCGCCCACCTGCACGACTCGGTGCTGCAGACCCTCGCCCTGATCCAGAAGAACGCCGACGACGGCCCGACCGTGGCCCGCCTGGCCCGCGCGCAGGAGCGCGACCTGCGCACCTGGCTCTTCGAGGAGCACAGCATCGACGGCACCACGCTCGCCTCGGCCCTGCGCGGCGTCGCCGCGGAGGTGGAGGCCGGCCACCAGGTGGTGGTCGAGGTGGTGACCGTCGGCGACCTGACCCTGACCGAGGCGTACTCCCCGCTGGTGCGCGCCACCCGCGAGGCGGTCACCAACGCGGCCAAGCACGCCGGCACCGGCAAGGTCGACGTGTACGCCGAGGTCCTGCCGCGCTCGGTGGAGGTCTTCGTCAAGGACCGCGGCACCGGCTTCGACCTCGCCGGGATCGCACCCGACCGCCACGGGGTCCGTGGCAGCATCATCGACCGCATGGAGCGCCACGGCGGCACCGCCGAGGTGAGGAGTACGCCGGGGTCCGGCACCGAGGTGGTGCTGCGGATGCCCCTGCAGGAGGAGAAGTCGTGACCAGAGTCCTGATCGTGGACGACCACGCCATGTTCCGTGCCGGCGTCCGCGCCGAGCTCGGCACCGACGTCGACGTCGTGGCCGAGGCGGAGGACGTCGACACCGCGCTCGCCGCCATCCGCGAGCACCACCCCGACGTCGTGCTCCTCGACGTGCACCTGCCCGGAGGCGGCGGGGTCGAGGTGATGCGCCGGCTCGGTCCCACCGAGGTGAAGTTCCTCGCGCTCAGCGTCAGCGACGCGGCCGAGGACGTCATCGGCACCATCCGCGGCGGCGCCCGCGGCTACGTCACCAAGACGATCACCGGTCCCGAGCTGGTCGACGCGATCCGCCGGGTGGCCGACGGTGACGCCGTGTTCTCGCCCCGGCTGGCCGGCTTCGTGCTCGACGCGTTCGCCGGCTCGATCGAGGTGGCCGCCGTCGACGAGGACCTCGACCGGCTCACCGAGCGGGAGCGCGAGGTGATGCGGCTGATCGCGCGCGGCTACTCCTACAAGGAGGTCGGCAAGGAGCTGTTCATCTCGATCAAGACCGTCGAGACGCACATGTCGAGCGTGCTGCGGAAGCTGCAGCTCTCCAGTCGGCACGAGCTCACGCGGTGGGCTTCCGACCGCAGGCTCCTCTAGGTGGGTGCCGGGGGTGCGGCTTCGCGACCGCAGGCTGCTCTAGCGCATGCATCAACCACGGGCGATGCGGGCACGGCACCGCCACGGGCTCGACGGCTTGACACGCCGACCCCGTCTTCGGTTGGGTCGTTGGGCCAACTGAAGTCAGTTGATCGCCTTACTCGGGAAAGCGGGAGAGCACGTGTCCGACGGAACAGCCACCACCAGCCCGGAGTCCGCCACACGACCACCGGAGGGCGAGCTCAAACGCTCGATCACCGGTCGGCTCCTCTTCTTCTACGTCCTCGGTGACGTCCTCGGCTCCGGCATCTACGTCCTCATCGGCCTCGTGGCCGGCGCCGTCGGCGGGGCCTTCTGGATCGCGTTCGCGGTCGGCGTCTCGATCGCCACGATCACCGGCCTCGCCTACGCCGAGCTGGTCACGAAGTACCCCCAGGCCGCCGGCGCCTCGCTCTACGTCAACAAGGCCTTCCGCAGCAGGCCGCTGACGTTCCTGGTCACGATCTCGTTCCTGTCGGCCAGCTTCGCGGCCTCCGGGTCGCTCGCCACCGGCTTCTCGAAGTACTTCCTCGAGGTCTGGGAGCTGCCGCCCGCCCTGCTGGTCACCCTGCTCTTCATCCTGCTGCTCACGGTCGTCAACTACATCGGCATCACCGAGTCCGTGGTGATCAACATGCTGATGACCGTCATCGAGGTGGCCGGCCTGGTCATCGTGATGGGCATCGGCATCTGGTACGTCGCCGAGGGCAACGCCGACTTCGGCGTACTCACGAACTTCGACGCCGACGGCAGCCCGATCTTCGCGATCATCGCCGGCGTGGCCCTCGCGTTCTTCGCGATGACCGGCTTCGAGAACGCCGCGAACGTCGCCGAGGAGACGATCAACCCGAGCAAGACGTTCCCGCGCGCGCTGGTCGGCGGCATGATCACCGCCGGCGTGATCTACGTGCTGGTCGCGATGACCGCGGCCCTGACCGTCGACATCCCGGTGCTCGCCGACTCCGACGCGGCGCTGCTCGAGGTCGTCAAGGAGGGCATCATCCCGGTGCCCGTGGGCGTGATGACGATCCTCTTCGCCTGCATCGCCATGGTCGCGATCACCAACACCACGCTGGTCTCGGTGGTCACCCAGTCCCGGATCCTGTACGGCATGGCCCGCGAGGACGTCGTGCCGGGCATCTTCGCCAAGGTGCACCCCGTACGCCGCAGCCCGTGGGTCGGCCTCGTCTTCAGCTTCTTCGTGGTGGCCGCGCTGCTGGTCGTCGGCGACGTACTCGTGCGCACCAGCGGGACCGACGTGGTCGCCCGGCTGGCCACGGTGACCGTGGTCTTCCTGCTCTTCATCTACGCCCTGGTCATCGTCTCCGCGCTGAAGCTCCGCGGGCAGGACGAGACCGACGACACCTACCGCGCCAACACGGCGCTGCTGCTGCTCGGCCTGCTCGGCAACGCGGTCCTGCTGGTGTACGTCGTCGTGGACGACCCGGCCTCGCTGGTCTGGGTGGCCGGCCTGCTGGCCGTCGGCGTGGCGCTGTTCCTCATCGAGTACTTCTTCGGCTCGCGGGACCGACCGGCCGACCGGCCACGCGGCGAGCCCGACACCGACGCCCTGAAGGGAGTGTGACCGCGATGCACGTCATCGTCGCCACCGACGGGTCCAAGCAGTCCCTGGCCGCCGCCCGTCAGCTCAAGTCGTTCGCCGACCCTACGAAGGTCACCGAGGTCTCCGTGGTCGCGGTGCTCCGGCCGCTGGCCGCGGTCGCCTTCGCCGACGACCTGACCGAGCACAACGCCAAGCTGCCGGACCTGTCCTTCAAGTCCGCGGCCGAGGCCGCCGTCGGAGCGGTCGCCGCGGAGTTCGACGGCTGGGGTCCCCAGGTGCACAAGAAGATCCGCAGCGGCTCACCGGCCAAGGAGATCATCAAGGCGGCCGAGTCCGTCGGGGCCGGGCTGATCGTGGTCGCCAGCGGCGGTCGCGGGCTCAGCGACAGCGTGCTCGTCGGCAGCACCGCGCAGCGGGTGCAGCACTACGCACCGTGCCCGGTGCTGGTCGTGCGCCCGACCCCGCGCAAGCCGCGGCGGGCGGCGTCGGCCAGGAAGTAGGCGCCGACTACGCTCCTCGCCATGGAGACCCTGCGCCTCATCCTGCTGTTCCTGCACATCCTCGGCTTCGCGGCCCTGATCGGTGGCATGCTCGCCCAGCTGGGCACCGCCGACAAGATCGTGAACCGTCCGATGCGCGACGGCGCCGGCACCGCGTTCGTGGCCGGGCTGGCACTGGTCGGCGTGCTCGAGGCGGACGACGCGGACGTCAACAACGCCAAGATCGGCGTCAAGCTGGTCGTCGGGCTGGTCATCCTGGCGCTGGTGATGATGAACCTGCGCAAGCCGAAGATCCCGGACGGCCTGTTCTACGGGATCCTCGCGCTCAGCGTGCTCAACGTCGCGATCGCCGTGTTCTGGTCGCCCGCCCACACCTGAGCGGCTCGCGCCCTCCGTCGGGGCTCAGCCGCCCGGGCAGAACGCGGTCCCCGGCTCCTGGTCGGGGTGGATCGCGCCGTCCCGCTCGCTGATCGCGGTCACGGCCGCGCCGGAGCCGCGGCGTACGGCCACGATCTCGGCGAGGATCGACACCGCGATCTCGCCGGGGGCGTCGGCGCCGATGTCGAGCCCGATCGGGGCCCGCAGCCCGGCGAGCGACTCCTCGGCGACGCCGTTGTCCAGCAGCCACTCGCGGCGCCGGGCCTGGGTCCGACGTGAGCCCATCGCGCCGACGTACGGCGTGCCGGCGGCCAGGGCGTCGCGGATCGCCGGGCCGTCGACGTCCTCGTGGTGGCTCAGCACCACCACCGCGTCCACCGAGTCGACCGCCGCGCCGACGTCGGTCGGCTCGGTCGTCACCGTCGGGGTCCAGCCCAGTGCGTCGACCATCGGCCGCAGCGCTGCGGTCACCGGTCCGTCCCCCACGATCAGCAGTCGTACGTCGTCGCTCATGGCGTCCCAGTAAACCCTCACTGGCCCACATCGAAGGCGTGACAAGTCCTTCTCCTGCTCATGACCCCGACCTTCCTCGGTCAGACCATGATGTAGAGCCTGAGCCACGGTTCGCTCCCCGCTACCTGCAATCCGGCCATCCACGCGCTTCCGGCCGGCTCCACGCAGCACGTCACCGAGGATCCCGCCTGGACGTCTATGAGGAGTTCAGGACTCCCTTTCCAGTCGATGCGAGCGCACACCACGTGTCGTCCGGCAGTCACCGGCAACTCAGGGTTCGTCCGCGACGAACCCGACCGCGGTGGCGGCCGTCCACCTTGATGCGGTAGGACCGCGCGAAGTCACGCCATCCGCCTCGAGATCGCCGCACGACGAGGGTGCCAGTTCCCGGCTCCACCGGGCCAACCTACCGTGCCCATTCCCTCGGCAACCTCGGCGCGTGGAGGCTGCGGGTGAAGCACTGTCCGGCTACCTCATCGTGAGAGTGGCGATCAATCCGTCCAACCCGTCGAATCTCCCATCGAAGGCATCGGAGCTGTTCGGTGGATCCCCGACCGGCCGCTGGACGTAGGCAGTACGCATCCCCACCCCTTGGGCTCCGCGCAGGTCCCAGGCGTGGGCGGCAACCATGAGCACCCGCTCGGGAGGGCACCCCGCCGCGTCGATGGCGAGCTGGTACACCTCGCGCGCTGGCTTATAGGCCAGGACGGCTTCGGCGGACAAGGCCTGATGCCAGCGCAGTTCCGCATGCGCGTTGAGCCGCAAGAGAGCTGTGCGGCTGGCGTTGGACAGCCCCATCACGGGGAACTCCTGTGCAAGCCGCTCGAGACAGGCGACCGAATCGTCCCAAGGGGGCAGACGCTGACCCGCGGTGGCCAGCTCGGCGACGATCGCCGGATCATCGACTCCAGCATGTTTGGCCACCAGCTGAGCGGCCTCACCGTCGATGATCTGAGAGTTGGCGTACGTGCAGTGCCCTTGCCGGACGCGTCGCTGTTCGAACTCGACATGTCGTTGCCACACCTGGAGCAGTCGGTCGACCGACTCATCGTCGGACACGGACAAGACGTCACGAAGTGCGGCTTGAAGCCCACGTGACTCGTCGACCAGCGTTCCGAGGACATCGAACACGACAACCTCGATGTCGGGCATCTCGGCCATGAGCACTCCCGTTCTGCATCTCCCGATCAGACGGTTGCGAGCATCCCATCGGGCCCTGTCACACGCCCCAGCCGGTCGGCCCGAGAGCCACCGCCGGGGCCGAAATCATCATGCCGGTCACATCTTCATGTGATGTGGCCTCACCAACCCGGCGCCTAGCGTCCTGGATGTCCCCGGAACCTCCGGGCAAACGGAACCAGGAGCCAGTCATGAACGTCACCGCCACCGGCCTCACCAAGGCAGCCGGGGCCGCAGCTGCGGTCGCCGGAGCCATCTTCATCACCGTCCAGATCAACCACCCTCCGATGGTCGTCTCCTCGGTCGACAGCACCGAGTGGGCGCTGCGCAACACCGCCAAGGTCGTGATGGCCGCCCTCGCGCTGGTCGGCATCACCGGCATGTACCTGCGCCAGGTACGCCAGATGGGAGTTCTCGGACTGGTCGGCTACCTGCTGTTCGGCGCCGGGTACCTGGTCATCTTGGCCATCGCGTTCCTGTCCGCGTACGTCCTCCCGTCCCTGGCCGACACCGCACCCGGGTACGTCCAGGACCTCCTGGTCGCTGCCGAGGGCGGCAGCCCGGTCGGCGACATCGGCCTGATGCAGGGCGCGTTCGCCGCCTCCGGTGTCGGGTACATGGCCGGCGGCCTCATCTTCGGCATCGCCCTGTTCCGCGCTGGCGTCCTGGCCCGCTGGGCCGCCGCCCTGCTCGCCGTGGCCACCATCGGGACCGGCATGCTCGCGGTGCTGCCCGAGTCGTTCAACCGGCCGATGGCGGTCCCCGAAGGCATCGCGCTGATCGGCCTCGGCATCTCCCTGTGGCGCACCCAGACCCGCACCGAGGCGGAGACCGCCGTCACCACCGCCCACCTCGAGCCCAGCCCGGTCCGATGACCACCCAGCCCGTCACCACCACGACCCGAGAGCGCCGGGGCCGGAGCCAGACTCGGGGCTGGCCGGTCCCGGTCGCGCTGCTGGTCCTCTCCGCGATCCCGCTGACGGCGGGCACCCTGCGGCTGATCCAGCTCGCCGGTGGACCGGAGCTGATCCCGGCCGACGACCGGTTCACCGGCTTCCCGACCGCGCTGGTGGTCCACATCGCCGGCGCCGCCGTGTTCGCGCTCGTCGGGATGTTCCAGTTCGTGCCCGGCATCCGCCGCCGGCACCGGGCCTGGCATCGCCGCGCCGGCCGGGTCGTTTCCGTGGCCGGCCTCGCGGTGGCCGGGTCGGCGCTGTGGCTGACGCTGTTCTACCAGCCCCAGCCCGGCACCGGCGACCTGTTGTACGTGCTGCGTCTGCTGTTCGTCTCCGGTATGACCGCCTCCCTGGTGCTCGGGTTCACCGCGATCCGCCGCCGCGACATCGCCGCCCATCGGGCCTGGATGATCCGGGCCTACGCCCTCGGCCTGGGTGCCGGCACCCAGGTGTTCACCGAAGGTTTCGGCGGCGCCATCTTCGGCACCGGTGTCGTGGCAGGAGACCTCGCCAAGGGAGCCGGCTGGGTCATCAACCTCGCCGTCGCCGAATGGGTCATCCGCCGCCCCGCCCGTGGCCGCCGCAAGCGCTTGGGTGCCCGCCGAACCGGGTCGCCCGCCGCGCCCGCAGGAGCAACGTCATGACCACCTCCACCGCCCCCATGACGTACGAGCTGCGGCTCGCCGGCCACCTCGACGACCACTGGTCCGCCATCCTCGGCGGCCTCACCCTCGCCCGACGCGACGACGGCACCACCACCCTCAGCGGCCCGGTCGTCGATCAGGCCCAGCTCCACGGCATCCTCACCCGGGTCCGCGACCTCGGAGCCCCGCTGCTGTCACTGCGCACAGTCGAAGCCGTCGAGGGGGCGGCGGAAGCCGCCACGCCCAGGCCGCCGGGCCGGCCCGCACCGAGCCAGTACGCACCGAGCGACTCACGCTCCGCCCCGCATGTGCCGACAACGCCGACCCGACCTGGGAGTACCGCAGGCCCGAGTCCGTCGGCCAGTGGCTGACCGCAGGCACGGGCAGCCGCAGGCCATATCTACAGCGGGACGTGCACTGATCTGCCGCAGACCGCGCGCAGGGGCGTCCAGATCTGCCGCGATCCGCTCATGCCGGTGTGCGTGCGTTGCGCAGACCTTACGCGTTCAGCACGAAGATGAACTCCTCGATGCCGTCGTCGGGCGCAGGCGCCTTCGCCTCCTGCACGCGATCGCGCCGAAAGCCGCACTTGTCCAGGACGCGGATCGAGCCCACGTTGTGCACCGCGACATGGGCGTACAGCGGCCGGATCGACACCTCGTCCACGAACAGGGCGAGCGCCTGTGTCGCGACGCCGCGGCCCCAACACTCGCGTCCGACCCAGTAGCCGAGCAGCTGCTGCCCATTCTCCTGCCAGCTGCCGATGTTGCCCGCCACCTTTCCATCGGCAACGATGGTGCGCGCCACTACGGTCTCGTCGGCGCGGACTTTCGCCCAGTGCGCCGCGAACTGATCCTTGTCGCGAGCGGGAAACGCCGCCATCTCGACCGCCTGCGGATCCGCCTGGTGGTCGAAGAACACGTCGAGGTCCCGGTCTTCGACACTCCTGAGACGCACCGCGGGTGTCACGTCGTGGATTCCGGTCATGTCCAGTCACTCCTCGCCTCGGTCCTTGCGTCGACCACCGTGAGTGAGCGGCGCCCGAGACCGGACTACCGCCAGGCACCCACCACCTCGACGGCCCAACTATTTCACCGACCACCGACAGTATGGTTCCCGCAAACGTCCTGATCTGCCGGTGGTCTCAAGGGGTCAGCGCAACACTTCCTTGATTCGAGGAGGTCGTCATGGCGCGTGGGTATCGGAGGTTGTCGCCGGCTGATGTCGATGAGATCTGGGTGCGGTTGCGAGCGGGTCATGCGGCCAAGCCGGCAGCTCGGCAGTTGGGGTTGTCGACCAGCACGGTCCGGACCTATCTGCTGCGGTGTGGCGGGATCCGTCCCGATCCGCGTCGGCGGTCGCCGGGGCGGTTGAGCTTCGCCGAACGGGAGGAGATCTCTCGGGGTCTGGCGGCTCGGAGGTCGTTGCGGGCGATCGCAGCCGGGCTCGGACGCTCCGCCTCGACGGTCAGCCGCGAGGTCGCTGCCCACGGCGGCCGGGATCGCTACCGGGCCGCGGCCGCAGACCAACACGCGTGGTCGCAGGCAACGCGTCCCAAGGCGTGCAAGCTCGCAACCAACCCGGCTCTCGCTGATCTCGTGGCTGAGAAGCTGCGGCGGCGATGGTCACCGCAGCAGATCGCCGGATGGCTCAAGGTGACCTACCCCGACAATCAGCAGATGCAGGTCTCGCACGAGAGCATCTACCGCACCCTGTTCGTGCAGTCCCGCGGTGCCCTGCGCAAGGAGCTGACCGCCTATCTGCGCACCGGACGGGTGATCCGACGCCCGCAGGGTGTCCGCGCTGCCCGACGGTCGTGGTGGCCGGCCCGGGATCCTCAACATCTCCGAACGGCCGGCAGAAGCCGAGGACCGAGCGGTGCCCGGACACTGGGAAGGCGACCTCGTCTTCGGCAAGCACATGAGCCCGGTCGCGACCCTGGTCGAACGCTCGACCCGTTTCGTGATGCTGGTCGCGCTCCCGGACGGCAGCCACAAGGCCGACGCCGTCGCCGACGCCCTCGCTGCTGCGGTCCAGCGCCTGCCCAGCCAGCTGGCGAGGTCGCTGACCTGGGACCAGGGACACGAGATGGCCCAGCACGCGAGGTTCACCGCCGCCACCGGCATCGAGGTCTACTTCTGCGACCCGAAGTCACCCTGGCAGCGCGGCAGCAACGAGAACACCAACGGCCTCCTGCGCCAATACCTGCCCCGACGTCTCGACTTCCGGACCCTGACCCAGGACGACTTCGACACCATCGCTCAAGAGCTCAACGAACGCCCTCGACAGACCCTCGGCTTCAAGACACCATCACAAGCACTGGCCGAGGTGTTGCGTTGACCGCCTGAACCCGCACCGCGATCCGCGCTCATGGGCGGATGGGCTCGGCTTTCCCGCCCCGGTCGTGCGGGCGCAGGTGTCGACGCGCCGAGCTTGGACGGCCACACGACACTCGATCTAGTGCACTCGGTCGGGCGCCTTGGCTCCAATGATGTCCGGGCGGAACCCGTGGTCGACGCCCCAGAGCACCGCACGCGTCCGGCTGTCCACGCCGATCTTCCGGTACGCCGTACGGATGTACTTCTTGACCGAGTTGATGCTCGTGAAGGTGCGGTCGGCGATCTCCTCGTTGTTCAGGCCCTGGGTGATCAGCGCGATGACCTCCGCCTCCCGGGCGCTGAGCCCGTGAGCACGGCCGGGCCAGTCACCGAGGTCGAGTCCGCCGACGGCGGGTAGTCGGCGCTCACGACACCGCTCTCACCCCGGTGGATCCGCTCGAGCGCGTCGGCGAGCTGCGCGGCCGTCAGCCTCTTGTCCAGGAAGCCCACGACCCCGAAGCGTGCCCACGTCTCGATGAGCTCGGGCTCCAGGCTCCAGCTGTAGAAGACGTACCGCTCCGCGTTGGCCTCGGCCAGCACCTCGTTCACGTCCCTCGTCAGTGCGAACGAGTCGATCAGCGCGATGTCCACGCGCTCCACACCGGGCCGGTTGGTGGACACCTCCACCACGTGGATCCGGTCCTTCATGGGCTCGAACATGCGCGCGAGGCCCTGGACCACGACGTCGTAGTCGTCGACGATCGCGATGCGGACCGGGCCTTGTGACTTCACTAACCCAATCTACGCGCACCGAGCTGGCCCGGTCCGCACTCCGGTAATCCGCCTCGCGGGCGCCCGCTCATGCCGCATTGAGCTCGGTCCCGCGCCGATGCCTCAGGCCGTTGAGATGGTCAGCGATGGTTACAGTGTCCGCCGTGAGAGTGGCTGCCTCCCTGGCTGACAAGTGGTGGATGGTGCGGCACAGGGCCGCCCTGGAAGCAGCGCCCAAGCCCCGGCAAGTCGGGCTGGTCATGGATGGCAATCGCGTTGGGCAAGAGCGTCGGGCCACGTGAATCCGAGCGTCGGCCATAAGTACGGAGCCGAGCACCTGGTGGACTTCCTCCGCTGGTCCGACGGCTGGGGGATCGAGCACCTGATGGTCTATGTACTGTCAGCCGACAACATCATGAAGCGCCCCAGCGACGAGGTCTCCTACCTCTTCGACCTGCTGTCCACCACGATCCCGGACGCCCTGACGCGCCCTGACCTGGGCTGGAGACTCCACGTCTCCGGCGATGAGTCCCTGCTGCCTGACGCAACTCGCCACGCACTCGATCGCGCCCGTGCAGCCACCTCCGGCCATACCTCACACCTGACCCTTGCCATCGGGTACGACGGACGACGGGACATCGTTGACGGGATCCGCCGGAGCCTGATCAGATCGGGAGCGCCGCCCGCCGAGGAGGACATCACCAGCGCGCTCATGGGCGGTCCGGTCAAGGACGTTGATCTGGTCATCCGGACCAGTGGAGAGCACCGTCTGTCAGGCTTCTTTCCTTGGCAGTGCACGCACGCAGAGATCTTCACCAGCACCCGAATGTGGCCGGCGTTCACGGAAACCGACTTCGCGAAGGCACTCGCGTTCTACGCCTCCAACAGACCGCGTCCTGCCGTGCAGATGCCTGAGCCACAGCGCCTCTGAGTGGCTGTGAACGAGCTGCCCAGTCAACGATTCAGCGTGGGCTCCCGACCCAGTCGCTGTAGAAGATCCCCAACGCAGCCGCGACGCATACTCCTGTGATGATCCAGAAGCGGATCACCACGGTCACCTGCTCCCAACCGAGCAGCTCGAAGTGGTGCTGGAGCGGCGCCATGCGGAAGATTCTCTTGCCCACGCCGGTGGTGCGCCTGGTCAGCTTGAACCAGGACACCTGGAGCACCACCGAGCCGGTGACCGCCACGTACAAGCCCCCGAGGACGATCAGGAGCAGCTCGGTCCGCGTCAGCAGTGCGAGCCCCGCCATGGCTGCCCCCAGGGCGAGGGAGCCGGTGTCCCCCATGATGATCTTGGCCGGCGATGCGTTCCACCACAGGAACCCGAAGCAAGCGCCGGTCAGGGCGTGGAACGTGGCAAGCCGTGGCCAAGTGCAGAGCCGTCGCCTCGAGATGCCGATGATGGTACGCGGCGAACCGTATCGACGACTGCCGCTGGACCATGAGTCCGTCGACCAGCGTGCGTCTGGTTCCTGACCAGATGAAGCGCGATGACGATCACCCACGTCAACGCGGCGAACGACGCACGGTACAGCCTGTGGGAGACAGCGCTGCTGTTCGCGCAGGGCCGCATGAGGCCGAATCCGAACGAGAGCGGCGCGGTCCGAACCGAGATTGCGCTGCCCGCGCCTGATGAAGTCGTCGAGGAATCGACCCAGACATCCACCAACAGAAAAAGCACCAGGAGCGCGGACCTCGAAGGCAGGTCCCACGTCAACAGTTTGGCGGACGAATAGCCGATGAGCACCGAGACCACGATGGCGGCGCCGCCCATCGTGGGTGCCCTCTTCACGTGATGGGTCTGTGGGCCGTCGTCGCGGATCAGTTGTCCAAGGCCCCAGGAGGCAAACTGCGAGATCGCCCAGCGAGTAGTGAACAACGACACCACGAGCGCGCATGTGCCGCTCAGCAGGATGGCCTTCAACCCGAGTCCGTACCGATCGTGTGTGGGCGTTCCACCGAGACCGTCACGGTCTGGGCGGCTCGCTCATCGTGGACAGAAGCACAAACCAGACCACATTCACAGGGCTGCATCAAACCCATCCCCGCGTGTCGGTGCATGCTCGTTCGGGTCCGCTCGGCCGAGCAGGAGAGGCACATATCCCGTCCCCGAGCGATCCGATCCGACTCATGGTTTGACTGTCCCGGGATGCTCTGCCGTTCGGCAGCCCTCGTCGCCCGACGTACGGTCATGCCGCTGACCGCGGGCTCACGCTGATGAGCGGACGGGTCTGTGCCCCCTGGGGCGGCCGACCCGGAATCAGGCCCCGCCTGTGCTCCAGTAGCACTCGTCGTAGCCCGCTTCGTAGTCGTCCCGAGTCACAGGAACAACGAGGTCGAAGGTGTGACTGCGGGAGTCCTCGTCGAAGGTGAGGACGGTGGAGACGTAGCCAGGAAGGATGTCGTCGAGACTGTCACGCTGCACGTAGAAGGAGAGCTCGAGCACGCCGGTCGACTTCGACTCGATCGTCAGACCCTTGTACACCAAGCCACCGCGGTCCTGGTCGAACACACAGCCGTCACCTTCGGCACGGATCGAGAAGTCTGTGACGGTCGGCAGGTCGGCGACCGCGTCGGCAGCCGGGTTGAGCGAGTCGTCGCTCCCCGCCGACAGCGCCAGGACTGCCCCGGCGAGTCCGAGTGCCCCTGCGGCAGTACCGACGATCTTCGCAGTCCGATGAGCCATGCCCCGAAGAGTACGGCGCTGGCAGGCGCGCCACCGCGACTTTGCTGCGGCGCTCCTTGTTGCGGAGCTCGCGGAACGCTGACCCGTCGGGCCTGTTGTACCGCTGCGGCCAGCCCCCGGGTCAGTGGCGTTCCTCCAGCCCGACGGCGTCCCGCAAGCGTCCCGCCGCCACTCGGAGCTCCGGGTCGTCCTGCGCCCGCGAGTCCATCAGCGCCGCCAGGGCGTCGGCCAGCACGTTCAGCTTCTCCTGCGAGGCCTCCTCCGCCCGCCGGGCGGCGTTCTCCATCAGCACCAGCAGCAGCAGCGTGAGCACGCTGGCGACGGTGTGGATGACGACCTGCCACGACTTCGCCGACGAGTGCAGCGGATAGCTCACGAACCAGGCCGCCACGATGGCGACGCAGACCACGAAGAAGCCGGGCCCGCTGACCCGTGTGTAGACCGCCTCCGAGAACCGCTCGAACCACGAGCGGTCGCTGCCGCCCTCGCGCGCGTCCCGCGCCTCGCTACCGTCCATGTCAGGACTCTAGGGGCTCGGCTCAGGAGCCGGCTCGTGCGTCGACCTGTCGCAAACTGACAGGGTCGCGGGCGCGGAGCCGTCAGTCTGCGACAGGTCGACGCTCTCAGCTGGTGTGGTGCACCTCCTGCAGCGCGTAGACCGGGGTGTCGATCCCCTCGAAGCGGGCCTTGAGCTGGAGCGCGAGGTAGAGCGAGTAGTGCCGCGACTGGTGCAGGTTGCCGCCGTGCATCCAGAGGTTCTCGCACCTGCGTCGGCTTCCACATGTTGCGCTGCTCGCCCTCCCACGGACCGGGGTCCTTGGTGGTCTCGGAGCCCAGGCCCCAGACCTTGCCCAGCCGGTCGGCGACCTCGGGGCTGATCAGGTCCGCGGCCCAGCCGTTCATCGACCCGTAGCCGGTGGCGTAGACGACCAGGTCGGCCGGCAGCTCGGTGCCGTCGGCGAGCACGACGGAGTCCTCGGTGAGGTGGTCCACCTGCCCGTGCGCGAGCTTCACGTCGCCGTTGGCCACCAGGTCGGCGGCACCCACGTCGATGTAGTAGCCCGAGCCGCGGCGGAGGTACTTCATGAACAGCCCGGAGCCGTCGTCGCCCCAGTCGTGGTCGAAGCCGGCCTTCTCCAGCCGGTCGTAGAAGTCCTTGTCGCGCTCGGCCATCTGTTGGTAGAGCGGGATCTGGAACTCGTGCATGATCCGGTACGGCAGCGAGGCGAAGACCAGGTCGGCCTTCTCGGTGGTCATCCCGGAGTCGACCGCCCGCTCGGAGTAGAGGTCCCCGAGGCCGATGTCCATCAGCGAGTCGCTCTTCACGATGTGGGTCGAGGAGCGCTGCACCATGGTCACGTCGGCGCCGTTCTCCCACAGCGCCCCGCAGATGTCGAAGGCGGAGTTGTTGCTGCCGATCACCACGCACTTCTTGCCGCGGTAGGCGTCCGGGCCGGGGTGGGCCGAGGAGTGGTGCTGGTCGCCGCGGAACACGTCCTGGCCGGGCAGCACGGGCAGGTTCGGCTTGCCGGACATGCCGGTCGCCAGCACGAGCTGGGTCGGCCGCAGGGTCAGCGGCTGACCCTCGCGCTCGACCTCGACCGTCCACTCCCCGGTCTCCTCGGAGTACGACGCACTGGTGGCGATGGTGCTCGACCAGTACGGCACCTCCATCACCTGGGTGTAGAACTCCAGCCAGTCGCCGATCTTGTCCTTGGGGGCGAACACCGGCCAGTTGTCCGGGAACTTGAGGTAGGGCAGGTGGTCGTACCAGACCGGGTCGTGCAGGCACAGCGACTTGTAGCGGCTGCGCCACTGGTCGCCGGGCCGCGGGTGCTTGTCGATGACGATGCTGGGTACGCCGAGCTGCCGCAGCCGGGCGCCGAGCGCGATCCCGCCCTGCCCGCCGCCGACCACCAGCACGTACGGCTGGGTGGTGCTGCCCAGGCTCTCGGCCTCGGCCTGCCGGCGCTCCTTCCACGTCGTGCGGTTCTTGTTCGCGCCGTGCTCGGCGCCCATCGGCCGCAGGTCGTTCTTCGGCTCCTCGTGGCCCTTGAGCTCGTAGAGCGTGGTGAGGAACGTCCAGGCGCCCTCGTCGTTCAGCCGGAGCAGCCCGCGGCCCCGTCCGACCGCGGTCTCGAACGTGAACCACGCGGTCGTGATGCCGTCCGCCTCGTCGGGGGGCTCCGCGGTCGCGAAGCCGCTCGGTGCGGTGGCCTCGAGGGTGTTCTCGAGCAGGTCGCGCACGCCGTCGCGGTTCTCGACGGTCGTGATGTTCCAGGAGAACGCGATCAGGTCCCGCCAGTAGCAGGTCGTCGCGAACAACTCGCTGGCGCGGGCCGCGTCGCGGTCCCGCAGCGCCGCCTCGAACTCCGCGAGCCACGCGTCGACGCGCTGCTGCGGGGTCTGCTCGGTGCCGGTCCCGGGGCTGTCCAGGGTCTGGGTCATGGGTCCTCCTTCGCCTACGCTGTGTGAGGCAGCACACATCGCCGGCCCGGCTCCCCGGAAGGGTTGCAAGGGGTTGCAGCACCGGCACGAGGGAGCACGACGTGGTCGACGAGGCCGAGCGCGGACGGCACCGGACCCGGGACGCCGTCCTGGCCGGGGGCCTCCGGCGCGCCCGCGCCGCGCACCGCGATCGCCGCCTCGTGGCGACGGGTCGCGGCCAGCGGCGTCGACCCCGGTGGCGCGCCGGCCATCGCCCCGCTGCTCGGAGGCCGACCTCGAGCGCGGCGTACGACGAGCGGGCTGGCCGGCCGGATGCCGGCCCTGGCCGCCTCGCTGTCCTCCGCGGTCGACGCCGGGCAGCTGGTCGTGGTCACCGACACCGAGGGCCGGGTGCTGTGGCAGGTCGGGAACGCCGGCGTACGCCGGATGGCCGACCGGCTCGGCTTCGTCGGCGGCTCGGCCTGGACCGAGGGCAACGTCGGCACCAACGCCATCGGCACCGCCCTCGTGCTCGGTGAGCCGGTGCAGATCCGCGGTGCCGAGCACTTCGTCGAGTCGCACTCGATCTGGGGCTGCGCGGCCGCCCCGCTCACCGACCCGTGGACCGGCGAGACGCTGGGCGTCGTCGACGTCAGCGGGCCGAGCCACACGCTGCACCCGGCCGAGCTGGGCCTGGTCACGCTGGCGGCACGGCTCAGCGGCATGGAGGCGGTCGAGGCCCGCCGGGCCGGCCTCGACCGGCTGCGCAGCGTGGCCGCGCCCCTCGTCGCCGGGATCGGCGGGGCCGCCCTCGTCGTCGACCACGCCGGCCACACGGCGCTGGCCACCGGCCTGCAGCCGCCGGACCGGATCACCCTGCCCAGCGGCATGGAGGGCGGCGAGATCTGGGTGCCGACGCTGGGCGCGGCCACGGCCGAGGCGCTCCCCGGCGGCTGGCTGCTCCGGCTCGGCGAGCGCGGGACCGGACGGGTCACCCTCGAGCTCGACCTCACCGGCCGCCCCGAGGTGCGGGTCACCGGGGAGACCGGCACCTGGCGGCACGAGCTCACCCCGCGGCACGCCGAGCTGATGGTCGCCCTCGTCCAGGCCGGCCCGTCCGGGCGCAGCGCCGCCCAGCTCGCCGAGGACCTCTTCGCCGACCCCACCCGGGTGGTGACGGTGCGCGCGGAGATGTCCCGGCTGCGCCGCGGCCTGGGCGGCACCCTGCTCGCACAGCCCTACCGGATCGCGCCCGCGGTGGCCGCCCGGGTGGTGCTCCCGGCCGACCGGACGGCCCTGCTGCCGTCGTCGTCCGCACCGGTGGTCCTCGGCCTGCGGAAGGTCGGTGGCGACACGTAGGGTTGGGTCCGAGATGAGCACGTTCCCGATCCCCGGCCTCGAGGCCGTCGCCCCCCGCCGCACCCCCTCGACCGAGTCCCTGCTCGACGGGCTCAACGAGCCGCAGCGGGCCGCCGTCGTGCACGCCGGGCCGCCGCTGCTCGTGGTGGCCGGCGCCGGGTCCGGCAAGACCCGGGTGCTGACCCGCCGGATCGCCTGGCTGATCCAGGAGCGCAAGGCCCACCCCGGCTCGATCCTGGCCATCACCTTCACCAACAAGGCCGCCGCCGAGATGAAGGAGCGGGTCGAGGACCTCGTCGGCAAGCGGGCCCGGATCATGTGGGTCTCGACGTTCCACTCCGCGTGCGTGCGGATCCTGCGCAAGGAGATCGACAAGCTCGGCTTCAAGTCCAGCTTCTCGATCTACGACGCCGCCGACTCCAAGCGGCTGATGACGCTGGTCTGCCAGGACCTCGACCTCGACCCCAAGCGCTACCAGCCCCGGGCCGTCCTCAACTGGGTCTCCAACGCCAAGAACGAGCTCAAGGACCCCGAGGACGCCAAGAAGGACACCCGCAACTCCTTCGAGGAGGCCTACGCCGCCGCCTACGAGCTCTACCAGCGGCGGCTGCGCGACGCCAACGCGCTCGACTTCGACGACCTGATCATGACCACGGTCCACCTGTTCCAGGCGTTCCCCGAGGTGCGCGAGACCTACCGCCGGCGGTTCCGCCACGTGCTCGTCGACGAGTACCAGGACACCAACCACGCCCAGTACGCCTTCATCCACCAGCTCTGCGCCGACTCCATGGAGGAGACCGAGGCCGGCGGCGAGCGGGTCGAGCCGGCCGAGCTGATGGTGGTCGGCGACGCCGACCAGTCGATCTACGCCTTCCGCGGGGCCAACATCCGCAACATCCTCGACTTCGAGCAGGACTTCCCCAACGCCACCTCGATCCTCCTCGAGCAGAACTACCGCTCCACCCAGACCATCCTCAACGCCGCCAACTCGGTCATCGGCAACAACAAGGGCCGCAAGCCCAAGCGGCTGTGGAGCCAGGCCGGCGACGGCGCCAAGATCGTCGGGTACGTCGGCGACGACGAGCGCGACGAGGCCCGGTTCGTCTCCGAGGAGATCGACAAGCTCACCGACGAGGGCGTGGCCCGGGCCGGCGACGTGGCGGTGTTCTACCGCACCAACGCCCAGTCGCGGGTGTTCGAGGAGGTGTTCATCCGCACCGGCCAGCCCTACAAGGTGGTCGGCGGCGTGCGGTTCTACGAGCGCCGCGAGGTCCGCGACGCGCTGGCCTACCTCCGGATGCTGGTCAACCCCGCCGACGAGATCTCGCTGCGCCGGGTGCTCAACGTGCCCAAGCGCGGCATCGGCGACCGCGCCGAGGCCTGTGTCGCGGCGTACGCCGAGCGCGAGCGGATCATCTTCTGGGAGGCGCTGCGCCGCGCCGACGAGGCGCCCGGCATCGCGACCCGTTCGCTCAAGGCCATCCAGGGGTTCGTGGCGATGGTCGAGGAGCTGCAGTCGATGGTCGACGCGGGGGAGCGGCCCGACGTCGTGCTCGAGTCGGTGCTGGAGCGCTCCGGCTACCTCGCCGAGCTCGAGGCCTCCGACGACCCGCAGGACGAGACCCGGGTCGAGAACCTCGCCGAGCTCGTGGCCGTGGCCCGCGAGTTCTCCGACGATCCCGTCGCCGGCCCCTCGGCCGACCCCTCCGACGTCGACGCCGGCACCGTCGCGCCGGGCCTGTCCGACTTCCTGGAGCGGGTGGCGCTGGTCGCCGACTCCGACCAGATCCCCGACGAGCCCGACGAGGACGACGCCGGGGTGGTCACGCTTGATGACGCTGCACACCGCCAAGGGGCTGGAGTTCCCGGTCGTCTTCCTCACCGGCATGGAGGACGGCGTCTTCCCGCACATGCGCTCGCTGGGCGACCAGCCCGAGCTCGAGGAGGAGCGCCGCCTGGCGTACGTCGGCGTGACCCGGGCCCGCGAGCGGCTCTACCTCTCCCGGGCGGTCATGCGCTCGGCGTGGGGCGCGCCGGCGCACAACCCGGCGTCGCGCTTCCTCGACGAGATGCCGGCCACGCTGGTGGACTGGCGGCGCACCGCCGGGTCCCAGACCTCGTGGAACCGCGAGGACCTCACCGGCGGCCGCGCCGGCTCCTTCGGCACCCCCACCGCGGCCGGGCGCCGCAACTTCGGCACCGCCGCGATCCGGATGGACGCCGCCGCCAAGGCCAAGCCGGCCCGCGAGATCCCGTCACTCGACCCGGGCGACCGGGTGGTGCACGACTCGTTCGGGATGGGCACCGTGGTGGCGCTGGAGGGGACCGGTGACAAGTCGGTGGCCTCGATCGACTTCGGGTCCGAGGGCGTCAAGCGGCTGCTGCTGCGGTACGCCCCGGTCGAGAAGCTCTAGCGTCGACCCGTCGCAGACTGACGCGGTGGTGCGTCGACCTGTCGCAGACTGACGCGGGGCTCGCCAGACCTGTCGCCGACTGACGGCCGCCTCGACCTGTCGCTCGGTCTTTGGCGTCGCCGTTCCTGCGGTGGTCCTCGCTGCGCTCGGTCTTTGGCGTTGCCGTTCCTGCGGTAGTCCTCGCTGCGCTCGGTCTTCGGCTCTCGCTTTGCTCGCGGATCGCCCACCCATCGCTTCCCGACGTCCCCCGCTGCGCTCCTCCCGTCAGGAACCGACGGGTGTGCTCCGACCACGCTGAGACGGATGGTCGCCCACGGGCTCCACCACTCCGCTCGCTGGCGCTCGCTACGGGTGGAGCCCGTGGGCGACCAGCGCGTCGTACGGGTCGACCGGGTCGCCGGCGCCGGGGCGGACCTCGAGGTGGAGGTGCGGGCCGGTGGTGTTGCCGGTGGAGCCGACGTAGCCGATGACGTCGCCGCCACGGACCTCGTCACCGACGGACGCGGCGAACTCGTTCATGTGGCAGTACCAGAGCTCTTCGCCCTCGTCGGTCGTGATGATGACCTGGTTGCCGTAGGAGCCCTCGTAGCCGACCGAGGTGACCGTGCCGTTGGTGACGGACATGATCGGCGTGCCGGTGGGGGCGGCGAAGTCGAGACCGGTGTGCGTGCTGGCCCAGAGCCCGCTCGAGTCGCCGAACCCGGCGGTGAGGCGGTAGGACGCCACGGGCAGCTGCCAGGCGTTGAGCGCGATGCGGGCGGCCTGCTTCTCGGCCGACTTGGCCAGCTTGGCCAGCTCGGCGTTGCGCTGCTGGGCCTGCTCCTCGGCGGCCTGCTGCAGCTCCTTGGAGCTGGCGTCCTGGAGGGCGTCGCGACGCGAGTCGCGGGACACGGCCTCCTTGCGCTGGTCGGCGGCCGAGGACGACGACACGACGCTGATGCCGGTGAGCGCGTTGGCCTGCGCCAGGTGGCTGCCGGCCTCGACCTCGCCGTTGTCGCCCATGCTGACCGCGCCGGCGGCCGAGATGCTCAGGGCGGCGAGGCCGAGCAGGATCGGCGCGGACGGGAGCTTGCGGAACAGGGATCCACGGGAGCCGGCGTGCTTCACGGCCTTCCGCTTGCCCGAGCCGGAGACGGGGGACGCGTTCTCTGCCGGAGTCCGCGAGACGTCGGCAGAGCCGCGTCGGGGGGCCCGGTGGTTACCCATGGAGAAGCGGTTCCTCACTGTCGATGGCTGACGAACGAGCACAGACACTAACCCACGGGTACGGCGCCCCGAAATCGCCTCGGCCACGTTTGTGGAGAAATCCGGGGCGTTCCGGCGGGGGATCCCACGGATTGCGTGGCGGAGACCACACAAAACGGACAAGTCCGTCAGAAGCGCAGCGTGGACACGATCGGCAGCCGGAGTACGCCGGGATCCCCGGCGCCCGTGCGCACCGTCACCGCCTGGGGAACGGCGTTCGCCGGCGTACGCGACGTCGCTCGCCGCGAGCACCAGCCGGAGCCGGTGACCGGTCGCGAACCGGTGCACCACGGACGGCAGCTCGATGCGCACCGGCCTGGTCACGTCGGCCACACGGACCGGGGAGACGAGCCGGTTCTTCAGCGTCTGGGTGCCGTCCGGGGCGACGTCGTACAGCTTGGCGAACAGGATCAGCCTGCCCGCGGTCCCGCCCGCCTGGCTGGCGACGGCGGTCGGCGCGTCGAGCCGCACCGTCAGCTGCGGCGAGCCGACCAGGTCGGCCGGCGCGGCCAGTGCCGGGCTCGTCCAGCTCGCGAAGGTGCCCGGGGCGTCGGAGACGGGGTTGTCGACCACGCTGCCCTCCAGCGCCGAGGTCTCGGAGTACGACGTGGGGACGGCCGAGGCGTTGGCGTACGACGCGGCCCCGTCGACGACCGAGCCCCGATCGGCGACCAGCGCGTCACTGCCGGAGAGGTAGAGCACGTCGTCGCGCAGCGGCAGCCGGCTCGTCCCCGCCATCGCCCGGCGTACGGCGGTGCCCGCGGCGCCGGCGGAGGTGTCGTAGCGCACCCAGTCGCGGAACCAGGAGATGCGCGGCCCGACGTCGACCCGGGTGTTCCCGCGGACGTAGCGGTTCATCCAGGCGAGGTAGCGGCGGCCCAGGTAGGTCTCGGTCAGCCGGTGCCCGATCGACGGCTCGGCGTACTCCCCGGGCGCCGGGGTCGCGTCGGAGTGCCCGAAGCTGCGCCAGATCATCCGGGTCGGCACGCCGCGGGCGCGCAGGCCGCGGTACGTCGCGACCGCCTCCTGGAGGTTGAACAGGGTGTCCTTCTGTCCCTGCACGAGCAGCGTCGGCACGTGGATCCGGTCGAGGTAGGAGCCGACGGACGCGTGCGAGGCCAGCGCGCGGTTCGCGCCGTCGAGGTAGCCGAGCGTGTCGAGCTGCGCCTTGGCCGGGCACACCTCGTCGCGGAAGTTGGGGCAGCCGACGGCCCGCGCGGGGTCGACCTGGATGTTCGCCAGCCCGCTCTGGATGCCCGAGCGCGAAGAACGCCGTCGACCAGATCCGCTTGTGCACTCCCGGCACGCCGTTGCGCACGCCCCGGGTGAAGGACGTGTTGTTGGGGGAGAGGGAGTAGGGCAGGTCGTGCCAGGTGATCTCGGGGACGATCGCGTCGACCCGGCGGTCCTGCATGGCGACCGCGAACTGGATCTGGCCGCCGTAGGACCCGCCGATCATGCCGACCCGCGGGTCGCCGCGGCGCTCCCGGGCGACGTAGTCGATCCGGTGCGCGCGGCCCCGGGCGTCGCGGAAGGCGCGGGTGCCCGCGAGGACGTCGACCATCTGCCGCCGGCGCGCCCGTCGTACGCCGGGTCGTCGAGGTGGATCTTGCAGCCGGAGCCGCCGAAGCCGAGGCCGGAGTACGCCAGCACGACGTACCCCTCCTGGACGAAGCCGAGCGCGGTGCCGACCTCGCCGGTGCCGCGCTTGCTGCCGCCGAAGCCGTTGGTGGTGAGGATCGCGGGCGCCCGGTGCCGGCGGTTCACGCCGTCGGGCCGGTAGAGGTCGGCGGTGACCTCGCACGCCTGGTCGCGGTCCGGCCCGACGTGCACGGTGACCGTGATCGCGCGGCGCGTGTAGCCCGGCGTGCTGTCGACGGCTGCCGCGGGACCGCCACGGAGCTGTGGGTACGGCGACCGCGGGTGCGGGCAGCGTGGCGGTGCCGGTGACCAGGGTGGCCACCGTGGCCAGGGTGGTCAGGACGGTGATGACGTGCGTGCGCATGAAGACCCCTCTCCTCATGCGCGTCAACGACGCCGCCGTGGCTCAGGTCACGCGGGCCGCGCCACGTCGTACACGATCCGGATCGACTGGCCGACCTGCCGCGCCTCGCGCAGGGTGACCCGCGAGGACGTGATCCGGCGCGGCAGCAGCGGGGCGCCGGCGCCGAGGAAGACCGGGCGCATGCCCAGCCAGATCTCGTCGAGCAGGCCGGCGTCGTCGAACTGGCCGACCAGGTCGCCGCCGCCGACGATCCAGATGTCCGTGCCGTCCGCGGCGGCCACCATCGCGTCGTACGCCGGACGCACGTCGCCGGAGACGAAGCGCAGGTCGACGCCGGGGATCGCCGGGAGCACGCGGTGGGTGAACACCCAGCACGGCCGGTCGGCGTACATCTCGCTGCCAGCGACGCGGGGTTCGCCAGCAGGTCCTCGTGCTCGAGGACCCATTCGTACGTCGTCGCGCCCATGGCCATCGGGCCGATCCGGGAGATGAAGCGGTCCCAGGTGTCGTCGTCCTCGTCGTGCGGGCAGGCGAAGAGCCAGTCGAGGGAGTTGTCCTCGTCGGCGATGAAGCCGTCGGTGCTGGTGGCGGTGAAGTAGAGCGTCCGGGTCACCCCTCCAGCGTGCCACCGGAGCGTCCGATGTGGCTGGACCCACATGGTCGTGACCCGCGTTACAGGTCTAAGGTGCCGAGAGGAATCCCCGGACTGTCAACACAGAAG
>CAVRMH010000039.1:0-294234 GCA_963721775.1 uncultured Actinomycetota bacterium | reverse complement strand
GTGCACGTCGCCGAGCACGCCGCCGGGGAGCGTGGTGTTGAGGAACTGGGAGCGGTAGCAGGAGGCGACCGCCGCCCGGAGCGTGACGGGCACGCCGAGCCCCCGCGCCACCAGCGTCCACCGCCATGCGCAGCAGACCGTGGTGGGGATCGCGATCGCGACCGCTGCGCCCAGGGTGCGGGTGTCGACGCTCGCGGCGGCGTCGACGAACGGCCCGGTGCCGACCCGCCAGAGCACGACGGCGAGGACGCCGGCGCCGGCGAGCAGGCGGAGGGCGGCACGCGGGCCGATGCGGCCACCCCCTCCAGCACGGCGGCGACCCGGGCCGCGGTGCCGGCCCAGACGGGCAGCCCGTCCCGGCGGGCCAGCGCGGCCGAGCGCCAGCGCGCCCGGAGGTCCCCGTCGACCAGCCAGGCACGCAGCGCGGCGGCGAGTGCTGGCGGGGTCCCCGGCAGGCACCAGCCGACCCGGCCGGGACGCCGACGCCGCCGTGCCCGAGCGCCTCCGTCGTCCCGCCGACCGCGGTCGCGAGCACGGGCAGCCCGCGGGCCAGCGCCTCGGTGAGCACCATGCCGTACGTCTCGGCCCGGGAGGCCAGCACGACGAGGTCGGCCGCGGCGTAGGCCGCGTCGAGGTCCGGCCCGGTCCGGGTCCCCTCGAACGTGACCCGGTCCCCCAGGTCGCACCGCGCGCCGACGTACCCCCGCGGTGTACGCCGGCGCGCGATCGAGGCTGCCGACACAGGTCAGCCGCCACGGCAGGTCGGTGAGCGTGCCGAGCGCGGTGAGCAGGTCGCCGTGCCCCTTGGCCGGCGTCACCGCGGCCACGCAGAGGAGGTGGTTGCCCGCCTCCGTGCCCGGTGCCACGGCCGCGGTGTCGACGCCCGGCTCGGCGACGTGGACGCGGGCCGGCGAGAGCGGGTACGCCGCGAGCAGGTCGGCCCGGGTCCAGGCGCTCGTGGTCACCACCGCCCGGGCACAGCCGAGCGACACGCACTCGCGACCACGGTCGGCCACGACCTGCCGGGCCGGGCGCTGGTCCCCCGGCGCCGCGTGGCCGAGCGGCAGGTGCACCAGCACCACGAGCCGCAGCCGGTCCGCCTCCGGGCCGAGCACGTCCGGCACCGCCGAGGCGACCAGCCCGTCGAGCAGGACCACGGCGTCGTCGGGGACCCCGGCCAGGGCCTGCGCGAGGTGGCGCCGGGCGGTGGGGTCGGGCCGCGGCCAGTTCCCGGGCACGAGCCGCTCCTGCACGGCCCAGCCCGCCTCGGCCAGCGCGGAGCAGAGCCGCCGGTCGTAGGTGTTGCCGCCGCTGGGCCGGGACGGGTCGTGCAGGCCGTCCGGTGCGATCAGATGGACGGACCGCAGGGCGCGCGCGGCGGCGACGGCGTTCACAGCGGACGCTCGTAGCTGGCCCACGCGAGGTGGGACTCGTGCAGGGTGACGGTCAGCCCGGCCAGTCCGGCCGGGTCACCGAGGTCGCCGGCCGCGACCCGCGCGGCCAGCCGGTCGGCGACCACCCGGGCCAGCTCCTCGGTGGTGGTGTTCAGCCCGGCCAGCGACGGGTCGTCGTCGAGGTTGCGGTAGCCGAACTCGCCGACCACGGCGTGCAGGGCGGCCGTGGCCGCCCCGATGTCGACCACGATCCCGTCGGCGTTCAGGTCCGTGCGGCGGAAGGTCGCGTCGACGACGAAGGTCGCGCCGTGCAGGCCCTGGGCCGGCCCGAAGACCTCGCCGCGGAGGCTGTGGGCCACCATCATGTGGTGCGCGGACGGTCACGCTGAACACGTCAGTCCTCCTCGTAGGTCAGGCTGTGGCAGAGCGCCGGCAGGGTCCCGTCGGCCAGCCGGGGCAGGACCGACGGCAGGCTCGTGGAAGGGCGACGTACCGGTGAGCAGGACGTCGTACGCCGGGTCACGCAGCAGGGCCAGCGCCAGCCCCAACCGGTCCGCGGTCGTACGTCGCCCCCGTCGCGCCGCGGCCACGGTGCCGACCTGGCTGGCCCGGATCCGGAGCCGTCCGGAGTGGAAGGCCCCGCCGAGGGCGAGGGTGACTTCGCGGTCGCCGTACCAGCTGAGCTCCAGGACCGTGCCCTCCGGCGCGAGCAGGTCGAGCGAGCGCTGCAGCCCGTCCGAGGTCGCGCTGGAGTGCACCACGAGGTCGCAGCCGTCGTCCGCGTCGGCCGGAGCCGCGAAGCCGACGCCGAGCGCGTCCGCGACCCCGGCCCGGGTGGGGTCGACGTCGACCAGCGTGACCCGGGTGCCCGGGATCCCGGCGAGCAGCCGGGCCACGCAGCAGCCGACCATGCCGGCGCCGACGACCGCGACCCGGTCGCCGACCAGCGGGGCGGCGTCCCAGAGCGCGTTGACCGCGGTCTCCACCGCACCGGCGAGGACCGCCCGGGCGGTGGGCACGCCGTCGGGCACGACCACCACCGCCGAGGCGGGGACGACGTAGGAGGTCTGGTGCGGGTGCAGGCAGAAGACGGTGCGTCCCTCGAGCCCCGGCGGCCCGCTCTCGACCTGCCCGACGCTGAGGTAGCCGTACTTCACCGGCCCCGGGAAGTCGCCCTCCTGGAACGGCGCCCGCATCACGGCGTACTGGTCGGCCGGGACACCGCCGCGGAAGACCAGTGCCTCGGTCCCCCGGCTGACCCCGGAGCGCAGCGCGCGCACCAGGACGTCGTCGGGCCCGGGAGCGGGCAGCCGGGCAGTGCGGATCTCGCCGACGCCGGGCTCGCGCACCCAGAACGCGAGTGCCTCGCTGGTCACCGCCACCGCCCTTCCGGCCGCTGCGGCCCCGGGTGAACCGGAGCGGCACCTCGCCCGTCTCTACCGACGTACGTCCTACACCCAAGGACACGGAGGCGCCGTGCGTGTGGTTCAAACCGGTTCGCCGACTGGTCTGGTCGGCCTGATCGCCCTGCTCCCGATGGCCCTGCTCGGCGCCCTCGCGGCGACGGTCGGCCTCACCGGCACCGGCTGGGCCGTCGGACTGGCCTGCGGAGCAGCGCTGACCGCCCTGCTCGGCGCCGCCCTGGCCCGCGACGGCGCCGCGCCGCTGAGCCCCGCCGACCGGATCACGCTCACCCGTGCGGTCGGTGCGTGCGGGGTGGCGGCGCTCACCGCCGACGCGTTCGTGGGCGCACCGGCCGTCGGGGCCCTGGTGGGCCTGGCCGCCGTCGGGCTGGCGCTCGACGGGGTCGACGGCCAGGTCGCCCGGCGCACGGGCACGGTCTCGGCGCGCGGCGCCCGCTTCGACATGGAGGTCGACGCGTTCCTGATCCTCGTGCTCAGCGTGTACGTCGCCCGCGGCAGCGGCGCGTGGGTGCTGCTCATCGGCCCGGCCCGCTACGCGATCCTGGTCGCCGGCTGGCTGGTGCCGTGGCTGCGGGCCGCTGCCGCCCGCGCGGCTGGCGCAAGGTGGTGGCCGCCGTGCAGGGCGTGGTCCTGCTCGCGGTGGCGGCCGCCGGGGTGCTGCCGGCCCGGGTCGCGGACGTGCTGCTGGCCGGCGCACTCGGCCTGCTCGCGGCGTCGTTCGGCAGCCAGGTCTGGCTGCTCCGCCGGCAGCGGGCCACCGCAACGGCCCCGGTCCCGACCCCGGGCCGCGCCCGCACCGCGGTCGGCTGGGCACTGCACGGTGCGGCCGTCGTCCTCCTGTGGTCCGCGCTCGTCGCCCCCGACCGGTGGGGCGGGGTGCGGCCGGGCGCCTTCGCCCGGATCCCGCTGGAGGGTCTGGTCGTGGTGGCCCTCGTGCTGCTCCTCCCCCGTCGGGTACGCCGACCCGCCGCGGCCACGGCCGGCGTCGCCCTGGCCGTGCTGACCCTGGTCCGACTGCTCGACATGGGCTTCGTCGCGGCCCTGGGCCGGCCCTTCGACCCGGTCGTCGACTGGCGCTACTCCGGGTCGGCGGTGAGCCTGCTCGCGGACTCCGTCGGCCGGCGCGGCGCCACCCTGGCGGTGCTGGCCGCAGGCCTGCTCACCGTGGCCGTGCTCGTCGCGGTGCCGCTGGCGGCGGTGCGCGTCACCGGGTTGGCCGACCGCCACCGGCCGGCGTCGTACCGCTCGCTCGTCGTGCTCGGCCTGGCCTGGATGCTCGGTGCGGTCTCCGGCCTGCAGCTGTTCCCCGGCGCCCCGGTCGCCTCGGTCGACGCCGCGGTGCTGGCCCGCGACCACGTCGCCCAGGTCCGGGCCACGTTGCGCGACCAGGCCAGGTTCGCCCGCGCCCTCGAGACCGACCCGCTGGCCACCACCCCCGACTCCGGCCTGCTCGCCGGGCTGCGCGGGAAGGACGTGCTGGTCACGTTCGTGGAGAGCGACGGCCGGGTGGCGGTCGAGGGCTCGACGTTCTCCCCGGGCGTCGACGCGGTGCTGGACTCCGGCACCCGCCAGCTGCACCGGGCCGGCTGGTCCGCGCGCAGCGCGTTCCTCACCTCGCCCACCTTCGGCGGGCTCAGCTGGCTGGCGCACTCGACGGTGCAGTCCGGGCTCTGGATCGACAACCAGCAACGCTACGACGACCTGGTCGCCAGCGACCGGTCGACGTTGGCCGGCGCCTTCGGTCGGGCGGGCTGGCGGACCGTCGCCGACGTCCCCTCCAACCGCCGCGACTGGCCACAGGGACGGTCGTTCTTCGGCTTCGACCGGGTGTACGGCGCCGGCGACGTCGGGTACGCCGGCCCCTCGTTCAGCTACGCCACCATGCCCGACCAGTACGTCCTCTCCGCGTTCCGCCGGCTCGAGCTCGCGCCGCGGCACCGCGCCCCGGTGATGGCCGAGATCGACCTGGTCTCGAGCCACACCCCGTGGGCGCCGCTGCCGACGGCGGTCCCCTGGGCGTCGGTCGGCGACGGCTCCGTCTTCGACGGCATGCCGGAGCGCGGCGACTCCCCCGACGCCGTGTGGCGGCACCCGGCTGACGTGCGCGCGGCGTACGGCCGGTCCGTGGAGTACACGCTGGCCACCCTGGTCTCGTTCGTGCGGCACTCGCGGGACCGCAACCTCGTGCTGGTGGTGCTCGGGGACCACCAGCCGGCCACGATCGTGTCCGGCGAGGGAGCCAGCCACGACGTCCCGGTGACCGTGATCGCCCACGACCCCGCCGTCCTCCGCCGGATCTCGGGCTGGGGCTGGCACCCCGGCCTGAACCCCGGCGCCGACGCCCCGGTGTGGCGCATGGACGCGTTCCGCGACCGCTTCCTCTCCGCGTTCGCCGGACCGTCGGTGGCGCCCGCCCCGGTCCTCGCCCTGCGGGGTGCCCCGTGACCGCGCCGAGGTCCACACTGAACCGAATGGCCCCCCACTCGTCGTCATGGGTAGGAGGTTCGATGCCCGGGAGCCAGGCGGCCCTGATGCAGCGCCTGCACGACGACCACGCGACGGCGCTGTGGCGCTACTGCATGCGCCTGACCGGGCACGACCGTGCTCGTTCGGAGGACGTCGTCCAGCAGACGTTCCTGCGCGCCTGGCGGCACATCGACGAGCTCGAGGACCCGCACGGCTCGGTGCGCGGCTGGCTGTTCACCGTCGCCCGCAACATCGTCATCGACGAGTGGCGCTCGGCCCGCGCGCACACGGAGTTCGCCGTCGCGGACGTGCCCGAGGGCGCCGCCGAGGACGACCGTACCGACCAGCTGCTGCTGTCGTGGGTGGTGGCGGAGGCGATCACCACCCTGTCGCCCGACCACCGCGCGGTGCTGCTGGAGTGCTACTACCGCGGCCGGTCCGTCGGTGAGGCCGCCCGGGCGCTCGGGGTGCCCGAGGGCACCGTGAAGTCGCGCACCCACTACGCCCTGCGCGCCCTGCGCCTGGCGCTGGAGGAGATGGGGGTGGGGGCATGACCTGCATGTTCGCCCACCACGACGGCGCCTACGTCCTGGGCGCCCTGTCCCCCGCCGAGCGCCGGGCGTTCGAGGACCACCTGCCGGGTTGCGCCGCCTGCACCCGGGCGGTCGGCGAGCTGGCCGGCCTGCCCGGGCTCCTCGCCCACGTGGACGCCGACATCGTCGCCTCCCCCGAGATCGACGAGCCGGTCCCCGACACGCTGCTGCCCACCCTGCTGCACCGGGTACGCCGCGAGCGGCGGCGTCGTACCCTCGCCGTGGCCGGCATCGCGGCGGCCGCCGTGCTGGCGGTCGGCGGCGCCACGGTCGCGGTGACCGGCGTGCCCGGCAACGACTCCCCGCCGCCGTCGGCCTCCGCCGGCCCGTCGGCGGCGGCCCCGGTGGGTGAGCCGATGCAGCCGATCGGTACGCCGCCGGTCAGCGCCAACCTGGCCCTGGCGGCCGTGCCGTGGGGCACCCGGCTCGACCTGACCTGCACGTACGGCGTGGGGAGCGAGACGTACACCCACCACCGGTCCGAGGGCTACACCCTGGTCGTGCACACGCGCGACGGCCGGGTGGAGCAGGTCGCCTCGTGGCGCCCGCTCCCCGGCCGGACGATGCGGCTGGCCGGGGCCACCTCGGCCCGGCGCAGCGAGATCGCGTCAGTGGAAGTGCGGACGATGGAGGGTGAACCGGTGCTCGAGCTGGCCGGCTGAGCGTCCGGAGCGCAGCGGGTTGTCCTGCAGCAGCACCGCTCCACCGGCCAGGATCGCCACCACCTCGGCAGCGGCCGCACCCAGCACATAGCTGCCCGACCACACCTCGTGCACGCCGTACAGCCCCACGGTGGCGGAGATGACGAAGGCGCCCAGGGTGGCCACACCGAACCCGACCGCGAGGAACGGCGGCACCCAGTGCTGCCAGGTGAGCAGCAGCACCCCGATGACCGCTCCGGCAATCGCGTTCAGCATGAACGCCGGCCCGATCATGTGCTGGTCGCGGAATCCGTCGAACCACAGCCGCAGGTGGATCGCGGCCGAGGCCAGGACTCCCGCCGCCGCCAGCATCCGCATCGATCTCATGGCAAATCTCCCTCGGGTCAGGGCTCCGCTCGGACGCGGGGGCCTCTCCCGGAACTACGTGCCGCGCTGCCGGTCGGTTCAGCCGACGGACGACTCCGAGCTGCGGGCGGCCGGGTGCGACACCAGACCGGCGAAGAGCTCGACGTACTGGTCGAGGTGGCGGTCGCCGAGGAACTCCTCCAGCACCCGGGCCCGGGCTCCGACGCCGAGATGCGCGGCCAGGGCGTCGTCGCCGAGCAGGCGCCGGAGCACGCGAGCGAACTCGTCGAGGTCACGGGGGTCGCGCACGAGCAGTCCCTCGCGGCCGTCGCACGATCTGGTCCGCGATGCCGCCCACGTCGCTGGCGATCACCGGCCGGCTCTTCCAGAGCGCCTCGGTGACGGTGAGCCCGAAGCCCTCCACCAGGCTCTTCTGCACCACCACCCAGGCATGGCGCTGGAGGGCGTTGACGATGATCGCGTTCTCGTCGCCGTCGTCCATCGGGATCGACGCGAGGTGCACGCGGGCGCGGACGTCGTCGGGCAGCTGCCCCCAGGCCGCGCTGCACTCGGCGAGGACCTCGGCCCCTTCCGGGTCGTCGGTGACGCCGGTGACCTCCGGGCCGACCAGCATCAGGTGCGCGTCGCCGGCAGGGTCGTCGGCGGCCATCCGGGCGAAGCCCTCCATCACGCCGGCCATGTCCTTGAGCCGGTCCCAGCGGCTCACCTGCACCACGAGCCGGGCGTCGTACGGCGGGGGCGGGCCGTCGACGATCAGCCCACCGTTCGCGTGGTGGGCGCGCACCGTCGCGGGCCGTGCCGTCGCGGCGCACGTACTCGACCGGGCCGTCGGCATCGCCTCCGGTCACCAGCCCGACGGTGGCCAGCACCGCCTCGACGACCTCCGGGGACAGCTCGACGTTCTTCGCCGAGAACGGGTCGATCGAGCGGCGAGATCACGACCAGGCGAGCGGAGTCGACCCACAGCGGCGCGTAGACCCGGCGGGAGAACACGAACGCCTCAGCGGCGTGCTCGAGGTAGGGCCGCAGGAACTCCCAGCCCGTCTCGGTGACGTCGTTGGACTCGTCCCGCCCGACGTGGCAGCGCCAGACGACGTGCGCGCCGATCTCGCTGCAGGCCGGCGCAGAGCCCCGCCGTCTGCGGGTCGTGCAGCAGCACGATGTCGCCGGGACCGATCCGCGACCGCAGGTCGGCCAGGTTCGTCTCCAGCACCGCCTCGTAGTGCGCGTGCTCGGCCTCCCCCAGGACGCCGCCGTCACCAGGAGAGCCGTGCAGCATGTTGTGCACGCGCTTGGTGATGGCGAAGAAGTCCGGGTCCCCGTCGAGGACGAGCCAGCGGTTCGTGACACCCGCTCCGTTGCCGTAGGCCAGGAGCACCTGCAGCATCTCCGCCACGCCGCCGCCGTGCGCGGTCGCGTTGACGTGCCAGACGACCCGGTCCCCGAACGACGCCCGGGCGCGCTCGGCGCTGGCCGCGAGGTGCTCGGCCCGCTCGGGCGAGAGCAGCGCGGCCAGCCGGTCCAGCGGCACGGGCTGGATGTCGACCTCTTCCATGCCTGCATCGTGCCTCCCGGAGGCGGGAGTCGCCAGTGCCTGAGGTCCCCCGACGGTCCCAGCGACTCCGGGCCGATCGTCCCTAACGCCGCGGCGTCCCGGGCGTCATCGTCAAGGTATGGACACGCTCCGTCGCTCAGCCCCGCGGCGCACCCACCACCCCGTGTGGGAGCGCGCCTGGTCCATGGCCGCCGGTGCCGCCATCGCCGTCGGTCTGTGGCTCGAGCTGCGGCAGGTCTCCGCCGGGCTGGTCGTCGCGGTGTTCGGCCTGCTGATCGCCATGGCCGCGATCTGTGCCTGGGCCCTGCGCGAAGAGTTCCCCCGCAGCGCCAGCTGGATCATGCGGCTGGTGCCGTCGGTCAGCCTGGGCATGCTGGTGGTGCTCGGCCTGGCGCGCGCGGGCCCCGCGGTCGTCGTCGGCGTGATGATCGCGCTGCTGGTGACCTGTCCCGACCTGTACCACCCGCGCGCCCTGCTCGAGGCAGGCGGTCGCGCGCCGCGTCGTACGTTCTCCTGGCGCGGTGCGCGGCCCCGCACGTCCACGTCGCGACCGGCGCCCACCGCCATCCGCGCCGACTGGCCGCCGACCCCGATCGAGGACGACGAGCCGCTGGTCGTCCCCGACGCCCTCGGCATCGACGACCTCACCCGGGCCTGGTGCAGCAGCTACGTCGCCCTGGAGAACGCCGACACCCCGGCTGCGCGACTGCGGATCGCCGAGGCCCGGGCTGCCTGCCTCGACGCCCTCGAGCGGGAGGACCGCGAGGCGTTCGTCGCCTGGCTCGAGCACGGGGCGCGGGCCGCCAGCAACCCGACCCGGTGGTTCGCCAAGCCGGCCGAGCGTCCGCGCCCGGTGGAGTAGCCCTAGGTCGTGTCCGGGGTCGTGTCCGGGGTCGTGTCCGGGGTCGTGTCCGGCGTCGTGTCCGGGGTCATGCCCGAGGTCATGCCCGGCGGGCGTCCCTGGGCGCGCAGCTCGGCGACGGGACCTCCCACGGTCGACCACGGACCGGTGAGGTCGAGGACGGCGAGCGCGGACGTCGGCATCGGCAGCCAACGGCCGACGAGGCTCGCCAGCAGGTCCTCCACGCCCGGGTTGTGTCCGACCAAGACGACGGTCGTGACCGTGTCGGGCAGCTCCCGGACGACGTCGAGCAGCGAGTCCGCCGACCCGGCGTACACCCGGTCCTCGACCCGCACCGGCGGCGGGACGGCGAGCTCGGCAGCCGCGAGCTGCCAGGTCTGACGGGCGCGCTCGGCGGGCGAGACGACAGCCAGGTCGATGTCGGCGACGTACTCCTCGAGCCACCGGCCGGCGTCGGGGACCTGGCGCCGTCCCCGTCGCGCAAGCGGTCGCAGGTGGTCGGGCTCGCCACCCGACCAGTCCGACTTGCCGTGCCGCAGCAGGATCAGGGTGCGCACGTGCGGCTCCTCGCGTCGTCGGGTACTGCTGGTCAGGCTACTGCCGTTCGCGCAGGACGCGAGTACTGCGCGAGGTCGGCCTCAGCAGCCCGTTCTGGGGCCTGTAGTCACCGAACTACGTGCAGGTCGACCACCTCGCCGTGGATGCCCGCGGGAGCGAGGCTCCCTGGCAGCGACCTGTACGTAGTTCTGTCCGTCGGCGGCGGCACAATGCTCTGCGTGGACACTCTCGGCAGCCGACGTGCGTACGCCAATCCGTGGATGGAGGTCCGGGAGGACACGGTCCGTCGCACCGACGGGACGACCAGCGTCCACTGGGTCGTCAGCACCCCCGACATCGCGCTCGTCATCCCGGTCGACGGGGACCGACTGCACCTGGTCGAGCAGTACCGCCACCCGGTCGGCGGTCGGACCTGGGAGTTCCCTTCGGGGACCCAGGACCGGGGTCTGGACGCCACCGCAGCCGACGTGGCCGTACGCGAGCTGCGCGAGGAGACAGGGCTCGAGGCCACCTCGATGACCCCGCTCGGCGTCCTCCACATCACGCCGAGCACCATGACCCAGCGGTGCAGCGTCTTCCTCGCCTCGGGCACCGCCCAGGGCCCGCCGCAGCGCGACCGGGACGAGCGGGACATGCGCTCGGCCTGGTTCGCCCGCACCGACGTGGAACGCATGATCGGCGACGGCACCATCACCGACTCGAAGTCGCTCGCGGCCTACGCCCTCCTGCTCACGCGTGCGCCCGCGTCGGCAGGGTGAGGATCTCGGCGCCGTCGTCGGTGATCGCGATGGTGTGCTCGCTGTGCGCCGTCCGGCAGCCGGTGGCACTGCGGAGCGTCCACCCGTCGTCGTCGGTGACGAGCTCGGCGGTGTCCGCCATGACCCACGGCTCCAGCGCCAGCAGCAGCCCGGGGCGCAGCTTGTAGCCGCGACCCGGCCGCCCGGTGTTCGGGACGTGCGGGTCCTGGTGCATCGTCGACCCGACGCCATGACCGCCGAACTCGGTGTTGATCGGGTACCCCGCCTCGCCGAGGACCGAGCCGATGGCGTGGGAGAGGTCGCCGATGCGGGCACCGGGCCCAGCGGCCGCGATCCCGGCGGACAGCGCGCGCTCGGTGGCGGCGATCATCGCGACGCTCTCCGGGGGCCTCGCGTCGCCCACGACGAAGCTGATCGCGGAGTCGGCGACGACCCCGCCCTCGGAGACGGCGAGGTCGAGGGAGAGCAGGTCGCCGTCGGCGAGGGTGTAGTCGTGCGGCAGGCCGTGGAGCACGGCGTCGTTGACCGAGGTGCAGATGTGGTGGCCGAACGGCCCGCGACCGAAGGACGGCTCGTAGTCGACGTAGCAGGACTGCGCCCCGGCCTCGACGATCATGTCCCGGGCCCACCGGTCGACGTCCAGGAGGTTCGTGCCGACCGCGCTGCGGCCCTTCAGCGTCTGCAGGATCTCGGCGACCAGGGCGCCCGCCTCCCGTGCCCGCGACAGCCTGCTGGGGTTCAGGATCTCGATCATGGGTCGCCTTCCTCCGGGTCCGGACCTAGCCGCGCGCCGCGGCGTACCCCAGCAGGGCAGCCAGGCCGAGCGCGCTGCGGGGAGCGTACGGCGCCCGCCACAGGCCACCGTGCACGGCGGCGTACGCCTCGTCCTGCCACGGCTGCTCGTGCACCGGGCCGCCCCCGGTGTGCAGGTCGTGCACCAGCAGCGCGGCCATCAGCACGTTGCTGGTGGCCGGCTCGAACACCTCGACCCCGAAGCGGTGCGCCCCGGCGTACGCCGCCGCCAGCGCGCGGTTCTTCACGACCGAGCGGGTGCGGGTGGGCGGGGCGACGTTCATCGAGACGGTGGTGCCGGCGTCGCGGGCGGCCGTGGCTCGCCACCGCTGCAACCGCTTGGCCAGGGCGTAGTTGGGCCCCTGCTGCGGCACCAGGCTGTCGTTGATGCCCGGGTCGGCGTCGGGGAGGTAGGCGCGGCGCATCAGGCGCCCGGCGCTCACCGCGCGCAGCGGGCGGCCCAGCGTCTTCGCGGTCCGCGACCGGCCGGCGTACGCCGCGGTGGACTGGCGTACGGCGTCCGCGGGCACGGCGAACACGTCGGTCGGCGTCGCGAGGAACGAGAGCGCGACGTCGTCGCGGGCGGCCAGCAGCCGCGTGGTCAGGGCGTCGACGGCCACCGCGACGCGGACGTTGGTCGCCCCGTCGGCGTACACGTAGTTCCCCACGACCACCCGGCCGTCGAGGTCGGCAAGCCACTCCGCCACGGCCGGCGCGTCGGTGGTGAGGTCGACGCCGGCGTGGTCCGGGTCCGGCGAGGTGACGCCGGCCGCCACCGGCACGACCAGGGTGCCGGCGCCGCCGCGCGCGGTCTCGAGGATGCGGGTCCAGATCTGCGGCCGGGGCAGGTCGACGGCCGCGACCCGGGCACCCCAGTGCAGCAGCGCCTGCAGCGGTCCCATCTCCGCACCGGCGCCGAGCACCGCGACGGTGTGGCCCTCGGCGCGCAGCCACGCGGGGTGGTCCATCACCGTGTGCACCGCCTCGGCGGCGGTCGGCTCCATCACGCCGGCCTCCACCCAGGTGTCGAGCTGGCGGTGCAGCGCGTCGCCGCGCAGCCGCCGGCCGCGGTAGGGCAGCGAGAAGAGGGTCTCGGCCTCGCCGGTGCCGCGGACCTCGGTGGTCGCGAGCGACGACGTGGCCGACCACTCCCCGAGGGGTACGTCGCCCCTGTCGGCGGTGGCCACCCGCATCCGGTCGTGCAGCGAGGCGAGGCCGTCGTTCGCGATGGAGAGTGCGGCCGCGCGGGAGTCCAGCCCGGACTCGACGGCCCGCCGGAAGTGGGCGAGGTAGCCGGCCCGCCAGTTCGTCTCCTGCTCCGCCGACCGCGCCCCCGAGGGGTCGTGCGCGCGGAGGGCGTCGGCCAGGACGGCTCGGCCGAGGGCGGAGGTGCTGCGCTTCCCGTCGCCGGTGCTCGGGAAGACGACGCCGGCCTGCTCCTCGGTGGTCATGACTGCATCATGCAGGAGGCGCGGCCGACGTGGGGTCGTCGGGGACTCGGACGGGGCCGTCCACCAGGGTCCCGTGGTGGCGCAGCGCCCGCACGAAGAGCACCGAGGTCGGCGCGAGCAGGAGCGCCCCGGTCGCCAGCGCGACCCGCACGCCCCAGATGTTGCCGATGATGCCCAGCGCCGGCCCCCCGGTCCACTCCCCGAAGCTGCCCGCGATGCTAGTCATCGAGAGCACGGTGGCCCGCACCGAGGAGTCGGTGACGGAGTCGTTGAGCCAGGTGCTCATCGGGGGTCCGGCGAGGTCACGCACGGTGGCCGTCGCGAGGTAGGCGACGATCGCCGGCCACAGGGATCCGGCCAGGGCGAACGCGAGGGCGGAAGCCATCAGCGCCACGTTCAGCACCAGCAGCAGGCGGGCCAGGCGCTCGCCACGAAGGGCCTCGACACGACGCACCGCCGGAGCCGCGACGGCGAAGGCCAGCACCAGCGTGGCCGCCCCGAGCAGGCCGAACCAGACGACCGGGCCGAGGTCGCCGATCCCGGGCAGGCCGACATCGAGCAGGAGGTGCGCCTCCCACAGCCGGTCGAAGCCCTCCTCGAAGGCGCCCACGAGCACGAAGATCCCCACGATCAGCACCAGGATCGGGCTCCCCCGGACGACACGGACGCCGTCCCGGGCGGTGCCCAGCATCGCGCCCGCCGTCGCCGCCGTACCCGGCCGTTGGTCGGGTGCGCGGGTGAACCCGTCCTCGGGCATCCTGAGCGCGACGTAGCCGGCGAGCACGAGGGCGGCCACGCCCGCGGCGACGAACGGCAGCCGGAGGTCCACCAGGGCCAGCCCGACCGCGGCTCCGATGCCGACCAGCCCGGTGACCCGGGCCACCTGGGCGCCGCGCTGGTAGGCGGCACCGAGCCGCTCGCTGCCGATCTCGTCGGCCAGCCACGCGTCCTCGGCACCGCTGCGGAAGGTCCAGCCGAAGCCCCACAGCGCCATCCCGGCGATGACCCAGCCCACGAACGGCAGCAGCCCGATCCCGATCATGGCCAGCCCGGAGACGACGGCGGCGACGACGACCGACAGCCGGCGGGAGTACAGGTCGGCCACGACGGCCGTCGGGAGCTCGAAGACGAAGTAGGCCACCTCGAGGGCGGTGCCGGCCAGCACCAGCTGCAGGGGGTTCATCCCCACGTCGCGGATGAAGTAGAACGCGGCGCAGGTCCACGACAGGGTGCCGACCAGGCCCCAGGCGCCGCGGTAGACCATCCACACCCGGAGTGCGGGCGCGCGCGTGCTCACGCTCCCGAGGGTAGGGACCCTGCTGGCCCGGCGACACCGGGTTTCGCCCGGACGACAGAACGGCGCTCCTTGCACGGACGCCACCCGTCCCGGCACATTGACCTCGGACCCGGTGCTCACCCGGCCCCGTCCAGCCCGTCCCTTCCCCCGTCCAGGAGAACCGTGACCGACGCCTACGCCGAGCCGGCAATGCCGGCCCCGTCCGCCCGTGCCGCCGAGCTGCGCGAGCTCATGCTGACCTTCATGCGCGAACGCGTGCTGCCCGCCGAGGCGACGTACCACGCCCACCGCCGCGACGCCGGCCCGCACGGCCACGACGTCCCCCCGGTCATCGAGGAGCTGAAGCGCGAGGCGCGCGGGCGCGGCCTGTGGAACCTCTTCCTCCCGTCGGAGTCCGGCCTGACCCAGCTGGAGTACGCCCCGATCGCCGAGCTGTCCGGGTGGAGCAACGACCTCGCGCCCGAGGCGATCAACTGCCAGGCGCCGGACACCGGCAACATGGAGCTGCTGCACCTGCTCGGCACCGAGGAGCAGAGGGCGACCTGGCTGGAGCCGCTGCTGGCCGGCACGATCCGCTCGGCGTTCGCGATGACCGAGCCCGACGTCGCGAGCAGCGACGCCACCAACATCGCGACCCGGATCGACCGCGACGGCGACGAGTACGTCGTCAACGGACGCAAGTGGTGGACCAGCGGCGCGATGGACCCGCGGTGCCGCCTGCTGGTCGTGATGGGCAAGACCGACCCCGAGGCACCCTCGCACCGGCAGCAGACGATGGTGCTGGTGCCCCGCGACACCCCCGGGGTCACCGTGGTGCGCGACCTGCCGGTCTTCGGCCACCACGACCAGCACGGACACGCGGTGGTCACCTTCGAGGACGTCCGGGTGCCGGTCGGCAACGTGCTCGGCGAGGAGGGCGGCGGCTTCGCGGCGGCCCAGGCCCGTCTCGGCCCGGGCCGCATCCACCACTGCATGCGCGCCCTCGGTGCCGCCGAGCGGGCCCTGGCCCTGATGGTCGAGCGCGCCCGGAGCCGGGTGGCGTTCGGCGGCCCGCTGGCCGACCAGGGCGTGGTGCGCCAGCAGATCGCCGAGTCCCGGCTGGAGATCGAGCAGGCCCGGCTGGTCTGCCACCGCGCCTGCCACGTCATCGACACCGAGGGCAACAAGGCCGCCCGCCACCTCGTGGCGATGGCCAAGGTGGCGGTCCCCCGGGCGGCCACCGCGGTGATGGACCGGGCGATCCAGGTGCACGGCGGTGCCGGCGTCACCGACGTCACCCCACTCGCGTCGATGTACGCCTGGCACCGGGCGATGCGGCTGTTCGACGGACCCGACGAGGTCCACCTGCGCTCCATCGCCCGGGCCGAGCTGAACCGTCCGCCGACCCTTCCGGTCGGCGACGTCGGCCTGTGAGCCCGCCGGCCGTCGGTCGGTGGTGGAGGAGGTCGCGCAGCGGCGGGTCGGTGGTCGCGGAGTCCGCGCAGCGCGCGTGGGTCGGTGGTCGAGGAGTCCGCGCAGCGCGCGTGGGTCGGTGGTCGAGGAGGTCGCGCAGCGACCGTCTCGAAACCACCCGATCCCCCTGTGCACAACGGCTTCTGGCCATCCCGGACTGTCAGTGGTGCCTGCTTGAGTAGACCCATGACAGCACAGGGCAACGCTTCGGCGGTCGGGGTCGAGGACCTCGACCACGCCGGCCTGCTCACCCGCCTGGCCGACGCCGAGGTGCGCGACCGGGAGGTGCAGCGGGAGAAGCTCGAGCTGGCCTACCAGTGGTGCGTGCGGCACCCGGCCACCGCCGAGACCGGTGCCGCGACCTGGGGCGACGCCGGGCTGCCGGGGATGTCGGACTGTGACGCCTCGTTGGCCGGTGACGGGAGTCCGGCCGTTGCCGCGTTCGCCGCCGAAGAGGTCGGCGCCGCGCTCGGGATCTCCACCCACGCCGCGATGGCCCTGCTCGCCGACACCCTCGACCTGCACCACCGCCTGCCCCGGCTCTGGGCCCAGGTCGAAGCCCTGGCCGTGGCCCCGTGGAAGGCCCGCCGCGTCGCCACCGACACCCGCACCCTCCCCCTCGACGGCGCCCGCCGGGTCGACGCCCAGCTCGCCGACCGGGTGACCGGGTTCGGCCTACCGACCATCGACCGGCTGGTCGCCCTAGCCGCCGCGCGGTACGCCCCCGAGGAGCAGGACACCAAGGAACAGCAGAGCCGTGCCGGTTGGCACGTCACCCTGACCCACCCCCGCCCCGGCGACTACGCCGGCACCTCCTGGCTCGAAGCCGCCGGCGACACCACCGACCTCACCGCCTTCCACGACCTCGTCTGCGCGGAAGCCCAGCTCCTCGGCCGCCTCGGCGACACCGACGACTACGGAGTCCGCCAGGCCAAGGCTCTCGGCGTCATCGCCGCCCGCCAAGCCACCCTCGAGCTGGTCGCCCAGACCCCGCAGGGACATCAGGTGACCCGCCGGCCGGTGCAGACGAACCTCTACCTGCACCTGTCCCTGGCCGACCTGACCACCCACCTCACCGATGGCACTCCTGTCGTCGGGGAGGCCGAGCGGCTCGGTCCGGTGACCGTGGACCTGATCCGCACCTGGCTGCAGGACTCCAAGGCGACCATCCGCCCGGTTCTCGACCTCACCCGCACCGACGCGGTGGACCGGCACGACCCACCACCGTGGATGCGCGAACAGGTGATCCTCCGCGACCGGCACTGCGTCTTCCCTGGTGCGGCCGCACCGCCCGTGCCTGCGACCTCGACCACATCCACCCCTACCTCGCACCCGACAAAGGCGGTCCACCCGGCCAGACGACGCCGGCGAACCTCGCACCGCTGTGCCGAAGACACCATCGGGCCAAGACCTTCGCGGGCTGGACCTACCGGCGCACCCGCGACGGCAGCTACCTCTGGACCTCACCGCACAACCAGCACTACCTCGTCACGACCGGCACTGCCCTCGCCCGCCACTGAGTTCTGCCTGCCCAGAATCCGCGCGGTGGACTGGGGCAGCGCCCCCCGACCCCAACGTTCGCTCGGGCTCGATGAGCGCTCGGTTCCGTGCGTGTGGCATCGCCTCGAAGGTTGTGGCGCCCAATCCGGGACCACAACGGCTGCTCGTGTGTCTCCACGACAGCGATCCTGTACGACGCGTCATACGGCTGGCTCGTCCTCGTGTTCGCTCTCTGCGGCGACCTGGCCGACTCGGCTGTGCGATGAGCCGCGGGACCGGACAACCGTTACCGCGCCCTCGGCTCGGGTACGTCGAGGGATCTGAACGACGTTCTCCACCGAAGGGACTTCCCATGACCGCCGAGCTCGCAGGCAAGCGCATCGCGTTCCTGGTCGCCAACTCCGGCGTCGAGCAGGTCGAGCTGACCACCCCCTGGCAGGCGCTGCGCGAGGCGGGTGCCTCCACGACGCTCATCGCCCCCGAGAAGGGCACCGTGCAGGCCTTCGAGCACGACATCGAGAAGGCCGACACCTTCGAGGCCGACCTCGCCGTCGGTGACGCGGACGCCGCGGCCTTCGACGCCCTGGTGCTGCCGGGCGGCACCACCAACCCGGACGCGCTCCGGCTCGACGAGGACGCGGTGTCGCTGGTTGCCGCGTTCGCCGGCGCCGGGAAGCCGGTCGCGGCGATCTGCCACGGCCCGTGGACGCTGGTCGAGGCTGGTGTGCTGCGCGGCAAGACGCTGACCAGCTGGCCCAGCCTGCGCACGGACGTCACCAATGCCGGAGGCACCTGGCAGGACGCCGAGGCGTTCACCTGCACCGCCGAGGGCTGGACGCTGGTGACCAGCCGCAACCCGGGCGACCTGCCCGCCTTCACGAAGGCCACGATCGAGGCCTTCGCCTGAGCGTGGGGACCGAGGTCCCGGGGTTCCCGGACCTCGGCCCCTCCCCCGTGCCCCGGGCGCGACCGAGTCTGGAACCAGACTCGATCACCTGGAGGACTGATGAGCACCGAGTGGTACCAAGGCGCCGACCACGGCCCCTACGTCTGGGTCGTCATGCTGACCGTGGCCGTCCTGGGCGTGCTGGCGCTGATGGGCGTCTTCTTGTTCATGGTGAACAAGGCCTACGAGGACACCGACTCGGCCACCGCGTCGGACTCCCCCCGCTCGGACTCCGACGACCTGGCCGACGCCGCCTGACCGACCAGCGCCACGACGGCGCCCGCCAGGCCGGCGACCGCCGGCACCCAGAAGCCGGCCGAGGCCCCGGACCGGTCGACCACGAGGCCGACCAGGGCCGCGCCCGGCGCCAGGCCGACGCCCAGGCCCGTGGTGAACAGGGTGATCCCCTCGGTGATCCGCGCCGCGGGCACGCTCTCCTCGATCCGCGCGAAGCCCGCGATCAGCGTCGGTGAGATCGCGAAGCCCGACAGGAACAGGCCCACTCCGAGCATCCAGAAGCCGTCCACGAACGGCAGCGGCAGCATCAGCAGGCCGAGGCCGACCATCCCGCGCCGGAACCGGGCCGCGTTCGAGGCACGGCTGTGGACGGCACCGACGATGACGCCGGAGACCAGGCTGCCGACCGCCCAGACGGCCAGCATCAGGCCGGCCAGCGACGTGGCCCCGAGCTCCTCGGACAGGGCCACCGTCGCCACCTCGGCACCGCCGAGCAGCGCTCCCATCGCGAAGGCGCAGGCGATCAGAGGTGCCAGCACCCGCCACGGCATCGGCGCCCCGGCGCCCCGGCGTCCGGCGCCGGCGGCCGGCGGCTCGGTACGCCGCTGGGTCGCGAGGACCGCGGTGCCGACGGACGTGGCGACCACGGCGGTGGTCAGGCCCGCGAGCGGGTGCACCGTGGTGGCGAGCGTGGTCACCAGGGCCGGGCCCACGATGAAGACCACTTCGTCGACCACCGACTCGAACGCGAACGCGGTGTGCAGGTCGGCTCGGTCGTCGACCAGGTACGACCACCGGGCGCGGATCGACGACCCGATCTGCGGCAGCGTGGCTCCGGCCACGGCACGGCGCCCAGGTGGGGCCAGGGTGCGGTGCGACCCGCCTCGACGGCCGCCATCATCCCCACCAGGCCGGCGCTGGACAGTGCCGCCGCCACCGGCAGCACCCGGTGCTGGCCGACGCGGTCGATGAGCCGCGCCTGCGGGACGGCCAGGGCGGCGTTGGCGACCAGGAACGAGGCCGAGACGGCGCCGGCCAGGGAGTAGGACCCGGTCCGGTCGGAGACCAGCAGCACGATGCCCAGGCTCACCATCGCCATCGGCAGCCGGGCCACCAGGCCGCTCGCCGAGAACACCAGGGCTCCGGGCAGGCCCAGCACCCGGCGGTACGACGCGATTCCCGCGGTCATGTCAGCTCCCCCGTCCGTGCTGCCGGTGCATCGTCACCGAGGAGGGACCGGTCGAAGAAGCCGACCACCCGTCGTTCGTACTCCTCGGGGTGGGTCTGGAGTCCCTTGATGTGCCGGGCGTCGGGGATCGACCAGATCTCGGCCGACGGGCCGATCTGGCGCTGGTAGACGGGGTTCAGCGTCTCCTGGTTGCCGCCGTTGGGCGCCCAGATCAGCAGCGTGGGGCGGGGCGCGATCCGGGGCGCGAGGTCGACCAGGCTGGGCGGCGGCAGCTCGTCGGCGAACAGCGCGATCCCCGCCTGCTTGGCGACGAACTGGTGGAAGTAGCGCAGCAGCGTCCACCCGTCGTAGTCCACCATCTCCTCGCGGATCGAACGGCTCCCGGCACCCTCGGACACGACGGCCGCCAGGCCGGGGTTCTCCGCCGCGGCCTGCAGCATCAGCTCGCCGCCGACGGAGAGCCCGATCCCGCCGATGCGCGCCGGGTCGACGTCCGGTCGGTGCTGGAGGAACTCGACCGCCGCGTCGATGTCGCGCTCGCCGCCCCAGCCCCACATGTTGGGGTCGCCCTCGCTCGCACCCTCCCCGCGCCGGTCGAACAGCAGGACGCCGTACCCGTGCCGGACCAGCATCCGGGTGTGGGCCTGCGGGCCGCTGCGGCCGGGGAACGCGATGACGGCGGCACCGTTCCTCGACGGGACGTACCACCCGCGCAGGTGCAGGCCGTCGCTCGTGGTGAGGGTGACGTCCTCATGGGCGGCGCCCAGGTCAGGCGTGGGGACCTCGGCACGGCTCACGTGGGTGGTGAGGTACATCGCGGCGAACGGCATCACCAGCTCGCCCAGCAGGACGGCCGCCACGACACCCTTCGCCACGCGCCGGCCGTAGCGGCGTACCCGGGCCGTGGTCGTTGCGGCGCGACCGCCACAGCAGGTGGGCGCCCAGCCCCAGCAGCACGACGCCGGCGGCGGCCGCGGCCCAGCCCGGTCCAGTCGTCGCCCGAGGGACCGACCGAGAAGGTGTAGTAGCCCGCCTCGATCGCTCCCACGACGAGGCCGGTCAGCCCGACCGACAGCGCGATCAGGGCCCGGGAGCCGGCCCGGACCCGGGGGTACGCCGCCGCGGCGGCGAGCAGGGCGAGGATCGGGACCAGCCCGCTCACCAGGTGGTCGCGGGCGGACACGCCGGGGTTGGGCTGGAGGAAGTTGTCGTCCGCGACGTGCAGCGCCACGACCGCGGTGGCGGCGTAGAACACGCGGTGGCGGCGCAGGACGCGGCGGACGCGGGTCCACCGGGAGTCGGGATCCGACTCCGTCGGGGATGGACGGACGGGCGGCCGCAGCAACGTCGAAGGCATGTCGTCGACGCTAGGAGTGCCGCGCTCTGCCCGACAGGCTGCTGGCCGCACACCCGGCGGCCCTCCCCACCCGGTCGGGGTGGGGCTGTCCCCACCCCGGACAGCTCCGACCCCGGCCGGCGGTCAGGCGCGCGCGGCGGCCTCCGAGGGGGTGAAGGGGTGCATCTCCTCGTGGCCGCCGTGGACGACCAGGCAGGTGGACTCCGGCACCTCGCGCCAGGCCCCACGCAGGTCACCGAGCGGCTCCGACACCACCAGGCGCGCGTCGTCGGAGAGCTCGGCCAGCATGGGGTGGTCGGGGTACTGCGCCCGGAGCGTGGAGATGTCCGTGCTGTGGAACAAGCGACCGGGAGCGTCCCTCGCTGGAGTGGCGGAAGGCCCAGGTGGTGTCCCCGTCGGTGGTCGCCACCGTCATCTGGATCGGGAACTGGACGCCATGACGGTGCCCGGTCTCCTCGATGAACGCGACCGCGCGCGCCACCGCGGCCGGCGGGTCCTGCTCCAGCCCGAACGTCAGGGCGAGGTAGAAGAAGACCTCCGAGTCCGTCGACCCCTCGACCTCCGCGAACAGTGCGGGGTCCACGGCCAGCATCAGGTCGCGCTTGACGGTCAGGAAGTCCCCGATGGCGCCGTTGTGCATCCACAACCAGCGGCCGTGCCGGAACGGGTGGCAGTTGGTCTGCTGGACGGCGGTGCCGGTGGTGGCCCGGATGTGCGCGAAGACGCGACCGGCGAGCGCATGGGCCGCCAGGTCGCGCAGGTTGCGGTCGTTCCAGGCCGGCTCGGTGCTGTGGTAGGTGCCCGGCGTGTCCCGGACGCCGTACCAGCCGACCCCGAAGCCGTCACCGTTGGTCGTCGTCGCGCCGAGCCGGGAGTGCTGGCTCTGGACGACGAGCGAGTTCTCGGGTTTGTAGAGGAGGTCTTCCAGGAGTACGGGTGATCCTGAGTAGGCGAGCCAACGACACATGTCCACGTCCCTTCCAACCCCAGTGGACCGCGGCTGCCCGCTGTGCGGATCATCCGCCGGGGGTGAGTCCACGGTGGCGACACCCTCAGGTCGCCTGGACGGCGTCCAGGACCTCCAGCTTGGTGGACCTCCTGGCCGGTACCAGCGCGGCGAGGACGCCGAGCACGACGCCGGCCACGAGCACGGCGAGCAGCTCCAGCACCGGGAAGCTCGGGGACACCGACGCACCGCTGAGCCGCTTGATCGCCAGCAGCAGTCCCAGGCTGACGACCAGCCCGGCGACGATGCCCGTGACCGTGCCGAGCAGCGCGATCAGCACCGACTCGAGGCGGACCATGCGCTGCACCCGCTTGTCGGTCATCCCGATGATCCGCAGCAGGCCGAGCTCGCGCCGTCGCTCGAGGATCGAGAGCGACATCGTGTTGATGATGCCGATCAGCGCGATGAGCACGCTCATCAGCAGCAGGCCGGTGACGGCCTTGATGATGAAGTCGAAGATCTGGCCGACCAGTCGGCCGAGCGCGTTGCCCTGCGTGACGGTGATGTCCGGTCGGAGGTCGGCGATCTTCTCGATCCCCTTCTTGGCCGGCGTCTCGGCCCCCGACTCGATGTCGATGAAGGCCACCGTCGGCGCCACGTCGCCGACCAGCTGGTCGAAGGTGTCGGCGCTGACCAGGCTCACCACCTGCACCGAGTCGATCGACTGCTTGATGAGTGCGACCACCTCGAGGTCGGCGCTCCGGCCGCGGTTGTCCTTGACGGTGACCGTGTCGCCGACCTCGTGGGTGCCGTCGTCGACCAGGGCGATCTGGTCGGGCCCGATGCTGCCGAGGTCGCCCTTCGTGGCCTCGATGTCGGCGATCTTCTCCACCTTGGCGACGTCCGCCGTGGAGACGGTGAGGGGCTGCCCGTCGACGGTGACCGCGTTGCGGCGGTACGGCACCACCTCGTTGACGCCCTCCACGCCCTCGAGGTCGGCGACGAAGGCGTCGTCCAGGGTGCCGCCGGTGCTGGCGACCAGGTAGTCCGCGCTCTGCAGCTTGTTGATCTCACCCACCGCGAAGTCGCGGGCGCTGGTGCCGCTGACCGCGACCAGGGTGACCAGGAAGACGCCGATGAGCAGGGCGTTCGCGGTCGTCGCGGTGCGCTTGGGGCTGCGGATCGTGTTGTCGACGGCGAGCCGTCCCTCCATGCCGACCCGCTGCAGCAGCGGGCGGGTGATCCGGGCGCCGCCGACGGCGATGAACGGGCCGGCCACGATGACCCCGGCCACGAAGAGGACGGCACCGATGCCGACGAGCGCGGCGGCGGGTCCGAGCAGCAGGCCGAGCAGCCCGACGACGACGAGGCCGGCCGCCCAGATGCCCCGCGTCCGCGACAGCGAGTTGGTCTCGACGGCGGCTTCCCGCAGCGCCTGGATGGGCTCGGTGCGCGCCGCGCGCCGGGCGGGGATGGTGACCGACAGCACGGTGATGATCGTGCCGAGCAGGACCCCGCTCACGACGTTGGCGGCAGTGAGCTTCACCCCGCTCCCGGGCAGGTCCACGCCGAACAGGGTCAGCGCACCCGACAGCGCGTAGACCAGCAGGAAGCCGGCGAACACGCCGAGCAGCGATCCGATGATGCCGATCACCAGTCCCTCGAGACGCAGGGATCGCTTGAGCTGGCGTCCGGTCGCGCCGATCGCCGACAGCACGGCCAGCTCGCGCAGCCGTTGGGCGACGATGACGCTGAAGGTGTTGTAGATGACGAAGCCGCCGACCAGCAGCGCGAGCAGCGCGAACGCCTGCAGCGCCCGCTTGAGGATCCGGCCGAACGACCCGATCTGGTCGCGCTGGTCGGCCCGGAAGTCGTCGCCCGTCTCCGCCGTGAAGCCGTCGGGGGTGACCGCGGAGACCTCGTCGAGCAGGTCGTCCGGGCTGGAGGACCCGCGCACGAAGAAGTCGGCGTACTCCTGGCGGCCCTCGTTGAGCCAGTCGAACGCGCTGGCCTCGGGGACGGACACCGTGCCGCCGGAGTCGATCGCGCCGGAGTCGCCGAACGTCGTGATGCCGACGATGGTCGCCTTCTCCTTGCCGGCCAGGGTCAGCACGGTCACGTCGTCGCCGACGGCGAAGCCCTCGTCGTCGGCGAGGTCCTTGTCCACCGCGATCTCGCCGGCACCGGACGGCGCGTCCCCGGAGGTCAGGTTCAGCGGGTTCAGCTCGTCGTCGGCGATCCACAGCCGCCCGGTGGCGTTCTTGGCGAAGGGCTTCCCGTCCTCCCCCAGGAAGGCCACCGGCCCGGTGAGCGTGCCGGCACCGGCCTCCACCCCGTCGAGGCCGAGGATCTTGTCCGCCGTCGCACCGGAGATCAGCAGTGGCTCGCTGGACTGGGTGTCGGTCTGGCTGTCGTCGAGGACCACCGCGACGTCGACGTTGCCGAACTGGCGGTCGACGTCACCCTCCAGCGTGTCGATGACGCGGTCGGAGATGAAGCCGGTGGCGGCGTAGAAGCCGACGCCGGTCATGATCGCCACGAGCGTGGCGAGGTAGCGGCCGAGGTTGTGCCGCACGCTGCTGAGCACGAGGTTCAGCACGGGGATCAGCCCTCGAACTGCTTCATGCGGTCCAGGACCTTGTCGGCTGTCGGCTCGGGCATCTCGTCGACGATCTGGCCGTCGGCCAGGAACAGCACGTTGTCGGAGTACGACGCGGCGTGCGGGTCGTGCGTGACCATCACGATGGTCTGGCCGGTGTCGTCGACGGCGCGCCGCATGAACGTGAGGATCTCGATGCCGGTGCGCGAGTCGAGCGCGCCGGTGGGCTCGTCGGCGAAGACGATGTCGGGTCGGGGCACCAGCGCCCGGGCCACCGCCACCCGCTGCTGCTGGCCGCCGGAGAGCTGGCTGGGCAGGCTGTCCATCCGGTCCTGCAGCCCGACCGTGCGGACGATCTCCTCCATCCAGGGCAGGTCGGGCTCGGTGCCGGCGAGGGTGAGCGGCAGCAGGACGTTCTCCTTCGCGGACAGCGAGGGGATCAGGTTGTACTGCTGGAAGATGAAGCCGAGCCGGTCGCGGCGCAGCAGCGTCAGGTCGTTCTTCGACAGCTGCGACAGGTCGGTCTCGCCGATGTACGCCGACCCGCTGGTGAGCCGGTCGAGCCCGGCCACGCACTGCATGAGCGTGCTCTTGCCGGAGCCGGACGGCCCCATGATCGCGGTGAACTGGCGCTCGGGGAAGGTCACCGTGACCCCGGCCAGCGCGTGCACCGCCGCCTCTCCGGTGCCGTAGGACTTGCGGGCGTCGACCGCCCGGGCCGCTCCCGTCGCGTTCAGGGTGCTGGTCATCGGGGCCGTCTCTTTCGCGCAGGGGGCAAGGGCCGGTCCTGATCGGCACCCTAGTTCCTTTTGTCATGCAAGCGTCAGGGTCGGACCGCCAAATGGACAGGAAGTGCCATCCGGTGACTACTTCCCGACCCGCACCCCGGACCGTCATACTCAGGCATGCTCGACGCCATCAGGATCCGGGTCCTGCCCGAGGAGCAACGACGCACGCTGGAACAGCTCTCCGACGACCTCGACCTCCGCGCCGGGGACACCCGTGCGAAGCAGTCGGCGTTCTGGACGATGCTCACGCTCTCCGCGGTGATCGCGACCAGCGGCGTGCTCTCCGACTCCACGGCGACCGTGATCGGGGCGATGATCATCGCGCCGCTGTCGACGCCGATCATGGGGATCGCGCTGGGCGTGGTGAAGCAGCAGCGCAACGGCTCGGTGGGCTTCGTGCTCCTCGGCGGTGCCATGGTGATCGCGGTCGGGGCCCTGTTCTCGGTGTTCGCCCCCAGCGACTTCGTGCTCCTCGACGACAGCCAGATCGCCAGCCGCACGTCGCCGGGGATCCTCGACCTCGTCGCCGCCGTCGCCACCGGTTTCGCCGGCGCCGTGGCGCTCGCCCGCCGTGACGTCGCCGCCGTGCTGCCCGGCGTCGCGATCGCCATCTCCCTCGTCCCGCCGCTGGCGGTCGTGGGCGTCTGCCTCGGCCAGGCGTCGCTCGGCCTGGCGCTCGGTGCGCTGCTGCTGTTCCTGTCCAACGTGTTGGCCCTGATCCTGGCCGGCATCGCCATGTTCACCGTGCTCGGCTACACCAGCGAGGCGATCGACCGCCGGGGCGGATCACGCCGCCGCACCCACCTGATCCTGGGCGCCCTCGTCGTCCTGGTGGTCCTCCCGCTCGCGGCCAACACCGCCCTGACCTACCAGATCAGCAGGTGGGAGGACGACGTCCAGGCGGCGACCGAGGACTGGCTCCGTGACACCCCGGAGTCCGAGGTGACCAGCGTCGACATCACGTCCACGACCGCCCACGTGCACATCCGGCACACCGGCGGGCTGCCGCCGTTCGCCCGGCTGCTGTCCGACCTCGACGGCGTTCTCCCCGACGGCATCAAGATCGTTCTCGACACCTCCGTCGGCCGCGACGTGGACGTCGGCACCACCGGCGACGACTGAGTGGCCGACAGGGACGAACGCCGGTCCGTCCGGGGACCTTCAGCGCTGTCGCCGGGCCTCGGCACGAGGGATCTTGGAAGTGTGGACGAGTGTGTCCGCCCCTCGTGACGGACACGTGGTCCGCTCGCTGAGGAGGAGGATGACGATGAGCACCGAGATGCGGCCGGAGCAGACGTCCGGGCCGGACGTCCTGCGGGAGCGGGCACTCGCGCGGCTGAAGAAGAAGCACGACTTCCACATCCACCTGACGATCTACGTCCTGTTCAACGCCTGCGTGGTGGTGGTCTGGGCGATGACCGGGAGCGGCTTCTTCTGGCCGATCTTCCTGATCGCCGGATGGGGCATCGGCGTGGTCGCCAACGCGTGGGACGCCTACGGGCGGGACGTGCCGACCGAGAGCCAGATCCGTCACGAGATGGACAAGCTGAGCCAGCGCGGCTGACCTCCCCACGGTGGTTCCCTCGGGCCACCCGGGAAATTCCTCGAGAAGTTCTCCGGGAGGTGTCGAACGAGCGCGCCGCCGTTCGGCACAGGGGGTGAGAGCAGGGCACACCGCCCCCTACCGAGGAGGAACCATGGGTTACATCAAGTCCGGCATGTTCGTCTCGCTCGACGGCGTCATCGAGTCGCCCGAGACCTGGCACTTCCCCTACTTCAACGACGAGATGGGCGCCGTGGTCGGCGACCTCATGGCCGGCAACGACGCCCTGCTGCTGGGCCGGCAGACGTACGACGAGTTCGCGGCGTACTGGCCGAACGCCGACCCCGCCGACCCGATGACCGCGGCGATGAACGGCACGCGGAAGTACGTCGTCTCGCGCACGCTCGCCGACGCCGACTGGGAGAACTCCTCGGTCGTCTCGGGCGACGTCGCCGCCGAGCTCGCCGTCCTCAAGAAGGACACCCGCCTCGGCACGACCGGCAGTGCGACCCTGGTCCGCAGCCTGCTCGAACAGGGCCTCGTCGACGAGCTGCACCTGCTGGTGCACCCGATCGTGGTCGGCCACGGCAAGAAGCTGTTCGCCGACGGGGAGACCGTGCCGCTCGAGCTCGTCCACTCCACGACCTTCACGACCGGCGTGCTGCACCTCGTCTACGCGCCGGCCACCCGCTGACCCCCGCCACCGGCCAGAATGGCCGCAGTCGACCTCGTGAAGGAGAAGCGACCATGCGCTACATGGTGATGCACTACGAGACCCAGGACATGGAGGACGGTGTGCCGCCGTCGCCGGAGACCCAGGAGGCGATCGGCCGCTACATGCAGGAGTCGGCGATGTCCGGCGTGCTGCTGTCCGGCGAGGGCGTCCACCCGAGCTCGGCCGGCGCCCGGGTCGAGGTGACCGACGGCAACGTCCGGGTCATCGACGGGCCGTTCGCCGAGGCCAAGGAGCTGATCGCGGGCTTCGCGATCCTCGAGGTCGACTCGCTCGCCGAGGCCGTCGAGCACGCCCGCAAGTTCGCGCTGATGGTCGGCTCGGAGCGCGTCGACGTACGCCGGGTCATGGAGTACGAGGACCTGGCCTGACCTGCCGACTCGACACGCCACAGCAGCCATGGACGACACCGCGCTCGACCACACCCTGGCCACGCTGTGGCGTGTCGAGTCGCCGCGGGTCACCGCCCGGCTGGCCCGGCTGGTCGGTGACCTCGACACCGCCGAGGAGCTCGCGCAGGACACCTTCGTGGCGGCGATCGAGCGGTGGCGCGAGGACGGCGTGCCCGACAACCCGGCCGCCTGGCTGCACCGGACCGCCCGCTACCTGGCGGTCGACCGGATCCGGCGGCGCGATGCCCAGCGCAGCAAGTACCGCCAGGTCGCGGCGTCCACCCCGCAGAGCCTCGAGCACGACCTCGACGAGGTGGTCGACGGCGACCTCGCCGACGACCTCCTCGGCCTGATCTTCATGTCCTGCCACCCGATCCTCTCCCCCGACGCCCGCTCAGCGCTCACCCTGAAGCTGGTCTGCGGCCTCAGCACCGAGGACGTCGCACGCGCCTTCGTCGCGCCCGCAGCGACCGTCGCCCAGCGCATCGTCCGGGCCAAGCGCACGCTGGCCGCCGCCCACGTCCGCTTCGAGCTCCCCGGGCCCGATGAGCGCAGCGCGCGGCTGGACGCCGTACGCGAGGTCGTCTACCTCGTCTTCAACGAGGGCTACACCGCGACCAGTGGCGAGCAGTGGGCCCGCCCCGACCTCTGCGCCGAGGCCCTCCGCCTGGGCCGGATGCTGGCGAGCCTCACCCCGAACGACCCCGAGACACTGGGACTGCTCGCCCTGATCGAGATCCAGGCCTCGCGCCTGCACGCCCGCACCGGCCCCGACGGCGAACCCGTGCTCCTGCTCGACCAGGACCGCAGCCGCTGGGACCAACTGCTGATCCGCCGTGGCCTGGCCAACCTCGACCGGATCGAGGTGCTGGGCGGGACGACCGGCCCGTACGCCCTCCAGGCGGCCATCGCCGCCTGCCACGCCCGGGCCCGCGTCGCAGCCGACACCGACTGGACCCGGATCGTCGCGTTGTACGACGCCCTGGCCCAGATCACCCCCTCGCCCGTGGTCGAGCTCAACCGCGGGGTGGCCGCCGCGCAGGCCTTCGGCCCCGAGGCAGGACTGGCGATCGTCCGACCGCTGCTCGACCTGCCGGGCATGCGGGGCTACCACCTGCTGCCGGCCGTCGCCGGCGACCTCTACTGCCGGCTCGGCGAGCACGACCGGGCTCGGGAGCACTTCCTGCGCGCGGCCGCCCTCACCCGGAACGGGAGCGAGCGAGTCGACCCTGCAGCAGCGCGCGGCCGCGTGCGCCGGCCACGCCGGCACGTTCGACTGAGCCTCGGATGGGTCGCAGCCCACCCCGGCGACCATACAAACGACCCAATGCCCCCGAACTCGGCGCTTCCGAGCACTCGCCGGGTCCAATTGGTCGTTCGTGTGGTCTCCCCACAACCGCGGATGCCGGGCGAATTCCGAGGCGAGGGGCGCTCGGGCAGCGTGACCATGCGGAAGGAATTGAGCAGACCGGCGAGGGAGACCCAGGACGGCCGGATCTGGAACCCCCGCGCGCTCCGAGGTGATCAGCCGACCGCGGCAGACGGGTCGGCGGACGGCTGGGCGGACGCCAGCCGCGCAAGGACCGCCCTGATGACAACCAGCGTGTCGGCCTCGTCGTGCCCGAAGCTGCGGAGGTAGGCCGTCATCCCATGGCGGGCCATCTCCAGCTCCTCGTCGCTGAGATGGATGATGTTCATGCCTCAAGAATAGTGCCGCCGCCGACCTTGTGGGAGTCAGTCGTCGGGCATCGCGCGGCGGTCGCCGACCGGGCCGTCGACGCGCGGGAAGGCCAGCGAACCCGGCGCGCACCCACCACTCCATCACGTCGTAGGCGAGCCGTCCCGCCACGACCGACGGGTCGAGGTCGGACAGTCGTGCGGCCTCGGCCGGGTCGCAGGCGAAGATCGACATCCCGCGGTACGCCGGGTCGCTCTGCTGCGTCGAACGGCCCGTTCGCCACCAGCGTGCCCTGCCGCGCCAGCTCGGCGCGGTAGGCGAGGTGGCGTGCTTGCAGCTCGTCGAGCTCTGCCTCCGACATCTCGGGCGCATCGACGGGCCGCCGCAGGACCACGACCGTGTAGACGTCGAACTCGTCGGGGATGTGGGGATCGCGCGCCATGGTGCGCTCAAGGCTATCGCCCGGCGGCTCGGGCATACTGCCGCTGGGCCGGCGTACCTTCGCGCCCCGTGAGTCCTGAGCCGGGAAGAGGCGTGATGCGTCAGCAGGGAAACGTGGCGGGCACCCGCGGACTGCCGGCGGCCCTGGCCACCACAACCGTCTTCGTCGCCGTCCTGGTCGGCCTCGTCGCCCTGGACCAGGCACCCGCGACGCTGCTGCTCGCGTACGCCGTGCTCAGCCTCGCCGCGTTCGTGATGTACCGCGCCGACAAGAAGGCCGCAGAGAAGGGCGCATGGCGCACCCCCGAGGCCAACCTCCACGTCGTCGCGCTGCTGGGCGGCTGGCCCGGAGCCCTGGTCGCGCGCCGGGTGTTCCGGCACAAGACGAGGAAAGCAGCCGTTCCGCACCATCTTCTGGATCACCGTCGTCGCCAACTGCACGGCGCTCGCGTGGTTCGTGTACGACGCACCGCTGGCGCTGGGCTGACACGGGCCGCCGGCCCACCTAGGCTGGGCCGATGGCGGTCAACCGGAGTCGCAGGGCCAGGGCTGCCCGCAAGCGGAAGCGCCGCATGGACAGCGTCGAGCACGACCTCACCGCCGCGGAGTGGACGGCGCTCACGGCGGCCTGGGGTGGCTGCGCGTACTGCGGCGCGACCGGCGTACCGCTCCAGCGTGACTGCGTCCTGCCGCTCTCCCGCGGCGGGCGCTACACCCTCGACAACATCGCGCCGGCCTGCCGGTCCTGCAACGCCAGCAAGTGCAACGACGAGGTCACCGGGTGGCTGCGGCGCAAGCGCCTCGACGAGCGCGCGTTCCTGGTCCGCCACCACGAGATCGCAGGCGAGCTGATGCTGCGGTTCCGCGCCGTGCCCGATGTCGCCCGTCCCTAGGAGGGAACCACGACGACCTTGCCGAGCGCGCGCCCCTCGCCGACGCTGCGCCAGCGCGGCGGGCACCTCCTCCAGCGTGAAGGTGCGGTCGACGTGGATCCGGACCTCCCCGCTGGCGCAGAGGTCGGCCAGTGGTGCGAAGTGGGCCGGTCCCTCCTTCACCGCGAGCACGCCCAGCGAGCGACCGGTCGCCAGGCCGACGACCGTGCCGACGGTGAGGACGCGGAGCAGCGCGCTGACCGACCCGCCGACGCAGCGATACGTGCCTCCGCGTGCCAGCGCGCGCCGGTACGCGAAGACCGACCGGTGGGCGACCAGGTCCAGGACCAGGTCGTACGGCGGGTCCGCGCGGGTGAAGTCGTCCCGGCGGTAGTCGATCACCTCGTCCGCGCCCACCGACCGCATGAAGTCCTGCTTGGCGGCGTTGTCGACCCCGGTCACGTGCGCGCCCGAGCCGCGTGGCGAGCTGGATCGCGAAGCGAGCCCGACCCTCCCCCGGCGCCGTTGACGAGCACCCGGCTGCCCGGCACCACCGTTCGTGTCCCCTGCAGGGCGATCGCGCCCGCCTGCGGGATGGTCGAGGCCTGGGCGAAGGTGAGGCCGGCCGGCTTGCGGGCGAGCGCGGACTCCGGCACCAGCGCGTACTCCGCGAAGCCACCCTTCAGCGCCAGGTTGTCGCCGTACACCTCGTCCCCGGCCCGGAAACCGGTCACGCCGTCGCCGACCTCGTCGACCACGCCGGCGATGTCCGAGCCGAGCGTCGGCCGGGCCGGCAGGCGCAGCCCGCCCATCCGCGCGTACGCCGGCGATCCGCGCAGGCACTCCCAGTCGCTGAGGTTGACCGACGTCGCAGCGACCCTCACCCGCACCTGCCCGGGTCCGGGCGTCGGTACCGGGACGTCCTCGACGTGCAGCACGTCGGGGCCGCCGTACCGGTGGTAGACGACCGCCTTCACGACGGCCTCCCCGAGCCGACGCGATGCTGGTCCACCACGCTGCGTGCCATCGCGAGCAGGCTGCCGTCGACGGGCACGCGGCGTCGCGAGAGCCTCCGCACGGTAGGCGTCCACGACCGCCGCCTCGACGGTGTCGACGTCGAGCCCCGGCACCTCGCGGGACAGGGAGCCCACCGAGCCCTCGTCGAACTCCTGGCCCAGGCACCGGTAGATCTCCGCCAGCACGGGTCGCAGCCGGTCCTCGTCGCCGACCACGACCAGCGAGCTGAACAGCCACGCCCCGGGGACCATCCGCTGCGCGGTCCCGACCAGCTTCTCGGTGCCGCGCGCGTTGACGCTGTGGGCGCCGGGGCAGTACTCCCCCGGTACGGCGCCCAGCCGCGCGTCCACGCCCATCCCCCGGAACAGGTCCACGAACCTCTGGCCGAACGCCGCGAAGCGGTCGTCCTGTCCCCCGATCGCGCCCGCCTCGTGCCGGACGTGGTCCACGACCAGCGCCGCCCCGGTGTAGGCCACCGCCCTCCCACCCGTGGCACGCACGACCGGCTCGAAGCCGGCGGCCCGCGCCGCCTCGACCGCGTCGGGGAAGCCCGGCAGCCGGGTGTCGCGGCGACCGAACACCGCGACCGGCGCGGCGGGCCGGTAGATCCGCAGCGACTCCTCGACCTCCCCGCCGCGGGCCTCGGTGAGCATCGCGCGGGCGAGCGCGAGCTCGAGCGCCGGCTCGTCGTCCGTCACTCCGTCCGACTCCGTCAGGGCACCGCGCAGGAACCGCATGGACCCATCATCACCGGCGTCGTCCCGCGGTGCCTGCTCCGCTGTCACGATCCGGGGTGCCGGCCCGGACCAGGACGGACGTCAACGGCCGGGGCACCCGGTCGAGGGGGAGCGCTTGGACGAGATGGTGGGCGTAGTGCACCTTGCGCCGGGCGCCGGCACCCAACCAGCGCCGCACCTGTGCCTCGAAGCCCTGGTGTCGCCAGGCCGGCTGCTGCCGAAGGGTGTCGAAGGCGCCGAGGTCGCCGTTGGCGTCGAGGAGGTCCTCGATCGCGGCGCGACCCGTGGCCCGGATCAGCTCGTCCTCCAGGTCCTCGTCGCAGACGAAGAACCCCGCCCCCTCCAGCTCGTCCCGGGTCCGGGGCCCACCGAGGCCCGCTCGCTCCAGACCCCGGCGGACGTACCTCTCCTCGGCGGCATCACACAGCCCGACCACGGTCAGCCCCGCCCCCTGCGGACCGAACCGGATGAGGTTGCGGGCGACGGCGTGCGCCCCGCCCATCGGCACGATCACGACTCCCTCCGCGCCGAGGTCCCGCCCGAGGCGGCCGGCGAGCGTCTCGAGCGCCCGCTGGTCGCTGATCCCCTCGACCAGCACGACTGTCCGGGCGGACTCCGCCCGGACCAGCGCTGCGGCCTCCGCCTCGGCCGGCGCCTCCGGGCCGTCGCGCCCGCCGGTCACGGCGCGACGGGCGTCAGCAACGCCCGCGACGTCATGCCGACCGTGTGGCCGAGGCCGTCGAGGAACCGGTCGCGCAGGAAGCCCGTCCGGCGCAGTGCCCAGAGCGTCTCCACGGTGACCCAGGAGAGGTCGCGGGCCTTGTCGATGTTCCAGGCGCTGACCAGGTGCACCACCGGGCCGAGCCGGTCGTCGACGGTCCGCCCCACCTCGTCGAGGAAGGACCGTCGCACGCGTGGCCTCGACCTCGGCGAGCACATCGTTGACCGCCTCGTAGTCGGCGTGCAGGTCCTCGGGCTCGCGGCCGAGCGCCCGGCAGGTGCCGACCACGGCGATCGGCAGGTCGTGCTCGATGTGGCTGTTCATCCCCGCCAGGGCGTACTGGATCGGCAGGCGCCCGCCGTCGCGCGCCTCGAACAGCGGTCGCCACGCGGCCGGCACGGTGCGTCCGGCCGCATGGGCGTCGTACGCCGTCAGCCACAGGCCGGCGAAGCGTACGTCGAGCTCCGCCATCGCGTGCGTGTCCCGGAACGACGCCGGAGAAGGCCGCGCCGTCGACGATCGCGCCGATCCGTTCGGTGACCGTGAGGTACACGCGGTTGAACACCCGCGGCCCGTCGTCGGTCGAGCCGTCCGCGTCGATCTGCCGCATCCGGGCGACGACGTCGTGGACTGTCCGGGGTCGGCTCACGACCCTCAGTATCCAGCGCCGCACGTCCGGGCCGGCCGCATTGTCGATGGCGGCGGCCGGCCCGGACGCGGTGTCAGCGCAGGTCGAACCTGTCGAGCTCCATGACCTTGACCCACGCGGTGACGAAGTCCCTCACGAACTTCTCCTGCGCGTCGTCGCTGCCGTAGACCTCGGAGATGCCGCGCAGCACCGAGTTCGAGCCGAAGACCAGGTCGACCGCGGTGGCCGTCCACGTCGTCTCGCCGGTGGCCAGGTCGCGGATCTCGTAGATGCCCTCGGCGGACTCCGACGCCTTCCACTCCGTCCCCGGCGCGAGCAGGTTCACGAAGAAGTCGTTGGTCAGCGTCCCCGGCCGGTCGGTGAAGACACCGTGCGCGGCTCCCACCGACGTTCGTGCCCAGCGCCCGCAGGCCGCCGACCAGGACGGTCATCTGCGGGGCGGTGAGGTTGAGCAGGTAGGCCCGCTCGAGCAGCAGCTTCTCCGGCGACAGCTTCGCGCCGGCCCGCAGGTAGTTGCGGAAGCCGTCGGCCTGCGGCTCGAGCACCGCCGAACGAGTCGACGTCGGTCTGCTCCTGCGTGGCGTCGGTGCGCCCCGGCCGGAACGGGACGGTGACCTCGTGGCCCGCGTCGCGGGCGGCCTGCTCGACGGCGGCGGAGCCGCCGAGGACGATCAGGTCGGCCAGGGAGACCTTCTTGCCACCCGTCTGGGCGGCGTTGAAGTCCTGCTGGACCCGCTCGAGGACCGGGAGCACCGTGGCCAGCGCGGCCGGCTCGTTGACCTCCCAGCTGCGCTGCGGCTCGAGCCGGATGCGGGCACCGTTGGCGCCGCCCCGGTTGTCGGTGCCGCGGAAGCTGGCCGCCGACGCCCAGGCGGTGGACGCCAGCTGCGCCACGGTCAGGCCCGAGTCGAGGAGCGTGGCCTTGAGCGCGGCGACGTCCCCGTCGTCGATCAGCTCGTGGTCGACCGCGGGGACCGGGTCCTGCCACAGCTGGGCCTCGGGGACCCACGGGCCGAGGTAGCGGGAGACCGGACCCATGTCGCGGTGCAGCAGCTTGTACCAGGCCTTGGCGAACGCCAGGGCGAACTCGTCGGGGTGGGCCAGGAAGCGCCGCGAGATCTTCTCGTACGCCGGGTCGAAGCGCAGCGACAGGTCGGTCGTCAGCATCGTCGGCTTGCGCTTCTTCGCCGGGTCGAAGGCGTCCGGGATGGTGTCCTCGGCGTCCTTGGCGACCCACTGGTGCGCCCCGGCCGGGCTCTCGGTCAGCTCCCACTCGTAGCCGAAGAGGTTCTCGAAGAAGCCGTTGCTCCACCGCGTCGGCGTGCTGGTCCAGGTCACCTCCAGGCCGCTGGTGATCGTGTCCGGACCCTTGCCGGTGCCGTAGGTGTTCTTCCAGCCCAGGCCCTGGGCGTCGAGCGGGCAGCCCTCCGGCTCGGGCCGACGTAGTCGCCGGAGGCGGCACCGTGGGTCTTGCCGAAGGAGTGGCCGCCGGCGATCAGCGCGACCGTCTCCTCGTCGTTCATCGCCATCCGGGCGAACGTCTCGCGGATGTCGTGCGCCGCGGCGATCGGGTCGGGGTTGCCGTTGGGCCCCTCCGGGTTGACGTAGATCAGGCCCATCTGGACCGCACCGAGCGGGCCGGACAGCTCGCGCTCGCCGGAGTACCGCTCGTCGCCGAGCCAGGTGTCCTCCGGGCCCCAGTAGACCTCCTCGGCCTCCCAGACGTCCTCGCGGCCGAAGCCGAACCCGAAGGTCTCGAAGCCCATGGACTCCAGGGCGACGTTGCCGGCGAGGACCAGCAGGTCGGCCCACGAGATCTTCTGGCCGTACTTCTGCTTGACCGGCCACAGCAGGCGGCGCGCCTTGTCGAGGTTCGCGTTGTCGGGCCAGCTGTTGAGCGGGGCGAAGCGCTGGGCGCCGTCGCCGGCGCCGCCACGGCCGTCCGCGATCCGGTAGGTGCCGGCGGAGTGCCAGCTCATCCGGATGAACAGGCCGCCGTAGTGGCCGAAGTCCGCGGGCCACCAGTCCTGCGAGGTGGTCATCACCTCGACGAGGTCGCGCTTGAGCGCCTCGACGTCGAGGGTGGCGAACGCCTCCGCGTAGTCGAAGTCCGCGTCCAGCGGCTGGCTCGACGCGGCGTGCTTCTTCAGGACCTGCAGGTCCAGCTGGTCCGGCCACCAGTCCTGGACCGTCCGCGGCCGGCTGCCCGTGGGGGTGGGCGCGTCGATCGCGGGGTTCTCGCTCTCGCTGCCGTTCGCAGGGGCCTCGGGCGTCTCGGTCATGTGCTTCCTTCCAGGGATGGCGGATCGATCAGGAGGTGGATGTGGAGCAGGTGGGGCAGCGCCCCCAGTAGATGACCTCGGCCTCGTCGACCGCGAAGCCGTGGTCGTCGGAGGCGGTCAGGCACGGTGCGGATCCGGTCGCGCAGTCGACGTCGACGATGTCCTGGCACGACCGGCAGACCATGTGGTGGTGGTTGTCCCCCACCCGTGCCTCGTAGCGGGCCACCGAGCCGGCCGGCTGGATGCGACGTACCAGCCCCGCATCGGTCAGCACCCGCAGGACGTCGTACACCGCCTGGTGCGAGACGTCGGGCAGGTCGCCGCGGGCGGCGCGGATGATCGAGTCCGTGTCGGCGTGCGGGTGCGCGTGCACGGCGTCGAGCACCGCGAGGCGGGGGCGGGTGACCCGCAGGGCGGCGCCCCGGAGGAGCTGCTGGAGATCCGGTACGGCGCCCATGGCACGCAGTCTGTCGGTCCGATCTGGAATCAGTCAAGAAAACCGGCGTGTCCCGCCCTCCGGCGGGGCTCCCCGTGACCTAGGGCCCTGTCCGCCCTCCCGGCCGGAGCGCCACGCTGGAGGTCCAGGAGGTGCGGGATGACCACGACCACGGCGACGGACACGGGCCGGACCGAGCGGGCGGACGCGCAGCTGATCTCGCTGGAGGGCGTGGAGAAGACCTACCGCACCGGGCGCATCGAGTACCCCGCCCTCCGCGGCATCGACCTGACCATCGACCGGGGCGAGATGGTCGCGGTCGTCGGCCCGTCCGGCAGCGGGAAGAGCACGATCCTCAACCTCATCACCGGGATCGACCGGCCCACCGCCGGCGCGGTCACCGTCGACGGGCACCGGCTCGACCGGATGAGCGAGGAGGAGCTCGCCACCTGGCGGGGTGCGAACGTCGGCATCGTCTTCCAGTTCTTCCAGCTGCTGCCGACGCTCTCGGCGATCGAGAACGCCGTGCTCCCGCTGGACTTCCTGCGGTGGCGATCGCGTGCGGACCGCGCCGAGCGAGCGCGGCACAACCTGGACCTGGTGGGCCTGGCCGACAAGGCCGACCACCTGCCGGCGGAGCTGTCCGGCGGCGAGCAGCAGCGCGTCGCGATCGCCCGGGCGCTGGCCGCGGACCCTGCCCTGGTCGTCGGGGACGAGCCGACCGGCAACCTCGACACCGTGACGGCGGCGGAGATGTTCGACCTGCTGTCACGGCTGAACGCGGAGGGCAAGACCATCCTGTTCGTGACCCATGACCGGCAGCTGGCCGCGCAGGCCCACCGCGTCGTCTCCATCCGCGACGGACGCGTCGTCGACGACTGAGGCGGCTTCCGATGCTGTCGGCCACGGTGCGCAAGTCGCTGACGGACCTGTCGCGGCGCCGTGCGCGGACGGCGTTCACCGCGGCCACGCTCGCGTTCGCCGTCGCCAGCCTGTCCTTCCTGTCGATCTCGACCCTGATCGACGACACCATGCAGGACGAGGTGCGGGCGAGCCGGCTGGCCGACGTGTCGCTGAGCATGGCACCGCGTCCCCCTGACCACCGCCCAGCTCGGGTCGCTGGCCGACGTACCCAACGTCACGGCGGTGCAGCCGCGCAGCAGCGTCGACGTCCGGGTGCTCGTCGGCGAGCGCCGCGCCCCCGGCCGCGTCATCGGCGTGGCCGACCTCGAGCACCAGCAGGTCGACGTGGTCGACTTCGAGCGACGGCGCGCCGACCCGGGTCGGGCGAGCTGGCCGTCGAGGCGCAGGACTCCAACGTCGGCGTGTACGACGGCAGGGCCGGCGACACCGTCACCGTGCTGAGCTCGGGGATCACCGGAGCCGTCGGAAGCCGCGACTTCGTGGTCAGCGGTGGCGCCCGCAGCCTGCCCGACGGGGAGCTGGTCCAGGACGAGAGCCTGATCGTGCTCTACGCGACCCCGGCCACCGTCGCCCAGCTGAGCGGCGAGCGGGGTACGACCAGCTGTCGGTCCTCCTCGAGGACCACAGCCCCGCTGCCGTGGACGCGACCATCGCGGCACTGCGCCGGGAGCTGGCGGGCGTCCCCGGCTTCACCGGCTTCCGGGACCTTCCCCAGGTGCGGGCGCCGGGCGACTGGCCCGGCAAGGCGGACACCGAGAACTTCTCGAAGCTGCTGAGCGTGATCACCGTGCTGGCCCTGCTCTCGGCACTGGTGCTGGTCTCCAACACCATGTCGACCCTGGTCGCCGAGCAGACCCGGGAGATCGGCGTGATGCGGGCCATCGGCGCGCGTCGGCGCCAGATCACGACCGTCTACCTCACCACCGCGCTGCTGCTGGGCCTGATCGGAGCGGTGGCCGGCATCGTGCTCGGCACGATCCTGGCCAACGTCGCCGCGGGCTACTTCGGTTCCACGTTCTGGGCGGTCGATGTCGCCCCGGGAATCGACGCCCCGGTGCTCGTGCTCAGCCTGCTGGTCGGGCTGCTGGCGCCGCCGCTGGCCGCGTTCCCCGCGATCCGGCGCGCCTCGCGCACGGACCTGCGGGAGGCGCTGGAGTCCACCGGCTCCGTGACCGTCGCGACCGGCGCCACCGACCGGGTGCTGCGCCGGGTGACCTTCCTGCCGCGGACGGTCCAGATCGGCCTGCGCAGCATCGCCCTGCGCAAGCGCCGCAGTCTCGCCACCGTCCTGATCATCGCGATGGCCGTCGGGAACCTGCTGGCGATCATGGCGCTGCAGTCCGCCGTGACCGAGACGACGACGACCGAATGGGGCGACCACCTCGAGGACGTCCGCATCTGGACCGGCGGCAGCCGGCCGTTCGACCAACGGGCGGAGCGGGTGATCCGGGAGACGCCCGGCGTCGACCTCGCCCAGCCCGCGCTCGTCAACGAGGTCCGGCTCGACGGCCACGAGGCCTACGTGTGGGGAGTGCCGCAGGACCCGCTGCTGCGCTACCGCCTCTCGCAGGGACGCTGGTTCAGCGAGGACGAGGAGCAGGCGCGTGCGTCCGTCGCCGTGATCGAGCGCAACCTCGCCGAGGCGGCCGACGTACACGTCGGGCAGCAGGTCGCACCTGTCCACCGCCGCCGGGACCGGTCCGGCTGCGCATCGTCGGGATGGTCGACAACCAGCAGGAGGACGGCACCGTGCTGTTCGTCCCGCTGACGACGATGCGCGAGCTGCTCGACCAGCCCACCGGCGCGGGGTCGTACTGGATCCGGACGACCTCCTCGGACCATGCCACCGTCGACCGGACGACCTCCCTGCTCGAGGACCGGCTCGCCGCCGTGGGCTACGACATCGGCAACGAGATCACCTACGTCGCGACCCGGGACGAGGTGGCCGCGAACCGCACCGTCACCACCTCGATCGCGGTGCTCGGCTTCCTGGTCGTCGCGATCAGCATGGTCGGGCTGGCCAGCGCGATCACCACCACCGTGCTCGAGCGCACCCGCGAGATCGGCGATCCTGCGCTGCCTCGGCGCCCGCGCCCGCGACGTACGACGGATCTTCGTCAGCGAGGGCATCGTGCTGGCCCTGCTGGGGTGGCTGGTCGGCATCCCGCTCGGAGCGCTGCTGACCCGGATGCTCGTGTGGCTGCTCAAGGAGATCGTCAACATCGAGGTGCCGATGAGGTTCCCGCTCGCGAACGTGCCGCTCGCGCTGGCGGGCACGGTCGTCATCGCCCTGCTGGTGCTGGCCCTTCCGGTACGTCGCGCGGTGCGCTTCCGTCCCGGGGACGCCCTCCGCTATGCCTGAGGACAGCGGGGACCGGACCGCCTCGCATCACCCCCTGCAGAGGAGGCCCAGGCACCGACCGGTCCCCTTGAATGGACCCGTGAAACCGTTCCGCGAGGCGTACCACGGGCGGGGTGCCTTCGCGTCGGAGAGCCGACCCCCGATCACGACCCGGTTCGTGCCGTTCGCCCGGTCGCTGTCGACGTACTCCGGGAGCCCGGCTGCGCACCGACGTCCTCGCCGGCATCACCGTGGCGGCGCTGGCGCTTCCGTCGCCATGGCCTATGCGGAGCTCGCCGGTGTCCCGGTCAGCGCCGGCCTGTACGCCCTCCTGCTGCCCGTCGTTGCGTACGCCGTCTTCGGGTCCGCGCCGCGGGTGGTCGTCGGGCCGGAGGGCACCGTCGCCGCTGCTCGTCGCGACGACGGTCGGGCCGCTCGCCGCCGCGGGGAGCGGCGAGTACGCCACGCTGGCGGCGATGCTCGGGCCTGCTGGTGGGCCTCGTGTTCTTCGCGGCCCGGCTCGTTCGCCTCGGCTGGATCGCCGACTACTTCTCGCAGGCGGTGCTGGTCGGGTACATCACCGGCGTCGCCGTCGTGCTGATCCTCGGTCAGCTCGGCAAGCTGGTGGGCGATCTCCAGCGACGAGGACGGCGCCATCCGCGAGACGCTCGACATCATCGCGCCACCTCGGCGACGCCAACCGGCGACGGTCGTCGTCGGCGCGCTGGCGGGCTGGCGCTCCTCATCCTCCTGGCCCGGATCAGCAAGCGCATCCCGGGCGCGCTCCTGCTCGTGGTCCTCGGCATCGCTCGCCTCGTGGGCGCTCGACCTCGCCTCCCACGGTGTGGCCGTCACCGGTGCCGTGCCGAGCGGTCTGCCGTCGTTCGTCGCTGCCGGACGTGTCGCGTTCGGACGTCGGCGTCGCTCGTCGCGGCTGCGCTGGCCATCTTCCTCGTTGGCTTCTCCGACTCGATCCTCACCGCCCGCTCCTTCGCCGCCCGCCACCACGAGGTCGTCGACGCCGACCAGGAGCTGCTCGCGTTCGGGGTCGCCCAGGTCGCCGTCGGGTGTCACCCAGGGCATACCGGTCGGCACCAGCGGGTCGCGGACCGCGGTCAACGACGACATGGGGGCGACCAGCCAGGTCAGTGGGTCTCGACCGCCGCCGCGATGATCGGCATCATCCTGCTCTTCCTCACCGCACCGATCGAGTACCTTCCCTCGGCCGTCCTCGGCGCGGTGATCGTGTTCGCGGCGTCCAAGCTGATCGACCCGGAGCAGTGGCGCGCACTGGCACACAGCAGCAGGTCCGAGGTCATCATCGCCGCGAGTCACGACCGTCTTCGTCGTCACCATCGGCGTCCTGCAGGCCATCATCGTGGCTGTCGTCCTGTCGGTCGCCGACGTCATCCGGCGGGCGGCCCGACCCGCCGACGCCGTACTCGGATGGTCTGCCGACGCTGACCGGTACGTCGACGTCGGCGAGCACCCGGATGCCGGCGATCACCCAGGGAGTCGTGGTCTACCGGATCCAGGACAGGATGTTCTTCGCCAACGCCCACTTCTTCAAGCGCCGGCTCTGGGCGGCCGTCGACGGGGCTCCCAAGCCCGTGCGCCACGTGGTCCTCGACGCATCGTTCATCAGCGACATCGACGCCAGCGCCGAGGTGGCGCTGCGTGAGGTGATCGAGGGGCTGCGCGAGCGCAACATCGAGCTCCACGTCGCCAGGGCTGCCCTGGAGCTGCGGCAGCAGCTTCGACGAGGTCGGCCTGACCGACGTCATCGGCAGCCGATCACTTCCACGGCACGGTGACCAACGCCGTCCGTGCCTGTGGGACCTCCTGAGCCATGGAGAGCATCCGGCGGATCACGATCGCGGTGATCGGGCTCCTCGTGGTGACGGTCGTCGGGACCGTGGGCTACCTGATCCTCGGTTTCACCCTCCTCGAGGCGGTGTACCAGACGGTCACGACGGTCGCGACCGTCGGCTTCCGCGAGGTGCGGCCCCTGACCGCAGCGGGTCAGGTCTTCACGATCGTGCTGATCGTCCTCGGCGTCGGCACCGTCCTCTACAACCTCAGCGTCATCCTCGAGGCCGTCACCGAGGGTCACCTCCGCGAGCACCTGGAAAGGCGTCGGATGGACAAGGTCATCGCAGCCATGAGCGGGCACGTCATCATCTGCGGCTACGGCCGGGTCGGTCGTGCGGCCGCGGAGTACCTCGCCGGCAGTGGGCACGACGTCGTGGTGGTCGACAACGACCCCGCAAAGCTGGAGCAGATCGGCTCCGCATTCGCCTACCTGCGCGGCGACACCACCGACGACTTGGTGCTGCGTGCCGCAGGGATCGGGCGAGCCCGAGCCCTCATCGCCGCGCTCGACACGGATGCCGACACCGTCTACGTGACCCTGTCTGCCCGCGCGATCCGTCCCGACCTGGTGATCATCGCCCGCGCACGGACGACGGAGTCCAAGGCCAAGCTCCTCTTGGCGGGTGCCAACCGGGCGACCAACCCGCAACGGAACGGCGGCCGCAGGATGGCCGTCTTCGCCCTCCAGCCCGACGTCGCCGAGTTCCTCGACGTCGTGATGCACGACGAGGACCTCGACTTCCGCCTGCAGGAGGTCCACGTGGCCCCCGGCTCGCCGCTCGACGGCCAGACCGTGGCCGGCCTCGCCCCGCGCGACGGGACCGATGCGCCCCTGCTGCTGGCCATCCGCCGGGGGCGCGGTCAGCAGTTCGAGCCCAGTCCCCCCGGCGACCTGGTCATCCCTCCGGGCTCGGTCCTGATCGCCCTCGGCACGCAGGCCGAGCTCGACAGGCTGGCCCAGCTCGCCGGTCAGTGACCGTGCTCGATGCCGACCAGGCCGCTCGCGGCCAACACACGTGGGCAGGTGCTTCGCGTCAGGGCCGGGGCTGCCAGGCGAGCGGTCCCGACACTCCGGTTGCCAGCCGGTGCAGACCCGTTCCGTCGGCGTTCATCGCATACAGACCCTTGGACCGACCTGCATGGCCGTAGAACGCGATGACCGTGCCGTCGGGCGACCACGCAAGGCTGGGGCCACCCGAGCACAGGCAGCGGCCGATCTCGGCCAGCGTGGTGAGTCCGGAACCATCCGGCTCGATCGTGGCGATGGACAGGTTGTCCAGCACCGTCCCCCTCCCCCTCCTGAAGGTCGACCCTTGAGGGGCTTGCTCGACGAAGGCGATGACGGAGCCGTCGGGGGACCATGCTGACGCCCAGGCCCGCTCGTCCTTGCCCGGCGCGGCGGCCCACAGCCGGCTGAGGTCACTGCCGTCCGCGTCGACGCGGTACAGGCCGCGGCTGCTGTACGAGCCGGCACCCCGCGTGTCGTCGAGCCCGGTGAATACCAGTTCCTCCCCGTCCGGGGACCAGGACGGGGAGGAAGGCGAGATCCCGGGCGTCGCGATCTTCACCTCGGTGGACCCGTCGTCTGACGAGACGATTCTGAGCTCAGGTGTGTCGATGATCGCGATGACGTCAGCGTCGGGGAACCACGCGACCTGACAGGACGGGCACGAGACCAGGCGACGGCTGTCGCCCCTTCGTGCGTCGAGTATCCGGACCTCATCGGGGGTCGAGTAGGCCAGCTCGGTGCCGTCCGGCGACCACTGAACATCGACGCACGCCTCCCCATGCGCGAAACGGCGTCCAGGTCGATCGCGACGGGGCCCCCGGGCTCCGACAGCACGCTCGGTGTGCCATGGCGCTCGCCGACGATCGCACCGTTGGAGTGATGGGCAGGTCTTGGGTGATGGCCGGCCGGCTGGGCCCGGTGGTGCCAGAGGCCGGGTCCGACGGCCAACCACGCCGCCAACCCGACCGTGACCACCACCACGGCTGCCTTGCGGGCACGTCGCCAGGTCCGGGTCCGCTTCAGCGCGACGAGCCCGGCCTCGACGTCGAGGCCATTCGTTGCCGACACGTGCATGCTGTCGGCGGCCGCTCTGCCCAGCGTGTCGAGAGTCATCGTTCACCGTCCTCGGAGAGATCCAGCTGACCGACGATGGCGCGCCGAGCACGGCTCAGGTGTGACTTCACCGTTCCCTCGGAGCAGCCCAGTGTCTCGGCGATGTCGTGGACACTCAGCTCGTAGACGTACCGCAGGGCCGCGGCCTGCGCCTGGCGACGCGGAAGTTGTCGCAGCTGCGCCCAGAACGCCTCGTGGGTCGCCGGCAGGCCGGGAGGTCCTGGACGCCGGGCGAAACGGAGCAGTGCTCGAACCTCGATCGTCCTGCGCCGGAACTGGGACACGGCCATGTTGGCGCACACCCTCCGCACCCACGCCTCGGCATGATCCCCACGCCCTACCACGCTCCACTTGCGAAACGCGACCAGCATCGCTTCCTGAGCGACGTCCTCGGCCAAGGCCGACCCACACAACCCCCGGCCAGGGTCACGAGGCGGGGCATCTCACGCCGGTAGAAGTCGTCGAACGACGTGACCTGAGACTCGTGCGAGGGCGCAGCAACGGAGGGCGCGCCGACCTCGAGGATGTCGGCCTTGCGCTCTCCGGCGTGGAGGTCCATGGGTTCACCCGCTCCGACGGAAGGGTTCCCTAGCGGCCCACGGGAAAGTTCGGGATGCACGCCTGCAGCACTTCCTGTTGCGTCAGAAAGTCCGGTGCGTTCTGGATGCAGTCGCCCGAGTTGTCGCCGCGCCCGGGATGGGCGTTCGCGGAAGGTGCGCCTGTTGCGCCGAGGCCGACGAGAATCGCGCCGATGGCGACTGCCCTCATGAAAGTCCGCATGTCGCCAGCCCTCCCTCATCGATGCCGAGCGTGGCTCTCGAGCTACTCCTGACCATCACAGATCTCCCTGTCTCCCGCAGTGGGTGACTGAACCAGCACCTGACCACCGCCCTCTACCTCCTCATCGATCGGCAGGGGGATCCGGTCTACCTCCGCGCCGGATCTCCGTGACTGTGAGGCGTGTGGCCGGTCAGCGGCACGCCGCTCACCCCGTTCTCGGAAGGGACGACGCCGAGTACTTCGACGCCGGATGTCCTAGGGGTGGCTGGGGGTGACGCGAGCGCCCACGTGGGGGCACAGTGACTGGTCTAGTTCTCCGGGGGGCGAGATGCGACATCGACTGCACCGTATGAAGCAGGCCATCGCGACGCGGGCGTACCGCCGCCGCGTCCGCAAGCAGGGGGCGATCGCGGCGGTCGCGCCGTACCACGGGGCCGTCATCCCGCGTCCTCGTCGGGAGCAGGCCCCTAGGGCGCGGCACCTCAGGTGAACCGGACCAGGGCGGCCTGCGGGGCCATCCGGTGAGGCACCTCTGCGTTCCACTCCTGGACCACTGGTAGGAGGGCCGACGGGATTACCGTGGTTCCATGACCGACAGCGGTCCTGCCAGCGGGGCACAGTGGATGGCGCGCGGCGAGTGGGAACTCCCGCGGGCCGACGACTGGCTGACACCGCAGGAGGTGGCGGTAGCGGCCGGGATGCGGTTCACGAAGCGCCGTAGCGAGTACCTCCTGCGCCGTTGGGTGTGCAAGCAGGCCGTGGCGTCTGCTGGCGGCCTTCCTGTCGACCTCGTGTCGTTGGCCCACATCGAGGTGAGGAACCATCCCACCGGGGCTCCGTTCGTGCATGCTCCGGGAGCACCTCCGGGACTCGAGGTGGCACTCACCGACCGGGCCGGCTGGGCCGTCTGCATGGTGGGTACGGCGCTCGGTCGGTTGGGGTGTGATCTCGAGCTCGTGGAGCCACGGTCGAAGGGTTTCGTGGTCGACTTCCTGACACCGTTCGAGAGGGACTGGGTGGCGTCGCTACCGGCGGCCGACCGGGACGCTGCGGCCAACCTTGTCTGGTCGGCGAAGGAGAGCGCGCTCAAGGTGCTGCAGACCGGCCTGCGGCGAGACACGCGCAGCGTCGAGGTCAGGATCGCGACGACCGCGACCGGCACCGTCGGGGAGGGTTTGCCGGCCGGCTGGTGCTCCCTCGAGGTACGCCTTCGCGAGGGCGGCGTGCTGCCTGGCTGGTGGCGCCGGGACGGACGCTTCCTGCTCACGGTCGCTGCCGAGCGCCCGCTCCGCCCGCCCACCGCGATGGGGGGCTCCCGCGCCCTCGAGGTGGCGCAGCCGACGCACAGCTGGGTGGACCGTCCACTCGCCGACTGAGCCAGCGCTCAGTCGGCGGCCACGGTTCGTGCCATGCCACGCTCGAGGGCGCCGACGAGGTAGGGCCGCAGCTGCTCCGGGGCGATGATCCGGTCGACCGAGCCGACCCGCAGGGCACGCTGGATGGTGTGGATGGCGTCGAAGGCGTCGGCCACCTCGCCGAGCTTCTCGGAACGGACCTCGTCGGTCACCTGCATCAGGCTCGCGCGCAGCGTGCTCGCCCGGGCCGAGTCGGCCGCCACCAGGGCCTCGCGGAGCTCGACCACGCGTGGGTCGTGGTCGGTCCGGGTCCGAACCTCGCGTGCGAACACGGTCGCCGCGGCCGGAGCTCCCCCGATGACCGAGGCGTAGGAGCCCTCCACTGCGGCGATCTCCAGCAACGGGTTGAGCTTCTTGGAGAAGACCACGAACGCCCCGCCGTGGTAGCGCGAGATGACGACGAAGACGATCGGGCCGGCGAAGGTGGTGACCGCCCGGCCGATCTCGGCGCCGTACTCGAGCTGCCAGTGCCGCATCGACTCCGGGGACCCGTCGAATCCGGACAGGTTGGCCAGCACGACGAGCGGTCGGTTGCCGCTGGCCGCGTTGATCGCCCGGGCCGCCTTGCGTGCGGACTGCGGGAACAGGGTGCCCGAGGTCCACGACATCGGCCCGTCGGCGGGGACGTAGCCGCGTCGAGCGAGCGTCCGGGACTCGAGGCCCAGCAGACAGACCGGCACGCCACCGATGTGGGCGTCCCAGACCACGGTCGTCTCGGCTCCCCTCCACGCGCTCCACCGCTCCAGGGGGTCGGAGTCCATGTCGGTCACCGACCTCATGACCGACCGGATGTCGAACGGCTTCTTGCGTTCGGGGTTCAGCTCGGCCGAGAAGATGTCACCGACCGTGGACAGGGCAGTGCCGTCGGCCGCCTTGTGCGGCGCGGTCCGGACATCGCGGTCGACCGGGTCGGTGGTCGCCGCCCGCCTGGGGAACCGCTCCCCCGGGACCACGTAGGTGTGGTCGTAGTGTCGCAGCAGCGTCCGGCACGCGTCCTCGATGCTGGCCGCCCAGTACTGCGCCTGTCCGTTCGGACCCATGACCCGGTCGAAGCCGCCGATGCCCAGGTTGTCCTCGGCCGACACCCCACCCGAGAAGTCCAGCGCCTGCTTGCCGGTGAGGACCATCGCACTCGTGGACAGCATCACCAGGATCCCCCGGGTGTGCATCAGCATCGTCGCCTCGGCGTTCCAGTAGGGCTGGCCCCCCACATTGATGCCGGTCACCACCACGTTGATCTCGCAATCGCGCTGGGTGAACTCGATGATTCCGCGCAGCACGTCGGCGATCCAGTCCATGTTCTCCGTCCCGCTGTCCATCGCGATCAAGGCCCCGGAGGACACCGTGAACCACTCGACCGGGACCTGCATCTGTTCGGCCAGGTCGAGTGCCGCGAGGATCCGGCGGCACTCCGGTTCGGCGAGGTTGCCCAGTCCTCGGGTCGGGTCACTGAAGAGGGCGACCCGGCTCATACCTTCGGGGACCTTGGCCGTGCGGTTGGTGAGGACGCCGACCACGATGTTGGCCGCGTTCTGGCCGGGGCCGCGCTCGACCGGCTGGAGGGCACCGTCGGCGTCGAGGTCGTGCTCGACGAAGGTGCCCGAGGAGAACTCCGCGGAGGGGCTGGGCCCGGCGGTGAGCATCCGGATTATCTCGAACGGATAGGGCACGCCGAAGCGCTGGGCCACCAGCACCTTCTGCCGGTACGGCGTGAGGGGTCGGATGGGGTCGTTCCGCGGCGGCCTCTCCATCACCCTGACACCCTGGCCACCAACGCCTTGCACGTCGAGCACGGCGTCGCGCAGCGACCCGTCGGCCTGCGGGATCCCGACCCGCAGCAGCACCTTCTCCAGGGCAGCGCCCTCCGCGAGAGGGGCGAACGAGCGGGCCAGGTTGGCCCACGTCTCGCGGGGGACGTCCCACGGCGGACGGACGTAGAGCACGATCCGGTTGGAAGTCGGCCGTTCGCGGCGCGGGAACCCGGCCAGCGCCGTCCGCATCGCGGCCAGCGCCTGCAGCCCCATCCGACCGAGCCAGGGGTACGCCGTGCCGCCCACCGCGTCTCGCACCGGCGTCAGGTCACGGACCTCGGCGAGGGCGAAGAGCCGATGGTCCTTCGGGTTGTCATGAGCGATGCCGTGGAACAGGTAGACGTCCTCGGCAGATGCCAGCCGCTCAAGACGGAAGTTCGAGAGCCGCCACAGGTCCAGGCGCTTGGCGAGCATGGGGTGCAGGTTGCGGTAGAGCGGGTCCTCGACGAGCCCACCGTCGGCCCTGCTGCGGTAGCTCACGTGCAGGGTGCGGAAGTGCTCGGCCTCGTCGCCCCCGGTCGTGGTCACGGTGACGTCGACCCGCCACGGCGTACACCCGAAGTCGCACCTGCCGAGAAGCTCCTCCACGTCCGGGGCGGTCTCCTCGACGGGCCGGTGCGGCCCGGAGCGCCAGGTGGTCAGGTCGACGATGACCTGGCGGTCCGTGGGGGCGTGCTCCAGGTGAGCGGCCACGGCGCGCGCGGCATCCGGCAGCCGGCTGAGCTCGGTATAGGCGACGATCAGGTGGATGTGCTTGTTCTCCCATTCGTAGTCGGTCACACACATCAGCTGACGGTCGTACTCGTCGACGCGCAGGTCGCGCAGATCGCGGATCCGGTAGTACCGCCGGGTGTAGACCTCGAGGAGCACCTTCCGGAACGCGAGGTCGGTCGCGACCAGCCAGCGACGCAGCAGGGGACCACGCTGGGGCTGCGGTGAACGCACCAGACGCTCGACCGCCTCCTGCCGATCGGGACCCTCCGGATCGGCCTCGACCAGGTCGAGGACCCTTTCGGTGGCGTCGTACTCCGCACCCACCACCGCCTCGAGGACCGGTTCGTCGACGTAGCGGAAGCGTGCGTCCCGGGCCAGCTCGGCGATGGCCGGGTGCCGTCCCTGGGCGGAGGTCGCGATGCGGTCGAAACGGGCACCCACCTCGGCGTCGGCAAGGGGTGCGAGCAGGTCACCCGCGCGAAGACGACGTTCGAGGATCGACAGCACCACGGGTACGAGCTCGTCCACACGGCTGAAGGACCGGAACATCCAGACCACCGCGGCATCGAGCTCTGGCGTGCGCCGCAGGCCCTCGACCCCATAGCGGGCCAGCGCCGCCGCGAGCCGTGACTGATAGGCCGCGGGCAGGCCTGCCCGTTCCGGGTCCAGCCACTGGAGGTACGACAGCAGGTACTCCTGGGTGCTCGTCGCCGTCAGTGCGTCGTCGGGCTGGGTCTCGGTCCTGGGCCGGTAGAGCCCTCCCACCTCGGCGAACAGGTCGAGCAGCCCGTCCTCGCAACGCAGGAGTCCGCCGTCCGCGGGAGGACTGAGCGCTCCGAGCCTGCGTTGAACGACGAAGAGCCTCTTCGCGTCGGTCGGGTCCAGGTCGTATCCGAGCAGGTAGTTGCGCAGCGAGCCGAAGACGCGCTCACACGGCGGAGTCCCCGGACCCGGACGTGACTCCATCCCGGTCAGGTCCAACGGCTGCAGGCCCACGGTTCCGGTCGGCACCTCCGTCTGTCGGATCCGCAGCAAGGGGGCACCCGTGCCCACCTGGGCGTTGGGCATCACGTCGACGCCCGCGACTTCGCCGGCGTAGGGCGCGGTGATCGTGGACTCCATCTTCATGCTCTCCAGGACCGCCAGTGGGTCGCCCTCCGCGACCTTGTCCCCCGCCCGCACCAGGACGGACACGACGAACGCCGGCCAGCCGGCGCGGACGAGTCCGCCGTCGTCCCGCGTGATCCGGTGCGACGTGCCGTCCACCACGATCCGGAACATCGCTCCCTGCGTCACGGCGACGACCCGGTGGTAGCGGCCGGCGCAGCGGATCCGACGTTCGTACTCGTTGACGAAGTCGACGTCGAGGTCCGCCTTCACCCTTCCCCACCGCACCCGATAGGAGCCGGGCGAGGTGCGGTAGACCCAGAGATCGTAGGTAGCGCCGGCGTACCGCAGCTGGACCCCTGTCCCGATGGTCTCCGGGACCTCAGGCCGCCCGCGTCGGGCACCCGCGTGGAAGGCCGCCTGTGCCGCGGCGTGGTCCGAGGCGTAGGCCTCGACCGCCGCGGCCAGCAACGCGACGGGCTGGGCCGCGGGGACGTGCTCACCGGCCGCCGTGAGCTTGTCCAGCCATCGGTTGTCGAAGTCACCGGACGTCAGCTCGGGCCGGTCGAGGAGCCCGACGAGGAAGGACCGGTTGGTGGTGCCGCCGTCGACGACCACCGTGCTCTGGGCGAGCGCACGCCGGAGCCTGGCCAACGCCTCGTCGCGGTCCTGACCCCACGCGATGATCTTGGCGATCATCGAGTCGAACTCCCCCGAGATGGTGTCGCACTCCCGCACGCCCGAGTCGACGCGCACCCCGCTGCCCGTGGGCAACCGGAGCATCGCGATCCGGCCAGGAGCCGGGACGAACCCGTGTTCCGGGTCCTCCGCACACAACCGGGCCTCGATCGCGTGACCGTGTACCCGTGGCGGGTCGCCCTTCAGCCGCTCTCCTGCCGCCATCCGGAGCTGCAGCTTGACCAGGTCCAGGCCGGTGGTGGCCTCGGTGACCGGGTGCTCGACCTGGAGCCGGGCGTTGACCTCCATGAACAGGAACTCGCGGGTGGTCGGGTCGACGAGGAACTCGACGGTCCCGGCATTGCGGTAGCCGACCGCCGTGGCCAGCCGGACGGCGGCCGCCTTGATCGCGGCCTCGGTGTGCGCGTCCAGCGCAGTGGAGCTGGACTCCTCGATCACCTTCTGGTTGCGGCGCTGGATGCTGCAGTCGCGCACCCCGACCGCCCATACCGTGCCCTCACTGTCGCCGATGACCTGCACCTCGACATGCCTGGCCGACTCCACGAAGCGCTCCAGGAACACGGCGGGGTCGCCGAACGCAAGCTCGGCCTCACTGCGTGCCGACGCGAGGGCTGCGGCGAGGTCGGGCTCGGACCGGACGAGGCGGATCCCGCGGCCGCCGCCACCCGCGGCGGCCTTGAGAATGACTGGATACCCGAGCCGTGCGGCCTGGGCAGCGGCCTGCTCGAGGCTGTCGACGGGCCCGCCTCCCCACGGGACGACGGGTACGTCGGCCTTCTCGGCCAGCTGCTTCGCCGTGACCTTGTCCCCGAGGGCACGGATGGTTGTGCTGTCGGGGCCGACGAACAGGATGCCCGCCTCCTCGCACCGCTGTGCGAAGGAGGCCCGCTCGGAGACGAAGCCCCAGCCGACCCAGACGGCATCACAGCGGGCCTCGACCAGGGCACCGACCACCGCCGCCTCGTCGAGGTAGCGCGACTTGCGATGGCCGTCACCGGGATCGACGTAGGTGGCCGGCCCCAGCGGGACCGCCTCGTCGGCCTCCTGGACGAACCAGGCGTCGGAGTCGGGATCGGTGTGGAAGGCCACGGTCGTGATGGGCTGCAGGGCACCGCCGACGTGAGACCGCTCCCTGTTGAGCTCCGCCACGGCGGTGAGCAGGCGCATGGCGGGCTCGCCACGGTTGACGATGCCGAGCCTCGTGATCCCGTTCACGGTCGACTCCGATCTCCTCATGCCAGCACGGCGCTCAGCGGCAGTCGGACCTGGTCGGGCAGACCGCCTGGCAGCGGCACGGTGCGATAGCCGTCGAGCCGGAGCAGCACCCGTCCGTCCGCGTCGCGAACCTCGCAGTCGAAGCGACCCGACTCTCCAGCGACCGGCCGCGCGATCGCCACGACGCCCTCGGACTCGCCGGCCGCGAGCTCTCCCAGCACCGTCAGTCTGTCGACGTGTGCAGGCAGGGCGAGCCGCCCTTCACGCCCGGCCTCCCAGAGCCCTGCGACCTGGAAGCACAGCTCCTCCAGCCGTGGTCCCAGCAGCGTCGGGGAGCCGGCGGGCTGGTGGTCGGCTGGCAGGTGCGCGGCGAGTCGCCCGGCAGCGGCGCCGTCGTCACGCCAGGCCTCCGCGACGACCTGGTAGGCCGGACCGTGGAAGTAGAGCCGGTAGATGTCGGCGGGAGTGATCACCGGTGCCTCGGCGACCCGGACCACAGGAGCCTGCACCTCCGGCTTCGGTCGCTGCCCGGACAGGCGCACCGATCCGGTGAAGTGGACGGTGCGTTGCGGCGCGTCGTCCCCCGGCAGCTGGCGCTCGGCCTCGAGGCGGCACTCCGCCAACAAGTCGGAGCCGTCGGGTCGGATGCGCGCGCTGATGGTGAGCGTGCGGGGCAGGTCGCGGTAGAACTTCACCGGCGCGAGGAAGTCGACGTCCTCGAGGGCCACGACGTACCGCTCGGGGGTGAGCAGCCGGGCGACCTCGGCGAAGCCCTCCATGCCCATCACCCCGGGGAGCACCGGCGTCCCGTCGATCCGGTGGTGGTCCAGGTAGGGCTGGGCTGCGGGATCCAGGGTGGCGCGGACGACCAGCCCGTCCAGCAGGTTCGCCTCGACCACCTCACCGGAGAACGCGGCATCGCGCGCGTCGATCGCGTCCGGGTCGATCCCACCGGTCGGGTGGTAGCCCGCGGCGAGCCGTCCTAGCTCGCCCGCCACCACGACCTCACCCCGGAAGGCGTGCGTCGGTGAGCTCGCGTCGGATCCAGGCGACGCCTGCTTCGGGCGGGAGCATCTCGACCCCGGCCATCTCCATGATCTTGGGCGTGGATCCCCGGGTGGCCATCCCGATGCCGCCCCAGGCACTCCAGTCGAGGGCGATCGGCCGAGTGCCGGGTCGGGTGCGACGGAAGCTGCTGGTCACCTTGCACAGCAGGTCGTTCGCGGCGCTGTAGTCGGACTGTCCGGCGTTGCCGAATCGTCCGGCCACGGAGGAGAAGACGACGGTCGCGCCGATCGGCAGGTCGTCTGCGGCGCTGAGCACGTTGAACCAGCCGTCGGCCTTGACGTCGTGGACCAGGTCGAACTCGGCTCCCTCCTTGTCGGGGAGGCCGCGGCTGACCTCCAGTCCGGCCGCATGGAGCAGCACGTCGATGCGGTCCTCGGTCTCCCGGATGCGGGCGAGGACCCTGGCCACCGCGTTGTCGTCGGTGAGGTCCACCGCGTGGTAGTGAGCAACTCCTCCGGCGTCGCGCACGGCGTCGATCGCGGCGAGGGCGGCGGCGAGGCGCTCGAAGCGGACCAGCTCCTTGTCGATGGCGACCGGTGTCGGCCGTTGCCCACCCTCCTTCATCCTGTCCGCGATGACCACCTTGAACGTGTCGCGGTCCTCGACATACTGCCTGAGGTCTGGATCGGCGGGGTCCGGCTCGGGGGTCAGGTCGAGCAGGTGGAAGGTGGCGCCCGACGCACGGGCGAGATCGGCGGTGATCGCCGCCACGATGCTTCCCGCGGCACCGGTCACGACGACGACGCTGTCGGGACCGAGGGAGGTGGCTCCGTCGATCGCGGCGTCACGGGGCGGGAACGGGCGCTCGGCCAGGCCCACGCCCCACCGTCGATCGTCTGCGTACCCGACCTCCACGCAGCCTGGATCACGAAGCGTCTCGGCGACGAGCAGCTCCGCGACCGTCGCGGGTTCGGTGCCGCCGGGCAGGTCGACGGCCTTGACGAGGGCGTCGGGACGTTCGCGCTTGTACGACTTGGCGAAGCCGGTCACGGCTCCACCCATCGGCGCGGTGGCTCCGGCCTCGTCGTACCCGTGGAAGCCGCCGAGTCGGGTGCCCGCGACCAGGAACGGGGCGTCGTCGTAGAGCCGACGCGTCGTCGCGTAGAGCGCCTTCACCCGGCGCCGCAGCCCTTCACGCCACTGAGCGAGGTCGAGGGAGTCGAACTGCCCCTCGTCATCGAGTGCGGCCAGCCAGTAGACGCCGTCGATCGCGCCTTCCGAGCGCCACCGGTCCACCGCGTCGACGATCTCGTCGGTCCGCGCTCCAGGGTCGATCGGAAGCGTGGCGACCCCTGCGTCGGCGAGCCGCGCGAGCAGTACGTCGGCCACCCCACCCTCGTCGCGCATCACGACCACGCGGGTACCGGGCCTCAGCGCGACACCGGTGGGCAGACACTGGGCGAGGCCGGGCCGAAGCACGGGCACCGGAACCCGGCGAGGCAGCCGGTCGACGGCGTCCAGGTCACCGCGGATCGTCGTCGGGTGCAGTGCCGCCGGGGCAGGCGGCTCCACGGCGACCGGCGCCGACGCGCTTTCGGGCGTGGCTCGAAGGCCGGTCTTGTCGCGGACCCAGCCGATGACGTGGGTCAGGGTCGGGAAGTCCCGCAGGGCCAGGGACTCGTCGCGTTCGACGCCGAACCGCTCCCGGACCGCGGCGAACACCTCGGCCTGCTTGACGGTGTCCACGCCCGAGGTCGGCCTCCAGGTCCAGGTCCAGGTCCAGCAGGTCGGGCGGGTAGCCGGTCATCTCCGAGACGATCGAGACCACCGCCTCGGTCACCTCGTCGCCGGCCGACCCGGTGTCCCCGGAGCGCTCGGTGGGGGCGTCCACCGAGGCCGGCTCCGTCGACGAGGTCGCCGGGACTGCGGCCAGTCCGGTCTTGTCGCGGACCCAGCCGATGACGTGGGTCAGGGTCGGGAAGTCCCGCAGGGCCAGGGACTCATCGCGTTCGACGCCGAACCGCTCCCGGACCGCGGCGAACACCTCGGCCTGCTTGACGGTGTCCACCCCGAGGTCGGCCTCCAGGTCCAGGTCCAGGTCCAGCAGGTCGGGCGGGTAGCCGGTCATCTCCGAGACGATCGAGACCACCGCCTCGGTCACCTCGTCGCCGGCCGACCCGGTGTCCCGGAGCGCTCGGTGGGGGCGTCCACCGAGGCCGGCTCCGTCGACGAGGTCGCCGGGACTGCGGCCAGTCCGGTCTTGTCGCGGACCCAGCCGATGACGTGGGTCAGGGTCGGGAAGTCCCGCAGGGCCAGGGACTCATCGCGTTCGACGCCGAACCGCTCCCGGACCGCGGCGAACACCTCGGCCTGCTTGACGGTGTCCACCCCGAGGTCGGCCTCCAGGTCCAGGTCCAGGTCCAGCAGGTCGGGCGGGTAGCCGGTCATCTCCGAGACGATCGAGACCACCGCCTCGGTCACCTCGTCGCCGGCCGACCCGGTCGTCCCCGGGAGCGCTCGGTGGGGGCGTCCACCGCAGGCCGGCTCCGTCGACGAGGTCGCCGGGACTGCGGCCAGTCCGGTCTTGTCGCGGACCCAGCCGATGACGTGGGTCAGGGTCGGGAAGTCCCGCAGGGCCAGGGACTCATCGCGTTCGACGCCGAACCGCTCCCGGACCGCGGCGAACACCTCGGCCTGCTTGACGGTGTCCACCCCGAGGTCGGCCTCCAGGTCCAGGTCCAGGTCCAGCAGGTCGGGCGGGTAGCCGGTCATCTCCGAGACGATCGAGACCACCGCCTCGGTCACCTCGTCGCCGGCCGACCCGTCCCGGTGGACTCGACACCGTCCTGACCCGACCGGGAGCGTGTCGGCGTCGAGTCCGGTGTGGCGACTGGTTCGGGCACGTCAGGGCTATCGGCTGGCAGCGGCGTTTCGGCGGAGGGTTCTGCGGCCGGCACGGCCGGGGCGACGTACGCGGGCGACGCGACGGATTTCCTCGCGGCCGTGTCAGTGCGGCCCATCCGCTCTGCAGGGGACGCGGCCGGCGGCGGACCGGCGTCGACGACGCGCAATCGGCGACTGACTACCTCGAGCCGGGCGCCGGGTGCTCCGGCGAGAGAGTCCAGCCAGCGCTGCCACGCGTCGGCATCGGTGATCCGGTAGGCGTACCCGAGCTCACTCGGTGAGCGGTGACGCCCGTCCGCGAGCGGGGTCCAGCGCAGCAGCGACATGGCGATCTGCGAGCCGAACCCGGCCGCGAGCCGGAGTGCGTGGCGGACCGGATACGCGCCGCCCGTCGACAGGTTGAGCTCGCCGAGATCGGGATCGGGCTCCTTGTAGTTGGGCACGGGGGGCACGATGCCCGTCTCGAGGGCCTTGATGGCCACGACGTCCTCGATCCCCGCACCCATCGCGTGCCCGGTGAAGCCCTTCGTGTTGCTGATGACGACGGATCCGGCATCCGGCCCGAACGTCGACCTCAGGGCGTTGATCTCCGCCGCGGCGCTCCCGCCGCGCGCCGGCGTGTACGTCTCGTGCGAGACGAAGACGGTCGACGTGGCGATCTCGTGCCGGTCGACACCGCGACTCTCCGCCTGGGCGACGAGGCCTTCCATCACCTGGGCGATGTGGCCGACGTCGAGACGCGTGCCGTGGAAGGCGCTGTTGGCCGTCACCGCCCCGAGCACCTCGCAGATCGGCTGGAGCCCACGCTCCCGCGCCGCCTCCGCGGACTCGACGACGAACGCCGCGGCGCCCATGCCGACGATCATGCCGTGCCGTCGCCGGTCGAACGGCGTGGCAGCGTCCTCCACCGAGTCGTCGGTCGCGGCCGCGCCGGAGGCCAGGAAGCCCGCGGTGACCCAGGGCAGCAGGTTGTCGGTGGTGACGTCGTCCGCGGAGACCACCACGACCCGGCGGCAGCGGCGGGCCCGGATCCAGTCCTCGGCCAGGGACAGTGCCTGGGTGGTGCTCGCACAGGCAGCGTTGATCTGCGTGTTGGGACCCCGCGCACCGATGATCTCGGCAAACTGTGAGTGCCCCATGGACAGGCACCGGAACAGGAACCTCCGATCGAAGGTGAACGGCTCGACCTCCAGCACATGACGAAGCTCGGCGATGCGCCGTTCCACCTCGGCGACAGCGGGCTCGTCACCGCGCATCCGGCTCCTGACCGCTTCGAGGGCGAGCAGCTGCTCGCGACGCCCGCGGTTCGTGTAGTAGCGGCTGAGGTCGTCGGCGAAGGAGTCGTAACCCGGGAAGGCCGACGCGAAGATCACGCCCGTGTCGTCGCGCAGGACATCGGGCAGTCCCCACCGCTCCGGCAGTCGCGAGCCGACCGTGGTGGTCTTGTAGCGCATCACCAGCGGCAGGCCGGCGTCGTGCATGGCGTCGAAGCCGGCGCCGATCGCCAGCCGGGTGACCGAGTCGAGCGCGGCGTCGCGTGCCGCATCGACACCGAACTGCTCGACGATGTCGAGAGGCGCATGCCGTCCGGCCAGCTTGACCACCTCGGCCTCGTCGTCGATGGTCTCGAATGTCGGGTCGCCCGACTCGCGCTTCACCAGCCTGGTGATGTGCAGGTCCACCATCTGCTGCCGGAAATGGTGCGGGATCGCGTCGATGAACTGTTGGCCGTCGAGGATCCGCTGCAGGTTCTCGTCGTCGAAGACGTGAGGCACACCGGGCAGTCCCAGCGCCGCACCCGTGACGACCACCGGCTCAGGGACGGGCGGCAGGGCCGGCACCGGGCGAGCCGGACGGTAGACGCTCATTCCCCGTTCGAGGACGCCGGCGAACAGCTGACCGAGCTCGAGGTACTGGTCGTCTGCTCAGGGGCTGCGACGGGAGCTCGGCGGTGGCGGACAGAGCCGCCGGCCGCGCGTCGGCGATCGGGGCGACGGCGGCAGGGCGAGTCACCTGTACGGCCGCGCCGTCGAACCCGCTCGGTGCCGCGACATCCGTGCCGTAGCCGAGTCCGGCCGCCCACAGGCCGCACAGCGCCACGTTGAACGAGGCCACGTCGCCGCCCTTGGGATGGTTCGTGAACAGCGCCAGTACGTCGCCACGGTCGCCGAGGACGTCCTCGACGAAGCCCTGCAACGCCTTCTTGGGACCGACCTCGACGAACACCCGGGCGCCGGCGTCGTAGAGAGTGTGCAGCCCGCGCACGAACTGCACGGGTGAGGCGACCTGTCGGCCGAGCAGGTCGAGCATCGTCTCGCTGTCGGCTCCGGTCGGATAGAAGTCGCCGGTGACATTGGACACGATGGGCAGCACCGGGGCGTGCACGTCGAGGCGACGGAGCGCACCTTTCAGCGGGACGCTCGCCGGCGCCACGATCGAGGTGTGGAAGGCGTGGCTGACCGGGATCCGTGCCGCGTTGATCCCCGCCGCAGATAGGGCCTCGAGCGCCCGCTCGACCGCCTCCGTCGCTCCGCCGATCACCGCCTGGTGGGAGCTGTTGATGTTGGCGATGACGACGTTGCCGTCGACCGCCGCCACCACGCGATCGATCTCCGCGAGCGGTCCGAAGGCTGCCGCCATCGCGCCGCTGTCCTCCAGGGACAACGAGGCCATCTCGCGCCCCCTCGCACTCACGGCCTCCAGCGCCGCACCGAAACCGAGGGCACCCGCGGCCACCAGCGCGCCGTACTCCCCCAGGCTGTGGCCCATCACCATGTCCGGGTGGACGCCGTAGCTGTCGAGCAGCCGGGTGAGCGCGATGTCGGTCGTGAGCACGGCGGGTTGGGTGATCTCGGTCCTCGTCAGCTGCTGCTGCGCCTCTTCGAGGGCGCTCGGGGCCTCTCCTTCGACGAAGATGCACGAGGTGAGCGGCCGCCCTAGCAGAGGTGTCATGATCCGGTCCGCCTCCGCGAACGTGTCGGCGACGACCGGCACCCGGGCCCGCAGGGTCCGCAGCATGTTCACGTACTGCGATCCCTGGCCCGTGAACAGGAAGGCCACCTTCGTAGCCGGCCCGTGCCCGACGAAGACGCCCTGGGCGCGCAGGATCGTCCAGGCCGCGGCAGAACCGGAGACGAACGCCTTGATCGTCTTGGCGGCCTTCGCCGCGAGGTCCGCAGCGTCGGCGTAGTCGATGGCGACCCGCACGGCCGCGCGGGCTGTGGCAGGGTCGGGGGCGGCCACGGGCGGCGCGGAGCCTCGGGCCGCCTCCTCGGCCACCCTCGTGAGCTGGGCCACCAGGTCCGACTCGTCGCGGCCGCCGAGGACCAGCGCCCCGCGCAGCGGTGCCGGCGTCGCCGGACGTGCTGACGTCCCGCCACCGTGCGGGCCGGCGGCGGTCGGCACGTCGACGGACGCGAACGACCGCGGTGAGCTCTGGGCAGGGTGCAGGCCGGGCACGTACTCCTCGAGCACGGCGTGGAAGTTCGTACCGCCGAAGCCGAACGCGCTGACCCCGGCCCGGCGTACGCCGTCGCGGTCGGCCGGCCACTCACGGAGCTCTGTGTTCACCAGGAATGGCGTGCGCTGCCAGTCGACGTTGGGGTTGGGGTCGCGGAAGCTCAGGCTGGGCACCAGCTGCCTCTCGTGGAGCTGCATGACCATCTTGAACAGGCCCGCCGCCCCGGCGGCTGCCTTGAGGTGCCCGATGTTGGACTTGACGGACCCCAAGGCGATCGATCCCGGCTCGGCGCCCGAGCTCCCGAAGACCTGGCCCAGGCTGGCCAGCTCGGTCGCGTCTCCGACCCGGGTCGAGGTGCCGTGCGCCTCGACGGCCGAGGCGGCCGTCGGCTTGAGCCCCGCGTTCGCCCAGGCCCGCTCGACGGCGAGACGCTGGCCGACGGGGTTCGGCGCCGTGATTCCCTTGCCCTTCCCGTCGCTCGAGCCGCCGAGGCCGAGTAGGACGGCGTACACCCGGTCGCCGTCGCGTTCGGCGTCCTCGAGCCGCTTGAGGACGAACAGGGCGGCTCCCTCGCCCATGACGAAGCCGTCGGCGCCGGCGTCGAACGGGCGGGTGCCCGTGGCCGAGAGCGCGCCGATCTTGCAGAACTTGACGAAGCCGTTGACGCCCATGTTCCGGTCGACACCACCGGTGACCACGGCGTCGAAGTCGCCGCTCACGAGTCCGTGCACGGCTGCGGTCGCCGCGGCCAGGCCGGAGGCGCAGGCGGCGTCCGTGGTGAAGTTCGGCCCGCGGAAGTCGAAGAGGTTCGCGATCCGTCCGGCCAGCACGTTGGACAGCTCCCCGGGCATCGTGTCCTCGGTGATCTCCGGTTCATGGGCGAGGAACCGCTCGTGCCACTCCGCGAGGATCGCGGTGCGGGCCTCGGCCGGCAGCGACGCGAAGGAGGGCGCGTGCTCGAGCTCACGACGGAACTCGGGGAACTGGATGCGCAACGACGTCCGGTAGTGCTTGTCGCCCCCGATCGCGTTGCCGATGATCACCGCCACGCGTTCGGGGTCCGCCCCAGTCCGGCCAACCGGCGTCGATCAGGGCCGAGTGCGCGGCCGACACCGCCCACTGCTGACCCACGTCCAGCTGCTCGGCGACCTTGGGAGGCACCGCGAGTCGCCAGGTGAACGGCTCCCACGGGTGTTCTCGGACCCAGCCACCGATGCGGCTGTAGGTCTTGTCCTGGGCGGCGTGGTCCGGGTCGTAGTACAGCTCCGGATCCCACCGGTCCGGCGGCACGTCGCTGATCGAGTAGCGACCGTCACGGAGGTTCTGCCAGAAGGTGGCGGCGTCCGGGGCGTCGGGCATGATCGCGGCCAGGCCGACGACGGCGATGGGTGAATCGGGGCGCTCGTTCATGGCGGGTCCTCAGGTGTGTTCGGAAAGAGGTCGGGAGTGGGTGGCGAGGCGGTCGTAGAGCACGTCTGCGACCGTGTCCATGTCGGTGAGCAGCCCGACCTGTGCGGCCCGCACTCGCTCGAGGGGAAGGCTGTCGACCAGCTGGCCGGCGACAGCGGGGTCGGCGGCACCGGAGACCCAGCGCAGACCTTCCTCGGCGACCTTGAGCGCGGCCTCGCGCGCGAAGACGCGGCTGAGTGTGGCCAAAGCCTCCGGGGCGAACCTCCGGTCCCCCTTCTCGGGCAGCTGCCCCGTGGACGCGGCCACCGCACGGCGCACCAGGCTGGCCGCCGCCTCGGCATACGCGATCAGCTCGCCGAGACGGAGCAGCACGTGCTGGTTGCGTGTCAGCCGGCCGAGGCGGCAGGCCTCGAGGACGGCCGCCAGGCACTCCAGCGCCAACGCGGCCACATCGGCACCCACCGTCGGGTGGGAGCCGCGCAGAAGGTCCACGTCGCGGGCCAGCGCCAGATAGTGCCCTCCGCGGGTCTTGAGGTGCTCCTGCCAGCGGTCACGGGCAATGGTCATCTCGAGGATCTCGGAGGTACCTTCGTAGATCGTGGTGATCCTGACGTCGCGGCGGATCTTCTCCACCAGGTAGGGACGGGTGTAGCCGTAGCCCCCGTGCGCCTGGATCGCGGAGTCCGCGGCAGCCACGCCTGCCTCGGTGGCCAGGTACTTCGCGATGGCCCCCTCGGTGTTGAGTGCACCGTCCGCACCCTCACCGGCGTCGATCCGGGTCGCGGTCTCCTCGACCACGGCGCGGGCGGCCTCCAGCCGCACGACATGGGGGACGATCAGCTTGTGCGTGTAGCCCTGCTTCCGGCTCAGCGGGGCACCTGCCTGCACCCGCTCGGTCGAGTAGCGGATCGCCCGGTCCATGGCTTCCCAGCCGCCGCCAAGCCCGAACGCGGCGACCATCAGCCGGGTGTACCCGAACACCTGCTGCGCCTGGATCAGGCCGCGTCCCTCGACGCCCCCGACGAGACGGTCGGCGGGCACCACGACGTCGTCGAGGAAGAGCGCCGCGGTGTCGGACAGCCGGATGCCGTGCTTGTCCTCCGGCGGCGCCGACGACAACCCGTCGGTATCGCGCTCCACGATGAACCACGACGGTCCTCCCGGCGCCAGGGCGAGCACCGTGCAGACGTCGGCGATGCTGCCGTTGCTGATCCACTGCTTCCGGCCGGTGATCCGGTAGCCCGGTCCCCCGGTGGTGTCGATCCGCTCGAGCGGGACCGCCACGGTGCTCATCGCCCCGAGGTCGCTTCCCGCCTCGGGCTCGGTGGCGCCGTAGGCGAAGATGAGTCCCTGCTCGGCGATCCGGCCGAGCCACTCCTTGCGCTGTGGTTCGGTACCACCCATCAGGATCGGGTCGCTGCCCAGGAACGTGGCGAAGACCGACGTGCCGAGCCCGATGTCGACACGCGCCATCCGCTCGCAGATCCGGTACGAGTCGAAGGCGCTGCCGCCCATGCCGCCGTACTCCTCGGGGATGAACACGAGCTGGACGCCGAGCGCGTCGCTGCACATCGCCCGCACGGTCTCCTCGGGGCAGGTGTCCTCGTGGTCCAGCTCGAGGACTCGGCTCTCGGGGAGCTCTTGCGCGACGAAGTCGCCGAGCGCCTCGAGCATCAGGTTCAGGGTCCCGAGGTCCAATCCCTGTGCCGGAGCGTGGGCGGGGGCGGAGCCGGCTGTCGTCGTCATGGCAGGTTCCCTTCTGGTGCGCTGGCCGGCGCCGACGAGTCGTCCGCCGGGCCCCGGACCGATCGGAGCAGCACCTCCGACACGTCGGTCACCTCGACGTGCTCGGGAGCGCGCCCCTGCTGCTGTCGGAGTCCGACGCCGTCGGAGAGCATCACGATGCAGAACGGGCAGGCCGCGGTCACCAGGTCCGGGCGCAGCGCCAGGGCCTCGTCGGTGCGGTTCTCGTTGATGCGCTCACCAAGGGTCTCGTCCATCCACATCCGGGCGCCTCCGGCGCCGCAGCAGAAGGACCGTTCGGTGTTGCGGGGCATCTCGGCCACGGTGGCGCCGGGAACGCTGCCGAGCAGCTCCCGGGGTGGCGCGAAGATCCGGTTGTGCCGGCCCAGGTAGCACGCGTCGTGGTAGGTGATCGTCGCGTCGACCGGGTTGACCGGGTGGAGCCGCTCCTCGGCCACGAGCCTGGCCAGCAGCTGGGTGTGGTGGACGACCGTGTAGTGACCGCCGAGCTGCGGATATTCGTGGGCCAGCGTGTTGAAGCAGTGCGCGCAGGTGGCGACGATCGTGCGGGCGCCGGCGGCGTTGAGCGTCTCGACGTTCTGCTGCGCCAGCATCTGGAACAGGAACTCGTGCCCCATCCGGCGGGCCGGGTCTCCGGTGCAGGACTCGGCTTCCCCCAGGACCATGAACTTCACCCCAGCGGTGTGCAGGAGCTCGGCCACCGCACGCGTCGTTCGCTGTGCCCGGTCTTCGAGGGCGCCCGCGCAGCCGACCCAGAAGAGGTACTCGACGTCGTCCGGGAGCGTCTCGTGTCCGTCGGCACCCAGGACCGGGACCTCGAAGGCCAACTCGTCCGCCCAGCTCATGCGTGGGGCCGCGCCGCGGCCCCACGGGTCACCGGCGTGCTCGAGGTTGCGCAGCATCGGGCTCGCGGACTCGGGGAACGAGCCCTCCACCAGCATCTGGTAGCGGCGCATGTCGACGACGTGGTCGATGTGCTCGATGTCCACGGGGCACTGCTCGACGCACGCACCGCAGGTGGTGCACGACCACAGCACATCCGGGTCGATCACCCCGCCTTCCTCGGCGCTGCCGACCAGGGGTCGCTCCGCCTCTTCGCGGGCCACCTCCGGGAGCGCCGCCCGGGCGGCCTCGTCGGCGGCGAGGAGGTAGGGCGCCTTGGCGAGCGCGTGGTCGCGCAGCCCCATCACGAGAAGCTTCGGCGACAGCGGCTTGCCGGTGTTCCATGCGGGGCACTGCGACTGGCAGCGTCCGCACTCGGTGCAGGTCGCGAAGTCCAGCATCCCCTTCCAGGTGAAGTCCTCGATGGCGCCTCGGCCCATCAGGTCGTCGTCGCCGGGGTTCTCGAAGTCAACAGGCCTTCCCTTCGAGTGCACCGGCAGCAACGGCCCGAGCGCCCTGGGGCGCCGCGAGAGGGCCACGTTGAAGGGAGCAGTGAAGATGTGCAGGTGCTTGCTGTGCACGACGATGACGAGGAATGCCAGGATGATGCCGAGGGCGAGCAGGATCCCGACGGTCTCGATGGCCTCGTTCGCGTCTGTGCCGAGCGGCTCGAGCAGGTCGGCCATCCACTCCGAGGCGAAGGCTCCGCTGTCGTAGGGGAAGACGCCCGCGTTGATCTGGGCACCACGGTAGAGCAGCAGGCTCCAGACGACGTTGAAGATCATGAACAGGACGAGCCAGGCCGCGTCGAGGTGGGAGCCGAAGAAGCGGGAACCGCGCCCCTCCCGGCGAGGTGAGTGGACAACCCGGATCGCCGCGAACACGATCACCGACACGAGGACGAGGACGGCCATCAGGTCCTCGAGGAAGCCGAGCCAGGGCTGCTCGCCGATCAGCGGCATGTGGAAGTCGCGCACGAACAGCGCGCCGTAGCCCTCGACGACCGTGAGCACGAGGAGGATGAAGCCCCAGAACGTCAGCACGTGCGCAAAGCCAGGCACCGACCACTGCAGCAGCTTCTGCTGCCCGAGCACCTCGACCAGCTCGGCCTTGACCCGCGTACCGACACCGTCGGTGCGGCCAGGTTCGACCGGCTGGGCGCGCCGGCCGACCCGCCAGAGCAGCACCAGCCTGCGCCCCGCCAACCAGAGGGCAGCCGCAGTCATCGCGAGTCCGACAACCAGTCGAATTGTCACGGGGGCTTCCTTCGATCGCGGTTCCGAGTGCTATCCGTTGCGACGCCTCAACTCGGCGATCAGCGCGGGAAGGACGACGTGTGCGTCTCCCACCACGCCGAAATCCGCGATGGTGAAGATCGGAGCCTTGGAGTCCTTGTTGATGGCCACGATCGTGCGCGACCCCTGCATACCGGCGCGGTGCTGGATGGCCCCGGAGATGCCGCTGGCCAGGTAGAGCTGGGGAGCCACCGTCTTGCCGGTCTGCCCGATCTGGAAGTCGTGCCCGTACCAGCCGAGGTCGGTCGCGGCCCTGGAAGCAGCCACGGCCCCGCCGAGCTCGTCGGCCAGCTGCTCGAGGAGCCCGAACGCCTCCGCGGACCCCATCCCGCGCCCACCCGCGACCACCACGCTCGCGTCGGCAAGGTCGGGACGTCGCGAGCCGGTCCTCGGAGTGCTCCCCGTGATCCGAGCGGCTCGGGCGGCCTCGCTGAGCTCCACTGCCACCGTCTCGACGACCGGATCCACCGGGAACACCGCGGGAACCACGCTGTTGGGCCGCACCGTGACAATGGGGGTGCCGCGAACGACCTGGCTCTGCGTGGTCCAGGTGCCGGAGAAGACCGACTGGGTCACGAGCGGGCCCGCCTCGCCCGGGGCGACGTCGACGGCGTCGGTGATGATGCCGGAGTCGAGCTGCACCGCGGCGCGGGCGGCCACCTCGGTCCCCTCGCGACCGGCGGTGACGAGGATGGCCGAGGGCGAGGTCCGTCGTACGACGTCGACCAGCACCTCCGCCTTGGGCGCGACCAGGAAGCCGTCGAGATCGGGATGGTCGGCGAGGTAGATCCGCTGAGCCCCGTGCTCCCCGAGGACCTTGGTGACCGCGTCGTCCGACGTCCCGAAGACCACGGCAGCAGGTTCCCCGAGCCTGCGGGCCAGGCTGAGCAGCTCGAGGGTCGCCTTGCGGACCGTTCCGTCGCTGTGTTCTACGACGACCAGCACTTCAACCACGAGAGTCTCCTTGAATCCGGTGTGTGCTTGGGATCAGAGCAGGTTCTCTCCGACGAGGAAGTCGGCGATGTGCGTGGCGGCCTCGCCGTCGTCGACGATGACGGTGCCCTGGGCTCGGTGTGGCTTTGGGGCCGCGGCTCGCACCACTGTGCCCGCGCCCGCGCGTCCGACCTGGCCGGCGTCGATGCCCAGATCGCCGAGCGACCAGGTGGTGACCGGCTTCTTCCGGCCGGCCATGATCGCCTTGAACGACGGGTAGCGGACCTCGCCGGTCTGGTCGGTCACCGACACCAGTGCTGGCAGGTCGGCCACCACGTCGTCGAGGCTCGCGTCCCCGTCACGCTGAATCGTCACCGACCCGTCGTCGATCGACAGCGAGGTTGCGAAGGTGACCTGCGGTACGCCGAGGCGATCGGCGACCATCGCCGGAACCACCGACATCTCAGCGTCGGTTGACGCCATGCCGCAGACGACGAGGTCGAACCCGAGTCGCTCGACTGCCCGCGCGAGCACGAGCGAGGTTGCCAGCGAGTCCGAGCCGTGCAGGGCGTCGTCGCTGACGTGGACGCCGTCGTCGCCGCCCATGGCCAGCGCCTTGCGGAGGCCGTCGACGGCCCGGGCCGGGCCCATGGTGAGAAACGTGATCGTGGCCGGAACGCCCCTCTCCACCAACAAGATGGCCTGCTCGACGGCATACTCGTCGAGCTCGGAGAGCCGACCCTCCACTGCTTCGCGGTCGACGGTGAAGTCGTCGGCGTAGCGCCAGGTGGCGGTGGGTTCAGGGACGTGCTTGACAAGCACCACAATCCTCATCGCGCGGCTCCTAGTGCCGTCGGAGTGATCTCTTGACGACGCTACGCGGCACCTTCGCCTGCGGACAGGCCAAAGGGCCCGGGGAACCATGGCAAGTGGTTCTTACTCACGAGTAACCCGGGGGTCGCGTTCCGCAGTTCCGGGTCGAAGCCACGGTCGCCGCCGCCTCGGCACCTGCGCCGTAGTTCGCCGCGCTCGAGATCGTGGACCGGTTCGTCACCGTGCTCGACTTCGCTCGGAGAGTGGACCTCCAAGGGATAGCATCGGTGGGATGGGCCCTGCACGGAGCGGGACGTGAGCGACTTCCAGTTCGCCTACGACGGGTTCGAGCCCGCGGAGGAAGGGCTGCGGGAGGCGCTCACGTCGACCGGCAATGGGTACTTCTGCACGCGGGGCTGCGCGGAGTGGGAGGACGCGGACGGGACGCACTACCCGGGCACGTACGCGCACGGGGTCTACAACAGGCGGACGACGGTCATGGGCATCCACCCGGTGCCCAACGAGGACCTCGTCAACCTCCCGAACTGGCTGTTGTTGAAGCTCCGTATCGAGGGAGATGAGCCGTTCTGCCTCGCCGACGTCGAGCTCCTCTCGTACCGGCACGCGTATGACTTCCGCAACGCGCTGGTGGTTCGCGAGCTGAGCTTCCGCGATGCGTACGGGCGTGAGACCAGCTTGCGCAGCTGCCGCTTCGTGAGCATGCACCGCATGCACCAGGCGGCGATCTCCTGGGACCTCACGCCGCAGAACTGGTCCGGCAGGGTCGAGGTCGTATCGGCGCTCGACGGCCGCGTGGTCAACAAGGGCGTCGCCCGCTACCGCCACCTCGAGGGGCGTCACCTCGACCCGCAAGGCCCGCGGATCGAGGGCAGCGACGTGATCGCACTCAAGACGCGCACCCGCCAGTCCCGAATCGAGGTCGCGGAGGCCGCACGCACGCGCGTCTTCTGCGGCGGCGAGGAGCTCGACGTCGCACGCACCACGTACCAGACGGAGGACTACGTCCAGCAGGTGCTGGAGCTCGAGCTCGACGAGGGGGTGACCGTCCGGGTGGAGAAGGTCGTCGCCCTCTACACCTCGCGAGACCGCGGCATCAGCGAGCCGTTGGAGGCGGCGGTCAAGAGCGCGGCCCGGTACCCCAGCTTCGACGTGGCGCTCCAGGGCCAGGCGGAGGCCTGGGCTGAGCTCTGGGAGGTCTGCGACATCGAGCTCCCCCGCGAGGAGCGCGTCCAGTTCCTGCTGCGCTTCCACACCGCGCACCTGCTGCAGGTGTGCTCGCGGCAGACTGCCCACCACGACGCCGGCTTCCTCGCCCGGGGCCTCAACGGCGAGGCGTATCGCGGGCACGTCTTCTGGGACGAGCTCTTCGTCTACCCCTTCCTCAACTGCCGGCTGCCGATCATCACGCGGGGGCTGCTGCTGTACCGCTACCGGCGGATCGGCGAGGCTCGGGAGGCGGCGCACCTTTGCGGGTACCGCGGGGCGATGTACCCGTGGCAGAGCGGCAGCGACGGCCAGGAGCAGACCCAGAACATCCACCTCAACCCGCTGTCGGGGAAGTGGGAGCCGGACCTCAGCCGCAACCAGCGCCACGTCGGCGCGGCGATCTTCTACACGGTCTGGCAGTACCACGTCGCGACGAACGAGCTGGACTTCCTCCGCGACTGCGGCGCCGAGATGATGCTGGAGATCGCACGCTTCTGGGGCTCGGTCGCGCACTACAACCCCGAGCGCGACCGTTGGGAGATCCACGGTGTGATGGGCCCGGACGAGTTCCACGACAAGTACCCGGGCGCCGCCGAGGGAGGCCTGCGAAACAACGCCTACACGAATGTCATGGCGGCGTGGATCGCCGAGACCGCACTGCGAGTCCTCGAGCTGCTGCCGACGAGCCGCCGCGAAGCCCTGCGGACGCGCATCGGCCTGACCGACGAGGAGATCCACACGTGGCAGGAGATGAGCCGCCGGATGTTCGTCCCGTTCCACGCAGACGGGGTCATCAGCCAGTTCGAGGGCTACGAGGACCTGGAGGAGCTCGACTGGGACGGCCTCCGGGCCCGCCACGGCAACATCCAGCGGCTCGACCGGATCCTGCGGGCGGAAGGCGACGACCCCAACCGCTACAAGGCGGCCAAGCAGGCCGACACGCTCATGCTCTTCTACCTGTTCCCCGACGCCGAGCTGAGGCGGCTCTTCGCCCAGCTCGGGTACGAGCTCTCCCCCGAGCTCGTCCGCAACACGATCGAGTACTACGACAGGCGGACCTCGCATGGCTCGACGCTGAGCCTGATCGTCCATGCGGGCGTCTTGGCGGGCATCGACGCCGAGAGCTCGTGGAAGCGGTTCCTCGACGCCCTCCACAGCGATGTCGACGACATCCAGGGCGGCACCACTGCGGAGGGCATCCATACCGGGGTGATGGCCGGGACGCTCGACCTCGTCCAGCGGATCTACCTCGGCACGGAGGTCCGCGAGGGCGCCGTCTTCTTCGAGCCGAGACTGCACGAGCGGCTCGGCGGCCTCTCGCTCCTGATGCAGCTCCGCGGCACCCCGATCAGGGTGCGGATCGAAGGAAGCGAGCTCACCGTCGAGGCCCTGGCGGAGGGGTTCGGCCAGCCCGTCATGATCGGCGTCGGGGACGACGTCCGCGAGCTCACCGCGGGCGATCGCTGCACGTTCACCCTCGGCTCCCGGGTCGGCTCGGCGTAGCGTCCGGCTCATGCAGGCGGGATTCCGGGGGGCCATCTTCGACGTGGATGGCGTGCTCGTCGACTCGCCCCACGAGCGAGCCTGGCGCGACACGCTGCAGGAGCTGATGGACACGGCCTGGCGCGACATCAGCTCGGGTTCCGGGTACGCCCCGGACCGGTTCACGTCGCGCGTCTATCAAAGGGTCGTGTCGGGCAAGCCGCGCTTGATCGGGGCCCGGGCCGTGCTCGACTATTTCGACGTGCCTGACGCCGACACGAGGGCCGCGGTCTACGCCGAGCGCAAACAGCAGCGGGTGGTCGAGCTCATCCGGGCGGGCGAGTTCGAGCCCTTCCAGGACGCGCTGCGGTTCGTGGTCGCCGTGTCTGACAGTGGGCTGCGGATCGCGGCGGCGTCGGCGTCGAAGAACGCCGGGCTGATGCTCGAGCAGATCCGTATCGACGCCTCTGACCGCAGGCTGCGCGCGGTCTTCGCGGCGGACCTGTCTGGACGGAACTTCGCTCGCGGCAAGCCAGACCCGGAGATCTTCCTGACCGCCGCAAAGGCGCTGGGCCTCGCGCCACGGGACTGTTTCGTGGTCGAGGACGCCGTCGCGGGCGTCGAGGCCGCCAAAGCGTGCGGCATGGCGGCGCTCGGGGTGGCGCGCGCGGACGACGCCGAACTGTTGACGTCGGCGGGAGCGGACCTCGTCGTCACCACGCTCGACGACGTCGACCTCGATCGCCTCGCCGAGGGCCGACTGGCGATCCGGTGCGGCTCGCCGGGGTAACAGGCGGCTCGGCAGCACTGTTGATCCACGCGTGCGGCCAGCCACTCAACGGCGTGCGGGAACAGTCACCAGCCAAAGCACTCAAGCGGGTGCCCGCGGATCTGCGGCCCTCCTACGCCGCCGCGGAGCCCAGCACCATCACCGCACCAGGGCCGCTTACCACCCCACCTGGCTGCACATGCAGCGCCTGAGCATCGCGGTACGCAACAAGCGGGCTGTGCCAGGCTCGTGGTCATCGGACCATCGTCAGGACGAAGGATGTCCGGGCTCAGGGTCAAAGGCCCCTTGGCCTGTCGTGTGACCTGGGTCACGCTGGGGTGATCCGGACGCCATCAGGCGCCCCTTCATCCAAGGGGTCGGGATGCCAGTGATCGCTGCTTTCCCCACGTGGGCGATTTCCGCGGCGGGGCACTATCTCCACTGGGGCGTGATCAGCGTCAGCATCACCAATCTGCTCATCGTCATCGCCATGGTCGTGCTCTTCGGTCTCGCTCTGGTCGTGCCGTTCCCCGGACACCGCACGACGGCGGAATCGACGGTCGAACGAGCCGACGGCGGTGCGTCATGACCACCGCGCCACGCGCGGTCGCACCGCCCCCCGACGACGCCAGCTGGACCGTCCGCCTCCGCGGGCGGATCGGGGGGTTGGTGCCCGCGGGCGAGGCCCTTCCCGACAGCCAACCGTCGTACGTCTCGTCGTGGATCTACGTGTTCGGGGTGCTCACGCTGGCCGCCCTCACGCTGGTGCTCGGGTCCGGCATCGTGCTGACCCTCGGGGGCTCGGCCTGGTGGCACGGCTCGTCGGTGGGCCACTTCGTGAACTCGCTCCACCTGTGGAGCGTGGAGCTGTTCTTCATGTTCATGGTGATCCACCTGTGGGGGAAGTTCTGGATGGCCGCTTGGCGCGGCCGGCGCACGATGACCTGGGTCACCGGCGTCGTCGCGTTCGTCGCCTCGATCGGCACGGCCTTCACGGGCTACCTCTCGCAGTCCAACTTCGACTCGCAGTGGATCGGCGCCGAGGGCAAGGACGGCATCAACGCGATCGGTGCCGGAGCCTTCTTCAACGTGCTGAACCCGGGACAGATGCTGCTGTGGCACGTGGTGCTGCTCCCCCTCGTGGTGGGCGCTCTCACCGTCATCCACATCGTGCTGGTCCGGCGCCATGGCGTCGTGCCGCCCATCGACGCCACTGAGGGTGACTGACATGACCATGACCCGTCCCCCGGGCACCCCCGACTCGCATGACTTCTCCAAGCGGCCGTACGACCTGGTCAAGGAGTTCATGATCGCGCTCGGCGTCGTCAGCCTCCTCACCGTCGGCCTGGCGGCGATCTTCTCCTCGCCGGACGATGCCGCGATCACCATGTCCGCCTGGGCCAAGGCGGACCCGGCCGACGTGATCGCGACCGCCACCGGCGAGCTGGCCGGCACCACGACCAGCGCGACCTACGGCGCGCCCTACAACCACAACGCCGACGGCCAGAGCGTCCTGGGGGTCCCACTGCAGAAGATGGGCGGCGTCCGGATCCCGGTCGACAGCTCCCAGCTGGTCCTGCAGCCCCTCACCGACCAGGTCGGCGACCCCGCCCTCGCCGACGCCCTCACGCAATGGCAGTCGGCGGCACCGCGACAGCGCACGGCGTGGGCGACCGCGTACGCCGACGGCCTTGCCGCCGCCCCGGATGGGGACCCCGCCCACGTGCCCGCCGGCGACTACGGACCGGTGCCGAACCTGGCGGCAGCGTTCCTGGACGTGGCTCGGTCGGGTTACCTCGAGGGGTCGCTCACCTCGTCGGGCAACTTCTATGGCGGTGACCAGACCAGGAGCCTGCTCCTGCTCTCCGATGGCGCCTACCTCGAGGACCGCGCCGTGGCCCAACAGCTCGGCGGCGACCAGTGGGGAATGATGAACGAGACCGGCAATTACCCCGGCCAACCGTGGATGTGGCTCTACACGTTCTGGTACCAGGTCCGGCCATTCTCCACGTCCGAAAACGCGGACGCCCAGGTGTGGGCGCTGATGATGCTGCTGACGCTCGCACTGATGTTCGTGCCGCTCATCCCCGGCCTGCGCGACATCCCGCGCTGGATTCCGGTGCACAAGCTGATCTGGCGCGACTACTACCGGACCCATCCACGGGCGTAGCGCAGAGATCGTTCATGCTTGGCGCGAAGGCGCTGTCGTTCTCGCCCGTTGTTGTCAATTCAGAAATTGCTCAATAGCTAGTAATAGTCAAATACGGTGTTGACACTCCCTAAATAGCTAAATGGGGAGTAGGTTTCAAAATGCTTTTTCCAGGGGGCCGACCCCTGCCCGATAATGACCTTCTTCGTCCCGGGCCGCGCTCCTCCTCGTAAGTCTTGGGAGGCAGTCATGTCGCGGTTCCAATCTAGGGTCGGGAAGTTGATCGGTGTCGCGGCAGGCGTCGCGAGCCTGGTCGTGGTGAGCACGTTGGTCGCCGGCGATGCTGCGGAGTCGAATGTGGGCGCACGCGCTGCGGCACCGCAGAAGCACTACATCCGGGCGTGCCCACAGCGGAGTGGCCCTGCCGAATCCGTGGGCGATCTGAACGTCCGTGTGCGCAGCCAGTGTGCCGGGCAGACGCCGTACAAGCTCGCGCTCTGGCCGTTGCCGAAAGATGAGTACGGCGTGGCGCAGGTCTTCGTCAGCCGGGGCGGCGCCACGAAGGCACGCTTCGCCACCTTCTCGACAACGCTTGGCTCGCCGGCCGGATCGACCACGGGCGGTCAGTTCCGCTTTACCTGCACGCAAGCCCAGGCGCCCTGCAAGATCTCGTGGGGGGCCGCGGTGATCTCCAACCGATCCGGGACGTCGACCGTCTTCCCACGGATACTTGTCCACAAGAATCTCGACGTCATCGGCGCACCTATGACCTACTGCGAGTACGCCGACGGAGCCAACAACAGCTTTGGTGCGGCAAGGGTCCAGCGCGTGCCGTCCCTGGCAGCCGCAGTCCCCGCGATGCGGGAGTCGCAAAGCCTGGGTCTCGGGGGGTCGATCGACTGTGGCGCAGGCCAGCCGTCCAGCCCGACGGTGAACGAGATCTGGGTTCCCGCCGCATCTGATGGAGTGAGCAGCAACTTCTACGACGTGTGGGTGACCTTGACCTTCCGGTGACCGCACTCCGTCCCGAGCACCGTCGCTTGACATATGCCGATATCGGCATACGATTGCGCCCGTGGCACGAGCAGCGACGACGTCGGACGTCTTCAACGCGATCGCCGAGCCGCAGCGCCGGGAGATCCTGGTGCTGCTGCGGGCGGGCGAGCGGCCGGTGACCGAGGTCGCCCAGGAGCTGGGGATGACCCAGCCGGGGGCGTCCAAGCACCTGCGGGTGCTCCGGGAGGTCGGGCTGGTGCGGGACCGCAGGGCAGGCAAGCAGCGGCTGTACGGCCTCGACGCCCACGGGCTGCGCCCGGTCCACGAGTGGACCGGCGGGTTCGAGCGGTTCTGGAACGACAGCTTCGACCGTCTGGACGCGTACGTGCAGGACCTCGAGCAGGCACGTCAGGAGGAGTGAGCGATGGCAGTGACAGGACGAGACGCGCCGGCGCAGTCAGCGACGGCAGACCGCGAGATCGTGATCACCCGGGTCATCAGTGCCCCGCGGGAGCTGGTGTTCGAGGCGTTCACCGAGGTGCGGCACCTGTCGCGGTGGTGGGGCCCGGAGGGGTTCACCACCACCACGCGGGCGTTCGAGTTCCGCGTCGGCGCGCGAGTGGGACTTCGTGATGCACGGGCCGGACGGGACGGACTACCAGGAGTGGATCTCCTGGACAGAGATCGCCCCGCCGGAGCGGATCGCGATGCTGCACGGTGAGTCCCGCGGCGACCCGAACGCCTTCGAGTCGGTCCTGACGTTCGCGCCCGACGGCCCCAACGGTCGAGGGACCCGGATCGAGATGCGCACGGTGTTCCCCACCAAGGAGCTGCGCGACGAGGCGGTCGAGAAGTACCACGCGATCGAGGGCGGCCAGCAGACCCTGGGCAATCTCGCTGCCTACGTCACCGAGATCGCACGATCGGCAGTGGAGGACTGATGGCCGGGAAGGTGTTCTTCAGCGTGTCGATGTCACTGGACGGTTTCATCGCGCCCGAGTCCCTCGGGGACCTGATGGGGCGGCAGTGGATGGAGCTGCAGCGGTGGGTCTTCCCACAGCGGTTCTTCCGGGAGAACCTGTTGCTCGGCACGGGCGGCGAGGAGGGGCGCGACAACGACATCCTGCGGGAGACGTTCGAGCGCACCGGGGCGAGCGTGATGGGCAAGCGCATGTTCGACGCCGGCGAGCAGATGTGGCCGGAGGAGGCGCCGTTCCACACGCCGGTCTTCGTCGTGACGCACGAGAAGCGTGATCCCTGGGAGCGGGCGGGCGGGACCACCTTCCACTTCGTCGACGACGGTATCGAGTCCGCGCTCGAGCGGGCCCGCGAGGCCGCCGGCGACCGGGACGTCCGGATCGCGGGCGGCGGCGCGACGATCCTGGAGTACGTGAACGCCGGCCTTGTCGACGAGTTCTCGATCGCGCTGTCACCCGTGCTGTTCGGCTCCGGAATCCGCCTGTTCGAGGGCGTGGACGCGGCCCGCGTGGCCCTGGAGCAGGTCCGCGCGGAGCCCTCCCCCAGGGTGACGCACCTGACCTACACGGTCCGGGAGCGGTGACCAGGGCGCGTTCGAGTCGGCCAGCGCCTGCACGGAACTCCAGGGACCGTGGGGGCCCCGCGATCTCGCCGTCGGGCCCCGATCGCCGCCTCGCCTTGTCCCGAGCTGTGGGCGAGGCGGTCCACACCGCCTTGCGCCACGTTCGGCGCGGACCGAGGCTAGAAGGACCGAGACGCGGCACCGCGTTGGGGCGGTTGTCCGCGGAAAGTGAGGTACTTCCGATGACACCTCCGACAAGGAGATCCGTGATGGGAGCTGTCGTGGCGGCCCTGGTCGCGATGGCCCTGGTGATGCCACCGGCCGCCGGCCACCACGCGGATCGGGCAATCGTCCTGCCGGGAGCCACCGGCACCGAAGGAGTCGCCCGACTCAACGGATCGACGTTCTTCGCCGGCGACCTGCTGACCGGCGACATCTTCCGCGGCAACATCACCAAGGGGACCGCCGCAAGATTCATCGACGCCCCGGACGGCCGGTTCGCCGCCGGCATGAAGGCGGACAGCTCCGACAAGCTGCTCTTCGTGGCCGGCGGCCCCACCGGCCAGGGCTACGTCTACAACACCCGGAGCGGCGCTCCCGTGATGTCGTACCAGTTCCAGACTCCCCCGACCCCCACCTTCATCAACGATGTCGCCCTCTCCAAGGACGGCGCATGGTTCACCGACTCCGCCCAGGCCCTGCTCTACTTCGTCCCGGTGGTCGACGGGGTGCCGTCCAGCAGCTTCATGACCCTGACGCTGAGCGGCCCCGCCGCCGACCTGAGCGGCGCGTTCAACAACAACGGCATCCAGGCGGTCAGGGGCGGCACGATGCTCATCGTCGCCCACTCCGGCAACGGCGTGCTCAACCTGGTCGATGCCACGACCGGTGCCAGCACCACGATCGCAGGCGTCAGCGTGCCGAACGTCGACGGGATCCTGATCAAGGGTGGCCGCGAGCTGTTCGCGGTGCAGAACGCGGACAACCAGATCAGCGTCTGGAAGCTGGGGAGCGACTTCCTCTCCGGCAAGAAGAGGAAGGTCATCACCAGCCCGCTGTTCCAGTTCCCCACGACGGTCGCCCGCTTCGGCAGCCGCCTCGCGGTGGCGAATGCGAAGTTCGACACCGGGTTCCCGCCGACCGCGACGAAGTTCGAGGTCATCGTGGTACGTCACTGACACCCGCGCCCGAACCCACGCCATCTGCTGCCGTTCCAGCCCGACGGCGATCGGACGCCGACATCGTCGACCTGAAGCTGGCGGCCCACGTCGAGGTCACGCCTCCTCCGGTACAGCAGCGCTGAGCAGGGTGACGTCGCAGACCGAGGCTCGCAGTGGCGTGCTGCCGCTGATCGGGTCACTCGGCGTCTGGCGCAGCACAAGGTTGAGGTTCGCACTGTCCGGCCCGTAGGCCGGGTAGCCGGGCAGTCCCAGTTCGTCGCAGGCATCCCACCAGCCGTGCTGGCCGAACACGACCCCGGGGTCGAGGCTGGCGTTGAACCTCGCGCGCGCTCGGACGCTGCCGAGCGGGGTGTTCAGCGAGACCCAGTCCCCCGCGGAGATCCCGCGGGCCGCGGCCGTCGACGGATGTATCTCTACCTGCGGGTCGGGCGCGCTCTTGCGCAGGGCGGCGACCTGGCGGTGCTGGGTCTCGCAGAAGAACAGCGACTTCGCGCAGCTGAGCACCAGCGGGTACCGGTCGGCGAGGTCCGGCCGGGAGCGAGGGCTCGTCAGGGGCTCCTCGAAGCTCCGGCAGCGGTGAGTACCCATGGGCGGCCAACGTGGCCGAGTACAGCTCCACCTTGTGCGACGGCGTGGCGAAGCCGGTGTCGGCGTACTTGCGGTACCGCGTGGTCAGCGGCACCCGCACTCCGGCTGGGTTGGCTCGCAGTTCCTCCAGGGTGATCCCGCTGGGCGCGAGTTGATGCCGGAACGCCGCCTCGATGTCGCCGTCCCAGAAGTGCGCGCCGAGGCCAAGCCGCGTGGCGAGGTCGAACACGATCCGCAGGTCCGAGCGAGCCTCGCCGCGCGGAGCGACGAGCGGCTGTCGCAGCTGGACGAGCGACTGCGCCTCCTGGCTGTACTCGAAGCCGATCTTGAGTGCCTCGGACTCGAACGGCGTCGTCACCGGCAGCACGATGTCGGCGAGCTCGGCAGTCGGGGTCATGAACAGGTCGGCCTGGACCATGAAGTCCAGGCGGCGCAGTGCCTCGCGACCGCGGGCACTGTCTCCGTGGGCCATGACCATGTTGCCGCCGAAGCTCACCAGTGCCTTGATCCGCCGGTCGAGGGCGGCGGTGTAGAAGTCCTCGCCGGTGACGAACTCGAACCGGGCCGGTCCCAGCGGCCGCTCGTCAACGCCCACCGCGGGCGGGCGCGCGGCGGACAGGAACTCCGTCCCGTCGATCGGGTTCGAGGGAACCTCCTCGAACAGCACGTTCCCACCGGGGACGTCCAGGCTGCCGGTCAGGGCGTAGAGCACGTTGATCGCGCGCATGGTCTGCGTCGTGCCGCTGTGCTGCTCCAGTCCGCTCCAGGTGTAGAACGCGACCGGCCGGGCCTCCCAGAGAGTCTTCGCCGCGGCGACGATGTCGCCGGCCGACACACCGGTGATCCCCTCGGCCACCTCGGGCGGGAACTCCGCACAGCGCGACGCCAGCAGATCCCAGACGGTACGGCCGTCGACCACCTCAGCTGCGTTGGTCCAGTCGCGGACGAAGTCGACGTCGTACCAGCCGTTCTCGATCATCACGTGCATGAGGGACAGAGCGAGCGCCGCGTCAGTGCCGGGCCGCACCCGCAGCCAGTGGTCGGCCTTGGCGGCGAGGCCCGCCTTGCGCGGGTCGACGACGATCAGCTTCGCCCCGCGCGCGACCGCGGCGACGGTGCTCGTCGCATGGGCGAGGCGGGCGACGGACGGGTTGTACCCCCAGAACAGGATGCAGCCGGCGTTGTCGAGGTCCGGCAGGTAGACGCCGGGCACGGAGGCGCCGAACGTGTACAGCGGTGCGAGGTACCGGCCCCACCCACACAGCTCCATGTAGTTGCAGTAGTTCGGGCTGCCGAAGGCACGGATCAGCCGCTGCACCCAGTCGACCGCATCGCTGATCGCCGACGTTGACGGCGAGCTCGAACTGAACCCGACCGACTCGGGCCCGTCCGAGGCAGCGAAGGTCATCAGCCGTTCCGCAACGGTGTCCAGCGCCTCGTCCCAGGTGATCCGCTCCCACCCCGGGTCCGCGGAACCCTTGGGGTTGGTCCGCCGCACCGGGTGGAGGAGCCTCGAGGGGTGGTAGAGGATCTGCGGCGCAGCCTTGCCCTTCACGCAGATGGCCTTGCCGGTCGGGTGAGACGGATCCGGGAGCAGCGCCACGAACTCGCCGTCCACGACCTCGGCGCGCGCCCCGCAGCGCGACACGCACAACGGACAGAACGTCGGGACCGGGTTCCCACCCATCACACGATTCTGGGCGCGCGGCCCCGCCTCGGCAAGGGCCGACGACCGGCAGAGACACCCACCTCGGAGACCTTGCCCGCCGGGCCAGGTGTGGTTCGAGCGCGTGCTCTGAGCCAGGGATCGCCATACGGCTCGGATCCGTCGGCCGCGAAATCCCTCACGACTGGCGAACGACCCGTCTGGCGTTCCACGTCAAAACCAGACCGCTCCGAACCTGCTTTCGCAGGTCCGGCCGTTCGATGTCCTGAGACATCACATCGGTCGGGCTGACAGGATTTGAACCTGCGACCCCTTGACCCCCAGTCAAGTGCGCTACCAAGCTGCGCCACAGCCCGCATGCCCGCCGGAGCGAGCGGTGGAAACCATACCGCAGGCATTCGGCACCCTCCGCATCGGGACGGCGCCACGGATCACGGCGTACGCACCGCCGCGCTGTCGGGGTCGATGCGGAGTCCGCGGGTGTCGACGGCGACGAACGCCGAGGCCGGGATCTTCTTCAGGTCCGCGATCATCCGGTCCGGCCAGTTGCCGTTCCGCTCGCCCTGGAAGTACCACGACGAGCCGTTGTCGGCGAGGACCAGGCCGTACGTCTTCATCGCGCGTACGACGACCCGGGCCCGCGGACCCAGGTGCGCCGCGGAGTACGACGCCTTGAGGCGGAACCGCGCTCCCATCGGCGGGTAGCGGGTGATGCTCCGGGTGCCGGCGTCGTGCCGGGCCGGCCAGGAGTGGGCGCGGGCGGTCTCGTCGACGGTGAACCGGATCGCGTGGTCGACGGTCCCGGCCTTCACCTCGTTCCAGCGCAGCAGGCCGGGCAGGATCGGCAGGCCGGCCGCGTCGGCGGAGGTCCAGCCGTCGGGGCGCAGGCGGTTGCTGCCGAGCGACCAGGTCGCCCCGGACCCGGCCCGCCAGCGGCCGTCGTTCACCCGGGTCAGCCAGGTCTCGTAGAGGCGGCAGCGCGACTTGTCCACGACGATCGCGTGCTTGTCGCCGGCGGAGTTCCGGCCGCCCTCGATGCGGGTGTCGGCGCCGAACGGGTAGCGGACCCGGTCGCTCTCGCTCGCGTAGTCGAAGCGGACCGCCACCTTCGCGTGCGCTCCCCCGACCACGGTCACCGGGATGCCGTAGTCCGGTCCGGCGCCGTAGGACGGGCCGAAGTCGGGGTGCAGCCGGCGGGAGGTGTCCATGTGTGCCAGCCAGGTCCGGCTGCGCGGGTGCACCGGCAGCCGGGACACGTCGGCGTGCCACCAGTTGTTCGCGGGGAACACGCGGCAGGTGGTGCCCGCGACCGGGCGGGCCGCCGTACGGGCCGCGGGCGCGGACACCTCGGCGGTCCGGCCCGACGACGACCCGGCGACGCCGGCCAGGGTGGCGGCGAGCACGGAGGCCAGCACGAGGCCAATCACCCGATGGCCGGTCACCCGACGGCCGGTCACCCGACGGCCGGTCACCCGACGGCCGGTCACCCGACGGCACCGCGGCTACCGCTTCCGCTTCTCGCGCGGGCGCACCGAGATCTCGATCGGCGTGCCCACGAAGCCGAACTCCTCGCGGAGGCGGCGCTCGATGTACCGCTCGTAGCCCGCGTCCAGCTTGCCGCTGGTGAACAGGATGAACGTCGGCGGCGCGGTGCCGGCCTGGGTGCCGAAGAGGATCCGGGGCTGCTTGCCGCCGCGCACCGGGTGCGGGTGCTCGGCGACCAGGCGGCCGAGGAACGCGTTGAGCGTGCCGGTGGAGACCCGGGTCTCCCAGCCCTCGAGCGCCTTGTCGAGCGCCGGGACCAGCCGGTCGATGTGCCAGCCGGTGCGGGCGGTGACGTTGATCCGCGGCGCCCACTGGACCTGCACGAGCTCGCGCTCGATCTCGCGGTCGAGGTAGTAGCGGCGCTCCTCGTCGACCAGGTCCCACTTGTTGAACGCGATCACCAGCGCCCGGCCGCTCTCACGGATGGTCTGGATGATGCGGAGGTCCTGCTCGGAGATCGAGTCGGAGCCGTCGATGACCAGCACCGCGACCTCGGCCCGCTCGATGGCGGTGGTGGTGCGCAGCGAGGCGTAGTACTCGTGGCCGGAGGCCTCCTTGACCCGCTTGCGGATGCCGGCGGTGTCGATGAAGCGCCACTGCCGGTCCCCCAGCGTGATCAGCTCGTCGACCGGGTCGACGGTGGTGCCGGCCGCGTTGTCGACGACGACGCGGTCCTCCTTGGCCAGCTTGTTCAGCAGCGAGGACTTGCCGACGTTCGGCTTGCCGACGATCGCGATCCGGCGCGGGCCGCCCAGCGGGGTGTCCTGCTCGGCCGGCGGCTCGGGCAGCGCGGCGAGGACGGCGTCGAGCAGGTCGCCGGAGCCGCGGCCGTGCACCGCGGAGACCGGCCACGGCTCGCCGAGGCCGAGGTTCCACAGGCCGTAGGCCTCGGCCTCCATGCGCTGGTCGTCGACCTTGTTGGCGGCCAGCACGACCGGCTTCTTCGAGGCGCGCAGGATCTTCACCACGGCCTCGTCGTTGTCGGTGATGCCGACGGTGGCGTCGACCACGAACAGCACCGCGTCGGCCAGGTTGACCGCGATCTCGGCCTGGGCACGGATCGCCTCGGCCAGGCCGCGGGCGTCGGGGTCCCAGCCACCGGTGTCGACGACCGTGAACGCGCGGCCGTTCCAGGAGGCGTCGTACGACACGCGGTCGCGGGTGACGCCGGGGACGTCCTCGACGACCGCCTCGCGGCGGCCGATGATCCGGTTGACCAGCGTGGACTTGCCGACGTTCGGGCGGCCGACGACGGCCAGGACCGGCACCGGACCGGTGGCGACCGTCGCGTCGGTCGGCTCCCCGGCGGTCGGCTCGGGGGCGTGCTCAGTCATCGGGGTTCTCCTTGGTGGACGCCGGAACGGCGGTGGGGCCGGGAAGCGCCGCCACGAGCGCGACGACCTGGGAGATCACCTCGTCGAGGGTGTACGGCGTGGTGTCGATGTGGTGCGCGCCGTCGGGCATCACCAGGGGCGCCGTCGCCCGGCCGGAGTCGATCTTGTCGCGGGCCAGCAGCGAGGCCTCGGTGGCCGACACGTCACTGCCGCCCTCCTCGAGAGCACGGCGTACGGCGCGCGCGGAGGCGTCGGCGGTCAGGTAGACCTTGACCTCGGCCTGGGGCCAGACGACCGAGCCGATGTCGCGGCCCTCGACCACGATGCCGCCCTCGCTGATCTGCGCGCGCTGCAGCTCCAGCAGCCGGGCCCGGACCTCGGGGACCGCGCTGACCGGGCTGACCGCGTTGGTCACCGCCTGCTCGCGGATGGCGGAGGCCACGTCGACGCCGTCGACGGAGATCGTGGGGTGGTTCGGGTCCGTGCCGGACTCGATCAGCGGGCTGTTGACCCGGGCGGCGACCGCCTCCGGGTCGCGTGACGTCCACGCCCTCGCGCAGCATGAACCACGTCATCGCGCGGAACATCGCGCCGGTGTCGAGGTAGCGCAGCCCCAGCTTCGCGGCGACCCCGCGCGACGTGCTCGACTTGCCCGACCCGGACGGTCCGTCGATGGCGACGACGACGTTGCTGGTCACGGCGGGAGCCTCCTGGTGCAGGGCGGACGGATCGGGTTCGGGCGGCAGCAGCCTACCGTCGGGCGGCGTCCCGCACCGCGCTATCGGCGCAGCCCTACCGATGGAGCGTCCAGCCCCGCTCGGCGAGGGACGCGACGAGGTGGTCGGCGCGCTCCACCGCGACCACCAGCTCGACCTGGCCGACCGGGCGACCCGGGTCGTGGTCGATGCGGATGTCCTCGATGTTGACGCCGATGTCCCCGGCGTCCGCGAAGAGGCGGGCCAGCTCGCCCGGGTGGTCGGGGACGGCGACGTACACCGAGGCCGTGGGGCGCACCGGGCCGCCGTGCTTGCCGGGGATCGCCCGGGTGCCGGCGACGCCCTCGGCGAGCAGGACCCCGAGGTCGTCGCGCGAGCCGGCCTCGACCGCGCCGCGCAGGCTGGTGAGCCGGTCCTGCACCTCGTCGAGCAGCGACAGCACGGCGCCGGCGTTGGCGGCGATGATCTGCTCCCACAGGGCCGGGTCGCCGGCGGCGATCCGGGTCACGTCGCGCACGCCCTGCCCGGACAGTGCCAGGTGGTCGCCCGGGGCGTCGGCCAGCCGGCCGGCCACCAGCGAGGCCATCAGGTGCGGGAGGTGGGAGGTGCGGGCCACGGCCAGGTCGTGCTCGTCGGGGGTGAGCGTGACGGCGACGCCGCCGCACAGCGCCACCAGTGCGCGGACCAGCTCGACGGCGCTCGGGGTCGGCCTCGGGATGCGGGGTGACCGCCCACGGCCGGCCCTCGAAGAGGGTGCCGGAGCCGGCCAGCGGGCCGGAGCGCTCCGAGCCCGCCATCGGGTGGCTGCCGACGTACCTGCGCAGGTCGCCGCCGAGGGCGCGCACCTGCTCCAGCGGCTGGCCCTTGATGCTGCCGACGTCGGTGACGACCGCGTCGGAGGCGGCCAGCTCGCGGGCGACGGTGGCGCCCACGTGGTCGGGCGGCACGGCGACGACGACCAGCTGCACCGGGGACCCGTCGTACACCGTGCCGGCGCCGAGCCCGGACGCGGTGCGCAGGTGCTCGGGAGAGCGGTCGGAGAGGTAGACCTCGATGCCGCGGGCGCGCAGCGCCAGGCCCAGGGAGGTGCCCAGCAGCCCGGCGCCGACGACGTGCACCGGGCCGGTCAGCACGTCTGCGGGACGGTCAGTCACCCGACCGCTCCTCGTCCGGGACCTCGCGGACCCGGGTGAGGTCGCGGCGCAGGTGCGCGGCGCCGTGGAGGTAGACGTGGGTGATGTCGGCGCGCGGCAGGTCGGTCTCCACGTGCGCCATCATCCGCACCACGCGCGGCATGGAGCCGGCGATCTCGAGCTCGCGCGCGCAGATCAGGGGTACGTCGCCGAAGCCGAGCCGGCGGGCGGCGTACGCCGGGAACTCCGAGACCAGGTCGGAGGTGGCGGTGAAGATCACCGAGATGAAGTCGTCGACGACCAGTCCGTTGGACTCCATCACGTCGAGGACCATCTCCGCGACCCGGTCGAGCATGTGCTCGCGGATGTCCTCGTCGAGCTGGGTGGCTCCGCGCACCGCCCGCACCGCCACGGTTCGTCCTCTCGTCGCCGGCCCACCGGGACGTGGGCCTGCGGCAAGGCTATCCAGCGGGCACGCCGTCGCCCGCGGCGGTCTCAGGACGGCTTGTGGGCCTGGCCGGGTGGCGGGTCCGTCGGTGGGCCGCACGGGTGTGTGTCGGTCGGCGACCGCTGCTGTCCCGGCGGGACCGTCGGGGCCCCGCCCGCGTCGGCGTCCTTCTTGCCCGGGGTCGGGCAGCCACGACCGGCTCCCGGCGGGATCGAGGGGGTCGGCGGCGTGGACGGAGTCGGGGTCGGGGGCGTCGAGGTCGGCGGTGTCGGCGGCGTCGGCGATGTGCCCGGGTTGTCCGGGCTGCCGCCGCCCTGGCCCGCCCCGGGGACGCTCCCGTCCCCGCCCGGGCGGGGCGTCGTGCCGGCCGCCGCGACCGCGGAGCGTGGGTCGGACGATCCCTGCACCGACGATCCCGGCGCCCCGGCCGCGAGGGACGGGGCGGCGGAGGCCGAGCGCTCGACGGTGGCGGAGGGCGGCACGGCCCCGACCCCTGCCTGCGGCGCCTGGCTGCTCTGGTCCGTGCGCTGGGTGACCTCGTCGCCCGCATCCCCGGACGGGGAGGGAGGCCCGGGACTGGAACCGGCGACCGGGCCCCGGCCGGCCGTCGACGCGTCGTCGCCCGACGGTGTCAGCATCAGCCAGGCACCCAGCGCGGTGACCAGCGCGAGACTGCCGGCCGCCACCGCGGCGAACAACGCCCCGCGTGACGCCCAGATGGACGGCAGGCTCCGCTTTCCGGACATACCAGACAATCCTAACGGCATCCGGCGGCGAGGGTCAGGCCGGCGGACCCCAGTTCCGGCTCGCTGGGCGCCGGTCCGCGCTCGAGCTCCCGCTCGGCGAACTGCCGGGGGCGCCGCGCCCGGTCCCCACCCACGAGTGAGTGGTCTGCACCGGCGGTGTCGACCGTGCGTCGCGGGGTACGGGCTCCGGATGACTCGTGCCGCCCCCAACCGGACCCCCTCCACCGACGCCGCCGAGGCCACCTCCGCCGTCCTCTGGGACGACTACGGCTACCACCACGACGGGCTGGTCGAGCCGTCCAGCCTCGTGCCGATGCCACGACGTACTCAACCGACCTGCTCGCACCAGGAGACGTGCGCCGGCTGCGGCGGCGTGCTCCGGCGCGGCCGTCCGCCGGTGCAGTGCCCCGACATCGCCTCCGGCCTGAGGTCCGGTCCTACGCTCGCTCCATGTCGTTGCCGCTCGCTGGACGAACCGCACTGGTCACCGGAGTCAGCCGCCGACGTGGGCATCGGGTTCGCCGTCGCCTCGCGCCTCGCCGAGATGGGTGCCTCGCTGGCGGTGCACCACCACCGCGCCCATGACGCCGAGGAGTACGGCGTCGGCGAGGACCTCGACGCCCTCCTCGACCGACCTGCGCGCCTCCCTCCAGGGACCGCGCGGCTGGTCGACGTGGCCGCCGACCTGGGCGACCCGACGGCCGTGGAGGGCCTCGTGCCCACCGTCACCGACCTGCTCGGGCACCTCGACGTCCTGGTCTGCAACCACGCCCACGGCGGGGACGAGGTCGACCTCGCGCACCTGACGGTCGCCGCCCTGGACCGGCACTGGGCGGTGAACACCCGCGCGACGCTCCTGCTGACCCAGGCGTTCGCGGCCCAGCACGACGGTCGACCGGGCGGACGCGTCATCTGGATGACGTCGGGACAGTCCCTCGGGCCGATGAGCGACAACCTCGCGTACGCCACGTCGAAGGCGGCGCTGGCCGGGTGCCACCTGGTCGGTCGCCGACGACCTGGCCGGCCGGGGAATCCTGCTGAACACCGTCAACCCCGGTCCCGTGAACACCGGCTACCTCGACGACGCACCGCCGGCGTTCGTCGACGCGTTCCCGCAGCACCGGATCGGCGAGCCCGAGGATCCCGCCCGGCTGATCGGGTGGCTGGTCAGTGACGAGGGGCGTTGGGTGGTCGGGCAGGTGCTCAACTCCGAGGGCGGCTTCCGCCGCTGAGGGCGGCGAACCACGTCGGGTCTCTGCGGCCGGACCAGCGACTGAGACGGACATTCGAGCCAAACCCCGACGACTCGCCGGGGCGCCGTTCCGAACCGCGAACCCGTGCGTGCATCTGTCGCCGTCGAGTGCCACGGTGGGAGGCACCACCAGGCCGGGCTCGATGCCCGGCAGTCAGAGGAGGTTCGATGTCCAACCTGGCCAAGGGAACCGCGCTCGCCGACAGCGTCCGCGACGAGTGCTCGTGCGTGCGCGACTGCGACCACGCCGACTGCCCGCGACGCGGCGGCTGGCACACCCACGCCGACGACGCCTGCGCGGTGCACCCCCAGGTGCTCGTCGACGGGCCCCGCTGACGCGACCCTCCTCAGAGCTGCGCTGAGTCGAGCAGTCCGCCGAGCTCGTCGGTGCTCAGCTCGCGCAGCGCACCCTTCTTCAGCCCGGCCAGCAGGACCGGACCGATCGCGGTGCGGGTGAGGCGGCGTACCGGGTGGCCCACCTCGTCGAGCAGCCGCCGCACGATCCGGTTGCGGCCCTCGTGGATGACCAGCTCGACGATCGAGCGACCCTTCGCGTTGCCCTGGCCGGCGCTGACCAGCCGGGCCTGCGACACCGTCACCGGGCCGTCCTCGAGGGTGACCCCGTCCCGCAGCCGCTGCAGCGTCTCCTTGGTGACCTCGCCGTCGACCTCGGCGACGTACGTCTTGTCCACTTCGTACGACGGGTGCGCCATGCGGTGCGCGAACTCGCCGTCGTTGGTGAGCAGGATCAGCCCGGAGGTGTCGGTGTCGAGGCGGCCGACGTGGAAGAGCCGCTCGGGCCGGTCGGCGACGTAGTCGGTGAGCGTGGGCCGGCCCTCGGGGTCGGACATCGTCGAGACGACGCCGCGCGGCTTGTTGAGGACGAGGTAGACGTTCGGGCTGATCGGCGGCAGCCGCCGGCCGTCGACCCGGATCACCGCGGTGCGCGGGTCGACCTTGGTGCCGAGCCGGGTGACGATCTCGCCGTCGACCTCGACCAGGCCGTCGAGCATCAGCTCCTCGCACTTGCGGCGTGAGGCGACCCCGGACTGGGCGAGCAGCTTCTGCAGGCGGATCTGTCCCTCGTCGTCGAGGTCGACGCTCATGTGGGCTCGGTCCCGCCGTCGGGCTCGGTGCCCTCGCCGCTGTGCGGGGCGTGCGGGTGCGGGTGCGGCGGTGCGGGCTCGGGCGCGGGCTCCGGCTCGGGCGGCGTGCCGGAGTCCTCGGCACCCGGTGCCGGGGTGACCAGGGCGCCGAGCTCGTCCTCCATGTCGTCCATGTCGGGGAGGTACGGCGCCAGCTCGGGCAGGTCGTCGAGCGAGCCGACGCCGATCCGCTCGAGGAAGTAGGTGGTGGTGCGGTAGAGGTTCGCGCCGGTCTCGCCGTCCTGGCCGGCCTCCTCGACCAGCCCGCGGGTGAGCAGGGTGCGCATCACGCCGTCGACGTTGACGCCGCGGATCGCCGAGACCCGGGCCCGCGAGACGGGCTGCTTGTAGGCGACCACGGCCAGGGTCTCCAGCGCCGCCTGCGTCAGCCGGGCCTGCTGTCCCTCGAGCACGAACGCCTCCACCACCGAGGCGAACTCCTCACGGGTGTAGAACCGCCAGCCGCCGGCCACCGACCGCAGCTCGAAGCCGCGGCCCTGCTCGTCGTACTCCCCGGCGAGCTCGGCCAGCGCGGCCGCGACCTCCTCGACCGGGTACCCCACCGCGGAGGCCAGGCTGACCTGGTCCAGCGGCTGGTCGGCGACCATCAAGATCGCCTCCAGCGACGGCCGGAGCTCGGCCAGGGCCACCGCCAGCGTCTCGTCCTGCTCGACGGTCTCGCTCACGTCGTCTCCTCCCCGGTGCCCGGCACCGGTGTCGCCTCGTCTGTCCCGGGAGCCTCTCCCTCATTGTCCTCCGCCTCCGGCGCGTCGCCGTCCTCGGGAGGTGCCCCGTCGAACTCGTCGTGGATCTCGATCTCGCCCTCCTCCGCCCCGGTCCAGCGGACGGTGAGCTCGCCGAGCGGCGTCATCTGCTCGAACGCCACCGCGCCCTCACGGAAGAGCTCCAGCAGCGACAGGAACCGCGCCACCGTGGTGAGCGTGTCGGGTGCGTCGCCGCACAGCGCGCGGAAGGTCATCGTGCCGGTACGTCGCAACCGGTCCACCACGAGGGCGGCCTGCTCGCGCACCGACACGGTGGGTGCGTGGATGTGGTGGAGGTTGATCTCGAGCACCGGCTTGGGCGCCATCGCCTTGGCCGCCAGCCGGGCGAACTGCTCCAGGCCGATCCCGATGAGCACCTCGGGCAGCAGCGTCGCGAAGCGATCCTCCAGGCCGACCGCGCGCGGGTGCCGCAGCGACTCCTCGGCCAGCCGGCTTCTCCATCACGCCGGCGACCTGCTTGAACGCCTTGTACTGCATGAGCCGGGCGAAGAGCAGGTCCCGGGCCTCGAGCAGTGCGAGGTCCTCCTCGTCCTCGACGTCGCCCTGCGGCAGCAGCCGGGCGGCCTTGAGGTCGAGCAGGGTGGAGGCGACGAGCAGGAACGACGTGGTCTGCTCGAGGTCCCACACCGTGCCGCCGGCCTTGACGTGCTCGATGAACTCGTCGGTGACCTTGGACAGCGCGACCTCGGTGATGTCCATCTTGTGCTTGGCGATGAGGCTGAGCAGCAGGTCGAACGGTCCCTCGAAGTTGGCCAGGTGCACCGCGAACGCCGGGGTCTCCCCCGCGTCCGGCCCCGCGTCGGCGAGCGGCGCGGCCAGCTCGGTCATGGTCCGGACCCGGGGCGGGAGCGGCTCATGCTTCCCTCAGCCGCTGCACGATGACGCTGTCGTCGCCGTTCTGCTCGAAGTCGGCCAGGGCGATCGCGATCGCCTCCCGCACCACCCGGCCGCGGTCGACGGCCAGCCCGTGCGAGCGGCGCAGCATCAGCCGCGCGTGCTCGAGGTCCATCAGCTCCTCGGAGGTGATGTAGACCGTCATCTTCTCGTCGTGCCGTACCCGGCCGCTGGGCCGCTTGGCCGACGTACCGTCCTCGGCCTCGGCCGGCGCCGCCTCCGTGGCCGGCTCCGTGGCCGGGGCCGCCTCGGCGACCGGTGCCGGCTGCGTGGTCGTGGGCCGCCGCGCGCGTGCCGCCCTTCGCGGTGGGACGGAACAGCTCGTCGGCGGTCGGCAGGCTCACCCGTCGAGACAACGGGCCAGCACCTCCTTGGCCAGCTGGCGGTAGGAGTCGGCACCGGCCGACGTCGAGGCGTACGTCGTGATCGGCTCGCCGGCGACCGTCGAGTCGGAGAACTTGATGGTCCGCCGGATGACGGTGTGGAAGACCTTGTCGCCCCACGCGTGCACGAGACGCTCCATGACCTCGCGGCTGTGCAGGGTGCGGCCGTCGAACATGGTGCCGAGCACGCCGTCGATCTCGAGCTTGGGGTTGAGCCGCTCCTGGACCTTGTCGATGGTGGTCTTGAGCAGGGCCACGCCGCGGAGCGCGAAGTACTCGCACTCGAGCGGCACGATCACGCCGTCGGACGCGGTGAGGGCGTTGACCGTGAGCAGGCCGAGCGAGGGCTGGCAGTCGATGAGGATGACGTCGTACTTCTCCATCGCCGGCTTCAGGATCCGCTGCAGGGTCTGCTCGCGGGCCACCTCGTGCACCAGCTGCACCTCGGCGGCGGAGAGGTCGATGTTGGAGGGCAGCAGGTCCATGCCCGGCACGCCGGTCTTGACGACGACCTCGTCGAACTCCACGTCGCGCTGCATGAGCAGGTTGTAGATGCTCAGCTCCATCTCGTGGGGGTTGAGCCCCAGGCCGACGGAGAGCGACCCCTGCGGGTCGAAGTCCACGAGCAGCACCTTGCGGCCGTACTCCGCGAGCGAGGCGCCCAGGTTGATGGTCGTCGTGGTCTTGCCGACGCCGCCCTTCTGGTTGCACATCGAGATCACCCGGGCGTGGCCGTGCTCGGTGACCGGCCCCGGCTCGGGGATGTGGATCATCGGGCGACCGGTGGGCCCGATCTCGACGTCGGTCGTCGCGACGGCCTCGGCGGACGCCTCGGTGGGGGCGTCGAGGCGGGGCTGCAGGGGGGTCGGTTCGGTCACGCGGTTCTCGTCTCCGGGGGAAGTCGTGGGGGTCGGCGCAGACCCGGACGCCGGGGACTGCCCGATCATCGTGCCACCCACCGGCGGTCGGCCCAGCGGCGGCATCTCCGGTGCGCTGCTGCCCGGGTGGCCGGGAAACCCGGAGTAGGGTCCGCTCATCTGCTGCTCCTCGCGCGTGGGCCCAGTGGGGTGCTGGGTGGGGGTGCCGCTCGCTCGGCTGCTTTGTCGACTCGACGACTTGTTGCCCGAGCCTGCGCGCGACCCTACGACCCGCCTCCGACAGCGACAAGCCGATCCCGACTTTCCCTGTCCCGTCAGGGAAATCTGTTGATGGGGTGTGCACTCCGCCGCGCTCCCATGCACAGGCGCGACGAGACCTGTGTACAAACCTGTGCACGACCCACCCCGCCGAACCGTGCGTTGTGGCGCGGCCCAACCGTGCGTTGTGGCGGTCAGAGCCGCCGCATCGCGGAGACCATCACGACCGGCTCCCCCACCTCGTCCGAGGCGTCGAGGTCCACGGTCGCCTCGATCACCCAGTCGTGGTGCCCGGCCGGGTCGTCGAGGGTCTGCACGACCCGCCAGATGCGGTACGCCGTCTCGTCGGCCGCGCCGACCGGCACCCCGGTCCCGGGCTCGATCGCCAGCAGCGCCGGGCCGCGTGCGTTGGCCGCGGTGTGCAGCTCCTCGTGCTCGGTGAAGTACTCCTCCAGCGCCGCGTCCCACGCCGAGCGGGTCATCACCACCTCGCGCGGCGGGTCGAGCCGGTCGGCGTTGAGCCGCTCCAGCCGGACCAGCGCGTCGAGGTCGTCGCGCGCCACCAGCTCCACCCGCCGGAACAGCGCGTTGCGCACCATCACCCGGAACGCCCGCTCCTGCCGCGAGATCGGCCGCGACGGCGCCACCAGCTCCCCCGCGGCCCGCAGCGCGGCCTGCTCGGCCACGCGCTCGGGGTCGCTGAGCGCCTCCCACTCGTCGAGCAGCGAGGAGTCGGTCTGCCGGACCGTCTCCCCCAGCCACTCGACCAGCTCCTCCAGCTCCGGCGTCCGGTGCGCCTCGGGCACGGTGTGCCGCAGCGTCCGGTAGGCGTCGGTCAGGTAGCGCAGCACCAGTCCCTCGGACCGCGCGAGCTGGTAGCGGCCGACGAAGTCGGTGAACGTCATCGCCTGCTCGTACATCTCCCGGACCACCGACTTCGGCCCGAGCCCGTCCTCGGGCAGCCACGGGTGGCGCTGCCGGTAGATCTCGTACGTCGCCTCGAGCAGCTCGGCGAGCGGCTGCGGCCACGTGATCTGGTCGAGCAGCGCCATCCGCTCGTCGTACTCCAGGCCGTCCGCCTTCATCTCCGCGACCGCCTCGCCGCGCGCCTGGTGCTGCTGGGCGAAGAGGATCTGCCGCGGCGCCTCGAGCACCGACTCGACCACGGACACGATGTCGAGCGTGTGCTCCGGTGCCTCCGGGTCGAGTACGTCGAGCGCGGCGAGGGCGAAGTGCGCGAGCGGCTGGTTGAGCGCGAAGTCCATCGGCAGGTCCTCGGTCAGCACGAAACGCCGGCCGAACTCGTCGGGCTCGTCCAGCCGGGCCAGCACGCCCGAGTGCAACAGCGACCGGGCCAGCCGCAGCGCGCGTCGCGCCAGCCTCGCCTGGTCGCGCCCGTCCTCGTGGCTCTCGCGGATCAGCCGCCGGGTCGCGGCGAACGAGTCCTCCTCACGGGCGACGAGGTTGAGCAGCATCGCGTTGTCGATCTTCATCCGCGAGACCAGCGGCTCGGGCACCCCCGCGACCAGCTTCTCGAAGGTCTGCTCCGACCAGACGACGGTCCCCTCCGGCGGCTTCCGCAGCTGCGGCTTGGACTTCTTCTTCGCCCGCTTCTCGGGACTCAGTGCGGCGTTCTTGGCCTCCGACTTCGCCTTGGCCCGCTCGTTCTCGATCACGTGCTCGGGCGCCTGGACGACGACGTACCCCGCGGTGTCGAAGCCGGCGCGACCGGCCCGGCCCGCGATCTGGAGGAACTCCCGGGTCCGCAGGATCCGCTGCCGGTTGCCGTCGAACTTCGCCAGCCCGGTGAACAGCACCGTCCGGATCGGCACGTTGATGCCGACGCCGAGGGTGTCGGTGCCGCAGATGACCTTGAGCAGCCCGGCCTGCGCCAGCTGCTCCACCACCCGGCGGTAGCGCGGCAGCATGCCGGCGTGGTGCACCCCGATCCCGTTGCGCACCAGCTTCGACAGCGTCTTGCCGAAGCCCGCGCCGAACCGGAAGTCGCCGAGCAGCGCCGCGATCGCGTCCTTCTCCTCGCGCGTGACCGCCTTCAACGTCTGCAGCGAGTTCGCGTGCTCGACGGCGGCGGCCTGCGTGAAGTGGACGACGTACGCCGGCACCTGGTGCGTGCTGACCAGCTCCTCGACCGTCTCCGCGAGCGGGGTGAGCGCCCAGCTGAAGCTCAGCGGCACCGGGCGCTCGGCGTCGTCGACGACCACCGTCTCCCGCCCGGTCCGGAGGGTGAGGTCGTCCACGAAGCGGGTGACGTCGCCGAGCGTGGCCGACATCAGCAGGAACTGCGCATCCGTGAGCTCGAGCAGCGGCACCTGCCACGCCCAGCCGCGGTCCGGCTCGGAGTAGTAGTGGAACTCGTCCATGATCACCAACCCGACGTCGGCTCCGCGGCCCTCGCGCAGCGCGATGTTGGCCAGCACCTCGGCGGTGCAGCAGATGATCGGGGCGTCGGGGTTCACCGCCGCGTCGCCGGTCAGCATCCCGACGTCGTCGGGGCCGAAGATCGCGCACAGGGCGAAGAACTTCTCGCTGACCAGCGCCTTGATCGGCGCGGTGTAGAAGCTGACCCGGTCGTCGGCGAGCGCGGCCACGTGCGCGGCGGTGGCCACCAGCGACTTCCCGGACCCGGTGGGGGTGGCCAGGATGACGTTGGCACCCCCGAGCAGCTCGATGACCGCTTCCTCCTGGTGCGGGTAGAGGCTCAGCCCCTGCCCCTCGACCCACCCGGTGAACGCGTCGTACAGGCCGTCGGCGTCGGCCCCGGTGGGGACGACCAGCCGGGGAGCGCTCATGCGCGGGCCCGCGGGTGCGCGGTCGCGAAGACCTCGCGCAGGTTGTCGACGGTGACCAGGGTGTAGACCTGCGTGGTGGTCACCGACGCGTGGCCGAGCAGCTCCTGGACGACGCGGACGTCGGCGCCGCCGTCGAGCAGGTGCGTGGCGAAGGAGTGCCGCAGCGTGTGCGGCGAGACGTCGCGGGTGACGCCGGCCCGGTCCGCGGCCTTGACCAGCACCGTCCAGGCGCTCTGCCGCGACAGCCGTCCTCCCCGGGCGTTGAGGAACAGCGCGGGGGTGCCGGTGCCGGTGGACACCAGCTCGGGACGTCCGCGCACGAGGTAGGCGTCGACCGCCGCCCGGGCGTAGGAGCCGACCGGCACGATCCGCTCCTTGTCGCCCTTGCCGCGCAGCCGGACGGTGCCGTCGGTGAGGTCGAGGTCGTCGACGTCGAGCCCGACCGCCTCGGAGATCCGGGCCCCGGTGCCGTAGAGCACCTCGAGCAGGGCCCGGTCCCGCAGCGCGAGGGTCGTGCCCGCGGCCCCGGCGGCGTCCAGGATCGCCTCCACGTCGGAGAGCGGCAGCGCCTTGGGCAGCCGCTTGGCCGGCGTCGGCGGCTTGACCGCGGCGGCCGGGTCGACCTCGGCCAGCCCGTCGCGCACCGCGAACTTGTGGAACCCGCGCACCGCCACCACCGTGCGCGCGGCCGAGGTGGCCCCCAGCGGCGGGTGGTCGGCGTCGCCCTCGCGCAGCCGCACCAGGAACGACGTCACCACGGCCTCGGTGACCCCGGACAGGTCGTCGATGCCGTTCTGCTCGAGGAACTCGGCGTACCTGCGCAGGTCCCGGCGGTACGACGACAGCGTGTTCGCCGCGAGCCCGCGCTCGACGCCGAGGTGGTCGAGGTAGGTCCGGATCGCCCGGACGACGGCGGTCGGGGCCTTGGTGGCGGTCACCGGGACAGCGCTCCGCGCCGGGCGGCGTACGCCAGCACCGCCTGCACCACCGGTCCGTCGGAGACCCGGCCGTCGAGCACCGCGGCCAGCAGGTCGTCGAAGCCCACCCACGACGACTCGATCGAGGCCTCCTCGTGCTCCAGCACGAAGTCACCGCGGTCGGCGTCCGCGAGGCCGCGCGCGAGGTAGAGGTGCATCCGCTCGTCGGTGAGCCCCGGCGAGGACCACGTCGAGAGCAGGTGGGTCCACTCGGTCGCCTGCAGCGCGGCCTCCTCACGGAGCTCGCGCCGGGCCACCTCCAGCGGGTCCTCCCCCGGTACGTCGCACAGGCCGGCCGGGAACTCGACCAGCCGCTGCTGCACGGGGTGGCGGTACTGCGACTGCACCAGCACCCGCTCCCGCTCGTCCACCGCCATCACGATCGCGGCACCGGGGTGCTCGATCACCAGCCGCCGGAACGGCGTACCGCCCTCGGGCAGGGTCACGTCGTCGGCGCGCAGCGCCACGACCCAGTGGTCGCGGTGCAGGTCGGTGGTCGAGGTGACCGGCCACGACTCGGCCCGATCGGCCAGCGGGTCCGTCGTCATGGGCCCGACCCTACCGGCGCCCGGCCGCCTCACTCGTCGTCGATGCGGCGCAGGTCCTCGTCGATCGGGAACCGCAGCTCCTTCTGCCGCTCGATGGCCGCGCCGACCAGGCCCGCGAACAGCGGGTGCGGACGGGTCGGCCGCGAGCGCAGCTCGGGGTGGGCCTGGGTCGCCACGTAGTAGGGGTGCACCTCGCGCGGCAGCTCGACGAACTCGACCAGGTCGAGGTCCGGGTTGACCCCCGAGAACACCAGTCCGGCCGCCTGCAGCTGGTCGCGGTAGGCGTTGTTGACCTCGTAGCGGTGCCGGTGGCGCTCCTCGATCCGGGTGGCGCCGTAGGTCTGCTGCACGATGCTGCCCTCGGTGAGCTCGGCCGGGTAGAGGCCCAGCCGCATGGTGCCGCCCAGGTCGCCGGCGCCCTCGACGAAGCTCTTCTGCTCCTCCATCGTGGCGATCACCGGCTCGGGGACGTCGGGGTCGAACTCGGTGGAGGCGGCCTTCTCGAGCCCGGCCATGTTGCGGGCGTACTCGATGACCATGCACTGCAGCCCCAGGCACAGGCCGAGCGTCGGGATGCCGTGGGTGCGGGCGTAGGTCAGCGCGCCGAGCTTGCCCTCGATGCCGCGGATGCCGAAGCCGCCGGGCACGCAGACCGCGTCGACGTCGGTGAGGTGCTTCGCGGCACCGCTGGCCGTCTCGCACTCGTCGGAGGGGATCCAGCGCAGGTTGACCTTGGCCTCGTGGGCGAAGCCGCCGGCCCGCAGCGCCTCGGCCACGGAGAGGTAGGCGTCGGGGAGGTCGATGTACTTGCCGACCAGCGCGACGGTGACCTCCTCCTTCGGGTGGTGCACCCGGCGCAGCAGGTCGTCCCACACGGTCCAGTCGACGTCGCGGAACGGCAGGTCGAGGCGGCGTACGACGTAGGCGTCGAGGCCCTCGCGGTGCAGCACCTTGGGGATGTCGTAGATCGACGGGGCGTCGGCCGCGGTGACCACGGCCTCCTGGTCCACGTCGCACATCAGCGAGATCTTCTTCTTGATCGAGACCGGCAGCTCGCGGTCGGCCCGGCAGACCACCGCGTCGGGCTGGATACCGATCGAGCGCAGCGCGGCGACCGAGTGCTGGGTCGGCTTGGTCTTCAGCTCGCCCGAGGGGCCGATGTAGGGCACCAGCGAGACGTGCAGGAAGAAGCAGTTGTCCCGGCCGATGTCGTGGCGCACCTGGCGCGCGGCCTCGAGGAACGGCAGCGACTCGATGTCGCCGACGGTGCCGCCGATCTCGGTGATCACCACGTCGACGTCGGGCCCGCCCATCGCCTGGATGCGGTCCTTGATCTCGTTGGTGATGTGCGGGATCACCTGCACCGTGTCGCCGAGGTAGTCGCCGCGGCGCTCCTTGGCGATGACGCTGGAGTACACCTGCCCGGTGGTGACGTTGGCGATCTGCCCGAGGTCGGTGTCGAGGAACCGCTCGTAGTGACCGATGTCGAGGTCGGTCTCGGCGCCGTCGTCGGTGACGAACACCTCGCCGTGCTGGAACGGGTTCATGGTGCCCGGGTCCACGTTGAGGTACGGGTCGAGCTTCTGCATGGTGACCCGAAGTCCGCGGGACTTCAGGAGGCTGCCCAGGCTGGACGCCGTGAGGCCCTTGCCGAGGGAGGAGGCGACGCCTCCGGTGACGAAGACGTGCTTGGTCGGCGCGCTAGAGGCCAAGGAAACTCCCGTGGTCAGAACGTTGTCTGCTACGGGGTTCCAGTCTACCCACGAATCCCGCGCGACGAGCAATCAACACGACGGTGAGGTTCAGTCCTGGGGCAGCGCGCCGTCCGCGCCGCTCGCACCGTAGTGGCCCGGCTCGCCGTCCATGTCCGCGGCGAGCGCCAGCACGGCGACCAGCCGGCCGGCCGCGGTCTGGTCGGAGTCGACCGAGGAGACCGAGGCCGCGAACGTCTCGTCGTCGCGCAGTGTCTTCAGGACGCCGTCGGTGGCGGACGCGGTCGAGCCCGCCACCACCACCGAGTCGGCCCGCTCGGCGATGCCGCTCGCGATGCCGCCCAGGATGTTGTCGGCGCCGGAGTCGTCCTCCGGCTCGTTGCCGAGCACCACCAGCACCAGGCTGCTGCGCGTGGTCGGCTGGGCCGCCGCGTCGAGCAGCTGGGCGCCGCGCAGGCTGCTCAGGATGTCGGCGGAGCCGTCGTCGGTCGGGTCGCCGGCGTTCGGCGGTGGTCGCCACCGCGCGTCCGATCAGCTGACCGATCCGGTCGTACGTCGTCGCCGTGGTCGGGATGTCGGCGTCCTTCACCGACTCCGCGACCTGGGCGCCGAGGGTGTCCACCAGTGACTTGCCGTCGGGGGCGACCAGCTTGGGCCGCACGGCGTACGTCCCGGTCAGCACGCCGCCGCCCTGCTTGACCGCGGCGGTCAGGCCGGCCACGACCTCCTTGTCGGCCCCGGGCAGCGTGACGATCGAGACCGTACGCCGGGCGATCGTGTCGCCGATCGCGTCCGGGGCGAGGCCGGTGGTGACCTCGTCCTGGAAGCCGGAGGCTGCCCGCGCCTGCGCGAGCTCGGCGTTGACGCGGGGAGACCCGGCGTTCGCGGCATCGGAGCCGTCGTCGGCGCGACCGATCTCGGACAGCGGACCGCCGCCGAGGGCGATGCCGACCGCGAGGGCCAGGAAGACGGAGAGGAGGGAGACGATGTGGTAGCGGAACGTGGTCACGGGAAGAGTCCTCGGGCCGAGTCGGTCAGGTCGGTCAGGTGCGGGCGGAGGTCGGCGTACCACTGCTGGCCCACCGGGGTGACCGCGATCGCGGCGGCCACCGCCAGCAGCCCGCACAGCAGCACCAGCCAGAGCTGCCAGGCGCGGACCCGCCCGGCGTACAGAGCGGGCACGGCGCGGGCGTCGACGAGCTGGGGGCCGAGCCTGAGCCGGGTCAGGAACGTCGAGGCGAGGCCGGAGCGCTGCCGGTCCAGGAAGTCGTCGAGGCTGGCGTGCACGCCGGCGCCGATGATCAGCGACGCGTGCGACAGCGAGGCGAGCATGAGCGCCGCGTCCTCGGGGGTGGCGGCGGTCTCGAACCGCAGTGGGCGGACCCCCAGCCGCTCGAGGGCGTCGAGCGGGGTCTTGCCGTCGCCGCGGTCGACGACCACGACGACGTCGTGCGCGGCACGCAGCACCTTGGCGGAGACCCGCTCGTCGGCCTGGTGCGGGGAGCTGAGCACCACCACGTCGGCCTTCCGTCCGGCCGCCTCGAGGGTGTCGGCGGCGCCGTCCACGGCGACCAGCACCGGGTCCTGCTCGCGCAGGTAGGGGCGCAGGCCCTTCAGCTCGGCGTCGAGGTCGGGGCCGGCGACGACCACGACGACGGGCCGTCCCTCGACCCGGGTGGCCAGGCGGGGCGCGCCGAGGCCGTGCAGCAGCAGCTCCTGCTCGCGGCGCAGGAACTCGGTGCTGTTGTGCGTGAAGTTCTCCAGCTGGGCGGTCATCCCGCCGCGGGCCGCGGCCAGCTCCTCGGCCAGCGCGACCGAGTCGAGCACCCGGCCGGTGGCCACCTCCTCGGTGCCGACGTACACGACGCCGTCGTCGATCCGGATCCGCTGCCCGTCACGGATCGCGGCGAACGCCTCGCCACCGATCTCGTCGACGAGGGTGATGCCGGCCTCGGCCAGCACGGTCGGCCCGAGGTTGGGGTAGCGCCCGGAGATGAAGCGGGTGCGGTTGACGACGGCGGAGACCTCCGCGTCCACCAGCCGCTGGGCGGTGGCGCGGTCCATGTCGAGGTGGTCGATGACGGCGATGTCGCCGGTGCCGAGCCGGGGCAGCAGGGACCGCGTCCTGCGGTCCACCTTGGCGGTACCGGTCAGTCCGGGGAGGTCGACGTCGGTGGATGTTCTGCGTGCGAGTCTCATGACCGATAGATCGTGACACGGCGACCCACCCGGATTCGGGACCACACGCGGAGGCGGCGCGGTCTTGGGAAGTGCGACTACTCCCGGCCGGAGCGGGCCGCGTCGAGCAGCTCGCGGGCGTGCGCCAGGGCGGTGTCGGAGTCCTCCATGCCGGCCAGCATCCGGGACAGCTCCCGCACCCGGTCGCCCTCCTCCAGGACGGTCAGCCCGGAGGTGGTCACCGTGCCGTCGCTGGACTTGGCCACCACGACGTGGCGGTCGGCGTACGCCGCGACCTGGGGCAGGTGGGTGACCACCACGACCTGGGCGTTGCGGGCCAGGGTGGCCAGCCGCCGGCCGACCTCGACGGCCGCCTTGCCGCCGACCCCGGCGTCGACCTCGTCGAAGACGAACGTCGGGACCGTGGTGGTGCCGGCCAGGGACACCTCGAGCGCGAGCATCACCCGGGAGAGCTCGCCGCCGGACGCGCCCTTGTGCAGGGCCCGCGGGTCGGCGCCGGTGTTGGCGGCGAGCAGGAACTCCACCTCGTCCACGCCGGAGGCGGTGAACCGCAGCCACCGCTCCCCCACCTGCAGCGGGGCACCGGCCCGGTCGTCGTGCGCGGGCGCCTCGGCCTCGTGCTGCTGCACGGCCAGCGACACCCGGGCGTGCGGCATCGCCAGCAGCCCGAGCTCGCGGGTCACGGCGGAGCCGAGCGCCTCGGCGGTGCGGGTGCGCGCTGCCGACAGGGCCTCCGCGGCCCGGCCGAGCTCCTGCACGCAGGCGGGTACGTCGCTCCCGCAGCTCGGTGACCTTCTCGTCGGTGTGGTCGAGGTCGAGCAGCCGTCGCGACGACTGCTCCGACCAGGCGAGCACCTCGTCGATGGTGTCGCCGTACTTCCGGGTGAGCGCGATCAGCGCCGCCCGTCGCTCGGAGACCGCGGCCAGCCGGGCCGGGTCGGTCTCCAGCCGGGAGGCGTAGGACGCGACGTCGGCCGCCACGTCGGAGAGGAGGTAGCTGACCTCGGCCAGCCGGTCGGCCAGCTCGGCCGCCTCGGGGTCGTGCTCGCGCACTCCCTCGAGCTGGGTCCGGGCCGCGGCCGCGGCGCCGAGGGCGTCCGGGCCGCCCGTGCTCGGCGGACAGCGACTCGCGGGCCTGCTCGGCGGCGACCCGCAGGGTGTCGGCGAACCCGAGCCGGGTCTCCTCGGCCGCGAGCCGGACGTCCTCCCCCGGCTCCGGCGAGACCGCCTCGATCTCCTCGAGGCCGAAGCGCAGCAGGTCGGCCTCGCGGGCCCGCTCCCGGGCGCTGGTGACCACCTCGGTCAGCTCCGCCTCGGTGGCGAGCAGGTCGGCGTGCAGCGTGGAGTACGCCGCGAGCAGGTCGGCGGTCTCCTCGCCGCCGAAGCGGTCGAGGGCGTCGCGCTGGGCGGCGGGCCGCAGCAGGCGGTGCTGGTCGGACTGGCCGTGGACGGCGACGAGCGGCTCGGCGACGTCGGAGAGCTGGGAGGCGGGCACCGAGGCGCCGCCGACGAATGCGCGGGAGCGGCCCTCGCCCGAGATGGTGCGGGCCAGCAGCACCCGGTCGTCCTCGACCTCGCCGCCGAGGTCCTCCACGGCGGTGCGGAAGTCGGCGAGGTCGACGGCATGGACCACGCCCTCGACCCGGGCGGCCTTGGCGCCGGACCGGACGGCTCCGGTGTCGGCACGGCCGCCGAGCAGCAGCCCGAGGGCGGTGACGACCATCGTCTTGCCCGCGCCGGTCTCACCGGTGATCACGGTCAGGCCGGGGCCGAGCTCCAGGGTCGAGGAGTCGATGACGCCGAGCGACCGGATCCGGATCTCCTCAATCATCGGCGCCCCACACGGCCTCGTTGGTGCCGCCGTTGCGGCGGCGGCGCTCGGAGGCACCGCGCCAGCCCTCGACCGGGAGGCCGAACTTCGCGACCAGCCGGTCGGTGAACGGGGCCTGGTGCAGCCGGACCAGCCGCACCGGGGCGTGCCCGCGGCGTACCTCGATCCGGGCGCCGGGCGGGAGCTCGACGGTGCGGCGGCCGTCGGCCCACATCACCCCGCCGCCGGTGGTGCGCTCGAGCACCTCGACGGCGAGCACCGAGGTCGGCGCCACCACCATCGGGCGGGCGAACAGGGCGTGCGCGCTGATCGGCACCATGAGCAGGGCCTCGACCCCCGGCCAGACGACCGGGCCGCCGGCGCTGAAGTTGTAGGCGGTGGAGCCGGTCGGCGTGGCGCACACGACGCCGTCGCAGCCCCAGCGGGACAGCGGGCGGCCGTCGATCTCGACGACGACCTCGAGCATCCGCTCCCGGGCGGCCTTCTCGACGCTGACCTCGTTGAGGGCGAACGTGCTGGTGACCAGCTCCTTGCCCTGGTAGACCTGCACGTCGATGGTCAGCCGCTCCTCGGCGGTGTAGCGGCGCTCCACGATCGCGGCGATGGTGGAGTCGACGTCGTCGTACTCCGCCTCGGCGAGGAACCCGACGTGGCCCAGGTTGACCCCGAGCAGCGGGGTGCCGGCCAGGTGCGTCATCTCGGCCGCACGCAGGATGGTGCCGTCGCCGCCGATGACCACGGCGAGCTCGCAGCCCTCCCCCGCGCCCTCGCCGTCCTCGTCGCGCATCTGGGCGTCGGTGACGGTCTCGATGCCCGGCTCGGGCGCCACCGGGTCGAGCCCGAGGTCGGAGGCCTCGTCGGCGAGCAGCCGGACCACGATGCCGTGCGCGGTGAGCGACTTGCAGAAGGCGCGGGCCACCTCGCGGGCGTCCTCGCGGCCGGTGTGCGCGAGCAGCAGGACCCGGCGCACCGGACCCGACTGCTGCGTTGCGTTCTCACTCACGGGTCAACCTTCTCACCCGCCACCCCCAGCCCGGCGGAGCGCTCCACCTCGGCGGCGATGTCGTCGTCCCCGATGGTGGCCTCGCCCCGGCGCAGCCAGAGGAAGAACTCCACGTTGCCCGAGGGCCCGGGCAACGGGCTGGTGGTGACCGCGCGGGCGCCCCAGCCGAGCCGGGCGGCGGCCGCGGCGACGTCGGAGACCGCCTCGGCGCGCAGGGCGAGGTCGCGGACCACCCCGCCCTTGCCGACCCGGTCCTTGCCCACCTCGAACTGCGGCTTGACCATCAGGGCGAGGTCGCCGTCCTCGCGGGTGACCGCGATCAGCGGCGTCCAGCACCAGCGCCAGGCTGATGAACGAGAGGTCCCCGACGACGACGTCGACCGGGCCACCGATGGTCTCGACGTCGAGCTCGCGGATGTTGGTGCGGTCGTGCACGCGGACCCGCTCGTCCTGCCGCAGCCGCCAGGCCAGCTGGCCGTACCCGACGTCGACGGCGACCACCTCGGCCGCGCCGTGCGCGCAGGAGTACGTCGGTGAAGCCGCCGGTCGAGGCGCCGGCGTCCAGCACCCGGCGGCCGCGCACCTCCAGGCCGAGCGGGGCGAACGCCGCGAGGGCCCCGGCGAGCTTGTGCCCGCCGCGCGAGACGTAGTCCGGCCGGTCGGGGTCCTCGGCCACCACGATCGCGACGTCGGTGGTGACGCCGGTCGCCGGCTTCTGGGCCACCACGCCGGCCACCTTCACCCGGCGGGCGGCGATCAGCTCGCTGGCGTGCTCCCGGGACCGGGCGAGGTGGCGGCGCACCAGCTCGGCGTCGAGCCGCAGTCGTCGGGGCACTGCGGGGTCAGCGCCCGTCGGCGCCGGAGCCGCCGCGCGGGCTCGTCGGCGCCGTCGAGGGCGCGACGCAGCTGCTCGTGGGCGTGCTCGAACACCGCGACGTGCTCGGAGACCGGGGTGTCCTCGAGGCCCTCCATGCTGGCCAGGACGGCGTCGACCGTGACGTTGCCGGTGCGGACGTGCCCGTCGGGCTCGAGCGAGGGGCCGGACTCGTCGACCAGGTCCTCGTCGTGGGTGCCGGCGTCGTCGTACTCGTCGTCGTGCTCGTCGACGGGGCGCTCGGGCAGCTGCTCGGTCATGACGACACGGTACCCCGCGGGGCACCGTGGTCAGCGCCACCGGGCGGGGTCAGGCCGTCACTGTCGGCGGGCCTCCCGGTGGAGTCCAGGTGCCGCCAGGCGACCGTCGCGACGACCCGCCACCAGTCGTCGTCGCTGCCCTCGCCGGCGACCTCGAGCCGTCCGTCGCGCACGCTGCCCCGCCACCCGCCCAGGACGGTGTCATCGCCGTCGCCGGTCGGGCACCGGGTGCGTCTCGAACAGGCCGCCCAGGTCGGCGGCGAGGAAGGTCGGGCGCAGGTGGTCCGGCGCCGCCACGAGCTCGGCGACCCCGGTCACCCCGGTCATCACGAGCAACGAGTCGATCTTCGCGTTGTGTGCGCCCTCGATGTCGGTGTCCAGCCGGTCGCCGATCATCAGCGGCCGCTCGCCGCCCACCCGGCGTACGGTCTCGTCGAGCAGCGGTCGCTCGGGCTTGCCGGCCACGATCGGATCAACGCCGCAGAAGTCCTGCAGCATCCGCACCAGGACCCCGTGCCCGGGGCCGATGCCGTCGTCGGTCGGGATGCTCAGGTCGGTGTTGCTGGCGACCCAGGGCAGCCCGTCGCGGATCATCATCGCGCCGAGCATGATGTCGCGCCACAGCACCTCCGGCCCGTAGCCGGTGACCACCGCGACCGGGTCCTCCCCGCGGGAGGTGGCCACGGTGAGACCCTCCTCCTCCAGCGCCTGCCGTAGGCCCGTCACCACCGAGCAGAAACACCGGCGCCCCGGCGTCGAGGCGCTCGGCGAGCAGGTGGGCGGCGGCCTGGGCGGAGGTCACCACGTCGGACGACGTCCGCCTCCACGCCGAGCTCCACGAGGTGGTCAGCGACCGTCTGGGGAGGACGCGAGGCGTTGTTGGTCACGAAGGCCACGTGCAGTCCGGCCTCGCCGGCCCGCCGCAGGTGCTCGGGCGCTCCGGGGACCGCCTTGGCACCGACGTAGACGACGCCGTCGAGGTCCAGCATGGCCAGGTCGTACCCGCTCGCGAGCGGTCCCGACGACTCCTGCAGCAACCCCGTCCTCCGATCTCGAGGGCAACCCCTACGATTCTCCGAATGGACACGACATCGGCAACCGGGAGCCGGTTCGCGCTGCACCCGTTCCGGGCGCTGCGCCTGGCCGACAGCTATGTCGGTGACCCGGTGGCCAACCGCGTGTTCGCCCGACCCTACCGAGCGGTCCCCGCACGTCTCAGGGACTGGCGTCGCAAGCGCCACCTCCGGGTCGACCCGCGACCCGCGCTCTACCTGCACGAGTACACCTCTGCCGGCGTCTCCATCCGCGGCGTCGTGGCCCTGCTGGACCTGCCCGGCGGCCGCGGGACCGGGTCTTCCCGCACGAGGACGTGCACGCCGACCAGGTCACCCAGCTCGCCGACCGGATGGCCGAGATGTCGCTCAACCCGGCCCCGATCCTGCTCATGCACCGCGGACCCGAGTCCGTGCGGGAGACCCTGCGCGCCACCGCCGCGGCGGCACCCGACCTCGTCTACACCGACAAGGCCGGACAGCTGCAGCGCATCTGGCGGATCACCGACCCGCACGTGCAGCAGTCGCTGGTCGCCGAGCTCGCCGACGCCCGCGCAGTCATCGCCGACGGCCACCACCGGTACGCCGCGGCGCTCCGGCTCCAGTCCCAGCGAGCGGGCACCGCCTGGGACCAGACCCTCGTGATGCTCATCGACCAGGCCGACACCCCGCTGCAGCTGTGCGCGATCCACCGGACGATTCCGCGGCTGACCCTCACCACCATCGAGAAGATCTCCGCCGAGCCGCGGCGACGACTTCCGCCGGCACGACTCGCAGCCACGCGGCGCTCGCCGAGCTCGAGCACGCCCTCGTGCTGCACGACGGTCAGCACTGGGCCACCCTGCGGCCCGCCGGCGACTCCGCCCTGCTCGTCTCCGTCGCGCACCAGGAGCTCTTCCCGGCCTGGGGCGTGCGCGAGGACCAGCTCGTCTTCCACCACACGGCCGCCGAGGCGCTCGCGCGCGCCGGGCAGGGATGTGCGGTGCTGCTGCCCGCGCCGACCTTCGACCAGGTGGACAGCTCGGCCCGGTCCGGTGAGCTGCTCCCCCAGAAGGCCACCTCCTTCCAGCCCAAGCCGCACGTCGGCGTGCTCATGCGGGATCTGCGCGACGGATGAGGCGCCCGGAGCGCGCCTCCACCTCCACCCGCGACGCCGCGGAGCCCGCCACCCGGTAGAAGCGCCGACGCAGGGCGCCCTGGACCTCCACCACGTCGCCGATCCCCCAGCCGGACACCGAGCGCCTGCAGCCGGCCGCCCCAGACGGCGCAGTCGATCCAGTCGACGCCCTTGCGCTCGCCCTCCTCGCGGGGCACCACGATGCGCATCACCCAGACGGCATCGCCGCTGGGCAGCACCTTCTCCTCCGGCTGTCGCGACAGCCGGCCCTGCAGACAGACCTCGTTGGTCACGGTCATCACCTCCAGGACCGACCTTCCGGTCCGGAGCCGACATCGGCTCGCCGACGACGGGGCCACCTGTGGAGATGACGACGACCCGGACCGCCTGGGGACGGAAACCGGGTCGTCAGGGGTCGCGGACGGTCAGCCGAGCGACTTCTCCGACCTCCGCGGCGCGCTCGGCGGCGTCGGTGACCTCGTTGCCGTCGACGCCGACGGTGCGGTGGAACCAGACCACCGCGTCCTCGCGACGACCGGCGGCGAGCAGGGTGTCGGCGTACGCGTAGCGCAGCCGAGCCACCCAGTCGGCGCGGGAGCGTGAGCGCAGCGGGGCGTTCTCCAGCGTCCGCAGCGCGGCGTCGAGCTCGCCGAGGTCACGGCGTGCGCCGGCCTCGACGATCGTCATCTCCGCCTTGAGCGAGTCCTCGAGGTTCGCCACCGAGGGGTTCCGGGCCAGCGCCAGTGCCTTCTCCGGGCGGCCGAGCGCGCGCTCGCAGTCGGCCATCACCGGGAGGTACTCGGTGTTGCCGTTCATCCGCTTGGCCGCACGCAGCTCCGACGAGCGCCTCGGCGTACTCGCCGGCGTAGTAGGCCGCCTCGCCGCACGCCTCGCGCACCACCGCGATCCGGGCGGCACGGGCCCGCGCGGCCAGCGTGTGCTGGTACGCCGTCTTCGGGTCCTCGTCGAGGAGCATCCCGGCGGCCACGAGGTGGCGGGCCACGCGCGCGGCCAGCTTCTCGGGCAGCCCGCGCAGCTGCTGCGCCACGTTGCGGTCGAGCTCCTTGCCGGTGATCTCCGGGTCGAGCGGAGGACCGTCGTACTTCGCCTGCTCGGCGGACCGCTCGGCCTCGTCACGCGGCCGGATCCTGCGGTCGTCGCGGTCGTCGCGGCGGTCGCCCCGACGGTCGTCGCGCGGCGGACGTCCGCCCTGCCCACGCGGCGCGTCCGGCGGCGCGGTCCCGCGCCGCGGCCTGCGGCTGCCGGCCCGCCGCGTGAGGCGCCCCGGGCTGCCGCCACCCGACGGCCCGCCGCTGCGCGGCTTGTCGCCCCGTCGCGGACCCTGTCCTCGACTCTCGGCCACCACTGAACTCCTCTGTGTGCGCTGCGTGCGCACCTCGACTGCCGTGGGTGGACGAGGCCACCCGTTCGGACATCATCGTGGACGCTCGGCCGGATGCCGCAAAACGCGGCGGGAGGACCCACGAAACACGAAGAGGCCACCCTGGTGGGTGGCCTCTTCGGTGAAGTATGTCCGGCGACGTCCTACTCTCCCACAACCTCCCGGTTGCAGTACCATCGGCGCTGAAAGGCTTAACTTCCGGGTTCGGAATGGAGCCGGGTGTTTCCCTTTCGCTATGGCCGCCGAAACTCTATGGAGTTAGATCAACCAACTCGAGAAGTCTGGTGACTTTTCAGCTGGTTCCCGACCGTAACTCGGGAACCACACAGTGGACGCGCAACATCTTTGAGGGACAAGCCCTCGGCCTATTAGTACCGGTCGGCTGGGCATTACTGCTGTACACCTCCGGCCTATCAACCCAGTCGTCTACTGGGGGCCTTACCCGGTTAATCCGGTGGGAAACCTCATCTTGAAACGTGCTTCCCGCTTAGATGCTTTCAGCGGTTATCACTTCCGAACGTAGCAAACCAGCCGTGCTCCTGGCGGAACAACTGGCACACCAGAGGTTCGTCCATCCCGGTCCTCTCGTACTAGGGACAGCCTTTCTCAAGTTTCCTGCGCGCGCGGCGGATAGGGACCGAACTGTCTCACGACGTTCTAAACCCAGCTCGCGTGCCGCTTTAATGGGCGAACAGCCCAACCCTTGGGACCTACTCCAGCCCCAGGATGCGACGAGCCGACATCGAGGTGCCAAACCATCCCGTCGATATGGACTCTTGGGGAAGATCAGCCTGTTATCCCCGGGGTACCTTTTATCCGTTGAGCGACGCCGCTTCCACATGCCAGCGCCGGATCACTAGTCCCGACTTTCGTCCCTGCTCGACATGTCTGTCTCACAGTCAAGCTCCCTTGTGCACTTACACTCGAAACCTGATTGCCAACCAGGCTGAGGGAACCTTTGGGCGCCTCCGTTACATTTTAGGAGGCAACCGCCCCAGTTAAACTACCCATCAGGCACTGTCCCTGATCCGGATAACGGACCTAGGTTAGATATCTAGTACGACCAGAGTGGTATTTCAACGTTGGCTCCACATGAACTGGCGTCCACGCTTCAAAGCCTCCCACCTATCCTACACAAGCCGAACCAAACACCAATACCAAATTGTAGTAAAGGTCCCGGGGTCTTTCCGTCCTGCCGCGCGTAACGAGCATCTTTACTCGTAGTGCAATTTCGCCGAGTCCACGGTTGAGACAGCGCCCAAGTCGTTACTCCATTCGTGCAGGTCGGAACTTACCCGACAAGGAATTTCGCTACCTTAGGATGGTTATAGTTACCACCGCCGTTTACTGGGGCTTAAGTTCTGCGCTTCGCTGACGAATCAGCTAACACGTCCCCTTAACCTTCCAGCACCGGGCAGGAGTCAGTCCGTATACATCGTCTTACGACTTAGCACGGACCTGTGTTTTTAGTAAACAGTCGCTTGGGCCTGGTCTCTGCGGCCATCATTGCTTCATGCAGCAAGTGCACTGACAAATCCGGCCCCCCTTCTCCCGAAGTTACGGGGGCATTTTGCCGAGTTCCTTAACCATGGTTCACTCGATCGCCTTGGTATTCTCTACCTGATCACCTGAGTCGGTTTGGGGTACGGGCGGCGCATAGCTCGCTAGAGGTTTTTCTCGACAGCATAGGATCATCCACTTCGTCCATAAGGACTCCCCATCAGATCTCAGGCACATGAGACACGGATTTGCCTATGTCTCGCCCTACATCCTTAGCCGTGGTCTACCATCGCCACGGTTGGACTGCCTTCCTGCGTCACCCCATCGCTTGACTACTACTAGTTCGGGTCGTGCGCTCCACTTCCATCGTCCCGAAGGATCCCGGAAGCTTTGGGCACTTAGCATCACTAGGTTCGTCATGGGCGCTATTTTGCCGGTACGGGAATATCAACCCGTTGTCCATCGACTACGCCTGTCGGCCTCGCCTTAGGTCCCGACTTACCCAGGGCAGATTAGCTTGACCCTGGAACCCTTGATCATTCGGCGGACAAGTTTCTCACTTGTCATTCGCTACTCATGCCTGCATTCTCACTCGTATGGCGTCCACGACTGGATCACTCCGCCGCTTCGCTCGCCATACGACGCTCCCCTACCCATCCACGCACCTGGACCACAAGGGCCTGGCTTGAGCGTGAATGCCATAGCTTCGGTGGATAACTTGAGCCCCGCTACATTGTCGGCGCGGAATCACTTGACCAGTGAGCTATTACGCACTCTTTCAAGGGTGGCTGCTTCTAAGCCAACCTCCTGGTTGTCTGTGCGACTCCACATCCTTTTCCACTTAGTTATCGCTTAGGGACCTTAGCTGATGGTCTGGGCTGTTTCCCTCTCGACTACGGAGCTTATCCCCCGCAGTCTCACTGCCGCGCTCTCACTTACCGGCATTCGGAGTTTGGCTGATTTCGGTAAGCTTGTGGGCCCCCTAGACCATCCAGTGCTCTACCTCCGGTAAGAAACACGCGACGCTGCACCTAAATGCATTTCGGGGAGAACCAGCTATCACGGAGTTTGATTGGCCTTTCACCCCTATCCACAGGTCATCCCCCAGGTTTTCAACCCTGGTGGGTTCGGTCCTCCACGCGGTCTTACCCGCGCTTCAACCTGCCCATGGATAGATCACTCCGCTTCGGGTCTTGGTCGTGCCACTCAGACGCCCTATTCGGACTCGCTTTCGCTACGGCTTCCCCACACGGGTTAACCTCGCGACACAACGCAAACTCGCAGGCTCATTCTTCAAAAGGCACGCCGTCACAAGATCCGAAGATCTCGCTCCGACGGATTGTAGGCACATGGTTTCAGGTACTATTTCACTCCCCGCCAGGGGTACTTTTCACCTTTCCCTCACGGTACTTGTCCGCTATCGGTCACCAAGGAGTATTTAGGCTTAACGGGTGGTCCCGCCAGATTCACACGGAATTTCAGGGGTTCCGTGTTACTTGGGGTGACGACTCAGAGTCATTGTCTTACGTGTACGGGGGTATCACCCTCTACGCCGGGACTTTCCAGTCCTCTTCAACTTCAACGATGATTTCTTACTCTGTGCCGGTTCGGCAGAACCAGCGAGACGGCCCCACAACCCCCATACAGCAACGCCTGCCGGCTATCACACGTCTGGGTTTGGCCTCTTCCGATTTCGCTCGCCACTACTCTCGGAATCACTTTTGTTTTCTCTTCCTGTGGGTACTGAGATGTTTCACTTCCCCACGTTCCCTCCAACTGCCCTATGTGTTCAGGCAGAGGTAACTGGACATGACTCCAGCTGGGTTTCCCCATTCGGAAATCCCCGGATCACAGCTCGGTTGCCAACTTCCCGGGGCTTATCGCAGGCTCCTACGTCCTTCATCGGCTCTTGGTGCCAAGGCATCCACCATGTGCCCTTAGTAGCTTGTCTTGCTACAAAGATGCTCGCGTCCACTGTGTAGTTCTCAAATTACGGGCGGTGCCATCGAACGAATCTGCGCTTGCCCGTCGACCGGTAACGGCCGTGGAGGTAGTTCGCAGGGGCGATGGCCCAGAGAGAGTCGATCACTCGATCCCTCAGGACCCAACAGTGTGCCTGGAGAGCTCCGCGCGCTCCCGCTCGAGGTTCCACGCCGACCCCGAGGGAGCCGGCAGTACTGACGAGCGCTTGCGTTGCGAGTCAGACCAAATAATCGACGTTCCACTAGTGAGCATCGTCTGCCGTAGAACGTTTGTCTACGAAACAGACAGCTGGACACCCCGTGTCACCACGGACTGCCAAATGCTCCTTAGAAAGGAGGTGATCCAGCCGCACCTTCCGGTACGGCTACCTTGTTACGACTTCGTCCCAATCGCCAGCCCCACCTTCGACGGCTCCCTCCACAAGGGTTGGGCCACCGGCTTCGGGTGTTGCCGACTTTCGTGACGTGACGGGCGGTGTGTACAAGGCCCGGGAACGTATTCACCGCAGCGTTGCTGATCTGCGATTACTAGCGACTCCGACTTCATGGGGTCGAGTTGCAGACCCCAATCCGAACTGAGACCGGCTTTTTGGGATTCGCTCCACCTTGCGGTATCGCAGCCCTTTGTACCGGCCATTGTAGCATGCGTGAAGCCCTGGACATAAGGGGCATGATGACTTGACGTCATCCCCACCTTCCTCCGAGTTGACCCCGGCAGTCTCTTATGAGTCCCCACCATTACGTGCTGGCAACATAAGACGAGGGTTGCGCTCGTTGCGGGACTTAACCCAACATCTCACGACACGAGCTGACGACAGCCATGCACCACCTGTATACCGACTTACAGGACCCCTATCTCTACGGCTTTCTCGCATATGTCAAACCCAGGTAAGGTTCTTCGCGTTGCATCGAATTAATCCGCATGCTCCGCCGCTTGTGCGGGCCCCCGTCAATTCCTTTGAGTTTTAGCCTTGCGGCCGTACTCCCCAGGCGGGGCGCTTAATGCGTTAGCTGCGGCACGGAACTCGTGGAATGAGTCCCACACCTAGCGCCCAACGTTTACGGTGTGGACTACCAGGGTATCTAATCCTGTTCGCTCCCCACACTTTCGCTCCTCAGCGTCAGGTAATGCCCAGAGAACCGCCTTCGCCACCGGTGTTCCTCCTGATATCTGCGCATTTCACCGCTACACCAGGAATTCCGTTCTCCCCTGCATACCTCTAGTCTGCCCGTATCGGAAGCAGGCTCGGGGTTAAGCCCCGAGTTTTCACTCCCGACGCGACAAACCGCCTACGAGCCCTTTACGCCCAATAATTCCGGACAACGCTCGCACCCTACGTATTACCGCGGCTGCTGGCACGTAGTTGGCCGGTGCTTCTTCTGCAGGTACCGTCACTTTCGCTTCGTCCCTGCTGAAAGAGGTTTACAACCCGAAGGCCGTCATCCCTCACGCGGCGTTGCTGGATCAGGCTTTCGCCCATTGTCCAATATTCCCCACTGCTGCCTCCCGTAGGAGTCTGGGCCGTGTCTCAGTCCCAGTGTGGCCGGTCACCCTCTCAGGCCGGCTACCCGTCGAAGCCTTGGTGGGCCATTACCCCACCAACAAGCTGATAGGCCGCGAGCTCATCCTTCACCGCCAGAACTTTCCACCACCATCAGATGCCTGAAGTGGTCGTATTCGGTATTAGCCACCGTTTCCGGTGGTTATCCCGATGTGAAGGGCAGATTGCTCACGTGTTACTCACCCGTTCGCCGCTCGTGTACTCCCGAAGGAGCCTTACCGCTCGACTTGCATGTGTTAAGCACGCCGCCAGCGTTCGTCCTGAGCCAGGATCAAACTCTCCGTTGAATTCTTGCGACGGCGCACCCGAAGGTGTCCGTCAATTCTGGATGTTGTCCCGGCAAGAGACCGAATCACTGACATAGTTGTCAGAATCATCGTTTCTTACCAAAGGAACCATCAACGTCGCTGATGACCGAAGTCATCCGCTCCGCCGACGGGTTAAACAAACTAATTCGTCGACTTTTGGCACACTGTTGAGTTCTCAAGGATCAAGCGCGCACCGCAGTCAGGCCTCTCGGCCGTTCCGTGGGGCAACCTGGTAAAACTTACCGGTCTGACTCGGGGCTGTCAATTCGGCCCGTCTGCCTCCCGGCCCCCGCGCACCACTGTGTATCCGAGTCCTTGGTGGCCGCATCGTGGCGCGCACACTGTCAGCCTCGAAAGGTGAGTGTTGGGGTGGTCTCCCGGGGCCGGGGGCCCAGCCTCTCGGCCGTTCCCTCCCGCCGCTCCCTGGCGACAGGTGAAACATTATGCGAGCGCCTGCACACCGTCAAATCGAAACGACGTGACCCGGGCCACAAGGAACGTTTCCGCAGGTCAGAGGCCAAATGTGACGCATGGGGCGACGTTGGACGGCGCGCGCACGGCGCCGCGGCACGCTCACCCACGCCTGCCGTCGCCCTGGACGAGTGCGCCGATCCGACCGGTTCCCACGCTCACGAGAGGCCGAGACGCACGGAACCCCGGCCGGACACCGTGGTGACGGTGGACGACCGGGGTTCCCGGTGACGCTGTGCGCGGGCGTCGAGCTCGTGGACTAGCCGACCTCGACGCCGGCGATCGTCTTCTTGCCGCGGCGCAGCACCAGCCACGTCCCACCCACCAGGTCCGACTCGCTCGGCACGAACTCCGGATCCTCGATCCGGGTGTTGTTCAGGTAGGCGCCGCCCTCGTTCACGGTCCGTCGGGCCTCGCCGTTGCTCTTCGCCAGGCCGGCCGCGACCAGGAGTCCGACGATGTCGGGCAGCCCTGCCGTCCGGTCGAGGCGCGCCGCCCCGGCCTCGCGCAGCGCGGCCGCGAGCGTCGGCGTACTCAGCTCGTGCAGGTCTCCCCCGCCGAACAGTGCGGCGGACGCGGCCTGGATGCGCGCGGTCTCCTCCGCCCCGTGCACCAGCGTGGTCACCTGCTCGGCCAGCGCCTTCTGGCCCGCACGCAGCCACGGCTTCTCCGCGGTCTGGGCGTCGAGCTCCTCGATCTCCTCCCGCGAGAGGAAGGTGAAGATGCGCAGCAGCTCCCCGACCTTGGCGTCCTCGGCGTTGAGCCAGAACTGGTAGAAGGCGTACGGCGACATCATCTCCGGGTCGAGCCACAGTGCCCCGCCCTCGGTCTTGCCGTACTTCGTGCCGTCGGCACGGGTGACCAGGGGCGTGGCGAACGCGTGGGCCTTGCCGCCGTCGGCGCGCCGGATCAGCTCGACGCCGCCGGTGAGGTTGCCCCACTGGTCGGAGCCGCCGAACTGCAGCGTGACGCCGTAGTCGCGGTAGAGGTTGAGGAAGTCCATCGACTGCAGCAGGACGTAGCTGAACTCGGTGTAGCTGATGCCCCCCTCGAGACGGGACTTCACCACGTCGCGCGCCAGCATCCGGTTCACCGGGAAGTGCTTGCCGATGTCACGCAGGAAGTCGATCGTCGACAGGGACGCCGTCCAGTCGTAGTTGTTGACCATGGTCGCGGCGTTCGGACCCTCGAAGTCGAGGAACGGCTCGATCTGGCCGCGGACGCGGTCCACCCAGTCCTTCACGGTGTCGAGCGAGTTGAGCGTCCGCTCCCCCGACTCCTTCGGGTCACCGATCATGCCGGTGGCACCGCCGACCAGGGCGAACGGCGTGTGGCCGGCCTGCTGGAGCCGCCTGGCCGTGAGGATCTGGACCAGGTTGCCCATGTGCAGGCTCGGCGCGGTGGGGTCGAAGCCCACATAGAACCGCACGCTCCCCTCGGCCAGCGCCGCGCGGAGCGCGTCGAGGTCGGTCGAGTGGGCGACGAGGCCGCGCCACTCGAGGTCGTCGAGGACGGTGGGTACGTGGGTCACGCTGGGCCTTCCGTGGGGAGGTGGTCGGGGCCAAGCCTGCCTCATCGCGCTGCGCTCCACCTACCGGGTTCCACGGGAGGGCTCCGGGACACGCCGTACGGCGGAGGCCCAGGAGGGCCGGTCCGGGCCGGTGTGATTGCTAGCCTTTGCCCCAGATTGCCCGAGGACCCCGACGGCATCGTCGCTTTCGCCGCCAGCACCGGCTGGCCCGTGGGAGGTCGCATGTCGAGACGGAGGGCCAGCACGCCGCAGCCGCGTGTGCCCCGCGGAGGCGCGCGCCGCGCCGTACCGCCGCAGGCGTCACGCTTCCGCCGGGCCCGCACCATGACCGGTGCGTTCGGCGTCACCGCGCTCGGCGCCCTCCTTCCCGGCGCCGGGTACGTCTGGAGCGGCCGCCGGCTGGGCATGGCGCTGATGCTGCCGAGCGTGGCCGCGGTCGGCGTGCTGATCGCCTACGTGCAGGAGAAGGACCACCTCATCGACGTGGCCTTCGACCCCGCCCGGCTGCGCGCCCTCGCTGTCGTCGTCGGGATCGTCCTCACGGTCTGGGCGTTCACCGTCGTGACGACGTGGCTGATGACCCGCCCGAGCGGCCTCGGCCGCGCCCGCTCGAGCCTCGGCCTGGCGACGGTCTGCGCGTTCTGCCTGCTGGTCGCGCTGCCGGTGGTCCAGGGCATGCGCTACTCCATGACGCAGGCGGACCTCGTGTCCACGGTGTTCGAGAACAACGAGAGCGCCACCGCGCCGACGGACGTGACCGAGGAGGACCCGTGGGGCGGCCGGGACCGGGTCAGCGTGCTGCTGCTCGGCGGCGACGGCGGCGTCGGCCGCACCGGCGTACGCACCGACTCGATGATCCTGCTCAGCATGGACACCCACACCGGTCGGTCGGCGATGTTCAGCCTGCCCCGCAACATGATGAACGCGCAGTTCCCGGCGGACAGCCCGCTGCACGACCTCTACCCCGACGGCTTCCGCGGCGAGGGCGACCCGGGCAGCTGGATGCTCAACGCGGTCTACGGGCAGGTCCCGGCGCTCTACCCCAAGATCCTCGGGAAGTCCGACAACGAGGGCGCCGACGCCCTCAAGCAGGCGGTGTCGGGCAGCCTCGGCACCCCGGTCGACTACTACCTCCTGGTGAACCTCGCGGGCTTCAAGGACATCGTCGATGCGGTCGGCGGCGTCACCGTGAACATCAACGAGCCGGTCGCGATCCAGGGCAACACCGACGCCGGCATCCCGCCGGTGGGCTACCTCCAGCCGGGTCCGGACCAGCACCTGAACGGCTATCACGCGCTGTGGTTCTCGCGCGGGCGGTGGGGCTCCGACGACTACCAGCGGATGCTGCGGCAGCGGTGCATGGTCAACGCGCTCATCGACGAGCTCGACCCGGTGACCCTGCTGCGTCGCTACCAGCAGCTGGCCACCACGGGGAAGAAGATCGTGCGCACCGACATCCCCCGCGAGCTCCTCCCGGCGTTCGTCGACCTCGGCATGCGGGTCAAGGAGCACACGGTGAAGTCGGTCGCCTTCGTCTCGTCGGACAAGTTCTTCTCCGGCGACCCGGACTTCGTGTGGATGCAGTCGGTGGTCGAGCGCACCCTGCATCCGCCGAAGCGGTCGTCCACTCCGTCCTCGGAGCCGGCCGCCCCGGCGACCGGAACCACCGGAACGGCAGGGACGGCAGGGACGACCGAGGACGAGGACGCGGACGACGACCCGGGGACGGCGGTGTCGGTCGCGGACGCCTGCGGCTACCACCCGGTGGGCTGAGACGGCGACCGCCGGAGGTCAGCCCGCGGACCACCCGGGGTCGCGGCCGCCCTCCGCGAGCACCCGGTCCCAGTCGGAGGCGTCGTCGCCGACCTCGACCAGCTCCCCGAAGGCGCCCTGGTCGCGGCCCATCTTCCCGATCTGGTCCATGACCACCTTCGCCTGCGCGACGGCATCGTCGTCGAAGCGGAGGTCCTGGCCGGTGCCGCGGGCGAGGTCCCAGCCGTGCAGCATCACCTCGACGTACGCCATGTCGCCCATGCCCCGCTTGGGCATCCCGTCGAGCTCGCCCTCCCACGCCTCGTCGGTGGACCACGCGTCGGCGAGGCCGGTGAGCCGGCGCGACAGGTCGTGGCGCCACTCGGCGGTCACGTGGTCGCCGGCGGTGCCCCACGGGTCGTCGGGGTCGCGCTCCTCCCCCGCACCCGCCCGGCGCATCGCCTCGGAGGTGCCGAGGAAGTGGTTCGCGACCTCACCCACCGTCCACTCCGTGCACGGGCTCGGGTCGGTCATCTGGTCGTCGCGCACCCCGTGCACGACGGGCTGGAGCGTGGCGACGACGCTGTGGAAGTGGTCCTTGCTGGCCATGTCTGCCTCCCGGGATCAGGCTTCCCACCCAAGCGCAGCCCGCGGTCGCGGACAAGTGATGTCGGCCGGGGGCTCATCGGTAGGCCCGCACCTCCGCCACCTGCCATGCGTGGGGAGCGTCGGCGGTCAGGGTCACCCGTGCGTAGCGCACGGCCCGGGACGGCAGGCGCAGCTCGGTGAGCTGGCCGGTGCCGTGGCCGGTGCGTACGTCGCTCCAGTGCCGGCCGTCGCCGCTCACCTGCAGGAGGTAGGAGGCGGGCGCGTCGGTGGAGGGCAGGCCGGGCGACTCCCAGCCGTACGTCCCCGGGCCGGCGTCGAGCACCAGGCGGCGTACGTGCGTGCGGGTGCCGAGGTCGACCTGGAGCCACTGCCCGGCCTGCTGGGTGCCGGGCGTGCGCCAGGCGGTGGCGCCGTCGTCGTCCGCGGCGACGCCTGCGTCGCCGACGTTGCTGGAGACACTGGTGGTCCACGGGGCGACGAGCGTCCCGTCGGGGTGGCCGGAGCCGGTGGCGGGCCAGGTGAACGTGGCCAGCGCCCCGCCGGGGAGCGTGTAGTCGAAGGACTGGTCGCCCTCGGCCACCGCGAAGCTGCGCGGGTCGTCGTGCTCGTTGTGCACGACCAGCACCCGGCTGCCGTCGGGGTTCACGAACGCCGCGCTCATCAGCATGCCGTTCCAGCTCGTCGTACCGAACGAGGCGCTGGCCACGCGCCAGGCGCCCGGGCGGACGAAGCGGGAGAGGTGGCCGATCGTGTAGTACTCCGCGTTGCGGGTGACCGAGCCGTCGGGCTGGACCGTGACGACGCCGGTGCAGGTGTCGCAGCCGCCGTTGTGCGGGCCGCCGTCGGGCCGCAGCGCGAGGTTCCAGGTGACCATCGACTTCGCCCAGTTGCGGGTGACGCCGAGCGTGAGGTTGCGGGCGTGCCACTTGAGGGTGTCACTGAAGAACTGGGCCGGCGGGTCGCTCGGGCCGTGGGAGCCGGAGCACTCGGTGAACCAGATGTCCTTGTCGGGGAACCGGTGGTGCAGCTCGGTCATCCGCTTCTGGTCGCCGGAGTAGCAGTGGTACGCCGTGCCGGCCAGCCAGCGGCCGGCGCTCGACTCGAGCAGGTCGGTGGGGTACTCGCGCTCCGGGTCCTCGCCGGGCGGGGTCGCCTTCTCGTCGTCGGGGTGGAGCGACCAGTTGTGGTCGTAGCCGAAGATCTTGGTCCTCAGTCCGGCCGTTCCTGAGCGCGGGCCCGAGCCGGTCGATGACCGCGACCGCCTGGCGCACCGGCAGGTCCGTGCCGGGGTAGCCGCTGGGGTGGCGGTTCTGCGGCTCGTTCTGGATGGTCAGCCCGTAGACCGGCACGCCCTCGGCGGCGTACGCCTGGACGAACTTCACCAGGTAGTCGGCGTACGCCTGGTAGACGCGGGGGTCGTCCTTGAGGCGGCCGCCGACCAGGGAGTCGCCGGTCTTCATCCAGGCCGGCGGGCTCCACGGCGTCGCCATCACCTTGAGGCCGGGGTTGAGCGCCACGGGCCTGCCGCAGCAGCGGCAGGATCTCGGCGCGGTCGTGCTCGATCGAGAACTCCGAGAGGTCGAAGTCGGTCTCGCCCGGGGCCACGTCGTCGAAGGTGTAGTGCGGGCCGTCGACGAAGTCCGAGGAGCCGACCGGCTGGCGGAGGAACGAGATCCCGTTGCCGGCGAACAGGTCGCGCATCGTCGCGTCGCGGGTGGTGGCGTCGAGGTCCATCAGCAGCGACGCCGAGGAGTCGGTGATCGAGGCCCCGAAGCCGTCCATCCGCTGGTAGCGCAGGCTGGGGTCGACGGTCAGCGTCAGCCGGTCGGAACCACCATCGGTGAACGGGACGCTGCCCTGGTCGGCCATCCGCAGCCCGCCGGGCGCGGGCGTGGTCACCCAGGCGTGGGCCGCGGCGGCGACGGGCCGCTCACCGGGCGGCGCCGCGGCCCCGGACGACGACGGCGTCAGGGCCACGGGGACCAGGACGGCGGAGAGGAGCAGGGGCAACGCGGCCACGAGCGGCCGCCGACGGGCGGGAGTCATCCGAGAACCTCCAGGCGGGGATGACCCATGCCTATCCGGCGGCTCGCGGTCTCCACAACCCTCCGGGCGATCGCGGCCGCGCCCAGTTAGGCCGGAGCCCGGACGAATGGGTCAGCCGCGCGGGCGTCGGGGGGCCGCCGGACGGTACGTCGACACGCTGGGCTCGCCGGTCAGCCAGAAGCGCCAGGGGACGTCCGGCGCCTGCCGCAGGCCCACCCGCGGTCCGGTGCTGACCGCCTCGGCGGGGACCGGCTCGGCCAGCTCGAGCGTGACCGGGCCGGAGCGCAGGTCGGTGCCGTCCTCGGTCAGCGTGATGCCGAGGGTGTTGCAGAGCCGGGCGGGGCCGCGGGCGGGATGGCCTGCGTCGTCGCCGAGCACCTCCCCCGCCCGCAGCAGCACCGCCCCTGCCTCGCCCTCGGGGCCGGTGACGACGTTGGCGCAGACATGCATGCCGTAGACGAAGTAGCAGTAGAGGAACCCGGCCGGCCCGAACATCACCGCGTTGCGCGCGGTCCGCCCGCGGTAGGCGTGCGAGCCCGGGTCGCGCGCGCCGGCGTACGCCTCGACCTCGGTGAGCCGCACCGCGACGTCGCCGTGCCGCAGGGTCGCGCCCAGCAGCAGGGGCGCGACCTCGACGGAGGACCCGGAGAGGACCGACAGGTCAGGCGAGCCGGCCACGGTGGTCGTTGATCGTCGTCGCGAGCTCGGCCAGCTGGTCGCGGACCCGGCTCGGCGCGGTGCCGCCCCGGCCGTCGCGGGAGGCGACCGAGCCCTCGGCGGTGAGCACGTCACGGACGGAGGGCTGGAGGTACGGGCTGATCGAGGCCAGCTCGTCGTCGCGCAGCTCGTGCAGCTCGATGCCGCGCTCCTCGCAGCGGCGTACGCACGCGCCGGCCACCTCGTGGGCGACCCGGAACGGCACGCCCTGGCGGACCAGCCACTCCGCGACGTCGGTGGCGAGCGAGAAGCCCTGCGGCGCCAGCTCGGCCATCCGGTCGGTGTCGAACTCCAGCGTCGCGACCATGCCGGTGAACGCGGGCAGCAGCACCTCGAGCGTGTCGACGCTGTCGAAGACCGGCTCCTTGTCCTCCTGCAGGTCGCGGTTGTAGGCCAGCGGCAGTGCCTTGAGCGTGGCCAGCAGCCCGGTCAGGTTGCCGACCAGGCGGCCGGCCTTGCCGCGGGCCAGCTCGGCGATGTCGGGGTTCTTCTTCTGCGGCATGATGCTCGACCCGGTCGACCAGGAGTCGTGCAGCGTGACGAAGCCGAACTCGCGGGTCGCCCAGAGGATGACCTCCTCGGCGAACCGGCTGACGTCGATGCCGATCATCGCGGTGACGAAGGCGAACTCCGCCACGAAGTCGCGGGCGGCGGTGCCGTCGATGGAGTTGGCGCTGGAGCCGGTGAAGCCCAGCTCGGCGGCCACCGCCTCGGGGTCGAGGCCGAGGCTGGAGCCGGCCAGCGCGCCCGAGCCGTACGGCGAGTCCCCGGCCACCCGGGCGTCCCAGTCGTGCAGCCGCTCGAGGTCGCGGACCAGCGGCCAGGCGTGGGCCAGCAGGTGGTGGCTGAGCAGCACCGGCTGGGCGTGCTGGAGGTGCGTGCGGCCGGGCATGATCGCGCCGAGGTGCGCGCTCGGCCTGCGTCTCGATCGCCTCGACGAGGTCGAGGACCAGGTCCGCGATCACCCGGGCGTGGTCGCGCAGGAACGCCTTGAACAGGGTGGCCACCTGGTCGTTGCGCGAGCGCCCGGCCCGGAGCCGGCCACCCACCTCGGGGCCGACCTCCTCGAGCAGCAGCCGCTCCAGCGCGCCGTGCACGTCCTCGTCACCGGGGGCGGGCTGCAGGGCGCCGGCGGCGTACCGCTCCCCCAGAGCACTCGAGTCCCGCGCAGCAGCTCGGCGTGGTCGTCGGCGGTGAGCAGGCCGGCCGAGCGCAGGACGTTGGCGTGGGCCCGCGAGCCGGCGAGGTCGTACGGCGTGAGCCGCCAGTCGAAGTGGGTCGAGCGCGACAGCGCCTCGAGCTGCGGGCTCGGGCCGCCGGAGAAGCGGCCGCCCCACAGCGTGCCCTCGTTGGTGCCCGGGTCCCTGTGGTCGGTCATCAGTCGGTCCCGAACTCCATCGCGGCGTTGTCCAGCGCGGCGTCGCCCGCGTCGCCCTCGGCGGCGGGGTTGCTGGCGATCCGGTCGGCTCCGCCCGGCTCGATCTCGCCGAACAGGGTGCCGTGCTCGACGAGGACCTGGCCCTGCTGCAGCGGCTGGGCGGCGTACAGCTCGAGCTTGGCGCGGGAGTCGGCGATGTCGAGGTTGCGCATGGTGAGCTGGCCGATCCGGTCGTTGGGACCGAACGCGGCGTGCTCGGTGCGCTCCATCGAGAGCTTGTCCGGGTGGTAGGAGAAGTTGTCCCCCGACGTGGCGAGCACGGTGTAGTCCTCGCCGCGCCGCAGCCGCAGGGTCACCTCGCCGGTCACCAGCGAGGCGATCCAGCGCTGGATGGCCTCGCGCAGCATCAGCGCCTGGGGGTCGAGCCAGCGGCCCTGGTAGAGCATCTGGCCCAGGCGCCGGCCCTCGAGGTGGTAGTTGGCGAGGGTGTCGTCGTTGTGGACGGCGTTGAGCAGCCGCTCGTAGACGATCCAGAGCAGCGCCATCGCCGGGCGCTTCGTAGATGCCGCGCGACTTCGCCTCGATGATGCGGTTCTCGATCTGGTCGGACATGCCGAGGCCGTGCCGGCCACCGATGGTGTTGGCCTCGTGGACCAGCTCGACCGGGTCGTCGTACCGCTTGCCGTTGATGGCGACCGGGCGGCCGGCCTCGAACCGCACGGTGACGTCCTCGGTCTCGATGGGCACCGAGGGGTCCCAGAACTTCACGCCCATGATCGGTGTGATGCTCTCCAGGGAGACGTCGAGGTGCTCGAGGGTCTTCGCCTCGTGGGTGGCGCCCCAGATGTTGGCGTCGGTGGAGTAGGCCTTCTCCTTGCTGTCGCGGTAGGGCAGGCCGTGCTCGGTGAGCCACTGGCTCATCTCCGCGCGGCCGCCGAGCTCGTGCACGAACTCCGCGTCCAGCCACGGCTTGTAGATCAGCAGGGCCGGGTTGGCCAGCAGGCCGTAGCGGTAGAACCGCTCGATGTCGTTGCCCTTGAACGTCGAGCCGTCACCCCAGATGTCGACGCCGTCCTCGTGCATGGCCCGGACCAGCTTGGTGCCGGTGACCGCCCGGCCGAGCGGGGTGGTGTTGAAGTAGGCGCGCCCTCCGGAGCGGATGTGGAAGGCGCCGCAGACCAGCGCGGACAGACCCTCCTCGACCAGCTCGCGACGACAGTCGACCGCGCGGGCCAGCTCGGCGCCGTACTGCAGCGCCCGGTCGGGTACGCCGGAGATGTCGGGCTCGTCGTACTGGCCGATGTCGGCGGTGTAGGTGCAGGGCACGGCGCCCTTGGCACGCATCCAGGCGACGGCGACGGAGGTGTCGAGTCCGCCGGAGAACGCGATGCCGACGCGCTGGCCGACGGGCAGGGAGGTGAGAACCTTGCTCACGGTGTGGGGTCCTTCTGTTCAGGGTGGGCGTTGGCCAGGGCGATGAAGCGGCGGGCGAGGGCGTCGCCGCCGTCCGGCTCCCGGCCGATCACGAGGACGGTGTCGTCGCCGGCGATCGTGCCGAGCACGTCGATCAGCTCGGCCTTGTCGAAGGCGCTGGCGAGGAACTGGGCGGCACCCGGCGGGGTGCGGAGGACGACGAGGTTGGCGCTCGCGTCGGCGCTCACGAGGAGCTCCCCGCAGAGGCGCGCGAGCCGCTGGCCGGCCGCCGCACTCTCACCGGGCGCCACGGGTCGTCGGTCGCCGCCCTCGGCCGGCACGGCGTACACCAGGACGCCGCTGCGGTCGCGCACCTTGACCGCGTCGAGCTCGACGAGGTCGCGCGAGAGGGTGGCCTGGGTGGCGTGGACGCCGCGCTCGGCCAGCAGGTCGGCGAGCTCGGTCTGGGAGCGCACCGGACGCTGCTCGAGCAGCTCGATGATGGCGTGCTGCCGGGCCACCTTGGTCAGGGCGGTGCGGGCGCCGAGCAGCGGCGTGGGCAGGGCGGGCTCGCTCATGCGCGCTCCCACAGCCAGGCCAGGACCGCCTTCTGGGCGTGCCGGCGGTTCTCGGCCTCGTCCCACACCACGCTCTGCGGGCCGTCGAGCACCTCGGCGGCGATCTCCTTGCCGCGGTAGGCGGGCAGGCAGTGCAGCACGATCGCGCCGCTCGCGGCGGTGGCGAGCAGGTCGGCGGTCAGGGAGTACGGCGCCAGGGCCGCGAGGCGGGCCTCCGCCTGGTCCTCGGTGCCCATGGACACCCAGGTGTCGGTGACGACCACGTCGGCGCCCGCGACGGCTGCCGCGGGGTCACGCTCCAGCGTGGCCGACCCGCCGGTGCCGGCGGCGATCTCCGTGGCCCGCTGCACCATCTCCGGTCCCGGCTCGTAGCCCTCGGGCGACGACACGACGACGTGCATCCCGGCGGTGGCTCCGGCCAGCAGCCAGGAGTTGCCCATGTTGCAGGCACCGTCACCGACGAAGGCGACCTTCAGGCCGGCGAGGGTGCCCTTGTGCTCGCGCACGGTCAGCAGGTCGGCGAGCAGCTGGCAGGGGTGGAAGTCGTCGGTGAGCGCGTTGACGACCGGCACGCCGGCGTGGGCGGCCATCGTGTCGATCTTGCGCCTGCGGGCCGGTGCGCCAGACGATCACCGAGGCCTGCCGGCCGAGCACCCGGGCGACGTCCTCGACCGACTCCCGCTCGCCGATGCCGGCGAGCCGGCCGTCGACGGTCATCGGGTAGCCGCCGAGCTCGGCGATGCCCGGCGCTGAACGACGCCTGGGTGCGCAGGGTCTGCTTGTCGAAGATCATCGCGACCGTGCGCGGTCCGGCCAGGGGCTGGTGGTCGAACGGCTTCTGCTTGAGCCGGGACGCGAGGTCCAGCACCTCGGCCTGCTCGGCCGGGGTGAGGTCGTCGTCGCGGAGGAAGTGGCGGGTCATGCCGGCCCGCTCCCAGCGCGCGTCGAGGATGCCCGGCCAGGCGGCGAGGAACGCGTCGGCGTCCTCGTCGGTGAGCACCAGCGGCGGCGTCAGCCGGATCCGCTCGGGGGTGGGGTTGTTGACGATGAACCCGGCGGCCTGGGCGGCCGCGGTGACCTCGGCCGACTTCGCGGCCGCGAGGTCGAGCCCGATGAACAGGCCCGCGCCGCGCACCTCGGTGACCCGCGGGTCGGCCGCGAGGCCGGTCGCGCAGCCGCTCCCCCACCTTGGTGGCGTGGTCGAGCAGCCCCTCGGCCTCGATCGTGCGGAGCACGGCCAGGCCGGCGGCGGTCGCGACGGGGTTGCCGCCGAAGGTGGTGCCGTGGTTGCCGGGGCCGAGCAGGTCGCCGGCCTCGCCGACGGCGATGCAGGCACCGATCGGGATGCCCCCGCCCAGGCCCTTGGCCAGGGTCACCACGTCGGGCACCACCGGCTCGTCGGCGTACGTCGGGTCGACGGCGGGGTTCTGGTGGGCGAACCAGGTGCCGGTGCGGCCGATGCCGGTCTGGATCTCGTCGAGCCACAGCAGGGCGCCGTGCTCGCGGGTGATCCGGCGGGCGGCGGCGAGGTAGCCGGGCGGGGGGACGACGACGCCGGCCTCGCCCTGGACCGGCTCGAGCACGACGGCGGCGGTCTCGTCGGTGACAGCGGCGGCGAGCGCGTCGACGTCGCCGTACGGCACGAAGGTGACGTCGCCGGGCAGCGGCTCGAACGGCTCGCGGTAGGCGGCCTTGGAGGTCAGCGCCAGCGAGCCCATGGTGCGGCCGTGGAAGGCGCCCTCGGTGGCGACCAGGTGGGTGCGGCCGGTGCGGCGGGTCAGCTTGAGGGCCGCCTCGTTGGCCTCGGCGCCGGAGTTGGCGAAGAAGACCTTGCCGGGGCCGGCACCGAGCAGGGCGAGCAGCGACTCGGCCAGCTCGACCTGCGGCTCGGTGGCGAAGAAGTTCGAGACGTGGCCGAGGGTGCCCAGCTGGTGGGTCACCGCCTGGACCAGCGCCGGGTGGCCGTGGCCGAGGGCGTTCACGGCGATCCCGCCGAGCAGGTCGACGTACTCCGTGCCGTCCTCGTCCCAGACGTGGGCGCCCGCGCCGCGGGTGAGCACCAGCTTGGGCGGGCCGAACGTGTTCATCAGGGATGCGGCGTACCGCTCGTGCAGGCTCATGCCTCGTCCTCCGTCCGGTAGGCCTTGCGGATGCGGGTCTCGACCCCGGGCAGCACCTGGGTGCCGACGCCCTCGTCGGTGAAGATCTCGAGGAGTACGGCGTGCGGCTGGCGGCCGTCGACCACCGTCGCGCGCGGGACGCCCTCCGTCACGGCCTTCAGGCAGGCGCCCATCTTGGGCACCATCCCGGAGGCCAGGCTCGGCATCAGCGCGGCCAGGGCCTCGGGGCCGATCTCCTGGATCACGTCGTCGCTGTCGGGCCAGTCGCGGTAGAGGCCCTCGACGTCGGTGAGCACGAGCAGCTTCTCGGCACCCAGCGCGACCGCGAGCGCCGCCGCGGCGGTGTCGGCGTTGACGTTGTGCACCAGGCCGTCGGCGTCGGGCGCGACGCTGGAGATGACCGGGATCCGGCCGGCCTCGACGAGGTCCTGGACCGCCTCGGGGCGGACCTTGCTGACCTCGCCGACCAGGCCGAGGTCGACCTCCTCGCCGTCGACGACGGTGTTGGTGGGCTCGGCGGTGAACAGGCCGGCGTCCTCGCCGGAGAGCCCGACCGCGATGTGGCCGTGCTGGTTGATCAGGCCGACCAGCTCGCGCTGCACCTGCCCGACCAGCACCATGCGGACGACGTCCATCGCCTCGGGGGTGGTGACCCGCAGGCCGCCGCGGAACTCCGACTCGATGCCGAGCTTGTCGAGCATCGCGGAGATCTGCGGGCCGCCGCCGTGGACGACGACCGGCTTGAAGCCGGCGAAGCGGAGGAACGCGATGTCCTCGGCGAACGCCTTCTTCAGCGTGTCGTCGGTCATCGCGTTGCCGCCGTACTTCACCACGATCACCTTGCCGTGGTACTGCATCAGCCACGGGAGGGCGGCGGCGAGGGTGGCGGCCTTGGCGGGGTCGGGGCCGGTCTTCTGCGGTGTCGCTCATGAGGAGTACGCGCTGTTCTCGTGGACGTAGGCGTGGGTGAGGTCGTTGGTCCAGACGGTGGCCCGCTCGGAGCCGGACTTGAGGTCGATGGTGACGCTCACCTCCCGCCCGGTGAGGTCGACGGTCGCCGGGTCGGCGGCCGGGGTGGACTCCCGGCAGACCCAGACGCCGTTCATCGCGACGTCGAGGTCGGCCGGGTCGAAGGCGGCCTGCGTGGTGCCGATGCTGGCCAGCACGCGGCCCCAGTTGGGGTCGTTGCCGAAGACCGCGGCCTTGAAGAGGTTGCTGCGGGCGACGCTGCGGGCCGCCTCCACCGCGTCGTCCTCGGACGCCGCGTTGAGCACGGTGATCGCGATCTCGTGGTCGGCGCCCTCGGCGTCCTTGAGCAGCTGCATCGCGAGGTCGGTGCAGGCCTGGGTGAGCGCCTCGGTGAAGTCGGCCGGCGACGGCGTGATCCCGCTGGCACCGCTGGCGAGCACGGTGACCGTGTCGTTGGTGGACATGCAGCCGTCGGAGTCGAGCCGGTCGAAGCTGACCCGGGTGGCGGCGCGGAGCGCGGCGTCGAGCTCGGCCGCCGGCACCACCGCGTCGGTGGTGAGCACGACCAGCATCGTGGCCAGCTGCGGGGCGAGCATGCCGGCGCCCTTGGCCATGCCGCCGATGGTCCAGCCGGCAGCCCTCGACGACGACCTGCTTGCTCACCGAGTCGGTGGTCATGATCGCCTCGGCGGCGTCCGCTCCCCCGTCGGCGGACAGCGCGGCGTGGGCCGCGTCGACGCCGTCGAGGAGGTTCTGGCGGGGGTTGGCCAGGCCGATCAGCCCGGTCGAGCAGACGACCACGTCGCCGGCGCCGATCCCGAGCCGGGTGGCCACCTGCTCGGCGACCGCGTGCGTGGTCTGGAAGCCGTCGGGCCCGGTGTAGCAGTTGGCTCCGCCGGAGTTGAGTACGACGGCGCGCACGACGCCGTCCTTGACGACCTGCTGGCTCCAGAGGATCGGGTTCGCCTTGCAGCGGTTGGCGGTGAACACCGAGGCGGAGTCGAAGGTGGGGCCCTGGTTGACGACGAGGGCGAGGTCCTTGCCGCCGGAGCTCTTCAGCCCGGCGGGGACGCCGGCGGCGACGAAGCCGGCGGGGGTGGTGACGGTCATTTCCTGCTCTTCTTGGTCGAGCCCTTCGAGGAGGTCTTCCTGTCGGGGGTGGCGGGGACGGCGGCGGCGACGGTGTGCCCTCGTCGTCGCCACGCCTCGGCCGCGTCGTCGGCGCGGACCACCGGGACCAGGATCCAGTCGGTGTCGAAGGTCGAGATCGTGAAGACGGAGATCTCCGCCTCGGCCAGCGGGGCGAGCAGGTCGCTGAGCACGCCGGTCAGGGCGAAGTCGAGCGGGCCCTGGACCGCGAACGCGGTGAACGGCTTCTGGCTCGGGGTCTTGGTCGGCACGCTGCGCGAGGCGCAGACCAGCGAGGTCTCGGTGGCCGTCGCGGTGATCGAGAACAGCGAGGACGACTCGGCCCACTGCGGGATCTCGGCGCCGGGCGCGAGCCGGACCACGGCCAGCTTCTCGGGGAACTGGTGGAGGGTGAAGGTCCGCGCGGTCGCCCCGGCCTCGGGGGTGGTCTCGTCGGGGCCGTCGTGGTCGTGTCGGCTCATGGTGCGAGTCCGATCGTCGTGAGGCCGGTGGCCTCGGGGAGGCCGAGCGCGAGGTTCATGCACTGGACGGCGGCGCCGCCGGTGCCCTTGGCGAGGTTGTCGACCGCGCCGACGGCGACCAGCCGGCCGGCCGCCTCGTCGACGGTCACCTGGAGGTGGACGGCGTTGGAGCCGACCACCGACTTGGTCTGCGGCCACGTTCCCTGCGGGAGCACGTGCACGAACGGCTCGTCGGCGTACGCCTTCGCGTAGACGGCGTACGCCTCGTCGGCGGTGAGCGCGCCGGAGAGCGGCGCGGAGCAGGTGGCGAGGATGCCGCGCGACATCGGGACCAGCACCGGCGTGAAGCTGACCCGCACGTCGGCGTCGGTCAGCCGGCCGAGGTTCTGGGTGATCTCCGGGGTGTGCCGGTGCACGCCGCCGACGCCGTACGCACTGGCGTTGCCCATGACCTCGCTGCCCAGCAGGTGGGGCTTGGGCGCCTTGCCGGCGCCGCTGGTGCCGCTGGCGGCGACCACGACGACGTCGGGGGCTCACGATGCCGGCGGCGACGGCGGGGGCGAGGGCGAGCGTGGAGACGGTCGGGTAGCAGCCGGGGACCGCGATCCGGGTGGCGCCGGTCAGCTGCGCGCGCTGGCCGGGGAGCTCGGGCAGGCCGTAGGGCCAGGCGCCGGCGTGCGGTGCCGCCGTAGAACCGCTCCCAGGCGGCCGGGTCGGTGAGCCGGAAGTCGGCGCCGCAGTCGATGACGACCACGCCGTCGGGCAGCGCCCGGGCGATCTCGGCGGACTGGCCGTGCGGGAGGCCGAGGAAGACCACGTCGTGGCCGGCCAGCACCTCGGGCGTGGTCTCCTCGAGCGTGCGCCCGGCCAGCGGCACGAGGTGCGGCTGGAGGCTGCCGAGGAGGGCGCCGGCGTTGGAGCCGCCGGTCAGCGCGCCGATCTCGACCTCGGGATGGGACAGCAGCAGCCGGAGGACCTCGCCCCCGGCGTACCCGCTCGCCCCGGCGACGGCGACAGAGACAGTCATGTGCATAACCATACAGATATCTGCATGGAATGGATAACCGGGTTCCGGGTGTCGGCGCCGCCCCCTAGGTTGACGCCATGAGCCGCCTCAGCGCCGACCAGTACCTCCACCACATCCGCACCGAGTCGCGCCGCTTCCGCGACGTCCTGGCCGCGTGCGACCCGGCTGCCCGGGTCCCCGGGTGCCCCGACTGGGACGCGGCCGACCTGCTCTTCCACCTCGGCGGGGTGCAGCACTTCTGGTCGACGATCGTGCGGCAGCGCCCCGAGGGACCCGAGAAGCTCGAGCACCCCGAGCGCCCGGCGACGTACGACGGGCTGCTGGCGTTCTTCGACGCCTCCTCCGCCGCCCTGGTCGCGGCGCTGGAGGAGGCCGACCCGGCCGAGCCGGCCTGGACCTGGTCGACCGAGCAGACCGTCGGGTTCACGTTCCGGCGCCAGGCGCACGAGGCGCTGATCCACCGGCTCGACGCCGAGCAGGCCGCCGACCGCGAGACGCCGCTCGACCGCGCGCTCTCCGCCGACGGCGTGCTCGAGACCCTCGACGTCATGTTCGGCGGCACCACGCCGTGGGGCACGTTCACCCCGGGCGAGGGCCTGGTCCGCTTCGACCTCACCGACGCCGGGGAGTCCGTGTGGGTCCGCCTCGGCCGCTTCACCGGCACCGACCCCGACAGCGGGACGAGCCACGACGAGGACGACCTCTCGGTGGTCGCGGACCCGGGCACCGAGCCCGACGTCGTGGTCGACGGGCCGGCCGCCGCGCTCAACGCCTGGCTGTGGCGGCGGCGCGGGGACGACGGCATCGCCGTCTCCGGGGACGAGTCCGTCTACACGCGGTTCCGCGCGATCGTGGACAACCCGATCGACTGACGCCGCCCCCCGACCTCGAACTCGCCGAGACGGTCCCAGTGGTCGCCCTCCATCACCACGTTGCGGATCAGCGGGGTCTCCTGGACGTACGCCGGCAGCTCGGCCTGCGCCTTCCGGAAGTGCGCGCTGGTGACGTGGGCCTCGGCGGCGTCGTCCCTGAACGCCTCGATGAGGACGTACTCGTCGGCGTCGTCGACGCTGCGGGACCACTGGAAGAACAGGTTGCCCTCCTCGGCCCGGGTCGCCTCGGTGAACTCCCGGGTCAGCTCGGTCCACCGGTCGGCGTACTCCGGCTTCACCTTCCACTTCACGCAGATGAAGATCATGGCCGCCAACCTACCCAGCGAGCGGCTGTCGCCCGGGGTCGGAGGCGGGACAGCCACCTGTCAGGGAGACTGGTCCCATGACCGAGCTCCCGCGCAAGGCAGTGGCCCGCACCGCACGGCTGGCCGCGCTGCCGTTGGGGTACGCCGGTCGCCACGCGCTGGGCTTCGGCAAGCGCCTGGGTGGCCAGCCCGCCGAGGCGGTGCTGAGCGAGGTCCAGCAGCGCACGGCGGAGCAGCTGTTCCGGACGCTGGGCGAGCTCAAGGGCGGTGCGATGAAGTTCGGCCAGGCGCTCTCGGTGTTCGAGGCCGCCCTGCCGGACAGCGTCTCGGCGCCGTACCGCGAGCACCTCACCGCATTCCAGGACTCGGCCCCCACGATGGCGACGCAGACCGTCCGCGAGGTCCTCGAGGACGCGCTCGGCCCCGACTGGCGCGACGAGATCACCTGGCTGGACGGCGCGGCCACGGCGGCCGCGTCCATCGGCCAGGTGCACCGGGCCACCTGGAAGGACGGCCGCGACGTGGCCGTCAAGGTGCAGTACCCCGGCGCCGGCGAGGCGCTGATGGGCGACCTGCGCCGGCTCGCCCGGCTGGCACGCGGGATCGCGCCCGTGTTCCCGGGCATCGACATCGGACCGCTGGTCACCGAGCTGCAGGAACGCGCCGCCGAGGAGCTCGACTACCGGCTCGAGGGCCGGACCCAGCAGGCGTTCGCCGACGCGTTCGCCGAGGACCTCGAGATCCTGGTCCCGAACGTCGTGCACGCCACCGAGACGGTGCTGGTCACCGAGTGGATGGAGAGCACCGGCTCCCTGGCCCGCGTGATCGCCGACGGCACGCCGGAGGAGCGCGACCACTACGGCGAGCTGCTGGTGCGGTTCACCCTCGGCGCACCCGCCCGCACCGGGATGCTGCACGCCGACCCGCACCCCGGCAACTTCCGCACCCTTCCCCGACCCGACGGGTCACCGGGGCGGCTCGGCGTGCTCGACTTCGGCGCCGTGTCCCGGCTGCCGGAGGGCACCTTCCCCCCGGCGATGGGCCGGCTCATCCGGACGGCGATGCAGGGCGACGCCGACGCGCTGCTCGCCGGGCTGCGCACCGAGGGCTTCGTCCGGGACGGCATCCGGGTCGACGCCCAGGTGCTGCTCGACTACCTGCTCCCCTTCGTCGAGCCGCTGGCCGAGGAGAGGTTCCGCTTCACGCGCGCCTGGATGCAGGGTCAGTTCGAGCGGCTGAACAACGCCAAGGACCCCGGGTACACGCTGGCCGTCAAGCTCAACCTGCCGCCGTCGTACCTCCTCATCCACCGGACCTGGCTCGGCGGGATCGGGCTGCTCAGCCAGCTCGAGGCGGAGGTGCCGTTCCGGGCGATCCTCGAGGAGAACCTCCCCGGCTTCGTCGACGACGGCGTCGCCTGACCGTCCCTCAGCCGACCCAGAAGCCGCGGCCGTCGGCGCCGAAGAAGTCGCGGTACGAGCCGCCGCCCGGGCCACGCGACCCGAGGTAGCTGCCGACCACGGCGGCACCGAGGTCGTCGAGCTCGGGGGCGACCACCCTGCCGTCGACGCGACGGGCCATCTGGTCGATGAACCGGGCGAGGCCGGGGTCGTCGCCGAGGCGGAAGAACGTCGTCTGGGCGCCGAACCTGGCTGCGGCGTCGAGCTCGCGGACGCTGTAGGCGATCGTCAGCGGGTGCGGCGGGTAGGTGAAGTAGACCTCGCCGTCCGGCTCGAGGTGGGAGGTCGGCTCGCCGTCGGTCACGATCAGCAGCACCGGCTGGGCGTGCGGGTGCTTGCGGAAGTGCCGGTTGGCCAGCAGCAACGCGTGGTGCAGGTTGGTGCCCTTGTCCCACCGGGCGTCCAGCGCGGTGAGCTGCTCGATCGGCATCACCTCGGCGTACCGCCCGAACGCGATCACCTCGAGCGCGTCGCCGCGGAACCGGCTGCTGATCAGCTGGTGCAGCGCCAGCGCGGTGCGCTTCATCGGCACCCAGCGGCCGTCCATCGCCATCGAGAACGACGTGTCCACCAGCAGGGCGACCGCCGCCTGCGTGCGGGCCTCGGTCTCGACGACCTCGACGTCACCGATCTCCAGGCGTACGCCGTCCTGGGTGCTGCGCCCCTCGGCGGCGGAGCGGACGACCGCGTTGGTCACCGTGCGGGTGACGTCCCACGGCTCGGTGTCGCCGAAGGCCCACTCCCGGGTCGCCCCGCTGCGCTCCCCCGCCGCCCCGGCGGCGCGCAGGTCGCGCTGCCCCTGGCGGGACGACATCCGCTCGGCGACGTCCTTGAGCAGGGCCTTGCCGAGCTGCCGCATCGCCTTCGGGGAGAGCCGGAGCTGCCCGTCGGAGGTGCGCTTGAGGTAGCCGGAGTCGCGCAGTGCGCGCTCCAGCTCGGACAGGGTGCGCGCGTCGACGGCCGCCTCGTCACCGAGCTGGCGGGCCAGCTTGTCGAGGTCGACGTCGTCCATCCGGGCGCCGTCGTACGACTGGGAGAGCTGCTCGGAGAGGGCGTCGAGGTCGGCGAGGTCCTGGAGCACGCCGGTGCCGTCGCCGAGGCCGAGGCCCTGGTCGCCGTCGAACCGCTCCGACCCGCCCCAGTCCTCCCCCGGCCGCAGCGCCTGGAGGTTGCCGTCGAGGCGGTCGAGCGACTGCATGAGCGACGGCGAGCCGAAGGCCTGGCTGGCCAGCGCGTCGAGCTCGTCGCGCTGCTCCTGGGTCATCGAGTTGCGCATCCGCTGGGCCGCGGCCGCCCGCTGGGCCAGGGAGTCGAGGAGCTCGTCGACGTTCTGGGGGTTCTCCGGGAAGAAGTCCCCGTGCTTGTCCATGAAGTCGCGGAACTGCTCGTCGGTGTCCTCGCCCCGGCGGTGCGCCTCGAGGAGGTCGTTGAGGTCCTCGAGCATCGCGTTGACCGCGGCCCGGTCCTCGTCGGTGGCGTTCTCGAGCGCCTCCTTCATGCCGGCGAAGCGCTGGTCGAGCAGCTCGCGGCCGAGCAGGTCCTTGATCTTCTCGTAGTCCTCGCGGGCCTGGCTGCTCTGCCAGTCGTAGTCGGCGAGCTCGCTGACCGCGGCGGAGGTGGAGCTGGGCAGGTTGTCCAGGCGCATCTCGGCGAAGGACCGGTCGGCGTCGTCCAGGTCGACGTCGCGGGCCAGCTGCTTGCGCTCCTCCAGCACGGCATGGTCGAGGAGCTCCTTGACCTCGCGCATGGTCCCGTCGAGGTCGTGGCGCTGGAGCAGCTCGCGGCGCCGCTCGGCCACCCGGCGGGCCAGGTCGTCGAGGCCCTGCTGGTCCTTGCCGCCGCGGCGGAGGAACTCGCGCATCGCCCGCTCGGGCGAGTAGCCGGCCATCACGTCCTGGCCGATGTGGTCGAGCGCCTCGGCCAGGTCGACCGGGGGTGCGAGCGGGTCCGGGCCGCCGGTGTAGCGGCCGTAGCGCGAGCGGTGGGACGGCGACATCACAGGTCCTTCCGCATCCAGACGTCGTCGGGGTACGGCGGCTGCGGCACCCGTTCGACCTCGACGAAGCCGTGCGCCCGGTAGAAGCCGGCCGCCGCGGCGTTGCCGTCGACGTGCTCGAGCCACAGGGCGTCGCCCTCGACCAGCTGCGACGATCTCGGTGAGCAGGCGGCGACCGATCCCCAGCCCCTGCTGGTCCGGGTGCACGTAGAGCTTCCACATCACCCACCGGTCGTCCCGGTGGCCGAGGTTGGCGACCCCGACCAGCTCGTCGTCGACCTCGGCGACCACGTGCGGCAGGCGCTGCAGGGACTCGGCCAGCCGGTCGGTGGCCCACCAGGTCTCCAGCATCATCGCGGCGTACGCCGGGTCGAGCGGACCGTACGTCGCCGGGACGACGGCCTCCCCGAGGGCGCGGAGTGCCGTCGCGTCCCCGACCAGGCCGGGGCGCACGACCAGCGTGGCGTGGGCCTCAGCCATAGACCGTCTCTCCTCCCGCGGAGTCCTTGTCGACCTTGCGGGCGAGGTAGAGACCCTCGAGGGCCAGCTCGATCGCGCTGGCCCGCTCCCCGTCGTCGGTCGCGCCGAGCCGGTCGCAGACCTCGTCGTACAGCTCGGACTCCCCCAGCACCGGCAGGCCGGCGAGGAAGTCGCGGGCGGTGACCTGGTCGCCGGTGGAGACCGAGGAGCCGTCCTCGATCGCCGCCACGAGCAGGGCGAAGTCGATGCCGCGCATCGCCGCGCGGACGGTGTCCGCGGTGGCCTTGCGGAGCAGGTGGTCGAGGATCTCGCGCTCGCGGCCCTCCTCGCCGGTCTCGAACTCCACCTTGCCGACGAGCACGTCGACCGCGGCCTCGAGGTCGACGACGCGGGCCACGGCCCGGTCCTCGCCCTGGGAGGTGGCCCGGTGCAGGGCGGAGGCGGCCATCGTCTCGGCGCCGGCGATGGAGAAGCGTGCGGAGACGCCGGAGCGCTGGTCGACCGAGGAGGACTCGCGCAGGTTGCGGGTGAACCGGGCCAGGATCTCGATCATGTGGTCGGGGACGTCGGCGACCAGCGCCGCCTCCTGGCGGATCACGGCGATCTCGTCGGCGAGCTCCACCGGGTAGTGGGTGCGGATCTCGGCGCCGAAGCGGTCCTTGAGCGGCGTGATGATGCGGCCACGGTTGGTGTAGTCCTCGGGGTTGGCGCTGGCGACCACGAGCACGTCGAGCGGCAGCCGCAGGACGTAGCCGCGGATCTGGATGTCGCGCTCCTCCATCACGTTGAGCATCGCGACCTGGATCCGCTCGGCCAGGTCGGGGAGCTCGTTGATGGCGACGATGCCGCGGTGGCTGCGCGGGATCAGGCCGTAGTGGATCGTCTCCGGGTCGCCGAGCGACCGGCCCTCGGCGACCTTCATCGGGTCGACGTCGCCGATGAGGTCGGCGACGGAGGTGTCCGGGGTGGCCAGCTTCTCGGCGTACCGCTCGTCGCGGTGGCGCCAGGCGATCGGCAGGTGGTCGCCGAGCTCGGCCGCCCGACGCTGGGAGGCGTGCGTGATCGGGTGGTACGGGTGCTCGCCGAGCTCGGACCCGTCGATCACCGGCGTCCACTCGTCGAGCAGGCCCGACGAGGGTGCGGAGCAGGCGGGTCTTGCCCTGGCCGCGCTCGCCGAGGAGGACGACGTCGTGGCCGGCGAGCAGCGCGCGTTCGAGCTGCGGGATGACGGTGCTCTCGAAGCCGTGCAGCCCGGGCCACGGGTCGCGGCCCTCGCGCAGGGCGTCGAGCAGGTTCTCCCGGAGCTCCTCGCGGAGCGTGCGGGAACGGTGACCGCTCGCGCGGAGCTCACCGACGGTCTGGAAGGTGGGGGCCTCAGTCACGGGCTCCACGCTACTCAGCCCGCCAACTGGCCGGCTGACCACGCGTTCCTTGCGCTTACCTCGCGAAGTTTCGCGAGGTAAGCGCTGGTTTCACTAGGTACCTAGTGAAACCAACAGGCCTCAGACCCGCTGCACCGCCCCGCAGCGCTCGGCGGCCTTCGCCACCGCGGCGTCGCGGGCGGCACCGGCCTCGCCCTCCTTGAGGGTCCGGTCGGGGGCGCGGAAGCGCAGCGCGAACGCGAGCGACTTCTTGCCCGCCCCCACCTGGTCGCCGGTGTAGACGTCGAAGAGCCGCACGGACTCCAGCAGCTCGCCGGCCCCCTCGCGCAGGGCCGCCTCGACGTCGGCGGCCGCGACGGAGGCGTCCACGACCAGCGCGACGTCCTCCTTGGCCACCGGGTACGTCGAGAACTCCGGGCCGGGCACGACGTCACGGGCGTGGCGCATCAGGAGGTCGAGGTCGATCTCGACCGCCGCGCTGCGGGGCGGCAGCCCGAAGGACTGGCAGACCTTCGGGTGCAGCTCGCCGGCGTGGCCGAGCTCGGTGCCCGCCACCGGCAGCTGCGCGCAGCGACCGGGGTGCCACGGCATCCGCGTGGCCGGACGGACCTCGAGCTCGACGCCCAGCTCGGCGGCCAGGCGGCGTACCAGCCCGATCGCGTCGGACCAGTCGGCGTCGCGACCGTCACCCCACCAGCCGGCGCGCTCCTGCTCGCCGGCCAGGACCGCGGCGAGGTACAGCGGCTGGGTGGGGATCGCCTCGAGGAGCTTGGCCAGCTCGGCGTCGTCGGGGCGCCGGTCGACGCCGTAGATCGGCGCCGGCCCGCGGTCGGCCGGGAAGGCGACCGTGCCGGTCTCGAACAGGGCGACCCCGGGGGCGCCTCGCCCGATGTTGCGCACCGCGGCCTTGATCAGCCCGGGCAGCAGCGTGGTGGTGTACGACGGCTCCTCCGTCGAGAGCGGGTTCGCCAGCCGCACGGTGCGGCGGCGCACGTCGTCGGCCGGCAGGCCGAGCTGGTCGAACGTGCCCTCGCCCACGAACGGGAAGCTGATCACCTCGACGCACCCGGCACCCGCGAGCGTCCGGCCGACCCGGCGGCGCAGCTTCTGCTCGCGGGTCAGGCCGTAGCCCGCGGCGGGCGTCGGCAGCACGGACGGGACGCGGTCGTACCCGACGATCCGCGCCACCTCCTCCACCAGGTCGAAGGGGTCGGTCACGTCGGGCCGCCACGGCGGCGGGGTGACCTGCAGGTCGTCGCCCGTCGCGTCGACCGTGCAGCCGACCGCGATCAGGCAGGAGACGGTGTCCTCGGCGCTGATCTCCATGCCGGTCACCCGCGCGGGCAGGTCGGCGGAGATCGCGATCACCGGAGGTGCGGGCACCGCGCCGACGACGGTGACGCCGGGCTCGGCGGTGCCGCCGCCGTACGTCGTGAGCAGCTCGACGACGCGGTCGGCCGCGGCCTCGGTGACCGTCGGGTCGACGCCGCGCTCGTTGCGCTTGCCGGCCTCCGAGGTGATCTTGTGGCGCTTGCCGGTGCGGAACATCGAGACCGCGTCCCAGTGGGCGGCCTCGACCAGCACCCGGGTCGTGGTCGCGGAGATCTCGGTGGGCTCGCCGCCCATCACGCCACCGAGGCCGATGATGCCGGAGTCGTCGGTGACCACGAGGTCCTCGACGGACAGGGCGCGGTCGGTGCCGTCGAGAGTGGTCAGCCGCTCGCCCTCGACGGCGCGGCGCACCCGCACCGTGCCGGTGAGCTTGTCGGCGTCGTAGCCGTGGATCGGCCGGCCGATCTCGAGCATGACGTAGTTGGTGACGTCGACGGCCAGCGAGATCGGGCGCATCCCGGCCTGGGTCAGCCGCTGGGCCATCCAGTCCGGGGTCTTCGCCGTCGGGTCGAAGCCCGAGACCAGGCGCCCGACGAACAGCGGGCAGCCGCTCGGGTCGTCGAGGACGACCGGGTAGCCCTCGTCGTTGGCGGGCGGTACGTCGCGCTCGGCCGGGTCGGTGAACGGCGCGTCGAAGGCCAGGGCCGCCTCGCGGGCCACCCCGCGCAGGCTCAGGGCGTAGGCGCGGTCGGGGTTGATCTCGAACTCGATGATCTCCTCGTCCACGCCGAGCAGGCCGCGGGCGTCGTCGCCCGGGGTGCCGGCGTCGGCGGGCAGCACGATGATGCCGTCGTGGTCCTCGCCGAGGCCGAGCTCGCGGGCCGAGCAGATCATCCCGGCCGACACGTGCCCGTAGGTCTTGCGCGCGGAGATCTCGAACCCGCCGGGCAGCACGCCGCCGGGCAGCACCACGACGACGAGGTCGCCGGCGGCGAAGTTGTGGGCGCCGCAGACGATGCCCTGGGGCTCGCCGGTGCCGTTGGCGTCACCGACGTCGACGGTGCACCAGTTGATGGTCTTGCCGTTCTTCTGCGGCTCGGCCTCCACGGAGAGCACGCGGCCGACCACGAGCGGGCCCTTGATCGCGTCGCCGGGGCGGTCGACCGCCTCGAGCTTGAGGCCGAGCGCGGTCAGCCGCGCGGTGAGCCGGTCGGTGGTCACGTCGGCCGGCAGGTCGACGTACTCCCGGATCCAGGAGACAGGGGTCTTCATCAGAGGTCGCTCCCGAAAGCCGTGGTGAACCGGACGTCGCCCTCGAAGAACCCGCGGAGGTCCCCGATGCCGTGGCGGAACATCATGGTGCGGTCGATGCCCATGCCGAAGGCGAAGCCGGTGTAGCGCTCCGCGTCGACGCCGCAGGCGACGAGCACCCGCGGGTTGACGACCCCGCAGCCGCCCCACTCGATCCAGCCCTCGCCCCGGCAGGTGCGGCACGAGTCCACCCCGCCCTCCGCGAGCCCGCTGCCCCGACAGACGAAGCACAGGACGTCGACCTCGGCGGACGGCTCGGTGAAGGGGAAGTACGACGGCCGGAACCGGGTGGTGATGCCCTCGCCGAACATCGACGTGGCGAAGTGGTCGAGGGTGCCCTTGAGGTGGGCCAGGGTGATGCCCTCGTCGATCGCGAGGCCCTCCACCTGGTGGAACACCGGGCTGTGCGTGGCGTCGAACTCGTCGGTGCGGAACACCCGCCCCGGGCACACGACGTAGATCGGCGGCGTGCGGGTCAGCATGGTGCGCGCCTGCACGGGCGAGGTGTGCGTGCGCAGCACGAGGCCGTGGTCGGACGGGTCGGTCCAGAAGGTGTCCTGCATGGTGCGGGCCGGGTGGTCGGGCCCGAGGTTGAGGGCGTCGAAGTTGAGCCACTCGGACTCGATGACCGGACCCTCGGCGACCTCCCAGCCCATCGCCACGAAGATGTCGGCGATCAGCTCGGAGCCGGTGGTGAGGGGGTGGCGCGCGCCGGCGGGCACACGGTCGGTCGGGAGCGTCACGTCGACGGTCTCCTCGACCAGCATCCGCTCCTCGTGCTCGGCCTCGAGCACCACGGTGCGCGCGGCGAGCGCCTTGTTCACCGCGCCCCGGGCCTGCCCGACGCGCTGGCCGGCCTCCTTGCGGGCCTGCGGCGGCAGTGCGCCGATCTCGCGGTTGGCCAGCGCCAGCGGCGAGCGGTCGCCGGCGTGGTCGAGCCGGACCTGCTTGAGCGCCTCGAGGTCGGCGGCTCCGGCGATCGCCACCAGGGCGGCGTCACGGGCGGCCTCGACCTCGTCGGCCTTCAGGGGCGTGACCTCGACGGGGTCGTAATCGGTGTTCGGGCCCGACATGGATGCCTCTCGGAGCGGGATGGGGTGCGGGGCAAGTCTAGGAAGTACGGCGCGCCGCCCGCGACCGGGTTACCCGGGCGGACGGCGGCGCCCTCAGGGGGCCAGCAGCAGCTCGACGAGCGTGGCGTGCCACCATGCCTCGACGCGCTCGGGCTTCCAGCCCCGCTCGTCGATCGCGATCGTGTAGTTCTCCACCGAGACGAGCAGGGCGTAGGTGTCCTGCGCCGTCGCCAGGTCCATGCCCGCGCGCCACGCGTCGGCCGGCCACGAGCCGAACACCTTGGCGCGCTCGGACTCGCCGCGCGCCCGGCCCTCGACGTACGCCGCCCCGAGCTCGGGGTGCTGCCGGCGCGCCTCGGCGAGCACGCGGATGACGTCGCCGCCGAGCTCGAAGAGCCGCCGGTCGAACGCGACGAAGGCACGCAGCTGCTCCACCGGGTTCCCGGCGTGCTCCTGGAGCTCGGCCACGGTGCGGCGTACGTCGGCACTCTGCTCGGCGGCGTCGAGCAGCGAGCTCGCGAGCCCGGCCTTGCTGCCGTAGACGCTGTAGACGGTGGCCTCCGAGACGCCGGCGTCCTGCGCGACCGAGCGGACGCTGGTCCCCGACCAGCCGCCCTCGAGGAAGCGGGCGCGGGCCGCGGTGGCGATCAGCTGGCGGGTGCGTTCGGCCTGCTGCTCGCGCAGCTCCGAGCGGTAGGTGCGGGAAGTGCTCACGGAAAACACTGTACAGGTTCGCTGAGTTGCTCTACATTCACTGAGTGTTACTTGAATGAATCACCTACCACTCACCGAAAGGACGAGCTCATGCAGTCAGCCACCTTCTCCCCCGAGGCCGGACCCGTCATCGATGCCGGGTCCGTCCCCGCACCCGGTGCGTCCACCGAGGCCACCCGGGTCGCCACCGCCGTGCTGGCCCGGCTGGAAACGGCCTGGAACGACGCCGACGGGGCCGCATTCGGCGCGGTCTACGCGGCCGACGCGTCGTTCGTGACCGTCCGCGGCGAGCACATCGTCGGCAGCGCCGCCATCGGCGCCGGCCACGCCGGGATCTTCGCCTCGATCTACGCGGACAGCGTGAACCGGATGGCACTGGTCCGCGCCGACGAGGTCGCCCCGGGCACCGTGCTCGCGATCTCGGTCAACACCCTCCAGGTGCCGGCCGGCCCGCTCGCCGGGACCCACCGCGCCCTGTCCACCAACGTGCTGGTCCGGGACGGGCACGACGGCACCTGGCGCGCGCTGGTCACCCACAACACCCTCGTGGCGGCGTGACATGGCCCTCGACACCGCCGTCCCCACGACGGCCGCCTCCACCGCTCCGGCCCGCTACACCAGCCGCGCGGGACCGCCGCGCTGTTCCTCCCGGAGGGCTGCTGCTGGCCGTCGGCGGCCAGCTGCACCCGCACGGCTCGGGCGAGACCGTCGACCAGCACCTGCTCTCGATGTTCGAGAGCCCCACCTGGTACGCCTCCCACACGATCGCCGTGGCCGGGGCGGTGCTCAGCGCCCTCGCGTTCCTCTCCGCCTGGCGGACCCACGCGCTCGGGGCCGGCGTACAACCGCTGCTGCCGGCGGTGGCAGCGCTGTGGGCCCTCGGCGCCGTCGAGCAGGTCCCGCACCTGCTGGCCGCCCGGGAGGCGCACGCCCTCGAGCACCACCACGCGACGCCGGTGCTCGACCTCCACCTCGTGCTCCAGATGGTCGCCACACCCGCCGTGGGGCTGAGCGGTGCCGTGGTGGCGGTGGCCGTGGCCCGCGCCGCCCGGAGTCGTGCCGCGACGGTCCTGGCCGGCGTCGCTGTGGTCGGCGGCCTGCTGTACGCCGCCTCCGCGCCGCTGGTCGTCGTCTCGGGCAACACCACCCTCACCGCGCTCTTCCCGTTCCAGGCGGGCTGGCGATCTGGATGGCCGGGACGGGGGTGCGGCTGCTGCGCCGATGACCCCCTTGAACAGCGACAGCCAGGCCCGACACGCAGGCCCGCCCGGAGACGGCGTGGGTCTGTCGTGCGTCCGCCTAGGGTGACCGGGTGTCCCGGGTCCGGCATGCCGTCGCCCAGCTGGTGCGGTTCGCCTGGCTGGAGGTCCAGTCGTGCGTCTTCGCGATCGGCGTGTTCGTCGGTCTGGCCGTCGCGTTCACCGTCCCGCTGCCGATGGCCCGCTACGACTTCCTGCTGCTGTGGTGCCTGCTGCTGACCTTCGGCTTCTGGGCGCTGGGGCTGGAGACCTGGCGCGAGGTGCTGGTGATCTTCGGGTTCCACGCGCTCGGGCTGGCCCTGGAGATCTTCAAGGTGCAGCACGGCTCCTGGCTCTACCCCGGGGACGCGGTGACCAAGGTCGCCGGGGTCCCGCTGTTCTCCGGTTTCATGTACGCCGCGGTCGGCTCCTACATCTGCCAGGCCTGGCGCCGGTTCGACCTGCGGGTCTCGCACTACCGGCCGATGCCGACCACGCTCGTGGCCATCGGGATCTACGCCAACTTCTTCACCCACCACTACCTCGTGGACCTGCGCCTGCTCTGGGCGGGGCTGGGCCTGTGGGTGCTGCGCCGGACGAAGGTCCACTTCACGGTGGGCCCGTCGCGCTACCGGATGCCGCTGGCCCTCTCGTTCCTGCTGATCGGGTTCTTCCTCTGGCTGGCCGAGAACGCCGCGACCTTCCTCGACGCCTGGAACTACCCCGGGCAGGTCGACGTGTGGGAGGCGGTGCACGCAGCCAAGCTGGGCGCGTGGGCGCTGCTGGTGTCGATGAGCTTCGTGCTGGTGGCCACGGTGAAGGCCCAGGAGGGCCGGCTGTACCACGTGCCGGGCGAGCCGCACGTGACCGGCGACGAGCCGGTCGGCAATCAGGCCGCTAGTCCTGCCGCCGGTCGTGCTCCGGCCACGCGATCTCGATCCGGGCACCCCCCGCAGGTGACTCGCTGATCCGCAGGGTGCCGCCGTGGGCGCGGACCAGGCCGTTGACGAGGTACATCCCGAGCCCCGACCCGCCCCGCTCGCCGTGCTTCCAGAACTTGGTGAACACCCGCTTGCGGATCTCGGGCGGGATGCCCTCGCCCTCGTCGTCGACGGTCATCAGCACCCCCGAGAACTCGTGGTACGCCGGCAGCGGGGTCGCGGTCACGGTCACCGCTCCCTCGCCGTGCCGGACGCCGTTCTCGATGAGGTTGGTGACCACCTGGGTGAACTTGTCCGGGTCGACGAAGACGTGCGGCAGGTCCCCCTCGACGACGAGCTCCACCGGGCGCGACGTACCCGCGCTGACGGAGTCGACGACCCGGCCGACCAGCACCGCGACGTCGGAGGGCCGCGGGTAGAGCGAGAGCCGGCCGGTGTCGATGCGGGCCACGTCGAGCAGCTCGGCGATCAGCCGGCTGAGCCGCTCGGAGTCGGAGTAGACCGTGGTGAGCATCAGCTTCTTCTGCTCGTCGGTCAGCCGGTCCCAGCGGTTCAGCAGCGCCTGCACGAAGCCCTTCACACCGGTCAGCGGCGAGCGGATCTCGTGGGCCACCGTGGCGACGAGGTCGGAGCGCTCGCGGTCGAGCCGGGCCCGGCCGCGGCCCGAGCGGAGGGTGATCGCGACCAGCTCGACCGGGTCCCGCGGGGTGGGCCGGTGGATCCGGGCGGTGACCAGCACCTCGTGGCCGTCGGGCAGCGTCCAGGCCTGCTCCGGGACGCCGGTGCGGGTGGACAGCCCGTCGTACGGCGCGTTGTGGGTGCACCAGTCGTTGCCGTCCTGGTCCTGCAGCGACAGCACCTCGGTGAGCGGGGCCCCGGCCGTGCCGCCGCCGAGCATGGACCGCGCCATCCGGTTGATCTCGACCACGGTGCCGGCGCCATCAGCGACCACCACCCCGTCGGGCAGCGCGTCGAGGACCCCCAGTTCCGTCACGAGCGCAATGTATCCCGCTGGTGGCGTGATCCCGGGGAGCCGGCGCCCCGCTGGTTGAATGGCGGCATGTCCGACCTCGCCCGCTGGTGGCCGCTCCCCGGCGCCGATGACCTGCGGGCCCGGCTCGAGGCGGCGTACGCCGACGCCGCCCGCGGCTACCACGACACGCTCCACCTGACCGAGGTGCTCCAGCGCCTCGACGAGCTGGCCGCCGAGCCGCACGACCGCGACGCGGTGCTGCTGGCGGCGTGGTTCCACGACGGCGTGTACGACGGGCAGCCGGACGCCGAGGAGCGCTCGGCGCAGTGGGCCGAGCGGGCGCTTCCCGCTGAGGGCGTCCCCGCCGGGACGGTCGCGGAGGTGGCCCGGCTGGTCCGCCTCACCGAGCACCACCGGCCCGCCGACGACGACGTCGACGGGCAGGTCCTCTCCGACGCCGACCTCGGCATCCTCGCCGCGGACGAGGCGCGCTACGGCGTCCTACGTCGCGACCGTGCGCCGGGAGTACGCCCACGTCCCGGACGACCTGTTCGCCGCGGGCCGGGCCGCGATCCTGCGCGACCTGCTGGCCAAGCCGACGCTGTTCCACACGGCGTACGCCCGCGCGCACTGGGAGGCGCCGGCCCGCGACAACGTGACCCGCGAGCTGGCCGGGCTGGACGCGGTCAGCCGGGGAAGCTGAGCACGCCGCCGGCGATCCGGGCACGCACGCCCAGCGGCACCGCGATGTTCGTCTGCTCGTGCCCGATCGGTGCGTCGGCGAGCACCGGCACGCCCCAGCGCGCCGAGCCGGTCGACGAGCAGGTCGCGCACGACGGCCGGGTCGCGGCCGCAGTCGGTGAACTGGCCGAGGACCACGCCACGGACGCCCTCGAACCAGCCCGAGCGGAGCAGCTGGGTCAGGGACCGGTCGAGGCGGTACGGCTCCTCCCCCACGTCCTCCAGCACCGCGATCGAGTCGGCCGCGCCGTGGGTCAGCGGAGTCCCGGCGGAGGTGGCGAGCACGGTCAGGTTGCCACCGACCAGCACCCCCTCGGCCTCGCCGGGCACGCCGGTGGTGCCGGCCACGTCGGTCGGGCGGCCGTCGAGCACCAGCGCGCGCAGGGCGTCGCGGGTCGCGTCGTCCCGGTCGGCGATGCTGGTCATCACCGGACCGTGCACGGTCGAGACGCCCGAGCCGCGAGGCGAACGCCTGGTGCAGGGCGGTCACGTCGGAGAACCCGACCAGCAGCTTGGGCGTGCTCATCGCCAGCTCGGCCCAGTCCAGCAGGTCGACCATGCGGTGGCTGCCGAAGCCGCCGCGGGTGCACCACACGGCCGCGACCTCGGGGTCGGCCCAGGCCTCGGTCAGGGCGTCGGCGCGGGCGGCGTCGTCGTCGGCGAGCCAGGTGTACGGCGCGTCCCCGGCCGGGCGGGGCGGACGGACGTCGAGACCCCAGGAACGGAGCACGTCGATCCCGGCCGCGACCCGGTCCGGCAGCGCGGGACCGGCCGGCGCGACCAGGGCGACCACGTCGCCGGGCGCGAGGGACGGCGGGCGCAGCAGCGAGCGGCCCGGACGGCGCGGGCGCAGCGTCTCGGTCTTGCGGCGGCGCAGTCCGGCCGCACGCAGCCGCACGATCAGCTCGCGGGAGCTGACCGGCACCGCGCCGGCGGCGACCACCCGGTCGTACCACTCGGCGGGCACGTCGTAGTGGTCCCGGTCGAAGCCGCGCGAGGGCACCCCGAAGCCCAGCGCGAAGTCGTGGAGCTCGTCGTACGACGTGTCGCTGGCCAGGTGCGACCAGAGCCGGCCGTGACCCGCCGCGTTGGGCGGGTCGATCAGGATCGTCATGCCTGCCGGCCGGTCGGCGTAGCCGACGTCGGTGCGCTGCGCGCGGGCGCTGGCGTAGAGGCAGACGGCGGCGGCGGTGGAGAGGTTGAGGCTCTCGGCGCGGCCGTGGATCGGGATCGCGACCCGGTGGTCGGCGAGCGCGGCCAGCTCCGGCGGCAGGCCCCAGGCCTCGTTGCCGAAGAGCCAGGCGGTGGGGCCGGCCAGCAGCCCGTCGTCGATGGCCTCGTCGAGCCCGAGCTCGCCGGTCCCGTCGGCGGCGAGCACGGTCAGCCCGGCCGCCTGCAGCGCGCGTGACCGCCGTGGCCGGGTCGGGCTCCAGCGCGACCGGGAGGTGGAAGAGACTGCCGACGGTGGCGCGGACGGTCTTGGGGTTGTAGGCGTCGACCGAGTGGCCGGCCAGCACCACGGCGTCGGCGCCGGCCGCGTCGGCGGTGCGGATCACGGTGCCGGCGTTGCCGGGGTCGCGGACGTCGGCGCAGAGCGCCACCAGCCGCGGGGCGGGGCCGTCGGGGGCCAGGACGTGCTCGAGCGGACGGTCGACGAAGCGGCACAGCGCCGACCACGCCCTGCGGGGTGACCGCGTCCGACAGGGAGGCCAGCGCCTTGTCGTCGACGACGGTCCAGGCCGGCGCGGCCTCGCGGAGGGCGACGTACTGCTCGGTGGCGGCGGCGGTGGCGAAGACCTCGACCACGCAGCCCGGCACGCCCAGCGCGCCCTCGACCGCCTTGGGCCCGTCGGCGAGGAACTGCCGGCGCTCGGCCCGAAATGCACGACGGGCGAGCTTCCGCGCGTCCTTGACCCGGGTGTTCCCGCTCGAGAGCGGGGGCAGGTCTGCGCGGTAGCTCGCCACGTCGTCAGTATTGCCTTGGTTTCGAGACGGTCGCAAAGCGACCTCCTCAACCAGCGACGATCAGGCGTTGGCCTCTTCGCGAGGCGCGTTGACGTCCTCGGGGAGGGCGGCCTTGGCGGTCGCGACGAGGGCGCTGAAGGCCGGCGCGTCGTTGACGGCCAGGTCGGCCAGGATCTTGCGGTCCACCTCGACATCCGCGGCCTTGAGGCCCTGGATGAAGCGGTTGTAGGTGATCCCCTCGGCGCGGGCCGCGGCGTTGATCCGCTGGATCCACAGCTTGCGGAAGTCGCCCTTGCGCTTGCGACGGTCGTTGTAGCTGTAGACCAGCGAGTGGGTGACCTGCTCCTTGGCCTTGCGGTAGAGCCGCGACCGCTGACCGCGGTAACCGCTCGCCCGCTCGAGGACGACCCTGCGCTTCTTCTGGGCGTTCACTGCCCGCTTGACGCGTGCCACTGTTTACTCCTTGTTCAAAGTCTGTGCGTAGGTGCGAAAGGGTCAGAGACCCAGAAGCTTCTTGGCGGTCTTCACGTCGGCCTTGGCGACCTCGGTGGTACCCGACATGCGGCGGGTCATCTTCGACGGCTTCCTCTCCAGGTTGTGGCGCAGGCCCGTCTTCTGGCGACGGATCTTGCCCGTACCGGTCACCCGGAAGCGCTTCTTGGCACCGGAGTGCGTCTTGTTCTTCGGCATCTCTCTGCTCTCTATCTGCTTACGCGTCGATCTCGGGGTCGAGGTTCTCGGAGCGACCGCGCTCCTTCTTCGGAGCGGGCGCGTGCGCGGTGCGCTCGGCGTGCTCCTCGGCCTTCTCGGCGGCGCGGGCGGCGGCCCGCGTCTCCTTCTCGGCCTTGACCTCGAGCTTGGCCTCGGACTTCTTCTTGTGCGGACCCAGGACCATGATCATGTTGCGACCGTCCTGCTTCGGCGAGCTCTCGACGAAGCCCAGCTCCTCGACGTCCTCGGCCAGCTTCTGGAGCAGGCGGAAGCCGAGCTCGGGGCGGTGCTGCTCACGACCGCGGAACATGATCGTGATCTTCACCTTGTCGCCGGCGCGCAGGAAGCGGACCACGTGACCCTTCTTGGTCTCGTAGTCGTGCTGGTCGATCTTGGGACGAAGCTTCATCTCCTTGATGATCACGTTCGTCTGGTTCCGACGGGCTTCACGGGCCTTCTGGGCGTTCTCGTACTTGAACTTCCCGTAGTCCATGAGCTTGCAGACGGGGGGCTTGCCCTGAGGGGCGATCTCGACCAGGTCGAGGTCGGCCTCCTGGGCCAGCTTGCAGTGCCTGGTCCGTCGGCACGATCCCGACCGTCTCACCGTTGGGTCCAACGAGACGGACCTCGGGTACCCGGATCCGGTCGTTGATGCGCAGCTCTGTGCTGATGTGTCCTCCTGAAGACGAAAAAAGGCTTCCGCTCGGCAAGCGGAAGCCAGTCTCCAGGTGCACGGATGCACCCCCACAAACCGTCACGTCCACGGCGTACACCGCGGCCATCGGGCCTGGGACCGGACCCGACGACCTGGTTGCAGTCGATGCGGGTGGGAAGCCGGAGCCTCCGCTTGTCGGATCTGCCTCGTCATGCGGACACGGCGGTGCAGATCGGTCTCGGACCAGATTACCGGGCGGTGCCCGAAATGCCCAATCAGTTCGGGGCGCAGTCTGCTTCAGCCAGGCGGAGTGCTCCCCCACCCGGGCCAGCGTCCAGCCGGCGGCCAGCGCGGCGAGGTCGTCGCCCTCCACCACGAACGGCACCGGCCCGGCCACGTCGACCAGCAGCGCCGCCGCCCCGTCCTGCACCGCGGCCTGGGCCGCGACCCGGGTGGGGACCGCGACCGGGCGCGCCTCGGGGTTCCAGGACCGGAGCGACTCGGTGCCGGTGAACGCCAGCAGTGCGGTCCGCCCGTCCGTTCCGGTCAGCAGCACCGCCGCCATGTCGCTGGACTTGTCGTGGGCCAGTCCCTGCTCGTCGTACTCCACCTCGCCGAGCAGCGCGACCACCGGCACCAGCAGCCGCGAGGACTGGAGCGCCGCCAGCACCGGCGCCCGGTCGCGGGGCCGGCCGGCGGGCGACGGTGCGGCGTACGTCGCGAGTGCCGCGGCGACCTCGGCCGGCGGCTCCCCCGCGTCGTCCGGGAAGGCGGCTTCCTGGAGGCGGGCGCCCTCGAAGCGTCGGGTGTTGATCGGCTGGTCCATGGCACCCCCAGCCTAGGCGAGCCGGCCCGGGTCGACGTCGGGCGCGTGGGGGTCGGAGGAGTGGGGTCGGTGTGACAGGCTGGACCCATGCTCGACGACGCCGCCTGGCTGGCCCTGACCGCGGTGCTCACCGTGCTCGGTGTCCTGTGGACCGTGCACGCCGCCCGCCGCGGCGGCACGCCTGCCGCCCTGCGCGGCGTGGCCATCACCCTGATCCCGCCGGCCGCGCTGCTCACCGGCACCCTGCGCCTGGGAACCCGCGTGGTCGACGCGACCGTCGACTGGGCCACCGGGATCGTGTTCAACCCGCTGATGTGGGTGGGCATCAGCCTGGCCGGCCTGTCCGCCCTGCTCTTCGTGATCTCCGGACGGATGTCGGCCCGCGCGTGGCCTCTCGGCGGGTGGCGGAGCGGGCCGGACGCGGTGACCGGGAAGCCGACGAAGCAGGAGCTCGGCCCGTCGCGCGGACGCGGCGCCCCGGCGATCGACGACGACCTCGCCGACATCGAGGCGCTGCTGAAGAAGCGCGGCATCACCTGATGCCGGACACCTCCCGGGACGGCTTCATCGAGCGCAACCGCCTGCGCCGGCGCCTGGACGCCGCCGTCGCCGCCCTCCCGACGCCGCCCGAGCTCCCCGACCCTCGTGGTCGACCTGGACGCCTTCGACGCCAACGCCGCCGACCTCGTACGCCGGGCGGCGCGGCACGCCCCTCCGGGTGGCCACCAAGTCGCTGCGGGTGCCCGCGCTGGTGGCGCGCGCGCTGGCCGTCGACGGCTTCTCCGGCACGATGGGCTACTCCCTGGCCGAGGCCCTGTGGCTGCACGAGCAGGGCATCAGCGACGACGTCGTGCTCGGCTACCCGACGGTGGACCGGGCGGCGCTCGCGCGCCTGGTCGCCTCCCCCTCGGCCGCGGCCGCGGTCACGCTGATGGTCGACTCGGTCGAGCACCTCGACCTCGTCGACTCGGTCCGCTCCTCGAAGGCGGTCGCGATCCGGGTCGCCCTCGACCTCGACGCCGGCCTGCGGGTCGGCGGCCAGCACATCGGCCCGAAGCGCTCGCCCCTGCACGACGTACCCGACGTGGTCCGGCTGGCCCGCACGGTCGTCGACCGGCCGGGCTTCACGCTGGTCGGGGTGATGACCTACGAGGGCCAGGTGGCCGGGGTGCCCGACGACGTGCCCAACCAGCGGGCGCAAGTCGCTCATCGTCCGCCGCCTCAAGGGCGCCTCGGTCGAGCAGCTGCGCGAGCGCCGGCGCCAGGTCGCCGACGCGCTGGCGGCGATCGCGCCCCTGGAGTTCTGGAACGCCGGCGGCTCCGGCTCGGTCGAGTCCTCCGCCGCCGACCCGGTGGTCACCGAGGTCTCCGCCGGGTCCGGGCTGCTGGTGCCGGGGCTCTTCGACCACTACCAGGCCTTCGAGCCGCGCCCCGCGGCGTACTTCGGGGTGCCGGTGCTACGCCGCCCCAGCGACGCGATGGTGACCGTGGCGGGCGGCGGGTTCGTCGCCTCCGGCCCGCACGGTGCCGACCGCCAGCCGCTGCCGTGGGCGCCGCCCGCGCTGCACCTGACCGGGCTCGAGGGCGCCGGCGAGGTGCAGACCCCGCTCACCGGGCCGGCCGCCGCCAGCCTGGCGATCGGCGACCTGGTGTGGTTCCGCCACGCCAAGTCCGGCGAGCTCTTCGAGCACGGCAACGACGTGCACCTGCTGGCCGGCGACGCGATCGTCGAGACCGTGCCGTCCTACCGCGGCACCGGGCACGCCTTCGGATGAGTACGGCGTCCGTCCCCGACGCCACGGTCGCCGCGGTGCTCGCGCACGCCCGGTCGCGCCCCGCGCTGCTCGGCGAGGGACGGCTGGTCTGCGTCGACGGGCCGGCCGGGTCCGGCAAGACCACGCTGGCGGCGGCGCTGGCAGAGGCGACCGGCGCCCGGGTGCTGCACATGGACGACCACTACGAGGGCTGGTCCGGGCTGGGCGACGCGCCGACCCGCATCCGTGACGAGATCCTGGTGCCGCTGGCCGAGGGCCGGCCCGGGTTCTACCGCCGCTACGACTGGCACCGCGGGGAGTTCGCCGAGCTGCACGTCGTCGAGCCGGCGGAGCTGCTGGTCCTGGAGGGCGTCGGCTCGGGGGCGCGCGAGCTCGCGGCGTACCGCAGCACCCTGGTCTGGGTCAGCGCGCCGGCCGACCTGCGCCTGGAGCGGGGCCTGGCGCGCGACGGCGAGGCCGCCCGCGAGCACTGGGTGCGGTGGATGGACGACGAGCAGGCGCACTTCGTCGCCCACGGGACGCAGGAGGCCGCCGACGTGTGCGTCGACCACGCCGGGGGGCTGGCCGGCCGCCTCAGGCGATGAGCGCGCGCACCTGACGCAGCGCGAGCCTGCGCCCGGCCGCCGTCGGAGCTCTGGATGCCCATCACCGGGCAGGTGGTGCCGTCGTCGAGGTCGAGCGTCGCCCACGGCGCACCGGGCGGCATCGCGATCGCGACCACCTGGGCCCAGTCGAACTCGCGGCGCTTGTAGCCGTTCACCACGACCAGCTTCTCCTCGGTCGCGACCACCCGCGAGCGGACCAGCGCGAACCACGCGGCGAAGGCCATCAGGCCGAGCCCGATCGCGGTGATCCGCTGGAACGGCGTGAACGTGTCCTGGACCTCCGGCGGGAACGCGAGCCAGGCGCCGACGCACAGGATCAGCAGGCCGCCGCCGAGCGCGCCGCCGGCGAGGCGTACGCCGAGGGGACGCCAGGTGTGCGGGAGCGACACGGTCGCGCCCCCCCTCAGAGTCGGCAGGCATGGATGTCGGTGAGCAGGATGCCGCGGGCTCCCAGCTCGTAGAGCTCGTCCATCAACCGCTGGGCGCCGTTGCGCGGGACCATGGCGCGCACGGCGACCCAGCCCTCGCGATGCAACGGGGAGACGGTGGGGCTCTCGATGCCGGGGGTCAGCGCGACGGCCTCCTCCACCCGGGCGTCGGGCATGTCGTAGTCCATCATCACGTAGGACCGGGCGACCAGGACGCCCTCGAGCCGGCGCTGGAAGATCTCGAAGCCCTCGGGCGCGGGCGCGCCGTCGCGGGTGATCAGCACCGCCTCGGACTCCAGCACCACCTCGCCGAAGGTGGCCAGGCCGGCCGCCCGCAGCGTGCTGCCGGTCTCCACGACGTCGGCGATCACGTCGGCGACCCCGAGCTGGATGCTGGTCTCGACGGCGCCGTCGAGGCGGGTCACCGTCGCGTCGATCCCCCGCTCGTCGAGGAACCGCTGCACCACCCCGACGTACGACGTGGCGATCCGCTTGCCGGCCAGCTGGGCGAGGTCGTCGTACTCCCCCGCCGGGCCGGCGAAGTGGAACGTCGAGCGGCCGAACCCGAGCGAGAGCACCTCCTGGGCGTGCGCGCCGGAGTCGAGCAGCAGGTCGCGGCCGGTGATGCCGACGTCGAGGGTGCCCTCACCGACGTACAGCGCGATGTCGCGCGGACGCAGGTAGAAGAACTCGACGCCGTTCTCGGGGTCGCCGAGCGCGAGCTCCTTGGAGTCGCTGCGCTGGCGGTAGCCGGACTCGCGGAGCATCTCGGACGCGGACTGGGAGAGCGACCCCTTGTTGGGGACCGCGATGCGGAGCAGTGCCATGGGTGACCTCAGAGGTGGGCGTAGACGTCGTCGAGCGTGATGCCGCTGGCGATCATGAGCACCTGGGCGTGGTAGAGCAGCTGGCTGATCTCCTCGGCCGCCGCGTCCTTGCCCTCGTGCTCGGCCGCCATCCAGGACTCGGCGGCCTCCTCGACCAGCTTCTTCCCGATCTGATGGACGCCGGCGTCGAGCGCTGCGACGGTGCCGGATCCCTCGGGGCGGTTCTGGGCCTTGTCGTTCAGCTCGACCCAGAGCTCTTCGAACGTCTTCACAGCCGGAAGCCTACGGCGTACGCCGGGCGCGGCTCCGTCGAGCCCCTTCAGTCGAGATAGCCCCGGCGGACCTGCTTGAGCAGCTGGGCGGTCTCGAGGGCCGCGGCCGCGGCCTCCCAGCCCTTGTCCTCGCTGGAGCCGTCGAGGCCGGCCCGGTCGAGCGCCTGCTCCTCGGTGTCGCAGGTGAGCAGTCCGAACCCGATCGGCGTCGAGGTGTCGACGGCGACCCGGGACAGCCCGTCGGTGGCGGCGTTGCAGACGTACTCGAAGTGCGGGGTGCCGCCCCGGATCACGACGCCGAGCGCCACCACCGCGTCGTACCCCTGGGTGGCCAGCGCGCCAGCCATCACCGGGAGCTCGAAGGCACCGGGCACGCGGACCACGACCGGCGCCTCGACCCGGTAGGCCTTGAGCGCGCGCTGGGCGCCGTCGAGCAGGCCGTCCATGACCTGGTCGTGCCAGCTGGACGCGACCACGGCGACCCGGAGGTCGTGGCAGTCGACGGGGGTCTGGTCGGGGGCGCCGGATCGGCTCACGGGGTGGTTCCTTCCACGATGGGGTCCAGATCGTGACGGTCGAGGTCGGCCCTCCCAAGTCGGGCAGCGAGTGCCCCATCCGGTCCCGCTTGGTCAGCAGGTAGGCGATGTTGTGGTCGTTGGGCCGCGGAGTGAGCGGCACCCGCTCGGCCACGTGGACACCGTAGTCCTCGAGATTGGTGACCTTGTCGGGGTTGTTGGTCATCAGCCGGACGCCGGAGATCCCGAGGTCGCGCAGGATCTGGGTGGCGGTGCCGTAGTGCCGGGCGTCGGCGGGCAGGCCGAGGTCGAGGTTGGCGTCGACGGTGTCCCGGCCGCCGTCCTGGAGCTGGTAGGCCTGCAGCTTGGCGACCAGGCCGATCCCACGCCCCTCGTGGCCGCGCAGGTAGATCACCACGCCGCGGCCCTCCTCGACGATCCGCTCCAGCGCCTCGTCGAGCTGGGGGCCGCAGTCGCAGCGGTGGCTGCCGAACACGTCCCCGGTCAGGCACTCGCTGTGCACCCGGGTCAGCACCGGCTCGTCGCCGGCTGATGTCGCCGTAGACCAGCGCGATGTGCTCGCTGTCGTCGACGGTCACGGTGTAGCCGTACGCCGTCGAAGTCGGCGTACCGCGTGGGCAGCCGGGTCTCGGCGACCCGGGTGACCAGGTGCTCGTGGCGGCGGCGGTACTTCACCAGGTCCTCGATCGAGATCATCGCCAGGCCGTGCTCGTCGGCGAACTCGCGCAGCTCGGGGGCGCGCTTCATGGTGCCGTCGTCGTTGACCACCTCGACCAGGACGCCGGCCGGGGTGAGCCCGGCCATCCGGGCCAGGTCGACCGCGGCCTCGGTGTGGCCGCGGCGGACCAGGACGCCGCCCTCGCGGTAGCGCAGCGGGAACACGTGGCCGGGCCGGGTGATCTCCCAGGGCTCGGTCGCCGAGTCGGCCAGCACCCGTGCGGTGTGCGCGCGGTCGGCGGCGCTGATCCCGGTGGAGACGCCGTCGCGGGCGTCGACCGAGATCGTGTACGCCGTGCGCAGCTTGTCCTTGTTGTGCGGCGTCATCAGCGGGATCTCGAGGCGGTCGAGCATGTCGGCGGGCATCGGCACGCAGATCACGCCGCTGGAGTGCCGGATGGTGAACGCCATCAGCTCCGGGGTCGCCTTGGCGGCCGCGAAGATGATGTCGCCCTCGTTCTCGCGGTCCTCGTCGTCGACGACCACGACGGCCTTGCCGGCCGCGATGTCGGCGATCGCTCGTTCGACGCTGTCGAGGCGGACGCTCATGCGGTGACTTCCTTCTTCTCGAGGTGCCTCTTGTCAGGGTGATCCGGGGTCTCCTCGCGGCTGGCCCGGAGCCAGACCACGAAGCCCCAGACCACCAGGGCGCCGTACACCACGAAGAGCACGGCGGTCGGGTAGTACTGCGAGTGCCACAGCAGGGGCACGCCGACCAGGTCGACGGCGATCCACGCCAGCCAGAAGTCGGTCCAGCCGCGGGCCATGGCGTACGTCGCGATCATCGAGCCGACGAAGATCCAGGCGTCGCACCAGTAGTACCAGCGCGGTGCCGGCCAGCCGGCGCCGATGACGGAGAACGCCCACTGGCAGACCACGACCCCGGCCAGGGCCACGGTCGAGGTAGGCGACCCGCTCCCGGGCGGTGGCCCAGCGCGGGACGATCGCCGGGCCGTTGCCGCCGCCCCGGGCCTGCTTGGCCTCCTGCCAGCGCCACCACCCGTAGATGCTGGTGGCGATGAAGAAGACCTGCCGCCCGGCCTGGCCGAACAGCGGCTGCTGTGCGGCGGCGTCGAAGGTCGCGGCGACGAACACGCTGAGCAGCAGCACGTTGCCGACGATGCCGACCGGCCAGGCCCACACCCGCCGGCGCAGTCCGCCGACCGCGGAGGCGAACCCGAAGCCGTTGCCGAGGATCTCGCGCCAGGTGATCGGGTGGCCGGCGATGGTGACGTGGGCGTCGTACAGCCAGGTGAGCAGGCTCATCGCAGGCCCCCGTCCTGCCGGGCCCCGCCGACGCCGAGCAGCTTCTCGACGTACTTCGCGAGCACGTCGACCTCGAGGTTGACCCGGTCGCCCGGTGCGCGGAAGCCGAGCGTGGTGCGGGCCAGCGTCTCGGGGATGAGGCTGACCGTGAACGACGTCGGACCCGGCCTCGACGACGGTCAGGCTGACCCCGTCGACGGTGATCGAGCCCTTGTCGACGAGGTAGCGCGACAGCTCCGGGGGCAGCGAGACCTCGACGACCTCCCAGTGCTCGCTGGGGGTACGCCGGACGATCGTGCCGACGCCGTCGACGTGGCCCTGGACGATGTGGCCGCCGAGGCGCTTCTCGACGGTGACCGCTCGCTCGAGGTTCACCCGGTCCCCCGGGGCGACGCCGTGCAGGGAGGTCTTGTCGAGCGTCTCCTGCATGACGTCGGCGGTCCACACGACGCCGTCGTGCTCGACCACGGTCAGGCAGCAGCCGTTGACGGAGATGGAGTCGCCCAGCCCGGTGCCCTCGAGCACGGTGCCGGAGCGGATGGACAGGCGGATCGCGTCCGCCTGCTCCTCGACGGCCTCGACGGTGCCGAGCTCCTCGACGATCCCGGTGAACATTCAGTGGCCTCTCATGGTGATGCGGACGTTGGTCTCGTCGGCGGCGGTCGGGGTGTGCCCGGGCAGCACGGTCACGTCGGTGACCGCGAAGTGGCGCGCGTCGGCGATGGTGTCAATGCCGAGGTCGCCCACCGCATTCCGCCCGGAGCCGAGCAGCATCGGGGCGACGTACACGACGATCTCGTCGACCAGCCCGGCACGCAGGAAGGCGGCGGCCAGGGTGGGGCCGCCCTCGAGGAAGACGTGCTGCCGGTCACGGGCGTAGAGCTCGGCCAGCGCAGCCCGTGGATCGCGCGTGCGCAGGTGCAGGGTCTCGGCCCGGTCGTTGAAGATCCGCCTGGTCGCAGGCAGGTCACGCTCCCCCATCACCACCCGCAGCGGCTGGCGCGGGAGCGGCTGGTCGAGCTCGTCGCGGACGGTGAGCTCGGGGTCGTCGACCGCGACGGTGTTGCTGCCGACCAGCATCGTGTCGGCCAGGCCGCGCAGGAGGTGGGTGTCGCGGCGGGCGGCGAGGCTGCTGACCCAGCGGCTGGTGCCGTCGGCGGCGGCGCTGCGCCCGTCGAGCGTGGTGGCGAACTTCCAGGTCACGAACGGCCGCTGGTGGTCGACGGCGAACGTCCACACCCGGTTGACCGCCCGGGCCTCGGCCTCGTGGAGTCCGTGCTCGACCTCGACGCCGGCCGCCTCCAGGGTCGCGGCGCCACCGAGTGCGACCGGGTTGCTGTCGGCCTGGGCGAAGACGACCCGGCGTACCCCGGCATCGACCAGCGCCTGCGCGCAGGGGCCCGTCCGGCCGGTGTGGTTGCAGGGCTCGAGGGTGACCACCGCCGTCGCTCCGCGCGCCCGGTCGCCGGCCTCGGCCAGCGCCGCCACCTCGGCGTGCGGTGAGCCGGCGCCCCGGTGGAAGCCCTCGGCGATCTCCTCGCCGTCCGGCCCGATCAGCACGCAGCCGACCCGGGGGTTGGGGCCGAGGGGTACGCCGGGAGTCCGGGCGAGCTCGATGGCGCGCAGCATCGCCCGCTCCTCGGCTGCGGTGAACACCATGGCCACCCCTTCCTCGGCTCCCCGTGCTGCGGGGAGCGGTCCGCTCGGTCGCGGACCCGGAGGGGTGGCAGGAAGACGGCGGGAGGGCGGCGCGACGCGGGCCGGGCCCGCGCGGCCTCGACCTCCTGCATGCTCTTCCCATCCGGACTTTCACCGTCGGTCCAGGAGTTGCACCTGGTCAACCGGTCACTGGCTGTGACCGGGTCGCGGACTTTCACCGCCGGCTCGGAATTACACCGACCCCAGAGCACGCGAGCTCGAGAACTCGTCATATCGAGTGTGCCACAGGGCGCCGGGCCGGTGATCGTGACGTCCGGCACACGGTCCGAGGCTGTCCGCCGCGACACACGTCTCCGCGTTGATCGAACGTTCGACCAACGCGGAAACGTGTCTCCCCACCGATGCCCCGAGGATGCCTGTGGAGGACGGCCTCGCCCGGACCTCGACGCGTGGTCTGCTGGGGCGATGCCGCGCATCCTGCACACCGAGACCCGCGCCGACGCCATCGTCGACGCGGTCTCCCACCTGATCGTCACCCGCGGTGTGGACGCGCTCTCGCTCCGCTCCATCGCCGCCGCGACGGGGCTCAGCCCCAGCACACTGCTGCACCAGCTCACCAACCGCACGCGGCTGCTGCGGGTCTGCGCCTCGCGGTTCGTCCGGCGGCACATGGCCGAGCTGGGCTACCGGGTCCGGCTCGAGTCCGAGCACGGGTTCCTGCCGCGGACGCCGGAGGAGATCCGCGACATGCGGGTATGGCTGGCCTGGCGCGAGCCGGGCCGCAGTGACGACGGCATCGCCTACGCGATGGCCGACTTCCGTGAGCAGGAACGGCTGCTGCTCGGCATGACCATCCGCCGACGGCGCGCGGCAGAGCACGAGGTTGAGCCGGAGGCCGGCCACCTGAGCGGGGTCGGACAGGCAGCTGGAGGAGCGCGAGCTGGACGCGGCGATGGCGGTGGTCGAAGGCCTGCGGGAGGTGATGTGCGCCCGAGGGCGAGCACGCCCTGCCCCCGGAACGAGCCACCGCCGCGCTCGACCTGTTCCTCGAGCGACTGCCCCTCGACGGCGCGCCGCCGCAACCCTGAGGTCCGGCGCAGGGCCTCAGCGCACCGGGTGGCCGGCGGCGGCGAGCGAGGCCTTCACCTCGGCGATGGAGAGCGTGCCGAAGTGGAAGACCGTGGCCGCGAGGACCGCGTCGGCGCCGGCCTCGACGGCCGGCGGGAAGTGCTCGACCTTGCCGGCGCCGCCGGAGGCGATCACCGGGACCGACACCGCGGCGCGCACCTGCCGGATCAGCTCGAGGTCGAAGCCGTCCTGGGTGCCGTCGGCGTCCATCGCGTTGAGCAGGATCTCCCCCGCCCCCAGCTCGGCGGCCCGGGCGGCCCAGGCGATGGCGTCCAGCCCGGCGGACTTCCGGCCGCCGTGGGTGGTCACCTCGAAGCCGGAGTCCGTGCCGGGGGCCCGGCGGGCGTCGACGGACAGCACCAGCACCTGGTTGCCGAAGCGGTCCGCGATCTCCGCGACCAGCTCGGGGCGGTGGATCGCCGCGGTGTTCACCGCGACCTTGTCGGCGCCGGCGCGCAGCAGCCGGTCGACGTCGGCGACGGAGCCGACTCCCCCGCCGACGGTCAGCGGGATGAACACCTGCTCGGCGGTGGCCGACACGATCTCCATCGTGGTGGCCCGCCCCTCGTGCGAGGCCGAGATGTCGAGGAAGGTCAGCTCGTCGGCGCCCTCGGCGTCGTACAGCTTGGCCAGCTCCACCGGGTCGCCGGCGTCGCGGAGGTCCTGGAAGTTGACGCCCTTGACCACCCGGCCGGCGTCGACGTCCAGGCAGGGGATGACGCGTACGGCGAGGCTCATGAGCGCTGCGGCAGGGTCAGGGCGAGCGCGTCCTCGAGGGTGAACCGGCCCTCGTAGAGCGCGGTCCCGATGATGGCGCCCTCGACGCCCTCGGCGACCAGGCCCTGCAGGGCCTCGAGGTCGGCCAGCTCGGTGATGCCGCCGGAGGCGACGACCGGGCGGTCGGTCGCGGCGCACACGTCGCGCAGCAGCTGGAGGTTCGGGCCCTGGAGCATGCCGTCCTTGTTGACGTCGGTGACCACGTAGCGGGCGCAGCCCTCGGAGTCCAGCCGCGCCAGCACGTCGTACAGGTCGCCGCCGTCGCGGGTCCAGCCCCGGGCGGCGAGGGTACGGCCGCGGACGTCGAGGCCGACCGCGACCCGGTCGCCGTGCTCGGCGATCGCGCGGGCACACCACTCCGGCTGCTCGAGCGCGGCGGTGCCGATGTTCACCCGGCGGCAGCCGGTCGCCATCGCCGCGGCCAGCGACTCGTCGTCGCGGATGCCGCCGCTCATCTCGACCCGGATGTCCAGGGTGCCGACGATCTCGGCCTGCAGCTCCCGGTTGTGGCCGCGCCCGAAGGCGGCGTCCAGGTCGACCAGGTGCAGCCACTCGGCACCCGCCTCCTGCCAGCGCAGGGCCGCCTCGATCGGGTCGCCGAAGCGCTTCTCGGAGCCGGCCACGCCCTGCACCAGCTGGACGGCCTGGCCACCCGCGATGTCGACGGCGGGCAGCAGCTCGAGGTGGGTGCTCATGCGGAAGATCCTAGGGTCGGCGGAAGAGCAGCGTGTACAGCACCGGTGCGGCGAGAACGCTCACCACGACGCCGGCCAGCCGGATCGCCCAGTCGTCGCGGGCGAACCAGAGCAGCGCGTTCAGGGCGACGAGGAGACAGACCAGGAACGTCGTCTGCTGCCGGGCACGGCGCGCGAGCACGCCGGTGGGGCGGCCCGTGGTGCGGCCGGTGGTGCGGCCCGTCGACAGGAACGGAAGCCGCCGGGTCAGCGCGCGGCGGCGGGCGGCCCGGCGCTCGGCCCGCTCCCGCTCGGCCGCACGCGCGGCGGCCTTCACGCCGCCTCGCGCTCACGCTCGGCACGACGGCGGGCCCGCTCCTTGCTCATGGTCGCGGACTCACAGCGACTGCACCCAGTTGCGCAGCAGGCCGGCGCCCGCGTCGCCGGACTTCTCCGGGTGGAACTGGGTCGCGCTGAGCGGGCCGTTCTCGACGGCCGCGACGAACCGGTCGCCGCCGTGCTCGGCCCAGGTCACCAGCGGCGCCCGGGTGCGGTTGTTGGTGACCAGGGTCCAGTCGCGCACGCCGTAGGAGTGCACGAAGTAGAACCGCTCCCCCTCGACGCCCGCGAACAGCGAGGAGCCGTCGGGCACCTCGACGGTGTTCCACCCCATGTGGGGTACGACGGGTGCCTGCAGCCGCTCGACGACCCCGGGCCACTCGTCGCAGCCCTCGGTCTCGACGCCGTGCTCGACGCCCCGGGCGAACAGGATCTGCATGCCGACGCAGATGCCGAGCACCGGCCGCCCGCCGGCCAGCCGGCGACCGATCATCTCGTGCCCCCGCACGGCGCGCAGGCCCTGCATGCAGGCCGCGAAGGCGCCCACGCCGGGGACGACCAGGCCGTCGGCCCCTTCGGCGGTGGCCCGGTCGGCGGTCAGGGTGACCTCGGCGCCGGCGCGCTCGAGGGCGCGCACGGCGGAGCGGAGGTTCCCCGACCCGTAGTCGAGGACGGTGACGCTCTTCATCGGCTCAGAGCGAGCCCTTGGTGGAGGGCACGCCGGTCTCGCGCGGGTCGATCGCGACCGCGTCGCGGAAGGCCCGGGCGAACGCCTTGAACTGCGCCTCGACCAGGTGGTGCGGGTCGCGCCCGGACAGCACCCGGACGTGCAGCGCGATCTGGGCGTGGAAGGCGAGCGTCTCGAAGACGTGCCGGGTCAGCGAGCCGGTGTACGCCGGACCGGAGTCGCCGCCGATGGCGACGTACACCTGGCCCTCGGGCTCACCGGTGTGCACGCAGTAGGGGCGGCCGGAGACGTCGACGACGGCCTGCACGAGCGCCTCGTCGAGCGGCACGGTCGCGTCGCCGAAGCGGCGGATGCCGACCTTGTCGCCGAGCGCCTGGCGCAGCGCGTCGCCGAGCACGATCGCGGTGTCCTCGACGGTGTGGTGGGCGTCGATGTGGGTGTCGCCCTCGGTCTGCACGGTCAGGTCGACCAGCGCGTGCCGGGCGAACGAGGTGAGCATGTGGTCGTAGAACCCGACGCCCGTGGAGACGTCGGCGCGGCCGCTGCCGTCGAGGTCGAGCTCGACGAGGACCTTGGACTCCTTGGTCTGCCGCTCGAGGCGGGCGGTCCTGCTCATCTGTGGTCCTCCATGACCTCGGTCAGTGCGTCCCGGAACGCCGTCATCTCCTCCGCGGTGCCGATCGACACCCGGAGCCATCCGTCGGGGCCCGTCTCGCGGATCAGCACCCCGCGGTCGAGCAGCCCCTGCCACACCGCATGCCGGTCCGCGAAGCGGCCGAACAACGCGAAGTTCGCGTCGCTGTCGGCCACCTCGAGCCCCTGCTCGCGCAACCAGCGTACGGTCTCGTCGCGCTCGGCACGCAGGTCATCCACGCGGCCGAGCAGCTCCGGCGCGTGCCGGAGCGCGGCCAGCGCGGTCGCCTGCGTCACCGCGGAGAGGTGGTAGGGCAGCCGCACCACCCGGATCGCGTCGCAGATCTCCGGTGCCGCGGCGAGGTAGCCGAGCCGGGCCCCGGCCAGCGCGAACGCCTTGCTCATCGTGCGCGAGACGACCAGGTTGCGGTGCCGCGGCAGCAGCTCCAGGGCGCTCGGGGTGCCGGCCCGGCGGAACTCGCCGTACGCCTCGTCGACGACGACCACGCCGTCGCCCGCGGCCTCGCAGAGCGTCGTCACGGCCTCGAGCGGCAACGCGGTGCCGGTCGGGTTGTTCGGGGACGGCAGCAGCACCACGCTCGGCCGCTCCTCGAGCACGAGCTTCCGGGCGGCGTCGAGGTCGAGGCTGAAGTCGCTCTCGCGGTGGCCGACCACCCAGCCGGTCATCGCGTCGCGGGCGTACTCCGGGTACATCGAGTACGTCGGCGCGAAGCTGACCGCGGTCCGTCCCGGGCCACCGAAGGCCTGCAGCAGCTGCAGCATCACCTCGTTGGAACCGTTGGCCGCCCACACCTGCTCCGGCACGATGCCGCTGCCCCCGGAGGTGTTGAGGTACGCCGCCAGGGCGGTGCGCAGCTCGGTGAACTCGCGGTCGGGGTAGCGGTTCAGCGTGGACGCCGCCGCGGCCACGGCGGTCGCGACGTCCGCGACGACGGCGGCCGAGGGCGGGTACGGGTTCTCGTTGACGTTGAGCTGGACGGGGACGTCGAGCTGCGGGGCGCCGTACGGCGCGATGCCCCGCAGCTCCTCGCGCAGAGGAGGGAAGGTCATCGCGGTCAGTCCCCGAACCGCACCCGGACCGCGGCACCGTGGCCCGGCAGGTCCTCCGCCTCGGCCAGGCTGACCACGTGGTCGGCGACCTCGGCCAGCGCCTCGCGGCTGTAGTCGACGACGTGGACGGACTTCAGGAACGCCCGCACGGAGAGCCCCGAGGAGTGGCAGGCGCAGCCGGCGGTCGGCAGCACGTGGTTGGACCCGGCGCAGTAGTCGCCGAGCGACACGGGAGCGAACGGCCCGAGGAAGATCGCGCCGGCGTTGTGCACCCGGGCCGCCCGGGCCGCGGCGTCCTCGGTGTGGATCTCGAGGTGCTCGGCGGCGTAGGCGTTGATGACGTCGAGGCCCTGCTCGAGGTCCTCGACCAGCACGATGCCGGACTGCTGCCCGGCGAGCGAGGTGCGGATCCGCTCGACGTGCCGGGTCACCGACACCTGCTTGTCGAGCTCGGCCTCCACCTCGGTGGCCAGCCGCTCGGAGGTGGTGACCAGGACGGCCGCGGCCAGCGGGTCGTGCTCGGCCTGCGAGACCAGGTCGGCGGCGACGTACGCCGCGTCGGCGGTGTCGTCGGCCAGGATCGCGATCTCGGTCGGCCCGGCCTCGGAGTCGATGCCGACGGTGCCCTTGAGCAGCCGCTTGGCGGCCACCGTGTAGATGCTGCCCGGTCCGGTGACCAGGTCGACCTTGCGGCACGGACCGGCGCCGTAGGCGAACATCGCGATCGCCTGCGCGCCACCCACCGAGTAGACCTCGTCGACGCCGAGCAGCGCGCACGCGGCCAGGATCGTCGGGTGCGGCAGGCCGCCGTACTCCTTCTGCGGCGAGGAGGTCAGCGCGATCGAGCCGACCCCGGCCACCTGGGCGGGGACGACGTTCATCACCACCGACGAGACCAGCGGGGCGATCCCGCCGGGGACGTAGAGACCGACCCGCTGCACCGGCACCATCCGGTGGGTGACCCGGGCGCCGGCGCCGAGGTCGGTGACCACGTCCTGCTCGCGCTCGGCCTCGCAGGTCTGGCGCAGCCGCCGGATGGACTCCTCCAGCGCGGCCCGCACGTCGGGGTCCAGACCGGCCAGGGCCTCGGCGAGCGCGGCCGGGGGTACGACGATGTCGGTCTGCTCGACGCCGTCGAACCGGGCGGAGTACTCCAGGACGGCCTCGACACCGCGCTCGCGCACGTCGTCGCAGACCGGACGGATCACATGCACCGCCGCCTCCACGTCGAACGCGGCCCGCGGCACGGCGGACCCGAGGTCGACGGCTGCACGCGCAGCGCCACGGAGGTCGATTCGACGGATCATGGCCCCGATTCTAGGCGGCGCGGCACGCGCTCCTCTCCCCGCTTCCCTGTGTGAGAAGGACTAGGCTCGACACGTGAGCGAGCAGGTGCCGATGTTCCCGCTGAACACCGTGGTGTTCCCGGGCGTCTCCGTGCCGCTGAGCGTCTTCGAGGACCGCTACCGCGCCCTGGTCCACCGGCTGCTGCGGATCGAGGACCCCGCCGAGCGGCTGTTCGGCTCCGTCGCCATCCGGGAGGGCTACGAGGTCGGCGAGCGCGGCGGCCAGTCGGTGCACCGGATCGGCTGCCTGCTCCAGCTCACCGACGTGGAGCAGCACGCCGACGGCACCTTCGACATCGTCGCGGTCGGGCGCAGCCGGCTCCGCCTCGAGGCGATGTCCGCGGCCGGGCCGTTCCTGTCCGGCACCGTCGACGTGCTCCAGGAGGAGAACGACGACGTCGACCCCGAGCTGGTGCTGACCTCACGGGACGTCTTCGAGCGCTACCGCGACGCCCTCTCGGACGTCCACGGCGAGCCGGTGCTCGAGGGCAGCCTGCCGCAGGACCCGACGTACCTCTCCTGGAGCCTGGCCGCCACCTGCCTGCTCACGCTGCCCGACCGGCAGTCGCTGCTGGAGGCCGAGAACGCCTCGATCCGGCTCGGCATGCTGATCGGGATGCTGCGCGACGAGATGCGGGCGATCACCGCGATCCCGTCCCTGCCTGCCACCGAGCTGGCCCGGACCGGCTGGTCCCCCAATTGATGGGCACCCGTTGATGGGCACCCGTTGATGGGCACCCGTTGATGGGCACCCTGATGGGCACCGCCTGATGGCGGCCCGCAAGGGCGCAGGCGGGACGCCGGCCACGGTGGCGCTGACCCGCGCCGGCGTGGCGTTCACGCTGCACCCCTACGACCACGACCCCCGGGCCGAGAGCTTCGGGCTCGAGGCCGCCGCCGCGCTCGGTGTGCCGGCGGAGCGGGTCTTCAAGACCCTCCTCGCCGAGGCCGGTGGGCGTCTGGTCGTCGGCATCGTGCCGGTGACCGGGCAGCTCGACCTCAAGGCGCTGGCCCGGGCCGTCGGCGCCCCGAAGGCGGTGATGGCCGACCCGGCCGCCGCCGAGCGCAGCACCGGGTACGTCGTCGGCGGCATCTCGCCGGTGGGCCAGCGCAAGGCACTGCCCACCGTGCTCGACGCCACCGCGCTCGACCACCCGACGGTGTTCGTGTCGGGTGGTCGACGGGGCCTGGACCTCGAGCTCGCCCCGGCCGACCTGGTGCGGGTCACCGGGGCGACCACGGCACCGATCGGCCGGGGCTGAGCCTCAGCGGTGAGGGTCAGTCCTCAGTGGTGAGGCGGAGCAGCGAGTGCGTCTCGTCGTCGACGGTCCACGTGCTCATGCCGATCGCCTCGAGCGGCTTGACGTTGTCGGTGGTCTCGTCCGAGTCGAACTCCGAGACGAGGTCGGCCAGCCAGCCGTCACCGCCGCCGGCGTCGAAGTTCAGGTAGAACACCGCCGAGGACTCCTCGGACTCCGGGATCACCGACCGGTAGGTGTCGCTGGACCCCAGGTTGCCCTTCGAGGCGAGCAGGTCGAGGTACTCGTCGTTGGTGCCGACCAGGACGTAGCCGTCCTCCTGCCGGGAGACGAGGTACTTCCGCTCGTCGGCCGGCATCGTCGCCCGGATCTTGTCGAGGACCTTCTCGATCTCCTCGGGGTCGCCCTTGATCTTGGCGCCGACCGGGAGGCCGTCGGGGCCGTGCTCCACCGCGTCGGTGTCGAACTCGGCGTCGAGCGAGATCGCGATCGAACGGCCGGCGAGGGTCTCCACGTCGTCGGGGATGGAGATCCCGCTCTCCTTCTCCGCCTCGGCGATCGCCTCGTCGACCGACATGCCGGTGTCCTGCTCGATGGCGGGACCGAACTCGTCGATCAGGGCCTGCAGCCAGCCGTCGGAGAAGCCGAGGCCGTAGGCCACCGCGGTGGAGTCGGGCAGCGTCTCGATGACGTCGCCGCCGGCGTCGGTGCTGAACGCCTTGGTGACCGCGGAGTCGAACTCGCCGACGGCGAACTCCATCTCCAGGTCACCGTCGGCGAACCGGATCACCCCGGCTCCGCCCGGGAAGTCCTTGAGCATCTCCCGGGTCTGCTCGGGCACCGAGGAGGTGTCCGGGTCGTCCTCGCCGCCGTCGTACGTCGGCTCGTCGGTGGGGAGGTCGCTCGGCAGGTCGGTCGGGAAGTCCGAGGGCAGGTCGGTCGGGAAGTCCGAGGGCAGGTCCGTCGGGAAGTCCGAGGGCAGGTCCGTCGGGAAGTCGCTCGGCAGCTCGTTCGGCGACTGCGACGACCCGTCGGTCGGCACGTTCGAGGGGTTCGGCGTCGGGGTCCGCGTGGGGGCCGTGCCGGGAACCTCCGAGGCGGACTGGCTCGGGAAGGACTGGCTCTCGGCCTCGAACTGCTCGGGGTGCATGCCCATGGCGTAGCCGCCGCCGAAGAAGGACCCGTCGTCCATCCGGTCCATCGTCTCGAGGAGCGCCTCGCCCGCCTCGGGCGCGGCATACATCGTGACGATGCCCGGGTCGCCCGCGGCCTTGGTCCACTTCTGGTAGTCGCCGTCGTCCGCGAGGGTGCCGTCACCGGCGGCGTCGACCACGTCCTCGGCGATGCCCTTGCTCTGGGCGATGACCACCCAGTCGCCGTTGAAGGCGTAGCCACCGAGCTCGTCCTCCGAGCCGGTCTCGGCGCTGGCGCAGTCGGTCAGCTTCTTCAGGCCGTCCTCGGCCTTGTCCTGGTCGGTGACCTGGACGACGGCGACCGGAGCCGGGTTGTCCTTGCCCTGGTCGACCAGCGCGAACGCGGCACGGTTGCCCAGCCACGGCTCGATGTCGTCGCCGTAGTCGAGATCCGGGCAGGCCCCTGCGTCCTGGGCGGCCTCGAACAGCTTCTTGCGGATGTCGTCGTCGGTGTGGAGGTTGATCGAGTCCCGGAACGACGGGAACTTGCGCAGCGTCTCGATGGCCTCGACCTTCTGCTTGCCCGGCGGGTCGAGGTCGACGGAGACGTAGGCCAGCGTCGAGTCGGGCAGCGCCTCGGAGGGCTGCGGCCCCTGGCTGAACCAGGCGTTCCAGGCCCAGACTCCCCCGCCGACGAGCACCGCGGCGGTCACCGTGCCGCCGATGACGAGCGCCTTGCGCTTGCCACCGCCCGGACGGGCGTCGGGCTGGTACGGCGCCGGGGCGCCTCCGCCCGCCTGCAGGTGCTCCACCACGTGGTGGGCGGCGTCGGGGCGCTGTGGCTCCCCCGGCGGTGGGTACATCGGCTGGTCGTTCATCGGGCTCCCCCGTGCTTGTGGTCCGAGATGGTGCTCGTGTGTGGTCAGTGCTGTCGTGTCGTGCTGATGCGACGGGGAGGCTACCCGTCCGGTTCCGTCCTGGACGCGCGACGCGTGAACAGGACCAGGACGGCGGCCTCGCCGATCACGGCTCCGCCCGGGAATGCGACGTACGCCGCCAGCGGTCCTGCATGCAGGTCGCCGTCGATCTTCTCGAAGTCTGCGGTACGTCGGGCCACCGTGTCGGCGTTTTCGGGACCGAGGAGGTGGCCGACCCACGCCATGACCAGCCCGGCGACCACCGCACCGACCACGACCGCGGCCAGCGTGGTGACCTCGTCGCGGTCGAAGAAGTAGGCGAAGACCAGCCCGAGGAGCAGCCCGGCCAGCCCGGCGATGAGCATGTAGAGCCCGGTGCCGCGGAACTCCGCGTCGGGCTCGAAGTAGGGCCTCTTGTTGAACACCGTCGCCTCGGGCGCCGGCGCCCACCAGGCGTGCCAGAGCCAGCCACACAGCAGACCGGCCACCACGAAGGTGACCAGCACGATCACGACCTGCCGGAGCAGGGTGGCCCGGTCCCGTTGCGGGGCCACGGCGACGTCACTGGCCAAGGCAGCCCGGTCCGAGGAGTTGCTTGAGGTCGGCGAAGAGCGCCGGGGCCGGGGTCACGCGGAGCCGGTCGTCGAGGCGCAGCACCGTGGTCGACGTACGCGAGAGCAGCTTGAGGTGGACCTCGGTCATCCCCGGGTGGGTGCCGAGCACGTCCTTGAGCTGGTCGACCACCGGGCCCGTGCAGCGGGTCGACGGCAGGCTGATCACGACCGGCCCGGACGGACCCTCGCTGATGTCGGGGACGGTCACCTCCTGGCCGTGCAGCTCGGGCTGGTCCTTGCTCCGCGACAGCCGGCCCTTGACGGTGATGATCGCGTCCTCGGTGAGGTAGGTCGCCGCCAGCTGGTAGGCGCTGGGGAACAGCAGCACGTCGATCGCGCCGTCGAGGTCCTCCAGGGTCACCATCGCCCAGGTGTCGCCGCGCTTGGTGATCTTGCGCTGGACGGAGGTGACCAGGCCGGAGACCGTGATCGTGGACCCGTCGGGTCGCTCCTCGTCGAGCATCAGCTGGCCGATGGTGCAGTCGGTGCCGTTGGACAGCACGTGCTCGAGGCCGAGCAGCGGGTGGTCGGAGACGTAGAGGCCGAGCATGTCGCGCTCGTGGCCGAGCAGCGTCATCTTGTCCCAGTCGTCGATGTCGGGGATCGCCACCGAGATGCCGAATCCTCCCCCGTCACCGTCGTCGTCGAGCCCCGCGAAGAGCGAGTCCTGGCCGATCGCCTCGTTGCGCTTGATGTCGACGTACTGGTCGACGGCGGTCTCGTGGATCGCGACCAGGGCCCGGCGCTTGTGCTTCATCTCGTCGAAGGCGCCGGCCTTGATCAGCGACTCGATGACCCGCTTGTTGCAGACCAGCGCGGGGACCTTCTCCATGAAGTCGTTGAAGTCGGCGTAGCGGCCGTGCTCGGTGCGGGCGGCCACGATGCCCTCGACGACGTTGTGGCCGACGTTGCGCACCGCGGTCAGGCCGAAGCGGATGTCGGTGCCGACCGGGGTGAAGTTGGACTGCGACTCGTTGACGTCCGGCGGGAGCACCTGGATCTTCATCCGGCGGCACTCGTTGAGGTAGATCGCGGACTTGTCCTTGTCGTCCTTGGTCGAGGTGAGCAGGGCGGCCATGTACTCGGCGGGGTAGTTGGCCTTGAGGTAGGCCGTCCAGTAGGACACCAGGCCGTACGCCGCGGAGTGGGCCTTGTTGAAGGCGTAGTCGGAGAACGGCAGCAGGATGTCCCACAGGGTCTTCACCGCGGCCATCGGAGTAGCCGCGCTCGCTGCATGCCGGCGGAGAAGCCGGCGAACTGCTTGTCCAGCTCCTCCTTCTTCTTCTTGCCCATCGCGCGGCGCAGGATGTCGGCCTGTCCGAGGCTGTAGCCCGCGAGCTTCTGGGCGATCGCCATGACCTGCTCCTGGTAGACGATCAGGCCGTAGGTCTCACCCAGGATGTCCTCGAGCGGCTCGGCCAGCTCGGGGTGGATCGCCTCCACCGGCTCGCGGCCGGTCTTGCGGCGGGCGTACTTGTTGTGGGAGTCGGCACCCATCGGGCCGGGCCGGTAGAGCGCGCCGACCGCGGAGATGTCCTCGAAGGTGTCGGGACGCATGCGGCGCAGCAGCGCCCGCATCGGGCCGCCGTCGAGCTGGAAGACGCCGAGGGTGTCGCCGCGCTGCAGGAGGCGGTACGTCGCCTCGTCGGTCAGCGGGAGGTCCTCGAGGACCACGGTCTCGCCGCGGTTGATCCTGATGTTGATCAGGGCGTCGTCGAGGACGGTGAGGTTGCGCAGCCCGAGGAAGTCCATCTTGATCAGGCCGAGGCCCTCACAGGTGGGGTAGTCGAACTGGGTGATCATCGCGCCGTCGGCCGGGCGCTTGAGCAGCGGGATCACGTCGATCAGCGGCTCGCTGGACATGATCACGCCGGCCGCGTGGACGCCCCACTGCCGCTTGAGGCCCTCGATGCCGATGGCGGTGTCGACGACCCGCTTCACGTCGGCGTCGGCGTCGTAGAGCGAGCGGAACTCCCCGCCCTCGCCGAAGCGCTTGTGGTTGGTGTCGAAGATGTCCTTGAGCGGGACGTCCTTGCCCATCACCGCGGCCGGCATCGCCTTGGTGATCCGGTCGCCCATCGCGAAGGGGTAGCCCAGGATCCGCGAGGAGTCCTTGACCGCCTGCTTGGCCTTGATGGTGCCGTAGGTGACGATCATCGAGACCCGGTCGTCGCCGTACTTCTCGGTGACGTACCTGATGACCTCGCCGCGCCGGCGCTCGTCGAAGTCGATGTCGAAGTCGGGCATCGAGACGCGGTCGGGGTTGAGGAAGCGCTCGAAGATCAGGCCGTGCTGGAGCGGGTCGAGGTCGGTGATCCGCATCGCGTAGGCGACCATCGAGCCGGCACCGGAGCCACGGCCCGGGCCGACCCGGATGCCGTTGTCCTTGGCCCAGTTGATGAAGTCGGCGACGACGAGGAAGTAGCCGGGGAAGCCCATCTGGGTGATGACGCCGACCTCGAAGTCGGCCTGCTTGCGGACCTCGTCGGGGATGCCGTCGGGGTAGCGGAAGCGCAGGCCCTTCTCGACCTCCTTGACCAGCCAGGAGTCCTCGTTCTCCCCCTCGGGGCAGGGGAACCGGGGCATGTAGGTGCCGTTGCCCTCGGTGAACGCGACGTCGCAGCGCTCGGCGATGAGCAGGGTGTTGTCGCAGGCCTCGCGGAGGGAGTACTTGTCGGCCCACAGCGCCCGCATCTCCTCGGCGGACTTGAGGTAGTAGCCGTCGCCGCTGAACGCGAACCGCTGCCCGGGGCCGTCGCCGGCCGGGATGTCCATCGTGCTGCCGGAGTTGATGCAGAGCAGGTGCTCCTGGGACTTGGCGTCCTCCCGCATGACGTAGTGGGAGTCGTTGGTCGCCAGCAGCGGGATCTGCAGGTCCTTGGCGAGCCGGAGCAGCCCGTCGCGGACGCGGTTCTCGATGTCGAGCCCGTGGTCCATCAGCTCGAGGAAGTAGTTGTCGCGGCCGAGGATGTCCTGGAAGTCGCCGGCGGCCTTGCGGGCCGCGTCGTACTGGCCGTAGCGCAGGTGGACCTGCACCTCGCCGGACGGGCAGCCGGTGGTGCCGATGATGCCGCGGGAGTGCTGGGCCAGCAGCTCGCGGTCCATGCGGGGCTGCTTGAAGAAGCCGTCGCGCCAGGCGCCGGTGGAGAGCCGGAAGAGGTTGTGCATCCCCTCGGTGGACTCGCTCAGCAGCGTCATGTGGGTGTAGGCACCACGCGCGGAGACGTCGTCGGGACCGCCGTCGTAGAAGTTGATGCCCTTGCGCTCGAAGCGCGAGATGTTGGGCGCGAAGTAGGCCTCGATGCCGATGATCGGCTTGACCCCGGCGGCCTTGGCCTTGCGGTAGAACTCGTAGGCGCCGAAGACGTTGCCGTGGTCGGTCATCGCCACCGCCGGCATGCCCAGCTCGGCGGCCCGCTCGGTCAGCGCCCCCAGCCGAGCGGCTCCGTCCAGCATGGAGTACTCGGTGTGCACGTGCAGGTGCACGAAGGAGTCGGACGCCATCTCCGGGGGTCTCCCAACTGGTTGTCACGGGCAGGCAGAGGTTGCCTCGGCACGGAGTCCGGGCGTCGCTCGCGGGGAAGGACGCCAGCCTACGTGACCGGGTGCCCCGATCGTGACAGGACGCACTGACAATCCGGGGTCACCCCCGGGCACTACCCCCGCGCGGGCGTCGAGGTCCGTCCGATCACCACGGTCGCGGCGACCAGGGCGGCGGCCGTCAGCGCACCGACGCCGGCCGCGACACCGGGCCAGCCGGCGCCGGTCCAGGCGAGCCCGAGCAGCGCCCCGAACACGCTGGAGCCGGCGTAGTAGCCGCACACGTAGAGCGCACTCCCCCGGGTGCCGTACGGCGCGGCGACCACCGGCATCCAGCCGCTCGCGGTGGCGTGGGCGGCGAAGAAGCCGGTCGTGAACACGACCAGGCCGAGCACCACCAGCGCGAGCACGTCGGGCAGGGTCAGCAGCAGCCCGCCGGCCATCACCAGCACCGCCGCGACGATGACCCGCGGGCGACCGACCGCGTCGGCCAGGCGCCCGGCGACCGCCGAGGACACCGAGCCCGCGAGGTAGGCCAGGAAGACCAGGCCGACCACCGCCAACGGCAGCGAGAACGGCGCCGCGAGCAGGCGGTAGCCGAGGTAGTTGTAGACCGCGACGAAGCCACCCATCAGCAGGAACGGGATCGCCACCAGCGCCGCCAGCCCGGGCCGCCGCAGCAGGTCGACCGGGGACCCGGCCCGTGGTGCGTCCGGTCCCGGGTCGTACGGCGCCACCGGGTCGGGCACCAGCACCCAGAACGCGACCGTGACCACCAGCGAGGCCGCGGCGAGCACGCCGATGCCGCCGCGCCAGGAGGTCGCGTCCGCGACGGCGGCGGTGAGCAGTCGTCCCCCGACCCCGCCCAGCGAGTTGCCGGCGACGTACAGCCCCATCGCGGAGCCGAGGCCGCTCGGGTGCATCTCGGAGCCCACGTGCCCCATCGCGACCGCGACCACCCCGGCCAGCACCGCACCGGACAGGGCCCGCAGGGCGACGAGCGTGCCGAAGGTCGGCGCGACGGCCGCCAGCGCGGTCAGGGCGACGGCGAGCAGCAGGCCGACCCGCATCGAGCGCACCCGCCCGAACCTCCCGGCCAGCGCGGCGGCCGGGAGCACGAACAGCGCCAGCGCGCCCGGTGCTGGCCGAGCACGGTCAGGCTGGCCCGGCTCGGGCTCACCGCGAACTCCTCACCGATCTGCGGCAGCACCGGCTGGGCGGCGTACAGGATGCCGAAGGCACCGAGACCGGCCAGCACCATGGCCAGGTTGAGGCGACGGTAGCCCGGGGTGCCCGGCCGGTGCAGGCGGGTCGTCGCGGGGGCCGTCACCGCCCCAACCTCGCATCCGTACGCCGCCCCGGGCACGTGTTTGTGACTCGACAGACAGGCGACCCACTGCCCGGGACAGGTCGAACCGGTCGAAAAGGGTCGCCTCGGAGCGGCTCCGGCAGCACAATCATGGCTGGGGCGCGACCGTGGGGGTCGTGGACGGGGACGGGCGGGGACGCGGATGTCGGTGATGGTGCGCAGGCTGCTCACGGCCGTGCACGCCGCCGACGCCGTCCCGCGCCTGCGGGCGTACTACTCGCAGCACCCGGGACGCCACTTCGACGCGCTCGGAGGCGGCGGCGACCGGCCCGAGATCCGGGACCGCGTCACCGCGGAGGACCTGCTGGCCGTGCAGATGCGCGGCCCGGCGCTGCCCGGGGACGCCGCGGCGATGCTGCTCGACGGCCCGCTGGCCCGGCGGGTCTCGGACCTGCTCGGCGCGATCCCGACCAGCGTCGGCCTCGCACGACCGGGAGGCGGCCTCCCTGATCGGCGAGCGCTCGCAGGCGCGCGTCCTCCACGAGGTCGTCGGTGCGCTCGACGGAGTGGGGCCGGACGTGGCCGGGACGCTGCTGGCCCGCAAGCGTCCGCGGCTGATCCCGGTGCACGACGACGTGGTGCGCTGCCTGCTGGAGCGGCCGCCCGACCCCTGGGTCACCCTGCACCACGCGCTGCGCGCGCATGCCGGGGTCCTCGACCAGGTCGGCGTGCTGCAGCGAGGTGGCGGGCGTCCCGGACCACGTGCCGCGGCTCCGGGTCCTCGACGCGCTGCTCTGGACGTCGCACGTGGGCGACCACCGGACGGGCAAGCGCGCCCTGCGCTGACCGGCGGACCAGCGCGTGGCCGGGCTCAGGGGCCGGCGACGTCCAGCGACTCGGTGATGATCGCGTGCACGATCCGCTGCAGCCGCTCCGCGCCGAGCTCGGGGGCGCGGGCCGCCATGGCCTCGGCGATCCGGGCCTCCCGCTCGAGGTCGCGCTCGGAGGTGCCGGCGGTGGCGCGCTTGTGCTCCTGCACGACCCGGGTGAGGGCCACCCGGCGGGCCAGCAGGTCGCCCAGTCCGGCGTCGACGTCGTCGATCAGCCCGCGGTAGAACGCCAGCGGGTCGCGTCCGGGCCAGGCCATCTTGATGTCCGGGGAGCGCTCCATGTTGGCCGAGCCGTCGGTGCGCTCGAGGTCGACCAGCCCGTGCCGGTGGTAGAAGTCGCGGGCCGGGGTGTTGCTCTCGAAGACCCACAGGCAGAAGCCGTCCGGGCGGATGCCCTTGACCAGGTCGAGCAGCGCCGACCCGACTCCGGCCCGCGCCGCGTCGGGGGCGACGTACAGGCCGTTGAGCCAGTCGTCCTCGACGTTGGCGAAGCCGACCGGTCCGGCGGGGGTCTCGGCGATCCAGACCTCCTGGCGGGCGAGGTCCCAGCCCTGGATCCACTCCCGGGCGCGCTCGACGGGTCCGACCATCGGCGGCATCGCGGGCACCGCGCCGACCCGCGAGGCGATGAAGATGTCGGCCACCACGGGGAGGTCCTCGTGCAGGCCGGGACGCAGCGTCATGTCGGGGGTCAGGTCGGCATCAGTGGGCATCGCGGATGGTCTCCAGCGCCGCGGCCAGGTCGTCGGGGTACGACGACTCGTAGGTGACGTACTCCCCCGAGTCGGGGTGCTCGAAGCCGAGCCGGACGGCGTGCAGCCACTGGCGCTCGAGGCCGACGCGCCTGGCCAGGACCGGGTCGGCGCCGTACGTCAGGTCGCCGACACAGGGGTGCTTGAGGGCCGCCATGTGGACCCGGATCTGGTGGGTGCGGCCGGTCTCGAGGTGCACCTCGAGCAGGCTGGCGAAGCGGTGCGCCTCGAGCAGCTGGTAGTGGGTCACCGAGTGCTTGCCGTCGGGCATCACCGCGAACTTGTAGTCCGCCTTCGGGTGCCGCCCGATCGGGGCGTCGATGGTGCCCTCCAGCGGGTCCGGGTGGCCCTGGACGAGCGCGTGGTAGGTCTTGTCGACGGTGCGGTTGCGGAAGGCGTTCTTGAGCACGGAGTAGGCCCGCTCGGACTTGCAGATCACCATCACGCCCGAGGTGCCGACGTCGAGCCGCTGGACGATGCCCTTGCGCTCGGAGGCGCCGCTGGTGGAGATGCGGAACCCGGCACCGGCGAGGTGGCCGACCACGGTCGGTCCGCTCCAGCCCGGGCTGGGGTGGACGGCGACGCCGACCGGCTTGTCGATCACCACGATCGACTCGTCGTCGTGGATGATCTTGATCCCCTCGACGATCTCGGGGACCACCTCGAGCGGGTCGGTCGTGGCCGGGATCGTCACGTCCAGCATCGCTCCCGGGGACACCCGGTCGGACTTGCCGACCTCGCTGCCGTCCACCTGGACGTGCCCCTGGGTGATCAGGTCCGCGGCGCGGGTGCGGGACAGGCCGAACATCCGCGCGATGGCGGTGTCGACCCGCTCGCCGGCCAGGCCCTCGGGGACCAGGACGGTGCGTTGTTCGGTCATGCGGGGTCCCTGCGGCGAGCGGAACGAAGTGAGCATCGTCGTGGGGTGTTCATGCGGTCCCGGGCGTGGCGGCGGCCGTCCACGCCGATGCCGCGCAGCGCCTGCAGCACGATGATCGCGGCGGCCACGTTGATGCACACGTCGGCGACGTTGAAGACCGGCCAGTGCGGGAAGCGCAGGAAGTCGACGACGTGCCCGCGCATGAAGCCGGGCTCGCGGAAGATGCGGTCGGTCAGGTTGCCCAGCACGCCGGCCAGCAGGACGCCGAGGCCGACGGCCCACAGGCGGCTGCCGAGGCGCCGGCTGACCCACAGGACCACGCCCACCGCCACGACCGAGACGATCGCCAGGATCTCGGTGTAGGCGGTGCCGGTGCTGAACGCCGCCCCGGGGTTGCGCACGAGGTGCAGGCCGAACCACGGACCGACCAGGTCGACGGTGCCCTCGTCGGACAGGTGCCGGACCGCGAGGATCTTGGAGACGACGTCGACCAGGTAGCAGCCCACGGCGACGGCGGCGAAGAGCGCCAGCAAGCGGGTTCGGGAGGGTACGCCGGGCTCGGTGGCCCCGTCCTCGTCGCTGGGATTCAGCGACGCTCCTCGCGCTGCTTGCATGACATGCACAGTGTCGCACGGGGGAATGCCATCAACCGCATCTTGCCGATGGGGTTGCCGCAGCTCTCGCACACGCCGTACGTGCCGTCGTCGATGCGGGCCAGTGCCCGCTCGGTCTGGGCGAGCATGTCGCGGGCGTTGTTGACCACCGTGAGCTCGTGGTCGCGCTCGAAGCTGGTGGCACCCATGTCGGCCTGGTCGTGACCGGCGCCGTCACCGGCGTCGCGCATGAGTCCGGCCAGCTCCTCCTCCTGGTCGTGGAGCTCGTGGCGCAGCCGGTCGGCGTGCTCGTTGAGGTCCTTGAGGACCTCGTTGAGCTCGGCCTTCGTCCACTTCTCCTCGCCTTCCTTGACCACCAGGGAGGCCGGGGCGGCCTTCTTCGTGGCCTTCGCGGCGGGAGCCTTCTTGGCAGGAGCTTGGGTCACCGTGGCCTCGACCTTCGTGGTGGCCGGCGCCGCGGTCTTGGCCGCGGTCTTCTTCGCCGGTGCCTTCTTGACGGGAGTCTTCTTCGCGGGGGACGTCGCGGCGGCCTTCTTCGTGGCCGTCTTCGTGGTGGTCGCCGTCTTCTTCGCCGGAGCCGCCTTCGCGGCCGGGCGCCTTCTCCGCGACCTTCTTCGCGACCGGCGTCTTCTTCGCCGGCGCCGCCTTCGTGACGGGCGCCGCCTTCGTGGTGACGGGCGCCTTCTTGGCGACGGGCGCCTTCTTGACCGGCGCCTTCGTGGTGACCGGGGCCTTCTTGGCCGGCGCCTTCGCGGCCGGCGCCTTCTTGGCCGGGGCCGCCTTCTTGGCCGGGGCCGCCTTCGTGGCCGGGGACCTTCTTCGCCGCAGCCTTTGCCGGCGTCGCCTTCGTGGCCGGCGGCCGCCTTCTTCGCCGCCGGCGTCTTCTTCGCCGCCGCCTTCGCCGCCGCCGGGGTGCCGGCGGCCTTCTTCCCGGGTCTGCGGGAGATGACCTTCTTTGCCGCAGCAGCAGCCGAGCCTGCCAACGACTTCGTCGTGCTGCGAACCATGGGACCGGTTCTCCTTCGAGCCAGGACCTGTGACATCAGCCACGGATGAGTGAGGGGAGGGTAGCCCGCTGCAGGGGCGTACTCAAACCGGCGCGCGGCAAATGACGAACGGCCCACCCGTGGGGGTGGGCCGTTCGTAGTTCAGGCGTGCGTGCGGGGTGATCAGCCCTCGTCCTCGCCGAGGATCGACCGGAGCCGCTTGGGCGCCTGGGTCGGGCGCCTCGCCCATCGAGCGGCTGCCGTCGGGACCGGAGTCCAGCGCCTCGAGCTGCTGGGTGAAGTAGCTCTTGAGACGGGAGCGGTACTCGCGCTCGAAGGAGCGGAGGTTCTCCACGTCGGCGTTGAGCTTGTCCCGCTCCTTCTCGAGGTCGCCGAACATCTGCTGACGACGTTCGGCCGTCTCGGAGTCCAGCATCTGCGAGCGGCTGCGGGCGTCGGCCTCGAGCCGGTCCGACTTGGTCTTGGCCTCGGCCTCGAGGCGCTCGGCCTTGGTGCGGGCCTCGCCGACGATCTTGTCGGCCTCGTTCTTCGCGTCCTCGACCAGCTCGTCCGCGTTGCGGGTGGCGATCTCGAGCAGACGGGCGGCGGCGTTGGACGCCTCGGGCACCGTCTCGACCCGGATGGTCTCGACACCGGCAGCGGCGGCCACGGCCGGCGCGGGCGCCGGCTTGACCGGCTCGGGCTCCGGCTCCCGCACGGGCTCCGGCTCCGGGGCCTTCTGCACGGGGATCGGCGCGGTCTGCGCCGGCGCTCCGGACTGGGCGGCGGACAGCTTCGACCGGAGGTCGTCGTTCTCCTTCGTCAGGCGGGCGAGCTCGGCCTCCACCTCGTCGAGGAACTGGTCGACCTCTCCCATGTCGTAGCCCTCACGGAGCCGGACGGGAGTAAAGCGCTTGTTGCTCACGTCCTCAGGCGTCAGAGGCATGACCTCACCCATTCATCAGTAGTCATGGAAGTACTTGTTCGTCCGAACAATAGCGCTACTACATCACGTGTCGTCAGCAACCCGAAGTCCCCATCAGCCACCGAAGAAGATCCTGTCGTTGAGGACGAGCAGGAGGTAGGCGCCGATGAGCACGATCAGGAAGCTCAGGTCCAGCGTGATGCTGCCCAGACGCAGCGGCGGGATCACCCGGCGCAGCGCCTTGATGGGCGGGTCGGTGAAGGAATAGACCGCCTCGAGAATCACCAGGAGCGGTCCGCGTGGCGACCAGGAGCGGGCGAAGACCTGCACCCAGTCGAAGACGAAACGCACCCAGAGAAAGGCGATGAACACCCACAGGATGCCGTGGGTGACCTGTCCGACGATATGCACCAGTGGTCAGCTCTGGTTGAAGAATCCGCCCTCGACGATGCGCTGCTTGTCCTCGGCGGCAACGGTCACGTTGGGCGGGGAGAGAAGGAAGACCTTGTTCGTCACGCGCTCGATCGTGCCACGCGTCGCAAACACCAGGCCGGCAGCGAAGTCGACGAGACGCTTGGCGTCGTTGTCGTCCATCTCCGAGAGGTTCATGATCACCGGCACGCCGTCGCGGAAGTTCTCGCCGATGGTGCGCGCCTCGTTGTACGTGCGCGGGTGGAGGGTGGTGATCCGGGACAACTCGGCGACTACTCCTGTCGGGACCGCCTTCGGGCGTCGGCGGTCGGTGATGCTGGCCACGGGAGCCGGGGCGGCCTCCTCGCGGTGGGGACGCGTCGGGGCCTCGTCGTACTCCTCGTAGGCCTCGTCGTCGGGGTACCGGCCGGTGTCCTCGAGCAGGCCGAGGTACTCGCCGATCTTGCGCATCGCGCCGCTCATGAGCTGATCCTCCGGAACTCCCGCACCCCTCGAGCGAGGCGCTGTGTCGTTGACATTACTTGATCCGCGGGCGCTCACCGAGCACCGCGCGGCCTATCCGTACGTGTGTCGCGCCGCAGCCGATCGCGGCCTCCAGGTCCCCGCTCATCCCGGCCGAGAGCCAGGTCGCGTCGGGGTGGTCGAGCGAGGAAGTCACGGCGTACGTCGGCCAGCCGGGTGAAGGCCGCGACCGGGTCCTCGTCGAGGGGCGCGACGGCCATCAGGCCGCGCAGCCGGAGCATCCCGCGGGACGCCAGGTCGGCGGCCAGCGAGGGCAGGTCGTCGACGGGTACGCCGGAGCGGCCGCCGGAGGCGTCGGGTGGGTCCAGGCTGACCTGGACCAGACAGTCCAGCGCGTGCGAGCGCTGGTGCGCCCCGCGGTCCAGGCCGGCGAGCAGCTTGGGCCGGTCCACCGACTCGACGACGTCGGCGTACGCCGCCACCGCCGCCGCCTTGTTGGACTGCAGGCCGCCGATGTAGTGCCAGGTGAGCCCGAGGTCGGCGCACTCGGCGGCCTTGGCCTCGGCCTCCTGGTGGCGGTTCTCCCCCACGTGGGTGACGCCGAGGTCGGCCAGGATCCGGACGTCGGAGGCCGGGAAGAACTTCGTGACCACGACCAGGGTCACCTCGTCGGGGTCGCGGCCGGCGTCGGCGCAGGCGGTGGCGATGCGGCGGCGTACGGCGTCGAGTCCGGCGGCGATCTCGGCGCGGCGGTCGGGGGCGCTCATCCGCGCAGCCTCACGAGGCCGCCCAGCCGGCCGGCGCCGGCACCGTCGCGGCGGTAGGAGTAGAGGTCGTCGGACTCGCGGGTGCAGCGGGCGAGGTCGACGACGACCACCTCGGCGTCGGCGAGCTGGGCGCGGACGCCGGCACCGATGTCGAGGGAGGGGGTGCCCCATGTCGTGGTGGCCACCGCGGACGGCACCACGGCGCCGACCTCCTCCTGCATCGCGGCCGGCACCTCGTAGCAGCCGCCGCAGACGTGCGGGCCGACCCAGGCGGTGATCTCGGCGGCACCGAGCTCGCGCATGCGGGCCACGGTCGCGGGGACCACGCCGGCGGCCAGGCCGGGCCGGCCGGCGTGGGCGACGCCGAGGACCCCAGCGTCGGCATCGGCCAGCAGCACGGGGACGCAGTCGGCGACCCGCACCAGGAGTACGACGTCGGGGCTGGTGGTCACCAGCCCGTCGGCGTCGGGGCGGTCACCCGTGCCGTCGACGGTCGCCACCGTGGTGCCGTGCACCTGGCGCATGTCGGCCAGGGCGGCGCCGGGGGCGAAGTCCGCCAGCACGCGGGCCAGGTTGGCCGCGGTGGCGTCGGGGTCGTCCTCGCCCTCGAGGGCGAGGTTCAGCGAGTCGAACGGGACGGCACTGACCCCGCCGAACCGGTCCGTGAAGGCCAGGTCGACGGGGCCGCGTGACGTGCGATGGGAGTACACCCGCCCGGTCTACTTGAGGAAGTCGGGCACGTCCAGCTCGTCGTCGTCGAAGTGCACCTGACGCGGCTGGCGGGGCGGGGCGGCGGGAGCCTCGGTGCGCTCCTGCTGCTTCTGGGCACCCACGGAGACGGGCTCGGGCTGGCGGGCGGGCTCCGGAGCGGGCTCGGGCTCGCGGCTCTGCGGTGCCGGCGAACGCTGCGCGGCCAGCTGCTGGGCCACGTTGCGGGTCTGCTCCTGGGTCTGCTGCGGCTGGGCCGGGCGACGCAGCACGGTGCCCTCGTCGCGACGCTTGGGCATGCCGCCGTCGAAGCCGGCCGCGATGACCGTGACCCGGACCTCGTCGCCGAGGGCGTCGTCGATGGTGGCACCGAAGATGATGTTCGCCTCGGGGTGCGCCGACTCGGCCACCAGCGCGGCGGCCTCGTTGATCTCGAACAGCCCGAGGTCCGAACCGCCGGCGATCGACAGCAGGACGCCCTGGGCGCCCTCGATCGAGGCCTCGAGCAGCGGACTGGACACGGCCATCTCCGCGGCGGCAACCGAGCGGTCCTCGCCCCGGGCCGAGCCGATGCCCATGAGGGCGGAGCCGGCGTTGGCCATCACGGACTTCACGTCGGCGAAGTCGAGGTTGATCAGGCCCGGCGTGGTGATCAGGTCGGTGATGCCCGAGACACCCTGCAGCAGCACCTGGTCGGCCTGCTTGAAGGCGTCGAGGACCGAGACGCTGCGGTCGCTGATCGAGAGCAGCCGGTCGTTGGGGATGACGATGAGGGTGTCGACCTCTTCGCGGAGCTGGGCGATGCCCTCCTCCGCGGAGTTGGCGCGGCGGCGACCCTCGAAGGCGAAGGGCCGGGTGACCACACCGATGGTCAGGGCGCCCAGCGAGCGGGCGATGCGGGCCACGACGGGCGCGCCACCGGTGCCGGTGCCACCGCCCTCGCCAGCGGTCACGAACACCATGTCGGCGCCCTTGATGACCTCTTCGATCTCGTCGGCGTGGTCCTCGGCCGCCCGGGCACCCACCTCGGGGTTCGCGCCGGCACCGAGTCCACGGGTCAGTTCGCGGCCGATGTCGAGCTTGACGTCGGCGTCGCTCATGAGCAGGGCCTGGGCATCGGTGTTGATCGCGATGAACTCGACACCCTTGAGTCCGACCTCGATCATCCGGTTGACGGCGTTGACGCCACCCCCACCGATACCTACGACCTTGATGATGGCCAGGTAGTTCTGTGCTGCTGCCACGGCGGCTGTGCCTCTCCTGATCGGTGTCGCCCCGGGGTCCGGTGGGACCCAGGGCCTGCGTGTTCGTGCGGGCGGGGAAGTCCCGATCGGTGCCAGAACCCTAACCCTCAAGTCGAGGGTTATAGTTATGTCAACCTCTCGTTGTTGAAGAACAGTAGGGACGGCCACCGATCAGCAGCCGCAGACACGCCGTACGTCGGTCGATTTCCGGGATAGTCCGCGAGCTTCGGTCGCGCAACGGCCCCGGAGACGAGCCAGAACCTCTGCGGACTATCGGGAAAGGAGCGGTCAGCCGGAGGTGGTGGGCTGGCCGGGGACCGAGACGTTGTAGCGCTGGGCGCGGGGGCGCTTGAGCAGCGCGTCGAGCACCTCGGCCTTGTCCGCCGACTCGGCCGCACTCCCCCACACGACGATCCGGCCGTCGCGCAGGTGCAGGTCGATCGCGTCGACGGACGTCACCTCGACGTACTCCACCAGGCGGGAGATGCGGAACGGCAGGGCGCCGACCACCGCAGCACCCTCGGCCAGGGCCTCGTCGCCGGTGTCGGCGGCGGCCTTGACCACCGGCAGCGTCCGCGGCATCCGGGCGTAGTCACGGAAGACCACGCCGTCCTCGTCCATGCCGCGGAGCCGGCCGTCGACGTCGACGACGGCGACCGCGTGGCGCTCGCGCACCCGGATCAGGATCCGGTCCGGCCAGGACCGGGAGACGTCGACGCCGGCCACCGCGGGCAGGCCGGCGACCCGGTCGTGGATCCCGGCCAGGTCCGCGCGTGCCAGCGGCTCTCCGGTGGGTACGGCGGCCGCGGCGAGCACCTCCTGCTCGGTGAGCAGGTCGGTCCCCTCCACGTCGACACCCTGCACGGCGAGCACCGAGGAGAAGAGGAAGAGCCACACGCCGACGCCGGCGAGCACGACGACGAGCACCAGCGCGACCACGACCCGCCAGGCCAGCCAGCGGCGCGCCCACTGGCGCCGGGCGAAGCGCTTGCGGGACACCTCGGTCACCTCGGTGTCCTCGTCGCCGCGCGTGCCGATCATCCGCGCGCCTCCAGCAGGGCCAGCACCTGCGGACCCACGGTGGTGATCGTGCCCGCGCCGAGGGTCAGCACCAGGTCGCCGGGGGCGGCGAGGCCGGCCAGGGTGGCGGCCACGTCGGCGAGGTCGGGGACGAAGTGGACCCGCCCGGCCGGGAGCGGGCAGGCGTCCGCGACCAGGCGGCCGGTCACGGCGGGGTCGGCGTCCTCGCGGGCGAGGTAGACGTCGGCGACCACCACCTCGTCGGCGGCGCCGAGCTCCTCGCCCATGCGCACGCCGAAGATGCGGGTGCGCGAGACGAGGTGCGGCTGGAAGGCCACCACCAGGCGGCCGTCGCCGGCCACGGAGCGCGCGGCCTCGAGGTCGCCGCGGATCTCGCTGGGGTGGTGGGCGTAGCTGTCGTAGACCCGCACCCCGGCGGCCTCGCCCTTGCGCTCCATCCGGCGTCGGGTGCCGGTGAACGACTCCAGCCCGGACCGCAGCCCGGCGAAGTCGTGCCCGAGGTCGAGCCCCACCGCGATCGCGGCCAGCGAGTTGAGCACGTAGTGCCGCCCGGGGATCTGCAGCGTCACCTCGCCCAGCACCTCTCCCCCGCGGGTCACGGTGAACGTGGTCCGGGTGCCGTCCTGGCGCAGGTCGGTGGCCCGCAGGTCGGCGCCCGCGCCCACTCCGTACGTCGTCACGCGCAGGCCGCGGGCCCGCGCCTCGTCGGCGAGCGCCGAGGTGGCCGCGTCGTCGTGCCAGGTGACCAGCAGGCCGCCCGGCTCGATCCGGTCGAGGAAGTCGGTGAAGGCGGCGCGGTAGGCCTCCTCGGTCCCCCACTGGTCGAGGTGGTCGGCGTCGACGTTGGTGACCACGGCGATCGCCGGGGAGTAGACCAGGAAGGCGCCGTCGCTCTCGTCGGCCTCGGCGACGAACACGTCCCCGGCGCCGTCCTCGGCGTTGACGCCGGTGCTCGTGAGGTCGCCGCCGATGGTGTACGTCGGGTCCGCGCCGGCTGCCTGGAGTGCGACGGTCAGCAGCGAGGTGGTCGTGGTCTTGCCGTGGGTGCCGGCCACCGCCACGGTCCGCTTGCCCTGCATGACCGCGGCCAGCCCGGCCGATCGGGGCAGGATGCGGAGGCCGGCCGCGCGGGCGGCGACGTACTCGGGGTTGTCCTCGCGGATCGCCGTCGAGACGACCAGCGTGTCGGCGCCGGCGACGTGGGAGGCCTCGTGGCCGAGGTGGACCTCGGCCCCGAGGTCGCGCAGCGCCTGGAGGGCCGGGGAGTCGGTGCCGTCGCTGCCGCTGACCGGGATGCCCCGGGCCAGCATGATCCGCGCGATCGCGGAGAGCCCCGCACCGCCGATGCCGACGAAGTGGACCCGGCCCAGCCGGTCCGGCGGGCAGGAGCTCGTCGGGGACGGAGGACCCCGAGTGTCATCGTCCGCGACCTCGAGGATGATCCGGGCCAGCTTCTCGTCGGCGTCGCGCGGGATGAGCGCGGAGGCCGCGGCACCCATCGCAGCCAGGCGGTCGGCGTCGGTGGCCAGGGCCGGCACGGTCGCGGCCACCCACTCGGGGGTGAGCGCGTCGTCGGCCAGCAGCAGCCCTCCCCCGGCGTCCACGACGAGACGGGCGTTGAGCTCCTGCTCGCCGTTGCCGATCGGCAGCGGCACGAACACCGCGGGCAGCCCGGTGGCGGCCGCCTCGACGAGGCTGGACGCGCCGCTGCGGCACACCACCAGGTCGGCGGCGGCGTAGGCGAGGTCCATCCGGTCGACGAACGGCACCACGACGTACGGCACCCCGGTCGGGAGCCGGGTCGGCCTCGCCGTTCGGTCCGACCACGTGGAGCACCTGCACGCCGGCCTCGCCCAGCGCGGCCGCGGCCCCGGCCACGGACTGGTTGAGCCGGCGGGCACCCTGGGAGCCGCCGGTGACCAGCAGCGTCGGGCGGTCGGCGTCGAGGCCGAAGAAGGCGCGCGCCTCGGCGCGGAGCGCGGCGCGGTCGAGCTGGCTGATCATGCGGCGGATCGGGAGCCCGACGTACTCCGCCTTGGGCAGCTTCGTGTCGGGGAAGCTGACGGCGACCCGGGCGGCGATCCGCGCGCCGACCTTGTTGGCCAGGCCGGGCAGGGTGTTCTGCTCGTGGACGACGAGCGGGAGCTTGCGGCGACGGGCGGCGAGGTAGGCCGGCATCGAGACGTAGCCGCCGTACCCGACGACCACGTCGGGGCGGACCCGGTCGAAGATCGCCAGGGTCTCCTTCACCGCACCGCGCAGCCGGGACGGCACCCGGAGCAGGTCGCCGTTGGGGCGGCGCGGGAGGGGCACCGGCGGGATCAGCTCGAGCGGGTAGCCGGCCTCGGGGACCACGCGGTTCTCCAGCCCGCGCGGCGTGCCCAGGCAGGTGATCTCCGTCGCCGGGTCGAGCCGGCGCAGGGCGTCGGCGGTGGCGAGCAGGGGTGACGTGTGGCCGGCGGTACCCCCACCGGCGAGAAGGACGCGCATCAGTGACCTCGGCGTGACGTGCCGGCCAGGCCCGCCGACCGTCGACGCTTGCGGGCGGCCAGGGCCCGGGCGGCTTCGGGCTCGGACCGGGCAAAGCCTACGAGGATGCCCAGCGCGACCAGCGAGGGCAGTAGCGCCGACCCGCCGTAGGACACCAGCGGCAGCGGGATGCCGATCACCGGGAGCATCGCCAGCACCATGCCGACGTTGATGATCATCTGGCCGAGCAGCCAGATGGTGACGCCGAAGGACATGTAGCGGACGAACGGGTCGCGGGTCGCGGTCGCCACCCGGATGGCGGCGTACGCGATGGTGAGGAAGAGGGCCAGCACCAGCAGGGTGCCGATCAGGCCGAGCTCCTCGCCGAGCACCGCGAAGATGAAGTCGGTGTGCGCCTCGGGCAGGTCGCCCCACTTCTGCTGGCTGGCGCCGATGCCCTGGCCGAACCAGCCGCCGGTCGAGAGGGCGTAGAGGCCGTGGGCCGGCTGCCAGCCCGCGTCGTGGTAGTCCTTGAACGGGTCGGCGAAGTTGAACAGCCGCTGGCGCCGCTCGACGCTCGTGGTGGCGAGGTAGAACGCGCCCACCCCGATCACGGTGAACCCGAACGCGAACAGCTTCGCCGGGGCGCCGGCCACCCAGACCATGCCGAGCAGGATCGCCAGGATGACCAGCGCGGTGCCGAGGTCGTGGCCCGGCGATGACCAGGCCGGCCACCAGGAGCACGCCGGGGACCACCGGCATCAGCAGCTGGTGCCAGTCGTGCAGGCGGCGCTCCTTGTTGGCGTAGACGTGCGCCACCCACAGGATCACCGCGAGCTTGGCGATCTCGGACGGCTGGATCTGCACCGGACCGAGGGCCAGCCAGTTGGTGTTGCCGTTGACCTCGATGCCGAGCGGGGTCCGGGTCAGCACCAGCAGGAAGACCGCCATCACCAGCCCGACCCAGGCGAAGCGGCGCAGCATCCGCTGCGACATCCGCGAGGCGACGAACGCCGCGGGGAGGCCGAGCCCCACCCACATCAGCTGGCGCTTGACCACGGCGTAGGAGTCGCCGCCGTTGTGCTCGTAGGAGTAGACGCTCGAGGCCGACAGCACCATGATCACGCCGATGGTGAGCAGCAGGGCCGAGGCGCCGAGCAGCAGGTAGTAGCAGGTCAGCGGCCGGTCGAGCGCCTCGCGCAGGGAGGTGAACCAGCGGGGCGTCCGACTCCGCAGCGGGGCGTTGGTCGCCTCGCGCTCCGTCGTCGTGCCGGCCACCACGTCTCCTGCGTCAGTCGGTGCTCTGTCCTGTCCTGCGGCGGACCGCCTCGGCGAACCGGTCTCCGCGTTCGCCGTAGTTGGCGAACATGTCCATCGAGGCGCATCCGGGGGCCAGCAGCACCGTGTCACCGGGACGGGCCAGGTCGGCTGCCGCCGTGACGACGCGGTCCATGACTCCCTCGCCGGGACCAGTCTCCCTGTCGTGGATGTCGATGACGGGCACATCGGGCGCGTGTCGCGAAAGGGCCTCGGCGACCACGTCGCGGTCGGCGCCGAGGAGTACGACGCCGCGCAGCCGGGAGCGCACGGCGCTCACCAGGTCCTCGAACCGGGCGCCCTTGGCCAGGCCGCCGGCGATCCAGACGACCGAGGGGTACGCCGCCAGCGACGACTGGGCGGCGTGGGGGTTGGTGGCCTTGGAGTCGTCGACCCAGGTGATGCCGTCGGCCTCGGCGACCGTCTCGATCCGGTGCCCGTCGGGCCGGAAGCCGCGCAGCCCGTCGCGCACCGCGGCGGCGGGCACGCCGTGCGCCCGGGCCAGCGCCGCGGCGGCCAGCGCGTTGGCGATCACGTGGGGCGCCGGCGAGGCGAGGTCGGCGATCGTGCACAGCTCGGCGGCCGTGCTCTCCCGCTCCTCGATGAACGCGCGGTCGGCGAGGATGTCGTCGACCACCCCGAGCATGCCCACGCCGGGGCGTGCCGAGGGTGAAGCCGATCGCCCGGGCGCCCTCGACGACGTCGGCCTCGCGGACCAGGCGCTCGGTCTCGGGGTCGGCCACGTTGTAGACGGCCGCCCGCTGCACCTGCTCGTAGATCCGGCCCTTGTCGGCGGCGTACGACGCGAGGTCGGCGTACCAGTCGAGGTGGTCGGGGGCGATGTTGAGCACCGCGGCGGACTCGGCGCTCATCGAGTCGGTGTAGTGCAGCTGGAAGCTGGACAGCTCGACCGCGAAGACGTCGTACGGGTCGGGGTCCATCACCGCCTCGACGATCGGGAGCCCGACGTTGCCGACGGCGACGCTGCGCAGGCCGGCCGCCCGGAGGATCGCGTCGAGCATCTGCACGGTGGTGGTCTTGCCGTTGGTGCCGGTGACCGCCAGCCAGGGGGTGTCGTGGTTCGGGTCGCGCAGCCGCCAGGCCAGCTCGACCTCGCCCCAGACGGGTACGCCGCGGGCGCGCGCCTGGGCGAGCAGCGGGGCGTCGGGGTGCCAGCCGGGCGAGGTGACGAGCACGTCGACGTCGTCGGGCAGGGTGGCGGTCGAGCCCGGGCCGAGCCGGATGTCGGCGCCGAGGACCTCGAGGAGCTCGGCCTTCTCGCCCTTGTCGCCGACCACCTCGTCGAGGGCGGTCACCGCGGCGCCGAGGTGGTTGAGGTTGTCGGCCGCGGCGAAGCCGGAGACGCCGAAACCGGCCACCACCGCGCGGACGCCGTCCCAGGAGTCGTGCCGGCCCAGGTCGGGGTCCATCACCGGGTCCCCGCGCGTTGTTCGTCGGAGGAGCGCAGCGGGGGAGGCGAAGAACGTCGTGGGGTGTTCACGTCCCGGCCACCCACTCGGCGTAGAAGATGCCGAGGCCGGCGGCGACGCAGAGGCCGGTGATGATCCAGAACCGGATCACCACGGTGACCTGCTCCCAGCCGAGCATCTCGAAGTGGTGGTGCAGCGGCGCCATCCGGAAGATCCGCTTGCCCTTGGTGGCCTTGAAGTAGCCCACCTGGAGCATCACCGACAGCGTCTCGACCACGAACAGGCCGCCGAGGACCAGCAGCAGCAGCTCGGTGCGGGTGAGGATGGCCAGGCCGGCCAGCGCTCCGCCGAGGGACAGCGACCCGGTGTCGCCCATGAAGATCTGGGCCGGCGAGGCGTTCCACCAGAGGAAGCCGAAGCAGGCGCCGGTGATCGCGGCCGACACGATCGCGAGGTCGAGCGGGTCGCGCACCTCGTAGCAGCGTCCGTAGGTGATGTCGGCCTGGCCGCACCACTGGTTGTTCTGCCAGATGTTCACCAGCGTGTAGGCGCCGAACACCATCACGAGGCGCCGGCGGCGAGCCCGTCGAGGCCGTCGGTGAGGTTGACCGCGTTGCTGGTGCCGGTGCAGATCACCCAGATCAGGGCGACGATCACGACCGCCGGGAGCGGTGAGCCACTCGAAGTCGCGGATGAAGGACAGGTGCATCGAGGCCGGGGTCCGGCCGCGGTCGTCCTCCAGCCACGGGGACAGCGCCAGGACGCCGAAGGTGACGGCGATGACCGTCTGGCCGATCATCTTGGCCTTGCTGCGCAGGCCGAGGTTGCGCTGCTTGTAGATCTTGATGAAGTCGTCGAGGAACCCGACCAGGCCGAGCCCGACGAACAGGAAGAGCAGCAGCATCGCCGAGGCGGTCGGCAGGTCCTGGGTGATGATCTTCGCGACGAAGTAGCTGATCACCGCGGAGAGGATGATCACCATCCCGCCCATGGTCGGCGTGCCGCGCTTGGTGTGGTGGCTGGTCGGGCCGTCCTCGCGGATCTCCTGGCCGTAGCCCTTGCTGGAGAGCAGCTTGATCGCGTAGCGGGTCCCGACGAGGGAGATGATCAGCGCCAGCCCACCGCTGAGCAGGATCGCTCTCATTCCGTCTCCCTCTCCACCAGGCCCTGGGCCACGTGCTCCAGTGCCGCACCGCGCGACGCCTTGACCAGCACGACGTCGCCCGCGGCGATGTTCTCGCGCAACCATGCCAGAGCCGCGTCCCGATCAACGACGGGCACCGCCGTACCGCCCCAGTCCGTGACCGACCTCGCACCCTCGACCATCGGCGCGGCGGCCTCGCCGACCACGACCAGCACGTCGATCCCGGCCCGGGCGGCCTCCGCACCCACCTCACGGTGGTCGGCGGCGGCGTTGTCGCCGAGCTCCTTCATCTCCCCGAGTACGCCGATCGCGCGGCCGGGCCGCCGACCCGCGATCCGGGCCAGGGTGTCGATCGCGGCGCGCATCGAGGCGGGGTTCGCGTTGTAGGCGTCGTTGACCAGCACTCCCCCGTCGGGCAGGTCGTGCAGCTCCATCCGCCAGCGCGACTGGCTGACCGCGTCGCCGAGCGCCGCCGTCACGTCGGCGAAGTCCAGGCCGGCGCCGATCGCGAGCGTCGCGGCAGCGGCGGCGTTCTCCACCTGGTGGAGCCCGGACTGCCGGAGCCGCACCGACGCGGTGCGGCCGTCCCGCCAGCGGAAGACCGTCGCGGGGCGGCCGAGGTCGTCGACCTCGGTGTCGGCCCAGGAGAGGTCGCACCCGTCGTCCTCGCCGAAGCGGAGGATCTGCGCCCGCGTGCGGGGGCCCATCTCGCGGACCTGGTCGTCGTCGTGGTTGAGGACCGCCACGCCGTCCGCGGGCAGGTCCTCGAGGATCTCCCCCTTCGCCTGCGCGATCGCCTCCCGGCTGCCGAACTCCCCCAGGTGTGCGGTGCCGACGTTGAGCACGCCGGCGACCGTCGGCCGGGCGATCCCGCAGAGGTAGGCGATGTGCCCGATCCCGCGGGCGCCCATCTCGACGACGAGGAACCGGGTCGACTCCGTGGCCCGGAGCACGGTCACCGGGACGCCGATCTCGTTGTTGAGGTTGCCGGTGGTGGCCACCGTCTCGCCCGCGGTGGCGAGCACCTGCGCGAGGTAGTCCTTGGTGCCGGTCTTGCCCTGGCTGCCGGTCAGCGCGAGCACGGTCAGGTCGGGCAGCCGGTCACGGACGTGCCGGGCCAGCAGGCCGAGCGCGACCACCGGGTCGTCCACCACCACGGTCGGCACCCCGGTCGGCCGGGAGCCGAGCACCGCCGCGGCACCCGGCGGCGACCGCGCCGGCGGCGTACTCGTGGCCGTCGACGCGCTCGCCGACGACGGCGAGGAAGAGGCCGCCGGGCTCGACGGCGCGGCTGTCGAAGAAGGCCGGGCCGGTGACCGTCGCTTCCCCGTGCGCCTCACCGCCCACGACCTCGGCGATCGCGGCGAGCGTCATGGAGATCATCGAGTCAGCTCCTCGCGCACCACGTCGCGGTCGTCGAACGGGTGCACCACGCCCTGGATCTCCTGGCCGCGCTCGTGGCCCTTCCCGGCGACCAGCACGATGTCGCCGGTGTCGGCCAGGGCCAGGGCGGTGCGGATCGCGGTCCGGCGGTCCCCGACCTCGCGGATGTCGGCGGTGCCGTCCGTGGCGCCGGCCAGCACCTCGGCACGGATCGCGGCGGGGTCCTCGGTGCGGGGGTTGTCGTCGGTGACGACCAGGACGTCGGCCAGCCGGGCGGCGATCTCGCCCATGACGGGGCGCTTGCCGGTGTCGCGGTCACCACCGGCGCCGATCACCACGATCAGCCGGCCGTCGGTGAGCGGCCGGAGGGTGCGCAGCGCCGCCTCCACCGCGTCGGGCTTGTGGGCGTAGTCGACGACCACGTGGAAGTCCTGGCCGGCCTCGACCTTCTCCAGGCGGCCGGGGACGCCCCCCGAGGCGGCCAGGCCCGACGGCGACGGACTCGAGGTCGAAGCCGGCCTCGACCATCGCGGCGATCGCGGCCAGCGCGTTGGCGACGTTGAAGTCCCCGGCGATCGGCACCCGGGTGGTGGCCCACTCGTCGTCGGGTCCGACCACGGTGAACTCCGAGCCGTCCGCGGCCAGCCGGACGTCGACGGCCCGCCAGTCCGCGGGCGCGCCGGTGGCCGAGAAGGTGAGGATCTCGATGTCCGACTCGGCCGCCAGCCGGCGGCCGTACGGGTCGTCGATGTTGACCAGGCCGATCCGGGCCCGCTCGGGGGTGAACAGGGTGGCCTTCGCCCGGAAGTACTCCTCGACGTCGGCGTGGAAGTCGAGGTGGTCGCGACCGAGGTTGGTGAACACCGCCACGTCGAAGACGACGCCGTCGACGCGCCCCATGACCAGCGCGTGGCTCGAGACCTCCATCGCACAGGTGACGACCCCGCGCTCGCGCATCATCGCGAACAGCCCGTGCAGGTCGGGCGCCTCGGGAGTGGTGAGGCTGGTCTTGATCTCCTCCCCCGCCACCCGGGTGCCGACCGTGCCGATCACCCCGGCCGGGATGCCCGCGGCCTCGAAGGCCTGGTCCGCCAGCCGGGTGGTGGTGGTCTTGCCCTGGGTGCCGGTGACCGCGATCATCCGCAGCCGCTCGGCCGGCCGGCCGTAGAGGTCCGCGGCGAGGCCACCGAGCAGGCGCCGCGGCTGCTCCACCACGAGAACCGGTACGTCGAGCCCGGCGAGCAGCGCGGCACCCTCGGCGTCGGTGAGCACGGCCACCGCGCCCCGGGCGACGGCCTCCGCGGCGTACGACGCGCCGTGCGCCCGGGCACCCGGGAGTGCGGCGTACAGGTCACCCGGCAGGACCCGGCGCGAGCCCAGGGACACGCCCGGTCACGACCGGGTCGGAGGCGGGTACGGCGGCGCCGAGCCACCGCGCGACCTCGCGTGAGCGGGGTGCGCGGGGGGTCGCTCGGGCGGGTCGCCCGCAGCTCGCGGTCGACCGTCTCGTCCCTGGCCGGGTCTGTCACCGTCGTGCCCACCTCTGCCTCGCCACGGGGCGAGATTATCGGTCCGGCAGGTCAGTACTCGACCGGGTACGTCGAGGGCTTGGTGCCGGTCGGCGGAACCGCGTAGCGGCGCAGCAGGTAGCTCATGATCTTGCTGAACGCCGGTCCGGCGATCGAGCCACCACCGCCGCCGTTGCGGGGGTTCTGGACCACCACGTAGATGGTGAACCGCGGCTGGTCGGCGGGGGCGAAGCCCGCGAAGGACACCGTGAACGTGTCGTCGTACCCGCCGTTCTTGCCGGCCCGCTGGGCGGTTCCGGTCTTGCCGGCGACGCGGTAGCCCGGGATCGCGGCCCCGGGGGCGACGCCGTCGTCGACGTCGGTCACCAGCTCCATCATCAGCATCGTCTGCTTCGCGGCCCGGGCGCTGATCACGCGGCGCTGGGTCGTCGTGTCGGTGCCGACCACGGTGCCGTCGTCGGCGGTGGCGCTGCCGTGGACGAGGCTCGGGGAGATGCGCACGCCGCCGTTGGCGATGGTGTTGATCGCCGCCGCCATCTGCACGGCATTGACACTGAGGCCCTGGCCGAAGGCGATGGTGGCCTGGTTGACCTCCGACCACAGCGAGGCGTCGGGCAGCAGGCCGGCGGTCTCGCCGCGGACCCCGATGTTGGTCTTCTGGCCGAGCCCGAACTTCACCAGGTAGTCGTGCAGCTGCTCGGGCGTGAACCGGCTCGCCGCGCGGACGGTGCCGATGTTGGAGGACCGCGAGATGACGCCGGCCAGCGTGTAGCGCAGCAGGTCGTGGTCCCAGTGGTCGTGGATGACGCGGTCCTGGACCGGCAGCTCCGACGGCACCTCGATGTGGGTGAGCGGGGTGACCTTGCCGGCGTCGATCAGCGAGGCGGCGGTGAGCACCTTCTCCACCGAGCCCGGCTCGTAGACGTCGCTGAGCGCGCGGGAGCCCAGGTCGGACTTCGGCGACTGCAGCGGCTGCCGGGCGTCGTACGACGGGTAGTCGGCCAGCGCGAGCAGCTCGCCGGTGCGGGTGTCCATCACCACCGCGACGCCCGAGTCGCCGCTGGCGCCGCGGACGGTGGAGCGGAGCACCCGCTGGACGTACCACTGCACGTCGCGGTCGATGGTGAGCTGGAGGTCGGCGCCGTTCTTCGGGGCGACGGTCGTGTTGTCGCCCAGCGGGATCCGGTTGCCGCCGCCCACTTCGTACGTCGCCTTGCCGTCCTTGCCGGACAGCTGCGTGTCGAAGGTGCGCTCGAGCCCGGCCAGCGGCTCGTCCTCGCCGAGGAAGCCGATCAGGTTGGCGGCGACGTCGCGGGCCGGGTAGTCGCGCATCGGGTCGCGCTCGACGCTCAGCCCCTTGTAGCCGCGGTCGACGAGCTCGCCGAGCACCCGGTTGGCGATCGTGGAGGGGACCCGGCGGGCGACGTACACGAAGCGGGTGTCCTCGGTGCGCAGCCGGGAGAGGGTGGTGAAGTAGTCGAGGCCCAGCGCGTCCGCGAGGTACGTCGCGATCGCGGCCGCGTCGTCGTGGGTCATCTGGGGGTCGGCGACCAGCATCATGCCGTCGACGGAGGTGGCCAGCTCGACGCCGTTGCGGTCGACGATGGCGCCGCGCTCGGCGGGCAGCACCACCTGGACCGAGCCCTCGCGGGCGGCCATCGCGGCGTACGCCTTGGGGTCGAGTCCCTGGAGCTGGACGAGGCGCACCCCGAACAACGAGAGCACCATCGCGATCACGACGAAGCCGAAGCGCAGGCGGAACATCGGGTGCGCCCGCGAGGTGCGGGCGCGTGCGGAACCCCGGGACGGGTGCGGGACGTGCGGGCGAGGGCTCAACGGGTGCTCCGGTCTCCCGAGTTCCTGGTGCTGCCATTCCTACCCCGGCACCCGCCCGTCCGGCGTGAGGTGCGGGCCGTGTCGCGGACCGTCATCGGCGGGCCGGCTTCTGCTTCTTCTTCGCCAGCTCGCGGGCGGCCTTCTTCGCCTCGAGCCGGGCGGCCTTGCGCTCGGCCCGCTTCTCGGCGGCGGTCTGCTTCGGCTCCTCGAAGACGACGATCGGCTTGGGGTCGAGGACGGCGGGCTTCTTGACCGCCGGCGGGAGGATGTTGAGCCGGTTGGCGAGCGTCGCGGTCGCGGTGACGCCGTGCACCGTGCCGTCGAGGCCGAGGAAGGCCGGGGGGCCGCCGTCGACCATGCCGAGCTTCTGCGCCTTCTCGGCCACCAGCTGCGGGTTGCGCAGGTCCTCGAGCTCCATCTGCAGGGTCTGCTCGCGGGAGGTCAGGTCGCCGGCCTGCTGCTCGAGGGTGGTGGCCGCGAACGCGTTCTGCTGCATGGTCGTGTTGAACATCAGCAACCCCACGACACCGCCGAGCAGGAGCAGGCTCACCAGGGTCACGAACGGCACGCGCGGGGCGCGGGCCCGGACCCGGGGGACGACGGTGAGCCGGGCGCGCTCGACGGCGGCCTCGGCGATCCGCTGGACGCGGACGCGGCTGTGGGGAAGCGGGGTGCTCATGCGGCGCCTTCCTCTCTGATGCGTTCGATCGCCCGCAGCCGCACGGAGGCGGCGCGGGGGTTGTCGGTGAGCTCGGGCTCGACGGCCTTCTCCGCGCCACGGGTGACCAGGCGGAGGGTCGGCTCGTGGCCGGCGGGGACGAACGGCATGTCGACCGGTACGTCGCTCTTCGTGGCGGCGGTGAAGGCCTGCTTGACGATCCGGTCCTCCAGCGAGTGGTAGGACTCGACGACCACGCGGCCGCCGACGCCGATCGCGTCGATCGCGGCCGGGATCGCCCGGCGCAGCACGTTCAGCTCGTCGTTGACCTCGATCCGCAGCGCCTGGAACGTGCGCTTGGCCGGGTGTCCCCCGGTCCGGCGGGCCGGGGCGGGGATGGCGTCGTACAGCAGCTCGACGAGGCGGCCGGAGGTCGTGAACGGCTCCCGCTCCCGCTCGGCGACGATCCGGTCCGCGATGCGCCTGGCGAACTTCTCCTCGCCGTACTCCCGCAGGATCCGGGTGAGGTCGGCGGCGGAGTAGGTGTTGAGGACGTCGGCGGCGGTCATCCCCTCGGTGCCCATGCGCATGTCCAGCGGCGCGTCCTGGGCGTAGGCGAAGCCCCGCTCCCGGACGTCGAGCTGCATCGAGGAGACGCCGAGGTCGAAGAGCACGCCGTCGACGTGCGCCAGGCCGAGCTCCCCCAGCACCTCGGGGATCTCGTCGTACACCGCGCGCACGAAGGTGGTCCGGTCCGCGAACGGCTGCAGCCGCTCCTCGGCCCGGGCCAGGGCCTCGGGGTCACGGTCGATGCCGACCAGGCGGGCCTGCGGGCAGGCGGTGAGGACCGCCTCGCTGTGACCGCCGAGGCCGAGCGTGGCGTCGACGAGCACGGCGCCGGGACGGTCGAGTGCGGGCGCGAGAAGGGCGACGACCCGGTCCAGGAGGACGGGGACGTGGCGGGCGGGCTGCATGGGTCCTAGCCCTGCCGGCCCAGTGCCATCAGGAGGACCAGGGCGATGGTCAGCCCCACCGAGCAGGCCAGCGAGAACGCCATCACCGCCACGACCTCGCGCGCCTGGTGGCGCACGCGTCGAGCCGCGGGCGGCGTACTGCTGACGACGATGCTCATTCGACCCTCACGATCCGAGTGCTGCTGGTGGTGCTGCTGGGGAAATGCACACCGGATTCGCCTGACCAGGTCCCTGCCCGCTCCCGGTTGGGGGAAGTTCGTCGTCTGGAACCGGGGAAGGTGCCCCAGATGACGTTTCAGGGAGCGGGCCCGAGACCTCGTCCTGCGAATCCGGCTGTTGAGTTGGTGGTGCGTGTGCGGTGGGGACCTAGATCCCCGGGAAGACCTCGTCGCTGAGCTCCGAGAACTTCTGCTCCTGCTCCTCCGAGTAGGCCTGCCACGACGCCGGGTCCCAGATCTCGATCCGGTTCATCGCGCCGATGACCATCACGTCCTTGCCGAGCGAGGCGTACTCCCTCAGCACCGGCGGGATGGAGACCCGGCCCTGCTTGTCGGGGACCTCCTGCGACGCGGCCGCGAAGAGCATGCGGACGTAGTCGCGGGTGCCCTTGTTGGTCACCGGCGCCTCACGGAGCCGGTCGGTCATGGCCTGGAAGTCGCCGAGCGTCCACACCGTCAGACAGCGCTCCTGCCCTCGTGTGACCACAAGCCCCTCCGCCAGGTCGTCCCGGAACTTCGCCGGGAGGAACAGCCGGCCCTTGTCGTCGAGCTTGGGTGTGTAGGTGCCGAAGAACATCGCCACCCCCCTCGCCGGGCTCTTCCTCCACTGCGCTCCACTTTACTCCACAACTCCCCACCGTCAACCACATTCAGCATGTTCCGCTCCCTTTTCGGCGTGCGGACGCTCCCGCGCTCCCCTCGGGACTCCGCGCCCGATCGGGGCCGTGACCAGGCGCGGATCGGGCGCTCTGACCCGTTCTGGGGATGCCGTGGAGCGCGAGGTGGAGGAAAGTGGGGGAAGGAGTGGAGGGACGGTCCTCGGGGACACCGCAACCAAATCGATAGACATGGAGTCATACGGGTCGGGCCAACCACCCTTACGGTTGACTGGAACGGAACCGGGGGTCCGGCAAATGAGGGGTCGGCACCGGCTGATGAGGACAGGTGGAGGGGCAGTCGTGACGATTCCCGCAGGTGATGTGGAGACCGTGGCGCGAGTGGCCGCACGGGTGCGCGAGAGCATCGAGGTGGTCATCGAGGGCAAGCCCGAGGTCGTGACGACCGCGATCACCGTGCTGTTCGCCGAGGGCCACCTGCTCATCGAGGACGTCCCGGGCGTCGGCAAGACGATGCTCAGCAAGGCCCTGGCCCGCTCCATCGACTCGACCGTCCGACGGATCCAGTTCACGCCCGACCTGCTGCCCTCCGACGTCACCGGCGTCAGCGTGTTCAACCAGAACACCCGCGAGTTCGAGTTCCGCCCCGGCGGGATCTTCGCGAACATCGTCGTCGGCGACGAGATCAACCGCGCCTCGCCCAAGACCCAGTCCGCGCTGCTGGAGTGCATGGAGGAGCGCCAGGTCACCGTCGACGGCAACACCTGGCAGCTCGAGACGCCGTTCATGGTGGTCGCCACCCAGAACCCGATCGAGATGGAGGGCACCTACGCCCTCCCCGAGGCCCAGCGCGACCGCTTCATGGCCCGGGTCTCGATGGGCTACCCCGTGCAGGCCGCCGAGCTGGCGATGCTCGCCTCCCACGCCTCCCGCAACCCGCTCGACGACCTCGAGCCGGTCACCGACTCCGCCGAGATCCGCAAGGTGGTCGGCATGGTCGGTGGCGTGCACGCCGCCGAGGCCGTGCAGCGGTACGCCGTGGCGCTGACCACCGCGACCCGCAACACCCCCGACCTCAACCTCGGCGCCTCACCGCGCGCGACCCTCCACCTGGTCCGCGCGGCCAAGGCGTACGCCGCCATCCACGGCCGCAACTACGTGCTGCCCGACGACGTCCACACCCTCGCCAAGTCCGTCCTCGCCCACCGGCTGCTGCCGAGCGTCGAGGCGGCGATGAGCGGCCGGAGCATCGGCTCCATCCTCGACCGGATCGTCGCCTCGGTGCCGGTGCCCGAGACGCGCCCGGCCGGCTGAGCCGGACACGGGACGGGGGCGCAGCATGCGCGAAGGACTGGCCGGGCTCACCGCCCGAGGGCGGGCGTTCGTCGCCGCCGGCGCGACCGCCGTGGTGTGCGCGATCCTGCTCGGCCAGGACGCACTGACCCGGGTCGGCGTGCTGCTGGTGGTGCTGCCGCTGCTGACCGCCTACCTCATCGGCCGCAGCCGCTACCGGCTCGCGCTGGTGCGCACGGTCTCGCCGCAGCTGGTCACGGCGGGGCAGCCGGCGCAGGTGCAGCTGGAGATCACCAACGAGGGGCGCACCCCGACCGGCGTCCTGCTGCTCGAGGACCACGTCCCCTACGTGCTCGGCACCCGTCCGCGGTTCGTGGTCGAGGGCATCGGCCACGGCTGGCACCGCTCGGTGACCTACCAGGTCCGCTCCGACCTGCGCGGCCGCTTCGAGATCGGGCCGATGACGGTGCGCGTGGCCGACCCGTTCGGGCTGGTCGAGCTGGGCCGCGCCTTCCAGACCACGGTGCCGCTGACCGTCACGCCGCGCACCGTCGTGCTGCCCACGATCCCGCTCACCGGCGCCTGGACCGGCTCCGGTGACAACCGCCCGCGGCGCCTTCGCGACCGGCAGCGCCGAGGACGTGACCGTCCGCGAGTACCGCCGCGGCGACGACCTGCGCCGGGTGCACTGGCGCAGCAGCGCCCGCACCGGCGAGCTGATGGTGCGGCGCGAGGAGCAGCCGTGGCAGTCGCGGGCCACGCTCTTCCTCGACAACCGGCTCGAGGCGCACCGCGGCCACGGGGCGGCCTCGTCGCTCGAGACGGCGGTGTCGGCCGCGGCCTCGATCGCCATCCACCTCTCCCAGCGCGGCTTCACCGTGCGCCTGGTGACCGCGGAGGGCGAGGACCCCAACACGCTCTGGCACGACCGGGCCTCGTCGCAGAACACCGCTCCCCTGCTCGAGGCGCTGGCCGTGGTCACCGCCGCCAAGCGCCGGACGCTGGAGACCGACTGGCTCTCCGAGGGCGGGCACACCGGCCTGCTGGTCGCGGTCTTCGGCGACCTCGGCGCGCACGACCGGCCGGTGCTCAGCCGGATCCAGCACCACGGCGCCACTCCCCTGGCGCTCGCGCTCGACGTCGACGCCTGGGTCGGCCCGGTCGACACCGAGGTCGACGTACCCGCCGCGACCCTGCTGACCTCCCTGGGCTGGCGGGCGGTGGGCGCCCGGCCCGCCGACCGGCTGCCGACCCTCTGGCAGGAGCTGGGCCGGCGTGCCGGTGGCTTCACCGACCCGCGCAGCGACCACCCGGTCGCGCTGACCCCCGGGATGGTGCACGGATGATGGCCAGCCGCACCGTCCCCGCGCTCGGCGTCCGCATGGCGCTGATCAGCGCGCTGACGACCTGGATCACGCTCTTCGCCTGGGGTGGCTTCGTGGCCACCGTCGGGATCTACCTCAACCCCCTGGTCGGCGCCCTGGCCCTGGTCGCCGGTGTCGGCATCGCCGCGCGGTGGGCCCGGCTGGCACCGCTGCTCGTGCTGGCCGCCCAGCTGCTCGCGGTCGTCCTCTACGCCAACGCGGTCTGGGGCAGCTCGCTGCTGCCGACCACCGCCTCGCTCGCGCGAGACGTGGGACGCGCTCGACGTGGCGGTGGAGACCGCGAAGCAGTACGCCGCCCCGGTCCCGAACGACGCACCGTCGGTCGCGCCCCTGCTGGTGCTCGGCGGCATGCTCTGCGGGGTCCTCGTCGACTTCTTCGCCGCCACCCTGCGCCGCGTGCCCGTGGCCGGGCTGCCGCTGCTGATGATCTACAGCCTCCCGGTGAGCGCCCTGGACCAGGGCGTCAACTGGCTGGTGTTCAGCATGAGCGCGGTCGGCTTCCTCGGGATGCTCGCGCTGCAGGAGGGCGAGCGGATCGGCCGGTGGGGCCGCCCGCTCAACCTCGACCAGGACGGCGACGCCCTCGGCTTCCGCCGTGCCGCCGGCAAGCGGCACACCCTGGCGCTGGGCGCCTCGGCCACCGCCGTCGCGGTCTTCCTGCCGCTGCTGATCCCGACCCTCGACCTCAACCTGCTCGGTGGTGGCGCCGGCGGGCTCGGCGGCGGCAACGACCGCGACGTCCGCATCACCAACCCGATGACCGACCTGCGCCGCGACCTGGTGCAGGGTCCCGACGTACCTCTCGTGCGGGTGAAGACCGCCGAGCCGAAGCCGGAGTACCTCCGGATCTCGATGCTCACCGTCTTCACCGGCCAGGCCTGGACGCCGGGTGGCCGGGACCTCCCGGCCCGGCAGAGCGCCGAGGGCGACTTCCCGGTGCCCAACGGCATGGAGGACTCCGTCCCCCGCGAGTACTTCCCGTGGGACGTCGAGATCACCGACGACTTCAACTCCCTGTGGCTGCCCACCTCGGAGTACGTCTCCTCGATCGAGGCCGGCGACGAGTGGCGCTTCGACAGCGAGACCCTCGACGTCTCGGCCGCCCGGTCCGGTGTGGACACCCGCAACATGGACTACTCCCTGGAGTCGCTGGTGCCCGACTTCGACGCGCAGGCCATGGCCGACGCCGGCGCCGCACCGGTCGACATCGCGGTGAAGTACACCGAGCTGCCCAACGACTTCCCCGACTCCGTGGCCGAGCTCGCCGACTCCCTGACCGCCGACCAGCCCAGCGACTACGAGAAGGCGGTCCGCCTCCAGCAGTGGTTCCGCAACGACGGAGGCTTCCGGTACACCACCACGCCGGCGCCGGGGAACGGCACCGCCGACCTGCAGGCCTTCCTCGACGGCAAGGAGGGCTACTGCGAACAGTTCGCGACGGCCTTCGCCGCGATGGCGCGCAGCCTCGACATGCCCGCGCGTGTGGTGGTCGGCTTCCTCAGCGGCGACCCGGTGGACCCCGACACGTGGGAGTTCTCCACCAAGGACCTGCACGCCTGGCCCGAGGTCTACTTCAAGGGCTCCGGCTGGGTGAAGTTCGAGCCGACGCCGTCCGGGCGCGCGCCGCAGGTGCCGGCGTACACCACCGACCGGATCGGGCAGGAGTCCGAGACCAGCCTCCCCTCCAACCAGTCCTCGACGACCGTCGCCCCCAGCAACCAGCCCCGGCCCACCGAGTCGGCCGACGCCGCGGCCGCCAAGAACGGCAACAACGGCCAGGACGGCGGCATCCCCTGGGGCCGGGTCGCCTGGGTCCTCGCGCTGGTCGTCGTCCTGGTGGCGCTGGCGCTGACGCCCCGGTTCGTGCGCCGGACCCGCACCGCGCGCCGGTGGTCCTCGGGCGACCCCGCGGAGGCGGCCTGGGCCGAGCTCCGCGCCTGGGTGCTCGACCTCGGGCTCGACTGGCCCGCCGGGCGCTCGCCCCGGGCCGCGGCGGCCCTGCTGCGTCGGCAGTTCGGGGCGGCGTACACCTCCTCGACCCCGGCGCGCCCCGAGACCGGCGCCCACACCAACCCGGAGGCGGTCACCGCCCTGGGCCGGATCGTGCAGGCGCTGGAGGAGTCGCGCTACGCGCCGGCCCCGACGTACACGCCGTCGGAGGAGGAGATGCGTGCGGCGGTCGAGACCTGCGTCTCCGCACTGCGCGGTGGTGTCGGCGCGAAGAGCCGGCTGCGGGCGACCTGGTTCCCGGCGTCGGTGGTGAACCTCAAGCACGCGGTCGCGCAGGTGCCGACGATCACCCGGGTGCGGTCCACCCAGGACGTCGTGGACCACGTCGGCTGAGCGACGGCCCGCCTTGAGCGGCGCGAACCGGACCATCGGTCAGGGCGCGACCGGACTGCCGGTCGCTGACCGCGATCCGGTCGACCGGGGATCCGGTCAGTAGCCGCCGTTCTCGTTGCGGCGGCGGCGCCACCGCTCCTCGAGGCGCTGCATGAACGGCGCGTGGGAGCGGCCGCCGCGCTGGCGGCGGGGGCGGTGCTTGCGGCCGCCGTCGATGACGGCGAAGCCGCGGGTCGGCCGCTGGAACTCCGAGGTGGGTGCCGCGGCCGTGGGCTTGTGCCGGTGGCCGCGGAGCACGGCGAGGCCGTACGTCGCGGAGGCGAGCATGATCACGAATCCGAGGACGCCGACCGGGATCTTCTGGAAGATCGCGCCGGCCATCAGGACGGCGACGCCGCCGACGAAGACCACTCCGGCAAGGATCGCCTTGCGCCGCGCCGCGCGTCGGAACGACGTGCCACGCAGCGTCGAGGCGAACTTGGGGTCCTCCTCGACGAGGGCGCGCTCCATCTGCTCGAGCAGTCGCAACTCCTCTTCCGAGAGCGGCACGGTTCCTCCAGACAGACTCGCAGCCATTGCTGTGCCCACAAGTCTAGGCAGGAGGTGGTCACGGTGGTAGACAACCTCCCGAATTTCTGTCCCAGTTCACCCGCGCAGGATGAGTGGCCCAGACAGGACCAGAGGTCGGATGAGGGTTGCTGTGGGCGTCCGGGCCGGTCTCAGGTCAGCAGGCTGGCCGGGCGGACCGCCGCGGAACCGAACCGCAGGGTGGCCCGGTCGACGGCGCGGTCGGCGTCGGACCAGCCCCGCTCGCGCTCGCCGAGGACCAGCTGCCGCTGCACCGTCTCCCGCGCCACCAGCCCCTCCACCCGGACCCCGACCAGCCGGATCCGGGCCCGCTGCAGGCCGAGCGCGTCGTACAGGCGGGTGGCGGTCTGGTGGATCTCGCGGGTGACGTCGGTGGCCTCGGGCAGGGTGCGGGAGCGGGTGATCGTGGTGAAGTCCGCGAAGCGGACGGTCAGCGTGACCGTGCGGCCGGCCACCCCGGCCACGCGCATCCGGTTGGTGACCTTGGTGGTCAGCCGCAGCACCTCGCGGAGGATCACCTCGCGGTCGTCGGCGTCCCGGCCGAAGGTCTCCTGGGCCCCCATCGACTTGTCGGGGTCTCCCCCGAAGACCGAGGCGTTGCGCGTGGCGATCGTGGCCCGGTCGGTGCCCCAGGCCAGGTCGTGCAGCTGGCGGCCCAGTGCCTGGCCCACCGCGCGCTGGAGGGTGCGCAGCGGGGTGTGGGCGACGTCGCCGACGGTGTGCAGGCCGAGCCGGTGCAGCAGGGCGGCGGTCTTCTCCCCCACCCCCCACAGCTCGCCCACGTCGAGCGGGTGCAGGAACGTGGTCACCTCCCCCGGCGGCACCACCACCACGCCGTCGGGCTTGGCCCGCCGGCTGGCCAGCTTGGCGACCGAGACCGAGGCCGCGATCCCCACCGAGCAGGTGATCCGCTGCTCGTCGTACACCCGGGCGCGCAGGTGCTCGGCGATGTCGGCCGGGGACCCGAGCCGGCGTACGGACCCGCTGACGTCGAGGAACGCCTCGTCGAGGGAGAGCACCTCCACGACCGGGGTGACCTGGCGGAAGGTCTCCATGACCGACCCCGAGACGGTGGTGAAGGTGTCGTAGTCGGGGGCGACGACCACCGCCTGCGGGCAGGCCCGCCGGGCCCGGGTCATCGGCATCGCCGAGCGGACGCCGTGCCGGCGGGCGAGGTAGTTGGCCGAGAGCACCACGCCGCGCTGCCCGCCGCCGACGATGACGGGTACGTCGACGAGGTCGGGGCGGTCGCGGATCATCACCGACGCGTAGAACGCGTCCATGTCGACGTGGAGCAGGTGGCAGGCCAGGGACGGGTCAGCGCGCATGCGCCACCCCCGTCGGGTCAGCGCTGGGCGAGCACGTGCACCTGGGTCGCGAGGGGGAGGTACTCGGGGCGGGAGGCCACCGCCTGCTCGAGCTCGACGAGGGCCTGCGTGGACCCCGGCTCGAGGTCGAGCAGCGAGCCCGGCACCAGGTCGGCGAAGACCCGGATGCCGTGCACCGACCGCGTCGTGAAGCCGGCCCGCTCGAGCAGCGTGCCGACCTCGTCGTGGGTGAACCGGCGACCGACCTTGCCGACGGGGTCGGAGCCGTCGAGGAGGGCACGGGCCTGGGCGAAGTGGCCGGCCATCGCCCGGGCCACCACGGCGGCGTGCCGCTGGGCGACGAGCAGGCTGAGGGTGCCGCCGGGGCGGAGCACCTCGCCGATCGTGGCGAGCGCGGCGGCCGGGTCGTCGACGTACTCGAGGACGCCGTGGCACAGCACCACGTCGACGCTCGCGGGCGGGACCACCTCGAGCAGGGAGGACACGTCGCCCTGCTGGCCGGTGACCCGGTCGGCGACCCCGCTCTCGGCGGCCCGGCGACCCAGCGCCGCGAGGGCGTCGGGGCTCGGGTCGATGACCGAGACCCGGTGGCCGAGCTCGGCCACCCGGACCGCGAAGCCACCGGTGCCGCCGCCGATGTCGAGGACGTCGCGGGGCTGGTCGAGCACCTCGCGCAGGGCTTCCCACACGACCGCGGTGCGGGTGGCCCCGCGTCGTTCGCTGGGGCGCTCGCTGGCTGACATGGGAGCAACCCTAGTAGGCGCGGGAGTCCCGGCGGGCAGGCGTTCATCCTGCGCTCCCCGGGCTGCGGTGCCACAGCTTGCGCGCCACCTCGCGGGTCTCCTCGCCGGCCGGCTTGATGTCGGAGTAGGGAGACATCCGGAAGCCGCTGGAGTGCACCAGCACCCGGCGCCGTCCCATCCCGCCGGCGGTGCCGTGGGTGGCGGCGTGCGGCTCGTCGGCACGGTCGTCCGGGCCGGTGGGAGGGCTGGCCACCACCGGACGCGGGCTGCGGCTCTGCGCCGCCCCGGCCACCGCACCCTCGACACCGACCCCGCCGAAACCCTCGGGCAGCACCGCCATCTCCTCGCGCACCGCCTCGATCCCCGCGCGCCGCCACAGGTCGAACAGCGCCGGCAGCTCCCAGCAGCCGGTGGCGCGCAGGGAGACGCCCCGACGGCCGGTACGGCGCAGCTCGCCGCGGACCACCAGCAGCCAGGAGTGGAAGACCGTCGCGGCGTACGGGCCCTGGGCGTCCTCGAAGAACGTCGCGTCGACCGGGCCGGTGGAGTCGTCGAGGGTCAGGAAGATGACCCGGCGACCGGACCGGATCGGCGGGGTCTGGGTGGCCACCTTCACCCCGGCGACCAGCAGCTCGGCCTTGCTGCGCCGGCGCAGGAGGTCCTTGCTGCGGGTGGTGCCGAGCGCGTCGAGGAACTCGGCGTAGGAGTCGACGACGTGGCGGCTGGCGTCGAGGCCGAGGATCTCGAGCTCGGCACGCATCCGCTCCTCCGCGTCCATCTCGGGCAGGCCGGTGGCCTCGCCCTCGCGGGGCTCGTCGCCGAGGTCGAGGGTGAGCTGGACCGAGGTGACCGGGTCGGGCGTCCGGGTGGCCTGCGACTGGGCGGCGGCCTGTGCCCAGATGCCCGGGGCGGCCAGGGCGTGCCGCTCGGTCGGCGCCGCGCCCTCCCGGGTGACGGCGTCGCTGCTGTTGCGGGACGCGGCCTCCGCGGCCCGGGTCCGGGCCGGGTCCACCGCCGCGGAGACCCGGCGCCCGGCCAGCCCCCGCCCGCGCCCGGCCCGCTCGACGGCCCGGGCGTGCAGGTCGAGCTCGGCGACCTGGAGCAGCAGGTCGCGCCGGGTGACGGTGCCGCGGCGCTGGACCCCGCCGGGCAGGCCGATGCCGTAGACCGCGTCGAACCCGCCGGCCAGCACCAGCCGCTCGGTCACCGGCCGGGACACCCGGGCGCGGTGCCAGAAGTCGGTGAGCGAGTGGAAGGGACGGGCGGCGACCACCCGGTCCACCTCCGCCTCGCTGATCCCCTTCACCTCCGACAACGCCAACCGGATCCCGTAGCCGCTGCCGTCGGGCAGGTCGCCGAGTCCGTCCGGCTGATCGGCGAGCGACCTCTCCGCAGTCGGGCCCGCCTCCGACAGATGCTCGACGGCGTACTCCTTCTGGCTGGCGTTCACGTCGAGGCCCAGCACCGTGATCCCGAGCTGGCGGGCGTCGTCGAGGATCAGGCGCTTGGGGTACATCCCCGGGTCGTGGGTGAGCACCCCGGCCAGGAAGTGCGCCGGCCAGTGCGCCTTGAGCCAGGCGGACTGGTACGTCGGGAGCGCGAACGCCGCGGCATGGGCCTTGCAGAAGCCGAACGACGCGAACGCCTCGAGGACCTTCCAGATCTGCTCGGCGACCGGCACGGAGTAACCCAGCGCCAGGGCCCGCGGGAAGAACCACAGCCTGGTCTCGGCCATCCCCTCGACGTCGCCGAGCGCCCGGCGCTTCTCGTCGGCCTCGGCGTAGGAGACCCCGGCGAACCGGGCGATGATCTCGATGACCTGCTCGTGGAAGACCACCACGCCGTGGGTCTGCCCGAGGATCGGGCGGAGGTCCTCGTGGAGGTACGTCGGGAACTTCCAGCCCTGCTTGGCCTCGAGGTAGGGCGTGATCATGTCGCTCTTGACCGGCCCCGGCCGGAACAGCGAGATGTCGGTGATGATGTCCTCGAAGGACTCGATGCCCGACTTGCCGACCAGCTCGCGCTGCCCCGGCGACTCGATCTGGAAGACGCCGAGGGTCTTCGAGGAGCTGATCATGGTGTACGTCGGCTCGTCCTCGAACGGCACCTGCTCGCGGTCCTCGAGATCGACCACCTCGCCGTCGACGCGCTCGATCTCCTTGAGGGCATGGGCCATCGCCGACTGCATGCGGATGCCGAGCACGTCGAGCTTGAGCAGGCCGAGGTCCTCGACGTCGTCCTTGTCGAACTGGCTCATCGGGAACCCGGCGTACGACGCCTCCACGGGGGTGCGGTCGAGCAGGGTGGTGTCGGAGAGCAGCACCCCGCACGGGTGCACGGCGATGTGGCGGGGCAGGCCGTCGAGCCGCTCGACCAGGCGGAACATCAGGTCGAGCCGCTCCTCGCCGAGGCCGCTGGCCCGCAGCTCGGGCAGCTCGCGCAGCGCCACCCGGGCGTCGCGGGCCCGGATGTGCGGGAACGCCTTGGCGATCGCGTCGATCTCGCCGGGCGGCATCCCCAGCGCCGCCCCGACGTCGCGCACGGCGTGCCGGACCCGGTAGGTGTCCATCATCGAGACGCACACGCACCGCTCGCCGCCGTACCGGTCGAGGATCGCGGTGTAGACCTCGAGCCGGCGCGCGGACTCCACGTCGACGTCGATGTCGGGCAGGTCCTGGCGCAGCGGCGAGAGGAACCGCTCCATCAGCAGGCCGTGCCGGATCGGGTCCACCCCGGAGACCCCGAGCAGGTAGTTGACCAGGCTGCCGGCGCCGGACCCCCGTGCCGCCGCCCGCACCCCCATCTCCGCGATCAGGTCGGTCACGTCGGCGACGGTGAGGAAGTAGGAGGCGTAGCCCAGCCCCCGGATCAGCTCCAGCTCGTCGTCGAGCCGCTTCCAGATCCGCTGCCGCGGCGCGCTGCCGTAGCGCCACCCGATCGCCCCCTCGCAGCGCGCCCGGAGCACCGCGTCGGCGGACTCCTGCCCGCTGGCCCCGGTGACCTCCAGCTCGGGGAAGTGCACCTCGCCGAGGCCGAGGTCGCTCCGCGGGTCGAGCGCGCACCGGTCCCCCGTCACCCGGGTCCGGGCCAGCAGCTGCCGGGCGTCGCGGTCGCCGAGGCCCGCGAACCGGCAGATCTCCTCGGCCACCTCCTGCATCTGCTTGCCGGACTTGAGGAACCCCTCGGCGTTGCCCCGGTCGACGTGGCGCAGGTCGAGCGGGACCAGCCGGCGGGCGGCGTCGAGCACGTCGACGGTCGGGGCGTCGAGGCGGTCGGCGTAGCGGACCGCGTTGGTGAGGACGACGCCCAGCCCGGCCTCGCGGGCCACCCCGGCCATCCGGGCGGCGTGCGGGGAGGACCCCGGCCCGTGCCCGGGCGAGCCGGTGGGAGACCACCTCGACCAGGAGGTTGCCGGTCGGCACCAGCGTGCGCCAGCGGTCGAGCACCGCCCGGGCGCGGTCGTCGCGGCGGAGGGTGGCGGCCTCCCCCAGCGTCGAGGACGGGCCGAGCAGCACCAGCACGTCACCGCCGGACACGTGCTCGGCGACCAGCTCGGGGGTGGTGACCGGACGGCCCCGCTCCCCGGCCAGGTGGGTGGCCGAGACCAGCCGGCAGATCGCCGCCCAGCCGGACCGGCCGGTGGCCAGGAAGGTGGCCCGCGGCAGCCGCGGGTCGCGGAAGGCGCCGCCGCGCACCGGGGTCCGGGCACGCGCGTACGCCGCCGGCGGGGTCACCTCCCGGGGTGCCCGCGGCGTACGCGAGGTCCACCCCCAGCACCGGCCGGACCCCCGCAGCCAGGCAGGCCCGCGCGAACTTCACCGCGCCGTAGGTGCCGTCGCGGTCGGTCAGCGCCAGGGTGTCCATCTCCTGCTCGGCGGCCCGCTCCACGAGCACGTGCGGGTGGGAGGCGCCGTACTGGAGGGAGTAGCCCGACGCCACGTGGAGGTGGACGTAGCCGTCAGGCACTGCGTCCTGCCTCCGGCCCGCCAGGGGATCTGCTGCTCGAACGGCACGTGCGGGGCCAGCCCGAGCGCCTGCTCGACGACCGCGAGGAACCGGTCGGCCTCGCGGACCAGGTCGTCGGCCTCGCGCTCGGTGACGGCCCGCACCGAGCCGGCCTCGGCGGCGGCCCGCTTGGAGGCGCCGGAGGCGAAGAACGCCGCCCACTCCGCCATCTCGGGCGCCACCTCGGCCAGCAGCACCCAGGCGTTCTTCTGGCCCCGGCGACGGGGCGCCGTGGGTGCGGCCCGGGCCGCGAGCAGCGCGGCGGCGGCCCGCAGCGCGGCGACGTGGGCACAGGCGTAGCGGGTCGGCACCTCGGCGGTGGTGATCGCCTCGCGCAGGGACGCGGCGGACCGGTCGAGGTAGGAGTGGGTGGTGGCCGGGAGGACGTAGGGGTTCACTGTCACCACCTCAGTCCGCGCAGCCGACGAGCTGCCAGCGCCCGTCGGCCCAGGAGAAGGACAGGTCGAAGACCCCGGCGTTGGTCATGCCGGTGCCGGCCTCGACCCGCCACATCTCGCGCTCGGCGAGCAGGTCGTGCGTGACGACCGGCCCGTCCTCCGCGAAGGCGTCGTCGGTGCCCACCACGGCCCGCACCCCGGCGGACTGCCACCACGGGCCGGTCTCCACCCAGTGCGCGATCACGTCGCGCACCTTCCACAACCGTCCGCGCCAGAGGAACTGCTCGGGCGCCTCCTGGCTGCCCACCATCCCCTTGCGCACTTCCACGGGGTCGTCGTAGCGCCGCATCTCTCCCTCTTCCCCCGGCTCGGCCGGGACGCGTGTCGGACCCGACCCCTGGCGACGACCCCGGCCCGGCGGGAGCGGGGGTCGAGGTCGCTCCCGCCGGGTGATTCGAACATCTGTTCGAATACCTGAACTGTACTCCCCGCCGCCGACAGCGCGTCAACGGATCGGCGGAAATTCCTGGTCTGGATCACCGCCCGACCGGGGAACCGGGGGTCCGGCTCGGCCCTCGTCCCCGTGACACCCCGAGACATCCAGCACCCGGCCCGAGAGGACGCACCATGAGGGTCCAGAAACTCCGCCTGACCGTCGGGCTCGCCGCGGCGACCCTGGTCCTGGCCGCCTGCACCAGCAGCTCGGACGCCGACGACGCCGCGTCCGGGCGGGACACCCCGGACCCGACCGAGACCACGGGGTCCGGCGCGGAGCTGGTCCCGGAGACCGGCAACGTGGAGCTGCCCGCGGGTCGCCACGCCCTGCGGATCACGCCCACCCTCACCTACGAGGTCGACCTGCCCGGGCCCCGCTACGTCAGCGACGGCATCTACCTGCACCACCCGCACGTCGGGGGCATCTTCGTGGCCGTCGCCGCGCCGGCCGACACCACGACGCTCCCCCGCCACCCCTGCTCCGACCTGAGCGGGACCACGGTCGGCCCCACCCCCGAGGACCTGGCCACGGCGCTGGCGGAGCAGCCGGTCCTCCGGGTCCGCGACACCGGGCCGGTCACCCTCGACGGCGCCGAGGGCGTCTCCCTCACCGTGCGGACCCCGCGCGGGTACGACGCGGCGGAATGCGCGTTCGCGGACCAGCTGGTGCTGTTCAGCACCGGCGACGAGGACTGGAACTGGCTGCCCGAGTACGACGCCCGCTGGTGGATCCTCGACGTCGACGGCCAGCGGGTGGTCATCCTGAACCACTGTGACCGCGCCTGCAGCCGCGACGAGATCGCCCAGCTCCGGGCGATGACCGAGTCGGTCACCTTCACCTCCGGGTCGTGAGGCGGGACAGTTGAGCGAGGGAGGAGGAGCCGTGGCGGTCGAGCTCGACCTGGACGACCTGTACACCGCGTCCTACCGACGCCTGGTGGTCCAGCTGTTCGCTCTCTGCGGCGACATGGCCGATGCCGAGGACGCCGTGCAAGAGGCGTTCGTGGTCGCGATCCGTCACCGCCGACGCGTGGCCGCGGCCGACAAGCCGGAGGCCTGGCTCCGGACCGTGGCCGTCAACCGGTTGAGGTCGGGCTGGCGGCACGCGGCCGTCGTACGACGCCACCAACCTCGGGTGCCCGGCCCGCAGACGCCCGTCGAGGTCGGCCCCGAGCACGTCGCGCTGGTCACCGCCCTCAGCGGTCTCGACGCCGACCAGCGGGTGGTCGTCGTCCTCCACCATCTTGCCGACCTCGGCACCGCGGAGATCGCCGATGAGCTCGGCATCCCCGAGGGCACCGTGAAGTCCCGCCTGGCCCGCGGCCGCAGCCGCCTGGCCGAGCTGCTCACCGAGCGGGAGGAGCCGCGCCATGTCTGACCTCGACCAGCTCCGCGACCTCACCGACCGCGTGCGTCCCCCCGCCTTCGAGGCACTCACCGAGACCGCCCGCCGCCGGGACCGCCGGGCCGCGGTGGCGCTCGCCACCGCCGCGGCGGTCGTCGCCGTCACCGTGCTCGGCGGGGTCCTGACCTCCCGCGACGAGAGGTCGGCGCCGCAGCCGGCCCGCCCCGCCCCCTCGAGGGAGGTGCAGGCGGCGCCCGGAGCCGGGGAGCAGCTCCTCCCCGTCGGGCGCTACTCGCTGCGGGTGACCCCCGACCTCGGCTACGAGGTCGACGTGCCCGGCCCCCGCTACGTCGACGAGGGCCTCTACCTGCACCACCCCGACGCGCCCGGGGTCTTCGCGGTCACGAGTGCTCCCGCGGACGGCACGCTGCTCCCCCGGCACCCCTGCCGGGACAAGACCGGCGTCCCGGTCGGGCCGACCCCGCAGGACCTGACGCGCGCCCTGGCCGCCCAGCCGGTGCTCGACGTCCGTGACCGCACCCCGGTGACCCTCGACGGCGCCCACGGCGTCTACCTGGAGATCCGGGTGCCCCGCGACTTCGACGCCACCGGCTGCCAGGACGTCGGCGACACCACCGACGACGTCCAGATGTTCGCCACCACCACCGGCGACCACTGGAGCTGGGGGTCGGGCTACCTGGCCCGGTGGTGGATCCTCGACGTCGCCGGCGAGCGGGTCGTGGTGATGAACCACTGCGAGCTCACCTGCAGTGCCGAGGCGCTGGCCGTGCTGAGGGACATGACGCTCTCGATCCGGTTCCGCCCGGGCGCCGAGAACGACACGGACGGCGACTGATCTCGGGGCGCCCGCTAGCCTCGCCGCATGCCCGACGAACACCCCTCCATCGCCCGCTTCCGCGCCGAGCTGGCCGCCCGCGGCGGCACCGGCGAGATCGTCGTCCTGCCCGACTCGGTGCACACCGCGGCCCTGGCCGCGGAGGCCCTCGGCTGCGAGGTCGGCGCGATCGCCAACAGCCTGCTCTTCGACGCCGGCGGCTCCCCGGTGCTGATCCTGACCTCCGGCGCCCACCGCGTCGACACCGCGAAGGTCGCCGCCACCACCGGGCCGCTCAGCCGCGCCGACAAGGACTTCGTGCGGCGCCACACCGGCCAGGTCATCGGCGGGGTCTCCCCCATCGCCCACCCGGCCCCGGTCCCGACGTACATCGACCCCTGGCTGCGGAAGTACGACGTGGTGTGGGCCGCCGCCGGCCACCCCGCCGCCGTCTTCAGCACGACGTACGACGAGCTGGTCGCGATGACCGGCGCGACCGAGATCGAGGTGGACTGACCCGTGGAGATCTGGATCAACCCGGCCTGCTCGAAGTGCCGCACCGCCGTCGGCGCCCTGGACGAGGCGGGCGCGGAGTACACCACCCGCCGCTACCTCGACGAGCCGCCGACGACCGCGGAGCTCGAGAGCGTGCTGGCCCGGCTCGGGCTGGAGCCGTGGGACATCACCCGGCTGACCGAGCCGGCGGCCAGGGAGCTCGCCCTGCGCGACCTGCCCCGGGACGAGGCGCACCGCGGCGACTGGGTGGCCGCGCTGGTCGAGCACCCGAAGCTCATCCAGCGCCCGATCGTCACCCTCGACGACGGCACGGCCGTGGTGGCCCGCGACGCCGCCTCGCTCGCCCGGGTCATCGACGGCGGCTGACCGGCGTCCTATCGTCGGAATCGGGCGTCCGCGGGGGCGCCAGGGAGGACACCCCGATGGCCCACAGCTTCCTCACCGAGCCCGAGCCCAGCCCCGAGACGCAGGCGTTGTACGACGGCGACATCGGCCAGGTCGGGTACGTCATGAACCTGTCCCGGATGTGGGCGCACAACCCGCGCCTGCACGACGGGCTGTTCGACCTGGTCGCCGAGTGCTTCGAGGCGGCCGGCCTGAGCTTCCGCGACCGCGGCGTGCTCATCTCCGCCGCCGCCTCCACGATGGGCGACCCCTACTGCTCGCTGGCCTGGGGCAACCGCCTGGCCGCCGCCTCCGACGCGACGGTCGCCGCCGGCGTGCTCCGGGGCGACGACAGCGGCCTCGACGAGCGCGAGCGCGCGCTGGCCCGCTGGGCCCGCCGCGTGGCCCGCGACCCCAACGCGACCACCGCCCACGACGTCGCGCCGCTGCGTGCCGTGGGGTACGACGACGCCCAGGTGCTGGCGATCACCACCTTCGTGGCGCTGCGGCTGGCGTTCTCCACGGTCAACGACGCCCTCGGCGCCGTACCCGACGACGAGCTGAAGGCGGCCGCCTCGCCGCAGGTCCGGGCCGCCGTGACGTGGGGCCGGGCCTGATGGACTCCCTCGCGCTGGTCTTCTCCAGCGGCTGGGCCAGCGGGATCAACTCCTACCTCGTGGTGCTGGTGCTCGGCCTGGCCGACCGGGTGGGGCACTTCTCCCAGATCCCCGACGTGCTCGGCCGCTGGGAGGTGCTGGCGGCGGCGTTCGTGCTCTACGCGATGGAGTTCGTGGCCGACAAGATCCCCTACATCGACTCGACCTGGGACGCGATCTCGACGGCGATCCGGCCGACGGTCGGTGCCGTGATCGGCATCCTGATCGCGGGCGAGGCCGACTCCCTCGGCGCCGCCGTCGCGGGCGTGGTCGGCGGCGGCACCGCGCTGGCCTCGCACGCGGTGAAGATGGGCAGCCGGCTGGCCATCAACACCTCCCCCGAGCCGGTCAGCAACATCGCGGCCTCGATCGCCGAGGACGCCGCCGTGCTCGGGATCGTGTGGTTCGCCATCGAGCACCCGGTCGCGGCCGCCGTCGTCGCCGGCGTGCTGCTGGTCGCCGGGCTGGGCGTGCTCTACCTCGCGGTCCGGGTGGTACGCCGGGGCTGGCGCCGCTGGCGCGACCGGCGGCAGGGCCCGCCGGCGTACGCCTGACCCCGCCGAAGGGCGGATAACGGGGTGCGGGTGGCCGGAGCGGGGCCGTAGCGTCGGTCCATGGATGCCGAGCGCGCGCGGGACCTGACCCGCGAGGCCGACCGCGTCGCGCTGCGCGCCCACCTCGGGCAGAGGTACGCCGGGCGCCCGGTGCTGGTCGGCCCGGGAGTGCTGGCCGGGTTCACCAGCACCGTCGCGATGCTCGAGGAGGCCGGGGCCACGAAGGTGATGGTGCTGTCCACCGCCCGCGGGGCCGGCCCGGTGCCGGAGCGGGCCGAGGTCGTGGAGGTCACCACACCCCCGTCCGCGACGGTCACCGAGGAGCTCCGCGCCCTCGACGGCCTCGTCCGCGGCCTGCCGCCGGACGTCGTCGACCGGGTCGAGGCCTTCGACCCGGACCGGGCCGGCGTCTGGGTGACCCAGCCGTTCGTCACCACCGACGAGCCGGTGCTCGGCCGCCCGGTCACCGGTGGCCGCCCGGCGGCGTTCATGGCGCTCGAGGACAAGGTGTACGCCGAGGAGCTGTGGGAGGCGGCCGGGGTCGCGCACGCGCCGAGCCGCGTCGTACCCGCCGAGAAGGGCGCCCTCGACGAGGCCAGCGACGCGATCGGCGGCGTCGGCGGCGAGGTGGTGTGGGCCGGGGACGCGCGCGAGGGCTTCCACGGCGGCGGCAACTTCGTGCGCTGGGTCGGCAGCGCCGAGGAGCGGGCCGAGGCCCTCACCTTCTTCGCCCGGCACTGTGACCGGGTGCGGGTGCTGCCGTTCCTGGAGGGCGTGCCCTGCTCGGTGCACGGGATGGTGCTGCCCGACGCCACGGTGGCGTTCCGGCCGGTCGAGATCGCGATCCTGCGCAACCGGGAGGCGCGCACGTTCACCTACGGCGGCCTCTCGACGTACTGGGACCCGCCGCTGGCCGACCGCGCAGCAGATGCGCGAGGCCGTACGCCGGGTGGGCGAGCGGCTGCGGGAGGCGCACGGCTACCGCGGCGCGTTCGGGATCGACGGGGTGCTGACCGCCGACGGGTTCCGGCCGACCGAGCTGAACCCCCGGCTGTCGGCGGGCGCGGCCACGGTGGCCTCCGCCGTCGACCGGCACCTCTTCGTGCTGCTGCAGGCCGCGCTGGTCGCCGGCGACGACCCCGGGATCTCCGCCGCCGAGCTCGAGACGGCGTTGGTGGCGATGGACGCGGTCCGGGTGGGCAAGCCGGTCGCGTTCGGCGAGGGGCGGTCGTTGGGGATCGACTCCTACCCGGTCGACTGGGACGGCCGGCGGCTGCGCCGGGCGGCCGCGGACACCGGCACCACGTTCCAGGTCGGGCAGACCCCGACCGGCTTCTTCGCCCGGCTCGACCCCTGCCACCTGCTCGGCCCCGGCGACCGGCTGGCGCCGCTGAACGCCGCGCTGCTGGCCTTCCTCGACACCGAGTACGACGCCGGGTTCGGGCCGGTGGAGCCCGCGCCGTCCGTGCGGGGGTAGCCCCGGCTAGGGTTCCGCGCATGGCGCGCGTGGTGGTGGTCGGCGGCGGCTTCGGCGGGCTCGCCTCCGCCGCCCGGCTCGCCAAGCTCGGCCACGACGTCACGCTCGCCGAACGGCTCCCCCGCCTCGGCGGCGCGGTCGGCCTGCTCGAGCAGGACGGCTTCGCCTGGGACACCGGCCCGACCTCGACCCTGCTGCCCGCCGTCGTGCGCGACCTGTTCCGCAAGTCCGGGCGCCCCCTGGAGCGCGAGCTCGACCTGGTGCCGCAGGAGGTCGTCCGTGCCCACCACTTCGTCGACGGCTCCTCGGTCGTGCTGCCCGGCGGTTCCCGCGCCGCCCAGCTCCGCGCCGTCGACGAGCTCGGCCCCGGCCTCGGCGAGGCGTGGTGCGCGTACGTCGCCTCGTGCGGTGACGACTGGGACGTGGTGCGCCGCAACTACCTCGAGCGGCCGTGGCGACCCGACATGGCCGACAAGGAGGTCAGCGCCCGGATCTTCACCCGCGAGGCGCTGGCCCGGCGGCTGCGCCGGGGGCTCAAGGACGAGCGCCTGCGACTGATGGCCGCCCACCCGTTCGCCCTCGACGGGCACGACCCCCGCGACGTGCCCGCCTGGCTCGGCGTCACGGCGTACCTCGAGCAGGCCTTCGGCGCCTGGACCGTGCCCGGCGGCCTCGGCGCCCTCTCCGACGCGCTGGCACGGCGGCTGGTCACCCGCCGGGTCGACGTGCTGACCGGCACCACGGTCACCGACGTCGTGGTCCGCGGCGGCCGGGCGGTCGCGGTGGCCACCGACCGCGGCGAGCTCGACGCCGACGTCGTGGTCTGCGCGGTGGACCCGCGCGGCCTGCCGGCCCTGGCGCCGTACGTCGCCCGCACCATGCCGGCCATCCCGCCGGTGGTCTGCCACCTCGGGCTCGGCGGCGACGTGCCGGACCTGCCGCCGGAGTCGGTCTTCCACGGCGACCCGATGCTGGTCGTGCGCACCGGCGGCCGCGCCCCCGACGGCGGGCACGCCTGGACCGTGCTCGGCCGCGGCCTGCTCGCCGAGGACATCACCGACGCGCTGGCCCGCAAGGGCGTGGACGTCCGTCGCCAGGTGCAGACCCGGGTCGACCGCTCGCCGCTGGACCAGGTCGAGCTCTGGCACGGCTCGCCGCTGGGCGTGCGCTGGCAGGGCCGCAACACCCTCAAGCGCCGGCTGGGGCCGACCACACCGGTCCCCGGGGTGTACGCCGCCGGGGCGCACGCGACGCCCGGCAGCGGCCTGCCGTTCGTGGGGCTGTCCGCCGCCCTCGTCGCCGCGGAGATCGGGCCCGCCGACCCGGCGTGACCGGGTCCGCCGGGGTCCGGCACTGGGGGTCCGGCACTGGGGTCTCGACGCGCCTCGCGAGCGTCGGGACAGCCGCCATCGTCGGTCCTGCGCCGGTCGCGCGACGCCCGACCGGGCGTCGACCGGGGGGCCGAACAATGGCTCCGCCGCGCCATGCCGGTACTGGAGGCGCGCTCGGTACGTTCGACTCGTCGGCGGGGGGTTGGGAGTCCGACGTCAACGAGAGTGGGGAACCATGCGAGTCCAGTCCATCACCGCCGCCGCGCTCGGCGCGGCCGTCCTCGTGGTCGCCGGCGCGGCTCCGTCCTTCGCCGGAGAGGTCACCGGCAACGGCAAGCCGACCCAGGGCCCGGCACACGCGAACTCGATCTGCGTCTTCTCCGGGCAGAACGACACCCCGGACGCCGAGTTCCCCGAAGGTGGCCGGGTCCAGTCGTACGGCCAGCTGGTGCGCGTCGGCCTCAAGGCCGAGGTGCCCGGACCGGGTGTGGCCTGCAACGGCCACAGCGGCTTCCTGGCCGGCGGAGGCGGGGAGTAGGCCGCACCGCCGCTAGACCTCGAGCTGCCAGCTCGCGGTCACCGACGCGGACACGGTGGTCTCCCCCGGCTCCAGCGTCGCCTCCACCTTGGCCGTCGCCAGGTCGGCGACCCGGGCACCGATCGGGGTGCCGGTGCCCTCGGCCACGGAGACCACCGGTCCGAGGGTGGCCGCGGCCAGCGCCGCCAGCCGGGTCGCCCGGGCCAGCGCGTCGTCGTACGCCGCCCGGACGGCCCGGTCGCGGGCCTCGGTGGCGTCGGCGACCTGCAGCGAGACGCCCTCGACCTGGAGCCGGTCGCCGAGCGCGGTGACCAGCGCGTCGAGCAGCGGTCCGGCCTGCGCGAGGTCGGGGCAGGTGATCCGCAGCGCGTGCCGGGCCTCGAAGCCGGCCGGCCGGCCCTGGTTGTCGTGGGCGTTCCAGAGGTTCACCCCGGTGGAGGCGACGTGCCGCTCCTCGACGTACGCCCTCGCCGCCTGACCGGCCGCGGCGCTCGCGCTGAACGCGCCGTCCATCGCCTCGACCGCGGACGCGGCCCGGTGCACCGCGGCGACCCGCACCACCGCCAGGTCGGGTGCGACCTGCACCGAGCCGGACCCGGTGACGGTGACCGTGCGCTCCACGGTCAGACCGTGATCCGGAGCGCCGCGAAGATCTCGCGCGTCGCCTTGGAGCGGTTCAGCGTGTAGAAGTGCAGCCCCGGTGCGCCGCCCTCGAGCAGCGCCTCGCAGAGCTCGGCGGCCATCGCGATGCCCTCGGCGCGTACGGCGGCGGGGTCGCCCTCGTGCACCTGCACCCGCGCGACGACCTCGTCGGGGACCGGGTGCCCGGAGAGCTCGGCCATCCGGGTGACCTGGCCGAGGTTCAGGATCGGCATGATGCCCGGCAGGATCGGGATGGTGACGCCGCACGACGCGGCCCGCTCGACGAGCGAGAAGTAGTCCGAGCGTCCGGAAGACCATGTCGGTGATCGCGAACTCCGCCCCGGCCGCCTGCTTCTGGCGCAGCACCTCGACGTCGGTGTCCATCGAGTCGCGACCCGGGGTGGCCGCCGGGGTGGGCGGCCACGCCGACCGAGAACCGGCCGGCGGCCAGCTCGACCAGCTCGCTGGCGTAGGTGAAGCCGCCCTCGGTGGGCGTCCACTCGGCACGCGGGCCCTCCTTCGGGTCGCCGCGCAGGGCGAGCACGTTGGAGACGCCGGCCGCGGCGAAGGAGTCGAGGATCGTCTCGAGCTCCTCGCGGGTGTGGCCGACGCAGGTGAGGTGGCCCATCGGCACCATCGAGGTCTCGCGGGCGATGCGCCCGATGATCTCGACGGTGGTGTCGCGGGTGCTGCCGCCGGCGCCGTACGTCACGGAGACGAACGTCGGGCGGTAGGGCTCGAGGTCGCGGATCGCCTGCCAGAGCTGGGCCTCGCCGGCCTCGTCCTTGGGCGGGAAGAACTCGAACGAGAACGACCGTTCACCCTCGCGGATGAGCCGTCCGATCTGCTGTGCGGGTCCGTGGTCCATGCCAGTCATCCTAGGTGCCCGGGTCGAGGGGACCGGCGCTGTCCACGCCGCGCGGACCGGTGACTACGCTCGGGCCGTGACTTCGGACTCCTTCGACAGCGCCCTCTTCCGGGAGCGGATCCAGTCCGTCCTCGACGACTTCGTGGACGAGCAGGCGGTCCGGCTGACCCCCCTGGGCAGCGACGCCGCCGCGCTGGTGGCCGAGGCGCACCGGTCGGTGAGCGGTGGCAAGCGCTTCCGGGCGGCGTTCTGCTACTGGGGCTTCCGGGCGGTCTCCGCGGTCGGCCCCGAGGAGGAGACCGCCCTGCTGCGGGCCTGTGCGGCGCTGGAGCTGCTGCACGCCAGCGCGCTGGTGCACGACGACTACATGGACGCCTCCGACACCCGCCGTGGCCGGCCGGCCACGCACCGCGCCTTCGAGGCCGCGCACCGCGCCGCCGGGTGGACCGGCGAGCCCCACGCAGTACGGCGCCGCGGCGGCGATCCTGCTCGGCGACCTGCTGCTCACCTGGGCCGACGAGCTGCTGCGCCGGCTCCGGCTTCGGCTGGGACCGGATCGGCCCGGCGATGGACGTCTTCGACCTCTGCCGCTCCGAGGTGGTGGCCGGCCAGTTCCTCGACGTGTCGGTGCAGGCCCGCGGCCGGGCCGACGTCGAGACCGCGATGACGGTGCTGCGCTACAAGTCCGCGAAGTACTCCATCGAGCGCCCCCTGCACGTGGGCGCGGCGCTGGCCGGTGCAGGTGACGACGTACGCGAGGAGCTGACGGCGTTCGGGCTGCCGCTCGGCGAGGCGTTCCAGCTGCGCGACGACCAGCTCGGCGTCTTCGGCGACCCCGAGGTGACCGGCAAGCCGGCCGGCGACGACCTCGTCGAGGGCAAGCGGACCGTGCTGGTCGCGCTCGCCATGGACGCCGTACCGGCCGAGCAGGGTGCCGTCCTGCAGCGCTCGCTCGGGACCGCCCTGGGCCCCGAGCAGGTCGAGGAGCTGCGCGCGATCATCCGCGGCTCCGGCGCCGACCGCCAGGTCGAGGGCGTCATCGACGAGCTCGCCCGGCTGTCGCTGGTCGCCCTGGACCGTGCCACGGTCCGCGACGATGCCCGGGCCGCGCTGCGCGACCTGGCCGCCGCGGCCACCGCCCGGGTGCTCTAGTCGAGCACGGGCTAGTCGAGCGACTTGATGTCGGACAGGTCCGGGACCCTCGCCGCGCAGCAGCACGACGAAGGGAGCCTTCCCGTCCCGGGCGCGTTCGGAGAGCACGTCCAGCGCGGAGCGGAACGGCACCTCCTCGGCCCGGGCGAAGGCCGACCAGCCGTCCCACAGCAGCACCGTCGACCCGAGGTCGCCCAGGCGGTCCGCCAGGGCGTCGAGGTTCTGGCCGTAGTCGGAGGGCAGGTCGAGCGCCTCGCCGACGGCCGAGAGGAACTCGGCCTTGTGCTCGATCTCCCAGCCGTCGAGGTGGCCGTACGTCCAGCCCGCAAGTTCGACGGTGTGCCGTACGTCGGCGCTGTCGAAGTTGCCGTGCCAGCGGTAGACGCCGGGCGCGTGACGCCCGGCCAGGACGCCTGCGAGTCCACTCATGGGCTTCCCTGCTCTCGTTCGGTCATCGCGAAGGATCGGTAGTGGTCCTCGGTCCAGTAGTACTGGCCTTCGCCGCTCGTGACAATGCGTCGGGCTCCGCGGTCGTGCTCGCCCGGCGTCGGCACGGGCACCGCATCGGCCCTCGACCCGAAGCTGTCGCGCAGCAGCCAGGCCCCGAGCAGCAGGATGAGCACGGTGCAGACCACCGAGACGAACTGACGCTGCGACCCCTTCATGGCCATCGCCGCCCACCCCCTCGGAACGACCGCTCAGAAGGCCAGTGCCTGGGCGCGGCGCTTGACCTCCGAGCCGCGGTTCTCGCGCAGCGCGTCGATCGGGCGACCGGGCAGGTCGGCGTCGGTGAAGATCCACTCGATGGCCTCGCGGTCGTCCCAGCCGGCGTCGTGGAAGATCGTCAGCAGGCCGGGCAGCCCCTTGACGACCTGGCCGTCCTGGACCATCTCGGCCGGCACCTGCTGGCCGCGTCCGCCCGCAGGCACCGCAGCCGCCAGGTCGTGCTCGCGGATCATCGTGCGCACCTTGTTGACGCTCACGCCGAGCCGCTCCGCGACCTCGGCCCAGTCGAGCCACTCGGTGACGAGGGCGTCCAGTCCGCCCTGCTCTGCTGCCTCACTCATGGCGCCACTCTCCCACCCGCCCCCGGGGTCGGGAAACCGGGGAGCGAGACACGCCTCTTGAGTCACTCCAGCCTCAGCAGTTACCTTCGACGGGTTGCCTTCGCGCCACTCACGGGTCCAGCTCGGGCCCGGGCGCCGGGCGGCTCGACGAAGGGAACCTCGTCATGCCTTCCCCCATGCAGGTCCTGACCCGGCTCACCGTCGCCACCGTCACCGGCGGGGTGCTCCTCTCCGGGCTGCCCGCGGCCGCCGACCACCAGCACCTCCCGCCGGGACGCCGGATCACGCCGTACACCGTGAAGTCGGGCGACACCGCGACCGGCCTGGCCGTGCGCTTCCACGCCTGGACCGCGGAGCTGATCTCCTACAACCACCTCGGCCGCCGCGGCGCGCTGCACGTGGGCCAGCGGATCAAGATCCCGGTGGTGCTCGCGGCGCTGCCCAAGAACAAGCGGCACCCCACGAAGCACAAGACCCACCACCAGCACACGAAGAAGCACCACGCCCCGGCGAAGCACACCAAGAAGAAGCACGGCCAAGAAGAAGCACGCGCTCCCCGACCCCAGCCGTGCGACGGTGCGCCGGGTGGTGGTCCGCACCGCCCGGCGGCACGGCGTCGACCCCCACCTCGCGCTGGCCATCTGCTGGCAGGAGTCCGGCTGGCAGATGGACCGCGTCTCCAGCGCGCACGCGATCGGCGCGATGCAGGTGCTTCCGGCGACCGGCGTCTGGATGTCGATGTACGCCGGGCGGCGGCTGCACATCCGCAAGCTCCACGACAACGTGCTCGCGGGGGTCCTGCTGCTCGACGTGCTCGACGACCTCACCCGCACGCGGTGGAACATGATCGGCGCCTACTACCAGGGGCTCGGCGCGGTCCGCGAGCACGGGCTCTACCGGGACACGCGGCGCTACATCCGCAACGTGGCGGCGATCGAGCGCCGCCTCGAGCGGGGTCTGCCGCCGGCCTGAGGGCCGTGACCAGCGCCACGCCGCACGACTGACGATGCCGGTCGCGACACGCCGCGTCCGTACCATGGACGCGGCGGATCCTTCCCCATCCAGCCGTAGCCCGGAGGACCCACAGTGGAGCGAACAGTCGAGAAGGACGTCAACGACCCCTTGGTCGGACGTCTGCTGGACCGTCGCTACCGCATGGGCCCCCGCATCGCGCGCGGCGGGATGGCCTCGGTCTACGAGGCGGTCGACGTCCGGCTCGACCGGGTCGTGGCGATCAAGGTCATGCACCCGGGCATGGGCGACGACGAGGAGTTCGCGGCCCGCTTCGTGCGCGAGGCCCGGCACGCCGCGCGGCTCTCCCACCCCAACGTGGTCGGCGTCTTCGACCAGGGCGAGGACAACGGCACCGTCTACCTCGCGATGGAGTACGTCCCCGGCCACACCCTGCGCGACGTCATCCGCAAGGAGTCACCGATGCCGCCGGCCAAGGCGCTGGCGCTCATCGACCCGGTGCTGTCCGCGCTGTCGGCCGCGCACCAGGCCGGCCTGATCCACCGCGACATCAAGCCCGAGAACGTCCTGATCGCCGACGATGGCCGGATCAAGGTCGCCGACTTCGGCCTGGCCAAGGCGGTCAGCGCCGACACCCAGCACACCGCGACCGGCGGCGTCCTCATCGGCACCGTGTCCTACCTCGCCCCCGAGCTCGTCGTCGACGGGCGGGCCGACGCCCGCGCCGACGTGTACGCCGTGGGCGTGGTGCTCTACGAGCTGCTCACCGGCCGCAAGCCCCACGAGGGCGAGTCCCCCATCCAGGTCGCCTACAAGCACGTCCACGAGGACATCCCGCCGCCGTCCGCGGTGGCGCCGGGGATCCCGGCGTACGTCGACGCGCTGGTGGCCCGCGCCACCGCCCGCGACCGCAGCCACCGCCCGGCCGACGCGCGGGTGCTCCTGCACCAGGTGCACCGGGTGCGGCAGGCGCTCGACGAGGGCGTCCCGGAGGACCCGGAGCTGGTCGCCGACCTCGCGCCGCCGCTGGCCGTCGCCGTGCTCGAGCCCGACCTCCTCCCCGACCTCGAGCCCGACCCCGCGCCCGACGACGACCCGACGGCCGGCCCCGTGGCGGAGAACACCGACCCGCTGGACCGCGACGACACCACGACCATCGACCGCGCCGGGCTCTCGCCGGCCCCCCGGGCGACGCCGCCGGCGCCGGTCGACCCGCCGGTCTACTCCTACAGCTCCCCCGCGGCGTTCGCGGCGCGGGCTCGTCATGCTGCTGGTCGCGCTGCTGGTGGCCACCGGGGTCGGTGCCGGCGCGTGGTACTTCGGCTTCGCCCGCTACACCTCCACCCCGCAGCTGCTCGAGCTCACCGAGGCGCAGGCCCGGGCCAAGCTCGACAAGGCCGGGCTCGACATGGAGCTCGGCGACCCGGAGTACTCCGAGACGGTGGCCGCCGGCATGGTGCTGCGCACCGACCCGGGCGGCGGCGAGCGGGTGCTCGACGGAGGCACCGTCACCGTCGTGCTGTCGCTGGGCGCCGAGCGGTACGACGTGCCGAAGCTGCGCGGCAAGTCCGAGGACGAGGCGCAGCAGGCGATCCAGGACGCGAACCTCGAGTTCGGCCGCTCGATCCCGACGTACCACCCGACCGTGCCCGAGGGGCAGGTCATCGCGTCCAACCCCCAGGCCGGCACCCGGCTCAAGCCGGGCGCGACCGTCGACATCCTGCTCAGCCGCGGTCCGCGCCCGATCAAGGTCGTCGACTGGACCGGCAAGGACGCCGACAAGGCCGAGGCCGCGCTGGAGAAGCAGGGCCTGAAGGTCGAGCGCACCGACGACTACAGCGACACCGTCGACGAGGGCGACGTCATCGAGCAGGCGCCGCGCACCGGGCAGCTGTTCAAGGGCGACACCGTCCGGCTCACCGTCTCCCAGGGGCCCGAGCAGGTGGAGATCCCGCGGGTCGTCGGCATGGGCCAGGGCGCCGCCGAGCAGAAGCTGCGCGACGCCGGGTTCGAGGTGAAGATCGAGCAGCACCCCGACTCCATCGGCCTCGGCTGGGTGGTCAAGGTCGAGCCCGGTCAGGGCGACCTCGCCGACAAGGGCAGCACGGTCACCCTGATCGTCATCTGACCGGCGCCCGCGGATAGCCTTCGCGGCATGCCCACCCGCTCCCCCGACCAGCTCGACCCTGCCCTGCGCAACCCGGTCGGCACGCACGTCACGGTCGGCAAGGGCCTCGTCGCGGGGGCGTTCACCAGTGCCCGGGAGCTCGGGTGCGAGACGTTCCAGGTGTTCGTCGGCAACCCGCGCGGCTGGGCGCTGTCGGCCGGCGACCCGCGCGAGGACGCCCGCTTCCGCGAGGCCTGCGCCGAGGCCGGCGTACGCACGTTCATCCACGCGCCGTACCTCGTGAACCTCGGCAGCCCGACCCCGGCGACGTACGAGAAGTCCGTCGCCTCGGTCGCCCACAACCTGCGCCGCGCCGCCGAGATCGGCGCCGAGGGCGTGGTCGTGCACACCGGCTCGTTCGTGGACCCGGGCGGCTCGACGGAGCGGTACGACGCGGCCATGCGCCAGGTCCGCGAGGGCCTGCTGCCGGTGCTCGAGGCGGTGGCCGACGACGACGCGCCCTGGCTGCTGCTCGAGCCGACCGCCGGCCAGGGCCGCTCGCTCTGCGCCGGCGTGGAGGACCTCGCGCCGTACCTCGACGCCCTCGACCACCACCCCAAGGCCGGCATCTGCCTGGACACCTGCCACGTGTTCGCGGCCGGTGCTCCCCTGGACGAGCCGGGCGGGGCGGCGGCGACGCTGGACCGGATCGTCGAGATCGGCGGACCCGGCCGGCTGCGGCTCGTGCACGCGAACGACTCGATGGACGTGCGCGGCGCGTTCAAGGACCGGCACCAGAACATCGGCGACGGGCACATCGGGGTCGAGGCGTTCCGCGAGCTGCTCGCGCACCCCGCGACCGCCGGCGTGCCGTTCGTGCTGGAGACGCCCGGCTCCCGCGACCCCGGCAACGCCGACATCGCGCTGCTCAAGGAGCTGCGGTCGGCGGCGGCGCGTGAACGAGCGGCAGACCTCCCGGCTGGCCACGCTCGCGCTGCTGGCGATGACGGCCACCTGGGGGTCGACGTTCTTCCTGATCAAGGACCTCTCCGAGCGGATCCCGGCGATCGACTTCCTGGCCGTCCGCTTCCCGATCGCCACCGTCGCGCTGCTCCTGCTGTTCCCGCGGGCGCTGCGCACGCTGTCGCCGGAGTCGCGGCGTACCGCCGCGGTGCTCGGTGCGCTGTACGCCGCCGGGCAGGTGCTCCAGACGGTCGGCCTGGCCCACACCGCCGCCTCGGTGTCCGGGTTCATCACCGGCCTGTACGTCGTGTTCACGCCGCTGCTGGCCGCCGTCCTCCTGCACAACCGGATCGGCTCGGTGACGTGGTTCGCGGTGGCCCTCGCGATGGCCGGTGTCGGCCTGCTGACCCTGCAGCCCGGCGGCCTCGAGTTCGGGTACGGCGAGACGCTGACGCTGGTCGCGGCGGTGATCTACGCGCTGCACATCGTGGGGCTGGGCGCGTGGTCGCGGCCGGCGGAGGCGATGGGCATGTCGATCGTGCAGCTCGCGGTGATCTCCGTGGTCTGCCTCGTCGGCGCCGCGCCCGGGCGGGATCGTGCTGCCCTCGACCCCGGCGGACTGGCTCAGCGTGGTCTACATGGCCGTCTTCGCCGGCGCGCTGGCGATGGCCGGCCAGACCTGGGCGCAGGCGCACCTGACCCCGACCCGGACCGCGATCATCATGAGCATGGAGCCGGTCTTCGCGGCGTTCTTCGCGGTGCTCGCCGGCGGCGAGCAGCTGACCGCGCGGCTGGCGGTCGGCGGCCTGCTGGTCCTGACCGCGATGCTCATCGTCGAGCTGCTCCCCCGCCGCCGGATCGAGTCCGAGGTCACCCACATCGCCGTCTGAGCCGAACCGTGCGTTGTGGTCGGCCCAACCGTGCCTTGTGGTCGGCCCAACCGTGCGTTGTGGTCGGCCCAACCGTGCGTTGTGGTCGGCCCAACCGTGCGTTGTGGTGGCGAGTTCGACGCAACAACGCACGGCTCGACGCGCCACAACGCACGGCTCGGCGGGGCACAACGCACGGTTGGGCGGGTTCGGATGCTGGGCGAGGTCACCACCGGGGCCGGCCGCGCACTAGCCTCGGGAGCCAGCGACGGAGGGAGCCGCAGATGGTCGTCGTCATGTCCCCGGACGCCACGGACGAGCAGGTGGCGCACGTCGTCGAGCGCGTGGAGAGCGTCGGCGGAGAGGCCTTCGTCAGCAAGGGCGTGGTCCGCACCATCATCGGACTCGTCGGCGACATCGACTCCTTCCACCACCTCAACCTGCGCACGCTCGCAGGCGTCGCCGACGTCCACCGGATCTCCGACCCCTACAAGCTGGTCAGCCGCCAGCACCACCCCGAGCGCTCCACGGTCTGGGTCGGCCCCGCGGGCCAGCAGGTGCCGATCGGCCCGGAGTCGTTCACCTTCATCGCCGGGCCCTGCGCGGTCGAGACGAAGGAGCAGACGGCCGAGGCGGCCCGGATGGCCCGGTCGGCCGGGGCCACCATCATCCGGGGCGGGGCGTTCAAGCCGCGCACGTCGCCGTACGCCTTCCAGGGCCTCGGCCTGGCCGGCCTCGAGATCCTGGCCGGCATCCGGGAGGCCACCGGCCTGCCCGTCGTCACCGAGGTGGTCGACGCCCGCGACGTCGACATGGTCGCCGAGCACGTCGACATGCTCCAGGTCGGCACCCGCAACATGGCCAACTTCGGGCTCCTCCAGGCCGTCGGCGAGGCCGGCAAGCCGGTGCTCCTCAAGCGCGGGATGACCGCGACCATCGAGGAGTGGCTGATGGCCGCGGAGTACATCGCCCAGCGCGGCAACCTCGACATCGTCCTCTGCGAGCGCGGGATCCGGACCTTCGAGCCGGCCACCCGCAACACCCTCGACATCTCGGCGATCCCGGTCGTGCAGGCCGCCAGCCACCTGCCGATCATCGTCGACCCCTCGCACGCCGCCGGCCGCAAGGACCTCGTCGTCCCCCTCTCCCGGGCCGCGATCGCGGTCGGGCGCCGACGGGGTCATCGTCGACGTCCACCCGGACCCGGAGACCGCGCTCTGCGACGGCCCGCAGGCGCTGCTCGGCAACGACCTGCGCGAGCTCGCCCAGGCCGTACGACGACTGCCCGAGGCCGTCGGCCGGGTGTCGGCCGGCAGCCGCATCGGGCGGCACTGACCGGGTCCGCGGTTTCGGCAGCGTCGCCGACTCGCATACGCTGGCCCGCGCGAACCGGCGAGGGAGGGACATGGGCTACTGCACGAACTGCGGTGCCGCGCTCGGCGTCGGCCGCTTCTGCACGAGCTGCGGGGCGCCGACCGGGGCCTCGGCGACCGCGAGCGCGCCCGGACGTCCCGTGCCCGACGGTGACGAGCACCCCGCCGAGCGCACCGCCGAGCGCACCGTCGAACGTCCGGCCGAGAGCACGGCGCCGCGCCTGCCGCCGGTTCCGCCCGCGCCCGCGGGCCCACCACCCGGTCGCTCCGGTTCCGGCCCGTCGTACCCCCGACGCCGCAGGCCGGCGCCGGCGGGCACGGCGGACCGCGCTACCCGCTCTTCGCCGACGAGGTCGACTCCGCGACGCGGGCCGTGCCCGTGGTCCCGGCCGACGACGGCCCGACCGACCACCGCGACGGCCGCCGCGGCTTCCCGGTGTGGGTGATGGCGCTCGCCGTGGCGGCGGCGCTCCTCGTCGTGGTCGGCGGCATCTACGCGGTGACCCGCGGCGGCGACGACGACACCGCCGGCGGAGCCGGGTCGACCCCGACCTCCGCGGCCGGCGACGAGTCCGACGGCAGCAGCACCCCGCCCCAGCAGTCCGGCGACACCCCGGGTGACCTCGCCGGTCAGTCGACGGCCACCGGCCCCAAGCCCATCCCGCCGGGCCGCGACCTGGCGAACCGCCCGGTGACCTATCCCCCGGCGAACATGCTCGACGACGACACCACGACGGCGTACCGCATGCCCGGCGACGCCAGCGGCGCACGATCACGTTCGTCCTGCCGAAGAAGGCCGTCATCAGCGAGGTCGGCCTGATCAACGGCTACGCCAAGAAGGACCGCGCCGGGAAGCGGACGGTCGACTGGTACGCCAAGAACCGCAAGATCCTCGAGGTCGAGTGGCTCTTCGACGACGGCAGCTCGGTGGTGCAGAACCTGCGCACGGAACCGGTGCTGCAGACGATCGTGGTCGAACGACGTCAGCACCCGCACCATCCGGATGCGGATCGTCGAGGTGTCCGCCCCCGGGCAAGCCGCCGCTGCGCAAGGACGTGACCGCGATCAGCGACGTCCTGCTGCGCGGAAAGCCCTGACCCGCAGGACGTTTGGGGGCGTCGAGGGGCGGGTAACGCCCTGACGGTGTCGCGACGTCGTACGACGATCGTTCGTCACTAGGGTGTGCTGCACCGAGCAGACGCCTCGAACCAGATCGATGATCGGAGTCCCCGCCATGAGCCAGTGCCCGCAATGCGGTGCGCAGACGTCCGTGGGCCAGCCGTACTGCGGAGCGTGCGGAGCCACGCTCGCCCCGGCGGCCCAGAACCCCGCGGACTCGGCCGAGCCGCCCACGCAGATCGCCGGCCACCGGCGTCAGCCGGAGCAGCCCGACGCCACCGCGCAGTTCCCGGCCACCCCGCCCGCCGGCGACCAGCAGTGGCAGCAGGCTCCGGCCCCGCAGGACCCGAACCAGTACTCCCAGCAGTACGGCCAGCAGTACGGCCAGCAGTACGGCAGCCGCAGTACGGCCAGCAGCAGTACGGCCAGCAGCAGTACGGCCAGCAGCTACGGCCAGGCTGAGCAGGGCGGCCAGGGCCAGTGGCAGCAACCGCAGCAGGGCCAGTGGCAGCAGGGCGCCGCGCAGGGCGGCTACCCGCAGCAGGGCTACGGCACGGCTAGCAGGGCTACGGCCCGCAGGGTCAGCAGTACGCCCAGCCCTACGGCCAGCAGCAGGGCCAGCAGTACGCCGCTCCGGCGTACGGCCAGCAGTACGCCCAGCCGCAGTACGGCGCCCCGCAGCGGACCCGCTCCGGGCCGGACCTCAAGCAGTTCCTGGTCGGCAACTGGGCCGGCGCCGCGATCACTGCCGGCGGTGCCTTCGCCACCGCGCTGGTGGTGAGCCTGGTCGTCGCCTTCGCGGGCGCGGAGAAGCTGTCGGCCGGCAGCGCGATCTGGTCCGCGCTGATCCAGACGACCAACGCGTTCGGCGCGAACACGCTGATCGACCTGTCCAAGGCGTTCGGCACCGACGACGCGACGTTCGACCTCGGCCAGTACCCCCTGCTGGCGACGTTCCTCGCCCTCGGCGTGGGCGCCTACCTCTTCCGCCGCAGCAGCGCCCGGACCACCGCGGTGGTCCCGGCCCTGCTCGACGTCGTCCGCGCCGCGCTGATCCTCTCGGCGCTGGTCACGATCGTGGCGATCATCGTCAAGATCGCCGACCCCACCATCAAGGGGTACATCGACCTGAGCGGTGAGGACCCGACCAGCGACGCCTACCAGCTGCTGCTGCTCGACGGCCCGAGCACCGCCTCGATCGCGGGCGCGATCTTCCTGCCGTTCCTGCTCCTCGGCGTGGTGCTCGCGGCGACCTGCTTCGTGCGTAGGGACTGGCTCAACGAGAAGCTGGTCGTGGTGCACCAGTGGGCCTCGGCCCCGCTCGCCGGCCTCGCCGCCCTGTGCGTCGGCCTGTTCGGCGCGGGCCTGGTCTTCTTCATCTGCCAGCTCATCGGCGAGAAGGACGCCCGCGGTTTCGCCGAGGTCGTCCGCGCCCTGGCCGCGCTGCCGGCGATGGGCATGTTCATGCTCGGCCTCGGGTCGCTGTCCAAGATCGGCGAGGCGAGCTCCAGCTCGGAGGACGACGACACCAGCGACTTCAACCGCCTGTGGGACTTCGCCGACGAGAACGGCGCCGCCTTCTGGGTGGCCCCGCTGGTCGCGATCGCGCTGGCCGTGCTCGGCGTGTGGATGGTCGTCCGACGTACGCCGGACAAGCGCCACGCGCTGCGCAACGTGGCCGTCTACCTCGGCAGCCTCGTGGTCGTCATCCCGCTGCTGGTGCGGCTCTCCAACGCCCACCTCGACAGCGAGGTGAAGTTCGACGGTGACTCGTTCGACTCCTCGACGACCGTCGGCCTGGCCGGCTTCCAGACGATGCTGCTGTTCGTGCTGCTGTCCCTGGTCGTGGCGGCGGTGTACCTCCTGGTCACCGGCAACCTCGACCTGGCCGGGCTGAAGTCGAAGGCCGCGGCGTTCCAGAGCAACCGGAACCAGGGCCAGTACCCGCAGCAGTACGGCCAGCAGGGCTACGACCAGTACGGCCAGCCGCAGGGCTACCCGCAGCAGGGCTACCCCCAGCAGGGCCAGCAGTACGGCCAGCAGCCGGGTCAGCAGGGCGGCTGGGCGCAGCCGCAGCAGCCCGGGCAGCAGGGCGGCTGGGCGCAGCCGCAGCAGGGTGGCCAGTACGGCCAGCAGTACGGCCAGCCCCAGCAGGGTGGCCAGGGGCAGCCGGACCAGGGCGGACAGCAGGGCCAGCAGTGGCAGCAGCCGCAGCCGGGTCAGCAGCAGGGTCAGCCGCCGTACGGCGACCAGCAGCAGGGGGGCTGGCAGCAGCCACCGCCCCAGCAGTAGTCCGCCTGACGACAGCCGCGCTGCGGTGTCACCCGATGACACCGCAGCGCGGCTGTCGTGCGTCCGGGGTCAGAGGCGGGCCAGCACCGCGGCCGCGCGCTCGGCGGCGGCGCGGTCGACGTCGAGGTGGGTGACCATGCGGACCGCGGTCGGGCCGACGGTGGAGATCAGCACCCCCTCGGCCCGGGCGGCGGCGACGTACGCCGCGGCATCCGGCCGGTCGACGACCACGATGTTGGTGTCCACGCCGTCGGGGTCGGCCCCGGCCGCCTCGGCCAGCAGCCGGGCGTGCGCGTGGTCGTCGGCGAGACGGTCGACGTGGTGGTCGAGGGCGTGCAGGCCGGCGGCCGCCAGGATGCCGACCTGGCGCATGCCGCCGCCCATCCGCTTGCGCCAGATGCGCGACTCCTCGACGGCGGCGGCACTGCCCACGACCGCGGAGCCGATCGGGGCACCGAGCCCCTTGGACAGGCAGACGGCGAGCACGTCGGCGAGTGCGCCGTACTCCGCGAACGGCACGCCGGTCGCCACGTGGGCGTTCCAGATCCGGGCGCCGTCGAGGTGGATGCCGACGCCGACCTCGTCGGCGTACTCCCGGAGCGCGCGCAGGTCCTCGACCGGCACCACCGCTCCCCCGGCGAAGTTGTGGGTGTTCTCGACCGAGAACGCCGCGGTCGGCACGAAGAACGGCCCCATGTCCGGGGCGAACATCTCCTGCACGACCGGCAGGTCGACGCCGCCGCGCGGGTGCCGCCAGGTGCGCATGGTGAGGCCGGTGTACGCCGCGTGGGCGCCCAGCTCGGCGCGGGCGATGTGGGCGCGTGCCTCGCACAGCACCTCCTGGCCGGGGCCGACGAGGGTGCGCACGGCGAGCACGTTGGCCATCGAGCCGGTCGGGGTGAACAGTGCCGCCTCGTGGCCGAAGAGCGCCGCCAGCCGCTCCTCGAGCGCGCGGACCGTGGGGTCCTCGCCGTACACGTCGTCGCCGACCTCGGCGTCGGCCATCGCGCGCCGCATCGCGGCGGTGGGGCGGGTCAGGGTGTCGCTGCGCAGGTCAACCGTGGTCACCCGGCCATCCTGTCAGCCCGAGAAGTGGTTTCGAGACGGGCCTCGTCCCTCGCCTCTCCACCACCGACCTCCCGCTGGTTGAGGAGCGAGCCGTCTCCCGCTGGTTGAGGAGCGAGCGCCAGCGAGCGTCTCGAAACCGAGGGACCGATCAGGCCTTGCGCAGCATCTCGGCGACGAGGAACGCCAGCTCCAGGCTCTGCACGCGGTTCAGCCGCGGGTCGCACACCGACTCGTAGCGGTGGCCGAGGTCCATCTCGGCCAGCTCCTCGCCGCCGCCGACGCACTCGGTGACGTCGTCGCCGGTCAGCTCCACGTGCACGCCACCGGGCCAGGTGCCGAGCGAGCGGTGCACGTCGAAGAAGCCCTGGACCTCCTCGATGACGTCGTCGAAGCGGCGGGTCTTGTAGCCCGAGGACGCCTCGAAGGTGTTGCCGTGCATCGGGTCGCAGACCCAGGCGACGTTGAGCCCGGCGGCGGTGACCTTCTCGACCAGCGTCGGCAGGCCGTCGCGGATCTTGTGGGCGCCGAAGCGGGTGATGAACGTCAGCCGGCCGGCCTCGTTCTCGGGGTTCAGCCGCGCGGCCAGCGCCAGCGCGTCGTCCGGCGTCGTGGTCGGCCCGAGCTTCACACCGATCGGGTTCTTGATGTGGCTGAGCAGCTCGACGTGGGCACCGTCGAGCTGGCGGGTGCGCTCGCCGATCCAGAGGAAGTGGCTCGAGACGTCGTACGGCGTCTGGGTGCGCGAGTCGATCCGGGTCATCGCGTGCTCGTACTCCAGCACCAGCGCCTCGTGGCTGGAGTGGAAGTCGACCCGGTGGAACTCGTCGGGGTCGGCACCGATCGCCTTCATGAAGGTCAGCGCGCGCTCGATCTCGGAGGCCATCTGCTCGTAGCGCTGGCCCATCGCGGACTCGCGCACGAAGTCGGTGTTCCAGGTGTGCACCTGGCGCAGGTCGGCGTAGCCGCCGGTCACGAAGGCGCGCACGAGGTTCAGCGTGGACGCGGACGCGTGGTAGACCTCGACCAGCCGGGCGGGGTCGTGGGCGCGGTCCTCGGGGGTGAACTCGAAGCCGTTGACGGCGTCGCCGCGGTACGCCGGCAGGGTCACGCCGTCGCGGGTCTCGGTGTCCGAGGAGCGCGGCTTGGCGTACTGGCCGGCGAGCCGGCCGACCTTGACCACCGGCACGGAGGCGGCGTACGTCAGCACGACCGCCATCTGCAGCAGCACCCGCAGCTTGTTGCGGACGTTGTCGGCGGTCACCCCGGCAAAGGTCTCCGCGCAGTCGCCGCCCTGGAGCAGGAAGGCCTCGCCGCGGCTGACCGCGGCGATCTTGGCCTTGAGGTCGTCGCACTCACCGGCGAAGACGAGCGGCGGCGCGGTGCGCAGCCGGGAGACGGCGGCGTCGACCGCGGCAGGGTCGGCGTACGTCGGCTGCTGGGCGGCGCCACGCGCGTGGAGGTCGGACAGGTCGGGGATCACTGGTCAATCGTACGTGGATCCGCCGTTCCGGCCGCCCACGCGTCCCGCCGTGGAACGCGTGGGGCGGCTGGGGTGATCACGGCCCGGCTGGTCAGCCGTCGAGCTTCGAGACGTCGTCGAAGTCGCTGTCCCCGACCCCGGTGGCCCGGTTGATCGCGAAGGTGATCGCCCAGAGCACGATGCCGATCAGGATCAGGCCGCCGGCGATCTTGTACTGCACGACGTCGCGGTCCACCCACGGCCCGGCGAGGAAGAGGCAGAGCAGCGCCGCCAGGATCGGCGTCGGCCCGGGCGACCGGAAGGACGACGGTCCGTCGTGCGGGCGCCCGCGCAGCACCATGCAGGCCACGTTGACCACGGCGAACACGCAGAGCAGCAGGAACGCCGTGGTGCCGCTGAGGTTGACCACCACGTTGCTCTCGGGGTCCATCGAGACGTAGTAGATGAGCCCGAGCGCGAGCAGCGTCGAGAACGCGATCCCGACGTACGGCGTGCGCCGGCCGGGCAGCACCTTGCCGAGCGGTGCGGGGCAGCACGTGCTGGTTGGCCATGCCGTAGAGCAGCCGGCTGGCCATCAGCATGTTGATCAGCGCGGTGTTGGCGACCGCGAAGACCGCGAGGAACGGGAAGACCTTGTCGATCGGGAAGTCCGGGGCGCCCTTGCTGACCACGGAGAGCAGGGCCTGGCCCTCCTCGTCGCCGATCGTCTTGCAGCTCCTCGGAGGTCAGCACGCTGACCACCGAGATCGCGACGAGCACGTAGAAGATCACCGCGATGCCGAGGCCGGTGAGCATGATCTTCGGGAAGGTCCGCTCGGGGTCCTTGGTCTCCTCGACCATGTTCACCGAGTCCTCGAAGCCGACCATCGCGAAGAACGCGATCGAGGTGGCCGCGGTGACCGCCAGGAACATGCCCTTGTCCTGGTAGTCGTGGAAGACCACCAGCTCGCCCGGGTCGCCGGTGCCCTGCGACATCGCGTAGATGCCGACGCCGATGACGATCGCCAGCGCGGTCATCTCGACCAGGGTGAGGATCACGTTGAACTTCACGCTCTCGCCGACGCCGCGCAGGTTGATCAGCGCGAGCAGCAGCATGAAGCCCATCGCGATCACGGTCAGCAGGCCCTTGCTCGCCTCGCCGTCCATCCACCCGTTGATGGTGAGCCCGCCGGTGAGGTTCTGGGCCAGCACGTTGGAGGAGGTGGACGCGCTGGTGATGCCCGAGCAGACCACCGCGAAGGCGACCAGGAACGTGACGAAGTGGATCCCGAACGCCTTGTGCGTGTAGAGCGCGGCACCGGCGGCCTGCGGGTACTTCGTGACCAGCTCGAGGTAGGACAGCGCGGTCAGCGTCGCGACCACGAAGGCGACGAGGAACGGCAGCCAGACCAGCCCGCCGACGACGGCGGCCATCTGGCCGGTCACCGCGTAGATGCCGGCACCGAGGATGTCGCCGACGATGAACAGCAGCAGCAGCTTGGGCCCCATGACCCGTCTGAGCTCGGTGCGCTCGGTCTCGCGCCGGCTCCGTTGCCTGCGTCGTCATGACGGACTCCTCACCCTGGGGCCCGGACCTGCCGGGCGACGGGACGTAGTGGACCAGACCACTGTGGCCCGGCCGGATTCGCTTTGGCAACGACCCGGGCCACTCGGAGGTCACGGCACGTGTCGCCGCCCAGCGCGCGGATGAGGCGGGTGCGGACAGGCCGCGCGGGCGGCGCGGCCTCAGCCGAAGAAGACCTGCGCCTCGGCGTACTCCTCGGGGCTGACCAGCTTGAGCTCGCCGGTGCCCTCGATCAGCTTCACCTGCTCGATGCGGGTGCCGCGCAGCGCCATCATCGTGCCGAAGTTGCCGTCGGCGACCGCGTCGATCGCGGCCAGGCCGAAGCGCGTGGCCAGCCAGCGGTCGAACGCCGTGGGCGTGCCGCCGCGCTGGGTGTGGCCCAGGACGACCGCGCGGGCCTCCTTGCCGGTGCGGCGCCTCGATCTCGCCGGCGATCCGGTCGCCGATGCCGCCGAGGCGGACGTGGCCGAAGGCGTCCTTCTCGCCGGTGAGCAGCGTCATGTCGCCGCCCTCCTTGGGGACGGCGCCCTCGGAGACGACCAGGATCGGGGCGTACTTCGACTCGAAGCGGCTCTCGACCAGCCGGCAGACCTCCTCGATGTCGAAGGGCTGCTCGGGGATCAGCACGATGTTCGCGCCGCCGGCGATGCCGGCGTGCAGGGCGATCCAGCCGGCGTGGCGGCCCATCACCTCGACGACGAGCACGCGGTGGTGCGACTCGGCGGTGGTGTGCAGCCGGTCGATCGACTCGACGGCGATGTTCACCGCGGTGTCGAAGCCGAAGGTGAAGTCGGTGCCGGACAGGTCGTTGTCGATGGTCTTCGGGACGCCGACCACGTTGACGCCCAGCTCGGCGAGCTTGGTGGCGACGCCGAGGGTGTCCTCGCCGCCGATGGCCACCAGCGCGTCGACGCCGTCGGCGGCGAGGTTGGCCTTGATCTTCTCGACGCCGCCGTCGATCTTGAACGGGTTGGTCCGCGAGGAGCCGAGGATCGTCCCGCCGCGCGGCAGGATGCCGCGGCACTGCTCGACGCCGAGCTCCATGGTCAGTCCCTCGAGCGGGCCCTTCCAGCCGTCGCGGTAGCCGACGAACTCGAACCCGTGCACCTTGACGCCCTTGCGGACGACGGCGCGGATGACGGCGTTGAGGCCGGGGCAGTCCCCGCCTCCGGTGAGTACTCCGATGCGCATGCCGCCCACTCTGTCGGTTCGGCGGCGCCGCGACAACAACCCCGCTCCGGCCGTCCGCTCTGCGGAACATCGACCTGTCGCAGACTGACCCGCCGGATCGTCCACCTGTCGCAGACTGACGCGAGGCGCCGGCCCCGGGGTCGACCCGGCGAGTCGGCTCAGACGGCCGGCGCCTCGACCAGCGCCTCGTCCGGATCGCTCGGGGGTACGGCGGCCTCCGCGCGGTTGGTGATCGCCTCGCCGGCGTGCGGCAGCACCCGGCCCAGCCACACCGTCAGCAGCGCGCCGACGACGCTCAGCGCGGTCATCGACAGCCAGGTGACGGCGGCTCCCTGCGAGAGCAGCGCGGCGAACGTCACCGGTGCGGCGGCGCCGGTGACCGTCCAGGCCACCTGGTTCCAGGCGAGGTAGCGGCCCCGGAGGTGGTCGGGGGCGGCCTCCGCGGCGAGCGCGGCCAGCACCGGACCGCCCAGCATCTCCCCGAGCGTGTAGACCGCGCTGCCGCCCAGGACCAGCACCGTCGCCAGCACCACGCCGGTGCGGGTGGCGCCGAGCAGCACCAGGAAGGACAGCGCGAAGGCGAGGTTCGCGACGAGCAGCACCCGGTTGCGGACCCGGCCGGTCAGCGACCGCACCAGCAGGCCCTGGCCGAAGCCGACCATGATCGTGTTGATCGTGAACAGCGCACCGGCCACCCACCCGGCCAGGCCGAGGGTCTGCGTGGCGTAGATCGGCATCGCGAAGTTCAGCGCCATCATCGCCATCGAGAACGCCGCCTGGGTGAGCACCAGCAGCGCGTACCGGCGGTCACGCAGCACCACGCCCCAGCCCTCGCTGCGGCGTACCGTCCTCGTGCGCGTGGGGCACCACGGTGTTCGGCACCGCGCGCAGCAGCACGAACGCCAGCAGGTAGGACCCCGCGTTGGCGACCACGACCGCGGCGTACGCCGCCTCGGTGCCGACCGTGATCGCCAGGCCGGAGACCAGCCCGCCGAGCGCGAACCCGACGTTGCGCAGCGCGCCGAGGAACCCGAACCACATCTCCCGCTCCCCCGGTCGCGAGATCACCGCGACGGTGGCGCCGAACGAGCCCCAGAACGCCGTGCGGCCGACGCTGACCAGGATCGTGGAGAGCAGCACGCCGGTGAAGCTGTCGACGAAGAGGTACGCCGCGAAGCCGGCCGCCTGCATGAGGTTGGCGACCTGCAGCACGCGCTGGGCGCCGACCCGGTCGACGATCCCGCCGACGATGGGGCCGGCCGGGATGGAGACCGCCGAGGCGATCGAGATCGCGGCACCGACCTGCACCAGGGTGAGCGGCGTCGCGACGAGGAAGTAGAGCATCGAGACCGGCATGAACACCCCGCTGCCCACCGCGTCGACGGCGATCGCGGTCACGAAACGGCGGTGTTCGCCCACACTCGGGAAGCCCAGTCTTCTCAGCACTGCCCCATTCTCGAACTTCAACCGGGGTTGAGGGCAAGCGGATATCGGACCGGGGTGTCCGGCGCGGCGGATCGGGGACGCCCGGCCCGCGGGTGGCTAACCTCGGGCGCATGACCTTCTCGATCGTGGCCCGGTCCGACGACGGCGAGTACTGGGGCGTGGCGGTCGCCTCGAAGTTCCTGGCGGTGGGGTCGGCCGTGCCGGCCGCGGTCGCCGGGGTCGGGGCGGTGGCCACCCAGGCCGACGCCAACGTCGCGTACAAGGGGCTGGCACTGGCCCATCTCGACACCGGCGGCACCGCCTCCGAGGTGGTGGGCACGCTGATCGAGCAGGACGACGGCCGCGACCACCGGCAGGTCGGCGTGGTCGACGTCGACGGCGGGAGTGCGACGTACACCGGACACCTGTGCCTGGACTGGGCCGGCGGCCGCACCGGCGACGGGTACGCGATCCAGGGCAACATCCTGGTCGGCCCGGAGGTGGTCGACGCCATCGAGGAGGCGTGGACCGGCGCGGACCCGGCGACGCCGTTCGCGCGGCGGCTCTGCGAGGCGCTGCAGGCCGGCGACGACGCGGGCGGTGACCGGCGCGGGCGGCAGTCCGCGGCGCTGCTGGTGGTCAAGGAGGGCGCGGGGTACGGCGGCCTCGACGACATCGCGGTCGACCTCCGGGTCGACGACCACACGGATCCGTGCACCGAGCTGGCCCGGCTGCTGCACCTCAACGACCTCTACCTCACCGCCTCGACCGAGGAGGAGAAGGTGCCGATCGACGCCGACCTGCGCCGCGAGCTCGACGAGTTCGCCACCGCGCACGGGCACCGTGACTTCCATGCCTGGGTCGGCACGGAGAACTACGAGATGCGGGTCGACCCCGGGCTGGCCTGGATCGACCAGCGCATCCTCGACATCGTGCGGCAGGCGCCCGAGGACGGTGACGACGCATGAGCGTCCTCGCGATCGACGCCGGCACCACCGGCGTGACGGCGCTGGTCGTCACGCCCGAGGGCACGATCGCGGCCCGCGGCTACCAGGAGTTCGCGCAGCACTTCCCCCAGCCGGGCTGGGTCGAGCACGCGCCCGAGGAGATCTGGCAGGCCACCATCGAGGCCACCCGCTCGGCGCTGGCGGCGTACGGCGGCGACGACCTGACCGCGGTCGGCATCACCAACCAGCGCGAGACGATCCTGCTGTGGGACCGCGAGACGCTGGGCTCGCCCCGGCGCGCGATCGTGTGGCAGGACCGGCGTACCGCCGAGATCTGCACCCGGCTGCGCGACGCCGGCCACGAGGAGCGGGTGACCGAGCTGACCGGGCTGCGGCTGGACCCGTACTTCTCCGGCACCAAGCTGGCCTGGCTGGCCGAGCACGAGCCCAACACCTGGGCGCTGGTCGAGTCCGGCCGGTACGCGATCGGCACCGTCGACTCCTACCTCATCGCGCGGATGACCCGCGGCACGTGGCACGTCACCGACGTCTCGAACGCGTGCCGGACGCTGCTGTTCGACCTGAGCACCGGCGACTGGTCCGACGAGCTGTGCGGGCTGTTCGGCGTTCCTCGCGACGCACTGCCCGACCTCGTCCCCAACTGGGGCGAGGTCGCGACCACCGACCCGAAGGCGTTCTGCGGGCTCGACCTGCCGATCGCCGGGATCGCCGGCGACCAGCAGTCGGCGCTGTTCGGGCAGACCTGCTTCGACGAGGGCGACTCCAAGTGCACCTACGGCACCGGGTCGTTCATCCTCACCAACACCGGGACGTCGCTGGTCCGCAGCGACGCGGGGCTGCTCACCACCGCGGCCTGGCGCTCCCCCGACGGCGAGCTGACCTACGCGCTGGAAGGCGCCATCTTCGTGACCGGCGCCGCCGTGCAGTGGCTGCGCGACGGGCTGCAGATCGTCGGCTCGGCCGCGGAGACCGCGGCGATCGCCTCCACCGTCGACGACTCCGAGGGCGTGGTCTTCGTTCCCGCGCTCACCGGCCTGGGCGCTCCCCACTGGGACCCGCACGCGCGGGGGCTGATCATCGGCCTGACCCGGGGTACGACGCGGGCGCACCTCGTCCGGGCCACGCTGGAGGCGATCGCCTTCGAGGTGCGTGACGTGCTCGACACGATGCCGGGGCTGGCCTCGCTGCGGGTCGACGGCGGCGCCTCCGCCAACGACCTGCTCTGCCAGCTGCAGGCCGACCAGGTCGGCGTCCCCGTCGAGCGGCCGAAGATCGTGGAGACCACCGCCCTCGGCGCTGCCTTCCTCGCCGGGCTGGGCACCGGGGTGTGGTCCTCGACCGACGACCTGCGCGAGACCTGGCAGCTCGACCGGCGCTTCGAGCCGACCGGTGACCGGGCCCGGGCGGATGCACTGCACGCCCGGTGGATCGACGCCGTCGAGCGCTCCAAGCACTGGGCCTAGTCGCCGATCAGAGCTTGGCGAGGGCGGCGGCGGCCCGCGCGCGGGCGGCGTCGGCGGCGGACACGTCGGCCCGGGCCGAGCTGACCACCTCGCGGGCGTCCGAGAGCTCCTCGTCGATCTCGTCCTGGTCCGACTCCAGCTCCTCGACCTTGCGGCGCAGCTCGTCGATCTCGGCCTGCACCTGCAGGCTCCGCGCCTCCAGCTCGGCGACGTCCGCCTCGGCGGAGGCCAGCGCCTCCGTCGCGGTGTCGACGTCCTCCTGGGCCGCGTCGAGCTTCTCCTGAGCGGCCGCCCGCTTCTTCTCCTCGGCGTCCGGGTCGGGCACCACGTGCAGCTCGGGCGGGGGCGGCGGGCCGGGCTCGTCCAGCTCGGTCGGGGTGAAGTCGACGACCCCCGGGAGTGCGACGTACGACGCCAGGTCGGTCTCGCCCAGCCCGGTGCTGGACAGGGCGTTGAGCAGCAGCCCGGTGCGTACGGCGGCCGCGGCCGCCGGGTCGATCATCGCGGCGGTGAGGGTGGCCTCGACCTGGTCGGCGACGGAGGCGGTGACCCGCTGGCCGTGCTCGGAGGCGATCGCCCGGGCCCGGGAGGTGACCGCCGCGGTCAGCTGCCGGCGCTGCCGGGTCAGCGCCCGGAGCTCGGCGCCGTCGAGGTCGGCCTGGGCCTGGCGCAGCGCCTCCCCCACGGCCAGCACCTGGTCGACCTGGGCCGCGTCGCGGCGTACCAGCAGGTTCACCACCCACGCGGCCAGCGACGGCTTCTTGAGCTTCTTCAGCGCCGCCGCGAGGTCCTTGTCGGCCTTGTGGTCCTTGACCAGCGCGTCGCGGGCAGGGGTGAACTCCGGCGGGGTCAGGCCGTAGAGCCGGTCGGCGGCCTCGAGCAGCGGATCGGTGGGCACGCGTGCGAATCTACACAGCGGCGCCGGACCTCACTCGTCCCCGTCGAGCCCCTGCTCGATGGCGTACCTCGTCAGCTGCACCCGGTTGTTCAGCTGGAGCTTGCGCAGGGTGTTCTGCACGTGGTTCTGCACGGTGCGGTGCGAGAGCACCAGCCGCTCGGCGATCTGCTTGTAGGACAGGCCCTTCGCGACCAGCCGGAGCACCTCGGTCTCGCGCTCGGTCAGCCGGGCGGTCGAGTCGTCGGCGGAGGCCGGCGCGTCGAGCATCCGGCGGAACTCCCCCAGCACCAGGCCGGCCAGGCCCGGGGTGAACACGGTGTCGCCCGCCGCCACCCGGCGTACGGCGTCGAGCAGCTCGGCGCTGGAGGCGGACTTGACGAGGTACCCGGTCGCGCCGGCCTTCACCGCGTCGAGCACGTCGTTCTGCTCGCCGGACGCGGAGAGGATCAGCACCCGCGCGGACGGGTCCTGCTGCAGCACCTCCGCGGTCACCTCGACGCCGTTGGGCGCAGGGATCTGGAGGTCGAGGACGACGACCTGCGGGCGGGCCGCGGGGAACCGGGCCAGCGCCTCGGTGCCGTTGGAGGCGACCGCCACCACGGCGAACCCGGCCGCGGCGAGGTCACGCTCGACCGCGTCGCGCCACATCGGGTGGTCGTCGACGACCATCACGCGCACCGGCTGCTCGTCCATGGCCGTCACCCTAGTGTCAGCTCATGCTGCAGAACGGCTGATCTCCTGCGGCGACGGGCCGGAAGTGGAGGAACTTGTACTCCCAGCCGCTGAGCGGTTCGAGGCGTCGCTGGCCGGGTCCGGGACCGAAGGTGACCGTCTCCCCGTGCAGGCGCCCGGTGACCACGAGGTCCGGGTCGTCGGTGGCCAGCCGGCGCAGCGCCATCAAGGGGACCTCGACGACACCCCCCTCGGCCTCCGACAGCCCCGGGTCGTTGGTCGAGTCGATGACCACCACGTCGTCCTGCCAGTCCGTGAGGTGCACCGTCGGCAGGAAGAGGTGGTTCGAGGAGGGGCCCTCGGTGCGCAGGCCGGAGAACATCGTGAAGACGCCGGTCGTGCGGAGCCCGAGGTAGGGACCGGACGCCCAGAGCGCCACCAGCACGATCACCGGGACCTGCACCCACAGGGGCTTCCCGAAGGGGCGCGTGTCGCGGCTCGAGCGCCAGGCGAGGAGCACCGCGAGCAGCATGGCCAGGAGGTAGATCTCGCTGCCGAGCAGGACGAACCCGGCGCCGGCCCGGGCGCTGAGGTAGCCGGAGAACCCGATCACGGCCAGGCCCAGCGCCGCCGTGACCCAGGGCTTGCGGTTGGCGTCGCGCACGATCGCCGAGCGGCGGGTGACCGCCCGGATCCGGTCGAGGACGTTCGCGATGTCCCGGTCGGAGAGGAAGAGCAGGAACAGGGCGTAGAGGGTCGCGGTGAAGTCGACCACCGCGAAGGCGGGACTGGCGCTCAGCGTGAAGTGGAAGGCCACCGCGAGGCGTACGCCGTGACGCCGGGTGCGCGGGATCGCCAGCAGGATCGGGATCGACGTCTCGCAGGCGAGGACGGTGATCACCCACAGGGGGCCGACGTCGAGGCTCCCGGCCAGCCCGTAGCTCGCGGCGCCGGCGATGGCGTCCGCGCAGCTGAGGACCGGGTCGAAGAAGGTGGTGTTCCACTTCGCCAGGGCCGCCGAGCTGTAGGCGATGAGCACGATCACCCGCGCCGCCGGGAAGGCCGCCTCGAGCGCGGCCGGGCCGGTGGAGCGGCGCGCCACCATCGTCACGAGGATCGCCAGGTTGACGAACGTCATGAGCATCCAGTGGTCGGGACTGAACGGCATCTCCACGACCATGTCGACCAGCTGGGCGCAGGCCAGCACCGCGAGCCAGGCACCCGCGGCCGGCCGCAGGAGGAGCACCACGGCCGCCACGACGACCGTGATGTTCCAGGGGCTGTCCAGACGCGCACCGGTGGACGCGGTGAGGTGGATGATGTGCGCCAGCGCCCACATGCGCACGAACAGCAGGGTGGCCCGGGCACGGCGGTCCGCACCGTCCGCGGGGGCGACGGTGTCCTGCTCGGCGGGGCGCGACAGTGACGGCTGCTCGGTCATGCGGGGGCTCTCCTCGGGGGCGGGCAGCACCATTACGGCACATTTCGACCGCGCCCGACCGGGATTCCGCACGATTCCGACCGGGTGGGCGCGTCGACCCACCCGAACGGGTCAGGGCCGTTGGTAGCGCCCGCGGCGGTGCACCAACGGGTCACCCTCGTCGCCGATCACCACGTGCTCGACGCGCGCCGTGAGCAGCGTCGACCAGCCCACCGTGGCCTCGACTCTCCAGGACCACGCCTGCCCAGGTGGTCACTCCCTCGAGGAGCGGACCCCAGGCGGTGTCCTGCCAGGCCGCCTGCGCGAACGGCCCGCCGGGTGCGGGCGCCGTACCGGCGAAGGCGTCGGCGAGGTCGCGGTGGCCCCACTGCAGCAGGTGTACGACGCCCCGGCCGGTGCGCGCGACGGCCGCGGCGAGGTCGGAGTCGGGGTCGACGAGGCCCAGGACGTACGCCGGCTCCCCGGCCGCGACCATCAGCGAGGAGACGGTCAGCCCGGCGCGTTCGCGGCCGGTCCCGGCGGTCCAGAGCGACACGGTCCCGCCCAGCCGGCCGCGCAGCCGGCGGACCGGGTCGCGCGCGGACTCGGGGTCCTCGAACGGGTGGGTGTCGTGGATGGTCACGGGTCGACCCTAGGAGATGGGGTGGTGGGGTGGGGGCTGCTCGTAACTCCGCAATTGCGGGGTTGTGACACGTTTCTGCGGCGAAAACATGTCAAACGGCTGCAATTGCGGAGTTACGGCGCGCCCACCCCGCGCGGCAGCGTCAGCTCCCACTCCGTGCCGAACGACCCGGTACTCAGCTCGACCGTGCCCCCGAGGTCGTCCACCCGACCGCGGATCGACCCGCTGACCCCGAGCCGGCCGTCGGCCTCCGCCTGCTCCAGACGCCCGTCGGGGATGCCCGGGCCCTCGTCGCGGACGCTGACCACGACCCGGTCGCCGAGGTCCTCCAGGAACACCCAGGCCGGGGCGTCCTCGCCGACGTGGCGGGCCACGTTGTCGCAGGCAGGCCCGGACGGCGGCCTCGACCTCGCCGACCTCGGCCGCGGGCAGCAGCACCGGCGTACCCGGGACCGCGACGTTCACCCGGGGCGGCCGCAGCGCCGAGAGCCCCTCGAGGACGGCGGCCAGGTCGACCGCCGACTCCTCCGAGGGCGTCTGGAGGGCGTCCTGCCGGCGGATCAGCGAACGCAGTGCGTGCTCCTGCTCCCCCGCCAGCCGGCCGAGCTCGGCATCACCGCCGGGCTCGGCCCCGCGGCGCTGGGCGAGCGCCAGGACCTGCAGGACGCCGTCGTGCACCGCCCGGGCCAGCCGCGCGCGCTCGCCGGCCACCGCCGCCTCCCGCTCGGCCTGGTCACGAGCGACCGCGGTGCGCTGGAGCAGGTCGACGAGGTAGCCGACGACCAGACCGCCGATCAGCAGCAGGAACACGTTGCCGTAGTTGGACTGGGTGATGTGCTCGCGGGCCAGCGAGGTCCGTCGACACCACGCAGACGGACGCGATCGCGCCGCCGACCAGGCGCCAGTGGATCGCCCACGCGAGCATCGCGCCCATCACCCAGAAGCCGGGCACGGTCGCGTTGAAGCCGGCGCCCTTCACCCACGGGGTCAGCGCGATCATCAGCAGCGCGATCGCGAGGTCGAGCCCGAGCAGCAACGGCGTACGGCGGCGCGGCGCGGCGTACGCCCAGATCGCGACGACCGTCCAGACCGCCATGACGACCGTCATCACCAGCCCGGCGGTCGGGTGCACGAAGTTGTCGCGGCGGTAGACGTTGAGCGCCACCGTGTTGGCCAGCAGCAGGACGCGCAGCACCGCGAGCGCGCGGAACATGCTGTCCTGTACGGCGACCCCGGCGGCGTCGCGCCACCACGGCCGCGCGTCGAGGGTCAGGACGCCTTCTTCTTCTGCGGCGGACTTCTGGGGGACGTCGGGTCGGCCTTCGGGCGACCGGAGTCGACCTTCGGGTCGGCCTTCGCGGACTCCTCGGCGGCCTCGCGCTCGAGGCGCTTGGACTCCTCCTTGGCCTGCTCCTTGGCCTGCCCGGCGTACATGTCGACGTACTCCTGGCCGGAGAGGTTCATGATCTCGTACATGATCTCGTCGGTGATCGAGCGCAGGATGTAGCGGTCGTTCTCGAGGCCTTCGTACCGGCTGAAGTCGAGCGGCTTCCCGAACCGCACGATCGGCCGGGTGAAGGTGCCGAACTTCTTGCCGGGCGGGCGCGACGACGTCGGTGCCGACGACCGCCACCGGGATCACCGGTACGCCGGTCTCCAGCGCGAGCCGCGCGACACCGGTCTTGCCGCGGTAGAGCTTGCCGTCGTGGGAGCGAGTGCCCTCGGGGTAGATGCCGAAGATCTCGCCCGTCGCGAGGATGCCCTTGGCCGAGTTGAGCGCACCCTCGGCGGCACTGGCGCCCGACCGGTCGATCGGGATCTGGCCGGAGCCCCGGAAGAAGTGCTTCTGGAACCACCCCTTGATGCCGGGGGTGGTGAAGTACTCCGCCTTCGCGACGAAGCTGACCCGCCGCGACAGCGTGAGCGGCATGAACAGCCAGTCGGCGTACGACAGGTGGTTGCTGGCGAGGATCACCGGCCCCTCGTCGGGGACGTTCTCGACGCCGGAGGCCTGAGGACGGAAGACCAGCCGCAGGATCGGCCCGATCGCGATCCACTTCAAGAACCAGTAGAACACCCGACTGACCTCCCTCGCTGCGTCCTCCGCGGCCCCGACGGCTCGATGCGTCGTCGGTGTCCGACGAGGTGAACCCTAGCCCCAAAATCGCCCGCATGGTGTCCCCCACCCGGGGCTGTGCCGGTGCCACAATCGTGCCGTGGCCTCCCCCTCAGCGACCAGCGCCTGGTCCGTCGCGGCGCACCCCGAACTCACGCAGTCGCCGCACCCGGTCGGCGTACTCCTGCTGCACGGCTTCACCGGGTCCCCGGCCTCGATGCGGCCCTGGGGCGAGTACCTCGCGACCCAGGGGTACGCCGTCGAGGTGCCGCTGCTTCCCGGCCACGGGACCCGCTGGCAGGACATGAACGAGACGACCTGGCGGGACTGGTACGCCGAGGCCGAGCGCGCGCTCGACAAGCTGCTCGCCGACAACGAACAGGTCGTCGTCGGCGGCCTGTCCATGGGGGCCGCCCTGGCACTGATGCTCGCCGCGAACCGGGGCCACGACGTCGCCGGTGTGATCAGCGTCAACGTCTCCGTCGACAACAAGGACCCCCGCCGGTTCCTGCTGCCGGTGCTCAAGCGGATCACGCCGTCGTTCCCGGGGATCGTCGACGACATCAAGAAGCCGGGGGTCACCGAGAGCGGTTACGACCGGCTGCCGCTGCACGCGGCCCACTCGTTGCTCGACTTCTACCGCAACCTCGAGCCGGCGCTGCCGAAGGTGACCCAGCCGCTGCTGATCTTCTGCTCGACCGTCGACCACGTCGCCGACAAGGGCTCGCACCAGAAGGTGCTGGCGAGCGTGTCCTCGGTCGACGTCATCGAACGGATGCTGCCGGACTCCTACCACGTGGCCACGCTCGACAACGACGCCCCGACGATCTTCCGGGAGTCCGCGCAGTTCGTGCACAGCCTCACCCACCCCCAGCACCCGGAGTAGCCACCGCCGCCGCCGTCGGGACGAGAGCCGCTCGCGCCGCTGGTCGAGAGCCGCTGCGTCGCTCGCCGCTGGTTGAGCGCCGCTGGTTGAGGAGGTTGCGCAGCAACCGTCTCGAAACCAAGGCGTCCTCCACAGGCGCGTGTGGCCGCTGCTTTCGTCGTACGACGCCGCGCGGCACGCTCGCGTGATGGCCTGGGCATACCTCCTCGAGTGCAGCGACGGCTCCTTCTACGCAGGGAGCACGACCGACCTCGCACGCCGGGTCAGCCAGCACCAGCTCGGCCTCGGCGCGGAGTACACCAAGCGTCGTCGGCCGGTTCGACTTGTCTGGACGGCCGAGTTCAACCGGATCGACGACGCCTACGCCGTGGAGAAGCAGATCCAGGGCTGGGGCCGCGCGAAGCGCATCGCCCTCGTCGAGGGACGTCTCGACGACCTACCGCGGCTGAGCAGGCGGCCGCGCTGACGCGCCTTGGTTTCGAGACGGGCGCAGAGCGCCCTCCTCAACCAGCGGCTGGCTCGGGTCACGCCGCTGGTTCTCGAGACGGCGCAGCGCGCCCTCCTCAACCAGCGGCTCGCAACCAGCGGCTGGCTGGGTCCGACGGGAGGAGAAGGGTCGGAGGGCCTTGGCCGTCACCCCGGGCCGCGACGTACGCTCGGACCGTGAGCTCCCGCGACGAGGACGAGGCGTGGCGGCAGATCGTCGCCAACTACGGTGACGTGCCGTCCGTGGACGACGCACCCCGCCCGGAGCCGCGCGGGGAGTACGTCGTCGAGAACGAGCCCGCGGACGAGCCGGACGCCGTCTTCCCGTGGGAGGACGAGGGCCGGTTCGTGCCTCCTCCCCCGCCGCCGGTGCCGCGTCCGGAGCCCCGCCGCGGCCTGGCCTGGGCCGGTCTGTTCGGCGCGCCGGTGATCCTGCTCGTGGCCCTGGTCTTCGGGGTCTACCTGCCCGGCTGGCTGAGCCTCCTGCTGGTCGCCGGGTTCATCGGCGGGTTCGGGTACCTCGTCGCGACGATGTCCAACGACCCGCGGGACCCCGGCGACGACGGCGCCCGCGTGTAGTTTCGACACGGTCGGTTTCGAGACGGGCGCAGAACGCCCTCCTCAACCCGCCGGCTGCGCGACCTGCTCAACCACCTAATAGGCTGCCGCTCGTGAGTGTGAGCGAGAACGTCGAGATCACCGGCCACCTGATGGACAGCGGCATCCTGTCCCGCGTCCTGGACGACATCCGCGAGTACGGCGCCGACTGGGTCATCGACCAGATCGACGTCGGCCACGAGGCCTCGGACATGTCCCGCGCGACGATCACCGTCACCGCGGACGACGACGAGCAGCTCCAGCGGTTGCTGATGCGCCTCCAGACCCGCGGCGTGAACATGGTCGACCCGGGTGACGCGGAGTACAGCATCTGCGACATGGACGGCGTCTTCCCGGACGGCTTCTACTCCACCACCAACCTGCCGACCCGGATCCGCCTCGAGGGCCGCGTGATGACCGTCGAGAACCCCGAGATGGACTGCGGCCTGATCGTCGAGGGCGACCGCGTCTACACGCTGCCGATGGCCGACGTACGCATCGGCATGAAGGTCGTCTGCGGCGCGTCCGGCATCAAGGTCACCACCCCGGTCGACGACCGGCCCGAGGGCGGCTTCGGCTTCATGGAGTCCGACGTGTCCTCGGAGAAGCCCCAGGCGGTCCTGGTCCGCCAGGTCGCCGACGGCATGCGCGAGGCCAAGGCGAACGGCAAGAAGGTCCTCTGGGTCGGCGGCCCGGGCGTCGTCCACACCGGCGCGGCCCCCGCCATGGTGGCGCTGGTCCACGCCGGCTTCGTCGACGTGCTCTTCGCGGGCAACGCGCTGGCCACCCACGACATCGAGTCCTCGCTCTACGGCACCTCGCTGGGCGTCGACCTGGCCATGGGCCGCGGTGTCGAGCACGGCCACGAGCACCACATCCGCGCGCTGAACACGATCCGCAAGGAGGGCTCGATCCGGGCCGCCGTCGAGAGCGGCGTGCTGACCGGCGGCATCATGCACGCGCTGGTGACCCACGACAAGGAGTTCGTGCTGGTCGGGTCGGTCCGCGACGACGGCCCGCTGCCCGACGTGCACACCGACGTCATCGAGGGCCAGCGGGCGATGCGCGCCAAGCTGACCGACGTCGGCTTCTGCCTGATGGTGGCGACCATGCTGCACTCGGTCGCGACCGGCAACATCCTCCCGGCCTCGATCCCGCTGGTCTGCGTGGACATCAACCCGGCGACCGTCACCAAGCTGGCCGACCGCGGCTCCTCGCAGGCGCGCGGCATCGTGACCGACGTCGGGCTGTTCCTCGAGCAGCTGGCCGGCGAGCTGGTGCCGGACTACCGCCGCGGCTGACTAGGGGCAGCTGGCCGATCCGGGTGGCCCGGAACGGCGCCGCGACGAGCTCGACGACGGGTGCGTACACACCCGAGTCAAGAGCCTGCTGCACGGCCGCTGCCTGTTCCTCGGCGGACTCCCACTCGGCGATCTCGACCAGCCCGTCGGGGTCGTCGAGCATGTCGTACTGCGTGCTGCCGAGGAAGCCGGGCGCCTTCGGCCCATGGGTGGCCGAGATGTCCGCGAGCAGGCTCTTGAGCTCGGCCCGCGCGCCCGGCTTGGCCTGGAACTCGATGACGACCGTGATGGGCATGGGTGCCTCCTTCGCTGCTAGGGCACGAGATCTGCGATGACGTCCAGGTCGGTGTACTCCGGGCCACCGTCGAGCACGTCGGCGAGACTGGCGCGCAGCGCCTGGATGCCCTCCTGGCGCCGCGGGTCGGCCTCGCGCGCCCGCGCCTTCTCCTCACTCTCGAAGACGACCAGCACGTACATGCGGGCGCGGTCCTTCTGGTCCTGCATGACGATCGTGCGGAGCAGTCCCGACTCCGGCTGCTCGAAGGTCCGCAGGTGCTCCATCGCCCTGCCGACGGCCTCGGCGCCGCCCTCCGAGACGCGGACGCTGCTCAGCTGTGCCCACATGTGGATCCTCCCCGTCCTGGTACACGTAGTTTGACGCCGATGCGCGGCGATGAGCATCACGGCGTTCACCGGTCTGTACACCGCACCCATCCCTCACACCCGCATCGGAGGCATCGTGAAGCTCCTTCTCACGTCCGGAGGCGTCACGAACCGGACCATCCACGAGGCGCTCGTCGACCTGCTGGGCAAGCCGATCGCCGACGCCCACGCGCTCTGCATCCCGACGGCTCAGTGGGGCCACCCGATGTGCGGTCCGGCCTCGGTGCGGGGCTTTGTCACCGGCGAGCCCCCGTGGCTCATGTCCAGCCTGGGCTGGAAGTCGGTGGGCGTGCTCGAGCTCACCGCGCTACCCAGCATCGGCGAGGAGCGTTGGGTCCCGTGGGTCCGGGAGGCCGACGTCCTGCTGGTGGATGGCGGCGATGCGGCGTACCTCTGCCACTGGATGCGGGAGTCCGGGCTGGCGGACCTGCTGCCCTCCCTGCCCGAGACGGTCTGGGTGGGGGTCAGCGCCGGAAGCATGGTGATGACCCCCCGGATCGGTGACGCCTTCGTCAACTGGAGGAGGTCCCAGGGGACCGACAGCACGCTGGGGATCGTCGACTTCTCGATCTTCCCGCACCTGGACCACGAGCTCATGCCGGAGAACACCCTCGCCGAGGCGGAGAGGTGGGCGGCCGGCATCGGAGGTCCGGCGTACGCGATCGACGACGCGACCGCCATCCGCGTGGTCGACGGCAGCGTCGACGTCGTCTCCGAGGGGCACTGGAGGCACTTCCCCTCATGACTCATCGGCTCAGCCGGAGTAGTGCCGGTCGGCGACGAAGCGATAGCCCTGGGTTCCGGCCGTGAGTTGATGACGTCCCATCACCAGGCGTCAGGGTGCTGAGGCGCGACGCCATCAGACCTTTGCGGACTCCTGCGGTTCAGATCCACCCCAGTAGAGCCATTGCCATCGGTCGTGCTCATCAAGCCCGAAGACCGCTGTCGTCCAGTACGGCACGACTTCGTCCACGCCTTCGCGGACCACATGTACGGATCCGAGGATCTGTGCCCACGCAACGTCGCCCCGACGCCAGACCGTGGTCTTCTCCGCGGTCCACCTCAGCCCCCAGGACGACACGACCGAGGCCGCCGCCACGGCGTCATCGGGTCCATTCCAGAGCTCGCCCTGCCCAGAACCGGCGATAGCGATGTCTGCTGCCCCGAAGAGGGCCGCGACGTCGGATCCCGGAGTTGACATCGCCTCGTACGTGGACTCGATGAGGGCCTGAACCGCCTGCTGAGCTTCTTGGTCCGCGAGCATGAGGCTGAATGTAGGCGCTCTACGAACCGGATGGCGAGAACCGAGATCGGAGCAGTTCCACTCGGGTGATGATGCAGGGCGCTGATCCTCGTCAGTTCAGGATGTTGACCGCTCGAGCGACGATCATGACCGCGATGACCAGCGAGATGGACGATTGAACGAGCATCAGCATCTTTGCCCAGCGAGTCATGGGCATCGTGTCAGTGGGGCTGAGGGCGGTTGAGTTGGTGAAGGCGAGATAGAGGTAGTCCGGGTACTGGGGCCGCCAGTTCGGGGGGGCCAGCCAGGGCTCGCGTTCTCCGGAAACGCGAACACGGCGGCGAGCGGCGTGCCCAGCGCGCGAGCCGCCGGGCCGCCCCGATCGAGCAACCAGAACCACAGGCTGAACGCGATCACATTGGTCACCCAGAGAGCCCCTCCCGTGGCCAGCAGGACGGTGCCGTTGTCGCGGTCCGATCCGTCGAGGATGCCCCGAACGAGCTCCGCGACTCCGGCGAGGTTGTCCACTGTCATGACGATGACCAGGGCCACAGTGAGCCGTTTCAGCGCTGGGGAACGCCTGTCGATGCGGCCCGGATCGCCGATCACCAGGACGACGAGGAGCAGCACCTCCACGGTGGGGAAGAGCACGGTCGGGGACAGCACATGACGATCGGGAAGCGAGAGCTGCATGGCGACGGAGACGAGCACGGCACTGGCCATCGGCCATCGTGGCTCACCCTGGACACGGAGGCCTGGCTGCCCGTCGGAGCGGTCCAGCCCGTCCCCGTCGGACCGCGACGACCCTTTCATGCCCGAGGCTCGCCGGCCGTCCCGGCGATGATGCCGGCTCGCGTCCGTTCCTCCGCCGACCAGGAGGCAAGGGGCTGCATCCACGTCACAGTACCCGCGATCAAGCCCGCCGCCCTTCGGCGGCCCGGGCCGTCGAGTGGCACGCCAGGGCGGCGCGAGCTCACCGCCTCAGCGGAGCGCGCGGTGCAGCGCGATGGCCGCCAGCGTCGCCAGCACGCCTGCGGCGACCACCCCGGTCGGTACGTCGCCACCGGCCCGCCGGCTGAGGAACCCGCGGTCGGCCTGGCTGGAGAGCACGGAGCCGTTGCTCTGGTGGGACAGGGCCGAGCCGGCGCTCTGGTAGGACAGCAGCGACGCGGCCGACATCGCCGACCCGATCGACCCCGCCGACGCGAACGAGCCGACGCTCGCGAACGACGCGACGGACGCAGCGCTACCGATCGACAGGACCGAGTCCTGGGAGCAGATCGACAGGATCGAGTTCTCCGACCACAGGGACCACACGCCGAGCAGCGTAGCCCTCCGGACGCACCATGCGACCTCGCCAGGACTGTTGGTGTCGCGCGCGCTCCAGCAGAGATGAGTATCCGGTCTCATGCGCTGCAACCCGGGCTCCTGTTGTCCTTGTGTGACGGTCGGCGATGACGGGGAAGGTCACCATGAGCATTCGGTTCGCTCGAGGTCTGGGGGCACGGCGCGCTCCGCGCCCGCGCGTTCGGCTCTGGTACGCGCGGATGTGCCTGGTGGTGCTGCTGGCAGCGGGCATCGTCTCGTGGGATCGCTACACCGCACCACCCGACGACCAGAAGGACTGCGCCATCCACGTGCGTCCCGCCATCGGCTCCCGGACCGCTCCCGCCGTCGACATGGCGCCACCACACTGGCTCAGCCAGCGCGGTGGAACCGTCAACGACGCCAGCTGCCTCAACCGCACGTCCGTCTACGGGGTGGTCCGGCCCCGGACCGAGGGTGAGGTCCGTGAGGCACTCACGTTCGCACGTTCGGAGGGGCTCTCGGTCTCGGTGGCCGGCACCCGGCACAGCATGGGCGGGCAGGCCTCCTTCCCCGGCGCGCTGATCCTGGACATGCGCGACATGAACCGGGTCTCGGTCGATCAGGTGGCGAGCACGGTGCGCGTGGGGGCCGGGGCAACCTGGCGAGACGTCCTCGAGGCCGCACACCCGAAGGGTCTGTCGGTGTCAGCGATGCCGAGCATCGACGTACTCAGCGTCGGCGGCACCGTCTCGGTCAACGCCCACGGTGCGGACTTCCGCACCGGCAGCCTCGCACCGACGGTGCGCTCGATCCGCCTGATGCTCGCGGACGGCAGGGTCCGGGAGATCGACCGCAACCACGACGCCGAGCTGTTCCACGCCGTGATCGGAGGCTACGGACTGTTCGGGGTGATCCTCGAGGTCGAGCTCGACGCGGTGGACAACGCTGTGTACGACTTCCGGGAGCGCACGGTGCCGACCTCGTCGTTCGCCGACCTCTTCGAGAACGAGCTGGTGCCCGACGACGACTACCGGCTGATGTACGCGCACCTGTCCACCTCACCGAAGACGTTCATGGACCAGGCGATCGTCTACACCTACAAGAGGGTCGACGGCGACGGCGAGCCGATCCCGCCGCTGCGGCAGAGCCAGGACTCCCGGGTCGGGCGCCTCGTGCTGAACCTGGCGCGTCACGGAGGGGTGGCGCAGCGCATCAAGTGGGCCGGGGAGCGCACGGTCCTTCCGCGGTTCCGCTCGTGCGTCGAGTCGCGCAACGAGGCGCTGCGCGCGGCCGAGGCCTGCCTCGTCTCCCGCAACCAGGCGATGTACAACGACCTCGGCCTGCTCCGGAACAAGCTGACGAAGTACACCGACATCCTCCAGGAGTACTTCCTCCCACCCGACCAGCTCGCCGCCTTCGTCGCCGAGGCCCGCGACGTACTGCGCGCTCACGACGCCGAGCTGCTGAGCGCCTCCATCCGTTCGGTGCCGCCCTCGGACGTGCTGCTCAACTACGCGCCCGACCACCGCTTGTCGGTGGTGCTCTACCTCAGCCAGGAGGTCAACCACGCGGCCAACCGGGACATGGAGTCCCTGACCACGCGTCTCATCGAGATCGCGCTGGACCACGGCGGGAGCTTCTACCTCCCCTACCAGCAGCACTACACCCGCGCCGACCTCAGGTCTGCCTACCCCGACATCGACGAATTCTTCGACCTCAAGCGCGCCTACGACCCCCACCTGCTGCTCATGAACAGCCTCTACGCCCGGTACGCCGACCGCGGCGCGGGCGAGTAGCAACGCGGGAACGGCCTGGCTGATCCACTCAGCTTGGCTTTCGCCTGCCTAGCGCCAGCCAGCCGCACAGCACCGCCCCGACGGCGAGGCAGACCGCAAGGAAGTACCCCACGAGCGCGAAGCTCCCGTCGCCGGACCCCTCCTCGATGCCCATGTGCCAGGCCCGTACCGCCGATACCAGCAGCAGCAACCCGACTGCGCCAGCGAAGCCGCGCATGATGCGGGACCGAGGAAGGAGGCTGGTCCGTGGGCGCACGGGATGTCCCGCGCAGACGTCCTCCGTCCACACCGACCCATCCCAGTAGCGCATGCCCGCACCGTCCGGGTTGCGGTACCACCCGGCCTGGCGTCGCAACTGTTCCATCACCGGATGGTAGATCCGAGCACTACTCCTCCCCTGCGCGCTGCTTCCGCTCGTTCTCCCGCTCCAGCCACTCCCGCGCCAGCTCCTCGGCCCGCCGCTCCATCTCCTCCGGCGGAACGCGCCGGCGCACGCGGCTGGCCAGGAGGGACCCGAGGTACGCGACCACGGCCAGAGCCAGGAGGAACACGACCAGCGAGGTGAGTCCGAAGTCGCCGAGGCGCCCGAACAGGTCCGACATCCAGGGATCGGCGCCATGGCGCACCTTGTAGCGCACGAACCACAGGAGCACCACGATGAGTGGCAAGGCCCACCAGCCGGTGGGCAGCAGCCTGCCGGCCCCGCCTGGTTCACGTCTGGCCACACCGGGATCGTGCCACGACCCGGCGCCCGGAATCCGGTGGATGCGCGAAACCGACGTGCCCTCCGCTTCGAAGGGCGCCGCTACGTCCGCACCTGCCACTGGCGGTACCGTGGACGAGCAGGATCGGCGTGGGATCTGCCACGGTGCCTCGCCGGGGTGTTCGTCGACCAGGTTGCGCGAGACGACCGGACCGGAGGTGCTGTCGTGAAGGTGCGACCAGGCGCAGTGATCCGGGGCGCCGGGGTGGCGGTCGCCTGCCTCGAGTCCACCCCGACCGCGCGCTCGCGCACCCTGTTCGCGGCGTACGCCGCGGCCTGGCCACTGGGCAAGCCCGGCCTTCAGGTCTTCGTCGTGATCCCCGACACGGACGAGCCGTGGAAGCGCGGAGCGGTGCCGTTCGCGACCTCCGTGGCGTCCTGGTCGGCCGTGATGCTGGTCGCGGCAACCTTCCTGCGACGGACGGCCCTGCCGGCACCGATCGTTGCGGTCCTGCTCGGAGGCACCGTGGCGGTCGTCGACTCCCTCCTCGCCGACCTGGGCGAGGCTCGCGACGCGGAGTCCCACGTCGGGTCCGATTCCGCCGACGGCTGACGAGGGCAACCGCTCCGACCGGTCCACTCAGTCCAGGCATGCGACGCGACTCAGTCATCGCCGCGCACGCGTGACATGCCGTCAGTCCAGCCACCACTGCATGCCCAGGCCAGCGCGCACGGAGCGACGAGCGGCCCGATCGTGAGCGTCAGCAGGCCGCCGAGACCGAAGAGGAAGCCGACGGCAGAGTCGCGGGGCCAGAGGTCCTTCGGGTCGTGGTAGCCGGCGGCCAGGTCCTCGACCGGATCCTGCCGGGCTGGAGCGCTGCCTGGTCGCTGCTGGGCCTCACGGTCACCTGCTCAGTGCGCGCCCGATCGGCCATTGGCTGCGAGGATCAGGGACGTCTCAGCGCACGCTGAGGGTGCGGTGCACGGAGGTGCCGAGCCAGGTTGCCGCCACCCGCGGCCACGGTCACGTACAGCGAGTACGACCCCGAGCGCATGACCTTGCGGATCCGGTAGCGTGCCGTCGCTCCGCACGGTCGACGACGCCAGCTTCGTCCGGCTCGTGGGCCGGTGCGACCACAGGACGACGGTGTAGCCCGGCTTGGCCGGACGGGTCCGACCCGTGGCCACCACGCGCTGGCCGCTCGCGATGCTGCTGTCCGCGAGGACCAGGCCGACCTTGGTGGCCACCTTGATCGTCACGGTGTTCGGACGTGCTGGCGTCACGCGTCGGCGTCACCGGCGAACCGCCACTGGTAGTAGGTCAGCTTGCTCGGCGCCCGGTCGCACCGACACCCGGCCCCGTGCTGTCCGTCGTGTCCGAGGTGACGCGCCGCCACGCCTCGCCGTAGGGCTTGGCCCACAGGTCGAGGACGACGTCCTGCCGTGGTCGTCCCGTCCACCCGGAAGACGCCCGAGACGTACGCCGTGAGTCACCGGCCACGATGTGTGCGTGGTCGAGGAGGTCGTCGTGAGCCGACGTACGCCGGAGATCGACGTCGTCGACGACACCCCGGCCGTGGCCGGGCCGTGATCGCGGCGTACGCCGGCAGCGCGAGCGACGCGGTCAGGACTGCGGTGACGAGCCTGCGCATGGATCCCCCTCGGTCAGCGGCGAGTACGCCGACCGCATCGTAGGCACCGACCCATCCCGTAGGACGCCGAATCGAGACCGAATGGCCCGGTTCGACTACGCGCTGATCGAGCGCGCCAGGTCGGCCGCGCCGACCAGCCCCGCCTCGGGACCGAGGGCCGCGGGCAGCACCGGGGGCACGACGCGGTGCCCGACACCGACCAGGGAGCGCAGCAGTGCGTCGCGCGCGGGTTCGAGCAGCCGGTCGCCCGCGGCCGACAACCCGCCACCGATCACCAGGCACTCGGGGTCGAAGGCGGCGACCAGGTTGGCCAGCCCGACGCCGAGCCAGTCGCCGACCTCGGCGAAGGCATCGTGGGCCAGCAGGTCGCCGTGTCCCGCGGCGTCGGTCACCATCGGACCGGTCAGCAGCTCGGGGTTGCCCTGGCACATGTCCTCGAGCATCGTCGGGCGGCTGCCGAGGTGCTCGCGGACGAAGCGCATCAGCGCGTTGCCACTGCAGTACTGCTCCCAGCACCCGCGCCCCCCGCACTGGCACGACAGCCCGCCGGGCACCACCTGCATGTGCCCGAACTCGCCGGCCATGCCGTTCATCCCGCGGTGCAGGCGCCCGTTGAGCACGACCCCGCCGCCGATGCCGGTGCCGAGCGTCACCAGGATCGCGTGCCGGGCGTCGCGGGCGGCGCCGTACGTCGCCTCGGCGTGCGCCGCCGCGGTCGCGTCGTTCTCGAGGACCACCGGGACGCCCCAGCGCTTCTCGAGCGTCTCGCGCACCGGGGCGTCGAGCCACGGCAGGTGCGGGGCGAACATCACCCGCTCGCCGTCCGCGTCGACGAAGCCGGCGGCGGCCACGCCGACCCCCGCGATCTCGTCGTCCCCGGCGACCTCGTGCACCGTCGCGGTCAGCGCGTCCTCGACCATGCGTACGTCGACCCGGCGTCCGGGCGTCGAGCCCCGGGCGGTGCGGATGATGTGCCCGCGCTCGTCGACGACGCCGGCCAGCACCTTGGTGCCGCCGACGTCCACTCCGATCCACACCCGTTCGCGCACCGGCTAAGTGTGTCCTATCGGCAGGTCCGGGCCCGACATGACCCGAACGGACTACGAAATGTCGCCGACCGGATGATTCTGGGCGACACCCGCCCATTGGTGCCCTCGACTACCTAGACTCACCGTGCGCCACCTGTCGGCGCACGGGGGACGAAGGCCTCTTCGGAGGAAAGGGTCAGGCAATGCGCAGGAAGCACACCGAGGAGGGCGGCGCGGCAGCCGTCGAGTTCGCCCTGCTGCTGCCCATCTTCGCAGCGATCCTGATGGGGATCATCCAGTACGGCTACTACTTCTGGACGACCGAGTCCGCGAACACCGCGGCCCGCGAGGCCGCCCGCCGGGTCGTCGTCGGCGACTGCTGGAACACCGGCAACATGACCGGCTACGCCACGTCGTTCGCCTCGCAGGCCACCGCGCGTCACCCGGAGCGCCGACCCCGCCTCGCTCGACGTCGGCCAGAACATCACCATCACGGTCACCGCCGACGGCGACATCCTCAGCTTCCTGCCGATGCCCAACGGCGGCAACATCACCCGGGCCTACGTCGCCCGGATGGAGGTCGACACCGCGTCGGCCGCCGCCAACGACGGATGCGCGGGGTACTGACCATGGGCCTCCTGACGAAGAAGAAGCGTGACGAGGCCGGCGCCTACGCCATCCTGTTCGCGCTGCTGGCCACCGTGCTGATGGGCTTCGCGGCCCTCGCCGTCGACCTCGGCAACGCGATGTCCCGCAAGTCCGACGTCCAGGCCCAGGCCGACTTCGCCGCGCTCTCGGCCGCCGGCCAGCTCGGCGCCCAGACCAGCGGCCCCATCCCGAGCACGGTGCTCGACGCGGTGCGGCTCTCGATCAACGACAACCAGCCGGTCAACCGCGGCGGCCAGCCCTGCGCCGACCCGGCCAACCGCTCCTGCATCGCCGACAACGCGGTGCTCATCGACGGCAACCTCGCTCAACGGCGAGGTGCGCTGGGCCAACGGCGGCCTCCAGGTGATCACCCCGCAGGACCGGGTCACCTACGGCATCGCCGGCGTCCTCGGCACCACCGGAGAAGCGGGTGCTGGGCCGGGCCACCGTCAAGATCTTCTCCCCGCTCGGCGCGATGCCGGTGTACGCCGTGCAGCCGTGCGACTACGGCCGGCAGACGATCACCGACCCGGCCAACGGCCAGGTCGCGCCGGTCTCGGTGCCGACCCTGGAGTTCGACGGACAGTCGAACGCCACCACGCTGGTCAGCACCGACCTCGGCCAGATCGCGCTCAACGCGACCGGTATGAGCATCGGGCTCACCGGCAAGGGCTGGGACAACACGACCAAGGTCGGCTTCTTCCCGGCCGACGGGGGCGCCCACGTCGAGGCCGTCGACGTTCAAGGACGACGCCAACCTCGACCACCCGAACGCGCCGGCAACTCCCGTCCCGTACTCGACCAGCGGCCAGTCGGCGCACGTGATCCGCTTCCCGATCCCCACGGGCGTCTCGACCGTGGAGAAGGTCTGGTACATCCGCGTCTGGAACACCACCGGCGGCGGCAACTGGTCCGCCAAGAGCCAGGCCATCCCGCTGCGCGTCGGCGAGCCCGTGCTCGAGTGCGACGCCGGCTCCAGCGACGGCAACTTCGGCGCCGTGAAGTTCCCCCGCACCGACGTGTCCTCGCAGAACGACCAGCTCGCGATGAACATGGCCACCAACATCCAGGCGCCGATGACGCTCACCGTGCACACCTCGTGGACGTCGCCCGGCACCTGCACCAACGGGCAGAACGGCGCGGTGACCAGCGCCCTGCCCAACCCGGGCCTCCAGCCCGGCACCAACTGCCTGGACACCGACACCGGCCTGCCCGCCCTGGCGGCCACCGCCGGCATGATCACGGGCGTCGGCTCGACCCCGGGACGGCTGACCACCAAGGCCACCAAGAGCGGATGCTCGCCCAACGGCGGCTCCAACAACCGGACCGTCACGCTCCAGGGCACCTACTCGATCAACAACGACGTGCTCAGCTGCTACCTCACGGGTGGGGCGTCGCTGGCCACCATCGCCAGCTCGTCCTACAACGGCGACGCCGTGCTGGACCAGTCGATCTACGACTCGCCGCGGTTCTTCTTCGTGCCGGTGCTGCACGTCGAGCCCGGCAACGGTGGCAGCACCCGCTACTCGATCGTCGACTTCCGGCCCGCGTTCCTCACCGACGAGGACGTCGCCGGGTCGTCGGTCAACGGCTCGCACACGGCGACCGCCGACAACGGGGTCACGATCGAGCAGAACCAGATCAAGACCATGAAGGTGATCTTCTTCAACAAGAACGCACTGCCCGACCGCACGGTGGCGCCGTGACGGCGTACTTCGGCGTCGGCCCGAAGATCATCCGGATGATCGACTGACCCGACCGCGTGGCCGGTGAGGCTGGCTCGTGGGCTCAGGAGCCGGCGAGGTGCGCGGCGCCGATCAGGCCCGCGTCGTTGCCGAGCGTCGCCGCCCGGATCTCGGCCACCGGGCGGTGGCCCTGGCCGGTCAGGTTGGCCTCGAAGGAGCGGCGTACCGGGTCGAGCAGCAGGTCGCCCGCCTCGGACACGCCGCCGCCGATGACGATGACGCCGGGGTCCAGGACGGAGATCAGGCTCGCGATGCCCTCCCCCAGCCAGCCGCCGAGCACCGCCAGGCGCTCCTGGGCGAACGTGTCGCCGGCCTGGGCCGCCAGGGTGATCATCGGGCCGGTGATCAGGTCGGGGTTGCCGCCGGCCTGCTCGATGAGGGCCGAGGCGGCGTCGGGCGTCGCCCTGCGCCGCGGCCCGGGTGTCGGAGACCAGCGCCGAGCCGCTGCCGTACTGCTCGAGGCAGCCGTGCAGGCCGCAGCCGCACAGGCGTCCGCCGCGCTCGATCCGGATGTGGCCGACCTCGCCGGCGATGCCGAAGGTGCCGCGGTAGAGCTGGCCGTCCATGACCACGCCCCCGCCGACGCCGGTGCCGACGGTGACCAGCAGCAGGTCGTCGGACAGGTCCTGCGCGGCCCCGAAGGCGAACTCGCCCCACGCCGCGGCGTTCCCGTCGTTCTCGACCACCACCGGGAGCCCGATCCGCTCCTCCAGGTCGGCCTTGAGGTCCACGTCGCGCCAGGCGATGTTGGGGGCGAAGAGGACCGTGGCCCGGCGGGCGTCCACGAACGCCGCGGCCGAGATGCCGATCGAGTCGACGTCGTGTGTCGCGCGCAGCCGGGTGACCACGTCCTCGATGCTGGCCTCGATGGCCCGCGGGTCCTGGGCGGGCGAGGTGACCTTGACCTGCTCGACGACGCGACCGCTGTCGTCGACCACCCCGGCGGCGATCTTGGTCCCGCCGACGTCGACCCCGATGGTGACGCTCATTCGTCCTCCGGCCACTCGTCGTCGAACTGGATCCGCTCCACGCCATCCTCCCGCTGCCGGCGCTTCTCGTCCGGAACCGCGGTCGCCATCAGCGCCGCAGCCGCCTGCATCAGGTTGGCACCCGCCACCATCAGATGGTCGCGCACCTCCGGGCTGCACTCGCGTACGACGTGGACCATGCGGCAGACGGGACAGTAGCGGCAATCCGCGCCGCCCGTGGCGACGTGCTGGTCCAGCTCGTGGAACAGGCCGGTCGCGGCGTCGGCCACACCGTGCCCCAGGTCGTTGCCGTGCGTGCGGGCCCAGCCGGAGAGGGCGCCGAGGAGCTTCGCGGCCTCCTCGGCCACGCTCCCGACGTCGTCGCCGGGCTGCTCGCCGGGCCGGCCGCCGTTCTGGCCGCCGTTCTGGCCGCCGTTCTGGCCGCCGGTGGCGTCGCTGGACTCGCTCATGCCTGCTTCTCCTCGAACCGCACCTGCAGTGCCCCCTCGACCACCCGGGCACCGGTCACCCGGTGCCGGGCCAGGCCCGGGGGCAGGGACAACAACCGACGGTACGACCCGACGGTCACGACCAGCTCGTCCCCGTGCCGGGCGAGGTCGACCTCGCCCTGGGTGACGAACGGGAGCTCCAGCCGGAGCACGGCGCCCGCCTCGTTGCGGGTCACCTGGAGCGGCCCGGCCCCGGTGGCCACGGCCAGCGGGTCGGAGCCGTCGTACACCTCGTGTGCGAGCCGGCGCAGGGCCTCGATCCCGACCGGCTCCTCGGTCCGGTAGACCGAGCGCCACAGCGGGAGGCCGGCGAAGGACTGCTCGACCTCGTCCAGCACCGTGGCCTGGGAGGCCACCCAGCCGGCCCGCCAGGGGTCGGCGTCGGCGGCGGGGAAGACGCGGTTGGCGACCACGCCGTCGACCCGGTAGCCGAACAGCGACAGGGTGGTGAAGGAGCGCCGGGCCTCGGCGAGCACGACGTTCTCCGGGGTCAGCACCAGGCGGACGCTGGCCTCGGGGCCGGACAGCAGCCCGCGCACCTCGTCCAGCTCGTCGTGCAGCCGCTGGATGGCGTCGAAGACCGAGTCCCCCGGCATCGGCACGCCCGCGGCGCGGCTGAGCACCGGCTTGAGCGCCTTGACCACGCGGCGCTCCATCGGGAAGACCCGGGTCATGTACCACCCGAGGGCCTCGGGCAGCGCGAGCAGCCGCAGCGTCTCCGCGGTCGGGGCGCAGTCGACGACGATGACGTCCCACTCCCCCGACAGCGCGTGCAGCCGCAGCTCGAGCAGGGCGAGCACCTCCTCGGCGCCCGGGATGACCGTCAGCTCCTCGGCCGCGACCGGGTCGACGCCGGCCACGTCGAGGACGGTGAGGAGGTAGCGCTGGATGTCGGCCCACGACTGCTCGAAGCGCCGCTGCGCGTCGACCTGCTGGACGAACAGACCCGGGGACACCTCGGTGGGCTCGGAGCCGACGGCGGCACCGAAGGCGTCGGCCAGCGAGTGCGCGGCGTCGGTCGACAGGACCAGGGTCCGCAGGCCGCGCGCGGCCGCGAGCGCCGACGTACCGGCCGCCACGGTGGACTTGCCGACACCGCCCTTGCCGGTGAACAGGAGGATGCGCACGATCAGCGGTCCCGGCGGTCGGTGGGGCAGCTCGATGGGGCGATCGGTGGAGCGGGCGGTCACGCGGACTCGACGCGCTTCTTCAGCCCCTTGAGCGCGGTGTCGATGAGGATCTTCTCGCCCTTGCGCTTGAGCATGCCGATCAGCGGGATCGAGACGTCCAGGGCCAGCCGGTAGGTCACCTCGGTGACGCCGCTGGCGAGCTCGCGGAGGATGTAGGCGCCGTCGAGGGCCCGCAGCATCTTGCCCTCGACGAGCTGCCAGGTGACCTGGCGGTCGCCGTCCCAGACGTAGGCGAGGGTGTACTCGTCCTTGATCGGCGACACGTCGAGCTCGAAGAAGACCCTCTCGGCGCGGCCGTCGGGAAGGGTGCCGCGCACGTCCGCGGTCTTCACTCCCTTGGCCCACTGCGGGTACGCCGGGAAGTCGGCGATCACCGCCATCACGGACGCCGCCGGGGCGTCCACGACGATCGACGAGGTGGTCTGTTCGGCCATCGGGTTCCCCTGGGTGTCGCTCGTGGTCGTGGACGTGCCTGAGAGCAGCGAGCGTACCGGATACCGCCGGTACGCCGACCGCCGGTAACGTGCGCCGTAACAGCCCGTCACAAGGAGTTCAGCGTGCGTGAGTTCTCGACGCCCATGACGGTGGAGATCCCCGCCACCGGCAACCTGACGGACGACGTGGTCCGCAACGCGCGGGAGCACCCGGAGTCCATCGCGTTCAGCCGGAACACGCGCGACGGGTGGGTCGACGTCACCGCGGCGCGCTTCCACGAGGAGGTCGCGGCCGTCGCCAAGGGGCTGATCGCCGCCGGCATCGAGGCCGGCGACCGGGTCGCCCTGATCTCCAAGACCCGCTACGAGTGGACGCTCCTCGACTACGCGATCTGGTTCGCCGGCGCGGTCACCGTGCCGGTCTACGAGACCTCCTCCTCCGAGCAGGTCGGCTGGATCCTCGAGAACTCCGGCGCCCGGGCAGTGGTCGCCGAGGGCGCCGAGCACCTCTCGCGGGTCTCCGCCCTGCGCGGCAACCTGCCCGACCTGCTGCACGTGTGGACCTTCGACGACGGCGCGGTCCGGATCCTCACCGGGCTCGGCGCCGACATCTCCGACGACGAGCTGGAGAAGCGACGTACGGCGACCACCCCGCTCGACCTGGCCACGCTGATCTACACCTCCGGCACCACCGGCCGCCCCAAGGGCTGCATGCTCACCCACGGCAACTTCATGTTCGAGCTGGGCGTGGCCGTCCCCGAGCTGCACGAGCTCTTCGAGGACGACGACGCCGCGACGCTGCTGTTCCTGCCGCTGGCCCACGTCTTCGCGCGGATCATCCAGGTCGGCTGCATCAAGGCCAACGTGCGGATGGGGCACTCCGCCGACATCAAGAACCTCGTCGCCGACCTCGGCGTCTTCCAGCCGACGTTCATCCTGGCCGTGCCGCGCGTCTTCGAGAAGGTCTTCAACACCGCCTCCCAGAAGGCGACCGCCGACGGCAAGGGCCGGATCTTCGACATGGCCGCCGACGCCGCGATCGCCTGGAGCAGGGGCAAGGACGCCGGCCGGGTGCCGCTGCGGGTCCGCGCCGAGCACGCGGTGTTCGACCGGCTCGTCTACGGCAAGCTGCGCGCCACGCTCGGCGGACGCTGCGCCCATGCGGTCTCCGGCGGCGCCCCGCTCGGCGAGCGGCTCGGCCACTTCTACCGCGGCATCGGCCTCACCATCCTCGAGGGCTACGGCCTCACCGAGACCACGGCAGCGGTCACCGCCAACCTGCCGGACGCCCAGAAGATCGGCACCGTCGGACGCCCGCTGCCCGGTACGGCGGCCCGCGTCGCCGACGACGGCGAGCTGCTGATCCGCGGCGGCCAGGTCTTCGCCGGCTACTGGGACGACGAGGAGGCCACCCGGCAGGCGCTCGAGCGCGACGGCTGGTTCCACACCGGCGACGTCGGCGAGGTCGACGACGAGGGCTTCGTGCGGATCACCGGCCGCAAGAAGGAGATCCTGGTGACCGCCGGCGGCAAGAACGTCGCCCCCGCGGTCCTCGAGGACCGCATCCGCGCCCACGCCCTGGTCAGCCAGTGCATGGTCGTCGGCGACGGCGAGCCCTTCATCGCGGCCCTGGTCACGATCGACCCCGACTCGTTCCCCGCCTGGGCCGCCGAGCACGGCAAGTCCGGGTCCATCGCGGACAACGTCGACGACCCCGACCTGGTGGCCGCGATCCAGGACGCCGTGGACGACGCCAACAAGGCCGTCTCGCAGGCCGAGTCGATCCGGAAGTTCACGATCCTCCCGGACGACTGGACCGAGGAGGGCGGCCAGCTCACCCCCAGCCTGAAGCTCAAGCGGAGCGTCGTGATGCGGGAGTTCAGGGACGACGTGTCGGCGCTCTACCGCCGCTGATCCGGGATAGTCTCCGCCCCGTCCGAAATGCCCGGTTTCGCCCGCTCAGCGGACGGAATCGACCGCGCTCCTTGCCCGTGTCGGCAGATCGGTCGGCGCACCTAGTCCTTTTGGGTAGTACCCGTGCCCAAATTCCCGTCGGAGGACTAGCAATTAGTGGTCATCTGTGGGAAACAATGAGTCCCGTGTGACGAACTCAGGCATCGTTTGAGCGCAGTCAACATCCCCCGCTTCAGGACTTTCCGGCGCGAGCCGGAGAGGGGCCTGACCGGACCGAAGTAGGTACCATGGGTCGCCGAAAGATCCTTCTCCCGCTCGCCGCCGTGATCGCGGCGCTCGGCACGCTGATGGTGTTCCTGTACGTCCAGGGTGCCGACGGTCGAGCCAAGGAAAAGTTCGACACCGTCGACGTCCTCGTCGCCGTCAAGCAGGTCGAGGCTGGCGAGTCGTTCGACGACGCCGCCAAGGCCGGCAAGTTCGAGCATGAAGCCGGTGCCGAACAACGCGCTGGTCGACGGCTACCAGACCGACCTGACCGGTCTGACCGGTCGGGTCGCGACCCAGACGATCTACACCGGCGCCCAGGTCACCTCCTCGACCTGGGGCGACCAGGCGGTCGCCGCCACGTCGCTGGTGATCCCCGACAACATGATGGCCGTCTCGGTGAACCTCTCCGACCCCGGCCGCGTGTCGGGCTTCGTCACCCCGGGCTCCGAGGTGACCGTCTTCGTCACGCTCCAGAAGGTCGTCGACTCGACGCCGATCGCCCAGGTCCTCCTCGAGCGGGTCAAGGTGCTCGGCATCGGCGACACCTCGACGATCACGTCCACCAAGACGACCAAGGACGGCGAGCAGACGACCGAGGAGATCCCGCAGACGCTGATGACCCTCGCGGTCACTGCGAAGGACGCCCAGAAGGTCTTCTACGCCGTCGCGAACGGCGAGCTGTCCGTGGGCCTGCTGACGACGAAGACCGCGCTGCCGAAGACCGGACCCACGACCGAGCAGAACCTCTTCCAGTGAGGCTGGCCCATGCCCGTCATCATCGACCATGACCCGGACACGATCGAGCATCTGACCGGACTGCTGCCCTCCGGCAGCCACGGCGTCAACAGCGGCGACAAGCTCGACGCCTGGCTGACCCACCGGTCCGACGAGTACGCCGTCGTGCTGGGCCCCAACGTGGCCCTCGACGAGGCGATCCAGATCAGCGAGGGGCTGCGCTACACCCGTCCCTCGACCAGCGTGGTCCTGGTCCGGGCGGACCTCGACACCGACGTGCTCTACCGCGCCATGCAGGCCGGCTGCCGCGACGTCGTGCGCCTCGAGGACGGGGCCGGCGTCAGCGACGCGGTCTCCCGCGCGCACCAGCTGTGGCTGGCGCTGCACGGCGGTGCCGTCGGCACGTCCCAGGGGCACGTCATCACGATCTTCTCCCCCAAGGGTGGGGTCGGGAAGACGACGACCGCGGTCAACGTCGCGCTGGCCCTGGCCGACCACGGCGCCCGCAAGGTCTGCCTGGTCGACCTCGACCTCGCCTTCGGCGACGTGGCGATCACCATGCAGCTGTTCCCCAGCCACACCATCGAGGAGGCGATCGGCGCCGAGGAGCTGCTCGACTTCTCCATGGTCGAGGGCCTGCTGACCCGGCACGCCGAGTCGCTGATGATCCTCGCCGCGCCGTCCGGTCCCGACGCCCGTGACCGGGTCTCGGCCACCCTGGTGGCACGCCTGCTGCGCACGCTGAAGCAGGAGTTCGACTACGTCGTGGTCGACACCTGCCCGAGCTTCGACGAGCTGACCCTGCAGGCGCTGGACGAGACCGACGAGTGCGTCATCATCGCCACCCTCGACGTACCCACCCTGAAGAACGTCAAGGTCGCCATCGAGACCCTCGACCTGCTCAACATCGCCGTCGACCACCGCCGCCTGGTGCTCAACCGCGCCGACGACGCCGTCGGGCTCGACGACACCAAGGTGGAGCAGATCCTGTCGATGCCGGTGAGCATCCCGATCCCGACGTCGACCGACATCGCCGCGGCCACCAACTCGGGGACGCCGATCGTGCTGAGCCAGCCCAACCACGCGGCCAGCCGGGCGTTCATCGAGCTGGCCCAGTCGCTGGCCAGCGAGCTGGGCGACTCCCACCTGACCGAAACCGCCGAGCCCGACCTGGGCGACGCCGACCGTGCACGGGGACGTCGTCTCCGGTTGAGAAGGTGATCTGAGTGAGCAGCCTGTTCGACCGACTCAACAAGGCCCAGGGCCCCGAGGGCGAGCCGACGCCGAACCCGGACCAGCAGCGGGCCGCCTCGGCGGTCGTGGACGCCCTGGCCGCGCCCAGCGGCCCCGCCGCTCCCCCGGTCCCGGCCGGCCACAGCGGACCGCCCGCGAACGGCAACGGCAACAGCAACGGCAACGGCGACGGCGGACACCACGCCGGCAAGCGCGCAGCCGGTACGCCGCCCACGGCGACCCCGTCGGCGAGCGCCACGGCGACCGCCGAAGCGGCCGACGCCTCCGTCGGTCGCCGCCGTGCGCTCGCCGCGACGCAGGCCCAGACCCGCATCGAGGAGCTCAAGGCCACCGTGCACGCGGAGCTGCTCAAGCAGCTCGGGCCGCAGCTCTACGACGCCAACATCGACCAGGACGACCTCGCCGCGCGGGTGCGTCAGGTGCTCAAGGAGGTCATCAGCTCGCAGGAGCGGCCGCTGAGCAGCGCCGACCGGGCCCAGGTCACCCTGGAGATCACCGACGACATCCTCGGCTACGGACCGATCGAGCCGTTCCTGCGCGACCCGGACGTCACCGAGGTCATGGTCAACGGCCACCACCAGATCTGGCTGGAGCGCCGCGGCAAGCTGACCCAGGTCGACGCCTTCTTCAGCGACGAGGCGCACCTGCGCCGCACCATCGACAAGATCGTGTCCCGCATCGGCCGTCGCGTCGACGAGTCCAGCCCGATGGTGGACGCCCGCCTCCCCGACGGCTCCCGTGTGAACGCGGTGATCCCGCCGCTGGCCATCGACGGCTCCGCGCTGACCATCCGCAAGTTCGCCGCCGACCCGCTGACCGCCGCCGACCTGGTCGCGTTCGGCTCGTTCAGCCAGCGCACCTCCGACTTCCTGGAGGCCTGCGTCAAGGGCCGGCTCAACATCATCGTGTCCGGCTCCACCGGCGCCGGGAAGACGACCACCCTCAACGTGCTGTCGTCGTTCATCCCGGCCGACGAGCGCATCGTCACCATCGAGGACGCCGCCGAGCTCCAGCTCAAGCAGGAGCACGTGATCCGGCTCGAGTCCCGCCCGGCCAACATCGAGGGCAAGGGCGCGGTCGACATCCGCGACCTGGTGAAGAACACCCTGCGTATGCGCCCCGACCGCATCATCGTCGGTGAGGTCCGCGACGCCTCCGCGCTCGACATGCTGCAGGCCATGAACACCGGTCACGACGGCTCGATCTGTACCCTCCACTCGAACGGCCCGCGCGACACCCTGGCCCGCCTCGAGACGATGGTGCTGATGGCCGGCATGGACCTGCCGATGCGGGCGATCCGCGAGCAGGTCGCCTCCGCGGTCGACCTGATCGTGCACCAGAGCCGGTTCAAGGACGGCTCGCGCCACATCACGCACGTGACCGAGGTGGAGCGGATGGAGGGCGACGTGATCACCCTCCAGGACGTCTTCGTCTACGACCACGCGGCCGGCTTCGACGAGGAGGGCCGCACCCGCGGTCGCCTGAAGTCCACCGGCCTGCGTCCCAAGTTCCTCGAGAAGATGGCGCACGCCAACGTCACCGTCGACCCGATGCTCTTCGCGATGGACGGCATCTGATGCGACGACTCTCCCTCGGTCTCCTCGCCGCGAGCTTCGCGCTCGCCCTCGGCGGCGCTCCGGCGTACGCCGCGAGCGGCGGCCTGTCGATCGGTCACGTGGAGCCCGGCGTCCGACGGCACCATCCAGGTGCTGGTCTCGGTGCCCGAGGGCGCGGACGTCCAGCCCGACGACATCTCGGTCTCCATCGGCGACACCGCCCTCAAGTCCACCGGCGAGCCGGCCGGCGAGGCCACCGAGCAGGTGCGACGTACGACCATCCTCGCGGTGGACACCAGCGACAGCATGGCGCTGCGCGGACGCTTCGAGGGCGCGAAGGCAGCCGCCAACGCGTTCCTCGACACCGTCCCGGACGACGTGTACGTCGGCATCGTGACCTTCGACGCCGACGTCGAGACCGCGCTGGAGCCGACCCAGGACCGCAGCGACGCCAAGGCCATCATCGACGGCCTCGAGCTGGCCCGCCAGACACGCCTCAACGACGGCGTCATCCAGGCCGTGAAGCTCGCGGGGACCGAGGGCCAGCGGCGCCTGCTCGTGCTCTCCGACGGCAAGGACACCAGCAAGACGCCCGAGTCCGACGTCACGAAGGCGATCAAGGACGCCGAGGTGACCGTCGACGTCGTCGCGCTGGACCAGTCCGGCTCCTCGCTCCTGCCGCTCAAGGCGATGTCCGACGCCGGCAACGGCTCCGTGATCTCCGCCGACGCCGACGCCCTCGACGGCCGCGTTCTCCGACGAGGCCGCGGCCCTGGCCCGGCAGGTGCTGGTCACCGCCACCCTGCCCGACTCGGTCGTCGGCGACGAGGCCACGGTCACCGTGACCGCGCCCATCGACGGCAAGACCGCCACCGCCAGCACCTACGCCGTGATCCGCTCCGCGGACGACGGCCCGTCCCTGGCCGGCAGCGGCAGCGACGACGCGTTCACCGTCTCCCAGCCGGTGATGTTCGGCGGCCTGATCGCCATCGGGTTCGGCATCCTCGTGCTGGTCGCGAGTGTCATGGGCATGAGCTCGGGCCGCTCGGGGAACTCGATCGGAGGACCGGATCCTGGCGTACGGCGCCGGCGCCGGCCCGCAGCACGCCGCCGTGCGTCCCGAGTCCGCCCCCGCCCTGGACCAGGCCAAGGACGCCGCGGCGAAGATGCTGCACCGCAACAGCGGGCTCGAGAACCGCATCTCGACCCGCCTCGAGGCGGCCGGGTCCGCCTTCAAGCCGGCCGAGTGGCTGCTCATGCACGCTGCCATCGCCCTGGCCGCCGGGCTCGCCGGCCTCCTGCTCGGCGGCGGTGGGTTCTTCATGATGCTGCTCGGCCTGGCGCTGGGCATCGTCATCCCCTGGATCTGGCTCGGCTACAAGCGCAAGCGTCGGGTCAAGCGGTTCAACGCCGGCCTGGCCGACACGCTCCAGCTGATGTCCGGCAGCCTCTCCGCCGGCCTCTCGCTCGCCCAGTCGGTCGACACCGTGGTCCGCGAGGGCAACGACCCGATCGCCGGCGAGTTCAAGCGCGTCCTCATCGAGACCCGCCTGGGCGTGAGCCTGGAGGAGGCGATGGCGAGCGTGGCCGAGCGCATGGGCAGCAAGGACTTCGAGTGGGTGGTCATGGCCATCGGCATCCAGCGCCAGGTCGGCGGCAACCTGGCCGAGCTGCTGAACACGGTGGCCGGCACGCTCCGCGAGCGCGACTACCTGCGCCGCCAGGTGGCCTCCCTCTCGGCCGAGGGCAAGCTCTCGGGGTACATTCTCGGCGGCATGCCGATCGCCATGCTCGATCTACATGCAGCTCGTCCGGCCGGAGTACGTCAAGCCCCTGTTCACGACCATGGCCGGCTACGGCTTCCTGGCCGCGGCGGCGTTCCTCCTGCTGTTCGGAGGCGTTCATCATGAGCCGCATCGTGAAGGTGGAGGTCTGAGACCATGCTGATCCTGCTGCTCGGCACCATGATGATCTTCGGCGCCCTCTTCCTCGTCTTCGCCGCCTTCGGCTCGATGAGCGGTCAGAGCCAGGGCGTCCAGCGCTCCCTCGAGATGCTCGACTCGATGGGCGTGGCGAACCCGACCGCGCTGACCGCCGAGCTGGACAAGTCCTTCGGCGAGCGGATCCTCGACCCGCTGCTGCAGCGGTTCCAGACCCTGGGTCGCCGGCTGACCGGTGCCGACCAGGAGGAGCGGATCCGCGCCAAGCTGGACCGCGCCGGCAACCCGTCCGGATGGACCGTGGACCGGGTGCTCTCCGCCCGGGTGCTCGGCGCGATCGTCGGCGCCGGCTTCGCCGGCTACTTCTGGATGCTGCTCCAGCTGGTCGCTCCCCGTGGGCGTGTTCGCCCTGGCGGCGGGCCTGGCCGTCGGCTTCCAGTTCCCGGTGATCTGGCTCTACAACATCGCCACCAAGCGCGACCAGGAGATGCAGCGTGGGCTGGCCGACGCCATCGACCTGCTCACCATCTCCGTGGAGGCCGGCCTCGGCTTCGACGCCGCCCTCCAGCAGGTCGCCAAGAACACCGAGGGCCCGCTGGCGGGCGAGCTCAGCCGCGTCCTGCAGGAGATGCAGATCGGCCGCAGCCGGTCCGAGGCACTGCGGGCGATGGGCGACCGCACCAAGCTCATGGACGTCCGGTCCTTCGTCAGCGCGATGGTGCAGGCCGACGCGTTCGGCATCCCGATCGGCCAGGTGCTGCGGGTGCAGTCCGCAGGAGATCCGCGTCAAGCGACGGCAGCGGGCCGAGGAGAAGGCCGGCCAGGTGCCGGTCAAGATCATGATCCCGGTGGTGCTCTTCATCCTCCCCTGCCTCCTGCTGGTGGTCATGGGGCCGGCGATCATCTCGGTGGCCGGGTCCTTCTGATGCCGTTGACGCGGTCGCGGGACGTGGTCAGGTTCGGCCCGATCACCACGGGTGCGCGGGTGTTCGCGCTCGTGGTGCTCGCTCCGCCGGTCGCCTTCACCCAGAGCTACCCCGTCATCCTGAGCACGATGCTCATCGCCGCCGTCTGGACGGGGGCGTCGTTCGTGGGCGGGCTGCCGGGCATCCCGCTGATGTCGGCCCTGGTCGTCGAGGCCAGCCTGGTCGCCTTCCTGGCGGCACTCCCCCTCGCGTTCAGCGCCCTGCTGGTGCCGGCCCTGGTCATCTCGCCGTTCATCGGCGGGCTCTACCGCGGCGCACGCGGTGGCTTCGAGGCACTCGGCGCCGAGGTCGCCGTCCTGGCGGCGTTCGTCTGGGCGAGCAGCGTCGGTCGACTCCAGCCCGGAGCTCCTGGCCACGCTGTTCACCTGGCTGATGGCCGGCCTCGGCTTCGGTCTCATCGGCGCGGTCATCCGGGCGGCCAAGCTCGAGCTCGGGGACACCACCAAGTCGTCGTACCGGGACGCCCGTGCCCTGCTGACCCAGCTGCTCGAGCTCTCCGACGACCTGGTCGGCGGCCTGGACCCGGTGAGCATCAGCAACCACGTCGTCGACCTGGTGCGTGAGGAGATCCCGCTCAGCGGTGCTGTCGTGCACGCCCGCACTGCCGGACGGCACCGTCTCGGTCATCGACGGCGACAACAGCATCGTCGAGCTGATCGACCGCGAGGCCCTCGTCGACCGGGTGTTCGCCTCGGGTGAGCCCGTCGTCGACGGGCACGCGATCGCCCTGCCCCGTGCAGACCGACGCCGGCATCGTCGCCGTACTCACCGCGGGCCTGGGGCCGGGCCTCGACCCGACCGTCATCCGTCTCGACGAGGCCCTGTCCTCGGTGGCGGAGACGATCCGCCCGGAGGCCCTGAAGCTGGACACCGCCCTCGTCTTCTCGGCGGTGCGTGAGGCCGCCACCACCAGCGAGCGACAGCGGCTGGCCCGGGAGATGCACGACGGCGTGGCCCAGGACCTGGCGTCGTTCGGCTACCTCATCGACGACCTCGCCGCCGGCGCCGAGACGCCGGAGCAGGCCACCCGCCTCGCCGAGCTCCGCGAGGAGCTCACCTCGGTCGTCACCGAGCTGCGCCGGTCGGTGTTCTCGCTGCGCAACGAGGCCGCCCGCGAGCGCTCGCTCGGTGCCAGCCTCACCGTGCTGGCCTCGCATCTGGAGGCCCGGACCGGCATCGTGGTGGAGGTGATCCGCGACGAGGGCCACGGGCGCCTCCGGCCCGACGTGGAGGGCGAGCTCCTCCGCATCGCGCAGGAAGCGATGAACAACGCCGTCAAGCACGCGAACGCGAGCCTGATCCGCGTCACCTGCACGGTGGCCGCGCCCCGCGCCCGGATCACCGTGACCGACGACGGGGTGGGCCTGCGCCCGGGACGCGACGACTCCCACGGCCTCCGGATCATGCGGGAGCGCGCCAAGCGCATCGGCGCCGTGCTCGACCTCGTCGACACCGGCCAGGGCACCCGGCTCGAGGTCGCCCTCGGCCAACCTCGCACGTCGGACACCGTCGACACCACCACATCGCTCGAAGGGAGCACCACACGATGACCACCGAACGAGAGCACGAGCGCGAAGCCGTTGGTCCGGGTGATGCTGGTGGACGACCACGAGCTGATCCGGCACGGACTGGCGCGAGCCTTCGAGCGCGAGCCGTCGATGACGATCGTCGCCCAGGCCGGCAGCGTGGTGCAGGGGCTGGCCGCGTGGGAGCAGCACCACCCCGACGTGGTGGTCACCGACCTGCAGCTCCCGGACGGCACCGGCTTCGACATCATCCGGGCGATCCGGCAGCAGAACGCCCTGACCGGCCTGGTCATGCTGACCATGCACTCGGGCGACGAGCAGATCTTCACCGCCGATGGAGGCCGGCGCCTCGGCCTTCGTCGGCAAGGACGCGCCCTCCAGCGACGTCGTGGGCGCCGCCAAGCACGCCCACGTGTCCCCGCGCACGTTCCTGTGCACCGGTCTGGCGGCCGCGATGATGCGCCGGGCCTCCGACGACCGTCCCCGCCTCTCCGAGCGCGAGCAGGAGGTCCTGGAGCTCCTTGCGGACGGCCTCGGCACCGCGGCGATCGCCGGCAAGCTCTACATGAGCGAGTCGACCGCCAAGACGCACATCGCCCGGATCTACCAGAAGCTGGGCGCGACGAACCGGGCGCAGGCCCTGGTCACCTCGATGAGGCTAGGCCTGCTGTCCTCGGTGCAGCCCACCTGACGCTGCGAGCACTAGTCACAACTGACCATCCCAGTGCGGCTGATCACCCGATAGCGAGTGCCGCTGTCCAGAAGCAAACTTGTTCTCAGGTGCACATCCCGTGCACGGACACTCTCCCCCGGTGGGGGGACCAGCTTCGGAGGGTTACAACATGCTTGAGTTCCTGAAGATCATGCTCGCGGGCAAGAAGGCCGAGATGGACGAGCGCGGCGCCACCGCCGTCGAGTACGGCCTGCTCGTCGCCCTGATCGCGGCCGTCATCGTCGCCGTCGTCATCACCCTGGGCCAGAAGATCAACACCGCGTTCACCACGGTGAACGACTCCATCTGATCTCTCGCCTCGATCGATCGACACACGTGACCGCGGGCCGGCCCGGCCCGCGGTCACTGTCATCCAGACCCAGAGGATGGGGGAACACAATCATGAAGGACCAGCTGTCCAACGAGCACTCGGAGCGGGGCGCGACCGCCGTGGAGTACGGCCTGCTCGTCGCCCTCATCGCCGGCGTCATCATCATCACCGTCGCCACGCTCGGCACGAGCGTCTTCGGTCTCTTCACCACCTTCTCTACCTCGTGGTGAGCCGATCGGCCACCGCCACCCGCTGCAGCACCGTCGGGTGGCTACCGAACCAGAACTGAGAAACCCGCGGCGGAGTCGGGTCCGCCAGGGAACGCAGGGCCAGGGTCCGTTGCATCTTCACGAAGGCCACCGAGTCATCGGTGGCCTTCAGTGCGTCCACGTCCGCCCGCGTCTCGATCTGCCGGCTGATGGTGTTCTGCACCGGGGCGGACACCAGGGAGCCCAGCGCGAACAGCGCCAGCACCAGCGCCACCGACCGCGGGTCGGCCATCCCCCGCACCCCGGCCCGCCGCTGCAGCCCCGGAGCGCCCACCAGCAGCGCCAGCAGGCCCACCCCCGCCATCGCACCCAGCGCACCCAGCGCGGTGCCGACGAGCACGTCGTCGTGCTTGGCGTGGCCGAGCTCGTGGGCCACCACCGAGAGCACCTCGTCCTTCGGGAGCGTGTCGACGAGGTTGTCGTAGACCACCACCCGGCGCGTGCCCCCGAACCCCGAGACGTAGGCGTTCAGCGTCGTCGTACGCCGTGAGGCGTCGGCGACCAGCACGTCGTCGACCTGGACGCCCTCCTGGTCGGCGAGCCGGAGGATCTGGGAGCGCAGCGGCACCGTCGGGCATCGACGTGAAGTTGTTGAACACCGGCTCGACGACCAGCGGGTAGACGAACGAGCCCAGCACGACCAGCCCGGCCGAGATCAGCGCGGCCACCGCCGGCCACCAGCGCCGCCACCGCCGGGCACAGCCGACCAGCACCAGCAGCGCCACCGAGGTGGCCACCACGGCGATGGCGTAGCCCTTGGCCTCGTCGACCAGCCACGCGGTGGTGTCCTGGGTGCTCAGCCCGTTGTCGACGTAGTGGCGGTGCAGGAACCAGCCGAACGGCAGCACGGCCAGCCGCCCGATGAGCAGCACGACGGCGACCAGGCCGACCACCGTCACCGGCCACGGCAGCCGGCGCCGGCCGAGCAGCCGCGTGCCGCGCGGGGTGAGGCCGAGCACGCACGCGACGGCGACCGACACCGCGAGCGCCGCCCACGACAGCAGCCGGGTGGTGCGGGCGAACTCCTCGCCGCGCGCGATCTCGGCCGCGGTGAAGACGTCGCTCGCGCTGACCGGGTCGGGCATCCCTCCCGGCACCGGTTGCCACGGCACGAGCAGCGCCGCGAGCACCACGAACGCGGCGCCGGCGCCGATCGTGATCAGCCAGGCCAGCCGCCGCTCCAGCGGGGCGCTCATCCCGCGATCGCCGTGAGCTCGGCGCGCCAGCGGCGGGTCAGCTCGGCCTCGCCGAAGCCGAACTCCTCCCGCAAGGTGGCGTCGAGGGGCTGTCCCGCGGAGACGCGTCGGTAGAGGTTCACGAGGTGATCCTCTCCCCCGCCCCAGCGAGCAGCCGGCAGGCGAGCCACGCGGCTTCGTACGACGCCCCGAGGTGCGTCGTCTGCGTGTCGAACTCGGCGGAGCCCGGAAGGCGTCGCGGGGCGCCGTCCGTGCGCACCTGCGTGATGATCTGGCCGGCGCTGACCGACAGCGGCAGCCGCAGGTCCCGCAGGGCGACGTAGTCGGCGAAGCCCTCCAGCAGCCACAGCGGGGTGCGGGTGGTCGCGGCGTTCGTCGCGACGTGGGTGGCCTCGTGGCTCATCACCACCTGCGCGCCCCGGGGCTTCAGGCCACCGAAGACCTGCGGGTTCACGAAGATGTGGACCGGCGAGGACGGGGTCACCGAGCCGTCCGCGGTCGTGGTGACCGCCGCGATGTTGGCGTACTCCCCCGACTCGGCACCCAGGAGCGTGTCCAGGCCGTCGGCGTCCGCGGGCACCTCCACCACGAGCTTGCCGCGCCAGCCCGGCAGGACGCGGCGTACGACGGTCACCGCCTCGCGGGCGTAGGCCAGGTAGGTCCGCGCGCCGGTGTCGCCGGCGACCGCGACCAGGGCTCCCGGTGCCGTGCGTACGTCGAGCGGGCCGGTCAGCCACAGCGGCGTACGGCGCTCCCCACCGCCGGCGTCGACCACCACCGCCCGGCCGTCCTCGACGGCGAAGACGAAGGTGACCTCGGTGTGCGAGGGCCGCTTGTCGAAGCCCCCGAACTGCCAGGTGGTGTCCACCGCGGCCGCCCACTGCCCCGAGCGGCAGGGTCGCGGTGAGGCTCGGGTCCTCGTCGACGTACCGCGCGCTGAAGTCCCGGACCTGCAGCGCCCGGGCGTTGTCGAGGACGGCGCCGGCCCAGGCGGCCTCCGCCGGGTCGTCGCCCGCGAGGTCGCCGGGGTCGGTCTCTCCCGCTGCCACGGCGTCCGTGAGGTCCTGCAGCGCGGTCGCGGCGAGGTCCGGGCGGGGCCCGGTCTGTGCCAGTGACGGCGGGGCGGCACCACCACCGCCTCCGCCGTTGCCGTCGCCGTCGCCGTCGCGGAGCGCCAGCACGGCGACCACCAGCGCGACGGCCAGCGCACGAGCGAAAGGCCGATCACCCACAGACGTGGATGACCGGCCTTCCGGGTGTCGTCGTTCAGGGCTGTCAGCCGGGTCGGACCGCGCCGGAGTACGGCATGGAGAAGACGCCGGCGACGGTGACGCCCGTGCCCGGGTTGGCGGCGTGCACGATCTTGCCGCCGCCGATGTAGATGCCCACGTGGCTGACCGGCGAGTAGTAGAACACCAGGTCACCCGGCTGCAGGTTCGAGGACGAGACCGGCGACCCCGAGCCCTGCTGGGCGCTCGACGAGTGCGGCAGGCCGACGCCGGCCTGGGCCCACGCCATCATCGTGAGGCCGGAGCAGTCGAACGCGTTCGGGCCCGCGGCACCGTAGACGTAGGCGTCGCCGACCTGGGCGAGCGCGTAGTTGACGGCGGCGGCGGCCCGGCCGGAGACCGGCACGTTGGGCAGGCGGGCGCTGCTGTCGCGGCTGGCCTCGTCGAGGCGGGCGCGCTCCTCGGCCTCGAGCTTGCCGAGCAGCTTCTTGGCCTCGGCCAGCTTGGCGTCGACCTTGGCCTGCTCCTTGCCCAGCGTCTTCTTCGTCTGGGCGAGGGCCTCGGCGCTCTGCTTGGTCGCGGCGCGGCGGGCGGCCAGCTTGTCGGCCTCGCGGGTGTAGTCCGCGACGTTCTCGGCCGTCGACTTGGTCACCTGCTTGGCCGTGTACCGGTGCGAGGGTGCCTCGCGCGTTTCCTTGAAGGTCGTGGGGCGAACGCGGTCGACACGGCTCGTCCGGATTTCGGCACGGGCCTGGTAACCGTCGCGGTCGCCGGCGTAGACGCTCTTGAACCTCGGCACCGGCTGAAACACGTCGCCCGGACGCGCGCAGCTTTCGCGGTACGACACGTAGACGTCGTCGCACGGGCGGCACCCGTCGCCCACGCGCACGTGGAGGCCGGGGCCCCCGTAGCACAGGTACGACGGATAGCGTACCCAATCGCGCACATAGAAGCGCGCGTAGCACACGCCGACGTAGTCCCACCGGCACGCGCCCGGAAGCAGCGAGACGTAGAAGTCGCGGCACGCAACGAACGGATCGCCGTACATGCGGAAGCCGAAGCCGCCCACGAAGACGCCCGCGCCGTAGGACGAATAGTCGAACGGAACCGGGCTGCCGACCGCGAACACGTACGCGATTCCGGCGCCGTCGAGGCGATCGAGCCCGAGGTCGCGGGCGCGATAGCAGTACGAACGCCCGCCGTAGAGCCACGTCCGTCGTAGGGCGAACTCGGATTCAGCACGTGCATGAAGCCGGCGGTGTCGACGAGGAACAGCGAGGTGTAGCAGTCGCGTTCCGGCCGCAGCCACATGGTGACGTCGCCGTAATCCGCGAACACGTCCCCGCCTTCGACCCAGACGCGTACGTTCGCCTGTCCGGAGACTGCGAAGCGCGCGTATCCGCGTCGGCCACCGCGGCCGTCGTCACCAGGGACGCGGACACGAGTCCAAGTACGATTCTATTCGGGGAGAGCGTGGTTTTCATCGTGGCACCTCCCATAGGGGCGAGCTCGGGGTTATTGTCATCCGCCTGGTACGCCCAGTCCAGCGTGAGGTTGTCGGACGTGACGCCCGTCACCTGAATTTCGCCAAGTTGAAATCACCCTGGCCGTTCACGATACGAACGATGTAACTGTGATCGACAATTGCTTCCGCCCGCTTGGAAGGCGCCCAGCCCGTGTCCGGCGCCCAGTCCACGTCGATCGACGCGATCACGCCGTAATCCTGGATATCTACTCCGAGGATCCGCAGCGACGACGTAATTCACGCCGCCCGAATTCTCGAAGTAGATATCCGTGGTGCCCAATGCGCCGCCTGCGAGTTACTCGACAGACTCGAGAAGTCGTACCCCGCGCGCGACGGGTCTTGCCCCAGTTCGACCAGCACCAAATCAAAACCTTCCGGCCGCGGAGTGTCGAACACCAGCTCCAGGCTCAATTCGCTTTCGTGGCCGGCCTCGTCGACCGCGGGCACGGCGTAAAACCAGGTCTCGCCGTTGACGACGTCCATGTCGTCGTAGAACTTGTTGGTCGGAGAAACGTCAGCGAGGAGGTTGTACGGACCGTTCGGGTCGACGTTCCCGCGGTACACGCCGTAGCCCGCCAGGTCGGACTCCTGATTTGGATTCCAGTAAATCCTGACGACGCCATCTCCGGTGATGTGAATGACCCCGTCGGGCGGAAACGGAGGAGCATCCACCACGACGGGGTCATCTTCGCAACCAGCAACGAAAGGAAGCGTCAGCGCAGCGACCGCCGAGACGACACCCGACATGCGAGTCACGCGGTCGATTGGGTTTCGCATGCGCAGGTGGTGCGTCATCACGAGGATCCCCTAGCGCAAGCCATGTGCCATGCGCGCGACAGGCCCCTCACGCGCGTGCCAACGCCTGCAAACAAACCGATTATAGTTTCAGTGGGAACGCGAAATCGCGATGAGAAGGCCCGCGCGGCACGCCGGATACGTGGTGTTGGATTACACTGGTGACCTCAAAACAGGACATTTATGGGCTCGCATGAAGTTTGAGGGAGGCGCGGGGGCGGAAGCTCGCGAAGATGGGCGAGAAAACACCGACGCCCTGATCCGTTCCTGTCGTTAATATCGAGACCCCACCTCTCGAAATCAACTCAACGCGCAAAGCCAGCAGCTTGCTTCGGAACGTAATTCAGAGCGTCGGTTGTCGGTGGCCGTTCCAGCTCCGAATTTGGTCGAGAATTTCTCCTTGTCTTGTCCGTCTTCTTGTTCGGGACTCTTGGGGAACTTGCGTTCCCCAGAGAACCCTTCCCCACCAGATTGGAAGTTCATTTACGCACGGGATGACTTCCGGTGTTCCTACCGCAACCGCTGTGCCAAGTGTTGTCGTTCCCACGTATCGGCCGGGCAGCGACCTAACGTTCTATTTGCGAGTGTGTTCCGCGCGTCTATCCACACGACGGCGGCGCTCGCGTACGGATCTCAAACAAGAAGCTATTAAGAACAGTGGTATGAGGGATCTTGCGAGTGAACTAACAGAGACTTCGGAAACGATTAAGTCGACTCGACGGTCTATTAAAAGTTTTAATAAAGGGCCGTGCCGGCCGCGAGCGGGGGCGGCTACTGGATATTGTAGCGTTTGATCTTCGAGAGAAGATTCGGATAGCTGATGCCGAGGTGCACGGCGACCTGGGACTTGTTCCCGCGAGTGGCGCCGCAGGGCGTCGAGGATCATGGCCTGCTCGATCTGCTCGATCCGCTCGCGCAGCGTCGTCGTTCTCGCTGGCGACGGTGTCCGGCGCTCGGCTGCGGTCCGCAACACCTCCGGCGCCAGGTGGCGGACGTCGAGCGCCTCGCCGTCGTCGGCCAGAATGATCGCGCGCTTGATCACCTTTTCGAGCTCGCGCACGTTGCCGGGCCAGTGGTACTCGGCGAGTTTCTCCATGAACTCCGGCGTGGTGCCGTCGATCGTCTTCGCCATTTCGCGCGACAGTTTCTCGACGTAGTGGTTCATCAGCAGCGGGATGTCTTCCCGGCGCTCGCGCAGCGGCGGCACCGTCAGCGGAAAATCGTTGATCCGGTAGAAGAAGTCCTCGAGGAAGCGTCCCTCGTCCACCATCTTCAGCAGGTTCGACTTGGATGCGCACACGACGCGCACGTCGACCGCCATGAGATCGTTCGAGCCGACCTTGCGGACCTTACCGGAATCGAGGAACTGGAGCAGCTTGCCCTGCATCGCCATCGACGTCTTGCCGATTTCGTCGAGGAAGATGGTGCCGCCGTTGGCCTCGATCAGCAGGCCGTCCTTGTCGAAGTACGCGTTGGTGAACGCGCCGCGCACGTGACCGAACAACTCCGATTCCAGCAGCTGCTCGGGCAGCGCCGCGCAGTTGACGTGCACGAACGCGCGATCGCGCCGCTCGCGACAGCAGGTGGACCGCGTACGCGATGAGTCCCTTGCCGGTCCCCGTCTCGCCCTGCAGCAGCACCGTCGCGTCCGAGTGCGCCACGCGCTCCGCGAGGTTCAGGAGATGGATCATCTCGCGGTTATCGGTGACGATGCTCTCGAAACCCTTGCCGGCGCCCGGGCGCGGGCGCGCGGCGCGGCCCTTGCGCTCCGATACGCACCAGCTCGTAGACCGAAAGCGAAATCAGACTCGAATAAGCCGCCACGAAGTGCAGGTCTTCCTGCCCGATCGGCCCGTGCGGGGAGTCGACGTCCTTGAGAACGCACATGACACCCAGGCTCTCCTGATCGAACCCGAGTCCTGGATGCAGCAACGGGCCGCGCGCCGCGATCACGCGCCGCGCAGCTCCGCGAGCGTCGGATCGCTTCTCGATGTCGCGTGATCACGACGGGCCGCGCGCGATTCGACGCTGCGCTTCGAATACCACGCCTCGATCGCTTGCGCTTCCTTGACCGTCAAGCCCTCGCGAGCGATGACCTGCCGGCCGCTCCCATTCGCCGACGGAATCGCGATGAATCCCGACGCCGCCCCCAATTTTTCGATGATGAGCCGCAGCGTCGCGTCGAGGCCCTTGGCCAGCTGTTCGCGCGAGCGCGCGCCGCTCTGGATCTCGCCCAGTACCGAGAACTGGTCGAGCACGCGGCGCGTGGCGTTCGACATCTGGTCTTCGATGCGCCGGCGAAGGGCCGCCAGCGCCTTCCGAAACTTCGCGCACTCCTCGTCGGCCGCGATGCGGTCGGCTTCGTAGACCGCCAACAGCGCGTCGTCGACGTTGCCGAGGCGGCGTTCGATGTTGGACAGCAACGCGTGCGACACGATCTGCGCGCGCGGCTCGTCGAGCTTGCCCAGCGCGACCACGCTGTCCGTCAGCGCCGCCTTCGCCTTGAGCAGCGACGCCTCCGGTACGCGCCCGCACGCACAACCGCGCCAGCAACTGCTCCGACACGGACTTCTCGTACGGATTGCCGTACTCGTCGAAGGACGCGATGCTCGCCGCCATGGCCTCGAGCGCGCCCGCGTATGTCGCCGGTGCGAGCCAGGCCAGCGCGCGCGTGCGATGGAAGAATCCCACCTCGTAGTGCTCGCCGCACGCCGTCGCGATGCGCAGCCCCTCGTCGATCGACGCGAGCGCGTCGACCGGCGCGCCGAGTCGGTACTGCACGTCCGCCGACGCGACGCAGGCGTCTCGGCGACGACGTCGCCCTGCGGGGCGAGCCGCCGTCCCTTCTCGAGCGCGGCGATGAGATTGGCCTGAGCGCCGCGAAGGTCGTTGCGCGCGATCATCAACTCGCCCAGGTACTCGTCGGCCAGCGCGGATTCGCGTTCGTAGCCGAAGTTCGATCGGCCATGGCCTGCGCGCGCAGGAGCGCTTTCTCGCCGCGCCCGAGCGAGCCGCGCGCGACCTGCGTGCGGCCGAGCATCAACAGCGCACGCGTCAGGCTCGCTCTGGTCGCCGAAGCGCTCGGCGCCGGCGGCGGCCGCGTCGAAGGCGCTGATCGCGTCCTCGAAGCGGCGCAGCTTGGAATAGACCACACCCAGGTTCAGCTGGACGACGATCAGGTGTTGCGACAGCCCCAGCGTCTTGGCGAGCTCGAGCGACTTCGACAAGCGACGCCAGCGCGCGCGACCACCGGCACGCGTTCTTGTGCAGGAGGCCGAGACTGTTGTAGACGTACGCGATGCCGACACGGTCCTCGGCGCGACGGTAGGACGACAGCGAGTCCATGAAGAACTCCTCCGCCTCGGCGGCCAGGCCGAGTCGCTGATAGCAGTTGGCGATCAGGAGCTGAATGTAGGCGACTTCGCCGTGCGATTCCGATCTGCTTGAGCCGACGGTAAGCGCCGAATGCGGTCTTCAGGGCCGCGTCGTACGCGCCCTGCCACAGAAGCAGATAACCTTCGCGGTATTCGATTCGGCCCAGCGCCTCGCCGGAAAGCGTCGGGAGTAGACCGGGCCTGATCCAGATGTTCCTTCGCCGCCGCGAACTCGCCGCGCTTGCGATGGCAGTCGCTGACGCGGAGGAGCAGGCGGAACCGGTCCGGATACTCGGCCAGTTCCGGCTGCTCAAGAGCCCGCGACGAAGTATTCGAGCGCCGTCGAGAAGTTCTCCGTCGCGAAGTGCATCTCGCCGATTTCCTCGCCGGCGAGACCATCGAGCTCGCGCGACATCTTCGCGCCGATCCTTCTCCAGCCACTCTCTCTCGTCCCGTGCGTCGGACATTGAGATTCCTCGAGCTAAAGTGGTCTTTCGTTACAAAGCGACCGTACGCCTCCGATTCGAGGCACCGCTCGCTATCGCGCCCAGAAAATCATCAACTTCCACCACATCTCCAAGAAGACCGAAGCCCTTTCTGTTTCCGAAATGGCCACACCAGCTATTGGCGGGCGATTCTTCACACCAGAAAGCCCATCCGCGTCTCCTTCATTCCCGCCCCCATCGTTCGGGCGCCAGCTGGTCGCCACCGGAGCAATGATGCTCGGGCCACCCGCGGACGTGGAGCTAAATTGGGATCCGGCTTGCAGGGGGGTGGAAGGCAGCCCTAATCAGCACGAGTGCGGCGATAGCGATAACAAGAATCGCCGCCCGTTTCATAGCTGGACCATCTCCTTCCTTGACACTCTAGAAACTACAGCGTGGGGCTGTTAGTTACCCAACAAATATAGTCTTGGACCTTTCGGGGCGTCAATTAGATTTCCGGTTCGTCCGCGTCGTCCTCGCGCGCACGCTTGTACGGTATCCCGTATTTTTCGAGCTTCTTGTACAGGTTACTACGCTGCATCCCCAGTTTGCGGGCGGTCTTACTGACATTGTGCCTATACAGGCGCAGCTTCGTCTCGAAGAACTCCTTCTCGACGGCATCCTTGAACGTCGTGTACGTCTCCATCTCGAAGTACCGCCCTTCGCCGCCCTCCTGGCGGGGTCAAAATGGGCAGATCGGCGAGCTCGATGGTCGAACCGGGGGCCAGGATCACCAAGCGCTCGACCAGGTTCTTGAGCTCGCGGACGTTGCCCGGCCACGACGTACTCCTGCAGGCTTCCATCGCCGCCCGCGAAATCTTCTTGGGCGCCTGGCCCAATTCACGCGCCGTTTGCTGCAGGAAGTGTTCCACCAGAAGCGGCATGTCCGACACGCGCTCGCGAAGCGGCGGGACCGTGATGGGCACGACGTTCAGACGATAGTACAGGTCCTCCCGGAAGCGACCCTCCCGGCTGGCCTTGAGGAGGTCCTTGTTGGTCGCGGCGATGACCCGCACGTCGACCCGCATGGTCTCGGTGCCGCCGACTCGTTCGAACACCGACTCCTGCAGCACCCGCAGCACCTTGGCCTGCGCCGACAGGCTCATGTCCCCCACCTCGTCGAGGAACAGAGTTCCGCCGTCCGCCAGCTCGAACTTGCCCACGCGCCGCGCCACCGCACCGGTGAACGAACCCCGCTCGTGGCCGAACAGCTCGCTCTCGATCAGCTCCTCCGGGATCGCCGCGCAGTTGACCTCGACGAACGGCTCGTCCGCGCGCGGGCTCGTGCTCGTGCAGCGCGCGCGCGACCATTTCCTTGCCGGTGCCGTTCTCCCCCATGATGAGCACGCGCACGTTGGCGGGTGCGACCTTCTCTGACCGTTTCGAGGATGCGCAGCATCTCCGGGTGTTGCGCCGACGATCCGCGTCCGCTGCCGAACCTCGGCCTTGAGTGATACGTTCTCGCGCAGCAGCCGCCGCTGCGCGAGTCCGTTGCGAATCACCAGCAGGATGCGGTCGGCGTCGATCGGCTTCTCGATGAAGTCGAAGGCTCCCAAGCGCGTGGCTTCGACGGCGGTCTGAATGGTCCCGTGACCGGATATGATCACGACGGGGAGTTGGGGGTGCTCCTGGTGCAATTGCGCCGAGGACCTCGAGGCCGTCCATCCCGGGCATCTTGATGTCGAGTAGGACGAGGTCGACCGGTCGATCGCGCACGAGATCGAGGGCGGACGGTCCGTCGGCCGCCTGCACGACGCGGTAACTTTCGAACTCGAGCAGCCGTTCCAGCGAACTTCGGACGCTTTGCTCGTCGTCGGCAATCAGTATCGTCTTGGGCATACGAGGGTTGGCAATCGACGCGGTGACAACAACATTCGTGTTTTTTATCGATACCACATTGCCTATAATTTAGCCAGCCGAAATCGGGGCGCGACGAAACGCGCAGAATCCATGGAACGCACCCATCTTCGCAACCTCTCGATCGATGAACTCCGGGACTTCGTTCTCCACACGGGCGAAGCGGAGTATCGCTTCCGCCAGCTCGCATCGTGGATCTACGGGCGCCTCGAACCGCGCATCGACGCCATGTCGGATCTCCCGCAACCGTTTCGCGAGCGGCTGGCAGCATCCTCGGACGTGACTGCGTCGGCGCCGGTTTCCATCCAACAGTCCGCCGTCGACGGCACCCGCAAGTTCCTATTCGAGTTCACCGACGGCGCGCGCGTCGAGTCGGTGCTCATGCGCTACGACCGGCGTAACACCGTATGCCTTTCCTCTCAAGTCGGCTGTCCGCTGGACTGCGTGTTCTGCGAAACCGCCAAGGGGCGCTTCCAGCGCAACCTCACGGCGGGCGAGATCCTCGATCAACTGTGTCTGCTCAAGAGCGAGGCCGGGCCGTCGTCGCAGAAGATCAACGTGGTGTTCATGGGGATGGGCGAACCCCTATTGAACCTGCCGAACGTCGTCGCCGCGATCGAGGTCATGAACGACCCGCTCGGGCTCGACCTGGGCGCCCGCCGCATTACGGTATCGACGTCGAGTTTCCCCGACCGTATTCGCGAGTTGTCCGACTCGGGCGCCGAATGCTCGCTCGCACTCTCGCTGAACGCACCCAACGACGAAAAGCGGCGCGAGTTGATGCCGAAGGCGTCGCACTTCCCGATCGCGGAATTACTGGATGCGGCTCGCTACTTTGTGGGGTCGGGCCGCCGGCGCGCCACATTGGAGTACGTATTGATTCCCGGGCACACCATGGGCGATGCCGACGCGGACCAATTGGGGGCGTTGGTTCGCGACCAACCGTTCAAACTGAATCTGATTCCCTATAATCCGGGGCGGCACGACCCATTCCAGCGGCCCACGGAAGCCGAGATCGACCGCTTCGTGACGCGCCTCTTGCCGGCCGCACCAGCGGTCACCGTGCGCCGCAGCCGCGGGGTCGACATCGACGCCGCGTGCGGGCAGCTGTGGAATCTTTCGCTCATGGAAAAGAAGAAGCCTGCGAAAGGGGCTGCGTAGTCGATCGGGGAGGAGAATCGCGACTAACCGCCTTCGCAGGCTGAACGCCGAACTTCGACTCACTTGAGCAGTACGAGCTTCACCGTTTCTTTGGACCCTCCCGCAACCACCGTGGCGTAGTACATCGCGCTGGCGACGCGGTTGCCCCGATTATCGGTACCGTCCCACCGCACGGCGAAGTCGCCCGTCGCTCCACCCTCGTAGAGGTCGCGCACCAATGCTCCGGTCACCGAGTACACGCGGACCGATACGCGCTCGTTCTTGCCGATGAAATCGCCGGGGAACGAAACGCGGACCTCCGTGTCGGGATTGAACGGATTGGGATAACTCGTCGCAACGATCCGAGGTGTGCGCATCGCAACGGGGTCGCTCGCGACGCGGACAAAGAAATTCTTCAGCCCGCCCACCGACTCGGGCGACGCCAGTTCCGGGTTCTCGATGTACCCGTCGAAATACGCCGCAGCGCCTCCGAAGAGGACGCGAAAATCCTCGGCGAGGATTTCCTTCGGGCGATAGGCGTGGCCGGACAGCTCGTTGAACTTCGACACGTCCGTAATGCCGCGAATGCGCCGGTATTCTTCCCACGCCCCGGACCCGTCGGGCATGAACCGGTTGTGGAACGCATGGCCCATCTCGTGCGCGACGATGTACGCCGCGATTCTCGGATCGATGTCGAGGACGTGCGGGCTCAGGAACAATTCGAGTCCGCTCGTCGAGCTCGCCAACAAATTTCGCCGTGGATACGGCAGCAAGTAGACCCGGACCGACATGCGCGCCGCGGGGTGATCGAGCGCGCGCAACGTGGCCACGACGTCTTCGGTCGTGAACGGATGGAAGGTTCCATCGCCCTTGTTGACGATAGATGGGTCGGCGATATCGACGATGACGGGGATGAGTCGATCGTCGTCGAGCCGAATGGCGGCATCGGTCGCCGTCCATTCGACCCGCTCGAGAAGGTAGTCCGCCGGGTAGATGGTCGCGCTCACTCCGTTGGCGAGCGCAACCTGCTCGACCCCGGCGTGTGCGGTCGCTGCGGTGATGGCGAAAGCGAAGACGAGTGCCACCGCACGCGCCCCAACTCGGCCAAGTTTCGGTATGTCGCTCTCCATACGCTATACCACTCGATCTCCTCGAAGTGCTTGTACTGCAACGCGTATTCCCCGCGGTCCGAGACCCGGACCCAGGAGTTTTTCGGTCGCAAGATCGGCTTGAATTTCGCCGCGTAACCGGTTGTTGAGAAAAACATTACGCTGAAAAGATGAAAAAGCGGGCGGGCATCCGGGAGGGAGTCCCGGGTGCGGCCGAAAGCGTCGGTCGGCTCTAGGCTGGGGGGTTTCGGCGAAGGTTCCGAGGGCGGTCGGGCGATCCCACCCAACCGCATGCTCGGGCGGGAGTTAGAAGTTAGTGCCGGTCGTAAAGTAGGGTCGGATGTTTCCCTCCGGGGTGAAGCCGACGTCCAGTCGCATGACGTCCTCGATCGCGGAGAACAAGCGCAAACCGACGCCGAAGCCGCTGTGGAAGTTGTCGATATCGAACTCGGAGCGCTCCGTCCACCCGATGCCGGTATCGATGAACGCCACCAAGCCAAACTGGAAATCCGTCGTGCCGAGAAACGGCAGCTTGTAGAGCCGCTTCGCCCACGGCATCATGCGCAGTTCCACCGACTGGGTCCACCGATGCGCGGAGCGAAAGTCGCTGCGCTCGTATCCACGGATGGTCCCCGGGCCGCCCAATCCGAAGCGAATGTACTCGGGATAAACGCCCATTTGAATCGAGGCCTGTGACCGCATGCCGAGCACCGTCGTGGCATCGAGCGGGAAGAAATACCGGATGTCGTTGTCGACCCGGTAGTAGCTGCTGCCTTCCCCGTTGACCACGCGGTTGCCGTTCAAGTTGAGATAGAAATACCCCCCGTGTCTCGGCTTCACCGTGCCGTCGCGACCGTCGTAGCGAAAACCGAGGGACGGGCTCAAGAGTTCTTCCCGCTCGGCGTCCTGGTCGCGCACGCCGACGCGGTTGTTGGCGTATGCCATGCCGCCGATCAACTGCGAGAACGAGATGCGGCTTCGCGTGAGCGGGACGGACACGCTCAATTGGGGGCGCACTTGCTCGACGATAGTGGGCGTGTCGGAAGGCTCGCGTCGGATGAAGTAGGAAATACGCGCACCGGCGCCCACGTGGTGCCAGCCGATCCACGACGTCGACCACCCCGCGGCGGCCGCGTCGTTGTTGTCGGTATCGCGCACCGCGTCGAGCGAGAAGTTTTCCAGGCGCCGTCGAAAGTTACGGTCGCTCCATTTGACGCCGTACACGAGGCGTTCGGTGTTGATGTCGTAGTCGAGAACCGGATAGATGAGGGTCAAGAGCAGCGTCGGTCGTTCCGTGACGACCACGTGCAGCGCGCAGCGGTCGTCGCCGATCGGCTCGACCTGTATGGCTACGGTTGCGAAGGGACTAAAGTCGCCGATGTAGCGCTGGTCGCGATCGACGGCGACCGCATCCAGCACCCCGCCCGGTCGCGACTCCATTTCGCGCAGCACGGCAATCGTCTTTACGCGCGTGTTTCCGTGGACATAGACGGTGTCGATGACGCGGCCTTGCGCCCACCGGTAGGCGTCGGCGTCGAAGCGCGACTCGGAGCGCGCCACGGAGACGATGGACGAGGCGGCGACCGCCGTCGAGATCGTGAGAGCGGCGACCGTTCGCCTCGGGATAAGACACCGCATACGTATCACTAGGATACGTCGCGGGGCGGCGGCGCCAAAGTGAAACCTAGGGTTGGACTTGCTAGACGCCGGGGCTGGGCGCGAACTCGGGCATGCTGCGCGCGAGCGGGGGCTCGGTGCCGACCGGCGGCCGCGTCCCGAAGCGACTCAACACCATGGCTCCCAACCCCACGAGGAAGCCGAAGAACCACACGAACACCGTGACGGCCTGGAAGAAGACGTACACCGGCATCGGGCCGCCGGCCGCATCGACGACGAACGCGATCACGGCGGGAATCATCAGGACGGCGAGCCCGATCGCCAAACGAGCGAACACGGCGCCGTCGATCCCTATGCGAACCGCGATGGTGCGTCCGAGCGCGTATACGAACACGGTCCCCGCGATGGTGACGACGCCGAACCAACTCATGCCGAGAATCACGGCGAGTGGAATTCCGACGATCGTGATGATCAACGGGATCATGACGATGAGCAGCGCGAACGAACCCAGTATCCACGCGAGGACGCCCGCGCCGAAACACCGGAGGAGTCCCGACGAGAGGTGCTCGCTCGCGCGGACGACGCGCCCGCGGAGAAACAGCATAGTGATGAAGAAGAGGACCAGGCTGACGAAGAGACAAATGGCGACCACCAGCACACGCAGCGTCCGGGCGCTGATATCCAGCTCGTCGCCGATACGGCCCGCCACGCCGCCTATCAAAATCTTTTCGCCCCGAATGACGACGTCCTCGTCTTCCTCGATGGTGCCGCCGATCGCGACGATGTCGCCCTTGATCTCGGAGCCCCGGCGGGCCCGAATCTCGCCGCCCAAGACCACGACGGAACCGGCCACCGTACCTTCGATGATCGCATTGCCGCCGAACACCACCACGTCACCCGCCACCACGTCCCCCGCGGCCACGAAGACACTCTCTCCCACCTTGACGATGTCGTCGCCGTACTCTTCGCCGTCGTGTTCGAAATCGAAATTGAAATCGACCGCGCCCGAGGTGTCGATGCTGACCGACTTACCCTCGTCTTCGATGCGCACGCCGCTACCGCCGATGACGATCCGTTTGCGCGTCGGCGGGACCGGCGGAGTCGGCGGGACCGGGGGCGTGATGGCCGAAGCCGAGTCCGCGTTCGAACCGGCGCGCGGCGCGGAATGGGGGAAAGCCGCCAACGCGATCGCGCCGATCAGGAGTACGTGAACGAAACGTCGCATCTTAGAAAGAGAATAATGCATGACCCGATGGCTTCTTTCGGCGCACGATGCGTGCGGTGGTAAAGGCGGCGACGGCGACCAGCGCCGCGACGGCCAGAGACACGACGACGGGGGCCGCGATCTCGGCGGCCGCGTGGGTAACGGTGCGGGCGGCCCGAGTGTACGACTCGACGTCCGCCTTGGCCGACACTCCACCCAACGCGGCCTGGATCCAGAGCACGGCGCGAGCGAGCGTCTCGGCCGTGCCGGCAATCGACCCACGCGTCCCGGCGAGCACGAAGCCGACCGGGAGATACATGACCGCGACGGCGGCGAGGGCCGCGACGGGGTAACGCACCTTGGCCGGCAGGTCGAGAAACGCGTCGAGAACGCGCTGGAAGCGCGGGAAACGGGGCTCGTGGATCAAGCCCTCGGCGTGCAGATGAGCCAGGACACCGACTGCGACGCGGCTCGGCGCCTCGAAGCGCTGCATGGTACGAAGCGCACGGAACACCTCCCGGTACTCGAGCACTTCCGTTTCGCACGCTCCGCATTCGGTCACGTGGTAAACGAACTCGTTGCGCTCGAGCGTCGGCAAGCGACCTTCGAGGTACGGCTGAATCAGATTCTTCGCAGTTTCGCAGTTCATTTCTTACCTATCGATTGTCGGCGGCCTCGGCTCTTTCGGTGACGGTCACGTCGCCGCTCGCCGTTTCCACGTCGACGCGTGCGGCTCCCGAACCGACGACGCCCTGCAGTCGCCGGCGATCGACGCGCCTCACCTTGATCGGCAGGTCGCCTTCGATCGATCCGCTGCTGGTGCGTACGTCGAGCTGAAACCCGTAATTCTTCACCGGCACATAGTACAACACAATGTCGCCGCTCGAGGTGCTCAAGTTGAAAGAGCGGTCGCCGACCGGGATGATCAAGGCCTGATGTCGCCGCTGGAGGACGCCGGCGTCGACGTCCGCCGTCGATCTCACGTCAGCCGCGCGTCGCCGCTGGCCGCGCGGAACGACACGTCGCCCGAGCAGCCCTCGAGGACGAAGTCGCCGCTCGCGAGCCGAATCACGGCGTCTTTCCCGATGCGCGAGGCGCGAAAGTCTCCGCTCGTGCCGTCGAGTTCCAACTTCCCTTTGACGTTGTCGACCACGACGTTGCCGCTCGTCGCCGTAACGGACAGGTCGCCGCCCACGTCGACGACTATCGAGGTCGCCGCTCGTCAGGCGAGCGGTCGCGTTACCGCCCACGGCGCGAATGCTGACGTCGCCACTGGTCGCGGTCACCTCGGCGCCGCCCTCCGAGGTTCGACACGCGCACTTCGCCGCTGGTGGTCGAGGCGGACACGCTGAAGCGATACGGAACCTCGATCGTATAATCGATCCACGCGGAGCGGCGTCCACCTTTGACGACCGACCACAGGCTCCAGTCGTTGTCCCATTTCCGTCGTCCCGCGTTTCGATCACGACGTCGTCGCCGCCCTCGGTGACCTGAATCGAGATCTTGTCGAGCATTTCGGTCGCGGCTTCTTTGTCGTTTCCAATCGCGGTCTTGAGCGCGACGATCGACACCGTGGTGGCACCCGATCGCCCCACCACGACGGTGCGCCCGCGCGCATTCTTCACGACGAGCGCCTTCTTGCCATCGGCGGAAACGGAACTCTTCTCCTCGCGCTCGAGCTTGTGGCCGGGTCCGGCCACGGCAACACCCGCGAGCGACAGCCACACCATACCCGCCGCGAGGGTCCGTCTCATCGAAGCTCTCTTCACCTGAAGGCCTATCATCCTGTTTCCCCTCCTCAGGGCCGCCCTTGGGCATCCGGGCGTCGTATCTCCCACTACGAAAGCCGCCGGTAAAAGTTCGCCCTGCCCTAAAGTTTTTCGGCGTCCCTCCGCCCCTGATCCCGGGGACGTCGTGGCCCGCAAGGCGTTATCGGATTATACGATACGTGCTTAGCCGGGGCCCGGGTCACGCCAGGAACTCGGTGTCGTCCAACAGCCCTTTGAGCATCTCGCGGGCCCGGTGGATCCGGGCCTTCACGGTCCCCAACGGAATGGAAAGCGTATCGGCAATCTCCTCGTACGAGAGGTCCTCCTGGTGGCGAAGGATCAGCATGATCCGGTAGTGCTCCGGAAGCGCCGCGATCGCCTCTTCGAGGCGGCGGCATCTTCTCTCCGCGAATGTACGTTTCCTCCGGCGTCGGGCCGGGTGCGACATACTGGCGCTGGATCTCGCCCTTCTCCCCGTCGATCGGGTCGTCCATGGCGAACGTCGTGATCCGCCGCTTGCGCAGGTGGTCGATGCAGAGGTTCGACGTGATCTTGAACAGCCAGCTCGAGAACGCAAACTCCGGGTTGTAGCGATCGAGCGAATTGAACACCTTGATGAAAGATTCCTGCGCGAGGTCGGCTGGCTTCGTCGCGGTTGCGAACCATGCGCAGGCAGATGCTGAAAACCGCTCGCTCGTACTTCTGCAAGAGGACACGATACGCCCGCTCGTCGCCCGAGCGGGCTCTCGCCACGAGCTGGATGTCCTCTTCTCTCACGGCTCGTGTGGAAATCGACGACGACGTCTGCTCATCGCGCCCGCTTTGGAACTGGGGCGCGGCCGCGACACCCGCACCCTTGCGGATGGTGCGGCTCCGGTGCTTGTTCGAGGCGTATCGACCGGTCGATGCGTCGCGGCTAGACCGCGACAACCGGCCTCGGGACAGCGAGGCCGTTCGGATGTCGGCGCTCGAAGCAGAATGCTCCAAGCGCTGAAGCTGATTTATGTTGACACATTTCCAGGTACGTTTCTAGAGTTTGTTTGGCGCTTTCCCGACGACACGGCAACCCTCACCGCCCGCAGGACGCCCCATCGCTACCCATGACGATCATCGAATACGTTCACGCCCGCGAGATCATGGATTCCCGCGGTAACCCCACGATCGAGGTCGACGTCGGCCTGGACAGCGGCGCCTTGGGTCGTGCGGCCGTCCCCTCCGGCGCGTCCACCGGCAAACACGAAGCCCTGCGAGCTCCGCGACGGCGAGCACACCCGCTACCTCGGGCAAGGGCGTGCACAAGGCCGTGGCCAACGTCAACGACGTGATCGGCCCCGAGATCATCGACCTCGACGCCATCGACCAGGCGCTACATCGACCAGCTGATGATCGAGCTCGACGGAACCGCCCAACAAGTCGCGCCTGGGCGCAAACGCCATCCTGGGCGTGTCGCTCGCCGTGGCGCGCGCGGCCGCGGAATCGATGAACCTTCCCCTCTATCAGCACATCGGCGGGGTGTTCGCGCGCACACTCCCCGTTCCGCTGATGAACGTGTTGAACGGCGGCCAGCACGCCGACAACAACGTCGACATCCAGGAGTTCATGCTGGTCCCGGTCGGCGCCCCCAACTTCTCCGAGGCGCTGCGCATGGGCGCCGAGACGTTCCACGCCATGAAGAAGTACCTGCGAGAGAAGGGCTACGCGACCGGTGTCGGCGACGAGGGCGGCTTCGCCCCCAACCTGCGCTCCAACGAGGAGGCCGTCGAAGTGCTGCTCGAAGGCATCACCCGCGCGAATTACACGCCCGGCAAGGACGTCTGCATCGCGATCGACGCGCCGCGAACGAGTTCTACGAGAACGGGAACTACGTCCTCAAAGGCGACAAGCAAGACTCTCGCGCCGGAGGCATGGTCAAGTTCTAGGCCGACTGGGCGAAGAAGTACCCCATCGTGTCCATCGAGGACGGCCTGGCCGAAGACGACTGGGACGGATGGGCGCAACTGACCGAGGTTCTCGGCGACCGCCTGCAGCTGGTCGGCGACGACCTGTTCGTCACCAACGAGGAACGGCTGCGCCGCGGTGTCGAGGCCGGCGTGGCGAACGCGATTCTCGATCAAGCTCAACCAGATCGGGACGCTCACCGAGACGCTGCAGACCATCGAGAGCGCCAAGTCGGCGGGGTACGCGTGCGTCATCTCGCACCGCAGCGGCGAAACCGAGGACAGCACGATCGCGCACCTCGCGGTCGCGACCAACGCGGGGCAGATCAAGACCGGGAGCCTGTGCCGCAGCGAGCGCATCGCCAAGTACAACGAGCTGTTGCGCATCGACGAGGAGCTTGGGATCGGTCGCGATGTATCCCGGGTGCGACTGCGTTTCGCGGCGCTGTTGAAGCGAATACCCGCAGGAGGCACCGACATGCGCTACTGGAAATCGGAGCAGGAATCGCCGAGCGAGCTCGGAGGAGCCTTCCGCGACTTCCGCCCGCGTCCGCGCGCTTCGCAGACGCACGCCTCCGTCGTCGCGAGCGGCGGGCAGCGTGGGGCCGTTTCTCCGCCGGTTCTACCGCCACCAGGTCGTCGTGAGCGCGCCGGTGCAGCGCTTCTTCCTCTTTCTCATCCTCGCCGGGGCGATCTACGCCTTCGTGCTGGGCGACGGCGGCGCCGATTCGCATCGCGATGCTGCGCCACGAACGCTCGAGCCTCGACCGCAACATTGGCGAGCTCGAGCGCAACGCCGCGCTGCTCGAGAGCGAGATCGCACGCCTCGACAGCGATCCCTTCTATATCGAGAAGACGGGCCGCGAGCGCTACGGGTACATTCGACCGGGCGACCGGGTCTACAAGATCGTGCCGACCAAGGAAGGCTCGCGCTAGGCCTCCTCAGCTCATTCCAGAAAGGCGCTTGACTTCGTCACCCCGTGGGTTAAGATGCCTCTACATTGACGCGGGGTGGAGCAGTCTGGTAGCTCGTTGGGCTCAATCCGCGAGGTCAGTGGACACGAAGCTCAAAGGGGACATCGCTGAGCAAGCAGCCATTCTTCAAGCGCTGAAGCGTGGCTGGGGAGTTCTGAAGCCCTCGGAGATCGGTTGTCGTACGACTTGGTCTTTGACGTGGACGGCGCATCTGGTCGAAGTCCAAGTTAAGTACGGCTTGGTTGGACGAATGCACCGGCAACTACGTGGTCGACAATCGCCGAACCAAGACAAATCGGCGCGGAATGGTTCGAGAGGTCGTACTCAGCAACGGACTTTGATTTTGCGCTGGCGTACTGTCGGACCTGAGACCTCTTCTATGTGTTCCCTGTCGAGGTGTTCATCAGCTACGGCAGTGAGATTCACTCTGGTCGAAGCTGACAAGCGTCAGCGAAAGCCACGTTCCGCCGACTTTCGTGACGCCTGGGAGCTGATCCCGCAATGGGCTGCACGCGAGGAAACTTGCGTGCGACCACCTGTCAAATTCGGGGAAGCCGCTGGCGGGGTAACCCCGAGCCAAGCTCTGAGCTGTGAAGCTCAGAGAAGGTGTAGAGACTTGACGGCAGGCACCCTAACGGTGTCGAACGCCAGCCGAGGGTGAAGAGAAAGTCCAGACCACAAACTGGCATCCGGGCAGCGAAAGCTGTAGTGGTACGCATAACCCAAAGGTCGCAGGTTCGAATCCTGCCCCCGCTACCATCCACAAAAGATTCCCGGTGTCGAGAGCAAGCTCGGCGCCGGGAATTTTCGTATGTAGCAGCGGGCCGTCTTTCCCACCGGGTCGACATCAACCCTCTCCACCATCAGGCTCACAAGCTCTTTCTTTTCCTCCAGCGTCCCTTCCTCGAATACCCCCTCCAACTCACGAATGCTTTTGAGCGCTTCCTCGACCACCGTGTCGGGGCTCATCTTCCGGCCGGCGCGGGCCTCCAGGTCGCGGAGTTGACCTTCCACCTGGTCGCGCTCGACCTTGAGTGCGGCCAGTTTTCGATCCACGAACTCACGGTTCGTAGGCGAGAGGCTCTCTACCAGTTCGTCGATTCGTCGCTCGATTTCGTATCGCCGCACCTCAAGTCCCCGGCGCTTGTCCTCGTACGTACCGTCGGTCGCGAGCGCTTGCGTAACGACTCGTCGAAGTACCGCGTCGCCGCCAGCGTCGAGAAAAGCGCCCACGTTCTCGCGTATCGCCTTCAGTAAGGCGTCGTCGATCAGATCCTTGGCGAGCGGCGCCTTCACGCATATCGCGTTTCCCTTCGCCGCGTATCCTCCGCAAAGGTAGTAACGGGTCTTTGTCCGAGTTCCGTCGAGGCGCTTCTTCCCCTTGTTCACGGTCTGGCCGATGTATGAATGGCCGCAATTCATGCACCGGAGCTTTCCGCTGCCCAGATACGGCGATGCCTTCGCCCGGCCGGTCCGGTGTGGGGGTGCTTTCGGCGCAATGCGCCTTGATTCCGTGACTCGTTGCGCCCGCTCGAACGTTTCGCGGTCGATGATCGCGGGGTGCGCGTCGCGCACGACTTCGTGGTCCGCGGGGTCGTTTCGCACGAGCGCTTTCCGACTGCCACGCTCTCGTGGGACGGCCTGCCCGTCCGACACGCGGTGGAAGATACCACCCGCGCGGCGGTTCCAGACGAGGTCACCGGTGTAGGCGGGATTCTCGAGAAGTGCCTTGATGGTAGACCTTGACCAACCTTCCCTGGCGGCTGTGGAGTACGTCCCGTTCCTCGGCGACGGCAACTCTTCGGCGTTCAAGCGCTCGGCGATTGAGCGGTAGCCGAGCAGGTCATCAACACGAAGTCGAAAAATCCGCCGCACGGTACGTACCCTAGGCCCGAGACTCAACGCCAACGTCGTTCGATCCGCGTCGGACCGCGGCAAGCGCTCGCCCTTGGCGAGAACGCGATCAAGTTGGCCGTCGGGATGAAGGACCTGTTTTTCCCCGGTCTCCATGAAGCGGACGATGGCGTAGACGACACCCTTAGGGTCGAGGTACGCGAGGTCGTAGCCGAAAGGTGGCGTTCCCCCCATCCAGCAACCGGTCCGCGCGCGAGAGACCTGACCACGGATCGTTCGCCGGGAAGTGTCTTTGACCTCCATGTGGGCCAGCGTCTGCTTAAAGGTCAAGAGCATGTAGTCGAAGTCGTTGCCCGGTAACGGATCGGAAACCGAGAGAAGCTCGATCCCGTTCTCGGCAAGCTGATTCAGGAGCGACATGGCCCGCATGGGCTCGTCGCGACTAAAGCGCGAAATCTCGTAGACGATGACGGCCTGGAACTGGGGCCCGGGCGAAAGCGCATCCTGCATCAGGCGTCGGAAGTCGGGCCGGCCCTTGACGCTGGTACCACTGATCGCGTCGTCGACGTACTCAGCGACGAGTCGGTACCCGCGCTCCAAGGCGAAGCGCTCTACCGCCGATCGCTGATCCGGGATGGACTGGAGTTGCCGATCAGTCGAGCGCCTCAGGTACGCGGCGGCGGGCTTCTGGTTCGCGATCTTTATCATAAATGTATTAACGACAATAACTTAGACCACAATGTTGGCTCGGTTGCCCGACCGTATCAAGTCCGTTCTCCTCTTTTTGTGGACCGTAACTGTTTGTTTCTTGGCCGGTTACGGCCAGCCCCCGTCTCCCCGGCGCGCTCACTGGCGATTCGCAGGGCCCGGCGAGCCGCCCACCGGGACAGGAGCACGATTGATTGCGTGGCAGCATCCAGGGCCACAGCGTCAATCGCGTTGAGGACCCACTCACGATGTGTTTTACGGCGGGTGTTCGTGCGCCTTCCCAAGCCATTACCTCCAGGTACCAAAACAAAAAGCCCCGACGTCATTTCACGTCCGGCCAAGGTTATGCGGATGCCAATTGCCGCTGGTATGGAAGTAATAATCCTAGTTTCGCGCTTTTTGTTTCCGGAACCGCATCCGACCCGGCGTCTCCGCGGCGGGGTCGACCGCGCGTCCTCAGCGAGCGCGGTAGGCTCTAGGGCCTCAAATGCTCGCTCGCAGTCGAGGAGTCGTGCAAGCACACCAGACATTGCTGCCTGGTCCCCGTTCAGGCGCTCGATTCCCTTGCGCAGCAGGTCAACCTCGTTCTGTTCCCCATTGGTGAAGTCGATCTCGCCAGCAGCCGCCAACAGGCGGCAAACGCGTGCGTAGCGGGGGGAACCTGTTCGCTCTCTCAGGTAGTGAACGAGCCCCGCGCCGCAGCTCGACCAACTGTCCCTTCTGTTCGGCCCACTCTTCCTTCGACCCGTCTTCGTCGTTGGGTCAAGGTAGGGCCCCTTAGGGCTCCACCGAATCTGCCATCCGCCACTCGGCAGGTCCAACTCATCGATGATCTGGATCGCCTCTTCGACCGCTTGGTGTGCGGCATCCATTCGCCTGAACACCTCGTGAAGGTTGACGTCTTCGTCCCACGCCCCCTTGTAATTGTTCCCAGCGCCGGTACAGATTGCTCCCCGTGAATTTGACCAACTTCCCGCCTCGCCACGTCGAGTCGCCTGCGCTGTTTGCTCCAGAACTCCGCAGAAGTAATCCATCTCCTATCAGACTCCATTTGCGCCTTCCAAGCGTTTCGCTCCGGCTGACACCACAAGTCCGTAAACACGATGTGCGTCAAGACCGCAGTGTTAGCGCCCTTGCGCGTCAGAAAGTCAATGTCGGTGATCGCGCCGTTGCGGAATCGCGAGTAGTCTTCCCGGAAGCCAATCAGCGAAGGGGATTTTGCTATGAGGGCATTGAGGTAACTCTCCCAGGCGCTCAACCCACGTATTGTGGCCTCGGTCAACGAGGGTTCTGATATCGGCCGCTTTTTCATAAGTCTCACCCTGTGATCCCCAGACTCTCCGCGCTCCAGATATAGCACTGTCCGATCTCGTTGATCGCCCCGTCCACCATCGTTTGCAGCCCGTCAAAGAAATCGTCGTGCTCCCCTTCCGGGAATAGCAACAGTTCATCCAGCAGCGTTTGCCAATCCGGGTTGCCGCCCCGAAGGTGACTCGCCGGGAAAAGCACGTCCCCGTTCTCGAGGAATGCCTGAAGCCAATACGCGCGGGCGATCTTGTCCGTCGTCCGGTCGAGTCGGCGCACCGGCATGTACTTCTCAGCGTCCTGCGCCAAGTACTCCTGCGCTGCGACCGTTTCGATCATGACCGCCGTCGGCCGGTAGCGATCATTCAATACGCGGAGCCTCTGCAGATACTCGTCTTTCGTGCACCGACCCCGCCAAATCTCTTTGACGTATGTCTCGGCACTGTACTTGCCGCTGGCGTCCTTTCCTCGGGCACCCACGACAATCGTCCACCAGTCTGTGTTTGCCTTGTTTCGTGACAGCAGCGCGTCTCGTTTCGTTG